>NZ_CP006867.1 GCF_001481685.1 Ignicoccus islandicus DSM 13165 | reverse complement strand
ACTCACTTCACTCAACCCGTAACTATCGGGTTTGAAGTTTAAAGTATTGAGATAAAGCCGAAACTTTCGTAATATACTTTGGTTAATCGAAACTTTCGACTTATCGAATGCTAGTAGTTCAATATTAAGATTAATTCGTTCTTCTAATCTATTTAGTGTAACGTTCTTAGTAGAATTTCGAAAGCTTTATCTTTTAATATCGTTCGGAATCGGGGTGGATGGGGCCGCCGTAGCTCAGCAGGCAGAGCGCCGGCCTTGTAACGACTTTAACTCTTGCGCGGGAGAGCCGGTGGTCGCGGGTTCAAGTCCCGCCGGCGGCTCCACTAATAATCCTTCCCATCACTTAAGGGAACCATCTTCACAGCATTTCTTTCCGCCACTATAACGTGATAAATGTCCCTTCCTCCCAAAGGTTTCCAGTGAACCAGAACTACTATTCCTTTCACCTTGCTGCGAAATCTTCTATACTCACCTTTCGATGTTATTCCATGGGCATACGTACTGTCCAAATTTATTTCATCTCCTTCACTTAACTCAATTAATACTTTTTTGTGATCAACCCTCAAGATCTTAATTGGTGTGCCTTCTCTAACGTAAATAACGACCTTTTTTCGTGGATTATATACAGCGAAGGATCGCTTTACCCTTTCGCCAAGCAGATCTACTATCTCCTCAAGATCAATTTCTAGAGGTACTTTTCCGAGTTTAGGAGATGAGGGTTCTTTCGATATCTTTGCACTATTGTCTGTTATCTCTAAATATTCTTCACCGTCAATTCCTTCAACAAATAATTTCGGGAATTCGTATACCGACATCTCTAGTATTCCCTCTTTATGCCAAATTCTATTAGTTCGATAAGTATATTACGGGCATCTTCGTCAACAACGGGTAATGATTTCACTATAGATATTGCTCTTTCCGCGAGCTCCTCTGCTTTCCTTTGCGCATATTCAAGCGCTCCAGTTTCTTCTAATATTCTAAATGCCCTCTCTAGTTCGTCTAGGCTAGCATCCTTCTTACCCAAAATATTTTTCAAAGTCTCTAGTTGCGTTGATGAAGCTCTTTCCAACGCCTTTATAACAATCAGTGTTTTCTTGCCCTCACGTAAGTCATTATATTTACTTTTACCAGTTTTACTTTCGTCACCTATTAAGGATAATAGGTCATCGCGTATCTGAAACGCAACCCCCATTTTCGAGCCTAACTCTTTAAGTTGTTCTTGAAGGTCTGCTCTGTTAGCAGCGAGTCCGCCCAACATTGCTGAAGCTGCAAATAGAGATCCCGTCTTCTTGTTTATCATTTCCATGTATTCTTCTTCGCTTACATCCCATCTCTCTTCAAAGGTCATATCGAGTGCTTGTCCTTCTGCTAGCGTTACAGCAGCCCAAGTTAGAACTTCAGTCATTTTCTTGAGAATATCTGGTGCTAGTCGAGATTTTAGCAACGCTTCGTACGATTTAGCATATAAGAGGTCCCCGGCCAAGATCGCCATTGGTTCGCCGTAGATTACATGAACTGTTGGTATTCCTCTTCTTTTTTCATCGCGATCCATTATATCATCATGAACTAATGTGAAATTATGCATTAATTCAATCGACAATGCTGGATAGATTGCGTTCTCTAACGTACCTCCTAGGGCCTTACTAACTAGTATGACTAGTGCTGGCCTTAGTCTTTTTCCACCTGCTTTAGGAAGGTGTTGAGCTGCTTTATATAAAATATCAGGTGAACCTTGCAAGAAAGTTTCGATTTCGTGATCTATTAGTTTCTTAACATCACCCAGAAACTCGAAAAGTCTACTTGCTATATCCCATCCCCGATATCCTACGAAATAACTATTAGTTTTAAGGTAATTATCTCAAAGTGGTATATATGACATATATTAAGATGACCTCAAATATCCTTGTTGGATGTTTAGGATAACGGTGAGGTTAAGTGAAAAAAGCCGCTTTAATAAATATCCTGGGTATAGAGATTACTCTAGGTGGGCTACTGTTACTCATTACTTATTTGCTTCAGACGATACTAATAGCTGCCTCGGCAATGCACCTTCAAGAGAAACTTAACGAGACGCAATCAGTGATCTCTATCTTACTACCCTAACCCGCAAGTTCCCAAGAGGTGCTATAGAACCTTGTGCCGGATGTTACTCGCACGAAACCCCACGCAAGATTTAATAAATGCAATGATATCTGCTGCACTTCATGATCCGCTAGGAGCTAAAAGATGGGGCAGTAAAAAAGAGCCAAACCATCCGGATGGTTGGGGATTTATAGTAATAACGAATAAAAATAGATATATAGAGTACCGGTCCCCCAAACCGATCTGGACCGATGAACCGGGAATAGACCTATTAAATCGGTATTATAGTGAATCTACCCTACTTATTCATGCTAGAAAGACTAGCATAGAAGGAACCGAGGAGTTTACCCAGAACATACAGCCCGTAGGAATTTCCAACGTTGTTTGGATAGGATACAACGGTACCATAGATCCCAAAATGCTAGATGCACCGGATCCGCTACTACGTCTAATGAAGAAAAACGTCCTAGCTGATACGGCTGCAGTAGCATGGGCGGTTCTAGAAGCATATAATGAAAAGCCACTAGTTACAGCAATGAATATAAAGGGGTGGCTTGAAGACAACGTTCCAGAGGGCAGCGGGGCCGTAGTTTTCTTCGTGGATGCCTTTGGCAATGCCGGCTACGCTTGGGAATGTAAGTGCGATGAACCAGAGCTAAGCTATTATAAAAGCTATATTTATGAAAGAGATTCAACCAAGGCCGTTGCTTCAAGCACTGTAGCACTCAAACATGGTGATCCCGCTTGGAAAGAAGCTCCTGAATACGGTGTTCTATGACACAAAGCTTAGCCTAACTTCGACTTCCCGATTTCTTGCTGTATATTTATAGAGGGGAATTCCTCCTTCATGTTTTGTTCGGCTATTGCTTTCGCCTCTTCTAGTATCTTCCTAGCCTCACTAGTCAGTATCGTGTCACCAGTTAACTCATCGTAGAGACCCGTCTCGGTTACTACGTTCTCTAAATCGTCATAAATCTTACTTATTTCTATACCTATTTCCGGTACTTGTCTCATTACCTCTCTCTTCAGCATATCGAGTATAGGTACTATGGGTGCTATTGTACTTGCCGAATCCCCTAGTGTAATGAATAGGTCCAATCTATTTTCTAGCTTTTCGAGAGCGACTTGCGTGAAGTATAACGATCTCGCTAGTTTCCTAACTTCTGCTATCTCCGAAGCGAAGACCTTGGCCCTTAGTTGATCGTGATTCATTATGGCATCAACCAGTTTCGTGAACAGTTGTTCATCCCGTTCCTTGAGCTTGTTTATCATGAAGCTTATTTTGTCAATTTGTTTTCTGAGTTGATACTTCGCTTTGAATACTTTCCTTTTAAGAGGTTCTTGTGGTTTTTCTTCCTTTAGACCGAATAGTTTCCTCCCTCCCTTAAATCCTTCTTCCCATATTCTTCCGAAGTCTACTAGAGAGCTCATCTCAACCAACCCATTATCGTTATAGCTCTTGGGATAAGCTTAAGAAGGGCTAAGCGGGTATGACTAAGCTTTTTTGTTTTTCTGTGACCACTTATCGCCATCATATTATTTTACATATTAATTTCGTAGACGTTTGGAATAATACCGAATTTAGATGAATACGAGTGCTATTATTATTCTTCAGATTCGCGTAGCCCGAGGGTTCCATCGGATTGAAGGTTGCTGACAAAGCTGGATTATTGAGAGCGTTATCTACAATCTCTTTGCTAGCAATTACAACTCATGCTTTAATTATTCACACACTTGGAGGTGAGCTCGAATATTGGGAAGTTATCCTAATTGAACTTCTCTGGATCCCTATTCTCCTTTCATCAAACAGTAAATGTAAGAGGGGGTTACTCGTTCTATTCATGGCTTTCTCAGGGTACTTTTTGCCGAGATTGTTAAACTTAGTACCTTGGTCTTATCTAGAGCCTTTATTCAAGCCGGACATATTTTTCAACGACGCAATATTCCAAATAATTGGCATAAAAGCTAAAATGGTTTTCACTAACTATGGACCATTCATAAGAGTTGAAAACATAGGCCTCGTAGGATATCTAGTTGGATGCTCATCACTACGCGCTATCCCTATGTTACTAGCTATGCTGGTACCCCTTACTACTTCAATCAGTAGGAAGCTCCTCGCTGCCATTACCTCGATACTTTTAGTATATCCTTTAAATGCTCTTCGCGTAGCGTTAATAATAAAGGCAAGTGAAATATTCTCATTAGATCTCATGACTTCTCATATACTGTTAAGTCCACTGTTATCAATAATCACGATATCCTTAATTATGTGGATAGAAGACATTATAGTAAAGGGTGAACTCATTAACGAAATTGAAAATGGATTTGACTGTCTTTTGAGTTTCTTAAACTTAAGATTGTGACCATGCTTTGAGGATGCTATAGCTATATCTAACGCTCATGCCCATTATAATACCTATCAAGTTTGCTATCAGATAATGTATACCCATTGACACTAAAGCGAACAACACAGTCACTTGTATAGCTAGTCCTAATATACTTGCATTATGATAATGCACAAACCGCTTCAGTTTGGCATTCAGAGTAAATGTATCTATTAAATCACGAAACGTGTACTTGTCGTGAATTAAGAAGTTAAAGATAACGCTCGCCTCGAATCCTATGGCTGAGGACAGAAGTAGACCGAGTTGAGACAATTCGCGAAGTCCCAGTATTTCATAGGATAAATATAGAAAGCCTTCGTTGACGAATATACCAAGTAAACCGACGAACGCAAACTTGAACATCCTCTTCAGTTCTCCAGTATATCGTGCCAGTTCCAAGAGATGTATTACGTATTCTAAAATTACTTTCTGGTTAAGCTTCGAAGTACCACTATATCGTTTTTGAAATATATATGGTACTTCACATAGCTTCTTGTAATTAGATTTAGCTATAATCTCAAGCAGTATTTTAAACCCTTTTGGATTAAATATTCCCTTCTTTAGTGGTTCTTCTATCACATTTTTCTTAATTGCAAAGAATCCGCTCATTGGATCACTAAGTCCCCTTGACTTCGGTAACAATATCCATGACAAAATCGAAGCACCTTTACTAATTATCTTACGGATTGGACTCCACTCCTTTATTCCTCCTTCTTTTGAATACCTCGTTGCTACAACTATATCGCAGTTTTCTTCCACGATTTTACGAACTAGCTTAGGCACCACTTCGGGTGGATGTTGTAAGTCAGCATCCATAACAACTATAACATCCCCCTCGGCCTTCTCGAATCCTCTTAATACTGCGCTACTTAAACCTCGTTCGTTCTTTCTAACTATTACTTTTACTTTATCTTCTATCCCAAGCTCCCTTGCTCTCCTCCTTGCTGCTTCGGCAGTTCCATCGGGCGAGTTATCGTCAACAATTATTATTTCGTAATCTATATTCTCTTTCTCTAGTATGTCTTTAAGTTTTTCTAAAAGTACTTCAACGTTTTCCTTTTCGTTGTATGTTGGTATTACTATAGACACCTTTCCCATAGCTTTATACACCTAATACCGATTTAACGCCCTTTAACGAGTTCCTATAAACTGCTAACGCCCATAGAACTGTGGCAGTAACAGTCTCGAAAGACGTATCACTGTCATAGAATATAGGCCAACCACCGTCTTCGAGTTGGGACTCTAACAATACTTGAAGAGCTCTTCGAGCGGCGCCACGTGCTTGTTCTTGAATTAACCTATCTTCAACGTTGAGTGTTATTAACCCTAACATGAACCACGCAGTAGCCCAAGGACTTTCGCCCACTCTACCGTCGGGCTCTTGTTGTGCTAACAAGAACTGAGTGGCCGATATGGTTTCAGGGCCACTGTAACCATAGAGATTTAGGAAGGTGAGTATTCGCGCGGTGCAGTCAATACAGTTTCCGTCCCATGATCCTAGAGAGCTTTGGGATTTCAGGAACCACTTACGGAATCTTACGTAGTAGTTAAGCGGACATCTCCAATCTTCATTAATGAATAAAGTTCCAGCGTACCATATTGAGAAAAGCACTTCCGCTGAGCTCCAATGGCTTAAACCTGTTCCAGGATTAGCCTCCCACCCTCCGCAGCTTAGCTCACCATCAGAGAGAGCGTTAATATTTTTCTCTATCGCAACTCTAACTGAAGCGAGTTCGTCCCTAGGAGTTCCAGCTAAAACCCCTAACATAGCTCTCGCAGATCCATAGTATGATCCAGGTCCGCTACCACTCCATTGAAAGAATCCATCATCTCGCTGTTTACTTATTATGAATCTAACCGCTTGAACTATACTCATGTCATAGAGAGGTATACCACTATCTACAAGGGCAACCACGATCAGACCAGTTAAACCAGTCTGAGAACTATCACATCCACCCCAACCCCCACATGGCAGTTGCTTTCTCTTTAACCACGTAACCGCTTTATTTATCGCTGCATCTAGTTCGTTAGCCCTCACAGCGGACATCGCAGTCCATCTCCCCATCAATCTCACTAAGCAAAGGGTACTTTTACTTAAATGATGAACCCTTCAAAGAGGGACGTCCGCGTATGCAGTTAAAGAGAATCGTAGAAGAATACCATAAAGGAGACGTTTCTCTAGCAACTGTAGCAAGTCATAGTTCACTTCAATTACTTCATGGCGCAAAGAAAGAAGGTTTAAGAACTATATTAATAGTTAAAGAGGATCGACTTAAGTTCTATAGAAACTTCAATCACTTAATAGATGAGTTTATAATTGTTAATGAATGGAAAGAAATACTTAATAGAGAAACACAAGAGTACTTGATAAGCAAGAACGCGATAGTTATACCTCACGGTAGTTTCGTTGAGTATATTGGTGCTCATTCCATTGTGAACGACTTCAAAGTTCCTGTCTTTGGGAGTAGAAAGATCTTGCTCTGGGAATCCGAGCAAGATAAGAAAATGGAACTACTAGAAAAGGCTGGTATTAAAATACCAAAACGATTCAACAGTCCAGACGAAGTTGATCGCCCTGTAATAGTAAAGCTCGGTGGAGCGAAGGGCGGTAGAGGTTACTTCATAGCAACTTCTTCAGATGAGGTGAAGAGAGGACTCGAAAAATTGGGTCTGAAGGATCGTAATTACATAATTCAGGAATACGTTATAGGCGTACCGGCCTACTTTCATATATTTAACTCGAAGATCATGAATAGAATTGAAATAACCGGAATGGATATAAGGTATGAAAGCAACGTAGATGGCCTACGAAGACTACCCCCACGGATTCTAGATGAAATAGGAGTAATGCCATCCTTTACAGTTATTGGTAACATCCCTATGGTTCTAAGGGAAAGCCTACTTATCAAAGTCTACGAATACGCAGAGAACTTCGTTAATGCAACTAAGAAGTTCGTAGGAGAGGAATTGGTCGGACCTTTCTGCTTGGAATCTATAGTTAAAGATGATGGTGAAATAGTCGTATTCGAGTTCTCCGGGAGAATAGTAGCGGGAACTAACATATACGTAAATGGTAGCCCCTATAGCTATTACTACTGGGACGAGCCCATGAGCGTTGGAAGGAGGATAGCTAGAGAAATAAAGATTGCACATCAACGAGGGATGCTAACAGATATTATTAACTAAGGAATTTTACGCTTCGAAGAGTAGCGCAAATTGCAGTGAGCATTCACCTTTTCTCCTCAAAACGATGTTAGCTATCGTAAGAAAGATCTTATTAGGACCTGCGATAAAGAGTGGTTTGACGAGGTCCTATGACTCCAACAGGAAGCTCCTTCCAACATGAAGTAGAAATCCAAAGGGAAGCTGACACCCTTTCTCATGAGCACGTTTGCATTGATTCAGCACTAGTCAATGCTGTAATATTAGCCTACCAAAAGGTATTATATAAAGTCCTCGGAAGTTCAGCTATCGCATATACCCAAATACTAATATCGGAACTAGGCGACTTGCTCTCGAAACTACTTGAATCTAAGCTAATTAATAATCTAGAAGAATCACTAGATGGGCATGATGGAACTCTAGGACCTAGCTTGACGAACATACTGAAGAAACTAGGTGTGGCTAAGGAAGCTAAAGTAGTTAAAGAATCCGATAAGGAAATAGTAATTGAGATACATGGTAGCGTGTTCGATCCGGCTTATAAAATACTGAAACAAGAAGGAATACCAATAACACTCTCACCAGAAGCCTTCCTAATAGCATCGTTAATTAGAACATGGTTAAGAAGAAGGGGCACTGGGGACGAAAGAGTAGACGTTAGATGCGAGCTACAAGACGGTGTATTGAGGATCAGAGTGAAAAGGATTGGAAACTTACACTGATTAGAGGAACCGATGATGACCAGTGGGTCTGGTAAGCATACAAGCGATGATCGAGCCATATCCAAAAAAGCCCCCTCTGAGGTCGAAGAAAGTATCCTAAGAGAAGTCAGAATTTGCAACGACTTCGAGCTCGGTGTTTTCCCATTAATAGTAAACGCGTCTCTTTTTCTATCTAATTCAATTAGAAGAGATACACGATTGGTAATAAAGGTTGAAGAAAACTTGGTATTAGTAATCGATCCTAGAAAGGTAAGACGACTGTATCCTGATAGTGAAAGCATCCTTGGAATCCTTAGAGCCATTAAGGGTGGTAAGGAGATCACGGGTATAGACGTTAACAGTGCTTGTCCACCACCTTCTTTCGAAAACTTCCTTGAATGTTCGCTTAATAATATTAGATTACCTGTTGTGATAGATCCCTCTAAACTGAATTGCTTAAGCGAGAGATACCCTTTAGACCAAGTAGTTATCATTTCCCATATAATTATTGATAGGTTCCTAGAAGGCAAGGAACCGTTATAGGAACTGAGGTTTCAATCGGGAGGGGGTCCAGTGTGGACGATCAAAACATTATTGAGAAATCGCTTAAAATCGTAAAGAAATACCCTTTATGCGATCATTGTTTGGGATCACTGTTTGCAAGACTTGGGAAGGGGTTAGGTAACGAGAAGCGTGGAGCCGCTTTACGACGAACTATAATAATGGAGATGGATAGAAGAGTAAGGGAAGGAATAGAAGATGAATCGAGTTTAGTGACCGTCCTCGGCAATCTGTCTAGTGAAGAAACAAAGGAGATAGCTATCGCAATGAACCTTAACATCCACGAATTGAAGAGGTGTTACGTTTGCGGAAACAACTGGAATGAGTTAGTTAAGACATGGTCCAAGAAGATATTAGATTATCTGGATGGAATGGAATTTGAGAGCTTCGTGGTAGGATGTACAAATTGTGGTGAAATGGAAGAGAGGCATAGAGATTTGATAGCGGAATTTAAGCTACCATATGCCGAGAACATAAAGAACTCGTTTAAAAGAGAGATTGGTAAAATACTCAAAGAAGAGCTAAGGAAAGAGCCAGACTTCGTTGATCCTGACATTACTATAATAATTGACTTAAAGAATAATGAATTAAAGCTTCAGATAAAGCCTATCTACGTTTACGGTATCTATAAGAAACTCTCAAGAAGATGCTCTCAAAGTATCTGGAAATACGAGTGTAGCGTAGAAGGTTACCTTCAAGAGGCACTTAATGTATTTCAGGCCAAGGAAGTCGTGCTTCATGCGGCAGGCCGAGAGGACGTTGATGTGAGAACTTTGGGCTCTGGTAGACCGTTCATAGCTAAGGTAGTAAAACCTAAACGCAGGTACGTCGACGTCACTAAAATAAAGTATTCAAACGACGATGTTTACTTTGAGTTTATACGGTATAGTAACAAGGACGAGGTTCCGAGATTGAAGGGAGAAGATTCGTTAAAGGAAAAGACGTATTTTGCTGTGGTACAATGTACCGAGACAGTAACTGAAGACGAACTTAAGGCTCTCGAGGATTTCTTCCAAAATACTATTGTTTCCCAACAAACGCCAACAAGGGTTCTACACAGGCGTAAAGATATGGTTAGGACCAAGAAGGTTTACTGGGTGAAGGCAGCTAAAGTGGATAATACTACCTTCATTTCACTTATAAAAGGAGAAGGAGGACTCTACATTAAAGAATTGATTAGTGGTGATAATGGTAGAACAGAGCCCTCCTTTTCGTCCTTCCTCTCAAAAGAGTGTAAATGCGTTAGCTTGGATGTTGTATGGATTGAGAAACCTACCCTAGAAAACACGTGATAAAAAAAAAGAATTATTTAAGCTCTAAGCGATCGTGGCAGCCGAGAAACCCTTCTCCTCTAGCTTCCTTGCTGCTTCAGCTAAGTAGTGTAGGACCTCTGCGGGAGTCTCGAATTGCTCTACCTCGATTTCTTCGAGTAGCTTCTCTATAGGTATGCCTCTCCAATAGAGGCCTTGAAGCCTCTCCTTTAGTTGCTCCTTGGTTACTGGGAAGTCAACGCCCTTTAACCTCCTTAGAACTTCAGCTGCCCAGCTAATTCCAACCCTTCCGCCTGGAGCTACTTGACCGCTGTACTCTAGCTTCCTTGCTGCTTCAGCTAAGTAGTGTAGGACCTCTGCGGGAGTCTCGAATTGCTCTACCTCGATTTCTTCGAGTAGCTTCTCTATAGGTATGCCTCTCCAATAGAGGCCTTGAAGCCTCTCCTTTAGTTGCTCCTTGGTTACTGGGAAGTCAACGCCCTTTAACCTCCTTAGAACTTCAGCTGCCCAGCTAATTCCTGTGTGTACCACGACGCTTCACCCTCACTATAATCTATCTCGGGAGACCCTTATTAATTATGTACCTTGGTATTACGGATTTCGAAGTAATCTCATGGATTTCGATTACTTTTTGATCACAAAAACGCCGACTTGCGCTATCGCGCAACACCAGGCTTTAGATTTTCTATGCTATAGAGTTTTCTGTAACTTATAGGCTTAAGATGCCTGATAACATTGTTTATTACTTCTTCAACTACGTCTTTCTTCATCGCATGTAAAACGAAATATACCGGATACGGCCATCTCTCGGGAACTATTCTTTCAACAATATGTGAAGCTTCCCATACCTCGTCCTTTAAGAATTTGCATGCATATTCGGTATCGTCTACATTTAGAACAGTCATTACGTTGTATTTAAAACCGATTTTATCACCATCCACGCTTGCACCAGGGTTTCTTAGTATACCCTTCTCAAGCATCAGCCTCACTATATTCAATAATTCCTCCTCTGACAATCCATATTTCTTAGCAATCTCCAAGTAAGGTCTTGAGACGGGTTTTAGTCTGGAAACTTCGCGAGGGAGCGTTGGCGGTATACCTATTTCTTCTGGTTTAGGAACGTCATTAGGCTGTTCAGTCGGCTTACTCCAACCTATACCCTTTATTAGATCGTACCTTACACTTACCTTACAAACACGTTTACTAGGCAAGATGACGTAGTCACTTAGTTTCAATTTATTTTCTAGGAGCTCAGCAACGTCATTTTTTAATATTTCAAAACTTGGGGCTTTAATTGTAAACCATACTTGGAAGTCAGGATCGTCCCTAAGGTAATTATGGGTAACTTCTTGATTATTCAAAAGTTCCATTCTCAACCTCTCAATGTCTTCCCTTGAAGAGACTTTAACGCCCACTAAAGCCGCGACCTTACCTTGTGACTTGTAGTTTACGGTAAATCCTATCCTCTTAATTATCTTATGTTCCATTAGATTTCTCACAATTTTTAGAACGTAATCTTCACTTATACCTAGATTATACGCTATATCGCGAAATGGAGTTGGGGTTAGGGGAAAGTTGTATTGAAGCTCATTCAGTATTTTCGCCGTATTAAGGTCTATCTTCATTTTCCTCAAACCATCTAACAGTGTCTACGATGTAGTAATATCTTGAAGCGTACAAGTGTATTCACACTGTAACGGTTGGAGCAGAGAATTCGTAACTGCAATTTCTACAGAACCTTTAAATCCCAACGCGTAGCCAGTAAGGATTAGGTGTAAGGGAGTGCCAAAGAAGAGGGAAAACAGGGGGCGTCACAAGGGAGACAAAGGCAGAAGTGGTGTTATTCAATGCGACAATTGCGGGAGGTTAATACCAGCCGATAAAGCAATCTGTGTAACCAAGTGGTATAGCCCAGTCGATCCTCAGCTCGCAAGGGAACTTGAAAAGAAGGGCGCAATAATACCAAAGTATAAACTAACTAAATGTTATTGCGTAAGCTGCGCTGTACACTATGGTTTAGTGAAGGTTAGACCTGAGCACGAAAGGAAGAGAAGGGGACTCTACTAAAGTTGATTAGATTGTTCATAACCCGATCCCTTACCGCAACAACCTCGCCATATTTTCCGGGGAAAGGTATTGCATCGCGAACGGGTCGTCTCGACGTAATTGCTAGAATGTTGAGAGCAAGTCTATGGACTACGAAAGGTGTTAGAAAAGATGCCCAATTTATTGTAACCCTCGAAGGACCGCCTAACCCCCCACTGACGCTATATTTCGATGGTAAGTCGCTAGATTGTGATCTCAGAACTGAGATTGATGCAATCAAATGTATTAGGAAATGTATGTTAGGGTTATCGAAGGGTTGTACAAGAACTCGCGATTCGTTCGAGTTCGTTCTTAAAAATCTAAAGATGCCCATCATTTTCCTCAAAGAGGGAGGTGAGGACGTAACCTCCTTAAAGTATTTCAAGACCCTAGCTTTCGTTATTGGTCCACAACATGATATAGACTTACCCAGCGACGTACGTCCTTCACAAGTAATATCAATCGGTAAAAAGAGTTATTTAGCTTCGCACGTAATATCTTACATTAACTTCTACCTTGACTTAAAATCGAATAGAATAAAAATAATTAAATAGTTGGCATAGCATTATCCGGATTGACTTTAATGGCAGAATTATTGAAGAAGTATTTTTCAAGCAATTATGTATTCGAACTCTTGTAAGTCTAGCTCTCTTAATATTTCCTTTGATGGGATTCCGTTCTCCCATTTTCTATACTCATAGTAAGCCGGGAGCATTACTTCTAGAGCGTCCTTTGCAGTGTGACCCGCAGCCGGGCCATCGGGTAGCTTCTCTTCTATCAACCTTCTGCTTAAGTAATCACCGGGATCGCCTTCACGTACGTTAAACAGCCTCTCTACGTTGTAGATTCTCTCTCCTATCTTCATTATCTCTTCCGCTGTTACGTCCCATCCGGTCACACCGGCCAATAGGTCAACGTAGTCCTCGGGAGACGGTGTCATGAATGTGTTGAACTTACATACTATCATACTATCTATCGCTGCAAAGAAGTCTTGTTGTTCCTTAACCATTTTAGCCTTCTCTACGTTGACCTCTAGCGGATCAGTTTTCTTAGGAATACCTAGGACTTCAAAGCTCACGGCGTACGCCCTGAGATGACAACCTCCCCTGTTTGCCGTTGCATAGGCTAATGCCATAGACTTTATAGCTCTAGGATCATACGCTGGTAAACTCATGCCCCTGGCCTCCGCAACGCAATTGCATCCAAATCTCTCAGCTAACCTTTTCGCTCCTTCTGCCATGTATTCGCCAATTCCGTCTCTTGTAGCTACCTTGTAGATAAGTTCAAGGACCGGATTTGGTGTGCCCCAGATTGGCCTAAGACCATCGAGTAATTTAAATAGTTCCTCCGCCTTATCTTGGGGTAGCTCGCCCTTCTGTGCCCTTTCGTAGAGTTCCATTAAGACAGCTACGGTGTTACCGAATTCTATTGTATCCATACCAACGTCGTTTAGAACATGGTTAAGTCTAATTATTGCTTCTAAGTTTGAAAGCTCTAAATTGGATCCTATTGCAAATATAGTTTCGTACTCAGGACCTTTGGATCCCTCAGGTACACCCCATTCCGGCGAGTAGGTTTTGACCAATCGACCACATTCGATTTGACAACCCCAACATCCCCTGCTTTTAACCAAGTACTTCTCAGCCATTTTTTCACCGCTTATCTCTTCAGCCTTTTCGAAAGTACCCTTAGTCCAGTTCTTAGTAGGTAATGCACCTATTTCATTGATTATATTAACTAAAACCGCAGTTCCGTAATTGTTCAGAGCCTTCCTTACTGGATGGTTGCCTATCTTTTCCTTTAGAAGTTTGACGCCTTTTTCGAACCTCTCCTTGTCAACTATTTCGGGCTTCCTTTCTCCGTATACGTAAATCGCCTTCAAGTTTTTAGAACCCATTACGGCGCCTAGACCAGTTCTTCCGGCAGCACGTCCACCAGCATGAATTATGTTAGCTAATCTAACTTTATTTTCACCTGCTGGTCCTATTGCTAGAACAGCACCTTCTTTCGGCGTTACGCCTAGTTTCTTCCTGATATAGTGTTCGGTATAATGAGTTCCCCGCCCCCAAATATCCTTTGCACTGTGGATGGTAATCTCGGAATTTACTATACTTATCCAAACTGGTTCCTCGCTTTTACCTTCTATAATTAGACCATCATATCCAGAGAACCTCATCCATGGAGCGAACCTACCGCCCATGTTACTTTCTCCAATAAGTCCCGTAAGGGGGCTCTTGGCCACTACGTGGGTTCGACCAGCTTCGAAACCTTCAGCAGTTCCAGTTACAGGTCCAGACATAATGAAGAGTTTGTTTTCTGGACCTAAAGCATCAGCGTTCCTAGGTATTTCCTTAAGTGCCAAATAGGTTCCGAGACCTCTACCTCCCAAGAACTTTCTCAAAGTCTTCTCATCAACCTTCTCGTCTTTAGACTTACCGGAGCTTAAGTTTATTCGTAAAAGGGTGAACTCGGTCACTACTAATTACACCTCTCTACTTTCCGAAAAGATTGGAATGTGAGTCAAAGCTATAATTTTTACTTAAACGAGCGGTAAAAGACCAAATTCTAAATTCGCTACTAAGATGGAAATACGGCGGGAGAAGATTTTGAACGTGGGTAATGAAATAGAACCTTTAACTTACGTGAAAGTAGTAAGAAAAGACGGTTTAGAGGTTAGTGGCCTAGTATTACCACTTGCAAGAAGCGATGACACCATAGTAATTAAGTTAGATAATGGTTACAACATAGGTATAAAGAAAGAAAATATCGAAAGGATAGAGGTACTTGGAAAGTATGAGAAGAAAGTTTCACACCGAGAAAGTAAGAGGGTCGAAAGGAGACCTGGATTCCCTTTAGTAAAAATAATTGGGACTGGCGGAACAATTGCATCGAAGATAGATTACGAAACTGGTGCAGTTAAACCTTACCTAAGCGCCAATGAGCTCATTGAAGATATTCCGGAAATAAAAGAAATAGCTGATCTAGAAACTGAACAACTATTAGATATACTTTCAGAGAACATGAAACCGAAAAATTGGGAAAGGATAGCATTAGAAGTGCATAAGGAACTGTTAAGGGACGATGTTAAAGGGATAATTGTAGCTCATGGCACTGATACTATGAGCTATACAGCGGCTGCCATCTCTTTTGCCATTCAAGAGTTGAATAAACCAGTAGTGTTCGTAGGAGCCCAGAGGTCTTCTGACAGACCTTCGAGTGATGCTGCCTTCAACTTACTTGCAGCCACCCTAGTCGCTGCAAGGGCTCCGTTTGCAGAGGTCGTCATTACAATGCACGGTGAGACCGGTGACACGTACGCCGTCGTTCATCGAGCCACGAGGACACGAAAAATGCACTCCACGCGAAGAGATGCATTTAAGAGTATATGCTCCAAGCCCATAGCGCTCGTTTGGCCTTGGATCTATGAGTTAAAGGTCATAGAAAAAGATCTTAGAAAGAGGTCTAATTCTATTCCTAGATTACTTAACAAATTCGATGAACGCGCCTTCTTAGTCAAAATGTTCCCTGGAATGAAAAGCGACATTTTTGATATAATTAAAGAAAGAGGTTATAAGGGTATAATAATAGAAGGTACTGGTATGGGTCATATCTCTGAAGATCTACTTAGTACGATCAGGAATCTCATTAAAGATGGTATTTTCGTAGGTATGACTACTCAATGCATTTACGGTACCACGAACCTAAACGTATATGCAACGGGGAGGAAGCTCTTAGAGGTTGGAGTAACGCCTTTAGGTGATATGCTATCTGAAACAGCATTAGTCAAGCTCATGTGGGTATTAGGAAACTTCGGAGACGACATAGAGGTCGTAAAGAGGAAAATGTTAGAACCAATAGCAGGCGAAATTTCATCGAGACGAACATTAGATTTGTTTTAGAATTTCGTATATCTTCAAGAGGTAATACGATGCAATGAGTGGATCGACGTTAAGTGAAACATAAATGTGGGCATATCGTGAGAGATGTTTTATCCAATGTTCTTCTGAGGTAGTAGTTAAAATATCATATTCGAATATTTTTTCCTTGCTAAATTCTATGTATTCTTTTACTTCCCTTTTCGTTTCAAAACTAAGTACTTTAGCGAACAGATTTACAGAAGGTGTAGTGAGAATTGGATTGGAGCTTTCAACTATCTTTAACAAAGAGTTTAAATGACTTTCTGGAACTTGATCCGAACGTTGAAGAGTTCGGACGCTCTCTAAATCCTCTTGAAAAAGCTCTAATCGCGGTGAAGGTTTAATGTCTTCCAGTACGTATTTGAAGCACGTTTCCAAAGTCTTATAAGTTAACTGAACGTAGTTATGAGCAGACACAACCTTCGAGTTTCTAAAGAAATCCGTTCCTGGGGTCTTGAGATTTATAACCTCTACGTACGATTCGGCATTAATAATTAGGTTCTTAGGCTCTAGGGAAAAGGCTCTAAAGGAGTTTGCCAATCTCACTGCTACGTTAACATCGAATTTTGGCATGACCCCGATCACGACAATATCGCTCAAAACAGTAGGTTCGATATAAATCATGAAGTAGTTAACGAAGGATATCGGATCGAAAACTATAGAGAGCTTGTGAGATAGCTCACTGTATATTAAGGAACATAATCGAGCTATCTCCTTACTGAGCTCATCGAGATAAATAAATATCATCTTTTTACTCCACCGAGCTTAGCTTGTCAAATAATTTCTTCAATGAATCTTCTTTCATATCATTAAACCACACTGGATCCTTACACTCCTTACCTCGTAAAGGACATATTAGACAGAAGTGGGCTGAGACGTCTGTATCTAGTAGATTGCACCTAGTTACAGGATCGTAAATTCCGCTAATACAACGATACCAATACATAACCATTTCTTAACCACCGTCTAATCAGAGGTGGGAACCTTAGATAAAACTACGAAACGGGAGTTACTAGAAGTAATCCTCAATTTAGTACCCATAGGTAAAGTCGTAACGTATTCAGACCTAGCCAATATTTTGAATACACATCCTAGAGCGATCGCGAAAATGTTAGCATCCAATGAAAAACTGATAGTAGTGCCATGTCATAGAGTTGTTCCAAAAGACTTAGACGTAGGTGGTTACAAACTCGGAAGAGAGTTCAAAAAGAGGTTACTGGAGTTGGAAGGCGTTAGGTTCTGTAAGATGAAAATATGCAATGAATCTCTTATAAAATTGAGTGATATACTACTCTAGCTCTCACCCTCTATACTCTAAAGCCATTGCACGTCTAACTATCTCTACTAATATAACTATGAAGCCGATGACGTTTTTCATATCAATAATAACATTAAGACCTGAATTGGGCTTATTGTAGTACTGTAACTGTGTGCTATCGAACATCAAAGTAGTATTCTCAACTATTCGGAAGAATATTATGGTAGAATCACGTAACTTGAACACATTTGCCAATTTATATACAGTAACGGGTGGTTCAGTAGCAATTATTCGATAAAGAGTATATCCATCTAATGCTACAACCAGCGAAGTAACATTAAGTACTAAGAAGTCGTTGGTACTAGATATTATTATACTGTTTCGAACTACCGATTTAGAAGTATGTATGAGATAGTCATTGCTCCAACTCCATATAATCAGAGTGAATAATGGAAAAGTAATCGAACTCTGGAAGTGTGACATAGTAAACATTCAGAAGCCCATTTAGTCTTCGGAAGAATCCATCTAGCTTACTAACAGAATCAAAACTTTTATTCATCTTCGGGAACCTTCGTCTCGAGCGCGCCGACCCCCGGACGGAGGCAAAAAGCCTCGGAATGAGAGGGGGGACTTTTTGCCTCACAATCCTAATAGAACTATGGTGTTAGAAGAACGATGGATGAGCTTAAAGTTGGTATAGTACAAAAAACACTTTCCTACATATCAGAAGAAATGGGAGTAGTCCTAAGAAACTCGTCTTCATCTCCAAACATAAGAGAAAGACTAGACTTCTCTTGTGCTATATTTGACTCTCACGGAAGAGTTGTCGCAGAGGCTGAACACATTCCCGTACACTTAGGTAGCATGGCATGGGCCTCTAAGAAGCTCATAGAAGCATACGAATCTTTAGGCCTAGGTTCTGGAGACGTGCTTATGACTAATGACCCTTATCTTACTGGAACCCATTTAAATGACGTTACAATGGTGTCGCGATATAGTGATTTCTATATAGCTGTGAAAGCACATTACGTGGACATAGGAGGGCCCAAAGCCGGTTCATTAAATCCTTTCGCCAAGTACTTATACGAAGAAGGCATAGTTATAAAACCAATTAGGGCAGCATCCAACTGGGTCCTCTCTAAAGAAGCTACTAATTTAGCAAGGTCAGTTAGAAATCCTCGACTTTTCGTAGCTGACGTTAATGCCCAATTGTCATCTATACGTTGGGGCTACATGCAATTAAAAGAGTTCATTGAAAAGAAGACCCTGGATTTCATAAAAAGCGCCATAGATAGCTATATAGAGATTACTAGGGAAAGCTATGCCCAAACATTAATACCTTTAGCAGGAACCCATGGATCCTCTGAAATACCATTGGAGCTACCTAACTTAGATATTGCTCATATACGTCTTAGCGTAAAAATAGATACAGAAAAGGTGTTCTTCGATTTTACAGAGAGTGATGACGAAGTTGATTACAATCTTAACGCTGTAGAGGGAATATCTTATGCTGCGGCTTCTTTCTTCATTAAATCATTTTTCGGGGCACAAAAGGACGTTAATCAAGGCCTATATGATGTGATACATGTAAAAACTCGAAAGGGTAGTATACTAAATCCTAACTATCCACGGGCAGTTGGTGCCGGTAACCTAGAAACATCTCAGAGAATCTTGCAAAGTATTATTCTAGCGTTTTCCAAAATAACTGATGAAGTACCATCTTTAGGTCCTGGGACAATGTCTAACCTCATCATATCCTATAAAGATAGGACATATTACGAAACCAATGGTGGCGGTGGGTCAGCCACCAAGTGGGAAGATGGTGAAAACGGCGTACAGTGGGGAATGACTAACACATTAAACACACCTATCGAAGTAATAGAATCAGAGTTACCTATACTATTTACAGAATATGGCATTCGACGTAACAGTGGTGGTAAAGGAAGAAGGAAGGGAGGAGACGGAATAGTAAGGGAGTTTGAATCGCTAGATGATATAACTGTAATTACCCTATTGTCACAAACTCGATTCCCTTCTTACGGCATAGGTGGTACGAACGGTAGTCCTGGTAGGATAGTTGTTTACAGAAGTGGAAGCGAAGTTGTACAAACAAACGGATATCTCGAACTTAACCTAAAGAAAGGAGATAGAGTTCGTCTAGAAACACCCGGGGCTGGGGGCCATAAGTAGTGATGTTAAAATCGCTCTTTGAAAGGAGCACGGAGTTGGTTTCATTCAGTATGAGACCTCTAGACCATATATCGTTGCGATTGCAGTATCTTTGGAATTCATTTAGTGAATTTGTAGTGGAGAAAGTTGATGTTAGAATCGTAAGCGACTGGAAATGTGATGTGTATATACCAAATAGAATACCGTGCTTACCCTCAGGTATGAGTAGCGGGAAAATAGATGTAATATCAGATAAACCTGTTGAGAGCTACGGTGGTATATTATACTTTTCCGGAAAAATTGTTCCAAAAGTCGACGTCCTTACGTGGAATCCCGCTATAGCAGTAGCTGTCGAATATAAGAATAAAATTTTACGCAGTTTAAGGGAGGGTGAGTTTTTCGCAAACGTTGTGTCTGAATTAATCGAAACCAAACTACCAATTCTAATTAGAGAGGGCGATGAAACATGTCTCTTCACGTACTATGATGCGTTATGGTATGGTTATGGACATAGTCTAACTTCACTTATATTATTCTCTTATTACTCAAGTACGTCCAGAACTTTACTATTCATTCCTCGTTGGTTTAAGGCAAGATCTTTAATGGAGATATTTGAGCAATATTGTTCTTCGATAATCGAAGTAGATGGACTAGGTCTTTCAGATAACGTCTTTGACTTCTCAAATGGAAGGATTGTCGTTGGAGGAAGGAGCCAATGGCTAGGTTCATTAGAAGACACCCCGGACAAATTCGATCCTATTAAGTTCTATGAACAAATTGAGTTTCTCAACGCATTACTTAAATAGTGGCTCCTAAATCTACCCTCTCTGGAGATAGCCATGAGCGCCACTCAAGAAGCCAGCGAAGTAGTCCTTGTCTGTGAAGACCAAGGCCCAAATGCACCGGTTGTTTGTAAACCCAAGGCTTGATAAACCCATAAGTTATTTTTTAAATGCTAATCTATCCCACAACCTAGGGTCTTACTTATGGAATTTAAAGAAGTTCTAGAGACTCTCTTGAAAGGTAACAATCTCCCTCTCGAGGAAGCGTATGAAATAGCAATGAAAATCACTAAGAACGAGATAGACGATATATTGAAGTCGGCGATATTGGTTGCATTAAGATGTAAGGGAGAAAAATATACCGAGATAGCAGGCTTTGCTAAAGCACTGAGAGATCTGGCGGTTAAAGTGGGTCCATTCCCGGAGGCATTAGACACAGCCGGTACTGGTGGCGACAATGCATCTTTATATAATGTTAGTACGGCAACTGCCCTTCTTCTAGCCGCTATGGGTTACAAAGTTGTAAAACATGGCAATAGAAGTATTTCCGGAACCAGTGGTAGTGCCGATTTGTTGGAGAGCCTAGGTTATAAAATAAATCTCACACCAGAGGAAGTTAAGATAGCATTAAATAGTAGCAATTTCGCATTCATTTTCGCTCCTCTATATCATCCAGCAATGAAGAACGTGATGCCAGTTAGAAAGAAACTTGGTATAAGAACCATATTTAATCTAATTGGTCCTCTCTCGAATCCAGCCTCGCCTGGATATCAAGTAGTTGGAGTAGCAGAAGAGTGGATGTTGCAACCAATTTCAGAAGCCCTTACTCAATTTAACGTTGAAAGAGCAGCAGTCATTCATGGTTTCCCTGGTATAGATGAGGTTTCGCCAATTGCGTCAACTGAGGTTGTTCTCGTTAACAAGGGCGATATTACAAAGACCGTTATTGATGTGAAGGATTTCGGCATTAGGCCTTTGGAATCCTTGGATCCGTTAAGGGTTAAGAGTGTGGAGGAGTCCAAGGAAAAGGTACTGAGGGCCCTCAGCGGAAATGAACCCGAATTTACGTTCTTATTGGTAAATGCTTCATTGGCGCTTCACGTTGTGAGTGGTATAGATATTAAAGACGCTGCCAGTAGCATTAAGGAATTCGTAGATTCCGTGGACGTAATCGAAAAGGTAAGGAGAATAGTAGAAGCTTCTGGAGGAACCCCCACCTTCTGAACAGATTTGCTCAGCGCCCGACCACCGATCATCCCAATACTAACCTTCTCCCCTTTCTAGCTTCTTCATCGCGGTCAGAAGTTCCGTTTATGCACATCACATCTACTTCGCCTGACTCCCTTATTCGTCATCCCGTTAGATTTCCAAAATAATTATTAAGATGATGTGATGACGTTCAAGTTCCAACGGCTAAACCATATAGCGGATCCGTCTTTCTCTTAATCTTTATTATTTCGTTTAAAACGTAGCGTTCGTCCTCGCTTAGCTCATTTTTATACTTTGTGAGCCATAGTTTAGCATGGGACGAAGGTACATCTGTATACAAAACATCGCCTTCGAATAAGTGCCTGCCAACCATAACTCGTCCTTTAATAGAGATGGCTACTTGTTGACCTGCTTTTACCTCTTTCACTGATTTGCCTTTATCTTGTATTTGTAGAATCTTACCCACCTTTTCACCGCTTTCCTTCATTAGAGGATAACCCGGCATTAGAGTTCCTCCTAAGACTTCAATACCAACAATGACGGGATCGCTCCTTCTGAACACAAACCCAGGTAGGATCCTCAATTTTCCTGGTCGAACTAATTGCTCCAACTCCTTTCTCTTTTCTTGTTCTCGTAGTTCTTTGACCCAATTCTCGAAGTCTTCTATTAACTTATAGATTACATCATGTACGAAGATCTTAATATCTTCTTTCTCTGCAAGTTCTTTCGCTTCGGGCAATACTTTCACATTAAATGCTAATATAACACCATACTCTTTATTCATTCTTTTCGAAACCATTGCTTCCATCACATCCCTTTTAGTAACTGGACCCACTTTCGCCATTCTCACGGGTATGTCCTTAGACTTCAAGAATTGGACTAGGGCTTCAAGGGTCCCTAACGTGTCTGCTTTCACAACAACGCCTTCCTTATCGGTTTCGATAAGGACATCTTCTATTTCTTTCATAACCTCCTCCTTAACCTTCTCTAATTGACTCTCGTCAGAAACTACAAATACCGGCGCACCAGCTACTGCATTCTCCAAGTTTGGCGCCACTATTTTAACTCCTGCAGCTGCTGAAACCTCGTCCACAACTCTAAATTTCTTAGTTGCTCTAATCTCTTGTAGAGGTTCAGGTAATAACAGAGCTCTGACCTTAGTTACAATTGGCCCTTCTAAGCTCCCAACTACAATAACGTCACCTTGACGTATTATCCCATCGTAAATTATTGTATCTAGAGTTGTTCCGTAACCGGGCTCCTCCTTTACTTCCATTACTACGCCTTTAGCTGGTCCTTCAACGTACTTTAGACGTCCCTTCATATACCTCTGTGCTAGACCCGCGAGAAGCGCTAGAAGTTCCGGTATACCTTCGCCTGTCTTAGCAGATACTGGAACTATGGCTAATTGCCTAGTGTAATCCTTAACTCTATCGAATCTATCGCTATCGAAACCTAATTCAGCCAAACTTCCCATTATCTCATATATCCTATTATCTAGATATTCAACAACGGATTTATCCTGATGCCTCACGCTTACTAGGAAAGGCACGTTTTCAATACTCTTCCAACCAGGTATCTTATCTATTTTATTAGCTGCAACAATGAACGGGACTTTTCTTTGCTTTAATATCTCTACTGCTTCAATCGTTTGTGGTTGGAAGCCCTCCATCACGTCGACCACGAGTATTGCTAAATCTGCTACTGCTCCTCCTCTCTTCCTTAAGTTACTAAATATACTGTGACCCGGAGTGTCGATAAACAAGAGGCCAGGTAGTTCTAATTTTACGGTTGGTATTAGTTTCTTAAGGGGTTCCGTGACTTTTTCAATAACTTCCGTAGGTACTAGACTGGCGCCTACGTGCTGAGTTATTTTGCCTGGTTCTTTCATAGCAACTGTGGTACCTCGAATGCGGTCTAAGAGAGTAGTCTTGCCGTGGTCGACGTGTCCCAAGACGGCGACTATAGGTTGCCTTAGTCTCTTCTCGCTCATTTCAGTCTCACCTCACTACCTTTGGGTTCATTGATGACATTAGTTATAAGTGTAGGTTCGTAACTTTACCGCTCAGTGCTTGGCCCTCGATCATCGTTCACAGCTTTTAACCTTCATCATCGCGAAACGTTTAACTATCCTTCCCCGGAGGTCCTTCCGATAGCGATTGAGAAGGAGAGTTAAAAATCTAGTATACATAATACGAAAGTACTATGAGATTACTAGGCTATCAGTGATATGGTTCTATTCAACTGCTCTGAGTAAGGCACCAATCCTCCTTACACTAGCACTAATACTCACTATCACAATAATAAGCATACTATTCTCACATGTAGAATCATTATCTATGTTTAAAGCAATATATTGGGCTATAATAACAGTGACGACCGTAGGCTACGGAGATATTGTACCGGCTACTTTTATTGGAAAGTTAATAGCAATGGCATTAGCAATAGTCGGTTTCATGAGTATAAGCGCAATAGTCAGTCTGATCTCGCATGAGATGATTACTAGGACCATCATTGAGAGAGAGGGAGGTGGTAAAGTAAAGGGAAGCGATGTATTAGTCGTAGGTTCGTCGCCTTCTTGTGTCGAGTTAGCTAAAAGGTTAAAGGAACTCTCCGGAAGGAGCAGAGTAGTTTGGATTGCTTCCTTGGATACGGATGAGAAACTAATAGCTTTGGCAAGATCCTATAAAATAGTTGTTATAAAGGGAAAGCTAACCCTCTTAGAAACTTATCGTAGAGGAGACATCGATAATTGCAAGAAAATTATAATATGTGGTAAAGACGATGACGAGAGCGTCAGTATAGCTCTGATAGTAAAGAGCTATGAAATGAGGAGGCTTTTCCCACCAACAGTTTTAGCGTTAGCTTACTCCAAGAGGGGATATAGAATATTGAGCGAACTACTATCAATTGATGTAATTGTACCATCCAGTAACATAAGTAAGTTATTCTTGGAATCGTTTGAAGACCCCATTTCGGCTGTGTTCCTTTCAGCCCTTTCCGAGGGTAAACCTAATCTCATTGAAATAAAGCTAAAGCGTGGACCATTTGGAATGACTTTCGCACAAATAGGTAATAAATTTATCCCTATAGGCCGAAAGGTTCCAATCAACGTCATTGAACTCTCAGAAAGACTTTCAAAGCTTAATAAGAGATATGTCCACATAATAGCAAAGATCGTAAACTTAAATGAAGTTGAACCCGTAAGACCAAGTGATTACGCTGATGAAGATGATATACTTGTTGCAATTGAATTTACGTCTTTCAAGTAGTAGAGGTAATTTGGGGATAGTAAGGTTAGATCTCTACATTCTTCATTCCAACTGAAGTCTATAACCTCAAGCCTTAGACGCAACGATATAGATGATTTAGAGTACTCAAGGACAAGAAATTCCTTGTAATCAGCAATGGCAAGTTTATTTTCACACCACTTGAGCTTCCTAACGCTATTTACTCTAATTTCCTTGTCCTTAACGTACCCTTGTTTCTCATCCCATCTATATATAATAACATAGTTTTGAACAGGCACCGCTAGGAAGCTCAAATCACTGGTCCAAGCAACTCTAGTTAGATCCCATTGGTAACTATGAGTTGTAATCACATCCCCATTTTGATTAAGTAGAACCATATTTGTTGAAGATGCGACCACTATGATGTATCCACTCTGCGTTAGATCTATTCTATCTATGCTACCATCCCATATTTTCTTCTTCCAGATAACTTGTCCGTCTTCATTGAATTTAACTAAGTTACCATCAGTTGTACCAACTAAATAGAAATTATTTAGGTATGCAACAGTTGACGCCTCACTGTCGAACTTAATTACTTTATAAAGGGTTCCATCGTGATCATATAGCATCGCTACGTTATGAGTTAAAGCAGCAATTCGGTTCGTCCCCCATGCAAAGTCCTTGAATACGAAGAAACCTCCTATTAACCTAACGCTATTGCTATTAACATCAATAATTGCAAGACCACCTTCTCGTCGCAGAACTGCTATTTTATTGCTCTTCAAACAAACTTTGCTCCCTTTCACTGGATACTTTCTAAAATTCATTATTCTAACACCCCACGGCTATCTGGTGAGTTATATTGAGAAGAGCACTTACCATTGGTGGCCTTGATCCGTCGGCTGGAGCCGGTATAGAGACCGATGTGAAAGTTGGAGAGGTTTTCAATGTTCATTTCCATCCAATTGTTACAATGATAACTTTTCAAACTACTTCTATGTTCGCTGGAGGAACGTGTGTTAATAAGGAAGTTTTACTAGCCCAAATGGAAAACTATCTAGAAAAGGTAGATACATGGAAAGTCGGAGCTCTATGTAATGAGGCAATTGCTGATACGCTTGCTAACCTAGTTGATGAATTTAGATCGAAGGTCGTTCTTGATCCAGTTCTAGAAGCGTCTGCTGGTGGCAAATTGTATACTGGAAGGCTGAATAGTCTACTTGAACTCCTAAAGAGGTCTTACGCAGTTACACCTAATATAAAAGAAGTGGAGAGAATCCTAGGTATTAAAATTCGCTCGATAGAAGACATAAGGTGGTCGGCTGAAGAACTCCAGAAGTTGGGTCCAGAACTAGTGATAATTACAGGCGGACATTTCGGAACAGACGAGGAATATATTATCGACTACGTTAGATGGAATGGAAAAGAACTAATAATGAAAGGTAAACGAATACCAATTAACATTCACGGTTCCGGAAGCATCTTAGCAGCATCACTAACGAGCTTACTTGCCTCTGGCAAAGACCCAATAACTTCAGCAAGGTACTCTATAGGTTATACGAGAGTGGTACACCGATTCGTGAAAAGCTTAGATGGTGGATACGTAGGCGACGTTTTGACCAGTTTTAGGTTAGCTTACTATAGATTTGAATGTCACGAAGAGTATAGAGCTTTCATAAAGTGGCTTGAATCTCTGCCCTTTGAAAAGGCCAAGAAGATTGCGCCAGAGGTAGGTTTGAATGTAGCTTGTTCTATTCCAAAAGAAGTATCCCGGGGTGTGTCTACAGTAATAGGTGTACCTGGTCGGCTTCATTTGACTCCGAGAGGTTTAAGGAAATGCGACTGTCCGTGGTGGGGTGGTTCAAACCATTTAGCTCGCCTTCTCGTTAATGCCATGAAATATAGCGATTACAAAGTTGCAATTAATATAAAATACTCGGAAGAGAATGTCCAAAGATTAAGAGAGATGGGGTTAAAAGTAGTTGAGATTGATAGATCCCTTCAACAACGTGGAATGAAGACTATGAAATGGCTTGTAGAGTACGTCTATAACAAGTATAACGAAATACCCCAAGTAATTTACGATAGAGGTTTCTATGGGAAGGAAGCAATGATTAGGATTTTCGCGAAGGACTTGACCCAACTAAGGACAATCTTAAATGGGCTGATAGGAGACTAATACCAAACTTTAATCGCTTAGATAATCTGAAGAGTCTGGGCGTGTCGGAGGTTGAGTATCAAGTCGCTTACAATTTCACTCGTTTTGATTCTTCTCGCAAGTGGTAGCGCCTATGCATTTAGTAAGTGTTACGAAAAGGCTTCTACTGTAACTGTTCCAGTAATCGGTGTAACTTTCACTGAGAACGGAATGGAAGGTGTGGTCGGAAACTTAACAGTAGTAGTAGCATATCCGGGATCCGGTTCTATCTACGTATCTTCGGAACCTTTAACCCAAGTGGACACCCAGGGTATAGCAAGAATAGCTGTTCTGGTGGCTTCCGCAATAGCAAAGAAGGATTGGACTAAGTATGACTTCTTCTTTCGCTTCAAGACTCCTAGCGTAATCGTAGGCGGACCGAGTGCCGGCATGGCAATGACGGTAGCTGTTTACGCAGCGTTAACTAACCAAAAACCGAAGACTAACGTAGCTGGCACAGGTACGATAAGTCCAGACGGAACGATAGGGCCCGTTGGAGGCACGTATTATAAACTACAAGCTGCTGCAGAGAAAGGTTATACGGTATTCCTCTTACCATTCGGTGAAGAAAACGCTACAATCAGTAGAGCCACTACCATTAATTCACCTTTCGGGGTAATCAAAACGATAAAGTCTGAAGAAGTTAACTTAATAGACTTTGGTAAGAAATTAGGAGTTAAAGTAGTTCCCGTGAAAACAATATTCGAAGCACTAAGATACTGGCTAAACAATCCTCCAATAGTACCTCGACCCTTACTGGTAAGCGAATTGCCAAAGGAGGTAAGAGACGTTATGACGAATTGGGTTGATTACTATCTATCTATGTATAGAAAATATGAAAGGTCTGTTAAAGGCCTCACGCATGTAAGCGTTGAACTAATAGATCAAGCGAGAACTGCTGCAGAGAAAGCGGATGAACTGAGATCTACTGATGTGTATAGTTCGGTAAACTACGCGTTCACTGCCGCAATAAGAGCTGAAACTGCCTACTGGTATGAGAAGATGGTTCTAAATGGATTTAAGAGCTTAATAGAATTGGCAGACAACGTAGAGAGTCTCTTAAAAGAGGTTAGAGGGTTACTTAACCAATATAGTTATGAATACTTTGATTCTAACCATATAGATATACTTCTCACGTCAGCAAATAGGTACTTACGTGCAAAGTATTACTATCACGAAGCACTCAATTCAACGGAACTAAACGACATACTTCAGTATCTAATATACTCTAAATACTACGCTCTTGCAACACGAACGTGGTTACAACTAGCCAACGTTTTCAGTAAAGGTGAGAGTATAGATAAAGGAAGGTTCACCAAGACTGCTGAAGCGGTCTATTCTTCTGCTAATACTATTCTGGCCTACATACTTGCAATGAACATAAACTTAGACAGAAGCGGTGAAGAGGCCATAGGGATATATAAACTAGCATCATCCGAAGGCCCTCTTCAAAAGATGGCTGCTGGCATGTACTTGAATGCTATCCTTACTTACGAACTTCACGTCAACTACTCAATTAGTTTAGAAAACGTTCTTAAGAAAAGTGAATACGCCTCCGGAATAGCATTATCTCTTGCGAAATCCAATAAATTAAATCCTGTAATCGCTGAGATATACCAGTATTCGGCACGCAAGTTATCTTCATCAGATCCTGCGAGTTCCGTGCTGTTTTACGAACTCTCAGCAATGCATGTATATACATTATTACAACTAACAAACAAGTAATTTTAAAGGGTCTATATTTCCTTTAAGTACCGTTTAGCGTTTTCTACTGCCGCCTTGTTTACTTCTTCATAAAGACTATTACCATGGGAATCCATCGCAACTATTAACGGACCAAACCTTTCAACCTCAAAGACCCACATAGCCTCTGGAATTCCTAACTCCTCTAACCAATATACTCCCTTGACTCTCTTTATAGCCTTAGCAGCTAACAACGCTGCCCCTCCTGGAAAGGCCAAATAAGCAGCGCCGTACCTACTGAACGTATCAAGGAGATCTCTTTTCATTCCACCTTTACCTATAACCAGCTTGGCACCCGTTATTTCAAGGACTTTCGCTTCCAGTTCGTTCATTCGAGCGCTAGTGGTTGGTCCCGCTGCAATAACTTTCCATTCAGTTCCTTCCTTCTTTACCACGGGGCCGCAATGGTAAATAGCTAGACCCTTCAAGTCTATTGGAGGTTTACCTTCTTCAATTATCTTTTTATGTGCTTCGTCTCTAGCGGTAACTATGGTTCCGGTAACGTAGACTACGTCACCAGCCTTCAATTTTCTTACCTCGTTACTATCGACAGGTAGCTTAAGTTCACGTGCTTGAACATTAATGTCTTCTATGTGAAGTAAGTCTTTGCTAGTTACGTTTTCGCTTATTACTTCCCATGAGCCATCTCTCTTTATTCTTATCCGAGATTCCCTAGCAGCCCAACAGTTGAACGTAACTGCTACTGGATAAGATGCGGGGTGACGATAATTATAATCTATTTTTAAGTCAAGTATCGTTGGCGTGCCACCTAGTCCCATGGGACCTATATTAAGGGCGTTTATTTCTTGCTTCCATTTCTCTTCAAGCTTGCTTATTCTTTCCTCGAGATGTTTTCCTTTCCTATATAGGTTACTTTTTGAGAGCTTAACTGCCTCTTCTACTGTACCGCCGAAGGCTACGCTCACAATTCCAGGGGGGCACGGTTTTCCTCCAGCATCGAGTATTGCTTTAAACAAGCATTCCTTTACTCCCTTTAATCCCATTGATGGAGGAATCATGCATAGCTTAGATGGATATTCGCTTCCACCGCCTTTCGGTCTTATCGATATCTCAAGTGCGTCGCCCTCGTTTATTTCTTCTATCTCGACAATTGGCATGCCCTTGCCAGTATTATCGCCTGGATTAAATCCAGTAAGGGGATCCATAGTGTTCGGACGTATTGGTATCTCTGACGTAGCTTCACGTAAACTCTCTTCTATTATTCCTATTAGATCTCTATAAGAGATAGGGAAGTCGCGGCCTAACTTTATGCTAAATACCAAAAGACCTGTGTCTTGACACATAGGCTTACGTTCCTTTACTGCTAACTCAATGTTTCTTAGGATAGCCCCTAACTGGGCTTTAGCTCTACCTTCCGAATTCTCGTAGGCTTCTACTAAATAATCATAGATCCACTTAGGCAGTGCAGTTTCGGCGATCCTAATACCTTCCTTTATTGCCTCCTTGAGCTTAGCTTTTATCATTGTTAAAACACCATTAGGTTTATACAAATCGAAGGTAATTTTAAACAATTTGCGAACGGAAGTTTAATTCGCAATTATACTTTTTTAACTAGTATCTACGTTAAAAATAGTAAAGTACTATATGGGGAATTGGAATAGTGGTACTATAGGGTATTATAACTTGAATTGCTGACATCTGAATAGGTATTGAGATTGAAGATTAAGAAAAGCAAGGTAAAGTTCCATTGCGAACCATTGCTTAAGCGTGAGAACGTTATTACTGTGTGGGGCATCAAAGGAGGTGTAGGAAAGTCAACAACGAGTGCATTAATAGCTGCTAGCTCGGCATTCAAGAGTAAGCGTCGAACTCTGCTAATAGATGCTGACTTTAGAGACGGCGCATCGAGATTCTTCTTAGGAGAACGGGCCAGGAACTTGAAGGGGTGGTATGACGTATTAGAAATAGGAGGTTCCCTTGATGACTACACTCACGTTCTTGGTGATGGATTACTACACGTTATACCTTCAGGAACGCTGGATTCAGCAATCAAATACTCAGAAGAGATAATGAGATATGGTATTCCGCATGCAGCGCGAAAAGTCGCACAGACTCTCTTCGAAATATCGGAGTTTTACGACTTAATAGTCTTCGATACTCCTGCTGCTAGTTTCGCAGATATACCAATTTTGAAGTGCGTTATTGAGTCTCTAAACGCAAGAAGTGTTCTCCTGTCCCAAGCTAGCATTACCGAGATTGAAAGGACGCTTAGAATAGCAGAGGCTGCTATGGGAACTCTACCTGACATATTCGTAATCAACCAAATAACTCCGAGAATACTTACTGACGTTAACGAAAGAAGGTTATTAATGAATGAAATAATGAATATAGTTGCTAGAAACGTCAAAGTTTTAACAATTCCATTTATGAGCAAACTTTATAAGAGAATATTATGGGAAAGTTCCGAGGTCCAAGTGCTTCTAGAATGTATAGCCTATCTAATATGGGGGAAGGGTCGTCCACAAGTATGTACAATTTCTACGCGAGGACTAATGACGGTCGACTTAGCTAAATCGATAGCATCGATTAGAGGTAAAGAAGAGAACGTTCAATGATAATGAAATATGGTTCTTTATTTGCTCTGTTTAATAACTAAAACGAATCGTTTAGTAAATCGCGTGTAGGTAATCGTAATCCACGAGTTCGTCTAGTTTAAAGAATATCGATGCCTCCTTCTCAACTTTTTCCGGTGAGTCAGTAGCATGAACTATGTTCCTCGCTTTACTCAAGGCGAAATCACCGCGTATGCTTCCGGGTTCAGCTTCAGCGCCGTCGGTAGCACCGATCATTTTCCTAACAACTTGAACCGCCTTTGGACCCTCTACAATCATTACTACTACTGGACCCGAGGTAACGTATTCAACCAAGTCATTGAAGAACGGTTTGCCTTTATGTTCAGCGTAAAGTTCCTCTGCCATCTCCTTACTCATTTTAATCATTTTCAATGCCTTTATCTTTAAACCTTTCCTTTCGATTCTTGAGATTATTTCTCCTATTAACCCTCTTTTAACTCCATCCGGCTTTATCATCACGAACTCTAATTCGACGCTCATTACTCAATCACCTTCCGTAATTTGCTGTCCAAGGTAACTTACGCGCCTTCCTTCCCATCTTATAGTTCTTGAAACACTTGCTGCTACAGAACCACAAAATCGATCCATCGTTTCTAACAAACATTATACCCGTTCCTGGCTCAATTTCTCTACCACAAAATGAGCACACTCTATGTTGCACTTTCCGTCCCCGTTCCACCATGGAATTTCAGATTTAAAAAGGATATTCCAGAGTACGAATCCGGGTTAGAAGGAAGTGACTGAGAAGAAGAAAATATATGTAGGGGATTGGATCGAAGAAATAAAGATCACAGAAGAAATAGGATTTCCTGCAGAGGTAATCCAGATAATAGGAAGAACTGGTGTAACTGGTGAGATAACCCAAGTGAGAGCAAGAGTGCTTGAGGGTAGAGATAAAGGAAGAATCTTGACAAGGAACGTCAAGGGTCCAGTAAGAGTAGGTGATATTCTAATACTTAGAGAAACTGAAAGAGAGGCGAGAAAGCTATCTGGAAGGAGGTAACGTAATATTAAAAAGAATATAAGTAAGAACTACTTCAAGTTATTCCGAGACGTTTGCCTTCAAGAACCTATCTCGGAAATTCCTAAATGCAAGATCTATTGCGATTCTGTTCTACATGTCTGTAAATCGTATTTGTCTTGTACATATAAATTACTCGCTAAATGTTTAGATGAAAAGGATCTTCCGATAATAGGAATTGATCCCGGAGAGAATTGCGGTCTTATCGTAAGATTGAGAGACGTAATATTGTTTTCATGGGAAGGTCCTAAAGACCTACTAATCGATACCATTGAGCGAGTGTTAAATGAAATAGAAGTCTCTAGAATAATGGTAGGCAATGGAAACATTGATACATCAACGCAGTTAATTATTGCTCTAATGGAAATCGCCAGCAAGAAATCTATTCCTCTATATCTCGTAGATGAACCACGCACTTCCGTTGGAACAAGTAAGTTCAGAAAGGCTATGCTCTCAAAGAAACTAGGGAGACATGCCTATTCTGCCTTTTTGATTTCCAGGAAGGTAAGCGCTTTCCGACTCTTATAATTGTCTTATGCCCCTTAGAGGGGACTGGTGAAAAGATCAGTGATGCCTAGTCACCCGCCTACAAGGAAATACTTACTTCAACAGTTAGAAGAGTATTGGGACAACGAATACTGTGTAATAGCGATCTCAAACAATCCTAGAATAGATCCTTCGTCTTCACCGAACGTACTACTTTCGCATATCAGGGACGTAAGTAATATACTATCACTAGTGATTAAAGGTAACTGTGAAAAGGTCGCCTTACTTTACAATACCACTGGATCTACGCTATACTTCGCCGACTACTTACTTAAACAAATGCGTGGAATAGGTGTAACAGAACTGAAGGTAATAGTTCTTGACTTTGCGTTGAACTTAGGTGTATTAACGCTTCTCGGTGCTGACAACATAGAACTAACGCCCTGGAGTTTAATTGGGTCGGCTGTACCTTACATACATTCAAGCCCGATTTCCACGAAAGATGCGATGATTGTTAAGGAACTTGTTGACCAAATAATGGTTTCTATACCAAAAGAGGGTGTGAGTGGTAAAGCCCAAATACTACACGCGCTATCAGTCTCGGGTATGTACTATGAATACGAACTTTCGAGAAGGTCCGTCAACTACGTTGAAAAACTAATAGTGGATCTATTGGAGGGAAGAATACCCGAAGAGAAAATAAACGAAATACTTGATAGACTTCTCTTAAAAGTAGAACTTCGAGAGCAAGTCATGAGTGCTAAGGAATTTAAGGACTTAGTTCCATTTGCGGAGATAGTGAGTGGAGAATTATTAGACGCTTTAAAATCATATAGATATATGCTCTCTGATTTGTTCGAAAATGAGAATACGTTGGTTCTAGTTGAAAGCAGCTCCAGAAGCTATACTGTATCTCTAAGTCAAGGGAGTATGCCGTTCAAGTTATTTTAGCATAACCTATATACCCAATTACACAATATACAATATAAGATATGTTCGTATCTTAAGTATTCGGTTTACCAAAAGTAGCCTAATATATACTCATTCCTCCTCACGGAAAAGGGCACTAAACAATGACGCTGCTGCAAAAGAAGTTCGCTATTGGTATAATAGTTATTATTGCATTACTGATCCTCGTATATTCGCTCGTGCCTAAGGAGGCATGGGGCACCAGCTACTCGCAACTCCCTCAAGTGCTAGTTGATACAATACTACTAGGAAACCTTTACTTCCTTATTGCGATAGGGATAACAATGACCTTTAGCGTAGCTAAGTTCGCCAACTTCGCACACGGTGACGTTGCAACAGTTGGAGCGTATGCAGCGTATCTTTTGTACAACTTCGCAATAGTTAACGGTGCAGTAAACGGTATCGTTCAACCGATTTTCATTACTGGAGTGGTTATTGGAGCCGTACTGAGCTACTTTGGTAAGATAAAGAGAAACAGTACATTCCTAATGCTCGGAGTAGCGATCTTAATATCGGCTGCTATACTTGGAATAGGTACGTATGTCTTACCACAAAACCTAATTTTAATTGCCGCTGAAGCACTAATAGTAAGTGCTATAATCTCATTACTATCACATATACTAGTATATAAGCCCCTTTCGAATAAGGGTGCAACGTTAGTTCAGTTAATGGTAGCAAGCATAGGTGTTGCTCTGATAATAAGGTATAGCCTGTATGAAATGACTTGGTACAGCAGACAGTTCCTAAAAACTGAGATAGCTTATCAATCGTTCGGTGTTCAACTCTCTAACTTCCAAGCATGGATAATGAACGGGACGCTTCTAATTGCAAAGCCTTCCTTAACTGAAACATCGGAATTCATACCAGCAATAGAGATATCACCTACTGGTATTGCATTCAAGAAGTTAGATGCATTCGAGGTACTGTTTAATTTCCCTCAACCATTGATATCGTTTACTGACTTATACATATGGTCGTCCGCCACTGTTCTAGCAACTGTTATATTACTAACACTAATGTTTAAGAAAACGAAAATAGGAAAGGCTTGGAGAGCTGTTGCCAACAATCCCGTCCTAGCAGCCGCTTGCGGTATTGATATTGATAGCGTAGTGAACTTGGCTTGGCTAGTTGCTGGCGCGTTAGCTGGTCTAGGAGGCTTATTCTGGGCTATGCAAACACAGATCTATCCGGAACTCGGATGGATGATACTTCTGAATGCGTTCGCAGTGGCAGTACTAGGTGGTTTAGGCAGTTTCTGGGGAACTTTTGCAGCAAGTTATATATTAGCATTTGCAGAGCAGTTCGGAGTTACGTTATTGGCATCGATAGATCCTCAATACACGGGTTACAGGTTCTTGATACCATTCACTGTCTTCCTCTTAGTGTTGTACCTGAAACCTGAGGGCCTAGCTGGCCTAAAGACTAGAAAGGCATGAGGTGATGTGAGGTGAAGGCTTCTCTAAAATTAGACAGAACTGGATTAATTATAGGTATAATAGTAGCTGGTATAATAGCTTCTTTCGCTACAGTTAATGTAAGTTACACACTAGATCTAATATTCTTCCTAGCTTTTTACGGTATCGCTGCGCTTAGCCTTAACTTGGAATATGGATATACCGGACTAAGTAACTTCGGAAAAGTAGGATTCATTGCGGTAGGTGCATACACCGCTGGCGTTCTTTCAGCGGCATTTCATTTACCTATGATAGTGTGTATTATAGCTGCAGCTATCGCCGCGGCAGCCGTTGGGTTCGCAATAGCTCTACCTACAGTTAGGCTAAAGGAGGACTACTTAGGTATGTCAACTATAATAATAGGTGAAATGATAAGGATACTTCTCAGAAACACACCAACGAACAGCGTCTGGGGAGGCGTCTTCGGTTTAAGAGGTATCTCGCCACCGTTTAACTTCATAGAAAATCCGACGTTGAGATTGTTGACGTACGTCGGATTCAGTGTGGGGTTGTTCTTCGTAATCTATTTGTTACTAGAAAGGTGGGGTAACTCGCCTTTAGGTAGAGTCTTGAAAAGCATTAGAGACGAAGAACTCGCATCGAAAAGCATTGGTAAGTTCACATATAGATATAAGCTACTTTCATTAACACTAGGCAGTGCTATAGCTGGTATCGCTGGAGCGCTATACGCGTTCTATTTCCTCTACTTAAACCCAGACACTTTCCTACCACTTATAACCTTCATTATTTGGGTTATGGTAATAGTTGGCGGTATGGCAAATAACGCTGGTGTCGTAATTGGAACTGCTATAATAATACTAATAAACAGACTCACCCAAATAGCCAAGGACTACATTAACCTACCTCTCGAACCCAACTATTTCCAAGCTATATTAGTTGGTCTGTTGATCATCCTATTCTTAATGTTCAGACCGCAAGGTCTGGTCCCAGAAAAGGTAGTTAGAACGCCGGCATGGAAGGTATTGGAAGAGGAAGAAAGGAAAAGCGGAGGTGAGAATCAGTGAGTGACAAGATACTCGAAGTCGAACATGTTAGGAAAACCTTCGGTGGTGTAGTAGCACTAGATGATGTCAGTATGAGTATCGAAAGAGGGACCATGACGGCGCTAATAGGACCTAATGGTTCCGGCAAAACTACTCTCTTCAACGTTATTGCAGGCGTATATAAACCAGATAGAGGAAAGGTCTTGTTCGATGGAACTGATATAACTGGTTGGCCTCCAGAGAAGATATACCATAAAGGTCTCGTCAGAACATTCCAGATACCTAAAGTATTTAAAGGAATGACCGTCTATGAAAACGTCCTAACTGCCGCAAGAGGGAACCCCGGTGAGAGCTTCTTTAAATCGCTTTTGAGGCATATCTGGAGGAACAAGGAGATAGAAATATCTAATAAGGCAATAGATACAATGAAGCTCCTGAAAATTTTCCACATAGCTCGAAACATGTCTGCGGCAATAAGCGGAGGACAAATGAAACTCCTTGAAATATCTAGAGGCTTGATGAGCGATCCGAAAATGTTACTCTTAGACGAGCCTGCAGCAGGTGTTAATCCAACACTGGCCCATCAAATATTTCAATTCCTTAGGAAGTTAAGAGAGGAACAAGGTATGAGTATGTTAATCATAGAACATAGACTCGATATACTTTTCGATTACGTCGATTACGTTTACGTAATGAGTAGAGGTCGTATAGTTGCAGAGGGAACCCCTCAAGAAATTGTAGAGAATCCTGTAGTTATAGAAATATATTTAGGTGAGGCATAATGCCCGAGAAAGTAATAGAAACCATAAACTTAGTTGCTGGATACGGAAAGATGGTCATACTCCACGGAATCGATTTCTATGTTTATGAAAAAGAAATAGTTACAATAGTAGGTCCAAACGGATCGGGAAAAAGTACGTTACTTAAAGCAATATTAGGAATAGCTAAGGTTATATCCGGAAAAGTTCTATATAAGGGGAAAGATATTACAAACGAGAGACTCGATAGAATAAGCAGAATGGGTATAGGTTATGTACCACAAACGAATAACGTTTTTACAAACTTAACTGTAAAAGAGAACTTGGAAATGGGAGCGTATATTATAAAGGATAAAAACGAAGTTAAAAAGCGGATGGAGGAAGTTTTGGAAATATTCCCAGACCTAAGGGTTCGACTCAATCAGTTGGCTGGTAGCCTCTCGGGAGGAGAAAGGCAAATGTTAGCCATGGCAAGGGCATTAATGGCAAAACCGAGTGTTATGCTATTAGACGAACCGACTGCCGCTCTCTCACCTAAATACGTAGACTTGGTCTTAAATAAAATAAAGGAGATAAGAGATTCTGGTGTCACAATAATACTGGTCGAACAGAACGCCAGGAAAGGTCTAGAGATAGGTGATAGAGGCTACGTTCTAGTAACTGGAAAGGTTGCTTACACCGGTCCAGCAAGGGAGATACTGGAGCATCCAGAAATAGGGAAACTATACTTGGGCCTAAAAGAGGCGTAGGTAAAGAGGTGTGTACGTTCAAATGAAGGTTGTAGTGAAAATTTCCGGAAAATTTATCTCACCTATAGATAAACCATTAGTAAGAGAATATGCTAAAACACTAGATCAAATAATAGAAGAAGGTCACGAGTTGTTCGTGGTGGTCGGTGGCGGATCGATAGCAAGGAAATATATAGATCTCGTAAACTCGAACAATTTCTTGAAAGACCTAATCGGTATTGAAGCTTCTAGATTAAACGCAAGGGCTCTTGCATATACAATGAAACATTCAATTAAGAGAATACCCGAGAGTATTGATGATTTGTTAAAGTTATACTCACTCAACTTCCGGAAGGCGATAATAAGTGGAGGCCTTCAACCAGGTCAGTCAACCAATGCTGTCTCCTTATTAATTGCTGAGCTAGTGGGTGCAGAACTTGTAGTCAACGCCACTACCGTAGACGCTCTTTACGACAAGCCACCTAGCGATCCTACAGCTAAGAAGTTGCTCAAGGTAAGTTACGACGAGGCTCTAAGGATTTTATCGTCTACCCAATGGAAACAAGAGCCTGGAAGGTATGAACTATTCGACCTATTATCTCTTCATATAGCTAAAAGAAGCAAGATACCTATAGCTATAGTAAACGGTTCAGATCCACTTAATGTTTATAATGCTATAGTAAAGGGATATTATGGATCGTTAATCACCAACGAACTTTCTAAAGAACTCTAACAATTGATCCCTCTCACCTTCACTTAGCTCGCACCTCAAGTTTCTTAGATACTGAGGACCATGATCTCTTAAATCCCTTAGATACGTTAACTTCTCATAAAAACATTTAAGATCGAACACGTATATCTTTTCATTGTTGCTCAATTCGCGCTTAAATTCTAATAACATCATATTCGGGTTCTTGGCGACTAAGTAATCTATAATCCTTCTTACGTTTTCAACCGATTGAGTATCCGTTCTCATTATTTCCCTTAAACATGAAGATACCTTTTTCAAAACTTGAGCTACGCATATAATATCAGAAGGTGGTTTGCCAAGTCGTAGCGTAACTAACTCGCCTTCTCGTCCATCAATTACCGCTAAACCCAACGCTGAAGGTTGACATCTGCTTGGAAAGAAACTTCCAATACATGAAACGTCTCCAACGATGATTCTTTCACCGTTAAGGAACCTCTCGAAATCCTCGAGTACGAGTTTCCATGGAGACTTCATGCATTGAACGTATACAGTAAAACCTTTTGACGCTAGCTGACCTTCTAAGCTTTCTTTTTTAGAGATAACTGTACTAGGGTTAACTTCAAAAATTGTTGGTAGGACTTTACGAGCCCATTTAACTTCCTTGTACTTACAATTTCGCAATACTAATATCTTCTTAAGGTCAGATTTCCTCAGGATTATTGGAACGATACCGCTTACGCCACCAATTGCTATTCCTACTACCACACGTCCTCCTCCTCGAGATATGATTCGCGCTTCTTTTTGATATTCTGCCATTCACTTACTATATCTATATCGCTACCCAGACTCTTACCTTCTGCCTTATCTATTTTAACAATGGCCGGGAGGGGTGTCATAGGGCCTAGGAGTATTGCTTCACCTACATCGAGCGATGGAAGTTGCTTCAGTAGGTCGTCACTCAAGCTTTCACTACTAGCTTGAACGTGTTTCTGATCCATTGGTTCTATAAGCCTCATTACTATCATGTTATTCGCTTGACTTAAGGTATCCTGATCTAAGCCCTTAGGTCGTTGTGATACTAAACATATACCTACACCGAACTTCCTTCCTTCCCTAGCTATTCTAGCTGTCCAATATTTGGTTAGAGTGGTACGATCTTTAGGCGCCAATATGTGTGCTTCTTCAAGAACCAAGAAGATAGGGTATTCGAGGCCGTTGATTGAATCTCTTTTTTGGACATAAGCCTTTCTTGCTTGAAGGATGTCTCTTAAGATAGTACTTACTATTATATCTGCTGCTTCCTCATCGACTTGACTTAGATCTACTACATTTACTTTACCGGGCTCTATTTGGCTAACTACTTTAGGTACGTTGAAATCTATAATGTTTTCGTACCTGTTTCGGCTTTCTTCTATTTTGACTAAAAGCGAGGGCAACGTAGTATTTCTGTCACTTGAGCTTATATCTAGAAGAGCGATGGAATGCTCGCAAATGGATGGATCGTAGTTAGAACATGATTGCAAGGTCTTTACGATATCGTCCCTACCTAAAAGCCTTGCTATATCATTTAATGACCTAATAGGCTTGTTTGGGTCGACCTTTCCTTTTAATTCTTCCAATACTTTCCTCACGACTTCTCTATTTCTTATAATAGGTAAAGCTACCTTACTAGAGGCATTCATTAATTCAATTAATGCCGTTGTAATGAAATCAAATAGTTGTGATTCCCTCGTATATATTTGCGCAGAATACATTACTTCCCATGCTGAGAGTATGTTGCGCAAGTAGAGCTCTTGTTTTGGAGCGTCTCTTAACCCAATTAGTTTAGAGAAACTGCTGATATCTAGTTTAGCCGGATTCACCTTAGCTTGTATTAAGTTAATTTTATCAGATTCGAAAGCGCTGGAATATTCGCCATGCATATCAAATATTAGAATAGTACCTCCCTTCTCAACGAGTCTCGAAGATATGATAGTGACTGTGTTGCTTTTACCGGCACCAGTAACTGCTAGTATAGCTAAGTGCCTACTTACCATCTTATTAACATCCACGTAAACGCTTACCTCTGGATGAGCTGAAAGCCTACCTATTCTTATGACGTTTCTCTCTAGACTCTTTGAAAATATCTTTTCTAGAACATCGTTTGGTGCTCTCCTTACTTCACTTAGTGGTTCCGGTGCTGTGGTAGGTGGACTTAGACGTATTCTGGAATCGCCTTCGCTAATTTCTATTTGTGCTAATAGTTTTATTTTCGCATAGATTGCGATATCGTTCGTCGACAATATACTTTCGTCAAGATTCATTAATGAAGAAATGTCCTCCAAGCTCAGAGGTCTATCGAATACGGGATTCTTGCTAATTACTTCTTCCACAAGTCCTATTACGTCACCCTTGGTTGTTTTTAGTACCACATATTGTCCGCGCTGAACGAAATCGTTGAACGATGCCGTGACGTAATTAGTCGTGCTTTCTCCAATAACAAATCCGATACTTTCGTTGTTCTCTCTCTCCATATATACATTATCCTCCGGTATTACCATAGGGAAGAAAGGTGGCTTTTAAGTTCATCAACGAGTCTGCCAACGAAGAAGAGAGACGATACAAGGGCATATTAGCTGATGCCATCGCTTTTCGAAGAAAGCACGTCCATAGGAATTTCCTAAAGGAAGTAATTGAGAGACATAGGGACGATTTCGATAAATTGTGGATAGATCAGAGCGATATGGATACTGACTTAAAGCTAAAAGTGTCATCTCTTAGCGCAGTTGATGGTTCTAAATGTAATCAAAAACTTCAAGCCTATCCAATTTTCGCTGTAAGGGCAGTATCGATACCATTTTCAAAAAATGGAAATACCTTACCTATTATATTAGAGAAAATGGATGTATTAATACCCCATGAGAAGTATGAAGATAGAACGATACTCTATATGGAAGGATTAGAAGCTGAAATACATGGCTTCACAGTGGATCGATTAAGAAGTATTGAATTAATGTTAATGGATGGTATGTTCAGCGTAGCAAGTAGATGCAAAGAAGTCTTAGAGAAATATGGTTGCGAGCCCTTCGATGGAGGGCTAGTTGAACTTCTAGATTACATAAAATCTAATAACTTAGATGCGGGTACAGCGATAAAAATAGAATGCGGATGGAAGAAAAACTTATATAAAGAAGTAGCCGAACGGGCAAATAACGTACTAACCATATATGTTGGAAAGTCGTTTCTAAGTAACGAGCTCTTTGGGGACAACATCTTAACGGATATTGGAATTATAAATATCTTGGCTAAAGATAAGGTTGGTATGACTAAACCACAGAGGATAACAACGGTCGTAGGTTGTAAGAAATACAGGAAAGAGGTTACACTTACTAGATCCTATATGAAGCTCTCGAAGAACGGCGCTCCACTAACGGTCGAAGTTATAGGTAGTTACGATGAAGTCGAAATGAACAAGATATTTAACTTTCTAAGGCGAACCTCTTTGAAAGGCTATCCACTACCACTAACTCAAGCCCACAGGAAAAGCAAAATAAGTAACGCTGAATGCGATTTAATACTTAGTAGGGCATTACCCACATTCGTTTCAGAGTTAATTAGAACCGGAAGGGAAGCCCTTTAATATCAGAGCTTGAGTGGCTACGAAGGGATCTGAAAATGCTCAAACCGGTGGACGTCGACGTCTATCTCATAAAGGCAAAAAGGGGAACTTTCGGCGAAGTTGCTATAGCAGTTGCAGTAGGTAGAGTTCCATCGGAGACCCATCCGAAAATAGCTTCGTTCGTAATACCTCCTAAAGAATTCGAAGAGAAGAAGGACAAGCTAAAGGGTAAGATAAAGACTATTTCCATAGATTCGGAGGATTTCAAGAAACTCAAGCCCGAAGTACGGAGATTGGCTAGAGAAGCATTAAGGTCTCCCTCCTCTTACATACCAGAGGAACTACTAGAGGGTTTAGAGTGAGTAAAGAAAGGAGTAAAATAGAACCGGCCGTTAAAGATATAGAAATTGGAAAAGTCGAGTCAGAGAAGGAATGCTTTAAAATATGCCAAGAGAACTTCTGCTACGCGTTGGTTTTCGACGAGCAAAGCGGTAACTGCAAATGTATATACTGTACAGGGTTTATGCGCGACTAAAATGCTTATAGATTATCGAAGGTCTCGGAGTTTAGGTAGATGATGAAGAGCTCCGGAAGGACTTCGGGAGGACGAAAACGCCCGGCGCAACTGATCCGCATATCCATAGGAATTATTGGATGGTTGTTATCGCCATTAACTCCATGGAACGACGCATTCGTTAACGTCCCATTATCTCTTGCAATATCAAAGATACTTCAAGTATGTTGCATGATAGACACGAAAATCGGCTACTGGATAGGTTATTCGTTTACTAACGTTCTTGGCCTTATTCTAATGGTATTAGCAGGTAGAGGTTTTACGGAAAGTAAAATAGATCTAAAGTCGATAGTCCAATCAATACTAATTGCGCTCATTATGTATATATTTCTAATTCTGCTTGGAATAGTCTAAGGAATTAGTTTGAGCTCAGCGTAACTCTGATACATCACTTCTTCAGTCTTGCCGTGGTCTCCTCATCGCATATGAAAACAGTAATTTCCCCTTCACGTAAAGGGTATACACGGTGAGTAAAAAATTCCTCTAGAAATCAAATGCACGACTTCGGATCCCTCTTCCATACCCGGTATTAAGGTAAACATAATTGAAGATAGAAACGAGTTCCAGAATACCCTTCCGCAGCTGGTCTTACCAGAGGACGTCGAGTCAATAGAACCGGTCCTTTACAAGGAAGGCACTGAATTAAAACTACTGGTCTTAGGAAAGAAGAATGACATAGAGACCGGCTATAAGATAGGCAGATCCTTGAAAAGCTTCAGGGTTTCGGTAGTTGATTTGCGAGATGTGGATGATCCCTACCCCATCATCACGGGTACTGCACTAACTTCATGGCAGTTCGATAAGTATAAATCCAATAAAAAGGAACGAAGAATATATTTCGTCGTAGATAACTGCGAGAGAGGTGAAGTTAAGAGAGCATTGCTTCATTCAGAAGCACAGATGTTCGCAAGAGAACTAGCATCGGAACCTCCTAACCAACTCAACCCTTCAACCTTTCCTAAATTAGTAATGGATCAAGCGAAGGGTTTACCTATAGACGTTACGGTGTTAGATCAAGATGATCTCAAAAAAGAGGGGTTAGAGTTACTACTAGCAGTAGGCAAGGGCTCCGACATACCACCGAAGTTACTGATACTTCACTATGATGGAGAAGGAAGAAGGGTAGGGCTGGTAGGAAAGGGAGTTACCTTCGATTCTGGAGGTTACAACCTGAAGCCCGCGAACTATATGAAGAATATGCATGCTGATATGTCAGGCGCTGCTGTCGCTGCGGCAGCAACTATCTGGGCAGCCAAACTAGGCTTGAAAGTGAAGCTAACTACCATCGTTCCCTTAGCTGAAAACCTCGTTTCTGGTAGGGCATATAAGATGGAAGACGTGATAAGGAGCTATTCTGGAAAATACGTACATATAGGCAATACTGACGCTGAAGGAAGACTTATACTGGCTGATGCCCTAACTTACATCAAGAAATTCTCTCCTCAAGTCACTTTTACCCTGGCAACGTTAACTGGCGCGCAAATAATCGCTCTAGGTTACGATATTGCAGCATTATACTCAACCTCCGACGACTACGCTAAACTAATTGAAGAGGCATCTAAGTACACAGGCGAACTCGTCTGGAGAATGCCTCTCTACGAAAAATATAGGAGCGACTTAGATCATCCAGTTGCTGATATGACCAACATTTCATCTAAGAGACAAGCTGGAAGTATCATAGGTGCGTTATTCTTGAAAGAGTTTGCTCCAGACCCATGGGTCTACCTCGATATAGCGGGACCAGCCATGGCCCACGAAGCTAACGTAAGGTGGGCCTCGCCCTATCCGACGGGTTGGGGTACACGACTTATGCTAAAGTCGTTTGAATCAATATAAATTTACAGAAGGGGTTTGGTGGAAATGCCTTTAGAAGTAAAGAAGTACAATAGTCTAAAAGAACTTCTATCTGATATGGAGAACTCAGTTAATATAAGTAAAGAGAACCTTCAGAGAGTTCTAAATATCATAGAAGAGGAATGGACTGGAGAAGGCGAGGGTTCCGCTAGTTATCCTGGTATAACCATATTGGTCGATCCGAATAAGGAAATGGTAATTAAGCAGACCCTGAGGGTTCTCACATATACGATGAAGTCCCTAAGTACACTACGGTCCTCAATAGCTATATTTAGATCAATCTTTTCGGAACCAGAATTAGAATCCGAAATAGAAGTTGAAGCGATATGGGATGGATTGAGACCTAGGGTTGCTATAATAAGACTTTAAAATTCTTTCTTTCTCAGTGAAGCGATTACAAGTATGCTATCGGACACTAAACTCATACTAATAAATCCTTTCTCTGTATTAACAAGTACGTCTAACTTCCTTTTCTCCATAGGTTCGTCTCTCAGTTCTGCTTCCGAAATGGCTTTTAAGTCATGAATCACACTAGCTACCATAGGCTCTATTTTACGTAGGACCTCAATAGAGACTGATTCCTTGTCAAGCAATTCTAGATTACCTTCAGTAATTTCGAACACGGCGTACCATTCTATTTCATATCCGGGGACCTTTCGTATCTCTTCCTTCCACTGATTCACGCTAATCACCTACCTATAATATTTCTAAGATTAGAGTACTTTCAAGTGTAATGCAACGCATCCAGCTGGGTTCTCTCTACGCGCTATCTTCATAGCAGCATCTCGAAGTACTTTTAGAGCGTCAGACTCCGTGGGCTTATAGTTTATACTTGCTGGGGGAGCTGCCCCAGATACTTTTACGTCGTAAAGCTTACCGTCGAATGGAACGAAGGCTACGTACTTAGCAGCGAACTTCTTACATAGCTCGGGTGCTCTCGCAACAGCCGCGCTATATTCGTGATGAACTGGTCTTATCATGTTTACGAATACGATGAATATCGGGAGAGTTGGGTAGAACATCTCTACGTATCTTGCCGCGTACTCCGCAGTTGTTGGGACAGCATCTATGACTATATTTAGCCAATGGGTGGCGCTAGCTGCAATTTTATGGAAGGGAGCTGGAGCTGGGCCGCTTGGTACGGGATAATCATTAAAGACGATGTCAGTGGTACTAGCTAAGTAATTCGAGAGATTAATTGCTCTTTCCTTTATCTCATCGTACTTTTCTTCCAATTCAGTTGCTAACCTCTTCATTAAGCCCTTGGTTAACGCCTCTTTATCGGAAGCAGGCACAACTTTGAATCGAATTAATTTACCGGAGGTCGTAGTGAAATCGACGTTTCTGAGTACCTCGTCAGGCTCTGCTTCACCTAAGAGGAGTTCTAAGAGGCCAGGACCTTCGTTTACTCCAATTAACCTGCTCGTGAGCCTAGGAGACCACAGATCCCAGTCAACTAGTGCAACTGACATATCCTTGAGTGTAATTAATGATGCTACTTCAACAGTTATGCTAGTTTTTCCAACTCCTCCTTTAGGACTCATAGTTCCGAAGACGTTATCCTTCTCTACCCCTACAATGACAGTATCTTCTCTCTTTTTCTTCTTCTTACCGAAGAATAGTATCATTTCTACATCACCCCGTAGTTATTTTGATCTCATACATATCGCCTAACCTTGCCTTGAGAGCTTTTTCTAATCGTTGTACCAGTTTCTTCGGAACCCTCTTACTGATTACAATATTTAACTCTCTGTTTACTACTTTTACCTCACCTTTGAGACCCATTTCCTCAATCATGTTCTCAACTATCCTAACGACTTCGTCCACTACTTCATTTATTGGGATAACAGTTTCGCTCACGTTAGCTTCCACAAGTTCCTTGTCTGGAATGAACAGTTCAATACCCGGAATTAGTTGAACTAGCCTCTTCACATCTTCCGGAAGGGTCTCCACGTCAAGCCCCGCGCTTTCAACCATTCTTTCGATTCCTTCCTCGATGATTCGGACACGTGGTAAGACGAGAAGCGACATTAATGAATCCTTCAAATCTCGTTCAGAGGGTATTTTGGGTTCACCGGAAATTATCCTTTTATTCTCTATGTGTAAAATATAGCGTTCCCACGTTAAGTCCTTCTTAAGTACTAAGAGTATTGCAATTCCCCGTTCCACGTTTTTAATTGCATTCATTATATCGGTCGTAGTTGAAATCTTTCTCACGCCCTTTGTTTCCTTTCCTTCACCTTCCAAAACTGTTATACCCCTAAGCTAACTGTATGACTAAGTTTATTTTTATTTCAATAAAATCATGATGGGGAAGAATGCACCTATGAGTTCTCAAGTTCCTTACGGTCTTTCAAGTGGGAGCTTGAAGTGTATACGTAATGCGATTGAAAATATGTTGCCTTCAGTATGTACTCAAATAACTATTCTTAATAGTAAGAAAGGGAACTCTGGCATATTAATTATGTGTAATGGAGAAATTATCAAAGCCACAATAAATGGCAACGAAGTTGAATATTCCAAGTTCTTTGAAAAAATAGGCGATGATAAGGATATAGTCACGGTCTTGTTCTCAGCGCCTCCACCGGAAGTTTCAAGCTTGAGTGAAATGACCGCCGACTCTCTAATTACATTTGACACGGAATCTCACTACATTTCCTCTGCTGGTATTGTGGCTTTAGGAAAAGCAGTACTAGGTCTGCTTTATCGTCTCGAGGCTTTGGGCATTGAAATAACGGATTTCAGTCTACAAGTGAAAAAGAAGATCGCGTTTTTGAGAATAGAGAGTAATGAAGATGTGCCTTGGAGTCGTATTGAGGAAATCGCATTAGAATACCTCTCTCCATTAGGTGTAAAAAGGGTTGTCCCAGGGTAGGAAGCCATGAGTAACGTCTGTTGGAGTTGTGGCACGTTCTATAAGAAATTCAATACGCTCTTCGAAGCACTACAAGAAATTAGGAGTGCTGGATTAAGCGGGAGACTCAATGTAAAATGGCCACCGCTAGATATTCTCATTACAGATGGTGTAGCGATAGCATTCAAAGGTGACTTGGCGGCGTTTTCAATTCCAAGTAAAATAGAAATAACGTTCATAAAGATGAGTTCGGAGGAACTATTCATAGAGATGATGGACCCAGACTACATAAAACTAGAATCGCCCGAATCTCTCTTAACACTAGTTAAAGAAATAAGAGTAAGAGAAGCGCTCGTTTTGAACGGCACGGTAATACCGGTAGTTCAATTATTCGAACCTTCGTCCGTTTCAGTAGATACGGATAATTGGGGAAGTATGTTACTCGATGTTCCTGATCCACCTTCGGAACTTAGAGAACTCCTAGGATCGGAAGAAGATGTAGCGTATAATATAGTCTCAGTAAACGATAGATGGATATTGGATGTAGTGAAATGTAATAAAACGATAATAGGTGCCTCTCTAACTATGCCAGAACAAGTGGGTGCGATCTACGGTGTGGATGCCTTCCAATACCCCCTTGGAAGCTCAGGTAAGTGGATAGTAACATTTTCTAAACCAACTTACTGTGCACCAATCAATTTCGTAATTGATGAGAACCTTATCAATAAGGCACGAGAAGTAGTTACGGGGGTCATTAAGATATGATAATAGTTGCACACGGTCCAGAAGAGTTTATCGAGAAAAGTAAGAAAGTCATCGAGGAAATGGCTAAAGAACTAGATGAAATAGGCAGACTAACCTCTAAAATAATGGTTCATGGGAGAAAGGAATTACTCAAATACAAGTTACTTGGATATAAGGTCAAACCGAAAGAAGAAAAGATCTTAAACGAAAAGCCTCGAATAGTACTACATGAGTCCTCAATAGTCCTATTAAATGATATAGAGAACTTTAATTCACAGTACTTCAAGGCACTCCGAGATGAATTGGAAGAGTTAATGGCTTTCGTTGAAACACGCAAGGATCAATTCCAGAACCATCTCTTTATATTGATTTTAAAAGATTCATCAGTTGTATCATTATTTATTTTATCACCTAACGCGCCAAACTTCGATAAAATAATAGAAGACCTCAAGGAGGTGTGAAATTAGATGCCATTCATAAGTTCTGGAAAGACCATAGGGTTCAAGAGAGTTTCGCCTCAAGAGTACAGCTTACTCGATTTAATTGAAGAACTGAGTTCGGAGAATTTCGTAGGAAGGATTTCAGTTGATGGAGTTCTTGACGGAAGTCCTATTACAATATACGTTGAAATACTAAGAAACGTCATAATAGGATTAGAGGTAATCTATAAGGGAAGAACGCTACGCGGTTCGGAAGCTGTCGATATTTTTCAAAGGGCCTTGGTCTCTGTAGAAGGCGTAGCTGAGATAATTCAACTAGATGAGGAGAAAATAGAGGTTGATTTACGAGATAACCCTGAAGCAAGGGTCTCAATGCCGATCCCTTCAAGGAAGTCGTTAACTTTCAAACCATCATACGTTCACTTCGCAGCTAAGAAGTCTATAGAGAAGATTACTGATTTCCTTTATATGACTACGAGAGATACTTGTATTTACATAGAAGGTTTATTGAGCGGTGATGCTTGCAACATAGTACTAAAGGGAGACATATGTCCGGATCTAACTAGAGTCCAAATGGGATTTGGCAAGAACGAAATAGAGGTTACTTCATTAACTGAGCTATCAGATAGATTGAAAAAGTTGAAAGACAAGTGTCAGCTACTCGAGATATATGGGAGCAAAATAGCTTAACTTTCGTCGTACCCGAGTTCCTTTCTAACCTCCTTTGTAGCTTCTACCATCACCTTCATTTTCTTGAAGGCTATGTCCCTATCACCCAGTATTTTTAAACCGCAATCGGGTTTGACGTAGACCTTCTCTGGTGGCATAATTTCAAGTACTCTATAAATTGCGTTCTTTATGAAATCCTTAGTTTCGACCTTTTTCGAGTGAATGTCTATTACTCCGTACCCGAGCTCTTTTCCGCTAGATGCGTAATCATATTCCTTTATTGCCTCAAGTAATTTGAAGTTGTTATTTACGAATTCTAAATCGAATTGATCAACAGGATAATCTAGAATATCTGGGAATAACTTCTCTACTCTTCCATGGCATATATGTACTATTTTCTTAGCATCCTCCATTCCGCTAAAGACTATGGAAAGCGCTTCCTTTGCTATTTCAATATCGTCTTTGTAGGGATGGGTTGATAAGGCCGGTTCGTCAACTTGAAGGAATCTAGCTCCGGCTTCGTAGAGAATTTTCAGCTCTTTCTGTAGAGCTTTAGCCAAATCAATTATTAGTTCCCTTTTGTCGCCATAGTAATTATCGAAGGCCCAGTCAGCCATGGTATACGGCCCGGTTATTATAGCCTTTACGGGTCTCCCTTGAGAGAATTCGGTTGCATATTTCCAATCGGTTAAGGTCATAGGTCCTTTCCAAGCAATTTTACCAACTACTATGGGTTTCCTATAATGTACATTATCGAATATTCTAACCCAATCTTCAGGATTGTTTCCGACCACGAATCCCTCAAGACGCTCTGCAAAGTAAACTTCCATATCTTCCCTTCTTTGCTCACCATCAGAGATTATGTCTATTCCTGCTTCAATCTGGTCTTCAACTGCCTTTCTTATCGCTTCCTTAATGAGTTGTTCGAATTCTTCCTCACTTATTTCGCCTTTCTCATATAATTTTAACGCTTTCTTAGCTTCGGGAAACTTTGGATAGCTTCCGACAACAGTGGTCGGTAGTACTTTGGGTATTTTATATGCGTTACTCACGTTACTCCACCTCCTCAAGAATACGTCTTCTTAGATTAATGACTATCTCGCTAAGTCTCCTCAGTTTCTTTCGAATATGCGAATAGGGTAGCAGATCAAGTCGATAGTTATGAGAGATATGTAGTTCCTTAACCTTTATTTCATCCATTAATCCTATTACTTTACCTACGGTTTCTTCGACTGGTTCAAGTCTTACATTTAATGCATCCCCGATACCGAGATCTAGGACATCGAAAGGATATCCGTATTCGGATACTGTTTCCTTCATATCTTCATAATTCCAACTTACAGCATCGAAACCTATCCCGCTAACCTCCAGATCTTCTATTAGATGGTAAATGTCCGTTGCTGGTTTGAAATAGGTCTTAACTATTATCTTCTTCTCGTCAGTCAACGCTGATAATTCATTAATGAAATGAATCGCAAGGCCCTTTAACTCGTCGTTAACCTCTGGATCAACTAATGCTGGTTCATCCACTTGAATATAGTCCACGAAGTCCTTAACCATCTCAAGCTCCGTTGCGAGCGCTAAGGTTATATCTCTTAAAAGAGATTTAATGTTCGGATAGTACTTGTTTTCGACATGCAACGCAAAAGTCAATGGACCTGGAACTACTACTTTAGAAGATCTTCCATTTAGCTCTTTTAATAACTTCTGTTCGTGATATAGGACTGGATAAGTCGGTCTTATTTCTCCATTGACTATTGCCCTTTTGTAATAGAAGTTGAGCTCGTAAAACCTGTAATATCCACCAACTTCAGGTAGCTCCATTCCATCCCATGCTTTGGCAAACGGTCTGAATAGATCATCCCAAAACAAGTTGCCAGAGGTTAGAATGTCTATGTTCTCTTCCATTTGTTCAAATATAACTGAGCTCGTTTGGAGTTCCCAATTCCGCATAAGGGCCTTGTAATCTATCTTTCCGGCTTGATAAGCATCAATGCTCTTACGCCATTCTGGAGGCCTCGGATAGCCTCCTGAGTGAGAGGTTAGAATCTTCGTTTTCAATCCCAATCTCCCATTACTCTAGGGCGGTTATTCCTTTCTTAATCTGCTCGCTTTTCCTATTATTAGACAAAATGACTTCGGATCCTCCCAAACTTCTATTCTCAATCCGACTTTCTCGAAAACGTCCTTGGATATCAAACCTTTCGAACCAATCATTTTCAATAATATCGAACTCCAACAAAGCTTCTTTCCTACTTCCCCGAAGACGTATGTATCGCTTACACGGGCTATCTCGCTAAGGGTCCTTAGCTTCTCATCATATGTTAAATGATGCATCATAGTATAGGTTAGAACTCCATCAAATGAGTTAGATCTGAAGGGTAAGTGGGTAGCTGTGCCATATACCAAATCAAATGGTTTTTGTCGATGGCGAGTTTTTGCTATTTTAAGAAAATCTAAGGTTAAGTCCAAACCAACTACTACTTTCCCTTCTTCCACAACTTCAAACGTCCTTCCAGTTCCACATCCCAAGTCTACTATTCTTTTCCAATAAGGAGGTAGAAGTTCTAGTGCCTTTCGATACAGGCCTGCCTTAATGAATGCCTTAGCGACAACGTCGTCATGTAATGGGTAGATCGCTCTTAATATTCTAGTTATTAGCTTAGGTTTAGCAACCCCTTCTTTATTCATTGAAACGTCCAACCCCTTGAACCCCTCCTCGCGAAATTATTTTCGATCCTTCTTCCTGCAGGTTTGGACAACTTATAATACTTGTACAAATATCCTAACAGTTTTTCGTACGAATACTTCAGTCGTACTGCAATATTGTTGTATCCAAATTCCTGCAGGAATGAATAGTCCAAATTATCCAAAGATTACGCTTACCTCGTTTTTACATTTAGACACCTATTTGTTATACGGGGACTATCGAATTCTACGAATTGATACGTCGGTTTGAGCCTGCACCCCTAGATGGAGAAATGTTAAGATTTTACGTAAAGAGATATGAACCAGACGACTTATTCGAGAAATTGGTTTTCGAAAGAATTATTAAGGAAAAAGGGAACGGAAGAGTATTCGTTGTAGGAAGTTATGGCTTAGGCAAATCAACCTTCTTGAACTATTGGAGAAGAGAGTTAGATTTACCATATCCGAAATCACCACTTGAAGCATCTGTAAAGAAGAACATACCAATCGTTGTAAAGACCACATATGATGAGAATCTACAGAAGTTCTTATATAACATGCTCAAAGGCTTGGAAAGGGGTTTCAAGAAACCAGGCTGGATATACTTTGTAGGAGTTAACCAAGAATATGAGAAGGTATTCAAATATCTTTCACAAGTCGTCGAGAACGTCCTCACGAGATTCGAGAGATTTGGAAAGGTTGATCTAGATACGTTGAAATCTGCGCTAAGCTTCGTTATAGATAATACTTCAATACCATTAATCTTTATGATTGATGGATTTGCTTTCTCGGACTCATTCGAACAGTTAGCTTTTTGGTTTGATCAACTCCTCCAAGGCCAAAACAAAGCTACTTTCATAATAACAATTCTCCCGGACCATTTACAAAACTTTAGAATGAAGTATCCCCATGTGGTAAGTAAGTTTATAGAAATTCGTATACCCGGATACAATTTCCAAGAAGTAAAACACGTATTCCTAAAGAGATTAGAGGGATATTCCAAGCCTGATAACAAATTTTATCCATTTAGAGAAGAATGGATTGAAGAAATATGGAGTCATTTCCCTATCCTAAGAGACACGATTAAAGTTGCACAAAGAGCACTAACATATGCAGCCAAAGAAGGCGAAATGACGAAGAAACACATTGAGTTAGCAATTAGAGAGGCCGAAAGGGCTATGGAAACTACAATATTGTTTGAATTAGACGAGTTGGATAGAATGATCTTGAAAGCTTTGGCTATTCTCGGTGAGGCCGGGCCTAGCGACGTCACTAAATGGTTAAAGGAACAAGGCTACGAGGTTGCGAAAAGCACGATACACTATAGGTTAAAGGAGCCTCTCTTAAAGAAGGGACTCGTAGAAAGGGTTTCCAATACGAAATCTAAGAGGAGAAGTAAATACAGGGTCGCGGATAGACGTTTAATAGAATTGCTCAAATACCTTTGAATTATTCGAAAGATATTGACTTTGGACAAGTCTTGGACAAGACTTGAACATCACTTAGATTTCTTTCGTATTCATTGTCGTACAGTACGTTGTATAACATTTCACAGGTTGAAAGTTGTATTCAGAAATATTACACGAGTTAACATTTCATTATAGTGATTCGATAAAGTAAATTATACAAAACTCTTATGTAATAGTTAAGCCGGTAAACGAGTTCTGGGAGAAAAGTATCGTATGGGTTTGTCTAAATCGGTATCCAATATTTTATACAAAGATCATCCAAAGGTTGTCCAAAACTTGTCCAAAGTTAGTCCAACATCGTTCTCTATAATCCGTACTCAAGAGAAGAATAGAGAGCTAGCGTACTCCAAATCGCTTCTTCGAGTCTAATTGACTTAACTCCTTGGCAAGGGAACGTGTTTACGAGAACGTCAAACACATTTCCATCAACTTTTTCTAATAAACCTTCCGAGGGTGAACCGAAGATTATAATTACCTTAGAGTCTGGTCTTATGATTTCTCTCAATCTCCCTGGCCATTCACCGTATCTCGAGGTTCCAATTACCTTGAACTTCTTTTTCCTGTATTCATCGATAAGTTTGTTTAGATCTTTATACACTGTAACCTTATAGCCCCAATACGTGCCATGCCAAATTCCATATTTCCTAGGGAGGACGACCAGCTCATCATTCTCCTTTATTAATACCATAACGGTATTTCCTTTTCTGCATTTATCGTATTGTACTACCACTTCCTTTTCTTCTCCAATGTCTATTATTGCTCTAGATCCCTTTCGACAGTCAACAATTAATCCAACTTTAACGAGCGCTGAGCTTTCCTTATCCCTAAATCCTTCATTTAGACTAGGTATATTTAGTGGTGGTAATATTCCCACATACTTAAGCTCTGGTTTGAGCGGAAAGAGTTTCTTCCTAAGGTATACAGGCTCAGCTAGATATTTCAGAATGGAGATTAGAACATCTAAACCGTTATCTGAAGCCGTATGATATATAGCAACTCTTTCCGATCGCGAAGCTGCAATAGCTCGTGCAATGAATCCAGCTACTAAGGTTTTTTCTCTTAATGAGGGGTATGTCGACAGGGCATCGCTCGGTATTGAGATATGTAATTGCCTGTAAGGACATCTAGGCAATCTTTAGACCTCGTGTAGGCCGTAATAAGAAAGTAAATTAGTTAAAGGGTATAATTATAAATATCGTGTTTACTTCTTAGAACCTTTACCTTTCTTGCTTTGTAATCTCTTCTCTACTTTACTTCTCTCAGACGCACTTTCCATGAACAGACTGGTCCTTTGCCTTCCCCCCATGCTGATCACCGTCCTTCGGTACACGAAACGATATATTAACTATTGTATTTCATTACTTTCAATAAACGTTATTGGTTCCGAGGCTATGCGATCTATGGGGTCTTAGATTATGGATAAGGTAAAAGTCGCCGTTCTAGGATCCACTGGAATGGCCGGTCAATGGTTCGCGAGTCTTCTCGAAAACCATCCATATTTCGAAGTGGTTGCACTAGGCGCTTCTAAGAGATCAGCTGGTAAGAAATATAAAGAGGTAGTAAAGTGGATTATACCAAAACCTTTCCCCGAGAAGTTCAAGGACTATGTCGTTTTCGATGCAAGTAATCCTGATCAACTTACGGAAAAGGTGGATCTCATATTCTCCGCATTACCTAGTGAGGTTGCAGCTGATATAGAGCTAAAGTATCTCAAGAAAGGGATACCAGTCGTTTCGAATGCCTCGCCCTTTAGACTTGAACCTGACGTTCCCCTTATGAACCCTGAGGTCAATAGTGAACATCTAGAACTCTTGAAATATCAAACGCGATGGGGTGCGAAACTCGTTAAAAATCCAAACTGTACCACAGCCGTGTTAACTCTACCTCTAAAGCCTATCTTAGATGAGTTCGGGATAGAGGAAATTAGCGTTGTAACTATGCAAGCGATTAGCGGTGCGGGATTCGCAGGTCTTCCAGCATATTCGATAGTAGACAATATAATACCCTATATTTCCAAAGAAGAATATAAAGTGAAAGTTGAGAGCGTTAAGATTTTAGGGAAACTAGAGAATGGAAAAATCAAGCCATCCAAATTCTCTATAGAGGCTACTACAACTAGAGTACCAGTTTTGGATTCACATACTGAAGTCATCTATATTAAACCCAAGAGGAGCGTCGATGCTAACCTCGTTAAAGACGTTCTCGTGGAATTCAGATCCAGACCGCAAGAGCTTTCGTTACCTACAGCTCCGCCTTCACCTATAATAGTAAGGGAAGAGGAAGATAGACCACAACCTCGATTAGATCGCTATAATGGAAATGGTATGTCAGTGACTGTGGGACGTATAGAGGTTATGGAAAGCGGGAGAATTAGAATGGTCGCGGTCGGCCATAACTTATTGCGTGGAGCATCGGGCGTAAGCCTACTTACTGCCGAGCTAATGCTCAAAGAAGGATATATATGAGTTCAGCGTAGCTCAGCCTCTTCACCTATCAGGCCTTTACGCTTTTCCACATCCCCAATTGAGGTTCGCGAGCCTTGGGAAACCTCAGACCCGGCGAAGCCCTCATTAAAGTGCTTTCCGATAGAGGTATAAATGTTCTAGCCAGTAAATATAATGTAAGGAATAAGCGATTTATTCGAGATCCCTTCCAAGAGACTGCTGTGCATATGCTACTTAAAGGCTCTTCCATTAAACTAGGAGAGGGAATCAAATGCAAAAGGTGGTTCAAGAGATGCGTGGATGAAGAATGCGTCTGGTATGCTCTACGTGGAGGTACAGAAACAAGCGATGCTACTCATCAAGAAAATGGTGAAATTAAGGTTACCCATATTGAACCATTAGTTACCGAGTATCCGAGAGTAGGCATATATATGGGGTTTTTCGACCTCCATACGCCGCGCGAACAGAGGAAACTAAAGATGCAAGTTAAGGAATCGCTCAATGCCGTTAGAACGTTTCTTTGGGACAAACATTTCGTCTTAATAGATTTGCCACTAAACTCGGTCATTGATATTAAAACTAATTTCATTAAATTGCTATCTATAAAAGATATAGAGAACGAAGATGGAGTAATATTACTTGATCCTAACGCGGAAAGAGAACTTAGTATAACGGAGCTGATGTCAGCTAAATACTTCATTTTCGGTGGAATTGTAGATAAGGAAATTCCTAGGAAAGGTCTAACCTCGAAGATTCCTTGTAAAGTATGCATGAGAAGGAAAATAACTCTACGTGGAAGTACGATAGGAGTTCCCCAAATAGTTCACAAATTAGTTTACGCGTTGTTAAGGGCTCGATTCGAGCTTCAAGGAAACATAGAGAAAGCGATAATAGAAGTTATGAGTAGTACTGAGAAAAGGTGGAGAATAGCGAAAGAGATGATAAAAGCATATAGGCAAGGTGAAGATCCATTGAAAACGGCAATTGAAGTAGCTGGATGGTTAAGAGCTACGTGTAAGGACGTAATATATGCTATCAGAATGAGCGGATTAAAGGTGGACGTGAATGAAATTCAAGCAATCTATTGTAGTGAGAACGGATCTTAAAATGGGAAGAGGAAAAATAGCGGCTCAAGTAGCACACGCTTCATGCGAAGCAGTTTTTATCGCATTAGAACGTGCTATATGGCGTGAATGGGTTCATAAATGGAGAATGGAAGGCCAGAAGAAGGTTGTTTTAAAAGCTTCTTCTGAAAGCGAATTATTAGAATTGTATAGTAAAGCTCTTAAGAAAGGTCTACCATGCTCTCTTATTAGAGATGCTGGTCTTACTCAGTTACCACCTAACACCTTGACAGCTATAGCTATAGGTCCAGCACCGGAGGAAATGGTTAACGAGTTGACGTCTCACTTAAAATTACTTTAATGAAACAAAATCTATAAACCTCCTAATTCTGCAGCGTCATCAGTAACGGGTGGCTCACCAACGGGCTTCGAAAAGGTCTTTTTCAATTCTTTCAGTACTTCCTTTCTAAGGGGTTTCGTGCTCCTCCTCCAACCGTCGAACCTATCTAGTAGAACAGCGGAAACTATTCTGTCTGAGAACGGGTCGTACATGGGGCACTCAATTAAGCACAACTTACAACTTATGCACGTTTCAGCGTTAACCTTTGGACGCGTAGTCACTTTGATCGAACCAGTTGGACACCATACTTCACAACTCTTGCATCTCATACATTTGAACCATCTGTATATCAATGCAGAGACTTCTATTGCACCCTCTATGGCATTTTCGCCTTCGATCTCAATTACATTCTCTTTATATGTAACTGAGTAACCCTCTGCATTCAATTTACCATCTCTTTTCTTACCAATAATGCTCTCCTGGTCGGATAAAGAATGGGAAATATTCGAAAGAAATTTCAAGCGAACAAAACCATCGCCAACCTTCTTCTCAATAATTGGTGGATGAAGTCTACCTTTATATTCTATCCAAACATCATATTCGATACCGACTGTTCTCATTAATGACTTTTTCCTTGAAGAAGGCGAAAGCCAACGCCATAAACCATAGGTTATCCATTCTTCTGGTAAGTTTAGCCTGTCTTTCCATATCTTTAACTCTTTTTCCCAACGTTCCATCAACTCTGGGTGTACGCTTCTGGTCGTTTCGAACTCCGCCAATGGACTCGCAGGACACATGAAGCACCCTATTCTTTCAAATCCTTTGAAATAGAGAGGATTTACTAACTCAACCAAGTTATTCTTATATATATAGAACCATACGTCCAATTGCGTCCATTCATGTATCGGTGATATATTTAATATATGAGGGAACCACTTGTTTCTCCATACTCTAGGTGATTTCGACCTTTCAATACTCTCAAACGCTCTCTGACCCACTACGTTTAATGCACCATCAGGCCACTTTTCCTTTGCCAATTTAGCCATTGGAACGAGTTTGGTTACCTTACAACACCATCTGAAATCCCTAGCAGGCGGACCAACCATTTTTACAGCATGCCAAAAATCATCTCCAGCGTCAGCGACTACTATTTCGAGATTATATTTCGATGCGACCTTGCGTACTGTTTCTATAGTTTCGGGTAACTCTATCCCAGTATTATTAAATATTACTGTGGGAGTCACGAACTTTAACGTGAGATGAAGAGAGACTAAGCTATCTTTACCTCCAGAGAACGACACCGTGACTGGTTTCTTTACTTTTTCGATCATTTGATATAGGAACTTTTCTGATTGAGAGGTCATCATTCTTATTCTTAATTCATTCTCCTTAATCCAATCGTGAATATTGGTAGGTATGTCAGGCGCTGGGAACGGTTCCCGACCATACAATTCCTTGGGGAAAGTAGTTACTACTCTAATTCTTCCATTGCTACGACAATACCCTATTCCAATTGGTTCGCCATTGAGTACTAGTGCTACGTGTTCGTCGACTTCACAATTACCACTTATATTGGAACCTTCTTTAGGATAGTCGAGAACCGTTACCTTTCGTATTACTCCCTTCTCAACCATAATCTTCGCTGCTGAGTAACTAGGCCGGAAACGCCATCTTCTCTTGATAATATCCCAATAGAGCTTTCCAACTATAGTTCCGCGACTAAAAATCTCTCTGAAATCGTCTAATCCTGCCCCTTTATTTACAAGAAAAGATCCGCTACCGATTATTTCATTTAGGTACTTTCCAGCACCAAACTCTTCTTCTAGAGTCTTAGCGAGGAGGTCTCGATCACTATCAAAAGAAGGTCTAGCGTCACCGGGGTCCGTCATTGGAAGTTCTACGTAATTACAATCCCAACATGTATCTTTAAATACAGGAACGTTCTTGTCTACGTCCCATACTATGTTCGTTCTGATCCGCCATCTCTTTTTGGTACTTACCAACTTTCGATCACCCCACTGGTCTCCTTAGCTTGATATTTGTTGAACAAGGAGGGTTCGAGTTTAATGGACCTAATATTAGGTATATTAGCAATTTCAGCCGCGTTGTCCGCTCTAACGTACGTTATAGGAACCCTCCTCTATTCGATTCCACTTCCCCTCCCAAGTCTCAAAAGGTGGGCCCCCATACTCATTTCAGATTCTATCACAACTTTCACACTCACTTCATCCTTCTTCCTAATATTATGGTTTCTAGATAAAACTTATGCTCTTATTGGAATGGATAGAGAAAGTTATATCAAAGAAATCTTGGAGATAGATAAGGGTATTGCATCTACTTATATAACTATAGACTATCTTTCAAAGGTAATGAAAACTGTATTTAATAAGTTTCCATTAGGGAAAGTGTTAGAGGCATTATACGTAGCGTATTCGCGTATCGAAGTCTTCAATAATCTGTTTACGAGACCATTCCTAGACATATTTCTTTCGAGCCTCAAGTTAGCTGTTTATAGTTGGACTGCTCTCTATATTTTAGCTAGAATATCGGAACTCTTGCTTCCAGGATTCCTATCCATAGGTATATTGCTCATGAGTATTCCATTTAAAATTACGAAATCTGCTGGTGCTTTCATGTTCTCTTTAGGTGTTGTAACTTACGTAATGACGCCTCTCGTTATACCTATAATGAAATTATTTGTAGCAATGAGTCCAACAATTGCTAACTTCGTTGAAATGATTGCCTCCGGGGTCTTTGAGAGAGGACCTTATAACGTATTCTACCTTCAAGGAACTCTCTTGGATGAACAGGGAAATCACGTTCCATACGCTTTAGTATATTTTTGTGATTTAAAAGGAATATGTGGAATATATCCAACGAATCCAAAAGGCTTCTTTGATACCGCATATACACTAGGTGGTGTTCCTTGGCCTCGTTCTGAAATCAAAGTGGAATTGCTTGGTATTAAGATAGATGTATCTGAAGAAGATTGGAAGAAGATCTATGTTAGCCCTAACACTATTCTCACTAACTCGAAAATAAAAGTGAAGGGATTAATTGTACCCGATCCTGGAATAGCAATTTATTTACCTTGTAGTTTATATTATTATACTTCTCCACCAAAGTTTGAGACCTCTCAAGACGGTTATTTAATAATGAGATTCAAGTTCGTTCCTCTTGAGAACTGTCAAGGCGTTTCAATAGCATTTTCGGGAATATTTGATGAAAAAACTGTCGGCATATATCTTTCATCCAACGTTAAGAATGGTAAATTAGAACATGAATTATGGAATGGCATAGAAGTCTGGAAAGTCACTTTCGATGTAGATAAAGGGAATGAGGTCGATATTATAATAAATGGAAGAAAGAAAGGCTTTACACCACCTAGCCTTTTCGAACTAGGTTACCTCTCAAACAAACTGGGTCTACAACTTCTGAGTAGGGTTTCTAAGCAGAAATTATCTACTGCAGATATACTTTTAGCGCCGTTCTTTTTAGCTTCTATCCCATACATACACTTAACAACTATATCGATAACGATCTATAGTTTAGCTACGCTACTCTCTGGTGGTGTTAAAAGGATCGTTGTAAGAACGTGGTAAGAACGTAATGGGAATAATAGAACTACTTGTTGCCATTGTTACACCATTCATTATATGTAAAAGTGGAATCAAGCCTAAGAATAGAAAGAAGGTTGTTGAGGAAATTGATTCCAATACTGTTCGTATACGAACTCAGAGGGGACCTATATATGTAAAGGGATTGAGAGTTGAAGATATAGATTCAGTAAAACTTCTTGAAGAGTATGACGAGATTATTAGAATGTATACTCAGTTCTTAAACAGATTGAATTTAGACGTAGCTTTGGAAATACGATTACTAAAGAAAAGCATCGATCCGGTATCTATTATAAAGAGTATTGAGAGGGAATTAACTCATTTAAAAGTACAAAAAATGAACGATCCAACTGATATTAGAATAGAATTGAGAATAGGGTACTTAGAAAAACTATTGAAGCTTTATTCCACGTCTACACTACCTTCGAGAATAGAGATCAATTACCTACTCTACTCAAGGGGTTTAGAGCGCTTGGAAGCCGAGAAATATACATTAAAAAACTTGTTGAGTAGCCTTTTCAAAGCGCAAGTACGCGACATCGATTCAAGAGAACTCAAGAAGATGGTTAACCCGAAGGTTGTAAAGGAAAATGGAATAGTAGTACCTTCCATTGCTCTAGCCTTAGCTAATCCACCACTTGAATCAACAATAAGCGATGGTATATACTTAGGGATCGACATTGAATCCAATCGCATAGAATTCATTCCACCTACCAGTATACGACATCACATAGGGGTGATTGGAAGCACTGGTATGGGCAAGACAACAATCTTAGCTTCACTCATAATAAGAATACATTTACTCCTTTCCTACGTTAACGTGATAGTAATAGATCCCAAAGGAGACCTAGAGTATATATTAAGAGAAATGGAGATACCGGTGCAAGTGTACAGATTTAAGGGGACTTCTACATTAAGAAAAGAAGAAATTAACAGGGTGATCGAGAATATTCTGGATGAAATAGTAAATATGGAACCTTCAAAAGATCTAAGGAAGGTAATAGTTGTTGATGAAGCGTGGCTTATAGAAAGTAACCTCTTGGAAGAAATAGCTCGTGAAGGAAGGAGTAAGGGAATAAGTCTTATAGTAGCAACCCAGTCCCCAAGTGATCTAAGCTATGAGATATGGAGTAACATAGGCACTTGGATTGTACTTAAACTTAATAGGTTAGACAAAGATAATTGGATATGTACGTCTCTACGCGATTACTGTAGCTACGTTACGTTGCTGCGGAAAGGCGAAGCTCTTGTGAAATTCCATAATGGAAGAATCAAGATGATTAGATTAGACGTAGACGAAGTAATTCAATCTATTACAACTAACTTGAAATCCTCTATACCTAATTCTTTTAACAACCTAGAAACGGAATCGGGTGAGATTACTAATGGGAGTTCTACAAATGCGTAATTTGGAATGAGTTTTGATTTAGATATTTTAGGTTCACAATTACACGTTTTCCTAATAGAATCTAGAGCTTTTTCCAAGATCTCGTTATCATACGAGTGAATCATTACTCTCAATACCCTTACCATATTTTTTCCACCTTCTCTCTAACACTGTATCCCATTTCCTGCAGTGCTTCCTTCAACACATCTAATGGTACCCTCCTGTCGAATACTATAGTTACGTAATCTTTACCTCCCTCCTTTTCTAGTGAGAGCTTATCAACAACAACAGTTCCTTTAATCATGTCACTTAAGGATTGCGTTGGTGCAATGAAATCCTTAAACCTCTTTTTCATCTCTTGATAGAATTCATCGAAGTGGCGAATGTATCTCATTGCTTCTTGTAAGTCTCTAGGACTCTCTCCAAGTTTCGTTTCAATTATTTCTAATAACTTCAATGCGTCTTCGCGAGGCAACCTTACCCATTTATACTTTCCTATGTCTACGGTCACTTCAATTTCCATTACATCTACCCACATTCCAACGCGTGGCCGAGGCTAATAAAATAAGAATTTGATAGACCTACTAGAATTCGGTGTAATTAGAAATATGGTAACACTGCGCGCTGTATATCCAAGTGGTACTAAATTCAAGAAAATATGGCAGCCAATAGTTAAACTTCTCGATACATTACCAATAAAGATAGATCAAAACGGTCTAGCTATAAGGCAAATGAGTAGTGACAACAACCTAATGATAGTATTCGAATTAACCTCTACATCGTTCGAGGAATACTATGTAGAAGGTGGGGAAGCCCTAGTAGAAATACCTTCAAGCGAAGTGGCTAATGCTATAAAAAGAGCAACACGTGAAGACATCGTCGAGCTAAACTACGATTCAAGCTCACCATACTTCGTTATAAGATACATAAATAAGAAGACAAGTGTTGAAAGGGAATTCAAAATTTTGGCAAGTGAACTCTCAATCGGCGAGGAACTGAGAGAACCGGACGTTGAATTAGAAGCGAGCTTTTCAATGAAACCTAAGGATTTCAGAGATATAGTTGCTGACGCGAAAGTAGTTGGTGATGAGGTCTATTTGAGTGCTGTCGAGGAGACAAACGAAATCAAGGTTCATGCAAGTGAAGTTAACAAATCGTATGATGCTATACTAACTATTGGTAATCCGCTACTTTCCTTAAATATAGATACAGATGCCCACGCTAAATACTCTATTTCTCATTTGAATGACGCGTCCCGAGCATACCAAGCTGCGGAAATGGCGAAGATTTCCTTTGGTAAGGATAAACCAATGAAAGTTGAATACGAACTAGAGTTCAATTCGTTGCTTAGGATATGGATAGCTCCATATCTCTAATATTTATAATAGTGCCATTGAATCTGTCAATGGCGAAACCGTACTTTTCGATAATTTCTAGTTCCCTAGTAGATAGGTTACCTAAGATTAACAATAGCGGTTTTCCATTATACTTATAATAACCGTCATAGTATGTAATGTCCTTAAATAATCCTAAGGTTTCGTTTAAGATGTCCAAGATACCTCCTAGTTTGAAATATCCATTAACGGGTGTATTTACCCTTATCACCTCCAACAAGCGTTTAAATGAGTTTGGAGAAGTGCTACCAACTCCGTCAATGTAATTATTTGGACTCAATACCCATGCGTACTTAACTTTGTTTTGGATCAAGGAGCTTATTAAATCCGTGTATTCATACCCCCTAAAGAGATCTAACCTAGCTAATATTCCGATGTTACATTTGCCCTTCAACTCATGAACTAGTTTATCTGCGATAGGTTTTGAAAACGAATAGTAGCCATAGATTGGAACTGCGAACTTCGACATGTAATCTCCGTACATTTGCCCGGGATATTCCATGTTCTCCCAAGGTACTATTAAACACCAACCTTTCGCCTCCACAATCTCATTTCCATTCATCTCATTATGATGGGTTAAGCTAGGAGCCAGTGCAATGAGTATTATTAATTCCAATATGTACGATCCAATTACAAGGTACGAAGCATACCTTCTATGATCCTTAAAGTACATTACAATGAATGAGACTAGTGAGATGAAAGCAAGGGACAATGATATCGAACCAATTATCCGAAGGACCACATCCCAATATTCGAAAACGTAATCTATGATCCTGGAAACCTTGGCCAACCATAATCCGAACGACTTTAGGAATAAGGGGTTTACGACCATTGGGAACAAGTCCCAGAAGCTCAATATATGTTGGATCGAATATAGAATAAATGCATACATCAGTAACTTAGAATACCTCCTTAACAACGGGCTAGATTGATATGCGAAGGTATAAAGGACAGCAGGAACGACTAAGTGTTGAACAGCACCAACGTAGCTTAATAGTATATAAACCAAATACGCGAGAAGTACGCCCTCAAAGGGATCTCTAATAATGATAGATAGAATTAAATATGATGGAATGAATAGTAGAGACGCTTTATCAATTACCTTGTATAACTCCACAACTGAGCCCATACTTAGTGCTACTGCAGTATTGCCAGTGAACCCAGACAGAGCATCAGAATAGAAGTTCAGAACAGCAAATCCACCGAAACCTAACGAATTGGGGGGTCTATGTGAATGAAAGAGGAATATAGATCTGAACAAAGCTTCTAAATTACTGAATCCGAATATAGACGAGTAAAGTAAGATTATTAGGACGAAAGTTCCAAGTGCCATTAGTCCGAATCTTAAAATCATCCGAAGCGATTCAAATTTCCTATAAATATAGAAAAGTATCGGTAGGAGTGCTAAAATAGCGTGCTGTTTCGTGGATAGCGCTAATCCATACGCAATCCCACCGTATTCAACCTTTCCACTTATAAGGAAGTAGAGAGCAAGTAACAAGAAGAAGGCTACGATGGAATCAAACATACCGTGAATGAATATCGAGGTTATTACTATTGGGTTTAACAACAATATCTTCCAGTTAGCGTTCATCCTCTTTGCTATAGTTATAGAAAATAGTATACTTACGATTGACGGAAGTTTTATGAAGAGTAAATATAAGTATGAGAGTGGAACTTTTAGTAAGACTAGCGGCGAAATCGAAAGCGCCCATAAGAGCAACGGCAATGGAGGATAGGTTACCCACATTGGCCCTAAACCAACTACATAAGCCTTAATGCTATCAGAATATGCATAGGGATCCTTTCCTTGAAGAAGTAGACGTGCAGATTCAATGAATACGTAATCGTCCCATGCTTGACCAGAGATTGACGCTAATGCTATCAAAAGCGTTAGTAAGGCAACGTACTTCAGCAGTTCACTTCTCTTCAAAATAATTCGACCGCGAAGTGATCTTGATTACAGCTTTTTTGCATTACTTTGTCGATAACCATTTATCCGCTAATCTAAATATCTCATCCACATTACCGTCTAAGAGCGAAGGGGTTACTTGCGATCCAATCGCATACGTGCGATGATTAACGTATATCCATCTGGAAACGCCCAATGACTTTAGTTTACCGCTTTTGATCAAGTACTTAATAGCAAGTTGGGAACCCTTGGAGCTATCTAATAGAGTTGAATTCAAGAAGAGTTCGTACGAGCCCATAGGCGAATCCCTTATCTTAATAATGGAATCTACGTAATCGCAATAGTAAGCTTCAGGACCCCATCCATAACATATTTGGCTCTTAAGGATGCCATTAAAGAATTTCCTTAATTGGAGGTCGTTTAAGTGAGGATAGTCCGGACATCTCAGTTTAACTAAATACACCTCATATTTATTTTGCAGTAATTTCTGTAGACTTGATAATAGGAACGATTTCTGTGAGGCCAGCATTTGAGGGGAAACGAAAATAGTAATTTTCGCTTGAGGTATTATATAACGACCCGGAGAAAGTCTAAGTATGGAAATTTTGCAATCATTAACAATATAGTTCGAGTATTCGGTTATATGATGTACATCGATGTAATTGTCTAAATGAGTTAGATTATAGGATAATGGCAATGAAATCAGTAAAGCGTATTGTATTAGAACTTTAAGGAACTCTATCAATGTTATCATCCAGCATTCACCTCATCCTGTGCAATGCGTTACTTCGTGAGCATTACACTCAAGGTACTATAATAAGGCTAGGTATAAATAGAAAATTAAATTGTAAATCTGTAAGAATTTACGGCTGCTCTTCTGTGCACCAAAGGTTTACCATATTTCCCTTCTCCGAAGCTTTTTGCTTCCTAAGTTCTCCTATATCCACATTAATTCTTTTCGTTATTTCATAAAGTACTTCGTATACATCGGCTAGCTCTACGGGATCTAATGATATGAGAAATTCTATTCCTTCCTCGACCAATTTTCTTGCTAAATACAATATTTCTTCATCCGATGTACATTTTCTGTACTGTCCCGGTACTTGTAGAGGTATTTTATCTCTGACTATTTTACCCTTCATTTTCGTACCCTCACGTGGTCATCAACGAAATGAAGCTAAGGCGACTCCTAATAGTGGACGGTTACACTGACGAACCAGCTGGTCTAGGAGTTCCACCGTACTTGGACGTCTATTCAAGAGAAGTTTACGGTGCAATGAAATTGGCCGATAAATACTCGACTGTATACTACTTAACGATAGATCAAGTAAGGAGCAATAGGAGTCTTTTCGTTGAACTTTCCGGAAAGGTTGACCTTACTTTAGTCGTTGCTGGAGCTTTAGTCCCTGGAAGATATCTTGGAGGCGAACCTTTAAGGGATGTGGAAGAACTTAGGTTACTGAAGCTCTGGTCCAACTCTCCAATAGCTTTAGGAGGCCCAATAACTACTTATGGGATTGGCGGAATTGGTGGGAAGAGAACGGAAATTATTGACGAGGATTTCATTATTATTAGAGGTGATCTCGCGCCTTGGTTCTATCAAGCTGCTAAGTACGGAATTGATAGAATAAGCTCTCTCGATCCAAGGGAAAGTTACTATCTACGTAGTAAAGCATTGATTAGAGGAACCGAAATAGTCCTACAACATCCTAATATGAATATAGGTAACTTAACGCTTGAAATAGAAACTTATCGTGGATGTGCTCGATGGGTAAGTGGAGGATGCAGCTTTTGTATTGATCCGCAATACGGCAAGCCATTGGTCAGACCTATATACGATATAGTCAAGGAAGTTGAGAACGCTTACAAGTTGGGAGTCAGGAACTTCCGACTCGGTAGACAAAGTGACATACTTGTCTACGGCTCTCCTGAACTAGGCGTTAACGAATGGCCTAAACCGAACATACGGCTCCTCACACAACTCTTTAATGGCATACGTAACGTAGCACCTTCCCTTATCACTTTGCATATTGATAACGTCAATCCAAGGACTATATACGAATGGCCCGACCTCTCCAGAAGGGCATTAAAGACGATCGTTGAGTATCACACACCTGGAGACGTAGCGGCTTTAGGAATAGAGAGCGTTGATCCAAAAGTAGTAAAGCTGAATAACCTCAAAGTAGACATCGATCAAGCCATTTTTGCAATAGAGGTAATTAATGAAATAGGAAGAAAAAGAGGATGGAATGGATTACCTCATTTGCTTCCGGGTATAAATTTCATTGCAGGATTGCCGGGCGAGAGTAAGGAGACATGGGAGTTTAATAAAGAACTTCTGAGACGAATTGAGAGGAAAGGCTTACTCGTCAGAAGAGTTAACCTTAGGAAGCTTTCAATAATTGAAGGGACGAAAGTCTCATATATGATTAAGAAACCACGTATAGCTAAGGGTTACGAAAGTTTCCGCAAGTATGTCTTGAAGTGGCAAGAAGAGATGTTGAGGAAGGTCGTACCAATAGGGACGAAATTGGTAAACGTCGTTATTGAAAAAGTTGAGCGGGGCGTTAGTTACGGTCGTCAACCCGGAAGTTACCCAATAACTGTCGAAATACCCCAGGAATTAGAGAAATACTCGTGGATAAGCGTGGAAGTAAAAAGGCATCACAGCAGGAGCGTATTAGCTGAAATAGTATGGTAGAGGTACGCCGCCCGAAATGTAGTCTGTGTTCTAAAGAAGCGGTTGTAACATTACCCTATGCTAAGCTACGACTATGTAAGGACCATTTCGAAGAATTTCTTATAAAGAGGGTAAAGAGAATTAAGTTACCGAAGAGAATCCTCGTTGCTACCTCGGGCGGCAAAGATAGTTTGACAATGATCTATCTGTTAAGTAAGCTGAAGGAAAGGGGTGAAATTGAAGATTTAAAGTCTGTAACCGTGGATACTGTTCCCAAGTACACTACGCTAGAAGCCAAGGTTTCCGCAAAGTATTCCCAAGAACTCGGAATAGAACACGTAACTGTTCACGCGTTCGATGTATATGGGTTTACAGCACTTCACTATCGTGAACTTAAGAGAAAACCTTGTGGTTTGTGTTCTCTAATACGAAATCATGCAATAAACTTGGTAGGGACTAGACTAGGTTATAGATACGTTTCAACGGGACATAACCTAGACGATATGCTTCAAGTCGGCCTAACCTCATTGCTTTCATCCGATATTGAGAACCTGAGGAAGATTACAGCTATTGAAGAACCTCTGCCAGGTGCTCTAGGACGCGTAAAGCCGCTTTTCTGGATATATGAACGAGACGTCCTAGCCTTCGCGATAAATAAGAGACTCGAATGGATCAAAGAGAGGTGTCCCTTATACGACGTAGGTATACTCTTCGCAGACAGGATAAGGAACTTCATGCACGAAATAGAGGTCGAACACCCTTCGATTAAGCTGAGAACTCTAAGGAACCTCCAAAGATTAGGGGAAAGTATAAAATTAGAGAAAGATCTCGAATCTATTAAAAGGTGCAAGTATTGTGGGTCCATATCTTACGGAGATATTTGCCCGGCGTGTCACCTTCGAAGAAAAGCACGCGAATTAGGTCTTAGAATAGCTGAGTTAGAACCAACTATCGATTATCTGAGTAAGGATGGAAATATTCCTATAATTGGACAAGGCTTCGTGACATGGAGCTTCGTTGAAGCGAACCGCTGGATCACAGTAGACAAGTTGCTTAAGAAATTGGGACTGAACAGAGAGGTTGCTGTCGTCATGGAGAGAGATTCTCACACCACAATCCCATACGACGCATACGTTCGCGGTTTTGAGAAAGGTGAATTAGTAATTTACTTGATAACACGTGTATCACTAAATCGGAAAGTAGCTAAGCTTCGTTAATCTAATTCTATTGTTTCCTTCTGCGATATAACTTTAAGTACAACCAAAGTATACGTATGAAGTACACCATCAATTTTCCCTATTTCATCTAGGACCTCAGCTAGTTCTTCACGACTACGAACCATGACCTTTACTAATCCGGAATATTCTCCGGTCACATCATACACTTCGTAAACGCCCTTAATGCGTGTAATTTTCTCTAGAGCTTCACTGTGGTGGTGTGGATCGGTTTTGAGTAATACGAAAGCCGATACATGAAGCCCTATCTTATCAGGATCGAGTAGAGTTCTAAACCCCTTTATTATACCAATTTCTTTGAGACGTCTTATCCTATGATGTATTGTTGATTCACTTAAGTTAAGCTCCTTCGCTATTTTCGAATAAGAAATTCTTGCGTTTTCTTGTAGCTTCATCAAGATCTTCTTGTCGGTCTCATCTAGCTCTTTCATTCCGTTGAATCTCCCATGGATCGAAACATAAAAAATGTACTAAAACGCTACTCCCCATCGCACTTTTGCTATTATTCATAGACATCCTTTTACTAAATGATTGTATTAGATAAGGCCCATAAATAACGACGGTAACTTTCTAGCTATATGGAATAACGTTTTTAGATCCATTTTGCCCATGCCTAACCTGTAGATTAATTCAACTGTTCTGGGTTCTAGTTGAACTCCCTCTAACGGAATTGATACTCCATTCTTGTAGACCTTCTCAAGGATCTTCCTTTGGAGTTTGGTGGCTTTGAACAAGTCCGAGTTCTTCAGAGTCTTCACATAATCACTACCTCTCTCAATGCTGTGGGCTAAGAGAGATGAAGTGATGATACTCGGTCTTATTCCTTCACCCGTGAGTGGCATAACAGCGCCTATGGCTTCACCTACTACATAAGGTCCGTTTCCACCCCAGTCCGGTTTTAAGCCACCCATATCTATTGGTGCACCTTCCCGTTTCTCTACTTTTCCTTCATTGAAGTTGTTTCTCTTAATGATTTCTCTTAATCTCTCTTCCATGTAACCTAAGCTCTTGTTAAGGGAACCTATACCCACTTCAACCTTTTTTTCTCCAAGTGGGAATATCCAAGCGTATCCTACTAAATCTCTATAGAATAGGAATTTCATGTGATGAGGGTTATCTAGCTTCACGTCATCTAGGACGTATTGAAGCGTCTGTGCAACCATATCTCGCTCTCTTAATCTCCATGAAACACCAGTTGCAACGATTACCTTGTTCGGATCGAGTCTTCCTTTTTTACTTATGAATACATTGTTACTTATTTTGACCGGAGAGTTCTTATTAACGACTATATCTAAGTCCTTTACTAAACTCTCCAAATATATTGTCCTATCTATTACATAGAATATAGGTCTATTAGTTTCCCACATACCGATCAAGTTGTCTTCGTAGTAAATTTCCATTCCATAAACTTCTTGTAAAATACTCCTAGGTTGTAATGGAATCAATTTGTTTATTTCATCGGGAACACCGCCACCACAAGGCTTCTTTCCTAATACTTTCTTGGCTTCAAATACCTCTACTTTAAACCCTTTCTGAGAAAGGAAATACGCAGCTGCTATACCAGCTGGGCCTCCACCAACTATATAGAAATCACTTTCGACCAACGTAAAGTCTACCCGTAGATGTGAAAAAGTGTAAAGGTCTTAACTAGATTCACTTTACTAGTACGTACTTCCCATTGACCTTATTAATTAGGCCACGGTATTCCATTATATGGACCGTTTCGGCAATCGATAATGGGGGAGTTATGTTATACCATTCCTTGAATTTTACGGTAATTTCTTGTAGGCTCAATTCACCTTCTTCCTTTAACATCTTTTTAACTAAATTAACCATGTCCTCAACGTAATTCCACGGATACATGTACCATGTCCAATCCTTTACCAGATCTACGTAGAAGTCAGGTTTAATTTGTGCAACTGGTTCTATATATTGGAACGTTGCTAGCTTTACTTCCCTAGCCTTCCAGTTTTTAATTACGAACTCCTTAGCTACAGATAAACTCTTTCCAGTATCGCAGATATCATCTACTATTAAGACCTTTTTATCGCTTAAGTCAATATCTTTCGTCTCGTACTTTATTACCGCTTCTTCCTGATGGGAGCCTGTTTCAATCCAGTGCTCAACCTTTAGAGATAGGACGTCAATTACGTCCATGTAATCAGCTAATAGCCTTGCTGGTACTAACCCGCCTCGAGCTATGGCGACTATTACGTCCGGCTTATATCCTGAGTCCATTATTACGAAAGCTAGCTCGTTACTCCATCTTACGACTTCTCCCCAACTCACAACTTTAACTTTCAGTTTTACCACTCCGAATACCCCAGTAACTTCTTGGCCACTTGGTGGTCTATGAAGATTTTTCCTCATGCCTACTAATTTCTTTGCTTCGATACCCTTATCCACGTACCTGAAACTAGTGCTTTTTACTTTCCTCAATACAACTCTAGGGGAAGCTTCGATGATTGTAGAGATACAAGTGCTACCACTAGGAACTGGTTCCCCGAGCGTTTCAGAATATGTCGCGGAAGCAGTTAAGGTGCTAAGAGACAAGGGATTAAATTTCAAGGTTACACCTATGGCAACAGTCTTCGAAATAGATAATTTTAGCCAGATCTCAGACGTCTTGGATGAAATAAGGAAGAGAATGGAGGCTAGGGGTATTAAGAGGGTAGTTTTTGTAATACGAATAGATTACAGATCTGACAAAGAGCTTAAAATGGATCGAAAGGTTGAGAGTGTAATGAAGAGGATACGAGATTGAGGGCGGCATACGGAAAGAGGTACGAAGATTACATAAAGGTTATATACAGACTAAAGAAGAAGAAGAACGTAGTCTCAGCAAAGGACATAGCCGATTACATGAAAGTGAAGTTACCGACGGTGATAGAGTATTTAAATAAGCTTTCTAAAGAAGGTCTTGTTTCGTACCAGAACGGTATTGTTGAGCTTACGATAGATGGCATCAACAAGGCAAAGGAAATAGAGAGAAAGTTTGACACCATAAAGAGATTCCTAATAGAGGTGTTAAATGTACCTGAGAAGTATGCAGAGAGCGATGCGTGTTATATGGAACACGGTCTCAGTGACGTAACTGTAGAGAAGATGGAGGAATTTTTGAACCTCAAAGGAAGGTTCCGCGAACAAGTTACTTCCTAACTGTTGCGAATAGACAATACTTATCGCCTTTTGCAACGCATTTAATTTCTTGCATTGGAACATAGCTCTTCAAAATGTAGCTAGAAACCCCACTCAATATGCCTCTAGTTAGATGACATCTAGGCGCTGGCAAGTTTGAAGCAGCAGTTTCTATGCCATGCGTCATTTTTATAATGATTTCACCTTTAGGTGTCCCCAGATTTCTCGCCTTGTATTCGAAGGACCCTATGCCTTGTGCTTTTAGGAAATCCAAAACGTCCCTCAATAGCACTTCGCCTGTATGACCACTCGTTTCGCTTAAGAATTCAGTGAGCGAAAACCCTATTCTAAATCCAAGTTGATATAATGTGCTCGCGGCTAATGCCGGTTGTTTGAAGTAGGCAGCTATTGCGTTAAAGAACGCTTTAATCATTGTCAATGGAATTATTATGCTTCTTTCGAAAGTAAAGATAGGGAATGCGTTTGGAAATAACAGTATGTCGGACAATCTTTCGCTACCGACTATAACCTTCTTTACTCCATCTATCTTTCGTAGATCCTCTTTCAGTGCCTCGATGTTCGTTGTGGCGTTTTTCATATTTACCAATAATATATACGTAATCGACTTACTCTTAGCATCGATGTTACCTCTAACTATATGAATTACATCAACACCTTTGTTGTACAAGTAGTCTAGTAACGATCTTATTAGTTGCGTATAGACGTTTAGATCTATTTTAAGTACTATTATATAGAGATCACTGACACCCATTTTGGTTATAAACGGATACGGAACCGGTATATCCTCGTCGTCTTTATCTCTGATGCTAAGCCATGGCAAATCAGTTGTACCCTTAAAGGACATGCGTTATTGCCTTAATATTATGAACTTATTGATTTTGGTTGGTGTCCATTGATTATGTTAAAGGGAAAGAGTAAGGGAAACTGTCGTCATATCAAAATAGAGAAGATGTTAGAAGGTAAAGAAGACGTTGAGATAGTTTCCATCCTATTGGAAAATGATGAGAAGAAATGTATTATAGTAGAACACGATCCTTCTATCAGAGTATATGGAAATTGCAAAGGCTGGGGATATCACGTATGGGGGACGAGAGCATACTCAATTCTATATGAATGCCCTACTATGTTGAAGTTAGTTAGTACTAATCGAAGTATCAAAGAAGTGAAGTATACGAACGGATGGATTACCTTATCATATTCCTTATCTGGTTTTACACCAGAACCATGGCTTCCAATATCCGTTTACATTGAAACCTCATCTTTAAACAAGGCAATTCGAGAGGGAATCCTCTTATTAGTTCCATATGGTGGATGATAGTTGATACTCTGTGAACTAGTGCCCATCACGGTATCTCTCATATACTACGGTCTTCGATTAAGGAAGTTGGATCCTTTGAAGATAACTTTGGTTGAATGGGTTACGATAGCAGCAGTAGCATCAATAGGGAGATGTGAAACATTCCTTTCGAGGATGGCGTACGAACGCATCGAGAATTTAATCGTTGGTAGTGCTCTTGAGATCTATGTGAAGATTTTCACAAACAATTTCCTTGTATTAACCTTAACTGCCTTACTTAAGGAGCTCTATTTAGGATACGTAATAACCATTACTGCATTAGTGGCTAGGCATATTTCGAAAAGTTACCCTTTATCGGTCATATTAGGTGCCCATACAATTTTGGAACTTTACGCATACGCCTTAGCTCTCAAAGGAAGTAAGAGATCCTTTCTGAAAGGCATATTATATTTATTGATCGCAGCTTTCATTGAGACGTACTTTATAAGTGTAAAGTAGTAGCAATGTTACTAAAAACTTCTAAATATCTCATCGAATTACGATGGGGTCCTAGCAATTGAACTAAATGATAACATAAACGTACTTTACGATTCATATGGACGACCCTTTAAATCATTGAGAATATCTATAACTTACGCTTGCAACTTCAATTGTTTCTTCTGTCATAGAGAAGGGATAGATGGTCTTATAAAAGATGAACTGGAATGGTATGAATTCTCAATTATAGCACGAATAGCACGCAAGTTAGGTGCAGAGGACGTAAAAATTACTGGAGGCGAACCGTTACTAAAGAAAGGTCTCGTGGAACTAATTAGCGAACTAAATAATTACGGTTACGAAAATATTGGTGTAAGCACGAATGGATATCTATTAAGAGATCAAGCGAAAGAGCTAGTTCAAGCTGGATTGAAGAGAATTAACGTAAGTCTACATTCATTAAATAGAGAAAGATTTAAGCTAATCACAGGCGTAGACGCTCTTAACCGAGTTTTAGAAGGTCTAATGGAAGTAAAGGAATACGATATACCAGTCTTCATTAATTTTACTGTGTTAAAAGGAATAAACGATAAAGAGATATTTGATATAATTAAGTTTGCCATAAATAATGATTTCAATATCCATTTAATAGAACTACATCCAGTAGGTAAAGCTAAAAGTAACTTCAATATATACCATACGTTTCCACAAGAAGTACTAAAGTTCCTTGAAACGCAAGCATCTAGAGTAGAAGTCCGTCCACTTCATTACAGGCTTAGGTACATCGTTTCGGGTAGCGTCATCGAGATAGTTCAGCCCGTGTCAAATCCCCTTTTTTGCGCCGGATGTATGAGAATTAGAGTTTCGCCCGATGGTAAACTCTATCCATGTTTAAACTCGTTCTCAGAATACGTTGATACAAAGGAGATACTACGGAATCCTTATCTATCTGAAAACGAGAAGGTTCAATTGATTGAAGACGCCTTTCTTAAAGTTAATGAAATGAGGAAACCCTACAATTTATGGAACTTAGATTACGAAAAGAACTTCTATTCAAACTATACAGACGAGGTAAAGAGGTTAAGGAAAAGAATTTCAAGGCTTTACATTCCTAAGAGAATGTCAACCAAGGTATCAAGAAATTCTCGCAGCAAAACTAAGATGGGTCTTCCAAACTCCTAAATCCCTCAAGGGATTAGTTACAAACGGTGGTACGCTATGAGTAAATCTTACGTTGTGGCCAGACTTGAATTCAAGGGACACAAGTTCGAGATCTTAGTTGACCCCGAGAAAGCCTTCAGATATATCAATGGTGAGAAGATTCCAATTCAAGAGATACTGATTAGTGAAGAAGTTTATAAGGACGTTCGAAGTGGAGACAGAGTCTCACCAGAAGTGTTAAAGAAGGCGTTTGGTACAACCGATATATTTACAATTGCCGAAACAATACTAAAGAAAGGCGAACTTCAACTTACAACAGAACAGAGGCGAAAACTTCTAGAAGCTAAGAGAAAACAAGTCATAAATTTCATTGCAAGAAACGCTATTGATCCCCAAACTAAACTACCAATTCCACCATCTAGAATAGAAGCCGCTATGGCAGAAGCAAAGGTCTCTATAGATCCTTATAAAAGCGTAGAAGAAGAAGCAATGAAAGTTGTCAAAGCTATTTCTAGAGTAATACCAATAAAGATTGCCCGTTCGTTACTGCAAATCCGAGTACCACCGCAATACGCCGGTAGGGCTTATCCAGTAATCCAAAAATTAGGTGAACTTAAATCAGCCGATTGGAAAACTGACGGAACGTTAGTTGCGGAAATAGAAATACCGGCGGGGATGCAACAAGACGTCATTGATAAGTTAAACAAAGTTACGAAAGGCGAGGCAGAGGTAAAGGTCCTTTATACTAAATAATTAGACGTTACGGAGGTGTTAGTACACATGAAACCAATAATAGCGGTTAATGCTAAAGCCTATTATCCTCATTCCTTTGGATCGAGTTTGCTTAAGATATTGAGAGCACTAGATAAGATAGCTATTGAATATAATGTAGAAACTATTCTCGCACCACCCTTTACAGAACTGAAGGAAGCAAGACTTGCATCCGAGAGAACTAAGATATATGCCCAACACGTTGACGAAGTTGATCCCGGTGCTGTGACCGGGAGAATTCCTGTAGAAGGTATAAAGGACATAGTCCACGGTAGCATTGTTAATCATAGCGAGCGTCAGCTTACGCTTTCAGCAATACATCAAGTAATAGCCAAGTTGAAGAATTACGGTCTTGACTCATTGGTATGCACACCCAGACCAGAAACTGCGGCCGCAGTCTCGCTTCTAAATCCTTCCATGGTAGCTATGGAACCACCAGAACTAATAGGTACAGGTATTTCTGTGTCCAAAGCGAAACCCGAGCTAATCACTGAAACCATTGAACAAGTTAGGAAAACCGGTTTCACTGGACCTATACTTGTAGGCGCCGGAATAAGTTCCGGTGAAGACGTGAGGAAAGCCTTAGAACTGGGTGCACAAGGAGTATTGGTTGCATCAGCAGTAGTTAAAGCTAAAGATCCCTATGAGAAACTACGAGAATTCGCGGGTGCTATAAAATAATGTTTTTAAATAGAGAAGAGGAAAGGATGATTAATGGTGAGTACGGAGAAGCTGTTTCCGAAGCAATGAAAATCGTCGTGAAAGTCGGTGAAGTCTTAGGTGCCGATCGGTTAATACCGATAACGCATGCACACGCTTCAGGTATATCTTATGGAACCATAGGCGAGCCGGGACTACATTGGTTAAAGACACTAAGTGCTCGTGGGGCAAAGGTCAGAGTATTTTCTACAATCAATCCAATTGGTATGGACATCGACGATCCAAACAAGATCCCAGTTGGTATTGAATTCTACAAGAAGCAAATCGAAGTTCTCAAAGCGCTTTCTTCAATGGGTTTTAACGTAACCGTTACTTGCACTCCTTACTATATTCGCACTCCTTCAAAGAAAGAGCACTTGGCATGGGGTGAGAGTAGCGCGGTTGCCTATGCAAACAGCGTTCTCGGAGCTTATACTAATAGAGAAGGAGGAATGCTAGCGATTGCGGCAGCGATTACTGGCAGGACGTATTACGCTGGTCTTCATCTCGAAGAGAATAGAATAACAACGCACCGCGTAAAAGTGACCGGGATTTCCGATCCAGCCGAATGGAGCGCTGTGGGATTGGAGATAGGGGAAATAGTAGGTAATGGGACACCACGGTACGTCAATCCACCAATATCAGAAACCTCGCTTAAACTCCTCTTGGCAGCATCGGCTGCTTCTGGAAGCATTGCTTTGTCGGTAATTGAGGGGGTTACACCAAGAGATACTTATAGAGAAGGTACTGAAGAAAAGATAGAAGTAGATGAAAAATCGGTTACGAAGTACTTCGGTGACGTTTCCGACGCCGAGCTACTATTTCACGGATGCCCACACGTTAGCGTAGACGAATTGAAGTTACTTAACGATAGAATTAAGGGGGTGAGGAGCGGGAAAGAGGTCTGGATAGCTGTATCACCGCACGTATATAACATCGCAAGTTCGATGGGCTTGACTAAAGATATTGAAAGAAAAGGAATCAAACTCGTAAAGGGTACTTGTAGTGTCGTTACACCGATCGAAAAATTAGGTATAAGAAAAGTTGCAACGACTAGTGCGAAAACTTACTTCTATTTAAAGAGAAAGGGTCTGGACGTATGGTTAGTAAGAGTCAATGACATTAAAGGCGTTCTCTAGGCAGGTGTTTGAAATGAAGGAAGTGTGTGGTCGCGCATTGCTAGTTGAGAATCTCGGAAAAGCGGAAGTCGTTAAAGTGAAAGGAAGGATAAGCTTTCTGGGTGAGGTCAATCCTAAAGAAGGGAAGCTATACGATGGACGCTCTATAGCGAACAGGATATTAATTGCTAAAGGTCCAAAAGGCTCCACCGTTGGCGCTTACGTAATTTACGCGCTCAAGTACTACTCAAATGCACCATTAGCGATAATCTTTGAAGAGGAGAGCGATCCAATTGTTGTTAGCGGTAGCGTCGTCGCCGGAATTACTCACGGTGACAAGTTTGGTAGAATCGACGTGAGTGATGGTGAGCTATGTGAAGTGATAGTCGATCATGGGAAGCTCTGTCTAAGATGTTAAAATTGAAGGGGCTCATACCTTTAAAACCAAATTAAACGAGGGTGAAAGGGTACCAAAAGATTGTCTTTCTCAGAGAGGGTTGCTCCAGATGGCGTCGAACTGAAGGTAGTTGAGGCCAAACACAGAGATGTCGGAAAAGGGCGCGTGAGAATAGATAAATCCGTGATGAATCTCTTAGGTATTAAGAGCGGTGACGTGGTTGAGATCGAAGGGAAGAGGGTTACGGCAGCAACAGCGTGGCCAGCTTATCCTGAAGATCAAGGACTAGACATTATTAGAATGGATGGTCTGATCCGACAAAACGCTGGAGTTAATGTAGGCGATAAGGTAATAGTTAGAAAGGCCAAAGTTAGAAACGCCATTATGGTTAAGTTAGCACCTACTGCATACCACATAACCATTGACGAAGGATTCGTCCCATACGCGAAGAAGAAGCTAATGGAATACCCCCTCGTTGAAGGCGATACAGTCTTAATACCGATACTTGGGCAGACGATACCGTTCGTTGTGGTTCATACTCGGCCAAGCGGGGTCGTAAGGATAACTCATAGCACAAACATAATAATCCTTGAACGTCACGTCGAACAAAGTAAACTACCTAAGGTAAGCTGGGAAGATATCGGTGGCTTAGGACCCGTTATTCAAAGGTTAAGAGAACTAATAGAACTGCCCCTTAGATATCCAGAGATATTCAAGAAACTTGGTATAGAACCGCCTAAGGGCGTTCTCCTGTATGGTCCCCCAGGAACGGGTAAGACATTGTTAGCGAAGGCTTTGGCTAACGAAACAGATTCGTATTTCATCGCAATCAACGGTCCAGAAATAATGAGCAAATACTACGGTGAAAGCGAGCAAAGGCTAAGGGAGATCTTCGAGGAAGCGAGGAAGAACGCTCCATCAATAATATTCATTGACGAAATAGACGCAATTGCGCCCAAGAGGGAGGAAGTGACCGGAGAAGTGGAGAAGAGAGTAGTAGCACAACTGTTAACGCTCTTGGATGGACTTGAGGCTAGAGAGGACGTTGTAGTTATTGCTGCTACTAACAGACCCAACGCAGTCGATCCTGCCCTCAGAAGACCTGGCAGACTCGAAGTTGAGATCGAGATTCCGTTGCCAGATAAGAAAGGTAGGTTAGAAATATTACAGATACATACGAGGAACATGCCTCTATCCGAGGATGTCGATCTCGATAGACTTGCTGAAATGACTCATGGATATACTGGTGCTGATCTAGCAGCGCTAGCGAGGAGTGCAGCCTTATATGCGTTAAGGAGGTACCTACCGGAAATTGACTTAGATAAAGGCGAATTGCCACCTGGACTACTAGAGAAAATAAAAGTAACTATGGAAGACTTCATGAATGCATATAAGGACATAGTTCCATCGGGTCTGAGAGAAGTATACATAGAGGTTCCCGAAGTTAGATGGGAGGACATAGGCGGTCTCGAGGAAGTGAAGCAACAGCTAAGGGAAGCAGTAGAGTGGCCATTGAAATATCCCGATTCCTTCAAGCGTCTCGGAATTGAACCTCCCAAGGGCATACTGCTCTTCGGTCCCCCAGGAACCGGCAAGACCATGTTGGCCAAGGCAGCAGCAACTGAGAGCCAAGCCAACTTCATCGCAGTTAGAGGTCCAGAGATACTGAGCAAATGGGTAGGCGAGAGCGAGAAGGCGATAAGGGAGATATTCAGGAAAGCGAGGCAAGCTGCGCCAACGATAATCTTCTTCGATGAGATAGATAGCATCGCTCCAATGAGGGGACTGGGAAGCGATACCAACGTGACGGAAAGGATTGTGAGTCAGCTACTAACCGAGATGGACGGCATTGAGAGGATGGGTAATATAATGGTAATAGCATCAACGAATAGACCAGACATCATCGATCCGGCGCTGTTGCGACCGGGACGCTTCGATAAGCTCATATACGTACCACCACCAGATAAGAAGGTTCGATTCAAGATATTGCTCATTCATACTAGGAACATGCCTTTAGATCTCGATGTAGATCTGGAAGCTATAGCAGAGAGAACTGAAGGTTACAGCGGAGCGGACCTAGAAGCACTATGTAGAGAAGCCGCTATGGAAGCCTTAAGAGAAGACCTCAATGCTAACAAGGTCAGTATGAGGCACTTTGAGAGAGCTCTTTCAAAGGTTCGACCCAGTATAACTCCAGAGATGGTTAAATTCTACGAGAATTGGTTAGAGAAAGCGAAACAGAGAATAGATGTCTTAAAGAGAACTGGACCTTCGATATACACGTGAGGTGAAGGACAATGGGCACCGACAAAACGAGAACTTGGAGAAGCCGACCCCTAGCCTTTATGATATATAATCTCATCACTGCTAAAGGCTCAGTGAAACTCAGTGAGCTTCAAGAATCTCTTAGTTACGTTCCTCCATTCAAGGATGCCGGTATTTCGAAAACAGAGCTACTTAAAGCTCTAATGTACCTCGAACTTAATGGTTTAGTTCATGTAAGAAGGGATAGGTCCGATTACATTATAACTCTTCTCGAAAAAGCTCCCTCCCAAAGTTAAAACTGAATGGGGAATACTTCCTAATATTTAATGGGGTATAATTTCATGGGTATAGCTCAACTGCGTGAAATAATACCTCAGAAATGCGTAACGAACTACACTCTTAAGGCCCTAGAGGGGAGGAAAATCGCATTAGATGGTTTCAATTCACTTTATCAATTTCTGACTGCTATTCGTGGACCGGATGGTAAACCATTAATGGATTCGAGAGGCAACGTGACTAGTCATTTAGCAGGTCTCTTCTACAGAACGGTTAATCTGTTAGAAAACGGTATAAGAGTCGCTTACGTATTTGATGGAAAACCTCCGGACTTTAAGAAGAAAGAGATAGAAAGACGATTAAGCATAAAGGAAAAAGCCGAGAAAATGTATAAGGAAGCCATATCTAAGGGTATAATTGAAGAAGCCAAAAAGTACGCGCAGATGAGTACGCGTTTAACGCCTGCAATGGTCGCAGATGCCAAGAAGTTACTTGAACTTATGGGGGTTCCATGGGTCCAAGCCCCTAGTGAAGGCGAAGCACAAGCAGCTTACATGGCTCAAAAGGGATCGGTATGGGCAAGTGGAAGCCAAGATTACGATTCCCTACTTTTCGGAAGCCCTAGGTTGATTAGAAACTTAGTTGTAAGCGGTAAGAGAAAGCTACCTGGAAAGAACGTCTATGTGAACGTAGAGCCAGAGGAAATAAAGCTAGATTGCATACTTAAAGACCTCGACATCTCTCGCGAGCAATTAATAGATATAGCCTTACTGGTAGGCACCGATTACACTGAAGGCATAAAAGGAATTGGTCCAAAAACAGCTCTTCGATTAGTTAAAACGTACAAGGATCTAGAAAAGATATTAAGATCCTATAACGTTGAGGACGTAGAATACTACTTGAAGGTTAAAGAGTTCTTCTTAAACCCCCCAGTAACCGACGACTACGTCCTAGAATGGCGCGAGCCCGATATTGAAGGTCTAATCGAATTTCTGGTTCGAGAACATGACTTCAATGAGGAGAGGGTTAGGAGAGCGGCAGAACGCCTAAAGAAAGCATGGCGTGAGAAAATAAGGAGTAGACAGCTAGGATTAGACGCGTTTTTCTCCAAGAAATCTTGATATATTATCCCGTCGAAAGACTAGGAAATTTATGGGAACATTTTGTGAAGAAGAGGAAACACAGGGGACCCACACTCTTCGATTTCATCAAGTCCAACAATCAAGAGAACTGCCGTGATAAAAACTCTAAAAAAGGATTATCAAAAGGAAGTGACGTTAAGAAAGATAGCGATGGTAATGGAGATAAGTTTTCCATAGGACACAATGAAGTTAGTGGATTATTGATCGGATTAAAGAGGAACGTTGAAACGAAACATCAAGAGAAGGCACGTCTAAATAAGAACGTCACACTAACAATGCTCCTAAATAATAATGACGAATCGAGTGGAAGAAATTACTCTATATTGACGAGAGAGATGCCGGACGTTATTCCAGGTGAGAGTTACTATTTGTTGCAAGTCACTTATGATGGTAACTTAGGCAAAGCCGTCTTGTTAATGTACGATGAGAAACGGCATGAGATAAGGAAATGGGTAGATACTTATGGCCATAAACCGTATTTCTTGACTGACTTGGAACCTCAAGAAGTTAGGAGACTAGGTATCACGAAAAATTCCAGCTTCGCTGGGATGGATGTAATAGAAAGGTATGACTTACTGAATAAAAAGATCCTCAGACTAACCAAAATTTACACTACCGATCCATTAGCTGTAAGAGAGTTAAGAGATAAGGTGCCGAGAGCATGGGAAGCTAAAATAAAATATCACGATAACTATACATACGATTTAGGCCTCATTCCACTGTTACCATATATGGTTACTAAGAACGGAATTTTACCCGTTCCACACAAAGTAAGTCCGGAGGAAATAGAGAAGATAAACGAAGCGTTCAAAGGCGAGAGCGATGAGTTCAAGAAACTCGCTATAGCTTGGATACCTATCTTCGAAGTACCTCCCCCTAATGTAAGGGTTTTAGCAATAGACATAGAGGTCTTTACACCGTCCTTGGGTAGGGTTCCAGACGCAACCAAAGCTCCCTATCCGATTACCTCAGTCGCATTAGCATCCAATGACGGAATGAAGAAAGTGTTAGTTCTTATTCGTAACAACATGAAGCTTACCGAAGAACAAATAAGGAAGTTATCTGAACAAGATATTGAAATAGAATTCTTCGATTCGGAAAGAGCATTAGTAATCGAACTTCTTAGGGTAATTAGGAAGTATCCAATTCTTCTAACTTATAACGGTGATAACTTCGACCTTCAATACATATACAATAGAGCCCTGCTTCTAGGAATACCCGAAAACATGATACCTATAAAGAAAACATCTGACTACTTTACCATTAACCATGGAATACATATCGACTTGTACAAGTTCTACGACATAAACGCAATAAAGACGTACGCGTTTGGAAACAAGTATAAAGAGGTCAACCTAGATGCCGTCGCCTCCGCTTTGTTAGGCGAACATAAGGTAAGCATCACTAAGCCTATTAGCGAACTAGAATACGACGAATTAGTTATTTATAACTTTAGAGACGCTAAACTTACGTTACAGCTTTTCAGCTTCAATTCCTATCTACCTTGGAAGTTAATAGTACTAATTTCCCGAATATCTAAACTGGGCGTCGAAGAAGTTACCCGAAAGCAAATTTCTGCATGGATAAAGAACTTGTTCTTCTGGGAACATAGGAGAAGGAGGTATTTGATACCTAATAGAGAAGACATTATAAAGCTGAAAGGAGAGGTACGTAGCTCAGCAACAATAAAAGGAAAAAGATATCAAGGAGCATTCGTATTCGAACCTGTAGTTGGCGTTTTCTTCAATGTCTTAGTATTAGACTTCGCTTCGCTGTATCCGACCATAATAAAGAAGTATAACATAAGCTACGAAACGGTTAACGAAGAAGGATGTACTAAGTATGTTGAAGCACCAGAGGTCGGTCACAAAATATGTCAAGAAAGAGAAGGCATTACCGCTCTAATAGTTGGATTATTAAGAGATTATAGGGTTAAGATCTATAAGAGAAAAGCTAAAGATAAAAGCCTCTCAGATCAAATGAGAGAATGGTATAATACCGTACAAGCAGCAATGAAGGTATACATAAATGCATCCTATGGAGTCCTGGGTGCAGAAAGCTTCGAGTTATATTGTCCTCCAGCTGCGGAAAGCATCACTGCATTCGGAAGGTATGCTATCAGGAGTACTATGAGATATACCATGGAGAAAGGAATTCCAATACTATACGGAGATACCGACTCGATGTTCTTGTGGTCACCTTCTGAGGAGATCTTGAAGGACATCATAAATTGGGTACAGAAGGAGTTCGGTTTAGAAATAGAGGTAGATAAAGTTTACAGATTCGTTGCGTTTACTGGATTGAAGAAGAACTATATAGGCGTGTACCCGGATGGAAGTATTGACGTCAAAGGTCTCTTAGGTAAGAAGAGGCACACGCCACAGTTTCTCAAAGAGGCCTTTAGTAATGTTATAGAAATGATTAAACGAATCGAAACGCCGGAAGACCTTGTAGAAACCAGGGAAAGGATAAAGGACTTGGTTCAACAGTTGTACGTGAACTTAAGGAAACAATATTACAACTTGGACGAAGTGGCGTTTCATATGCAATTAACCAAAGGATTAAACGAATATAATAAGAACGTTCCTCAACACGTCAAAGCAGCTAGAATGTTGCTGAAGTTTGGTGTCAACGTTGCTCCAGGAGATGTAATATCTTTCGTGAAAGTCAAGGGCGCAGAAGGAGTGAAACCGGTGCAGTTAGCGAAACTTACGGAACTGGATTTAGAAAAATACTACGAAGCAATAGACTCGACCCTAAGTCAGATACTAAAAGCGTTTAGCATCGACAATAGTCAATTGAGTGGAACCAGTAAATTAGCTGCGTTTTTGGTAAAGTAATTACTCATACTCTAACTCTACCTTTTCTTTAGTGAGTTCTCTTTTAATTAAATCAACGAGCTTATCGATGACGCTCTCTATAATGACCTTTCCCGCTTCTTCGTTAGCCTTCTTCGGATCACCTAAATATCCCTTAGAGAAAGCTTTTCGAGTATCCTCCAATGATCTTAAAATTGACCTCCTAGGTGGTCGTACTGGTTCAACTCTGTTAAGAGCTTCTTTATCAACGCAACTAGGGCATATGTAAAGCATTATGCTAGTCTCAATTTCACACGCGTGAAGGGGCTTTGAGCCCGGAAGCGCGCGATCCAGCGTCTCTTCATCTAATACGTCCCACCATGAGATATATCCTATCTTGATTCCAGGGCCCAGACGAAGTAACGCCTCCTTTACTGCCAGCTCAATGGGTTCCTTATTGCCGCCATGACCATTTATTATCAATATTCTCGTGAAACGCGGATTAGCCAAGCTCACCAAGATGTCTTCAATGAAGGACTTCAATACTGAGGGTTCGATGGTGATAGTACCATCGAGGTGAAGTAAGCTCCAAGTGTAGCCATACCATATTGGTGGTAATACGAATACTTTGTAACCTTCATTCCTTAGTTTTAATGCAACTCTCTGGGATACGTATTCAGCTATTATTGTGTCCGTGCCAAGAGGTAAATGATCGCCATGGCGTTCGATGGATCCTATTGGCAGTATTAGTAAGTCCGAGTTAGGAAGGTTGTTTACATTCGAATGAGCGAAGCTAAGCTCCCTATCCAAGCTTTAGCCCCTCTACACGATAATCGTTTTATAAAAATAAATTATGAAGCGTGAATATTCGTTTTTCATACAATAGTAATTTCAAATGCTCTTTCACTTAGTAATACATGGGTTAGAAGGAGCGTTTAGTGTGACTATCTTGTCGTGACACTGAACTTCTATTACCACATTACTATGTTCCTTCGATATATTATAGAGCTCTTTCCAAACTTCGTTATTGTCTATTAGTTTCAAATTTTCAAACCTTATAGTTGTTGAACTTCTCTTATCCTTGTATTCAAAGTTCGTGTATACCTTAACTTCTTTAACATCACTTATGATGTATTTAGTTAGCGTGCTTATGTTTAGAGCCTCCATTACTAGGGACACTCTGTTATTTAACTCGTCAGCAAGCGTTGTATTGTAATACTTTCCGTAAACTTTTGCAGAACTTTCCATAATCACGTAATATTTAACTGAGCTGTTCGGTTCTCTGGACATCTTTAATTGCGCTTTGAGGTCGGCAGTACCAGTCAGTGTTCTCCTTGCTTTATCGTCCGGTAGAGTTACTTTGCTTATAATATCACCTATGTTTAACTCATTTAAGACACTCTCTAGCTTAGATTTTGACGTATGTAGTTCTATGTTCAGTTTCACTATTGAAGATGGTGGAACCTTATTACTAACTACTTCGTACTCGAACTTGATAACATCGATGCCATGGTCGGATAAGTATTTCTTAATCTTTGGTACTTGTACCTTGAGAATATTTTTCGTGATTTGAGGAGGTGAGGTTAACGCTATAAATCCATCGATATGTGCGTACGCGTTCTTGTTAGTCTTATCTACATGGACGTTTACTTTTATATCACTATCTCTTATAAATATAAGTGAAGCAACAACGCTGCCTTTGACTCGTATTGCACCATCAATTTCTGTCCTATTTGACTTAAAGGATATGTCTACGTGAAGCTTACCCCTTTTTATTAATAGGGAAGTTGATTCGATATGAGAAGACGCAGTTATGTTCTCCCTAATACAACACGATGCATCTTTTAGTTCGCTTTCTAAGGAGCCTTTTGAATATATAATATTTTCTATACCTTGAACATTTTCTATTTTTGAAGAAATATCAATTCCATTAATTACGATTACATGATCACCTACACTTGCGTGAATTGTTATTGCTGGTTTGTTGACAGCGAATGCGGTAGCCACTAAAATCGATAAGAATAGAGCAATCTTTCTATTAATTAGCATAATAGCAGTCCCGAAAGAGAACCCCTTGACATGCTTAATAAAAATAAAGTAAACGCCAGATCATCTTCGTTGGAAAGTACTAATGACGGTGTCAATATCTCTAATTAAGTATAAATACTCTTCTAAGTTAGTCGAACAATGGAGAAACTTAGGCGTTAAGGTAATCTTGGATGAACCTCTGATTTCGCTATACAGATATCTTACAAAGAAGGTTGATATAGCCATGGTCACTTCTATGGTTCTCTATTTACCACAATCAATTCTGTTACCTCAAATGCCAGTAGTAATGTCTAATGGCCCTGTAAGAAACGTCCTATTAATTCCGTGTAAAAAAGAACGTACTGTTAAAGATACAGTAAGATTGTGGAGTACACCGCAATCACGAAGCGGACTTACGTTAGCTCTTTGGTACCTTTCTTACATAGGATTCAAGAAAATAAAGTTGTTGAGTAATAAAGAAGACGCGGATTTATGTCTATATATCGGTGATTACGCACGAGAATTAAGCTATCTCGTTGAGGGTAGCATTGATTTAGGTAGAGAGTGGTTCCAATTAACCAAATCGCCTTTCATTTATGCTATTACCGTAGGATGGAAGTTACTAAGGCTTCCCTTCAGAGGGTACATGTGGAAAGAGATAATAGTTACTTCACTAAATGACCGAATTTACGAGATTCTAGAAAATCAGCTCGAGATCCTTCGCAATTACTGGTACAAAATCTCCTTATTACCTGACGGTATTCTAGGTCTACTACTACGATCTGCGTAGTGGACGGTATAGTCCTCAGGTTTTAACTCTTCAACAATGAAATTGAAAGCGCGCCAAGGATCACCTTTCTCGCCGCATGTATATACATCAACTGTAGCGTATTCGTAGTCCGGCCACGTGTGTATAGTTATATGGCTTTCCAATACTAACGCCATTACTGAAACTCCGCCGTGATAACCCTCGAACTTCCATGACTTCACTTCTACCAACTTCATGTTAGCTACCTCGGCTGCCCTCTTTACTAAGTCTCTCAGAAATTCTTCGTTCCACAGTAAGTTTGGGTCGATGCCATACAGATTTCCGTATACATGTCTCCCAATTATGCGATCTTGCGGTGTTTCCTTTGTTCTTAGTGCTTCATTCACCATTTCACTTACCGACACGGTGCGGGTTGAAAGGGAAGATTAAGTTTTCGCTCGAGTAATTTTTCGAACGATCAAGCTATCTCTTGGGGCCTATTAAACCTTTTTCTATGAGCTCATTTAGTGCCTTCTTTAATTTCTTTCTTATTATCCAGCGCTTGGATATGGAACCGAAAAGTCGAATTGCTGTTTCTCTCAAGCTCTCAGTTTCGGTGAGCGTTTTAAATATTCTTTTGTCCTCATCAGAGAGATCTGTTAAATACCTTAAAGCTAATCTAGCTATTTCCGAAGGCTTTAAGCCCATATACGGATCTCTTATGTCGAGTTCAGTTAACTTCTTGATTAGTTGGAACTTCAATATTGTTACGTAGTCCTCCTCATTTAAATGAGGGTAAACTCTCCGCAAGCTCCTCATTAGCTCTTCCATACTATTAAACCCATCAGCTCTCGCGTCTTCTTCTGTGAGGTCTTTAACTCTCTTATACTCAACATCAGTTATTCTTACAATAGCGAAAGGTCTCCCACCACCGTGGAGTATTAGTTCGTTGAACTTCGGCTTCCATATACCTAACCTAATAGTTGCCCTCTTTCTTCCAGATAAAATTTCGTCAACGAACTCGCCTTTCACCATGAGGTGACGGCCAATGTATTTTAGCTTCCCACCCATCCCTACCTTCCCGGCTATGACTGGAAATGAAACAATAGAATTCATCGTTTGCGTTTTAACCTGAAAAGGTGAAGAGGGGCCAAAGCGAGGAGCCTCTGAGTCCCCAACTATCTCTAGGAATGGTTATATAGTAAAGAGGGAGCGGGGGATGATAGGCAACACCTAGGCCAAATAGATGAGGACATTCCCTGCGGTATGACCCCCTTATCGGGTGATTTCGAGAAGGTCGTAACTTCCTAAGAGTTTTATGAATACAGAGCTTTTCCTGGCTTCTTCGATTACGCTCTTCAAATCTTTTATACTTCCTTCTAACTCTATATAGAATACGTAATGCCAAGGAATGTCTTTCATCGGTCTCGAATATATCATGGTTAAGTTTACACCCGATTCTGCGAAAGGTTTTAAGAATTCGTACAATCCACCCGGTTGATGCTTCACTGAGGCTAATAGAACGGTATAATCACCTTCCTCCCTATAGTATTTACTCAAAACAAAGAATTTTGTGCTATTGTTAGGGTTATCTTCAACAGAGTCTTGAAGAATCTTGAGATTATATATTGATGCAGCGAGGGGGCTGCATAGAGCGGCAGCGCCTTTCTCGCTCTTAGCTAACAGTGCGGCCTCAGATGTACTCCTCGTAGGTATTGTTGGTACCTTTAACTTATCTAATATTTTCCTGGCTTGTCCGAAGATCATCGGATGACCATATATCTTTTGAATAGTGTTTAGGTCCGTCTCTTCATTCGAGGCTAACACTATCTTTATCGGTATCTCAAGCGCACTTTTTATGTATAAGTTATGAAAGAATAAGTTGTCTATGGTCTCATTAACCGGGCCTTCTAGTCTATTAGCTATTGGTACTATTCCATACTTTGCCTCGTTCTTCGATACTTTTTCGAAAACTTCAGAAATGGTTTTACTAGGCAGTAGCTGTGCTCCAGGAAAGGCAGTAACTGCAGCTTCATGCGTATAACTCCCCTCGGGACCTAAGTACGCCACCTTGGTAGGGACTCCAAAGGTCCTCTTCAACCATGAGAGTATCGGTGTCAAGTCTTCTGGATACGAACCTTTTATCTCAACATCTTCAGGGGGCTCTCTTAATAAGCTTAGAAGCAACTCTAGTAAATTTTCAACTCTCTTATCCATCTTTAGCTCAAGAGAGTGGTGGAGGTTATCCTTTAAAAGTAAACGGTGAACGAAATAGTAGGGTGGCATCTCGACGTGGCTATAGCTATAGTATTAATAAACACCGATATAGGAAAGGAAGTAGATGTATTCGAAAGACTGAAGCAAATACCCGAAGTAAAGGAAGTATATATAACTTACGGTACGTTTGACATAGTTGCCAAACTGGAAGCTCCAACGTTGGCGAAGCTAAACGAAGCGATTACTAGGAACATTAGGAACATGCCCGGTGTCAGATCAACATTGACATTAATAGGTGTTGAAGGTAAGCACTTCCAAAGGTAAAGTAGATAATGACCATTGTCGCAATAGATGGTTTCGATATGCCTAGAGCCGGCTGCACTACGCACGTAGCTTCCTTATTAATTCTATACCTCGAATCCCGAGGATTCCATCTACTCGATTACCCGTACTTAGTTAGATTAAATCCATCAGTTCCTTGGAAGACCAGAGGCAACGCAGCCATATCGTTTGAAATTTCTGGAGACCCTTCTCTGATATATGAAGAAACCGTTTCCTTCCTTAAAGATTATATTAGAGAATATAACAAGAAGGGCGCTATCCTGGTCTCAAGCAAAAGACCTTCTAGTAAGATCTACCGAATGGCTATCGAGACCGTAGTTCATCCCGATGTTATTAAAGAGGAACTTAACGACGACATGTTATTCTATGGAAACGAAGGTTCCTTAATAGGCGCGGCAGCTGCTGCTGCAACTGTAAGAGACTTACCGAATTTCGAATTAATAGCCTATAGAAAGAGTTCGCGAAAGCCGAGGAAGTGTAGCTTCGCTCCTTTCTATGATCATCTCGTTCTAGCATTTTATCCATACGTCCATGAAAGCTCTAGCTCAGTTATATGTCCCAGAGGAGATGATCCGGTTCTTTATGGTCTAAGAGGCAGGAACCTCCCACTCTTAATCTCTTTAGCTCGAATAATAGACGCTGAGGACGTCCATTTCTATACGGCTTTTAGAACAAATCAACATTCATTCAAACCTTCTGTTGCTAAGGACGTCTATCCTTATGATTTCAAGACTTTAGATATTGAAATAGATAGCTCCGAAATAATTGAAGTAGGAAGGGACTTTATTGTAAAACTTAATGGAAAGAACGTAATGATATATGAAGAAAGCGGGCTTAGGAAGTTCCTTCTATATTTATCAAAATCTCGAGCAAAAATCAAAGGCAGACTTTCTATAATATATAAACCACATAGCATCTCATTAGCTGCATTAGAAATAGAGAAGGCTGTCGCGATAAATTACAAGTCACCTCGTTGTCCTAAATGCGGAGGGGCTATGGTTAGTAAAGGTTCAAGAAGTTTACTTAGGAAGTGTAAGAAATGTGGATATGAAGCTATGGAACCACGAAAATTGCAAGTGGAAATGGATTTGGATCATCAATTAATAGTGCCTATTGAGGGAAGAAAACTCCATTTGATTGGAGAGTATAGTGGCGTACCTGAGGAGGACTTCAAGGGGATATGTAAAAGGCTTGAGGTTGGATGCGCTATATCCTTTTACTAAAGAGATCACCCGCGGATTCGTTCATCATCATATCAGTTTCGCCGACCATGCTCATCTCGTTAAACCCATTTACTTCTTCACTGGAATCGTTGACGTTGGTAATTATAAGGAAATATGAATTGAGGGCGAATAATTGTTCATTTGAACCTCCTTCAGTTGCCTCGTTTAGTTTACCTTTGAAGACACGCCTCGTTATTTCCGTAACCAATTTCTTTACTAGCTCATCCAGCGCGAGAGTAGTATCGATATAAATTACGTTGTTATTGTTAACTATAACTCTAGGATACCTAGAGTAGGAGAACGAAGTATTCTCTAGACCATGTATATCGTTAAAGAAGGTGTAGTGTGGGGAGACGACGTCTACCACCTCATAGGAGGTTTGTATACCGTATAGTACCATCAACTCGTTTCTAGTGAATTCTATAGCAGTAACGACTTTATCGAATTCGAAGTCCTTGGGACCGTAGTACACTATCTTTAAATTCACTTGTCTAGGTCTCTGCTCAGATAGCTGTATCAAGAGACAGTGCCCCGAAAGTATCTATGTAGTATTACTTAATGTCTGGCGCGGCTGTGTGTGTTTACGGAGGTCTGATTGAATGTCCAAATGGACATACTCTAAAGCGGGCGTAGATATAGATAAACAAAGAAAGATGGAGGAGAATATACTTAAACTAGTTGGTTCCAAGACCAAAGGCATAGGTTCATATACCTCGGTCTTCGAAATCAATGGTAAAGAAGTAACCCTTCACGTTGATGGCGTTGGAACCAAAACTATCTTACTATCAATGGTTGGTAGGGAGGACATTGCTGGGTGGGATTGCGTATTTGTGAACGCTAATGACGTAGCATGTGAAGGATTCAAAGTTCTCGCTGTAGTCGACTATCTTGCAGTAGAAAAATCCGATGAGGAATTGGCTAGGAGGATAGGTCAAGGACTAGATAAAGCATTGAGGGAAGTAGGAGCCTATCTAGCAGGCGGAGAAACTGCGATAATGCCAGACGTGGTAAGAGGATTCGACATATCGTGCACAGTATTGGGTATTAGAGAAGCTAAGCCTTCGGTACCTGAACCGGGAGACTATGTGGTAGGATTGGCTTCGAGTGGACCGCATGCCAACGGGTACACGCTCATAAGGAGGCTTATACGAGAGGGATTGCTAAAATTAGAGGACTTAATGCCAGAAGTAATTGCACCAGTTACCAACTACCATAACATCGTATTAGAGGGTATGAAAACAGGTGTAATCAAGTGGGCAGCACACGTTACTGGCGGTGCTTTTAAGAAAGTTCACGAGAGATTACCGACAGGTTTAGGCATACAGTACGAATACTTTGAGCCCCCTGCAATATTTAAGAAAATAGTTGAGGCAGCAAGGATGGATCCAACCGAGGCTTATAGAACGTTCAATATGGGAATAGGAATGGTAATAATTACTAAACATCCAGATAAAGTCTTGGAACTCTCTAAGAAATACGCAATAGAAGCCAGACCGATAGGGAGGGTTATAGAGGGACCATCGAAAATACAGACTCCATGGGGCGAAGTAATCATAGGGTGAAATATTATATGGTAAAGGTCCATTGGAAAGGAAAAGTTATAGAAATCGAGGCCTCTAATATACGAGATTTATTAAAGTGCCTACGCAAGTGCTATCCAGAACTACAAGATTTAATAAGACCATCCGGTGATCCGTCACCGCTCCTACTCGTTTTTGTGAATTCCAGAGAATTAAGCGTACTAGAGGACTCAAAACTCAGAGGGGATGAGGAGATAGATCTCATCCCAGTCCTCCATAGAGGTTAATCTTTTCCATAGCTTTACACCGTTCTCATTTATTGTAACTAGATACGGGTCGAAACTAATGCATGCCCATGACGGCTCTGCTTTCCCTTTCAGCACTATTTCTCCATGTTCGTTAATGTATAGAACATTTCCATTATCATCTATTGCAACGAACAAACTCAGTTTACCATCGAAACACAAGGATACGTGATTCAGGCCTAACCTCAGTCTCCTTACCTCTTTCAATCTTTTGTCTTTCATGAATGAGAACAGTCTTAAACGAGGAGGTCTTTGAGACCAAATCGCCAGCATATCTTTACTTGCAGCAACTGATCTCACGCCCCTAGTCTCTCTTTTCCACAGTAGCTTTAAATTCTCATCTATAAGGAATACACCTCCATAAAGGTTGTACGCGAGCAGCAATCCTTCTTCAAGCTTCACTAGTTTGGAGATACCCTCCTCCAAGAACGTAATCTCATTCGAACCGAGCCTAGTTACAAAGGAAGTATCTTTGTACCCCCATTCTTCTATCCATGGTACATCAGATACCTCGGCTATGAATGGAATAAACGTGAATCCGTTACCTATATTAACTAGACTAGCGAAGCTTTCGGGTTTTCTAGAAGGAACAGTTAAGTATATTTTGTCATTGAGTACTTCACACGAACTAACTTTTTCATTAAATCTAACGCTTGCGAACGGTTTTCCACCCTTGAGTACGTTAACTATTCCTTTCTCATCCATTAATACCTCTGTATCGTTTTCCCGACAATAGATAACTCTTCCAGGAAAGACTTTTAGATCGTCTTTCGAGATAACAACAGTCTCAGAAGAAGTTCGTAAAACAACGTAATCTCGTTTAGGGTCTACCGAGACAACCCTCTTTCTAAGTACGTCCTTTGAGGGTCTCAGTAAGACATTTATTGGTTCTTCTATGAAGCCTCGGTAATATATGAAGCTTTTCCCACAAATTCTCTGGTGCCCGTAGACTTTTTCAATCGAAAAATCGCTGTACATTACTTCAACGTTCTCCCATGAGTATATCTCCTTACAATCGTTCTCAATGTTTAATACTACATATGGGAGCATTATATCGAGTTCATTTAATGATGTAAATGACGGAAGCTGTTTTTCGAGAATAAGGCCGCCTACTTCTAGCTTAGCCTTGTTCCCTCTGATCGGGGGAATTCCTATTACAATGTCGTTCGAACTTCCTATTTCCCCTTCAACGTACGATCCGTAGATGTACCCTCTATATTTCCCGTGTCCAATGATGTGTACTATAACTATACCGTTCTTTAGACCTAATACGTTTACATCCGGTACGTGAAAGATGAAATTCTTCGAACCAATTTTTCCTATACTTCCCTCTTTACCCTTTAGTAGAATAGAACCTCTTATACCATGGATCCTCCAGATATTTCCATTAACTCTACTCAAAGGTCCGTTTACAACTTCTCCGGCAATCTCAATTGAGTTTCTCCAAGGCATTAAGTTAATGAAGCTACAAGCTACGTAAACATAGTTGCCTTCCTTGTATAGTGCTCTACATTTCGATCTTAGTAAAGCTTCCACCTCTCTTCAATGGGTGTAATCTCTACCTACTTATCGATTTTCGCTTTTTATTTCGTATTCGATGGATTATAAATATTGAAAGCACGCTCGGTTGCGGTAAGTTGATTACCATTCCCCCGTTTCTTAATATTATTATAGAACCATATCTAGCTCCTTCACCTATATAATAAGTTCCCTTTGCCCAACCGCTTCCTTTAATATAGATTGCACCCATTGGAGCCTTCGGACATACACCAAATGGAACTTCACATGTGGATAGTGCTTTAACGAAATATCCCAAAGCTTCGTTAAACGATAAACTTGAATATTTCCAAAGTTCGGTCGTCACGATACCTTTAGATTTAAGAATGAAATAGAGTGTGGTAATTCCAAAGAAGTATGGATCGAAATTACCGTATCCAGTAGTTACCCACTCAATATATCCCTTGAATTTATACTCATTCGGATAAAGCAAGTAACAGCTTAAATCGGCTTGACCCTCTAAGAACCACTTTTGAGACCTCAGTCCACGCTCTAATTGAAGAACATGGGTTAATTCGTGTGCCAGAATGCAATCTAATATCTCTTCCATATTAATATCAATGTGCAGCTCATATACGCCGCTTTCGGGTACTCCGGAAACGAATGAGACAGTATCATTAACTAGATATACTATGGCATCCGAGTAACCCCAGAGCTCTTCTACCTCTATTGCTACCCTGGTGCACCTCTCTTGGAGAGGTTCGTAATTACTTACGCATTTAATTGAAAAAATTGTAGCCGAAAGTAATGTCAACAAGAGGAAAACTTTCAGATACCTCACTAGACCCATTACTATAGAGTAGTACTTTTCATATTTATTTCTACAGTACGGAGGGCAGCGAAAGTTAATGGTATGTGTAGTGTCTACTCAACAGTTCTCCGTAATTGTCTTTTATACATCTCTAGAAGCTCCTTACAAGTAGTTGCATCTTGAGGACCTTTATCGGGTCTCCACTTAATGAACCTGGGAAACCTTATCGCTAACCCCGTTCCCTTCTCGACCTTATCGATTGCGCACGTATGAATAGGACTTAGAGTTATTTCAGCGCCTATTATTTCCGCAACTAGTGCAGGTTGAATCCATACATCGGGTTTTATTTCCGAGACCACGCGGGGATGCTTATTAGGTATTATATACTCTTTTAATAGATCTGGCAATTCCGCTAAGTCCTCGTCGGTAAATCCACTCCCAACTTTACACACAGTCATGAATGCATCCTTATCCTCATCGTAACCCGCCATTAGTAGAGCACCAAAGGTTCCACCTCTCCTACCTCTTCCGTAAAATGCACCTACTACTACTAAGTCTACTGGCTCTATCATTTCGCTCTTGTAATCCCTCTTGTACTTTATCCAGAGCCATCCCCGAGCTCCAGCTTGGTAGATGCTCCCTTTGTGTATCGCTTTAACTACTAATCCCTCACAACCGTCTGCAATTGCTTGATGGAATAACCTTTCAAGCTCTTCAACGGTATCAACGATTTCCCCTGTAGCTAACCTGAACTCATCAGTTTGGTTCAATATTGAAATAAGCCTCTCCCTCCTTTCAAGGAGGGGTTTGTTCGTCAAGTCTTCACCATTCACTAATATTGCATCGAAAAGCCTAACGTGAACGGGATATTCCTTCATCGCTATGTGAACATCGTGTTTCCTTCTCCTATGCATTAGCTCTTGAAACGGCCTTAATTCACCCGTATTTGGATCAACTGCAACTATTTCTCCTTCTACAATTGCTTCTTCCGCTTTTAGATTTTCTTTAGCGTACTTGACAACGTCTGGATACGAATGAGTTATATTTTCTAATCTTCTAGAATATATTATTACTTTTCCTTCTTTAGTTAAGTGGATCTGAGCCCTTTCACCATCATATTTATATTCAGCAAGACCTTTTCCACCCACCTTCTTTAATATCTCTACCGGATCGTGAAGGCGTTCTGCAAGCATGGGTCTAACTGGAATGCCAGGTTGAGGTCTTATCGCCTTAAGTGCCTCGGGACCTTGAGTGAAGGCTATTTTGGCTATGTTACCTAAGTCAGCTCGGAGATTGTAGGCTCTTTCCACAATCTCCTTTGGAACACCTAAGATAGATGCTATTGCCTCAATAATCGATGCATCACCAACCCCCAATCTTAGTTTACCTTCAACGAATCTCACAATATACTTAGCTTCCTTCGGTGAAGCCCTTTTCAATAAGCCGGCTAGCTTCTTTATCTTTAAATCTCTACTCCCTTCACCTTGTAAGAATGCTATTCTCTTTAACGTTTCGTAAACTTCTTCGAAGGTTAGATCCTTGCTCTGGGTTTGAGTGAAACTTAGTAAGCCGGATGGTCTAGACGATTTCTTGGCGATAAGCCTCTCGGCAACTAATCCAAGATCACCTAGACTCTTTAGAAGCTCCTCTACTTCTCTTTCTCTAACGTTAGCAGCTAGTGCTATTGCTTTTATTATTCCTTTCTCTCCAATACCAATCTCAGGATATCCATACCAATCTGGCCATAAACGTCCTTGTACGAAGTATACTACCTTATCTATTATTTCCTTATTTTCCTCTATTACCTTCTTGAATAATGCGCTCAGCGTGGCAACTATTTGGATTCTCGATGAGGTCACTTCTATCTTTTCGAATGTCTCTACAATGTACTTAAATTTCATTTCACTTACCTGATACAGCTAGGAGAACATAACCTCATATACGTTAGATTTCACGTTTCGTATCTATTTCGTAGGAGGTGGAAATAAATCCCCATCTAGAACCCAAAGGTAGGGGTAACCTCTCAGTGGACGTTAAGCTAAGATGCCCCAAATGTCATAGAACTTTTGAACCTTCAGAGAAACTCTTCATATGTCCTTATTGTAATCAACCTCTAGAGGTAATTTACGAACCCGATGAAAAACCGTCTTTTGACGAAATCAGACGAAGGAGCAGGATATACGGAATATGGCGTTTCAAGGAATTCCTACCTATCAAGACATCGAATCCGATTACTATGGGAGAGGGATCTACGCCACTAGTTAGAGTTGAGAAATTAGAGAAACTTATAGGAGTCAGGAGGGTTTACGTGAAGTTTGAAGGAGCGAATCCAACAGGTTCCTTTAAAGATAGAGGAATGAGCTTAGCTATAACTCTCGCGCGCGAGTCGGGCTCTAAGGCGGTGGTTGCAGCATCGACTGGTAACACTGCAGCTTCAGCAGCAGCATATGCTTCCCGAGCATCGCTCTTAACCTTCCTTCTCTTGCCTCGAGGGAAAGTGGCTCTCGGGAAAATGGCTCAGAGTATTCTCCATGGAGCAATTATAGTTGAGATAGAAGGCAATTTCGATGATGCGCTAGAAACTGCGCGACGACTTGCCCAAAGGGAAGAATTCTATCCATTAAACTCGTTTAATCCTTGGCGACTTGAAGGACAGAAAACGTTGGCATATGAGGTCTTCGAAGAAATAGGTGTTCCGGATCACGTAGTAGTTCCCGTAGGTAACGCTGGAAACATCTCAGCTATATGGAAAGGATTTAAAGAGTTAAAGAACTGGGGATATAGCGACACGCTGCCTAGAATGGCAGGAATACAAGCTGAAGGTTCTTCACCCATTGCAAGTGCATTTAAGTTAGGTCTAGATGCACCATTATTTACAGAGAATCCCGAAACGCTGGCCACTGCCATACGTATTGGCAAGCCCGTAAACTGGTTCAAAGCATGGAAAGCGGTAACCGAATCTAGCGGTACTTTCGAAGTAGTTAGCGATAGCGATATAATAAGGGCACAAAGACTCCTTGCAAGAGAAGAAGGAATAGCAGCTGAACCTGCAGGGGCAGCGAGCATCGCGGGTGCAATAAAGCTTGCACAGAATGGTTACTTCAATGGAGATGAAACGGTAGTATGTGTTGTTACAGGTCATGGCTTAAAGGATCCCGATAGCGTCAAATTCCATCCGACTACTAGATTAAGGGCGATGAGTGTAGATGATGCTATTGAGAAAGTAATTAAGAGCTTAATGGAAAGAAGTAATAAAAATAGAGAGATTGAAATCAAGCGGCAGCAAGTTGCTTCTTGAGGCGTAGGAACTCTTTCCTGTTTCTTACTCTAGGGGGCAAATTCTTCCTGTTTTTAGCAGGCATCTTTGGAGTCTGGCTCCTAACCTTTCCAGCCTTAGTCAATGAACCGTGGCTACCCATAGTTCGTCACTCATTCCTCATGTTCTGCGAGACCACTTAAAAGTTAACGCAATCGAAGTCACGTTAACATTGAAACCTTAGTATTCTACGCCATTCGATAGCGAAGTAATCTTGAGAACTTTCTCGGCACCACATGACCTCATTACACTTACCAGCGAATCCAAGTCATCTCCTAAGGCTATAACGGCGCCACCGTAACCAGCTCCTGACATTTTGGCACCTAATGCTCCTGCTTGCTTAAGTGAATGAATCGCGCACGCGACCTCCTTATTGGTCAGCCCTAAAGCCTCCAAAAGACCATGGTTGATGTTCATTAATTCCCCTAATAGAGCTAGATCTTTGTTTTCCAATGCCTTTAAGGCTTCATTCGTTATTTCACCTATTGTTTCAAGCACTCTCTCGATTACTTTTATCTCTTTTAACTTCTCGTTAACCATTTTAACAAGCTCTCCAGTAGTCTTTCTTTTACGAAACACTCCTATCACTAGGGGCAGATTTTCAACTGACAACCTTCTTATGTTCCAATCGCTTCCTGCTTTAGAAATGTACAGGGCTCCACCTAACGCACTAGCGAAAGTATCCATAGGACTCGCTTTCCCTTGGACCTTCTTTTCAACTTCCCAAGCAATCTTAGCTATCTCTTTCTTCGTTAGGTTCATTTCAGCAATTTTAGATGCAACAGCTACTGTTCCAACGGTTACAGCAGCACTGGTTCCGAGGCCAGCCCCTACTGGTAATCTCGATTTTATAGAAATTTCCAATCCGTTTAAGCCTAGTGATCTAACGGCCTCAAGAACGTATGAGAAATAACGAACTAAATCGCTTTCTGTATCTCGAGCTACGTGAATTGCATTTTCCCCTATTATTATAGAAAGCTTGTTCAAGTAAACTGGACCACTTCTTAATAAGAATTTATCGGATCTAACTCCTTCAACTACTACGTATTCTGGTATTGAAAGAACTATTGCTGGATAACCGTAAACGACTGCGTGTTCACCGAATAGCGTTACCTTGGTCGGAGCACGTGCACTCACTATCATTTTCGGTCCAAACCCAGATTGGTTAATTTAAATTAATGAACATGGAGCCTTAGGGGACTTAAAGTAAGTCAAGGTTATATAGTTATTATTCATGTTGACCCCATTAAACTTCGGGTAGTAGGTAAATTGGCTACGCAAAAGAAACTTCCATTTAGACCGATCAAGGAAATAGAAGAAAGCATTAGGAAGAGGTTGAGTGGAGTTAAACACAAAGTTGCAGTTATGAGCGGAAAGGGAGGCGTAGGAAAATCTTTCGTGACTGCCAATCTAGCGTTTGCATTAGCCTTCAAGGGCTATAAGGTTGGTATACTAGACGCTGATTTCTACGGTCCAAGTATACCGAAGATGACTGGTACCGAGGGACACCGAGTTTTCGCGACGGATAGGGGAATTATACCCGTCGTGGGCCCACTAGGTGTTAAGATAGTTAGCGTTGACTTCATGCTACCGGACGATACGACCCCCGTGATATGGAGAGGTCCAATGTTATCAAACGCAATGTTAGAACTCCTAGAAAACGTCGATTGGGGAGAACTAGATTACCTATTAATAGATCTACCTCCAGGTACAGGGGACGCACCCCTAACGGTGGCTCAAATGATACCTGACATTACGGGTGCAGTCATTGTCACGATACCTTCAGAAGTCTCTCAAAAAGTAGTGATGAAGTCAATAAACTTCGCGAAGAAACTGAAGCTGCCGATTTTAGGAATAATTGAGAACATGGCAGGGTTTACGTGTCCTTGCGATGGTAAGACTTACCCAATATTTGGTTCCGGTGGGGGCAAGAAAATAGCCGAAGAAGCCGGGGTTCCATTCCTAGGATCTGTACCTCTAGATCCAAGAATCTCCGAGTGCAACGATAAAGGCGTACCGTTCTTCGTGGAATATCCAGAAACTCCAGCAGCGAAAGCGTTCCTTTCAATAGCTGAGAAGATAGTTGAAGAAATAAAAAAAATTGATCAAAGCAAGAGTCGCGAGGAAACCTCTAAAGGGAGTTGATAATAGTATTCACTATAACCTCTAACGGGGTTTTCGATGTATTAAAGGAGAGATCGAAAACAGATAGGTCTGTAACGTCTACACCATATAATACCTTAAATCTTCTCCATTGAAGTTCTTCTCTACTTATTACTTCAACTCTTGCTCTCTCTAAACTGATGTTATCTCTCTTCGCTATTCGCTTTATTCTCTCATTTAATGGCGCATTTAGATAAACCTTCAAATCAGCGTTTTCCAAAATCCATGCCGCTAAATGACTTTCAACTATTAGGTTTCCTTTCCTCGACTCATCGATTATTAATTTATCAATCTTTAGGTCAATTTCTATTTTTTCCATTGCCAGTTTGTTTAATTCTATAACGCTAACTCCCAGTTCTTCTGCTAACTTTCTAAATATTGAACCTGCCGAAAGAACTGGTAAGCTGAGCTTAGAGGACAATGATCTTGCTACTGTACTTTTGCCGCTGCCGGGAGGTCCGCTTATTACTATTACAACCAAAATTTAATCCCCGAAGGGTGTGCAAGAGATCGCAGAAATAGGATTAATGCTTTTAATTTACATTAACGTGAACGCGTGTTGCATCGAATTACTCGGACGCGATCTAGTATACGCTTATCAAAACGTACTGAATATAGCTAATCTCACCTTAACATTGCCTTTCGATGTAGTTTGCCTCTCAAATGGCATTCTGGGAATCTTCGATGGTGAAAGGACGTATTTCTACTCAATAATAGATGGAGGTGTACGACCAGTAGGCTTTGATGTAGAAGGACTAGTTAGTAACTGCAATTATAAACCCCCATTTCTGGTTGTTTCAATTCCGTCTGGCATAGTAGTGGAAGACATGGAGAAAGGCGTTAGATATTCTTTTCCGGATGCCATTATGGGTGCTAGTTGTTCCGACGGCTTTGTAATCTATAGAAACGAGCAACTGGAAGTTCATGTAGGTACTGGAACGAAGACGCGTAACTTGTTAGGCATTCCAAAGTCTATTAATTGCTACAACAACGAAATAGCTATTTGTACGGACGAAAACATTATGTTACTAAGAAATGATGAAATCATAGTTAAGGGAAGAAGCTGTTCCGGTATAGATATATCAGGAAAATTTATTGTATCTTATGAGGGATCTAGCATAGAGATATACGACCATAGATTAAACATGTTGGCTAGAGCTAAGGTAAATGGCGAGATAATAGAATTGAAGATACGTGATAACGTGCTCGCAGTACTCACTACACATGGCATCTATCTTTACGAAATAGTTGAGCTGAGAAGAGGTATAGTAGTAGTAATTCTATTGATTCTATCTATATTCAGCTTAAGTATTTCGATCTTTCGATTCATTTCATATCATAGAATATGAACCTAAGGAATAAGTCTCTCTATATTTACAACGAGTATGTCTCTTGCACCAGAGGACTTAACCTTCATTATTACGTCATTAAGTTCGCTTTCATCAATAGCTACTATAACTTCCCACATTGGTTCGGTACTTTCAACTTTACTTATGGTGGGTCCGGACATGGATGGTAGTACAGACAAGACCTCCTTTAGACTTCTCTCAGGAACGTTCATCATTAGTAACTTCTTCTTCCGAGCCTTTAAGACACCTTCTATCATTGTTTTCACTAGCTCGACCTTATCGTCGTTAACGAACTCTTTATTAACTATTAATCTCGCACTACTCTCCAATAGTACTTCTATAGCCTTTAATCCGTGAAGCCGGAGCGTGGTGCCGGTAGAGGAAATGTCAATTATCGCATCTGCAGCCCCTAGTCCAGGCATTATTTCGGCGGATCCACTGATCTTAATTATTTTCCACTTAAGGTTTCTTTCGTTTATAAACTTCTTGGAAATATTTACGAACTTAGTAGCAACCCTTGTACCTTCGGGTAATTCTTCTGCTTTTTCAATACCAAGATTATTGGGAACTGCGAGAACGAGTCGCGAATTTCCGTAACCTAGATCCAGAACTTCTTCTACCTCAACCCCCGCCTCTACAACGTAATCGTGGCCAGTAATACCCATTTGGGCAGCACCGCTTTCTACGATCCAAGGAATGTCTTCCGGACGCACAAATACCAAGTCAATCCCATTATACTTAGTTGGAATGATCAAGGCCCTAGGATCAGCGTATATCGTTCCGAAACCAGCAGCTTCGAGAAGTTCCAGCGTCTTGTCTCTAAGTCTCCCTTTGCTTGGTACGGCAATTTTCAAACCCAAATAACCCTTTTAAGAATATCTCAGCACTCTACTTTAATCTTCATTGATGTTTCACCTTCGGATAACAATTGATGATCGAAATAGTCATTGCGGCGCTTATTGCGAGCTTAACCAGTATATTGTATATTACCGCATTTCCGTATTTGAAAAGATTAATCGAAAGGAAGAGGGAAAACCAAAACATCAAGATTAAGGTACCGCAGAACGTCGCTGTTTTAGATATATCTAACATAGCTTTATATGGTGAGAAAAAGTCTAAGAAAGGAAGTATTGAGAGGGCTTTGATAGCCATTAAGACGCTCGAAGAAAGGGGGTTTAAAGTAATAGCGATCGCGGATGCCTCTCTACGTCATAAAATAGATAAGCCTGATAAGCTCGATAAGTTGATAGAACTTGGAAGGGTAATACAAGCACCACCTAATACTCCAGCTGACTACTTCATTCTTGCAACCGCCGAGAACGAATATGGAATAGTAATCAGTAACGATTCGTTTAAGGAATGGAGAGAGAGGTTCCCTTGGGTAAAGGATAAGAGAAGAGTTATAAGATATTTGATAATCGATGGACGAATGTATCTATACCCAGATGTTAGACCTAAGAAGAAGTGGAAGGATAGAACTGTAAGAACCCGAGAAATATGCATAGATCTTGAAGAAGTTCAAGAAGGGTATTGGAAAAATTACGTTATGTGAAGATGAGAACTACGTTACCTACAATTATTTGAAAACTACATTAGTGGCAATAGCTTCAAAAGAGGGGCCACTCCTAAAGCAACGCCAACCTTTACGTTAACATTCAAGCTTTTGCTTGCGGCCTCATAGGGATCAAGTTCCAACATTCCAATTAACTTCCAGTACGTTCCTAAACCGTATGCCATTAATAGCGAGGAAAATACGTTTAACGAGTACACTTTCATGCTCCATATCATTAGTGCGGAGAAAATGAGTGAAGAGAACTCAACGATGGCTTTAGTCTTTTCTATTCCATAGTCGGCTGGAACGCTATGAAGACCATATTTCCTATCAAATTCAATATCTTCAATAGCATATATCGAATCAAACGACGCCACCCATAACCAAACGCTTATCACGTATATCCAGGGAACCCTCCCCAACGCATCTATTAGGGTCGGTGCATCACCGCTAACTGCGATAGAACCTCCTATTACCGAGCTTCCTAGTATAGCTCCTAACCAGAAATGGGCTATAGGACAACATCTCTTGAGTAGAGGGTATATGGTAGATAGTATAGGAAAGATAGGAGAAAGTAATAGAGCGTAATAGTTGAGAAGCGCGGCAGAGATGAAGTATAGGATAAGTGATAGAATGCCTAAGGTAATGGCTTCGATGACGCTTACGCAACCGCTTGGTAAAGGTCTATTCGCCGTCCTAGGGTTAGCTCTATCTATGTTAATATCGAGAAGATTGTTTATTATCAATGAATAAGCTCTTATTCCAAACAGCGCTGTTAGGATTAATATGAACTCTTTCAAGTTGGGTGGTCTAACGAGTATCGCTCCAGAATACGCGAACGGTAAACTGAAAAGAGTATGTTCTATCCTAATTAATCTCGCGTAACATGCTAGCTTGTCCTTGATACCTCCGAAGCCTCTACACCCGTAACGGGTACGGGTAATACATATTAGTTAATTTGGAGGGGATTAAAGCTTTAGGGATAAACTTTTAAGCAATACTGGTGTTTCAATTATGGACCATCTTAATGGGGTGTTGAGTTGTGTCACCCGATGTCGGCGCCCAACACTCGGAAGAGAAGCAACCCTTGCGGTGCCCCGTGTGTGGTAGTACTGACATAATATTTAAAGAAGATACCGGTGAGTACGTCTGTGCTAGGTGCGGTACCGTAATAATGGATAAGTACATCGATCAAGGGCCCGAATGGAGGGCCTTCACCCCTGAGGAAAGGGAGAGGAGAGGTAGAACTGGTGCCCCCCTTTCACCAACCCTTCACGATCAAGGTATTTCGACTATAATTGATCATAGGGATAGAGACGCTCTTGGTAGGAGACTTGACGCTAGGAGAAGAATGGAGGTTCTTCGGTGGCGTAAATGGCAAATGAGAACTAGAATGCAGACTGGTATGGATAGAAACCTAACAATAGCTATGAACGAATTAGATAAGTTTGCAAACATACTTGGTCTACCAAAGCAGATAAAAGAAGAGGCAGCAGTAATATATAGGAAAGCCGTCGAGAAAGGACTTGTAAGGGGTAGAAGCATAGAATCCGTCGTAGCGGCAGTAATTTACGCGGCTTGTAGGATACACCATCAACCTAGAACTCTCGATGAAATTTCGAAGGCGTTAGGTGTTAATAGAAAAGATATGGCTAGATGTTACAGGCTCATGCTTAAGGAACTCAAGTTAGACATCCCGATTACTGATCCCATAGATCACATACCTAGAATAGGTCAACAACTAGGTCTCAGAGGCGATATCATAGCCGAGGCGATAAATATTATGAAGAAAGTTAAGGGTCACGCAATTACTGCCGGAAAAGACCCAGCCGGTATAGCTGCTGCAGCAATATATATTGCGGTAATGCAAAAAGGTGAAAGGAGAACTCAGAAGGAGATAGCCCAAGTAGCGGGCGTGACGGAGGTTACCGTTAGGAATAGGTATAAGGAACTAATAAAAATTCTAGAAAAGGAGAATAAGAATACCCAATAAATCTCATTGGATGTTTCTCGTTACCAGAGCTTCTTTTTATTTTTAATCCAGAACGCGTAATGAAGGCTCGTAACTTCGACTATCAATTTGGCAGCTAAGATGGACGTGACGTTGCCCTTGTCGCAAGGAGGACAAACTTCAACCACGTCCATGCCCCTCAGAGGCACCTTTGAAAGGGCATCTCTTAGCGCTGCGAGAAGCTCGTGAAGAGTTAGTCCACCCGGTTCGGGATTACTAACGCCCGGGGCTATGGATGGATCTAAAACGTCCATATCTATGCTTACGTAGATACCGTTCTTACATTTACTTAGCCATTTATTTAGGTGGGAACGCGTAAACAAGAAGTCAACTCCATTTCTTTTTCCGTTGAGTATCTCTTGGTCGTCATATACTCTAAATCCGTATATACCAACAGTGAGATTGTTTTCCGTTTCTAAAAGCCTAAGTAACCACGATGCATGGCTCCATTTGTATCCTAAGTACTCTTCCCTTAGGTCTAAATGCGCATCAAATACTAATAGGCAATCGTACTTTAGAACCCTGGATGAATAGGTGAGCGTATGTTCACCTCCGATAATTATTGGTACCTTAGATTCTTCTAATCCCAGTAACATAGTTTCCAAATTTCTGAGCGAACTAACTATATCGCCGTAAACGACAGGTACGTCACCTACGTCATCATACAGAACGTCATCCATGTTCAAATTCGTTAGAATCGATCGAAATTCTATAAATTTAGACGCTTCTCTAACCCTTATAGGGGCTTCCCTCGAACCACACCGGAAGGAAGCCGTGAAGTCTGCGGGGAAACCTAATACGACGAAAGGCGAAGACTCGTTTCTTTCGTCGCCGAAGTACAATGTCACGTTAATTTCCACCGAGCGGTGTTAGAACACGCGGAGGTAGTAAATAGAATGACGAAACAGAGAGTGTACATTTTTAGGGTAGGCGACGTTTCGAGCGACTTATTAGATAACGCTGCTTTGGCAATAAAGGAAAACTTACCCTTCGATGTAGAAGTATTAATCTATCCGCAAAAGCTTCAACCACCCATAAGTACGTTCGATTGGGAGAGAATGCAGTACGTGGCCTCGGCCCTCGTATTCGGGTTAGTTTCCAAACTAGGAATTAAATTGAAACCCTACGAGAAAGCTATTTTCGTTGTAAACGCCGATGCCTACGAACCACCACTAAATTTCGTGTTCGGAATAGCTTTGCCATCAATTGGATCTGGAGCTGTGTTCTTACCACGTTTAAGAAACGAGACCTATGGGTTACCTCCGGATTATAACGCACTTATTTCTAGATTAAGAAAAGAAGTATTGCACGAATTAGGTCACCTTTACGGACTAGAGCACTGTCCCAACCCACGCTGTGTTATGGCCTTTTCAAACAGCATTAATGAAGTTGACGCAAAGGGAGAGGAGTACTGTGAGAGGTGTAGAAGACTATTAGAATCCTTTATAGAAGGGTTCGAGAGGTGATCGAATATCCTGAAGTTAAATGGTATAGAAATTTCTTGTGAGGACTTGCCAGCTAGCATACGAGGCGAGGAGTTCGAGATTTCCGGGGAACCCTTGGAAGTGGAAAGGTGTTGGAGGAACGTTCTATGGAAGCTTAGAGGAAAGCTATATATCTTATCATATGAGGTTAGACCCGGCATTGTAAAGGGTTACGTCATAACTCAGAAGCAAGTTCCCAAATCAAGTAGAACTCCCTCAAGGGTTCGCCCACGGAGTAGCGGTAGAACTTCGCGAAAGCGTCTCTCCCGTGAGCGAAAGGCACGTCGGAAACGAAAGCCTTAGAATGATCTATTATGGCCATAGAAACAGGTATTCTTTCATGAACTTTAACCTTCACCGAGCCCTTCCTTTGAGGAAGCACTTTAGTTGCATCTTGAAGTAATGAAAGGGAGAGCGCGGCGAGAGTCGCACTACCGAGTCCTGCGTAATATATTGAGGAATAGTTCATTGACATGAGTGACGTAAGTACTAATAGCGCCGTAGCCTCACCGGACAATCCTATTAATGTTCCAAGAAGAAACGGTATAATAGAAGAGTAACTGGCTCCCTTCATATTATAGAGTAGCAAAAGTAATTTGAGAGCCATTGAGGCGATTTTCTTAATCTTACACGTTCCCCTAAGTTTACCTAGGTTCTCTTGAGCCTTACAGCTACTACTTTCTAGAACTACTTTTACTTCAACACCATCTCTTCCCTTCTTCTTAATAACATCGATCAATTTAGGATGGAGCGTAGGAGAAGCAATCAAAATTTCTCTCTCAGCGTTCCTAATGCTCTCGTATACGTACTTAGTAATGTTACCGAATATCAGATCGTAGTCTTTCTTAAGTACTTCCCTCCCTTCATCTCCTATTATCGATTCCGATGAGAAGCTCCGTAGATCTAGCTTACCTAAGTTATCCGGTTTCGATAGATTCAATGGAGTGGATATTCTCGAAACTCTAATTCCCTTCATATCTCTATAGTTGAATGAGTTGATCTTCTTAGTTCTTTCGCGGATCCTTTTGGGTTCAGTAAGTTGAGGGATTTCGAAACCGAGTTCTCTAAGGTAGGATATTACCTCGAGCTTCTTGGATTCGCTTTCAAACTCTGTATTAAGGATCTCCTTGAACGTTTCATAGTCTTTCACTTTTAATGCAAGTATCATGTTTTCTAGCGCTCTCAGCTCCCTCTCTGAGAGTTCGTCCGCCAAACTGCTGAACCATTATGCGTGACATAATGAAAGTTAAATAGTTTCGGTCTAACCTCTCTTTGGGTTAATTATAAGGCTAACTCATATATCTCTATAAAGTAAACAAAGAGTAGATCGTCACTCTACCTATTTGATCTTATGAGTGGTTTTTGGGTCCTAGAGAAATGTCTTGGAGGTGAAAGTGGAGCCGCCGGCGGGACTTGAACCCGCGACCACCGGCTCTCCCGCGCAAGATAGATCCGAAAAGTTACGAGGCCGGCGCTCTGCCTGCTGAGCTACGGCGGCCCCGTTGATTGATAGCTTGAGTATGTGTTTTTAAGTATTGAATACACGCACCGAAGGATGCTAATTGAAGCGATTTAATCGTATAAACAATATCCTAGTGCATTACGTACGGGTATCGCTAGCGTGAAATACAAACACTTCGTCTATTTACCATTGAAGAGATCAGGTGAAGTGGGTAAGGGAGGCGTTATTATATACAATAAGTTGGACAAGGAGAGCGTTATCTTACCCGGTTATCCATCAATTAAGAGGCTGGTCTTACTAAGCAAGATAAGGAAACATTTTCCCGAAGGAGTATCAGTTGAAGAGAAAATGAATGGTTACAACGTAAGAGCCGTAAAAGTAGGTAATGACGTGGTCTTCGTTACGCGTGGCGGGTACTTGTGTCCCTATACTAATTCCCGTCTCAAGTTGCTCTATGGAGATAGTATAAAGGAAGCGCTATCGGAACTACCTAAGGGAAGCTTCATTGCAGGAGAAGTAGTTGGAACCGAGAATCCATATGTTAGGGTCAAGTACCCAGAGGCCCCCTATTTCGATTACTTCATCTTCGACGTCTTTGTAAAGGAGGACGGGAAGTATAAGAGAATGGGGACGAAGGATAAATATGAGTTCCTTGAGAGATACTCTCTCAAATCAGTACGTCTAATGGGAGTTTTCAATGCTGAAGAGGCTCCATACAAAGTAAAGGAAATCATCGATAAGTTCGATGAAGAAGGAAGAGAAGGCGTAGTCCTGAAAGACCCTCAATATAAGAGACCTCCCGCGAAGTATACTGGCAGCTATACTAACATAGGTGACATTGAACTTGGAATGCGATATCCATTCGATGAAGGTAGAGACTATCTATTTCCTCGAATAGTACGTGAAATGTTCAAAGTATTTGAAGAGGAACTCGATAACGAGTCTTTAAAGAGCAGGTATGAATGGTTAGGTAAGGCAATACTTGGTCCGTCCGTAGAGAGCATACGGAAGGTAGCTAATGGCGAAGCGTTGTATGAGAGGTTCGTATTGCGATTCCCGGAACGCTCTGACCTCGAGTGGTACTTGGAATACACTCGCGAATTAGGAATAAACGTAAAGATAGAGGACGAATGGATTGAGGACGGGCTTATCGTTGTACGGGCCAAGAAGTTTAAGGACAGCACCAATGTTATAAGGAGCATGCTAGAGACGGGGCAGACGCCGCTAGATTAAGGCTTCAATTCCACTCTCCAAATATACTTATATGGTGCGTAATCCAGAACTTTCCTGAGGTTAATGATTTCGTGTCTTCTAAACCTTCCGATTACTTCTTCCCGAGACCCTACCGAGTAAGCTATTACAAGTCGCCGGGTAACCTCTACCACTCGATCAACGTATTCGTGAGATTTATGCGGTAAGTTCATTATAGTTACATCGAATTGTTTTCGCGCTGTAACTTCCAGTAAGTCTTCGGCCTTACTGAGCAGAAAACTCACGTTACCTTTCAATTTGTTCATAAACAAACTCTCAATTGCGTATTTGATTGCATATGGGTTCATGTCCACGGCAAGACATTTACATTCCTTTCTCTTCGCTATATTGAACGAAAAGAAGCCTATCCCTGCGAATAAGTCCAAGACCCTTTCGCCATCTCTCACCAATTCGCTTACTAAGTAATGCTCGGTAGCAAGCGAAGGGTTTACGTATACTTTTGAAATATCGACCTTGAATGATAGACCGTTCTCCTTGTATATTGTTTCCGTTATTCTTTCGCCGCCTAGGTGAACTAACTTGGCTACGCGTTCCTCTCCAGAAGTTTCTACCTTACCCCAGACGGCTTTTACCTTACTATTTGACATCAAACATTCAACTATTACCTCCTTCAGTTGATCGTTAATGTTATCTTTCAATGAGATTACAGCGATATCGCCGATTTGATTGAAGGATCTAGGCCAATTACCTTCCCCTAACTTCCTTGATATGCATTCCTTCAAACTCAAGTTTCTCTTTCTTGGTTCGAAATCCTCGTAGACCAATTCATACGCATCTATTGACTTCTTTATTGGTATTAGGACGTAATCTCCTTCGACTTTAGGTTTTAATGAGTTGTCAACAATACCTATCTTCCGTAAGTTCTTAAGAACCTCGTTGGCTAAGCTCTTGCTCACTTTCACTGCCAGCGCCTTCAAGTTCCTTCATTAGGCATAACGATGCCAAGGCTCTTAGGTTTTCGTTCAACTTCGATCTGACCTCATCTATATCGAGGAAATGAGTAACTGCTAAGTCCCAAAGACTCCTTCCCTGAAGGAGAAACCCAACGCAAAGAGAAGGGAGAGCCAGCTCTCTAATTAATTTTGGATACTTCAAGAGGCAAGGGTAGAGGGCTCTAGAGGCTAGTTCTGGCTCTATTTTATTTTCCAGGAACAACTCTAAGTAATTGCGATCTATTTCAACGTTTAATCCTCTACCAACACAGCTTTCGAGAGCCTTGGTTAGCGTAATAGTATCTACGTCCCTATAGGATATGTGAGCGATTGTAAGTATAGTTCTAGCGAAATCGTTCGCAATTTCCTCAACGCCGTTACCTTTCGCAACAGCTATATTCTTTTCACCGGTTATCTTGTTATACTTTGGTGAAATATACACTACCTTGTAACCATTTTTCAGCCAAAAATCGAGAACCTCGTGGTTAGAAAATACGGCTCCTATAACCTTATCCTTTGTGTCATCTTCAATGAATTGAAGGAGCTTCGAGCCATACCCCCTTCGCTGTAAGGGGGGTAGGACTGCTATCCTCATTATCCTTCTAGCCTCAACCCTCCTAACTCTATTCAAGATTCGAGTTAGTACGTTACCTTTGCTCTCACTCCAAGGATCTTCTACCACCTCCTCATCTATTGTGATTGCGACGCCTATAGGAAACGTGTCTCCATCATAGACGAAGATACTAGACTTAGGATGCTCCAATATCGTTTCTATGTCAGAGGGTTCCCATCTATAATGGGAAATAGCAAGTAAACCAGCAATCCTCCCAAACGCTGTTGGATCACTTAAAGACACCTTATCGACCTTCTTTGGAGCTATGGGTGTTACGTCTTCGTTTAATTCGATCCTTAAGTGGAACGCTTTGTACAACCACCTTTCTATTGGGTCATTGGGGGGATACCTAACGGGGTCCTTGAGCTCTATTACATTCGATGCGTCTATTGAGTTCAATAACTTATTAACCAAGTACCTACCAGAACCTTCATATCCGTGAATTGTTGTAGCCAAGATAGTTTTCCAGCTCCTTTCTATTATTCTCTTTAATCTAGCAACTCCTACCGCTGCGGCTTCGTCAACTATAACTAACCCTGTTTTCCCTCCTGCTTTAGAAGGTTCAATCCATTCTATTCTCCATTCCTTCCCAATAACTTTCCATTTATCACCATCCCTTTCTAGCCTAAAGGGCACTTTTTGTTCGCTCAAGATAGTATTGAGCATTTTCAAGAAACTGCTCATTTGAGGAGTTACGGACGTTACCTCTATTCGCTTGATTCCATGTATAGTAACCAGTTTCGCCGCCATAGCACCAAGTAGCGCACTCTTACCCCTTCCTCTGTCTCCGATTATTGCGAAAACCTTCCCTCTGCCTATAATGAAGCCATCTAGTCTCCGTAAGGCTATTCTTTGCTCTTTAGTGAGACCATTGGGAGGTTTCCACGGAGGACATTGACCAGATTCGTCGTAAAGCTCAAAGGTCTTCTCTAAATACCTTCCAAACAGTCCCGTTCCACCTCTCTTTCGATAGATGTTTTCAAGTCTCTCTTGAGGAAGTATTAGTATCCCCTTTCCACCAGCCTTTACAGTCTCTAGTGTTGCAGGGAAAGCATTTGCTGGGATTGGGTAATTTAGATCAATTACTACGTGATCCCATTCGGTCCCCAATATTTTTCTGTAATTCCCTGGCCTAAGCCTTCTCCAAGGATAACCTAGTGAACGTTCAGAGACCAAAAGTACCTTACCTTTAAGTCTCGCAAGCGTACTGTTAATCTCGTCAGGATTTTCCTCCCTAATAAGCACTAATCGCCTCCAATAGCATTTTCTTTGCACAATGTAGTACCAAGGAACGGTGCTCGAGCGCATAAAAATGATTATCTAATGTAATTAACCTTCAACTATTTTGGTGTTTATTTGGACGTAGTCCTCAGTTATTGTATTACCCCTTACAGTTTTCCTCCTCCTTTCACCGTGTTCTCTTGGATGGAATCCCGGAGGTCCGGATAATAGGACTCTCTTCTTTACTGGTCCAGGTATGTCGGGTCTCATTGGAAATCCGCTTTCGTCACTTCCACCCCTGATTTCCAAGAACTTCCCCTTCAGAGTCTTTATTCCAAGGACGGATGCTGGTACTAAGTCTTTGTATTTCTTTCCAACGAATTGCCTAGCTTGTTCGCCCTTTAACGTAATTTGGAACGCTTTCGTTCTGAATGCCTCACCATCGAACTCGTTTTCGCCGAACCTTGTGGATAGGAACTCGGTGTTGGCCCAAATCTCGTTCTCGGGTACGTTTTCGTCGGCTTCGACTACGAAGTGAGCTGTAATTTTCTTCTTTTCGTCACCTTCCTTCTTTAGGAGCCTAACCGTTACTATCGAGTATTCGGCATTAAGCGCCTCCAGTAGCTTGGGATTTGCCTTAGCTACCGGGAGGCGCGTACCTTGATCAATTTCTTCCTCTTTCGAGAAGGGAATTTCGTCTACGCCCTTTACGTGAACCTTATGTCCCCTGGGGTGGGGCTCAGCTTTCGGATCATTTACAACTATTTTAAATTCTAATGCCACGAAGTTCCACCGAAGCGGCTACTAACGGGATTTTATTAAAACGTATCTTTTAGCGCGTATAGTAACTATTAATATCTTTCGAAATTCTTGCGAGACTGAGGCGTTCTGCGGATGCGCATTGAAAAGGTATTGACGTTTCATGGCTACGGTTCATCGCCTTCGAGGATTAAGTGGTTAATTGAAGCCTTCGAAGAACTCGAGATCGACGTAACGGCACCGAAACTCCCCCAACCTCTGGTCAAAGCCTATGAATACGTCAAAACGCTCGGCCTAGATGCAGATGCGTTTTCAGGTCATAGTATGGGAGGTGCGTTATCCCTTATACTAGCGGCTCAAAGATCTAAACCGGCAATAGCCGTTGCACCTCCTACAGATCTCTCATTTCAACTGGAGTACATGAGAAGAACGCCTTCCTTAAAGAAAATATACGATGAAATAGCGAGTTTGGTTAAAATAGAGGAAATGGTTAGATTGAGTCCTATGAATTTCCGGTATGAAAAACCGGTATTAATAATTCATGGAACAGACGATAAGGTTGTTCCAATAGAACAAAGCATCCAGTTCTGCAAAAAGATTCCGAAGTGCAAGCTAGTCGAAATAAACGGAATGTCCCATACCCCTCGTAAAGAGGAGGAAATAACTATCCTCAAAAAGTCTATTCGAGAATTCGTCGAATTCTTAAAAGAGAGTTAGCATGTGTTGTCGAAATTGTTAACACATTTAAACCACATGGTAGCCTAACCCCATCGACGAGGAGGGTTGATGCCCTTGGAATTGAGATAATCACTAGAAGAGGAATGTTACAGATGTCAAAACGCAACTTCGGAAAGAGGTCTGAAACAACTACCTTTAGTATCCAAGGAGGTGGAGAAGATGCATGTAGCTGATGCGCTCCTAGAGGCTCTAGAAAGAGAAGGACTTAAAACGGTCTTCGGAATACCAGGAAGCGCTAACCTTGGTCTTTACGAGAAAATACCGGATCACGACGTAAACGTGATACTTATGCGTCACGAGCAAGGAGCTGCTCACGCTGCCGATGCTTACGGCAGGGTCAAGAGGAAGATCCCCGGCGTAGCCTTTGCAACTTCAGGTCCAGGTGCAACCAATCTGGTCACGGGCCTAGCTACAGCGTATATGGATAGCGCTCCCATGATCGCGATTACCGGTCAGGTTCCAATGAGCGTTATGGGTAGAGACGCTTTCCAAGAAACTGACGTTGTTGGAGTGACCATGCCTATAACTAAACATAGTCTACTGGTTAGAGATCCCTCCCAAGTAACTTGGGCAATAAGAGCGGCTAAGATAATATCTGTAACCAATAGACCAGGTCCCGTGCTAGTTGACGTTCCGCGAGACTTCTGGAAGGTAGACATCGATTTCTATTGGCCGAGCGAAGAGGAAGTATTAAAGGAATGGATCCCAGGATACGAACTATCACCACCACCGGCGCCAGTAGACCTAATCGGGAAGGCAGCGAAAATCATTGTCAATTCAGAGAATCCCGTAATATTAGTTGGTGGAGGCGTTTGGTGGTCCGGAGCAACGCAAGAAGTATTGAAGCTGGCCGAAATATTAATGGCACCCATAGTTACCACGTTGATGGGTAAAACAGCGATTCCGGCCGAACACCCCCTATTCCTTGGTAACGCGGGAATGCATGGTCGTCCAGAAGCAAACTACGCTCTTTACAACGCCGATGTAGTAATTGCTATAGGCACAAGGTTCTCCGACAGAACCGTTGGTAATTTTACCGAGTTTAAGAAAGGTAAGAAAATAATCCATATCGATATAGACAAAAGTGAGATAGGCAAGAACATCGATCCCGACGTGGGTATAGTTGGTGATGCCAAAGAGATACTAACGAAGCTAATAAGGTACATTACAGAAATACTGAACTTCAGGCGTGATGAGGAAGTGCCTATAATCAAGAAGGCAAAGGAATTTGGTGACTACGCATGGGAAATACTATTAAAAGAAAGAGGAAAGGGAATGATGCCTTGGAAAGTGCTTAAGATAGTAAGAGAGGAACTACCCAAAGATGCAATCGTCACGACAGGCGTTGGAGGACATCAAATGTGGGCAGCGCTCCACTACCCCGTCTACGTTCCCGGTACTTACCTAACCAGCGGTGGATTAGGTACCATGGGATATGGCTTCCCAGCAGCTATTGGTGCGAAAGCAGCAGCCCCAGATAAGCCTGTTCTAGATATCGACGGTGATGGCAGCTTCTTAATGACTTCACAGAACCTCGCTACGGTTAGACAATATAACCTCAACGTAGGTGTTCTCATATTCGATAATGGATCGTTACAACTAATAAGGCAATGGCAAGATCTATTCTTCGGTAAGAGACGTGTTGGTGAAAACTTAGCCTACTTGCCTGACTTCGTCAAACTAGCAAATAGCTTCGGAATAGATGGGGTGAGGCCGGAAAGCTATGATGAAATGAGGAAAGCGATAAGGCGCGTAGCTCAAGGCGAAGCCTTGGTTATAGACTATATAGTAGATCCAGATATAATGGTGCTTCCGATGATAGCTCCTGGTAAGGTAATTGCTCCTGAAAACATAATCTTAACCCCCGAACAAGCCCAAGGTATAGTAGTGTGAGGTGATAACAATGTCAGAGCACGAGGCATACGTCATAAAGTTCTCGTTATACGCTGCCATTGATGGAGGTCTGGACGGCCTTGCAAGAGCCATACATGTGGTAAGGAAAGCCCCAATACGCTTCCACGACATGGCAGTGGTAGACGTGGGTAAGACAAAGGAAGTCAGTCTAAGAGTCTCTGGTAAGAAAAAGGATATTGAGTGGTTAGCGAAGAAACTAGAGAAAGTAGTAGAAGTATTAGAGGTCAACGTCCAACCTCTACCCACTGAGATGGTTGAGTTAATAGCTCACAAAGAGAGAATACGAGGTTAGATCATCTTCGATTATTTTATATATTGTCGCGAATCCGGAGGAAACCAATCCTAAAAGACATCAAGTATTGTATTCACTTGAACCTTAACTCGCTAAAATCAGTTTCAAGTAGCTTAAATCGCCATCATCACCTAACGTAGCTCTTCTAGCAGTTGAAATAATTAGCAAGAGGAAGACCGAAAAGAGGGAGTACATGAAGAAAGCGAGCGTACCATGTCCTTTTTGCGGAGTCGGATGTAAACTAGATGCATCTAGTAAGAAGCCCTTGAAGGAAGCTTGCGCCCGAGCTTACGGTGTCATTAACTACTTCTCACGCAACCCTGTACCAGAAGTATTGCTTTACGAAGACGGTTTATATAATCCAATTAAACTCGAAGAAGCAATTGAGATAATAGTGGAATGGATTTCTAAAAATAGAACTTACTATATTGGATCTGCTGAAGACACTAACGAAAGCGCCTTCTTATTGAACTTACTAGCACGGGCCTTGGGGACGAACGACGTAGATCATTGCGGAAGGGTCTGTCATGCCCCTTCAATAGATGCTTATTGGGATATATTTGGACTTCCAACTACTAACTTTAGCCTAGATGACGAGCTTAACGATAGTGAAGTTTTCATCATTGGAAGTGACGTAGCAGTAACGTATCCGGTCTTCTGGTCAAAGATAAAGAGGGAAGCGAGGAAAATCATCGTTATAGATAGTTGGACGAGTTTTACTATGGTGCAAGCTGATGAGGGAATAATAATCCCGCCGGGTCCCGGTTACCTAGCGCTCTCCGAGTTATTATACAACTACACGTATAGAAGAGAAGTTCCACTTTGGGTTCAAGAATGGTTAGATGCGGACACAATTGAGAAAACCATCCATTTTTGGGAAGACGCTCGCGCACCAGTCTTAGTTCATGGTATGGGGGTAACTCATTCAGGCTACGGTTATTCTATTCTGATTCGATTACTCCAAGCCTTTCTAAAGAGAGGAGGAAAAATCGCTACCTTGCGTGGAAAGGTAAACGTGCAAGGCGCTGGCGATATGGGTTTGGTACCACATTTGAGAAGATATTTTAAGACTATAGAAGGTATAATCAAGTCTGAAATACCTTCGAGGGCAGGTTCTGACCTAGTAACTGCCTTCAAGGTGGATTATCCAGTTTATTTAATTCAATGTCAGAACGTCATTGCATCTCTACCAAACTCTGAGGAAGTCGCGTTAAAGCTTCTTCGATCGAAAGTAATACAACTAACCCCAAAGTTTACGGAAAGCAGTATATTTGCCGATCTCATCATACCAACTACCCCTCTCGTAAACTCCCAAGGAACTGTTACAAGTGGGGATGGAAGAGTTACTGCTTTCGAAATAGGTGAGAACGTAGCGTTTAGAATATATAGAGAGGTCTTGGAATACTTCGACGTGCACTTTCATGACTTGCGTGAGGTCACCTATACTGCATTTGAGATAGTTCCGTATTATAGAAATATTGACGTCTATAAATTATATAATGGATATGATCAATACATAGAAAAACCGAGAACTTGGAAGGAAGTCACGCCGCCTAGAGTTGAAATATTCCATATTCATAGGGATGAGGGTTATTGGTTTTATACAACGCGTGATCCCGCCTTGTGGACTACCAAGGGGGCCGATGAAATACTGGAGAGGAACTCAATGAAGAAAGCGTTTTACGTTAATCCAGAGGAATTCAGCGGTTGTTCGAAAATAAAAGTCTGCTCTCCTTATACTGGCGTATGTGTTTCGGGAGATGTTTTACATACCAAGAGGGTTCCGAGGAACGTTATCGTGGCTTTTTTCAACCACGTAGGTTTGAAAGTGAATTCTTTGATACCGTTCGAACCCAGGGATGTACGTTCTGGTACACCGATATATAAATCAGCTAAGGTTAAGGCTTTCTGTGTTTCATAGATTACATACTCATATTTTAGACAAGGCTTGATCCAGATCGTTTATGATATCATCTACGTTCTCTAAGCCTATGCTCAATCTCAGGAGATTATCATTTATGCCTAGCTCTCTCCTCACTTCGTCTGGTAGAGTATGGTGGGTCATGGTTGCTGGATGCGTTATAATGCTTTCAACTCCCCCTAGCGACGCAGTTCTTTGAATTACCTTAACTGCCTTCATGACCTTTATAGCATCCATTCCATTTCCCTTTACTTCGAAGCTAACTACTCCGCCACATCCCCTTAGCAACCTCTTAGCGTTTTTATAGCTCGGGTGATCCGGTAGGCAAGGATAATAAACTCTTTCAACCTTTGGATGATCTTTCAAGAACTTCGCTACTTCCAAGGCCGCTTCGTTGTGGTGTTTTACTCTTACGAATAACGTCTTCAGTCCTCTGATTACGAAGTATACTTGATGTGGATCGGGGACGCCCCCCAGCAACCTTCTACTGTTCCTGATACTCATTCCAATTTTCCTATCTTTAGTTACAGCTACACCTCCCAAGACGTCATTATGACCCCCTAAGTATTTACTTGCACTATGGACTACAATATCGGCACCGTATTTCAGTGGCATGAAATTAACTGGCGTTGCAAAGGTGTTATCAACAATAACCTTGGCCCCAACTTCTCTAGATCTCTTAATTACTTCGTCAACTGGTGGTACTAAGAGCAACGGATTACTTATCGTTTCTATGAAAACCACCTTTGTATCTTCATCGATCTGTTCAAGAACGGAATCGGCGATCCCGTTTTCGTTAACGCGAACGTTTAACGAGCCCAGGAATCTAGTAATGAACTCGTATGAAGTGCCATATATGTCCTTAGATGTCACTATTTTATCTCCCGGTTTTAAGAGGGTTAGCAACGTTGTGCTTATTGCTGCCATACCACTTGAGAACGCAACGGCATCGCTCCCTTTTTCAACGTAGGCCATTTTCCTCTCGAGAACTTCGATAGTCGGACTTGAATTTCTGGCGTATTTGTAGCCGTAAGGGTTCCCTTCGGGATACTTGTAAATTACTGAGACGAATATAGGTGTCACTATAGAGCCTGTTTCCTCGTCCCTATATTCCCCTCCATGGATAACTTCAGTTTCTTCGTTCCATCCCTCCTCTGGTTCTACGAATACCATCTTGAATACCCGAGCTCATTCCACCCGAAAAGCGAAAATATTCGACCCCAACTACCTACTCCCAAAAGGCTCCCGGTCTAAGCGCTTCGTTTATATCCTGTAACCCCCACCGTTTCGTGAGATGCCAATAGAACTCGATAAGACTATATTCTATATAACGGATGATTACGTAGAGACAGAACCTGGCACACTTTACGTTAAAGTATTTCACGAAGATCTAATTACTGATGATTTCGAAAACGTTTGTTCCGTTGTTAAATACTATGTTAAGAATATATCCAAGGTCCTTCGTGACGTTAAGCCATTAAACGTTGAAGTATGTGGCGAACGGGAAGCTAGAAAACTGGTTGGCCTCTCGAAGGGTAATGGTGGATACGTAGCTACTTGTACCCAAATAGATTACGAAGCGTACATTTGCGTGCTTATGTTCTATGATGAGAATGAACTTTAAGCTTTTAATATTTAATTTACCATACTCCTCTTGACGGTGCCGGGGTGCCCGAGCGGCCTAAGGGGGTGGGCTCGAGACCCACTGGGGGATCTCCCCGCGCGGGTTCGAATCCCGCCCCCGGCGCCACGTGACTAAGTCCTCCAATATCTCTGCGATCCATTGGGGAGATAGGGTTTGATACTTAAGGAAATCGAAATAGAAAGATTCTTATCTCATAGAAGGACATCCCTAAATTTAGAAAGTGGTGTAATAGCTATTGTGGGACCTAATGGAGCAGGGAAAAGTAGCATTATCGATGCAATCTCTTTCGCTATTTTCGGTGTACCCGTCAGTCGAAGTGTTCGAAGAAAGGTTGATTTAATCCAAAGAGGCGCTAGAGAAGCTAAGGTCACAGTTAAGTTCTCAAAAGGAAGAGAGGAAATACAGATAGAGAGAAGTCTAAGCGCTACTTCGCAAGGTTACGCCTATTTAAAGATCTGTAATAGAGAAGGGTGCCGTATCCTCGCGAAAGGTAACTCGAAAGTAACGGAAGAAGTAGTTAAATTATTCGGTCTCGAAGAAGGATCGCAGAACGTATTAAAGGAGCTCCTCTTCGTGCCTCAAGGAAAGCTCACGGAACTGGTTGATATGACATCATCCAATAGAAGGGAGTTCGTTGAAAAACTTTTGAGGTTACGTGAACTGAAAGTGGTAAAGGAGAAGCTGGGCGACGTAATTACTAATAAATACCTCGATCATCTATCTGAGTTAAAGGTTAGGAAGAAGACTATCTTGGAGAAGATAAACGAACTGGAGAGGCTTCGAAAAGAATATTCTAGCTTAAGCGAGAAGTTTAGTGAACTTAGTAATAAACTCAATCTTAATAAGACGCGATTGATTGAAGTAAAAACTTCTCTTGAAGAGCTTGAGAGGCTTAGGGAAAAGTACAATCTGATGAATGCTAAACACCGAGACATACTAAATAAGATAGACGAATTAAGGAGAAGGAAAGAAGAGCTAGATAAGGAACTACGCGAACTACTTCATGGAAAAGACTTACTTCAAATGAAAAATCTCCGGGATCAGCTTAGGGATGAATACGAGAGACTCGAATCGCTTGTCCGATATTTTGAATCGGCACAGAACCTTATTAAGCTAAAGTTAGAGCTAAAGGAACTTGAGGGAAGCGAAGAAAAGCTGCGGGAGTTAGAAAGAGAAATTTCGGGGAAGGAGGAACTCCTAAGGAAGTTACGCGAGGATCTAGAAAACATTACGCAAGACCTAGGCAACTTGGATCCGACTATAAAGGAGCTAGAAATACTTGAGAATGCACGGAAACGTATTCTAATGCTTTTAGAATCGTATCCATCTATTGATGAACTAAAAGGGCAAGTGGAGAAGACTTCTATGGAAATTGAAGAAATTGAAAGGAAACTGAAGCAACGAGAAGAGGAAATAGCGTATATGCAAGCACTAATTAGTGAGCTGAAGGAAAAGATAGACAAATTAAAAGGATCGAGTATATGTCCGGTCTGCGGTAGACCACTTAGTCCAGAAGAACGAGATAGAAAGATCAAAGAATATTCAAATGAACTAAATGTTCTTCAATCTAGACTCTCAACGTACTACAGCGAATATAAGAAGTTGAAGGTGAGGTTAGAAGAGCTTTGGAGTCTACGTGAGAGACTGAAGAGTAAATACGATTCAATTCAAGCCATATTGAACTCCTTTTCTGTAGAAAATCTAGATGAGCTTAATCAAAACATCTTCCAGTTGTACTTCATAATTTCCAGCATCGCTGAGAATAACGTTACAACAATCGAAGAGGCGCGGAGAGTCCGATCGAAATTGGTTCGACGAAGAGACGAACTCAACGAAAAGATTAAAGCCCTAGATAGAGAGATTAGGGAGATTCAAAGGCAAAAAGAGAATCTGCTAGGACGTGTTGTAAAGAGAAATAAAATACTCGAGGAAATAAGGAAGATAGAATCGATTTTACCATCAGACCCCCAAGAAATCATTGACTCTTATAGTAAGTATGCTGAAGTGAAACGTAAACTTGTTGAACTTGAAGACAAAGTTCAGAAGGCTTCTAATATAAGAAGCAGGATTGAAGAGATAGAGGAGAGACTCAAGCCGTTGTTGAGAGAAGAAGAAAGTCTTCGGGAAGAAATAAACCAATTGGGTTTCAATGAAGATGAATACAACAAGTTAAAAGAACTGTACGAAAAACTAACGGATGAGATCACGCAATTAGAGAAAGAAGTATCTGCAACAAACAGACTACTCCAAGAGTATAAAAAGAGATTAGATGAAATTGAGAGTTTAAGAAATGAAATGAAAGTTATTGACCTTGAAATTATTAAGGTTGAAAGTTTCGTACAATTCCTCAGAACCCTTAGGAAAGACCTTTCAGATAAAATACCATCTAAATTAATGAATTATTTAAGAGAGAATTGGAACATTGAAGCAAGTAATATATTGAGAAGCTTCGAGACATCTATATCGAATGTTTATATTGATGAAAACTGGAACGTAATAGCATATTCTCCATTAGGAGAAATAGATGTCGGTATGCTATCGGGTGGTGAGAAAGTTAGCGTGGCATTAGCCCTAAAATTAGCACTGTTAAGGCTGTTCACAGAGACGCCAATCCAATTCATGATCTTGGACGAACCTACAATATATCTTGATAGTGAAAGGAAAAAAGCGCTTAAGGAGATAATAATGGATGCGAGTAGGAAGTCTATAGAACAATTAATAGTTGTAACTCACGACCGAGAGATAGTGGACGTTGCAAACAAAGTAATAGAAGTCTCTAAGAAGGGCGCTTTATCTGAAGTTGAAGTAGCAAAAGTTTAACGCAACATATAAGGCAGCAATCGCTTAGTCACCCTACTAAGAACCTTTCTTAGGTACTTCTCATCGATCTCATAGAACCTAGCTACTTCTGAAACTGATAGTTCTCTATCGAGACTTCTCGCTGCTAGTATACAAGCGATAGCCTTCTTTGTCTTAGATGTCAAGACCATTGTTCTTAGATTCTTTTCTATTTTCACTAGCCACCTTCTTACCTCTTTTTCATACTCTTTGTCGGTAAGAGGTAATCTCTCTTTTGTTTCTATTCTCTTAAGGCTCTTTACAGATTTGTTAGTTAGTCCGAGTAAATAGTTTACGTACGTTCCGTGAGCGTCTCTCAAACCCCTCGCGTTTAACGTTCTTTGTATTCTGGATGCTTTCTCTGCTATTTTATCTTCGTAACTACTTGTTCCTATTATAAGTGAAGGTTCGTTATTTCCTTCATAAGGTCCGTAATCGTAAATTAGATCTATAACTTCACCCGTTTCGGGATCCACGACGTAGCCTGCTTCATACCTCCAGATATACATCCTAATTTCACCATGAAAATAATTTCATTTTTGAAATTTAAACGGAATAGTACAAAATGTACCGTGAGAGTGAGACTGAAACTTTCTTCACTTCTTAGTACTAACCGATAGTGCTTTAGCAACATCTTCTATGAAAACAGCTCTGCCATCGGATACTGGAAGTACTGGTACCCTCATGCTTACCATTTTGTCTGCAGCAATAGTGATTGGATCTTCAGGTTCTAATACGGGAACTCCCCGTAGCATTATGGTCTTTACTTTAGTAGAAGGTCTGGCTTCATCTTCTCTGTGGAAGAACCACCTGTTTGTTTTAACGAATTCCTTATAAGTTATTATTCCAACTGGTTTACCTTCATCGTTCAGAACAACTAGACCGGGTATGAACTTATTTATCAGTTTATGCCACGCCTTGTTCACCTTCTCGTTTTGATTTATAGTATAACCTTCCCTGGCAATATCTTTAACTTTCAATTCGCTACTAGCACCGTTTCGTCTGAGCGTTCTTACTATGTCAAAATAATCTATAACGCCTACGAGGTTACCATTCTCGTCTACTACCGGAGCACCTCTTGCTCGCTTGTCTTCGAGTTCTTCTAGAATTTTGTTAAGATCGTCCTCAGGGTTAAAGATAGGATATTCTCTGAGGAAATCGAGCACAGTGAAAGGGCTCCTGTGACTAGTAGGAACTATTAAATCGAATTGATTTAGGAATCCAATAACCTTTCTCGAGAACTTCGATTTGAACACGGGAATTACTTCTTCCTCTGTCCTTCTCACTAAAGGTTTTAAGTTCACCAATAGTTCGTGGACATTATAGACACTTACTGAGGGCGCCCTCGCTATATCTAAAGCCTTTATCTTAGATCCAATGGTTTCCTCTATTGGAACTTTTAGTTCTATCTTCGGGACAGTTAGTTTTTCAAGCTTTATTCTAACCTTCTGTGGCATATCAGTTCTCCCGTAAATCCAGTATTGAGTGTGGTTAAATAGAAAGCATGTCGCAAGGATCTTCTGAAAGGCGCTCTCAGAACCGTGCTCTTCAAAGAAGATAGTTTTACGATTGGTTCTTCTTGGTTTCAAAGTTAGGTGGGCAAATGACTTTGCATCCCCTAACTTCTTTAAAAGCTATCCCCAAGGTTTCGAGTGGCGTAGTCTCTCTTATAACCCCATTAAATATACCGTAGAATTTGTCACAGAAGCTAAAGGCAAGAGGATTGTGAACGGCAACAATTGATGTATCGGCTTCCCTCTTTATTAGTGCCATGACCAAGTCCAAGTTTTTTGGATCAAGAAACTTTTCCGGCTCATCTGCTAAATATAGATGGCAGCCCCTTGCCAAGGTTACGGCAATCATTACCCTTTCCTTCTCACCTGCACTTAAGGTTCCGAAAGGCTTCTCCAATAAACTTTTCAAATTGAGAATTGAAACGTATGCCTCGAACCTAGCCAAGTAAGTCGTTCTAGAGGAACATCTGTTTCTCATGGCTATATAAAGGGCCATTTTTTTCGGTGTCACGTAGGGAGGCACGGCCAATTCTTGAGGTAAGTAGGATACATCGGTTCTTATGTTTCGGAGTATAGATTTTAATAGCGTCGTTTTGCCGCTACCCGATGGCCCTATTAGGCAATTCATTCCACTTTCGATTTTTAACACTTGGGGTCGAAGTATTACTTTGTTGCCGTACCTTATTCCCTCTACCTTAATTTCCATTTCCAGCGATCACCCATGTGTTGATTGAGTTATTTGCTACCACAAGTGCCTTCATCAAGAGCAATATAAAGAATACTTCCATAGGGATCTGTTCATAGTATATTATAAAGACTACTGTAAACAGTAACCATGAAAAAATCTGCAATAATAAGACTGTATTGAATCCATAGTTTTCTATTACTATATTCATAATAGGATTAGCTTCGTGACCTTTTTGAGATTCTAGAACGGCCCTAGTTGTATAATAGTCTGAAATGGCTAGTAAGAAATATATTAATGATAACAGTAGGGCTCTGTTTAAGTTAACAACTGATATCATTTTGGAATACCCCAGTAGTATGGAACCGCCTCATCGAAAACATTTAGAGGTCTAATAATTGCGATGGGGAGATTGAAGTATCCACCAATGAAACCAAATTTGGAATGGAGAATTAGTGAAGCCATGCAAGTATTTCTCGATTTTATGGAGGCTTCCGGAGCTAATCCGAAGACCATAAAGAGCTACCGGGTCGCGATAATGGATTTCGCTAGATATCTTGGAGACAAACCGCTTAAGGAGATAGGCTATACCGATTACTTAAACTGGATAAAGTACCGAATGAGGACAGGATTTTCGAAAAAATATAAGAACGACAAAAAAGCGCTCCAAACCACACTCCATTACTACAGCCTTTTTGTGCGGAACTTCCTTAAGTGGATAGGTCTAGATGGATTACCCGTAGTTCCTAAGCCGAGACGTGATGTAGTTGATGCCTTAACCCCTGAGGAAGTTAATGCACTCATATCGGTGGCAGTAGATCCTATAGATAGATTGATAGTATCCCTACTCCTAGAGACAGGTCTAAGAGCTTCGGAAGCTCTTAATATCGAAATTAGAGACATCGATTTCAGGAGAAGAGCTATAAGGGTGAGAGGTAAGTATGGAAAAGAAAGAATAGTCTTATTCGGACCTCTTACTGAAGAGGCATTGCGTCAAGCGTGGCCGCTTATTTCTAAAACAAGGAAACTAATACCGCTTAGTTATCAAGGGCTTTATAAGAGACTAAAGAAGTTGGCACGAAAGGCCGGGCTCTCTCCTGAAAGAGTACATCCTCACGTTCTTCGACACACCTTTGCAACCGAGGCGTTAAGGAGGGGAATGAGTCTACCAGCCCTTCAAAAGTTACTTGGTCACAGCGATATAAAAACAACTCAAATTTACTTACACCTACTTCTCGATGACGTTAGTGAGCAGTATCACAGAGCTTTCTCACGTACCCAGTATGGCGGCTACGGCGTAGTAGGCGTAGTAGGCGACGCCAAGGGCCATCAGCAATGGTATAACGAAGTCTTGCAAGAGCCTCTTAGTGATAGCATAGGTTACGACGTATACCACGAGGAACACGAATATAGTTACGGGATCCAAGCTAATCATGACGATTCACCCCAATTTATATCATTTGAAGAACATACATCGCAGCAGCTATTGCAACCACCGAGGACACAAGCGAGACAATGGGATCGGAGAGTATATCCATCGTCGATTTCACAATCCATGAGACGGGAGAGAAATAGATGAGCCAGAGCGTCAGCAAGAATGCCAATACTGCGGCTGCTATAGGCATGTCCACTGATAGCATAGTATTGATCCCCTTACCTACACCAATCCCGGTGTTAATATATCAATCGCATTTCTGGAGAAACAAGTAGAGACTTCACTCAAAGTAGATATATCGTACCTCCGCACGATTCATAGGGACGTTTAGGTATGAATTCTAAGGAGTTATTCGAAAAAGCAAAGGAACTATTTCCAGGTGGCGTTAATAGCCCCATAAGGGCAGCTGTAAAGCCGTATCCCTTCTATGTTAAGAAGGCTGAAGGAGCTATCCTCACTACTGTAGATGGAGACGAATTGATTGACTACGTACTAGCGTACGGGCCTTTAATCCTAGGTCACCAACACCCACGCGTTAAGGAAGCAGTAGAGGAACAATTGGAGCTTGGATGGTTATACGGCACTCCTTACGAAGCTGAGATAAAGCTTGCCGAAAAAATAATTTCTCATTTCCCTTCAATAGACATGGTAAGGTTCGTCAATTCGGGAACTGAAGCAACAGTTACTGCGATACGTCTCGCACGCGGGTACACCAAGAGGAAGAAAATAATCAAGTTCGATGGATGCTATCACGGCTCTAACGACAGTCTCCTAGTAAAGGCCGGAAGTGCGGTTTCGCATTACGGTGTTCCCGGCTCAGCCGGTATACCCGAGGAGCTAAGTAGACTCACTCTAGTCGTTCCGTTTAACGACGTAGAAACAACAGAAAAGGTAGCTAAAGAGAATCAAGACGATCTAGCAGCTATTATAGTGGAGCCAGTAATGGGTAATGCAGGTGTAATTCTCCCAAAAGATAATTTCCTAAAGGAGTTGAGGAGAATAGCAGATGACGTCGGCGCTTTACTTATTTTCGATGAAGTAATTACCGGCTATAGGCTAGGTCTTGGAGGGGCCCAAGCTAGATATAACGTCATACCTGACATTACGACCCTCGGAAAGATAATAGGTGGAGGATTCCCCGTTGGTGCTGTTGGAGGTAAGAAAGAGATAATGGAATACTTGGCGCCTTCTGGCCCGGTGTTTAATGCTGGTACTTTCAATGCCCATCCCGTAACAATGATTGCGGGATTAGCAACGATTTCCGAACTAGAGCGCGATTACGTTTACGAAACCGCTAACTCAGCGGCGCACGCTGTGGTAAAGGCTATAGAACAAGAACTCGTAAGTAAGTTTGGAGGCGTTGTTAATCATATAGCTAGCATGTTCCAGTGGTTCCCTAAGGTTGAGAAAGTTGAAAACTATAGTGACGCTCAAAAAGCTGATAGAGCGTTAATTGAAAGATTGCATACGGAACTCCTTAAGAGGGGCGTCTTCATTGCACCAAGCATGTTCGAAGCTTGGTTCACTTCGGCAGCGCATGCTAGTGATATAGTTGAGAGAACGATCGATGTGATATCGGAAGTAGCTAAGGTGCTTCAAGCTTGAGAGTACGCATTGCCGCTCGAGGAAGTAAGCTTAGCTTAAAACAAGTCGAAACGTTCCAAGAATATTTAACGAAACATTACGATGGAATCGAGTTCGAAGTGATTAAAGTAAAAACTACGGGAGACAAGTTTCAGTTGCCTTTTGAAGAACTAGCTAAGAAAGGTCACGTTGGGCTCTTCGAAAAGGAAGTGAATAAGGCCGTAATAGATGGAAAGGCTGACGTGGCGGTTCATTCGCTAAAGGACTTAAGTACTAAATTGAGTGACGAATTAGTAATAGCTTTATACTTACCTCGCGACCCTCCCTATGACGTCTTAATTAGTAGAAATGGTGAGAGACTGGAAGAACTTCCAAGTGGAGCGGTCGTAGGAACTTCCTCTGCAAGGAGGAAAGCCCTAATAAAGAACTTACGCCCCGATCTAGAAGTACGCGACCTTAGAGGTAACGTAGATACCCGGCTAAGAAAGTTAAGAGAAGGGGAATACGACGCCATAATTCTCGCTGAGGCAGGTTTACGCAGGTTAGGAATTGACGTCGAATACCAGCGTTTGGATTGGAAAACGTTCACTCCATCTCCTGCTCAAGGGATAGTAGTGGCCGTTACACGCAAGGACTCAGAACTATACGAGATGTTAAGGAAGGTGAGCGACAATCGCTCCGAGCTAATGGCTAGAACTGAAAGAAACGTTCTACTTTCCTTTGGTGGTGGATGTCATATTCCCCTGGGAGCAATATCTTTTGTTAATGATAATGGGATAATGCTAAAGGCGGTTGCCTTCGATTTGAAGATAAAGACCCGTTTGGATGTAGAATTAATCGGAAGCGGACCTGAAATAGGTCTCCGAGCCGGAGAGTTCCTAAAGAGAGGTATTATCGAATTAAGTGGGTCATAAAGGCCAATCATCATCACGCGAGCTCAGCCTGACGTGCATTTCTCATCCCCATTACGTGGGTCTTGAACCTACATATGCAACTATGGGTAACGCTTTCCATGGTTCGCTCAGCGGGGTCACGAACGCTTCGTTTTCTCCTATTATTTCTAAAGCAGGAAAGCCATTGCAACTAGCGATTACGTCACCATGTTCCGGCTGATTAGTTTTACACTTAGTAAAACAAACGTCACCGTTTTCCATTCCTATTACCGTTGGGTGCCACGGTTTAACTAGGCGTAACTCGCCTTCACAGTCAGTCTCGTTGAAGCTTTTCAATGTTCCTAAGCCTGTTCTATTATTTATGGAAAATCCTGCCTTTTTCGCGTCTTCTACCAACCAGTTAGGCACTTCCCTTAGAACCCAATTTAATTCTCGTAGATTAGCCCAGGCGTATTCCATTACTATACAAGCTCCAAGATCCAATAATTCATCTACTACCTCGTCGTCTTCAGTATTCACTATTAAGCTCCCTTGGCGAAAGCTTACGAATAACTTTTCACCGTAACAAACGACCTTTGCAATAAACGGTTCATCCAATATGAAGGCACTCCTATTAGCGACTACGCGGTAGAATCTATGTTTAAGTTCCTCGAACAAACTTCCATCTAATACTAGTGATCCCGGAGCGATTTTCATTCAAGTCTACCCTCGGAAAGGCCTTTGTTAAGTTGAAGTAAAGTATTGTAAGCGTTCTACAAGTCGTAAGCTTACTAAGCTCGAAACGACTTCTACGCTTCGGAGCAGTAGTATGGTAATATCTCTAGATTCACTTACTTTAGAAGATGGTAAATATCTGGTCAAGTTAGCTAGGAGAGCTATTGAGGAGTACCTAAGGACCGGAAGGAGAATAATGCCCGAAGACGTACCTCCTAGATTACTGGAAGAAGGCGCGGCATTCGTAACTTTACTTACTTATCCCCATAGAGAGTTAAGAGGATGTATAGGTTACGTAGAACCCATAAAGCCGCTAGCTGAGACTGTAGTAGACGTAGCAATAGCGGCGGCTACTAGCGACCCAAGATTCTACCCAGTATCGCTGGATGAGATGGACCATTTAGTCGTTGAGGTAAGCGTCTTGGGAGATCACGAAACGTACAGTGCTCGTGAAGCCTTAAAGAAAATAAAGATAGGTGAAACGGGAATAATAATAAGAAGAGGACCGTTCAGCGGCGTACTCTTACCAGAGGTACCAGTGGAATATTGTTGGGACGAAGAGACGTTCATCGCCGAGACTTGCATTAAGGCCGGTTTACCACCAGATTGTTGGCTCGATGAAGGAACGCAAGCAACGCTCTTCAGAGGAAGGACGTGGACCGAGCTGAGTCCTCGGGGAGAGGTCGTAGAGAGAGACCTTAAGAGAGAATATATAGAAAGGTGTCTCAATCGTTAAATAAGTCGTTATAGACTCCAGATGAGGGTGGAGTAAAGGATGCCAGTACTTCTTCAATCCATAGAAGAATTAAATGAAAGAGTTTTATCGAAACCTAACAAGAATATAGTCGAATGTAAGGTAACGAAAGGTGCCGAAAAAAGCAAAGTTAAGGTGAAGACAGCCCGTAAGATGTACGTAATAATTGTACCTACCAACGAATTAGATAAAGTACTGAACGAAATAAAGGAAAAAAGCGGTTGTGAGGCAATAACTATTTTCGAGTAAGTCATATATCAATTTTGATGGTTTCGTTAGGGTTCGGTATAATTACATCTAGGTCATATGATTCCTTTATTCTTTCGGCGAAGTATTGAGCCGTACTCTCTTCTGAGTGTACGATTATTACCTTCTTTAAGTTCTTTATAGATCCAACAATTTTCAGTAACTCATCGAGACCAGCATGGCTAGATAAGTCGAACCATTCTAAGCGTGGTTTGAACTCCCCGGAGTCGGGTTCCAATCTACCTTCTTCTAGTAATCTCCGTCCGGGAGTCCCCGGAGCTTGGAATGAAACTAGGAATGTGGCGGCTCTGGCTTCGTTCTGAAGATGACGGGCATAATAAAGAGAAGGTCCGCCTCTTAACATCCCAGCAGACGCTATTATAACAGACGGCCTTTTCCATATCTGCTTCCTATCCTTCCATCCTCTTACTACATACGCTTCCTCGAACGCTTTCTCCAGAAGATCTGGGTTCCTTAGAGAGTTTTTGTTTTGCGACTGTATAAGGAGTTCTGTGACACCTCTTACCATTCCATCTAGATATATTGGAATATCAATACCCCTCTCATGTAATATGCACAGTACTTCTTGGCTTCTACCTACGCTGAAGGCTGGTATCAATATTGTACCTCCTTGGGCAGCAACTTCCTCTACGTCACCAACGAGGAGGGCCTCTACGTCTTCTCTTCTCGGGTGTATGCTCTTCCCGTACGTTCCTTCGATAATGAGAACGTCTGCTTCTAGACCGTTCAAGTCAGCGCCACTGAGCAGCTTCGTTGGGTGAACCTTTACATCGCCAGTATAGAGGACCTTTGCTCCATCTGGCATTTCCACTTTTATCATTGCGCTTCCGGGAATGTGACCGGCATCGTAGAAAGTTACGGTTGCACCACTTGCCTCCGGAATTTGAAACTCCTTTCTATATTTCACTAGTCTTACCGAGGACATCATCTCTTTTACTTCGGTGTGCCCGTAAGGGACGTAATATCCTGAGAGCTTCAAGAAATCGTTTATAAGTATTCCGGTTAGATCCCTCGTAGTTCTAGTCATGTAAATCGGTATTCTTATACTGCTGTAGAGGAGCGGTAAAGCGCCGCTGTGATCTAAATGAGCGTGGCTGAGTAAAATAGCGTTCAAATCCTTAGGCGATACGTGGCCCGGAAGGACCGGACGATCTTCCTCGTCGAAGCTTACTCCGTAATCCATAAGCAACGTTGCTTTGCTATCCTTTACCACGTAAGCGGCTCTACCGACTTCCCTTGCGCCACCCAAAAACGTTATCTCTACTGAACTCATTTACCCCACCTTCACCTCATTCTAACATGATTCTTCTTACCGTCGTATAGTGAAAGGTTAGGTAGTAAAATAATTAGGTCAAACGTGTTCAGATATTAAATCGCCAAGTGCTGGGGTAGGACGGGTAAGACTTTGTTACCGTTCGGATTAGGAGGAAAATCTTTGGAAAAGATGCTGAAGAAAGCCGGTATAAAGATGTATGAAATAGCGGACGCCAAGAGGGTTATAATAGAAACTGAAGAGGAGCGAATAGTAATAGAACAGCCAAAGGTAATAGAAATAGAGGTTCCGGGTTCTGCCAAGGCCTATCAGGTAATTGCTCAAGACGTTAGAGTTGAGAAAATAGAAAGGGAAGGAGCGAGCGTCATTGAGATAAGCGACGAAGACGTGAAAATCGTTGCAGAGGAAACCGGTTGCAGTGAAGAAGTTGCCCGGAAAGCCTTGGAGGAAACGAAAGGCGACATAGCAGAAGCTATACTGAAGCTTCAAGAATCAGGTTGTTAGGCATCCAATCTCCTTAAAGATTCTATGAGCGTACTTACTGTAGGATGTAGGGACACAATTAGAGTAATGCCCTCCTTTTCAGCAATTCTAACTCCAAGTCTATCTAACCGAGTAGGTCTGTGAAGCACTACGAGGCTAGGCTTTAGTTGGGAAACCCTTATTGCAACCATTGGCGATCGCCCGCTCTCAACTCTGGTGAATACGACAACACGCCTATAACTCATGCCCATGAGTACCATGAAGTCTTTGCTATCCATCTCTTCAATTGTTCTTAAACTATCTATTACCATGTATCCGTATACGATTTCCTCCGGATCTATGTGAGAAGTCACTATGTGACCTTTGACCGATGTTACTATATCTGCAACTTTTACGGCCTTCTTGTAATCCCACAAATCAATCGTTCGAGTACTTATACCTAAGAACTTTTGGGCCAGTGAACTAACGACTACCCATCCCCTATTTCTGTCGATTTCAATAAGGGCGTTTACGTATCTTCTGATGAAGTTACTTCCCGGACTCCGCTTTCCTTTCTCGTAGTCGCTAATTACACTAGAAGTAACGCCCATAGCTCTCGATACTTCCGTTTGCGTTACCCCGAAGATCTCCCTCCACTTTTTCAGAGCATCCCCTGGCCTCTCAGAGAGAGCTATTTCACCAGCTATTCTCTTTGCGACTTCGTCCACAATGAACTTCGGTAACACAGCAATACCGGCCCTTGAAATCTCTGAGTCTGCGTGGATACTAAAGTTCAGTACTTAGTTTTTACTTTCGCTTTTAGCGGTTTCGTCAAGGTAGCCTTGCCACTTGAAGTAAAGTTCCTCTATTAAAGCTAATGCGTCTCTCGGAGTACTTAGTTCCATCCCCAATTTCTCTGCAACCTTGTTTAAATCTAACCACTTTACCCTAAGCCTATTCTTTAAGATGTTGTACATATTCAAAATACTGTTCTTAGTAGTACCCTCTAGGTATGCCTTGTAAAGCAATGGATAAGTTCTAACTAATCGTTCGAGCTTTCTAGGGGGCATGAAAGTCACTACAACTTTGCTCCGACGAAATATATCCGCTAATGGAGCTAAATCTTTGGGTTTTTCTACCTTTATAGATTTAAACTCACCGTTATCCGAAATATAGATGGTAGAGGTAGAGTCGTCGTAGATGAAAGCGGTAGCGCTTCCCTCCCTGCATGGCGTTTTTAGCATTTCGATCAGCATATCGCTCGGTTCTGCGTTAATTGATTCGAATACATTGAGTAATTTCTTTTTTAAGTCCGCGTAGTTCGTTGCTTTCTTTAAGCTAAGCTCTACTGACTCAGAGTCTATCATCAGTGCTAAAGTTTCCAAGAGCTTATCTATTCTAACTTCTTCTAGTGCTGTTTTCACTCTCTCCATGCCTAGCTTCTGCAGTATACCCGAGGCCTCACGTTCCCATACGATTAGCTCCTTGTATCCATATCTACTACTTATTGCATATGCAAACTCGGTCACGTCAATGTTATCCTTTACCCTTAATGCGGCAAGACCGAAGGCTACTGCAGCCGACACCTCGTAATCTTCCCATACAGGATCTAGTGTATATGAGAACCCATACGTGTAGTCCTCGTACTCACCGTGGGTTTCGGCAGCTAATGCAACTCTTTCCTTATTATATATTAATGTAATGTTGTTACCTAACTTCTTTACGTCAGCCTTCCTAGATTCGACGATCCAATAAGTTCTTAGTGGAACTTCAGTCAATCTACCGAAACCGTTCTTTGGAGGGTTGGCTAGTACCTCTACCTTTGAAGAAAGCTTACCGTACTTGTAGTCTTTCGTCACGTCCGGCTTGAACTCTCCCCATTTCTCCTTTATTTTGTAGTATTGCTGGACTGCCTCGAACAACCACTCGCTTTCCCTTATTGCCTCGCTTAAGGGTTTCTCAACAATACCTTCTCTAGTGTACCCTACAACTACCGCGTCATTCGAGTAGTCGAAGGAACCGGGTTGAAACCTTTCTATGAAATCTCTCCTACCGATTTCCGGAAGCCTCTCCTTCCTTCCTCCTTTGTATAGCACTCGAGGTATTCCGTAAGGTGGACCGTATTCATAAAACCCCAAATAATTCCATACCTTTCGTCCTTCCGCTGTTAAGATACCCCGATCATTGATTAGATTCAGTTCCTCGAGAAGCTCCTTCTCAGATTCTAAGAGAGGGTATCCGCTAATGCTTTTCCATAACCCAACGAAGAGCTCGTTCCATTTATTGGATGGGTTGTAATCAACTTTCTCTAAAGGCATACTTATCCACTTAGTTAGAACCGAAAGTCCTTGACGAAGCAGTTTCTTGTCCCATTGCTTATATGGGAATATAATGCTTTCAGTGAACTCAATGTTGCCTCTGCGGCCCTTCCTTCCCTCCCTTTGCCTGAACTCTCTCAATGTCTCCGGTAAGCCAATGTGAACAACCCTAACCACATTTCCTATATCTATTCCCTGAGCCAAGGTCTTGGGACTAACTATGACTTTTACCTCACCGAGTCTAGCCCTCCTCTCTATTTCTTCCCTCTTAGACTTCGGAATCATGTGGTGATGGGCCTCTATTTGGGAAGCCTCGTTTTCTGGAAGCCTCTCCCTTACTTCTCTGACTAACTTTTCAGCCATTCTTATGCTACTCACGAAAACTAACGTTAGAGTGTTCTTCTCGCAGTGAACGTATCTAGCTATAACCTCAGCGTAATCCATAGATGGTGAAGGGGGCCAAATTCCCTTTGATCTGAGGGCCTCTATTAAGCCGTAAACGTTCTCCTTGAACTTTTCTTTCTCGCTTATAAATTCCTTTAAGCTGGGTGCTTTGGATAAGATCTTCGATTTATTCTTTTGGACCCAGTCCCATAGCTTATCTAAGTCCTTTGAGTAAACTATGTAAGTTCTATTCTCTACCTTAAATGGCTTCCCTTCAACTACGACAGTTTCTCTTTCATTTATTTCCCTGAGCACCGAAGCCATTTCATTGGGACTCCCTAACGTTGCGGTCAGAAGGACTAACTGGGGAGGGTCTCCCAGTTTAATGTAATTGGAAATTAATTCGAGCATTGAGATTATTGCACTCACTCCGTGATAACCATAGAAATCAAGCTCATCGACTACAATTAGCTCGACTTCTTGTAAGAACCATTTCAAATAACCCCTACCTTCCGCAATCCTCTTCAAATCTTGGAACAAGAAGGCAGGATTGGTAGCAACTATTAACGCGTCATCGACTACTCGAGGGTTCCTAGAATCTACTAGGACTACTTTATCCTCGCTGCTGAGCTCAGAGAAGTATTCCCTCAGCCTTCTCAGTTGATCTGAAGAGAGCGCTAATGTAGGATAAATCACCAAGGTTTTCATTGAATGAGTTATGACGGGAAGCATCCATGCCTCAGTCTTTCCGGAACCCGTGCCTGAAACCAATATGACGTTTTTACCTTTGGTTATCGCTTCGTACACCTCTTCTTGATGCTTATATAATTTTAGACCCTTCAGTCTAGCTACACTCCCCTTCAAGAAGTCATCGAAACTCTTGTTTGAGAATTCGGGAACGCTCGCTCCTTCACGAACTAGCTCAAACGAATATCCTAGCTCCCTCAATATTTCAGCACTGTCGCATGGCTTAATTGTTTCCATTGATTCACTCATGTCCCTTTCAATCCTAGTCTGATACCTATTGAGCTTGAATTTATACCTTGAACGACCTTGAGTACTCCAAAGCTTTAATCGGTGAAGGGGAGGTTTGGAGTCTAGGGATAACGAACGTTGTTCTGGTTTGGCATAGGCTACCTATTAGAACCTATAATAATGGCTGTAGCATTAGGACTCTTTATTGCAATGGCACCATATATAACGCGGACGCCGCGAGGCGAAAAGGAGCTCAAGTTCTTTATGTTTCTAACAATTGTCGGCTACGCGTTGATATTGTTTGCAGCGTACGCCTTCCTAACGAGCTATCTAGGATACGTTCCATCGCTTTGGACCTTCGCTTTAATACTGACCGGCATCGGCGCGCTCCAATACTTCATTGCGCCGTTTCTTATCAATATAATGTATCGGGCAGAACCGGCTCCACCGGAAATACAAGAAATGGTAAATAGACTAGCACAAAGAAGCGGCTTAAAGCCACCAAAGGCAATGATAGCGAGAGTGCCCATACCAAACGCTTTCGCCTACGGCAACTTCCTTACTGGCAGATACGTCGCGTTAACGGAAGGAATAACTAGAACCATGGACGAAGAGGAACTAGAAGCCGTAATAGGCCACGAACTCGGTCACCATAAACATAACGACATCTGGCTCATATTAGCTCTCTCCTTAGCACCAATGTTCGTCTACTATCTCGGTAGAATAATGATGGAGTGGGGCTTCTGGGGCAGTGCCTCGGAAAGGGATAGGGAAAACTCCTCTCTTGCTTTCCTAGTTGCGGGTATAGCATTAGTAGCAATATCCTTTATCTTGAACTTCATTATATTGCAATTTAATAGGTTAAGGGAGTACTATGCAGATCTCCATGGAGCCAAGGTAAAGGGTAAGAAGCCTATGCAAAGAGCCCTAGCAAGGCTGCACGTAACCTTCGAGAACATTAAGAGCAATCCGGTCTACCAGAAGGAACTCGAGCAGTTTAATGAGTCACCGGCCAAGATGCTGTTCATATACGCATTCACACAGACCTTCGCCTCGCCTTACTATGATATGGATGAAATAATTGAGAGACTTAAGAGAGAAGAAACCAACCCCATTATGGAAGTGTTTATGTCACATCCACCCATTCCTAAGAGACTGAGGTTCCTCGATAACATTTCAGAGTAATTCAGCAATTGCTTCGTTTAATAAGTCAGTTTTTACATTCCTCGTCTTTCGTTGAATAAAAATTCTATTCTAAATAGATTTATATGTACTTAAGCGAATATTGATTCATGACCTCCCTCATTCACCATCCGATGGTGAATCCCCATCTCCACCTCTTGTCCAAATTCGCTTTTCCATTTACTAACAATTAATTCACTCATTTCCTCAACCTTAACCATTTGAATTCAGAATTAATGGTCTCCTTAAGCACCTTCAGTTTCTACCAGCCTTCCTAATAGTTAATTCCATTTCAATCCAATCGTTCAACATTGTATTTACAAAAACAAACAAGATTTACCACTCTAGAGCTCAGACCATCAGTACGTGGTCCTTTCAAGATCGATCTTTAAAATGAGAAGTTGCATTAAGGGGTTAATAAGCGATAATGAGAACTCTGATGATCATGGGGATTTCTACTCTAACCTACCTTATACAAGCATATGCATGCATATATTGGACAACTAATTGAGTTCAAGTTCTGAGAGGAAAGTATGGTTGAGGAAAGGAGAGCTAAGGGAAAGGGTTAAAAGATGGGGAATTAGTTGTTTAAATAGGAGGGTAACGGTAGAGATCCAAGAGGGAGTGGAAAGAGCCGCCCTGTCCCTCGCTTTTTGAAAAAGAGAACTTCGTAGAGATCCAAGAGGGAGTGGAAAGAGGAACTGGGTTACGAATTCGCCTAAACAATTTTCTTCTTCCTTGTAGAGATCCAAGAGGGAGTGGAAAGATTCCTTTTCAGGGTCTCTGGAATCGTTAGCTACCTCGCTTTGTAGAGATCCAATAGGGAATAGAAAGAATCTTAATGTTCACCAAATAGAAACAGCTACTTTACTACTTCAACTTAGTAGAGATCCTAATTAGGGTGCGGAGAAACCGTATAGATGAGCTTTCGCTTACGTTTTAATTCAAGTGGCGCCTACCAAGGGACCGGTGAGAAGAAATCAAGACTTACAAAATGGTCTTAATTGTTGGAGATGGAATGGGAGATAGGCTCGTACCTTCCCTTAACTACAAAACCCCTCTACAAGAAGCTTCAACTCCTAACTTGGATGAGATGGCGAGAAGGGGACAAACCGGCCTCATTAACGTAATAGCTCCTGGAATACCTCCCGGTAGCGATACCGCACACATTTCGCTATTTGGTCTCGATCCATTTTTGTGGTACGAAGGAAGAGGTCCTTTCGAAGCGATGGGAGTGGGAGCGAGTCTGACTAAAGGCGACGTTGCACTGAGGGGTAACTTTGCAACAGTTAAAGAAGAAGGTGGAAAGTTAATAGTAGTAGATAGGAGAGCTGGCAGGAAAGTAGACGAAGCTAGTGAGCTAGTAGAGGTGCTAAATGAGAAGTTAAATGAAGTAGACGGAGTAAAGGTCGAGTTCTATCACGCTACTGAACATAGGCTGGCGGTAGTCCTTAGAGGCGAAGGCTTAAGCGATAAGGTCAGTGATACGGACCCACACGAAGTAGGAAAGCCCGTGCTGGAATCGAGGCCCTTAGAAGATACCCCCGAAGCTAAGAAGACAGCGGAAGTCCTAACGAAAATAACGTTCAAGAGCTACGAAGTGTTAAAGGATCATCCAGCGAACAAGAGGAGAATTGAAAAGGGTCTACCGCCTGCGAACATAGTATTATTAAGAGGTGCCGGAATGCTTAGAAAGCCATTACCCACACTCCAAGAGAGAATAGGCGTTAAGGCGGCTGCCGTAGGAGCAACAGCACTCGTTCTTGGCGTGGCCAAGGCAGTCGGAATGGACCTTTATACCCCACCCGGAGCTACCGGGGGAGTAGATACAGACTACAAGAGCAAAGCAAGGAAAGCTGTCGAACTGTTGAAAGATTACGACATGGTCTTCGTTCACTTAAAAGGCACTGATGCTGCGTCACACGATGGCCTGGTAGAAGAGAAAGTAAGGATGATTGAAGCGCTCGATTACATTGCAGGTTACATTATGGACTACTACGATGGTGAGGCAGTGTTCGTCGTAACGCCCGATCACGCCACTCCAGTAACGGTAAAGGAACATACGGGAGACCCAGTCCCCTCGCTGCTCTACGCACCTACCGCAATACCGGACGATACGAAAGAGTATAACGAGATTTCAGTGGCTAAAGGCAAGTTGTCTGGAATACGCGGAATGGACTTGTTTAACTTGATGGTTAATTACGCAAATAGAGCAAAGAAGTTCGGTGCCTAATTTTACTATTTACATTTCTAATCATTTAAGGAATGAGAATTGAGCTACTACGTAGACGATCGCCCCAAAATAAAGGTTTTTAGATATCGAAATATTCGTAATACTCGACTGGGTGTGGATAGGCATTTAATCTCTTACAGTCCTCTCTCTTCAACTCTATCCACGTCTCATACATCTCTTTAGTGAATATTGGGAAGAGCCAATCGTGGTCTGACTCTAGTTCGTCGAGCGCTTCACATAGGCTACTAGGTAGTTGTAACTTTGTATCTAATTGCTTCTTAACTATCTCCTCAAGCTCAGCTTTCTTCTTCGGATCCATTGCGTAGATGTTCTCATCAACGGGATCTGGTGGCTCTATTTTCTTCCTTATTCCGTCGAGCCCAGCGGCAACCATCGCAGCGAATGCCAAGTAGGGGTTAGTACTTGGATCCGGAGACCTGTACTCAATTCTCGCGGCCTTCTCAATGCCTCTCATATAGTTGGGAACTCTGATTATTGCAGATCTGTTACTCTTACTCCATGCTATGTAAATGGGTGCCTCGTAACCTGGGACCAGTCTCTTATAGCTGGATGTAGTTGGATTCACTATGGCACTTAGTGCCCTGGCGTGCTTTAGTATACCACCAATGTAGTACCTAGCTAACTGGCTTAGTTCAGCGTACTCGTCGTTGGGGTCGTAGAACAAGTTTTTGTTAGATTTGATGTCCCACAAGCTTTGATGAGTGTGCATTCCGTTACCGTTATCGCCGTAGATTGGTTTAGGCATGAAAGTAGCTACCATGCCGTATTTGGCAGCAATGTTCTTTACGACGTACTTCAAGGTGACTACCTTGTCAGCGGCTCTCACAGCAGTATCGAATCTAAAGTCTATTTCTCCCTGACCGGCACCAGCCACCTCGTGATGATGGGCCTCAACTTGGAATCCGAAGTAATCCTCCAATACACTTGCGATTTCTTGCCTAATCCAGAATAATTTGTCGTAAGGGTTTGCAGGGAAGTAGCCTTGTTTAAATTTCATTATAGGTAATTGAGTATCCCATGGGGCTCCAGAGTAGTTTATTTCGACGCACATCTTATGCCAAGGCATGTTTATGTCTACCTTTAGTTTATCGAATAGAGTGAATTCAACTTCGGGTCCGAAGTAGGCCTTGTATCCTTGTTCAGCAAGGTAACTCTCGGCTCTCTCAGCTATGTATCTTGGATCCTTTTCGAACCTGGGTGCTTCTCCCTTCTTGTACCCTCCCCAGAAGATTTGGGCGATGAACCTGGCTGTTCTCCCGGCAGCGACTCCGGGCGGATTTTGCCAGTCATCTGGTATTATCGCAAAGGTTTCGGGGATAGGCCTAAGAAGCATGTCACTCTCGTTAATTACAGTGAAACCGGTAATAGATGAGCCGTCGAATCCACCTATGGCTACGTTAAAGGTCTCCTCTGGATCGTCCAATAACTCCCTGGCTGGAAAAGTAGTATGTTGTAATCTCCCCGGAACGTCTACGAAGTGGATATCTATCCACCTAACGTTCTCAGATTTGATTTTCTCAACTACCTTAAGCACTTCTTCAGTGCTCACCAAGTACTGTCCCCCGCGTAGTTAGAGATTTCCGAACAAGTATTCAATTATTTCCCATTTAATTGGAATAATTTGCAATAATACTATATAAACTGTATGAACAAATATTTAATTTACTTAAATTTGAAATAAACAATGTCTAACGCTCTCCAAAGAGGTTTCGGGCTCTCTTGACGTCCTTGACCCCTATACTAAGCATTTCGAACGAATCCGCTATCACTTCGCCTCTAACTATTAGCGTCTCAACTCTCGGGTTTGAGGTTAGAATTACTTCCTCGGGAAGCCCCTTTCCGGCAGTCCATCCGGGAGGCTGGGATACGTCGAAAATTACTATATCAGCTGAATAGCCCACCTTTATAGCGCCGCTGTCGTTTAGACCTAGAATTAATGCGGCGTTGGTGGTCACGTATCTCATAACCTCTACGGGATCCATTCCTATATAGTACAAGGTGCGGAGAACGTTTAACGGGTTTACAGTTCTGGACGACCTCTTGAACCCGTAACTAATTACTCCGTTCTTCTCCAGCTTCACGATACCCCTCTCCGACGCTATCCTCTCCTCCTCTACTAGCTTGATTCCACAGCACTTGGATATGAGGGGTAGAGAATACTTTTCGGCTATTTCAATAGCGTCTTTATTGTCCGTTTCCGTATATATGCCAGTATACACTCTATCTTGATAACCTTGCCACTTGTTCAGCATTATATCCAATTGTCTCTTCCAACCTTCAACGTCGGCATTAACGAAGATTACCGCTTTCGAGTACGAGTTAACTACCGCTCTCACGACGGGTTCTACTACCTCCTCCACTGTTCCGAAGGCCGTTACGCCCGCTAAACTCAAGTCGTGGATCGCCATTTGCGTTGCGTAATAGAGTTCCTCGAAATTCGACGCCTCCTTACCTCCGAATCGAGAAGGATAGGAGGAAGCCTTTATTAAGGGGAGAATTAAGCCTGGGTAAACGATCTTGTTTTTACCATTAATTAGGTAAGTGGCGAAGGAGTATTCTTCTGGGACTTCGCCTTCGCCTATTGCAACAATCCTTCCTTTATCTATATATAGGTATCCCTTTAGGTACTGTCCGGGTTCGGTTACTATAGTAGCGTCCGTTATCAAGATACTGTAACCTTCCTCTTCCACTAGAGCTCCACCGAAAGGAGGTTCGGGAACGTGTCTTAAAGACGTTTTGAGGGCAAATTAATATAGATCCATAGCATACCTCAATGCGGCTCCGGCCTCCCAACGCCGTTTGGGAAGCGGTGCGTGAGGGAGGCTCCCGTTGGGCGCCGCTACATTGACCCATTCTAAATTTTCAGAACGTGTAGCCGTTAATTCGAAAACATGGGGACACGTCTGATCTAGGCTCAATAGAAACCTTCACGTTTACCTTTCAAATGGAGTCGATAGCGGGCATCCTTTAGAGAAGTAATAGAAGTCTATTGAATATATTACTTATTACATAGTATCTCGATGAGCTTCCTCTTGACGCCTTCGAACGTAGCTTCCTCCGCCAGATGAAATCGAATCCCGAGCTCTTCCAAGGGCTTCGCAGCAAACGGTCCAATGACCACTATCTCCGTTTCCGAGAGCGCTTTGCTCGGGTCTACTCCCGCTTCTTCCAAGCTCTCGATCAAGGCCCTAGCTATTTCAGCGCTAGAGACTACAACAGCGTCTACCTCATTGAGTAGCTCTGCTACCTCCTTCCTCTTTAACCTGAGCGTTTCGTAAGCGATAACTTCCTTGAGCTTATTTCCTAAACGTTCCCTAAGTTCCTTCGATCCCTTGCTCGAACGTACGGCCACGATCGAGTTGTAATTTCTCAATAGCTCCACAAGTCCTTCCGAAGTGAATTCCTTCGGTACGATCGCTTCAAGTCCAACCTCCCTTAGAGCTTGGGCCGTCTTGGGTCCTATTGCTATTACATTTTTCCCTTTAATTAGATTGAACACTGAGGGAACCTTCTCCTTAACTACTTCCACTCCCGTAACTGAAGTGAAAACTACAGCCTCCGCTCTCTTAATTGATTCTTCGAGCTCTTCGGGTTTTAGCGTTGGAACTAATTGAAGTAAAGGTACGTTTATTACATCGAAGGGGTCTAACTCGGGAGCGCCTCTCGGCCTGAACGTTAGAACTTTGCCTCTACAACGTTTCGTACCAGTTTCTTCTCCCAAGCCCACTTCACCACTTCTCCAAATACTAATACCGAAGGGGGCGTTATGTCGTTCTTTTCAACTAGATCCGGTAAATAAGTTGAAAGTCCTAATACGACCCTTTGTTCCTTGGTACATCCCTTCATTATTGCTGCGCTTGGTATTTGACCAACGGAGACCTCGATATCCCTCACTATTTCCTTAAGGTTACCCACACCCATCAGAACGACCAAAGTATCCACTACTTTAAGTATTTCACCGTATTTAGGCTTCCTACTACCTTCCGCCGCTCTTCCGGTAACTACCGCGAAGGTATTAGCTAGGTTCCTTCTAGTAATGGGTATTCCGGCGCAAGCTGGAACGGCCGTAGCGGAAGTAGGAGCGGGAATTACTTCACATTCTATTCCATTACTCAATAAATAGTCGCATTCCTCATCGCCTCTTCCTAGAACGAACGGATCACCTCCTTTCAACCTAACAACTATTTTCCCTTCGATCGCTTTCTCCTTTAATAACTCATTTATCTCTTCTTGTGTCTTAGTGTGTTTTCCCGGCATTTTTCCTACATATATAAGTTCGGCATTGTATGCAAAGGAGAGTAAGCTTTCATCTATTAAGTTATCGTAGAGTACGACGTCAGCCGTCCTGAGAAGTCCCGGAACGCATGAGGGCGTTAGCCAAGCGCCTCCAGGACCGGCCCCTACTAAGAAGACCTTGCCTTTCCCTAAGGCGGTTCCCCTCCAGTTTTATCCCTACGTTAGTTCCCATTTAAGGGGTCCGAATTGAGGTACTTGAGGGATCCACCAGATTACTTTAGGCATTTGCACGTACCGACTTCAGACGAGATAGTTAATAAGGTACTAAAAAGGTACCCGAAGCTAAAACCCAAGAGTAAGAGACCGAAGGACCTAATAGAATTGGAAGTGCAAAGGGTGAGCTTGGTCTACCAAATAATCCTAGACAAGTTAAAGTTCCTAGACCAATTACCTAAACCTGAAGAGTTACATCCGTTCTACATTGAGTTAGCTTCGCTTAGCGTCCCCTATCAGAAGTATTGGGCAGTGGTTCACGGTTTGAAGAGACTCAGGAAGAAGTTGGAGGAAATGTGGGAAGACTATCGGGTTCTAGTTAAAACGGCGGTCAGCTTAGAGGAAGCAGCTAGAATTAGGAGAGAGGCTGTTGGAAGAGCGTTGAACGCTGTGAAGCGATCCAGAGGAGCGCTTGACGTGATATTGAAGTTCAAGTTAGCAATCTCTAGTCTCCCATCAATAGATTTCAATGAACCCAGAATAGTTGTAGCTGGGATGCCTTCAACGGGAAAATCGAGTTTCGTCAAGTTCGTTTCGTCAGCGGAAGTGGAAGTAGCCTCGTATCCCTTCACTACTAAGGAAGTTCACGTTGGTCACTTCTTTGATGGAAGGTATAAGTTTCAAGTGGTTGACACGCCCGGGATATTGGACAGAACGTGGGAGGAAATGAATGAAATAGAAAAAAGGGCCGCTATTGCAATAAGACACCTACCTAATTCCCTCCTCTTCCTTTTCGACGTTAGCGCGGAAGGACCCCCTATTGAGAAGCAAGCGCGCGTTTTGGATAACGTATTAAAAGTAGTTGGAAACGAAAGGGTGGTATTGGCAGCCAATAAGATCGACGTTGCTGATGCGGTTAAGCTTAGGGAAGTCAAGGAATTGGCTAGAACTATGGGCAAGAACTTATTCGAACTTTCGATACTTAATGGGATTGGCGTGCATGAGGTGTTAGCCGTTCTAAAGGAAAAAGCCCTTGAGGAGTTCGCTAGCCTCAAAGAGGCATCTTAGAGCGAAATAGAGCTCGAAAAGTAATTTAGTTGCATTAGTCTCATTCATAGAGTGGAGGAGAGGTTTGAAGAGAGCGCTTCTCATGTCGTTAATATTGATTACGACGCTCCTTGCATTTAATTTAAAGGAACTTTGGGTTACCGAGCTTTGCAACGAGTGGCCTAGCAAAATAGTGCTTTCTGAGAATGACGTAGTAGGGGTTGCTTGCGGTTCTTGCTTCTATATGTTGGACTCTGATGGAAATTTGATTATGAGGAAATGCGTCGCGGGGTACGTAGATGACATAAGCTACTCTAACGGAACTTTTGCTGTGTTGAGTGCGGGTAACGTCCTATTATATAATGAAGACGGTGTTCTCATCCAGAAGCTTAACTTAGGTTGGCAATTTAGTGGAGGAATATATCTACACAACAATACCATAATTGCATGTGGATCTAAGTGCGGAAAGTTTGATTTGGACGGGAACGCTGATTGGGAAACCAATATCGATGGTTACGTAATCTCAGTTTCGGCATCAAACGACTACGTCTATGCTATAAATATAGAGAAGGATCGTCTCGAAATATTATCGCTCAAAGACGGTAGTATTGTTTCGGAAATATCGTCGCACGACGACTTTTACGAAGTGGATAGTTGCAATAACCTAGTAGCAGTTATTGGTTCCAGTGGAATGTACGTGTATAAAGTAGGAGACAATGGAAGAGCTAGGAAGGTAGGGGAAATAGAGGGTTTCGTTAACGATGCAGCCTTCTCACCAAACTGTAAGTACATCGCCGTAGCGTCGCCTTCTTCGCTAGAGCTCTTCCTTCCTAATGGAGATATGGTCTACAGTAAGAGCTCCTTTACAATTTCGTCCATCAAATATATTTCTTCCATCACAAACGTAGACTGGAAGAACGATAAGATGGCTCTATCTTTGAGCTCGTATTCAGACGATCAAGAAAAATATTACGTAGGTCTCTACTCGCTCAAAGGTGTCGATGACAATAGCGGAAATGCTAATTCCCTTGGCAGCCTAAAGGATCTATTGAAGAAGCTACACATACCAATGGTCCCTCTCTTAGCTCCACCGCTCTTATCGATTCTTAGAAAGAGATCAACCAGAGCTTAATCGTTCAAGTTTTTTATTTCAATATCTCTTACCAAAAGGCGGTTCAAGTGCTCAAGGTAGATCCCTCGAAGAAGCCTTGGTTCGTAGCCTACCTAACTCTAGGTTATCCTACTTGGGAAGATTTCATGAAAGCTTTGAAATACCTAAAGGACAAGGCCGATTTAATTGAGATAGGCATTCCGCCTAAGTTCGCAAAGTACGACGGACCAACAATAAGGAAGAGCTACGAGGTTGCTAGGGCTAATGGAATTTCCGTTGAAAACTTCGACTTAAGCGAAGTCTGCGAAGTAATTGAGCCCGAAAGACTAATTGCAATGACGTACTTCGAAGACGTCTCTGTTGATCTAAAAGGGTTTTTAAAGAAACTTTGCGCGGGAGGAGTGCTCTTTGCAGATGCAGTAATAGATTACGTCGACAAAGTCAAGGAGATAACAAGTGAAGCAAGAAAGTTTGGAAAGGATACAGTTTATTTCGTTTCGCCCACCACTCCTGACCACGTCATACGGGAGGTAGCTGAGCTAAGCGAACCAATCTTGTATTTAGGTGTGAGACCGGCAACGGGAATTCCTTTGCCAGTAGGTATACCGAATTTAATAAATAGAATTAAGAGTATCACTTCAAAACCAATAGTAGTGGGTTTCGGTTTGAAAAAGGAGGAGGTGAGAGAGGCCATTGAGAGCGGGGCGAGCGGGATAGTAGTTGGAAGCGCCTTAGTTAAGGCCCTTTCGAGAGGTCTTGAGGAGTTCGAAGAGGTGGTAAAGGAATACCTAACTCTTCTAGGTCGTTAACCAAAGAGTAAACAGTATTCAAGTAATAAACTTTCCATCTCTCTTTCACAGTGGGAACGAAGCTATGTTGAGGTTGGGAGGAACTAGGAGACCCGTTGGAGGTAATTACGATGTAGTAATAATCGGAGCTGGTCCAGCTGGTCTAGCTGCTGGAATGTACGCTGCGAGACTTGGTCTGAAAACAGTAATTTTAGAGAAAACGATGAAACCGGGTGGGAGAACAGCAAACGCACCGGTGGTCGAGGACTACCCTGGTATAGAGAGAATAAGTGGAGAGGAACTAGTAGACAGGTTCTATAAGCAAGCGAAGAAGTTCAATGCAGAAGTAGTTTTCGGTATGGAAGTGGTAGACTTGGACGTTAGCGGAGACGTGAAAGTAGTTAAGACTAAACGAGGCGCGGAGTTCAAGGCCTATGCTGTAATAATTGCCACCGGCCTCTCTTCTAAAGGCCTAGGGATACCCGGAGAGAAGGAATACTTCGGTAAGGGAGTGAGTTACTGCGTAGTTTGCGACGCCCCGTTCTTTAAAGGTCAGCCAATGGCTTTAGTGGGTAACGACGATCACGCAATGGAAGAAGCAGTTTACATGACATCAATTGCTAGTAAAGTATACGTGATCCCCCACGCAGACAAGATTGAGGCCTCAGAGAGTTTCATGAACATCTTGAGGAACTCCCCCAACGTTGAAATACTTGAAGGGGCTAGGTTAGTAAAAATAGAAGGAGACGGTCAAAAGGTAACTAAGATAGTGGTTAAGCTTCCTTCCGGAGAGGAGAAAGAGATAGAGGTTAGGGCCGTCTTCATCTCTGCGGGCGAGGCACCAACTACTGAGGTCTTCAAGAGAGCTGGCATTGAAGTAGACAAGGCCGGATTCATCAAAGTCGATCCTAGAATGCATACGAACGTTCCGGGCGTCTTTGCAGCCGGCGATGTTACTGGTATAGGATTCCAGATAGTCGTTGCTGCTGGTCACGGAGCTACTGCGGCATTGGAGGCGTCTAAGTACGTCAAGCAACTGAAGAGAGTCAAGAAAGTACAATTAACGTAAATTTACAAGTTTGTGTCTATTGGAGAATATTACCTATAGAACAACAAGGGATAGCAAGGCCAAGAGAAGGGATACTGCGACGAAGAACGCGAATTCAGGATATATGTAAAGCGATTGAACGTTTCTGGAAGCGATCAACTTTATTTCTTCGCCATTTACATTAACCTTTAGGATAGGAGTACCTTTCAAGTATCCTATCAAGCTCTTACCCTTCCCAGGCTCTAAGGAAACCTCGGCAACCATCTTGTTACCTCTAACCTCGAAGTCGCTTCCCCTGCTCGTTCCAGAATATTCAATGCATTCCCTCGTCTCAGTAGGTAGCAAGTAGCTAACGTTACACTCCTTTTTAATGCACTGATACACGGGAGCTTTTTCAATACATTCCTCTTCGCAACTCACTCCCGCCTCGGGCGTGAGCTTACAAGTCTTTACCTTTTTAGAGCATACCTCACCTATAACTTCCCATTCAACGCACTTTTCTTCAACGCAAACATTATGGTACGAGACTTCACCCTTACCTTTTGAGCAGAATATCCAGCTCACTTCCCTTAAAGGTTCTCCTCCCTCAACCTCGACATCGACTCTCACTTGCTTCCTACAGTAATTAAAAAGGTTTATGGAAGTAACAGTCACTTCCCCTTGTAACGCAAAGAACGTACTCCTAGAGACTCCAGCTACAATGCAATTACCTATACCAATCGCGTACTTCGCAATAGGAAGTCCATTGAATTTAGCTTCCACCGTTCCCTTTAGGGGACCCACCAATTTCAAACTGAAACCACTTGCAAAACCAGGAAACCCCGTCCCCTTCGCTACGTATCGACTACCAAGTACGACAACGTTACCCGAGTAGCTGTAAACATGGGAACTAGTTTCAAACGAAATTTCATATTCTCCAATACAAGAAGATTCGTAGGATACTTTTACTAGAGAGTAGTTCCGAAAGGCTTGGACGTCTACTTGTACGTCAATGCAAGGGAAGACAATTACTGATAGAAGTAATATCAAAATAGCGACCTTCATGATTACCTTCGAGCTTTAATTCACTTGTCCTATTTCCGCCTTTCGGTAACCCCATTGAAAAGAGTTCTAATCGTAACCAGTAAGAGACTTGAAGAAACCGTGAGGGAAATAGTTTCGGAAGCACCGAACGAATATAGAATAGAAGTTTTAGGTTTGCCGGTAGACGTAGTAGCTCTCTTAACTCCGAACGCCCTCAAAAGGCAATTGTTAAGGGAATTGGGTAAACGGGGATTAGACGTCAAGTCTTTCGACTTTGTCTTAGTATCGGGAATGATTCCGGGGGACTTGAAACCGATATCCGAGGAATTGGGAGTTAAAGTATTGAAAGGCACTAAAACTTTAAACGAGTTAAAGGTAGCAATCAGGAAGCTGAACGAACTAGAGGACAAGCTAAGTTTCGATAAACCCTTGGAAGACGAGCTGAGGGAGTACGTCTTAGAAGAGGTAGCGAAGGAACTTCAATCGATCGACTTCGAGAAAGCCTTCGATTTGAACGGATTCGAGGTTCCCTTGAGACCTCCACCAGTGAAAGTGGTTGCTGAAGTGATGGATAAAGGCGATCTCGAGGAGAAACTCTCGAAGGCTTCTGAAGTAACTTCCTTCGTAGTAATTGGTTCTACCTCAACTTCCCCGAACCCCTCCAAGTTACCTTCGTTACTGAAGCTCGCGGAGAAGTACTTCAAAGTGGTCGCATTAGATTCCATGTTTTGGAAGGAACTCAATGAAGGGTGTAAGCTGGGCTTCGACGTTGCTTTTTCGATAGATAGAAGTAAGATAGGAAAGGTTAAGTGTGACGCTGTAGTTGTGATACCCGGCGATATAGAGAAGGGCTACTGGCCATCTAGTCCAGAGGAGAAGGTTAAATCCCTCCTAGAGAACTTGAGAGAAGTAAAAAGCGAGAAGGTCTTTATTGATCCCGTTCTCTCGCCTCCTCCCAATACGTTAGCATCGTTAATTGCCTATTACGACTTAAGCAAGAAAGTCAAACTCCCTCTTATAATGGGAATTAGTAACTTCACTGAACTCGTTGATTTCGATAGCGTAGGAACTAACGCGACTCTGATTCAGTTAGCAGCTGAATCGGGGGTGAGCTTGGTAATGGTCACTGAGGAGAGTGATAAAGCGAGAAGCTCTTGGTATGAAAGCGCCATTGCTTCAGTTATGTCAACAATCTCACTTCATAGAAAGACTCCCCCAAAGGACTTAGGAACAGATCTACTAATCCTAAAGGAGAAGAAAATAGATAGGTTGATCTACTTCGAAGAAGGCGAAGAAATAGAGGCAAGGGATCAATCCTTTCCTCTTGAGGAAAGCGTAGTTAGGATATGGATCGATGGAGATGGGGTGAAGGCGAGCGTCGTTAGGGGAAGAGAGAAGTACTTAGTAAAAGGTGATCCCTACTTGATTGGAAAAACGCTCATTGCAAAGGGGTTAGTCAAGGAACCTTCCCACGCACTCTACCTGGGTTGGGAGCTTCACAAGGCCTATTTGGCGTGGAAACAAGAAAAGAGTTACATCCAAGAAATGCCATTGAAATGCCCCAGCTCTAAGGAAAAGTGGGAGGAATTGAAGGAGTTCTTTAAAGGTCAACTGTAAGTAGGTGGTGGAGATAAGGCATTGCCATGGTCGATTCTAGAGGCCCTTAGGAACGATCCACAGAAGCTAATTGAGTCAATGAAGAAGAGATGCCTTGACCCTCGGCCGGTCTACGAAGCGATTGAAGTAGACAAGAAATGGAGAGAAGTATTACAGAAGGTTGAAAAGCTAAGGGCCGAGCACAACAAAATAACCAGATCTATTCCAAAAGCTTCTCCCGAAGAAAGGAAGAAACTAATAGAAGAAGCCAAGAAGCTGCTTGCACGAAAAGAGGAACTAGAAAATGAATTGAAGGAGCTTGAGAAGAAGAGGGAGGAACTACTACTCTCTCTACCGAACTTAGTTCATGAAAGCGTTCCTGAAGGCTGTGATGAGGATAGCAATCAACCCATTAGGTTTTGGGGCAAGCCTAAAGTATGGAAAGAGCACCTAGAACAGTTCAAGCACCAGACGGAACGGTATGGATTCAAGATTGAATACGAACTGTTAGATAACAAACCCATACCTCATGCCGATATGCTTGAAGAAGTTTTGAAGTTGGGCGACACCTTCAAGGCAGCTCAGGTGGCTTCATCGAGATTCTATTACCTATTCCAAGACTTAGTATGGCTGGACTTAGCTCTAATTCTTTATGCATTAGATAATTTAACTAAAAAGGGCTTCATCGCAGTCGAACCCCCTTATATGATAAGGTACAAGTATCTGATGGGAGTTATTGACATAGAAACCTTTAAGGACGCAATCTACAAAATAGAGGGGGAGGACTTATACCTAATAGCTACAGCAGAGCATCCCTTAGCTTCATATAAGGCAAACGAAATAATTGACGAGAAGGACTTACCGTTAAAATTAGTCGGGATTAGTCCTTGCTTCAGAAAGGAAGCTGGTGCGGCTAATAGAGATCTCAAGGGGATATTCAGGGTGCATCAGTTCCATAAGGTCGAACAGTTCGTTTACTCCAAGCCTGAAGAAAGCTGGAATATCTTAGAAGAGTTGATAAGGAACGCTGAGGAACTGGTTAGGGGATTAGGCCTACCTTATAGGGTAGTAAACATATGTGGAGGAGAACTAGGATATCCGGCAGCTAAAAAGTACGATATTGAAGTTTGGTATCCAGCGCAAGGTAGGTATAGGGAACTAGTTAGCGCCTCCAATTGCACCGACTGGCAGAGCTACAGGCTAAACGTTAGGTACAGGATAAAAGGAGGAAAGAAACACGATTACGTTCATTTGTTGAACTCAACCGCTCTCGCAACTACCAGAACCATCACTGCCATCCTCGAGAACTACCAATTACCAGACGGTAGAGTTGAGATACCGAAGGTTCTCAGGAAGTACTTGGAACCCTTTGAAGCTGCGCCCAAGGAATATATAGTTCCAAGGGAAAGGAAGCCTTGAATTTACCACTTTTCTGGCAATGGTATACATTCGAAGTTCTTCCATTTCCTCATTACGAGCCTGCAAGTGGCACACATCATGCTACTCAATTCTTCGGGGTTCGTGTCCCCTTCAGCTATCTTCTTAGCTATTAGCCTTATCATTTTCTCTATTTCTGGATCGCTTAAGAGTTTCTTTACTAAGTCGCCCCTACCTCTCCTGTCTTTCAAGTAGTTTGTTACGCTTGAAGGCGACGTGCCTATTTGTTTCGCTATTGTGTAGTTACTTAGCTTGTAATGGTTGTGTAAGTAATACACGACAGCTGCCCTAATTGTTGGTACCACTTCGCTAGCGGCTATCTCGCAGTGGGTTCTTAACAGCACCCTATATCTCCCACCTCTAGTTACTTACCGGTTTCTTCTTAACTAGGCGCTTTGAATGCCAAATGCGGGATAAGCAATGTCGTTCGAACAAGAATGGACGCCCGAGATAAGGAGTGAGTTAAGGGAAGTACTTGCAGATATGGTAAACCCCGTAGAAGTTTTAGTCTTCATAGGAGATGACTGTCCTTACTGTAAAGCGACAGTTGAAATGATCCAAGTATTTAGCGAAGAGAGTCCGAAGAAGGACGGTAAGCCATTGCTAACGTATAAAGTCTTTCACGCTGATAAAGATAAGGACGCTTTCAAGGAGTACGGTGTGGACAGAGTTCCTTCCGTATTGTTAGTTGATGGTTACGTAAGGTATACGGGAATTCCAGGAGGAGAGGAAATCAAGGGACTTATCGAAACCATTATAAGAATTTCTGAAGGAGAAAGCGGTCTAGATCCAAGCACGAAGGAGGGCATAGGTAGATTAGAGGGTTGCTTCTATATTGAAAACGTAGTCACGCCCCAATGTCCTTACTGCCCATATGCCGCCCTCCTAATCAATATGTTCGCATACGAATCTTATAAGCAAGGCAAGAAGTGTATTGTAGCCGATACCGTGGAGGCCTATGAGAACGAAGACATAGCTGACAAGTACAACGTAATGAGCGTCCCATCCATATCAATTAATGGTCACGTGGAATTCGTCGGAGTTCCCTATGAGGAGGACTTGTTAGCTAAACTAGTGGAACACCAAGGCGAAAGAAGGTGTTCGAAAGAGATATGTTTCACGAGACCCTAGCTTTAGTTAAGGTTTCGGATGAATGCGACGGATGCGGTAGATGCGTAGAGCTGTGTCCCTTTAATTCAATATCTATTTTAAACGGAAAAGCCCATCAAACTGCTCCATGCGCTCTATGCGGAATTTGCGAGATTGTATGTCCGTTAAATGCCATAGAACTAGTTCCTTTGGTCAACGTGAAAAGCTTTTCTTCCATTACACTACAGAGACTACCGGATGGTATCATGGAGTGCGTCTTCTGCAAGATAATAAAGGGCGAGCTACCAGCGAGGATAGTTTACGAGGATGAAGACGTAATTGCCTTCTTAGACATAAACCCAGTAGCTCCGGGACACACGCTAGTGGTCCCTAAAAAGCATTACAAGAACATCCTCGACGCTCCAGAGGAAGTGGTCGCAAAGGTATTCACTGTAGCCAAGAAGATTGCTGAAGCCTCGATTAAAGCGTTGCAAGCTAAGGGAGTGAACGTCTTAACTAACGCTGAAGAAGTGGCCGGTCAAGTGGTAATGCACTTCCACGTACACGTAATTCCTAGATACGATAAGAACGAACTTAAGTTCGAATACCCCGGTTACAAGTACAAAGAAGGAGAAGCTGACGAAGTAGCTAAGAGGCTTAGAAAGGTGCTAAACGCCTAGTGGCACTGAAACAAATTACGTTTCTTTTTCTTTCCTCAAAAGGGTTAGTTTAGTGAAAATAGCGTACGTAACGAGGAGATATTGGCCTTACGTTAAGGGAGGTTCCGAGAAGTTCGCTAAAAAGGTAGTTGAACGTCTGAAAGCCCGAGGTCACGACGTAAAAGTAGTTACGTTAGCTAGCGACAACAGTGAAGAAGTGATAGGGATAAGGGATCCATTCAAAGGTACGTGGTTAAGTTCAGTCTACTTCTCTATCATGGCCCCTATGGTTTTGAGGAAATTGAAGCCCGATGCAGTAATTGTCAATGCCTATTGGGCGGAATTTTCTCCTATTCTTGAAGAGTTTCCTACAATATACCTAATTCACGATGCTGGCTTATTGGAACTAAGTAGCTGGAAGTACAAACCAAAGTCGCTATTGATGAAAGCATCTGCAATGAAAAGCGATTTAGTGGTGGTCCCACTAAGCTATACTAAGAGGTTATTGGTTGAGAAATTGGGGATACCGGAGAGCAAAATTAGGGTACTTGGGGGAGAGGGAGTCGAGGGACCCTTTAAGTACGTCAAGAGGGATAACGGATTCTTTAACGTTGTTCAAGTAGCTAGGTTTGCACCGAATAAGGGCCAACTCGATTTAATAGACGCATTTAAAGAATCTCTAGCAAGGGAAAAGGCTAAGTTGTGGCTAGTTGGTACGATAAGCGACACGGCTTATTTCGAAAAGGTACTTAAAAAGGTTAGAGAAGTAAGAAAGGAATACGGCGACATCGTAAAGGTAGTTCCCAACGCTAAGAGCGTAAACCCTTACTACGAATTAGCCGACGTTTGCGTAAATCCATCAATTCACTCCGAAGGATTCGGTTTATCGCTAGTCGAATGCATGGCGTTCGGCAAGCCTGTAATTGCTTCAGAAATCTTTAAGAAAATAGGCACAATCAATGAGGAGGAGGCAATAACTTTTAAGGATCTAGAAGACCTGAAGGCTAAGTTAAGATACGTATATGAAAACTACAATGAAGTTCTCAATAAATACGGGATAAAGGGGCTTGAAAAAGCTAAGAAGTTAAGTTGGGATGAAGTTGTCGAAAAACTAGAGAAGTGGTTAAAGGAGATAGCTCGATAGCTCCATAGTAATAACCTACTGGAAGGTTAATTTTCAGAGGGTAAGTAATAAGGCATAAAACTAATACTCTCCCGTAAGGGAGAGGGAGGAGAATGAATCGCCTAACCGTTCTGACTATCGCCTTGGCCATATCAGTAGCTTTAGCGTCTTCAACCGCCTATACTCCAGCGTACCCTTGTACCTATTGTCACCTAAACATGAAAGTTAATGGAAATGTGAAAGTTTCTGAAGTGCACAAGGTTGACCTATCGAAAGGAGCGCATGCCGGACTCTACTGTTCTAACTGCCACGAGGTAGATAATCCAATGAAGTTGAAGAACGGTGAAATAGTAATTCCAATGAACCTAGCTACCAGAGAAGAAAAAATGAAATACAATACTTTGTGTGCTCAATGCCATCCCCGAACCTTCAGCGATTATCAAAAGCTGGTTCATGGAAACAAAACTATGACGTGTGACGGCGGTCAGAACATCCTTATTCTCGGCTATAAGGGATCTCCTTATTGGTTCCATCAATGTACTGATTACACGCACTTTACCAAGAAGCCCGCGAGGGCTTGTATTGAATGTCACGACCCTCACGATCCTGTCAAGTTACCGGACAGTATAATGCCTCCACCTTCCGATAGACCCGAACCTTACAAGCAAGACCTCATACAAACAAGTACGTTAATTTTGTTCGTCTTAGCGGCAATAGTCTCTGTAGCCGCTTACTTGAGGCACTGAATTGGGGGTGATGGGATATGACCAGTCAAACTAGGAGGAATTTGATTAAAGGTTTGGTAGCAGCTAGCGCCGTAACCGTCCTGACAGCTAAAAGGGAAGAGTTAATGGAGATGCTGGAACCGTTATCGAAGGAAGAAATAGAGACGGCTTACGGTGGGGCTGAGGTAATAGAAATAAATGGCGAGGAATACGCTGTTGCGAATTGGAACCCTTATAGAGTCCCCGGAAATCCCGAGAAAACCATTGAAAACCTTAAGGAATTAGCTAAGAAGAAGGAAGAGGATGCCAAGAAGAGATGCATGGAATCGGCTGAGAGCATCTGTAAGAGGTTGGGAGACAATTCTCCCGAATGTAAGCTTGCTAAGAGACATTGTCAAGAGATAAAGGTAAAGTGGACCTTGCCGAAGAAGGGAGTAAGGTATGCTATGGCTCTCGACCTAAATAGATGTATTGGATGTAGGAGGTGTGCCTACGCTTGCGTGCAAGAGAACAACGTCGACAGAACTCAAGGAATAGAATGGATAAAGGTGCTAAACTTAGACAGAGAGGAACTAGAACTCCTTAATACTAACATAGACTATACTCACGGTCCATATAAGGATAGAGTATATGTGCCAGTCGCTTGTAACCAATGTGAATACCCGCCTTGTATAATGGTATGCCCAGTTAGGGCGACTTGGCAAGAGCCCGATGGAATCGTAGTGGTAGATAGCTACAGATGTATTGGATGTAGATACTGTATAACGGCATGTCCTTACGGAGCTAGACACATGAACTGGAAGCCGGTAACTCTAGACGCGTTGACCCTTAACCCCAACATGCATGAATTCGGAAACGTTCCAAGAGAAGTTCATACGGTTGAGAAATGTACCTTCTGTATCCAAAGAAGTAGGAACGGCGGTACTACGGCTTGCGTTGAGATATGTCCGGTTGGAGCAAGGGCCTTCGGAGACATGCACAGTGAAGATAGCCCAATAAAGAGGATCATAGACGAATACGGCGTATTCGTCCTCAAGCCCTCGGCCGGTACGAAGCCGAGGTTCTTCTACTATTTCGGTCCAGCTAGAACGCCTCCTATAGACGCTAAGAACCCCCATTCATCAGATTGGTTAGGCGAAGAGAAGAAGGAATCGGGAGGTGAGGCCTAATGGTAATCGAAATATTGAGGACCATATGGTACTTCATAAAGTACTCGCTAAACGGTGGCTGGAGCCACTGGGCCTTCGCGTTAGCTATGGCAGTGTTAGCTGGTTACGGCTTAGGTCTATGGGCTGGCGTGCAAGCGGCACCAGCTATATATACTCAGTTAGTAAAGCACCTAGGATTCGATCCACATCTACTCACGCAACTAGGCATAACTCCCGACAAGGGAGGCATGGTCTATACTGCAATGAGCGATTCCGTAGCATGGGGTATGTACATATCGTTCTTCGTGTTCTGGGTCGGTGTAGCTGCAGCGGGCGTACTGTTCGGTATAGCTGCTTACGGCTTTAGGGATAAGGGATTCATGAGGCTGGCTCCACTGGCGGAAGTCCAAGCAGTGGCCGCGGTACTAGTTGCATTGACGCTAGTATTCGTGGACGTTGGTAGACCTCTAAGGACGATATTGCTAATGGCAGTTCCTATAATGGAGGGGCATCCACCTAACCCTAAGAGCATATTCACCTACGACTTCCTAGTGCTTAACAGCTACTTAATCATAAACCTAATCGGCGTGTTCCTAGCTGTGCACTGGTACAGGAGGGGTCCGAAGTACGAACCACCGAAGTGGCTGATGTACGCTTTCATGGTAATAGCAGCTCCACTAGCTATAGGTATCCACACAGTAACGGGATTCATTAGCCAAGCTCTAACGGCTAGGCCCATATGGTTAGGCCCATTACTGGCTCCAAGATACGTTGCTACTGCGTTAGCCGCTGGACCGGCGTTTCTCTTAATAGTTAGCATAATAGCAGAGAAGTTCTATAAGAACTACAAAGTACCAAAATACGTTTACGAGAAAACGCTGCTAGCCTCCGTTGCCGCTCTAATAGTGGGTCTCTACTTCACGCTATCAGAGACTCAAGAGCTCTTCTGGTACACTACGGAACCCGCTAAGAGGGCCCAAGCGATAGGTCTCTACATGGCCCCGTTCGTATGTAGTATCATGAAGCCCTTAGCCAAGGACTACCTAACCTACTTCGCAGGAAGCGACATCTGCCACTGGGGCTATCCTGGAATGGAGTACTTAGCTATGCTATTCTGGGCATGGGTAGTACTAGGTGTACTAGCTGCGTTACTGACCATCTTCGTACCTCCATTAAGGAAGAGCTACAAGGGCATAGTCTTCTTAAGCACGCTAATAATATTAGCAGTGGTGGCCGAAAAGACCTTCACTATAGTTATTCCTGGGTACGCCCCTGATACGCTAGGAGTGCTGAAGCCTTACTTCCCAACTCCTCTAGAGGTCGCGATAACCATAGCATCGCATGCAGTAGGTTTACTAGTATACGTATTGTTAGCCAGGCCGGTGTTAAAGGCCGTAGAAGCACACTACGGTCAAGGTCATCACTAAACAAAGTTTTTTAATTAGATCCCCTTTTTCACTTATCTTCGGGTCGCGTGGAATTTGAACATATTTGGTATACCTAACCAACCAGTTATGCCTCCTCAACCGAATTTGCAAGAATTAATGGGTTCTATAAGAGACTACGAAGCCCGGTTGAAGGGCATTGAGAAGAATTCGTGCTTACTTCTATTTAGTTCAAAGGTGGCTTCCGCGCAACCACTGGATTCAGTAGTGTTTGCCACACTCTTATCTCAGTACTTAAAGAAACTTAAGGATAGTGGCTGCGACAAACTTTGGTTTCACCTAACGGCCTTCGGAGGCGACATAAGGGTAACTGAATTAACGAAAAAGCTCATAGAGGACTTATCTTTCAGCAAGGTTAACGTTATAGCACCCCTTAGGTTAGGGGCAACGGCGTCTCTCCTCTCTTTTATAGTCTACGACGAGCTATACGTTAATTCCAATACTATAGTTGACCCATTTAACATTACAGTTAACATAACTACCCAAGCGCTCGATCTAAACACGTTCCTTGAAGTAATGGACTTCTTGTTAAAGAGTCAAAAGCAAATGAACGAAGTAGAAGACGCGATAAGAACTCAAGCTTACAGTATGCTCCTATCTAGTGGTGCCCTCTTCGGCTACGTTGAAGCGAGTAAGGAGATGAAGTTCATAAGATACATTATAGACAACTATATCGCTCCTAAGTTAAAAGTTCACGAAAGCGAGTTCGAAGAATCCTTCTTGGGAGGAGACAAAATGGTAACCCCAGTAACGGGTTTGAGACTCAAAGAGATTCTAATCAACGTAAGGGTAATGGATAGAGAAATTCCGGAGCTATCTAAAGCGAGTTTCGAAATAGAAGAGAAGGTTCAATCGTTCTTTGAGCAGACCGGAGCTACGGGCTTGCTAGCCACCTCCAACCAAATGACCACATTTAACGGTGCACCAATACCTCAAATCAAAATAGGTTGATCTGAGTTGAAGGTAGGATGGAACGACCTTTTTACCAAAACGTTCTTCGCTCCTCCTAGTGTGGTTCCCGCTTGGACCTCTAGAATGAAAAAATTTAGGGAGGTCGCCGAAGGAAAGTTTCCATTAGTTGAGACAGGGAAGGTGCCTATAAGCGAATACGCGAAAGTTCATTGTCTAGAGCTCATAGAAGCGGTCTTGGAGCTAAATAAGAGAGGCGGTGTTCTAGATTACGGAGATACGTACGTCTACGAGGGCTCAGCTGAGGTTTTAGAAGCTATCTTAGGGGCACTGTATTACGGTTACCAACACCTCGAGGATAAGATCTTCTATTCCCCTTATGGAGGTCTTCATCACGCTAGTAGATGTGAAGCAAGTGGGTTCTGTCCGCTAAACGACGTAGCAGTCTTAATTCAGAAGGCAACTGAAGAAGGGAAGAGAGTCGCTTATCTGGATTTCGATGCCCATCACGGAAACGGGACCCAAGAAATTTTTTATGAAAGAGATGACGTACTAACTGTTAGTATACACGCCTACTTCCCTGGCTTCTATCCCGGTACTGGACATTATTCAGAGCTTGGAAGAGGTAACGGTTACGGCTATAGCCTAAACGTTCCGCTACCCCCTTGGGCTGGAGACGAAGCTTACTTGAAGGCATTGGAACTAATAGTTGAGAGAGCCGTTAACTCGTTCGAACCAGATTTAATAGTTGCCCAAATGGGTGTTGATGGTCATAGAGGAGATCCCATAGGTGGTGTACTGAACCTAACTACTAATACCTATAAGAGAATAGGGGAGTTACTTTCCAGCTTCGGAATACCAATTATAGGTGCTGGAGGAGGTGGCTACGGAGAGAATTCCGTCAGAGCCATGATGGCCGAATTAATAGGCTTAAGTGGTAAGGAAGAGCTTTGGGAGGAGGTTCGGGAGGAACCTACTAGGTCACCTAGCGAAGCAATTGAGAGAGTCATAGCAGTTAAGAGGTTCTTTGAGAGTCAGGTGAGTTGGTTCTGACCGATGAGGAGTGTTGCCCCCTTGATAGGTGATGAAGGCGTTGAATGCCGAGGTCTTGGAATTAAACGTTAAATAACAGGGATTTTTACAATTGAAATGCGAAACCTCCGGTGTTGAGCCTTGACCGTAGGAACCAAATTTTACTTATTAATTCCTCCCGAAAAGGCCTCTAAGTTCCTCAAAGACAGATCCGAAATAAACGAAATAGAGAGGTTAACTAGAACCAAGATAAGTATCGAGGAAGGTGGGAGAGTAGTAATAGAACCAACAGAGGAAACGACTCCGATCGAAATAATGAAGGCGAGAGACGTAATATCTGCTCTCTCCTTAGGCTTCGAGTTAGAGGACGCCCTATCCTTATTGTCAGACGAAATGGTAATGGAAGTGGTTGACGTAAGGGATTATATGCTAGATCACAAGAATGAGAAAGAACTTAGGAGGATATTAGGTAGGATAATAGGAAAGAAGGGGAAAGCGAAGAGGAATCTAGAGAAAATAAGTGGAACTAAGATAAGCATCTCAGAAGGTAAAGTAGCAATAATAGGTGATTACGAAAGCGTAGAGGCAGTAAAGGAAGCAGTAATGAGTTTGATGGAGGGACTAATGCACGGGACCGTTTACCATAAGCTAGAGATGAAAATGAGGTCGATAAAGAGCAGGCATAGATTGGAATACTGGAAAGAGTAGGTCACCCATCCTTAACTATTCCTCACCCATCGGTCCGGGGAGTGGCGTTCATCCCACGAAAACTCATCACCTATCAATTAGGGATGGGATTGCGTCCGTAACCTTTATTGAAAAATCTCTGAAGCGCCTCCATTATAATTGCTTTCTACGCTTTATTAAGACGGGAAGTAAGTAATGATCCTCGCATGCTTGACTCCACCTAAGGGGTTGTGTAGCGAACTAGAGGAAGCCTTAGGTCTAAAGGCGCAACAGATAGAGAAGAAGAAGTTCCCCGATGGTGAGAATTACGTAAGAATACCTTTTAAGGTGTCAGACGAGAACGTAGTTCTAGTTCATACTGGTTTCGAAGACCAGAACGATCGCCTCATGGAGCTCTTCCTTACATTGGACGTATTGAACGACTTAGGTGCGAAGAGTATAACACTCGTCATGCCTTACATGCCTTACGCCAGGCAAGATAGGAGGTTCCGTGAAGGAGAAGCTGTGTCAATAAAAGCTATCTTCCATATCCTTAATTCGTTTGAAGTGGACAACCTAGTTGTAGTAAACATACATAAGGAACATTCGTTAGCGCACTTCAGCGGGACTTCAATTAACTTAAACGCTTTGCCGGAATTGGCTAAAAGGGTAACGAAGGAATCAGACGAAATAGTTGTTGTAGCGCCAGATAAGGGAGCCTCTCAGTACGCTCAAGAGGTAGCTAATGAGATAGACGCACCTTGGACTTTCTTGGAAAAGTTTAGGGACAGGGTAACTGGTGAAGTAAGCATGACTGTTAACGAAATTGATGTGGTTAAGGGCAAAATGGCACTATTAGTAGACGACATCGTCTCAACGGGAGGTACCCTAGCGTTAGCTACTAAAATACTGAGGGAGAACGGTGCCAAGAAAGTCATCCCAATAATAGTTCACGCACTACTCGTTGGGAACGCTCCACAGAAGTTAAAGGAAGCTGGAGTCGAGGAACTCATTACAGCGAACACGTTATATAGAGATTACCCGGACTTCGTAAGAGTAGAAAGCATCTCGAACTTGATAGTTGATGCGCTAGATAAGCTGTTAACTGGAAGGCGTTAACCGTTGAGCCACTTCCCTAGGGCCGAGGCCACTGAATCCGAGAGTCTGACCTCCTCAGGAAGCGGATCTACCAACGTTCTCTTCCTAACAATTTTCAATGCGTACTCGAATTCTAAGCCATAGGGAGCTATACAGATCTTCCCATGTTTTAATTTGACGCATTTAACCCTCTTTAGATACTCTTCTGCAACTTCGCGAAATCGATCGTTTCCATATAACTCATACGCCTTTTCGTACGCCTTTCTTATATTTGGGACGAACTTGCTCACGATTACTGCTTTCGAAGGGAAGTTAGAGGGATCCACGAACCCTAGTCCGCAGATAGTTATGCTATCAATGAGAATTAGGTCAACGTTTTTCAAGAATGGGTTAATCAATCCCGTTACGTCTCCTGGATCTTTATAGAGCCTTAAGAACGCCAATTCGATTACGTCTGGAGGGAAGCCCTCTGTTTTAACGATCACTACGGGACATAGTTCCTTAGTGAACTTACCGTCATCAAATGAGGCCAGCGATTTCGGCCACTCTGGGATCATCTTTAAGGCCCTTTATCACGGACTTGTAATCGCTCTCCAAGTTTATTACTCTGGTCATCCCCCTCTTACCCCTACTGACTACTTGCGTGCTAATCAAGCCAAGCATATCTAGTTCACCTATCAGATCACTGACCCTCCTTAGAGTTAACGTCTCTATTCCTAAATCCGAAGTGAACTCTTTGTAGAGCTTGTATACTTCGCCGGTGTAAGTAACCGTTCCGTCCTTAGTCAACTTAGCTATAGCCAATAGTATCAATTTGCTATGGAGCGGTAATGACCTAACGACTTCTATTACCCTATCCTTCTCTATTTGTTCCCATGCCTTCTTAACGTGCTCCGTAGTTACTTTGTTTCTCCCTTCCCTTTCCGCTAGCTCCCCAGCCACTCTAAGTAAATCGAGCGCTTTCCTCGCATCACCTCTTTCCCTAGCGGCGAGGGCGGCACAGAAGGGTATCACGCCTTCCTCGAGAGCCTCATCCTCGAAGGCCATTTGCGCCCTATCTCTTAATATGTCTTCAAGTTGAGGGGCAGTGTAGGGTGGAAACACCAACTCTTCTTCACTTAGAGAACTTTTAACCCTAGGATCTAACCAGCTCGTGAAGTTCACGTCGTTAGTTATTCCTATTATAGATACTTTAGAGTTCCTCAGTTCCTCGTTTATCCTTGTGAGCTTGTAAAGCAAATCGTCACCGTGTTTCTTAACGTGGTAATCGATCTCGTCGAGCACTATTATTAGTAGTAAGTCTCGCTTGTCTAAAAGCCTCTTGAAATTAGCGTAAAGTTGGGCAGTAGCAATTCCTGTAGGGGGAACCCGGAATCCTATGTTCTCCAAGAGTTTAGAAAGCACTCTATAGGGGGTATCGTCCCTCTTAGTATTAACGAAAGCGACCTTGAGTCTAACGCCCCTTTCGCGGGCCTTTTCACTTAATTTCTTTGTAACGAGCTTAACTACGGCAGTCTTACCCGTTCCGGTTAAGCCGTAAAGGAATAGGTTGTTGGGTCTATAGCCCTTGAGGGCTTGGGCTAACACGCTAGCTACCTTCCTTATCTGTTCCTCTCGGTGGGGTAATCTATTAGGTAGGAAATCGGGCATTAACACGTCCCTGTTCTTAAATATCCTTGACTTCGATACCCTTTCAAAGACGTCTTCGAGTATATCGTCTAGGTCGGCTGACAGCACTCTTCCCCACTTTATTTAGATAGACCCTACCGAGAGTTTTAACTGAGCGAGCGCTTGGGAGTTATACCTTTTATACTACCGCCAGCGACCCTTAGTGGGCAAATTTTATGGTACGTAAACCAGCTCCCAGAATAAGATCCAAAGTTCAAAGAATAGATAAAATAATAAAAGAGATAAAGTTCGGAATACTCTCGCCCCACGAAATAAGGCAAATGTCCAGAGTAACGATAGTCAGCGACAGGGCCTACGACGAGGCCGGTATGCCCATTGAAGGAGGTATAATGGATCCTAGAATGGGAGTAGTGAATCCGGGACAAAAGTGCCCCACTTGCGGTAATACAATGCACGACTGTCCCGGCCACTTCGGCTCAATTGAGTTGGCTAAACCGGTTTATCACTACGTCTTCATTCAATACATTTACGACGCTCTGAGAGCTACGTGTAGGCGCTGCGGGAAGTTAAAACTCAATGAAGACGAAATTGAAGAGTATTTAGACTTATATGAGAGGTTGACTAACAAGTGGCCATTACATGCGAAGAGACTAGTAAGCTACATAAAGAAAAAGGCTGCTAAAGCGCAAACTTGCCCACACTGTGGAGCGAAGCAGTATAAAGTTAGATTAGAGAAACCGTATAAGTTCTTGGAAGAGCGAGAAACGCAAGTATCTAAGTTAACTCCAATAGACGTGCAGAAGAGATTAGCACTAATCCCGGATCACCACGCGAGACTGCTTGGTTTCGATCCCAAGGAAGCGAGGCCCGAATGGCTCGTTCTAACGGTGTTACCAGTACCTCCCATTCCCGTAAGGCCTTCGATAGTCTTAGAGAGCGGAATTAGGTCTGAAGACGATCTAACGCACAAGCTAGCCGATATAGTAAGGATAAACAACAAGCTAAGGGACAACCTAGAGAGCGGAGCCTCCGAAGCAATGATTGAGAACCTATGGGACTTGCTTCAGTACCACGTGGCCACGTTCTTCGATAACGAAATTCCCGGAGTACCTCCATCCAGGCACAGGTCCGGTAAGCCGCTGAGGACCATAGCTCAGAGGTTGAAGGGTAAAGAAGGAAGGTTCAGAGCTAATCTATCAGGTAAGAGAGTCGACTTCTCTGCAAGAACCGTAATATCTCCCGATCCCAACATTTCAATCAATGAGGTGGGAGTACCTGAAGAAGTAGCGAAGATATTGACCGTTCCAGTAAGGGTAACGCCTTGGAACATCGAAGAGATGAGACAATTAGTAATAAATGGCCCCGAGAGATGGCCCGGAGCGAACTACGTAATTACACCACAGGGACAGAGGATAGACTTGAAGTTTAGGAAAGATAGGAAGGAGCTCGCTAGTGCACTAAAACCCGGTTACATCATAGAAAGGCACTTACAGAACGGGGACGTGGTTCTGTTCAACAGACAACCATCTCTCCATAGAATGAGCATAATGGCACACCTGGTGAGGATTCTACCGGGAAGAACCTTCAGATTGAACCCATTAGTCTGTCCGCCTTATAACGCTGACTTCGACGGAGACGAAATGAACCTTCACGTTCCACAAAGCGAAGAGGCTAGGGCCGAAGCTAGAGAGCTAATGCTCGTCGAGAAGCACATATTGAGTCCGAGATACGGCGGTCCAATAATAGGAGGTCTTCAGGATTACATTTCCGGAGCGTACTTACTAACCACAGTGGCAACGCTACTAGATGAGAAAGACGTTGCCGAGCTATTGGGAGTAACGGGTTATACCGGCGAAATGCCCGAACCAGCGTTCATAAGCCCCAAGAAGGTTTGGACAGGAAAGAGGTTGTTCTCGGTGTTCCTTCCCAAGGACTTCAACTACTCGGGTAAGGCTAACATTGCAACTGGAGAGCTCAAATGTGATAACGAGTACTGTTTCCATGACTCCTTCGTAGTGGTTAGAAACGGTGAATTGGTCCAAGGCGTCCTGGACAAGAAGTCCATTGGACATGAACAACCGAAGAGCTTAATGTTCTGGCTAGTTTACGAATACGGACCAGAGAAGGCGAGAGAGATATACGATACCGCCTTTAAGATGTTCTTGAAGTTCACAGAAAAGAAGGGATTCACTACAAGGTATGACGACGTTAAGCTTCCTGAAGAAGCGAAGAAGGAAATAGAGAAAGCTATAGAGGAGGCGTACGCTGAGGTAGACAAGCTCATCGAGGACTATCAAAACGGTTTGCTAGAACCCTTACCTGGAAGAACTCTCGAAGAGACCCTTGAGTTACTTATAATGGACGTTCTAGCTAAGGCAAGAGACAAGGCTGGTGAAATAGCTGCGAAGTACTTAAGCCCGTTGAACAACGCCGTAATAATGGCAAGAGCGGGCGCAAGAGGTAACATACTGAACTTAACGCAGATGGCAGCTATGTTGGGTCAGCAATCCGTTAGAGGTGAGAGAATTAAGAGAGGATACAGAAAGAGAACGTTGCCTCACTTCAAGTGGGGAGACATTAGACCCGACGCAAGGGGTTTCGTAAAGCATTCGTTCTACGAGGGACTAACTCCAACTGAGGTGTTCTTCCACGCGGCTGGTGGTAGAGAAGGTCTCGTGGACACGGCTGTAAGAACTAGTCAGTCCGGTTACATGCAGAGGAGGTTGATTAATGCTCTTCAAGACTTGAAGGTAGACTACGATGGAATGGTTAAGGGAGCGAAGGGAGAGGTTTACCAAACCATTTACGGTGATGACGGAGTTGATCCAATGAGAAGCGCCCACGGTGAATCGGTTGATGTTAAGCACGTAATAGAAAAAGTTACCGGGGTGAGGTTAGATTGAGCGAGTTGATCCAATACGCCTACGAATTAGTTGATAACTACGAGAGAACGGTAAGGGAAGAACTAGGGGTAATTTCCAGGCCAACGTTCATTGACAACCTTAAAGAGAGCTTGAAGAAGCTCATTGAATCGAAGCCGGACGTTACGAAGGGTCAAGTAAAGAAGATAGTTGAACTTACGTTCCGATATTACTTGAGAGCTTTAGTGGAACCCGGTGAAGCAGTCGGTACTGTGGCCGCGCAGTCAATAGGCGAACCATCTACACAAATGACCTTGAGAACCTTCCACTACGCAGGTGTAAAGGAATTCAACGTAACCCTAGGTTTACCCAGACTCATAGAAATAGTTGACGCTAGGAAGACTCCGAGCACTCCCATGATGACCGTGTACTTGGATGAAGAACATAGATACGATAAGGAGAAGGCGCTTGAAGTGGCTAGAAGAATAGAAATGACGAAGGTAGAGAACGTCACCGATACTATTGAAATAGATTGGTATGAAAACGCAATAATAATAAGGTTGGACCCGGACATGCTAGAAGACAAAGGTTTAACGAGGGAGGACGTCATAAGGGCCATAAACAAGTCTAGGGTGAAGGGTAAGGCAGAACCTAGCCCCGACGACGAGTACGCTGTTATAATTAGGCTTGGAACTGATGCTACCTTGAGCATAATGGATATCCAGAAGATAAAAGATAAGATACTTAACATCAAGATAAAGGGAATAAAGGACGTAAATAGAGTAATAGTCCAACATAGGGAAAATGAGTACGTATTGGTAACGGATGGATCGAACTTAGCTCAAGTTCTACAAGTAGAAGGCGTAGATCCCACGAGAACGGTTACAAATAGCATTAAGGAAATAGAAGCAGTCTTGGGAATAGAGGCGGCTAGGAACGCAATAGTTAACGAAATCCTAGATGTCTTGGAGAACCAGGGTTTGGACGTAGACGTTAGGCACATCTTACTACTAGCTGACGCAATGACTTGGATGGGAGAAGTCAGGCAAGTAGGTAGACACGGAATAGCTGGAACTAAGGAGAGCGTTCTAGCGAGAGCTTCCTTCGAAGTAACAGTTAAGCAGTTAGCCGAGGCGGCTGTGTTCGGGGAAGTTGACGAATTAAGGGGAGTAATTGAGAACATAATAATAGGCCAGCCGATACCTTTAGGAACCGGAATGGTGACGTTACTTCTAAATCCTCAAGCGCTAGCGAAAAGACAAGTAGTTAAAGCTACCCCGACCCCAGAAGCTCACGGTGATGAATCGTGACCGCAGTAGAAGCTGAGTTGAAGACGGCATTGAGAACGGGAGAAGTGAAGCTCGGAGCGAAGACTACAATAAAGCTCTTGAAATTAGGAAAGGCAAAGGCGGCTATTGTAGCGCAGAACGCACCTACGGAGGTAAGGCGAGACATATTATATTACGCGAAACTAGGCGATATACCAGTATACGTCTATCCGGGCACTAGTAAGGAACTAGGCACCTTGTGTGCCAAGCCCTTCGTAGTCAGTGCGTTAGCAATAATAGATGAAGGCGACTCAAAGATAGTAGATGCTATTAGAAGGGAGAGCAACGTGAGGTGAACGTGAGAGATGCCTAAGGACGTGCTTTTAACTCATGAAGAATTTCAATGCATGCAGATTTTTAGCGATATAACTGGCGCTTCCCCCATAGATTGCATTATAGATGATAAGTTCAATAGGGTAATAGCTTTAGTCAGACCAGAAGAAGTAGGGAAGGCAATAGGTAGAAGAGGTGCTAAGATAAAGACATTGAAGGAACTCTTGAAGAAGGACGTAGAAGTGGTTCCATTCTCTGAAAACCTAGAGGAGTGTATCAAGAACATTTTCATGCCAGCCAAAGTGGAGAGCGTAAAGGTAAACAGGACTGGGAAGGTAAAAACAGTATACGTAAGGATAGCTGAAGCGGATAAGGGGATAGCTATAGGTAAGAACGGTAGAAACGTACATAAGGCTCGATTAATTCTTAAAAGGCATTTCGATATCGACAACTTAGTAGTAGTGTAAAGGGGTGAACGTGCGGTGCCCGGTAAGAAAGCTCCTAACGGGCTGTATGCGGCTAGGAAGCTAGAGAGGAAGAGATTGAAGTTCAGATGGAGTCAGAGGGAGTTCAAGAGGAGAATGTTGAAGCTAAAGGAGAAGTACGACCCATTAGAAGGAGCTCCTATGGCCAAGGGAATAGTCCTTGAAAAGGTAGGCGTAGAGGCGAGAAAGCCTAACTCCGCAATAAGAAAGTGCGTTAGGGTTCAATTAGTAAAGAACGGTAAGGTCGTTACTGCATTCGTACCAGGAGACGGTGGTTTGAACGTAATTTCCGAACACGACGAAGTGGTGATAGTAGGTATCGGCGGTCCAAGAGGAAGATCGATGGGTGACATCCCAGGAGTCAGATACAAGGTAGTTTTAGTAAACGGTGTATCCCTCGACGCTATCTTGAAAGGGAAGAAGCAGAAGCCAGTGAGGTAAATCAAGTAAACATTTAAACCTCGTAGTCTTCTTTATTCTTTATTAAACTTTCATCGACGTAAATCGGTTTCTCCACTACGAGTGCTATGTATATGGCATGACTAGGTACCATCGGTATGATCATCTTCATCGCTTTCAAGTTTATGTAAAGCTTAGCGGTATAGAGGCCAGTGTATTCATCTACCTCATCTATTACGACTTTCTCAACTATTTTCTCGAGCTCGTCTCTAATGCCTTTGAAGTAGGTAAACAAGTCGAAGATAGTTTCCCTAGGTCTCTCTCTTATACTAACGCCTTGTAGTTTGTTGATGCTTTTAACCACTTCATAAGGGACGTTGTACAGTACGAACTCCCTCCCGTCCTCTAGGTATAATACTAGCGTCGGTATCTGCGGCGGTAGCGGCTTTATCAAGGCTTCAACATTCACGACTTTGATTTCACGTCCCAATGGTTCTCAACCCAGTAGCCTTACCGATTTGGTTCCGCTTATGAACTCTAATGCGCAACTTTAAGTTCTAAAAAGATCTAATTTGTGAATTGTAATTAAAGACATAGTATTTAATTGCACCGACGTGGTGGAGTAGGGGTAGGCGGCAAGTTGGAAAGGGAGACCATAAGTCCGTTGGAACCAAAGCTCTTCGGTAAGTGGGACTTCGACGGAGTCGAGATAAGGGACCCTAGCCTGAAAAAGTACATATCCCTAAGGCCTGTCTGGACTCCCTACACGGCTGGTAGACACGAGAAGAGGAGGTTCGGAAAAGCTGAAGTACCGATAGTTGAGAGGTTAATAAATAAGTTAATGAGACCCGGGAGGAACATGGGTAAGAAGGCCAAGATATACAATGTGGTAGAGAAAGCTTTCGATATAATATACTTGCAAACAGGTCAAAATCCACTCCAAGTATTAGTGAGGGCAATAGAGAACGCAGCGCCTAGGGAAGAGACCACTAGAATAATGTACGGTGGTATAGTTTATCACGTAGCAGTGGACGTCAGTCCCCAAAGAAGGGTTGATCTAGCTTTGCGATTCATTGCGGAAGGAGCCAGATTGAAGTCTTTCAAGAGTACTATACCACTTGAAGAAGCGCTAGCCGAGGAAATAGTTGCAGCAGCAAACGACGATCCGAAGAGCTACGCAGTCAGTAAGAAAGAGGAGATAGAGAGAATAGCCCTATCCTCGAGGTAAATCCCTTTTTATTATTTTACATGCCCACCTTTCAAGGGTTCGATCATTGAAGATGGCTGCTTTACTAGACCTCGAAGGAACCTTATTGGACTACGAGTTCTGGGAAGAGCTATCGAGACGCCACGAAAAGGGGGAGGTTCTAAGAGACCTACTAGAAAGAGGACTGAGCGGCCAACCTTGGTTCGAAAGCTTTATTGAAAGGGTTAAGGCAATAATAGGTACTCCTAAGAGCCTAATAGAGGAAGTGTCTTCCTTAGCTCTATCCAAGATAAAGCCTGAAGCGCGGGAACTGGTTACCGTCTTAAAGAAACTCGGTTTTACGACCATAGTTGTTTCGGGAGGCTTCGAAGAGTTCGTATCGCCAATATCTAACGAACTAGGGGTTGATGACTTCGTTTCCCAGAAATTCCTTTATCACGAAGGAAAGGTAGTAGGCGTTTACACAGCGTTTAAAGACAAGGGCGAAGTAGTGGACAAAATAAAACCTTGGTTCGATGTAATAATCTCAATTGGTGATGGGTATAACGATGCATGGATGCTAAGGAAATCGGATTTAGGAATAGTTATAGGAAAGAGGAAGGATTTATCTAGAGAAGTTAACGCTCTACATTACGATTCCCTTAGAGGGTTGGTTGAAGATATCAAGAAGGGAGGATTGGTCGCACAGAAGTTAGAGAGATTTATAAAGATATAACAATTACGAATATAACGTATGTTCACAGTTGAAACGGTTAGGGGTGTCGGTCGTGAGAAAGCTCTTCGAAGTAACTGTAGATGTAGGTGAAAGGAAGGTCAAAATGAATCCCTTAAAAATATATATTATAAAGTCTGTAAACGAAAAGCCTAAGAACGGATACGATATTCTAAGGGAAATAAAGAACAAGAGCAATGGTAGGTGGGTGCCCCCAAAGAGCACTATCTATCCAACCTTAAAGAAAATGGTAGATGAAGGCTTAATGACTGTAGACGACAACGGCGTCTACAAAATTACCGATGTAGGGAGACAAATACTCGAGAAGCTCACGAACGACGATAAAATAATAGACGATCTCTTGGAGAACTTAAGGGCAATAGAAATTCTTCTTCAAGAGGTTAAAGTCGGAAATAACGGATCTTAAATGCCTCTACTAAGCCCCTATAGAGGAGGTGAGATCTGCGTGGCCAGTACGTACGACAACGAAGCGAAAATTAGACAAGCCTTAACTATGCTGATGAGAATAATAAACGACCCCTCCGTTCCAAGAAACATAAGGAGGGTGTGTATCGAAGCAGTAAGGCACCTAGAAGACGAGAGATTGAGCCCCGGAGTCAGGGCAGCCAATGCAATAAGCGCACTAGACGAGATAGCGCAAGACCCGAATATGCCAATTCACACCAGAATAACCATATGGAATATAATGACCCTCTTGGAGACGGTTAAGGATTAGAATGAGCATTAGAGTCAGGGTAAGAGGCATTTACGCCACCTCCATAGCGAAAATTCTTTTAGATAAAGGATTCGAGCTTTCTGACGTTAGTGATAAATTAAAGGAAAGGCTCGGAGGCTACGAAGGCTCTCCCGAGCCCCCTCACGTAACAGTTAAGACGTCCGACGCTTCTCCCCATCACCTAATAGTTAACGGATTCTACGAAGAGTCCAAAGACGTCTTCGAGGCCTTGGAGGAAATCATAACTACGTCTCCTAGATATATAGCAAGACCTAACTTACATGCTGCTTACAAGGTCGCAGTGGATGAGAACTGTTTGACGGAAGTAGAAGGCATCAACGCAAGGGTAAGAACGGAGAACTGTTACAGCGGACGCGTTCTACTCGCGGAAGTAGTTAAGAGTAAGGTCCTACCAAAAGACGAAGTCTTAATGGAAGAAGGAGTAAGGGTTCAAGGGTTTTATTCAGAACTGATGTGGGGCAAAAGGCCTGGAGTCAGCTTCTCTAAGCATATTCCTGACTCGTTAAAGCCAGATTTAATGATGGTCGCTAGGGATCTGGTTCAACTCGGCTTTAGGGTTCACTGGAGATCCTCCGCGAGAAAGGCCTCCCTTACTGACCTGAGATTGGAATTAGAGGAGCTGAGATCTAAACTAGAGGAAGTTCTAGAGAGAGCCAAAGACGCAAAGGTAGGTGAACTCATATACAAGGGCGAGTTCTTGGGGCTTTATAACTTAATTCTTGAGGATAAGTTCAAGCTGGACGAGATAAGGAGGAAGGTTCTTCCTACAATGCCGTTTCATCACTCACTCAAAGCAGAGAAGAGCCTAACTACGGCCGTAGACCTTGGTGACAAGCTTTCAAGGGACTGGAACGAGGATACCGTAAAAGTAAAGGAATTCGTCTTGGAAAAGGCAGCCGAATGCAGAAGCTTTGTAATAGAACATGAGAAGCTGAATGGGGACGTCATTAGGTTAGGACCATTTAAAATCATGATGATTGATAACGATAAATTAGTTCTATATAGAGAAATTAGGACCGAAGGTAAGTACGATGGACTTAACGTTAGAAAGGAAAAAGGCGATAGAGTAATAACTATATTAGAGCCAGGCTCGAACTACGTTATTCACGCCTACTTTAGTCCTAACTGGGAATTGAAGGGAATGTACCTTAACTTAAACAGCGGGGTGGAAGTGTTGGGATGTAAGGCCAGGTACGTGGATTTAGAAGTAGATTTAGTGAGAGACTTCCTCGTTAGGATAGTTGACGAAAAGGAGTTGGAAAAGTATTCTGAACACTTACCTCTTAACTTGAAAGAGCTAGTGGAAAGACTGAAGGACGAATTAGTAAAGGTGCTCTCCAGCGATGAGCTCGAGAGAAAGCTCAAAGGGTACGCCTTTTCCCAGTAAAGGTCACGTAGCCCTTTACGGGCCTGCGGGAGTTGGTAAAACGAGTTTAGTTCTTCACATGATAAACAACGTTTACTGCGGATCATCCTTATACATTCTAACGGAAGACCCTGCTAATTTAGAGAGATTGAAGTGTGATGAAAGCGAAGTATTGAAGGCTGATGACTTCAAGGAACTCCTATTTTACCTAATTAAGAACTTCGATAAGTACGATTTCATAGCGATCGATAGCGTAAGTCACGTATTAAGGACGTTGCCTCCAGAGCTTGGAGTTAAAGTGGCGATGACTGTTTCGTGGCTGATGAGGAAAGGGTCGAACAAGGGCTTAAGGGTGTCGGTCCACCAAGTTAGTTTCGAAGGAGAAATGAGTTACGGGAACTTCGTTGAACCTTGGGCTGACTGTATTGGTAAAATAGAGAAGGAAGGAGGGTACAGACTTTTAGAATTACAATGCAACGGAAACATTGAACTGGTCTGCTTCGAGATAAGCTCGGGTGGGGTTAGTTGGGTGAACTGCTAGACGAGCTGCTGCAAATAGCGCTGATGTACTTACCAGCAATGGTCAGTAACGCCTCACCAGTTTTCCTCAAAAGGGGTACACCTATTGACTTCGGAAGGAACTTCGTTGATGGTAAGAGAATACTTGGGGATGGAAAGACGTGGGAAGGTTTCCTACTAGGAATGTGGTTCGGAATTACAGTTGCAACTAGCTTATGGGTGGGAACGGAAGACTTCAGATACTTCCTCTACGGATCTATGGGTTCGCTAGGAGCCCTTTTGGGAGACATGTTCTTCTCATTTATAAAGAGAAGGATAGGGTTGCCCCGAGGTGCCCCCTTCCCCTTGGGAGACCAGTTGGACTTCTTCTTGGGCGCCACAGCGTTAATGGTTGCTAGCGGTTGGAGACCCCAAGCGTTCCCATGGTTGGTAATGGCCTTTGTAATAGTTATGTTGCATGTTATGACGAACAGGATCGCGTATTGGTTGGGACTGAAAGACGTGCCTTGGTAATGAGTCATCAATATAAGGGATTAATTTGTATACCAAACTCAGGAGAAGGTAAAGTGCTGTTAACAGCTATACTAAGCTCAATTCTCGAATATATTGTGGGTTTTATTCTACTTTACGCCTACAAGAGGGAAGGTAGTAAGGTGGCCCTCTTCTTTGGAACTTCCGTTCTCCTTTACGCAGTAGCTCACACCATAGGTGGGACTCTATTATCAACAATAAAGTCCCAATACAATTACGATGTAACCAAGTTCGTTAATGATCCCAACTACAAGGCGTTCGAGAGCTTGAGGAACTTCTTGGTAGGCGCGTTCATGGGACTGGCCTTGCTAGGTATTTCCGAACTTCTCCAGGTTACCGGCCAAAGTTCCCGAGCCAAGTGGGTGAGGTTGTACGCCGTAGCGGGCTTAATAGCCTTCTTAGCGCTTAGGCTCTACTGCGTCTGGGGCGTCAGTAACGTAAAACACCCCTTCTTCTCGCTAGCGCAGTGGGTCTACTTGATCCCCGGTAGCTTGATAATCGCTATAGTGGGCTTAACTCTATATAAAATGGGTGGGACGCAAGGCACGCTCTTAATAGCTCTTAGCTTCTTGATATACGCCGTAATACTCCCGCTTTACGCCGCTTGGAAGGGAACCCAATTACTAAACGTATGGTATGGATTAAGAATGATTAGCGACTTGTTGCTCCTCTTGGGAGTTCTAAGACTCTAGATCAAATTTCTCGGAGATGAGGTAAAGGCCCGACCCAAGCGATTCCGAATGAGCTACTACGCCGGCACCGATCCCCAGAAGGTAAGAAAAGTTAACTGCTACAGAATTATTCGTCCGTTAAGCTAATCGAAGGGTGTTCGATTATGTGTCCATATGCGGTACCTCTGAAGGATTCAACGGTTCTTTGCATGGCAATCCAATCTAAAGTAGATGCTAGAATATATCCATGCTACGATGACTACCTTAACTGTCCTTACTTCCAAAGCAAGGAAGAAGAGGGGTGCGATACTTGTCCCTTGAGAGGAGCTTGCGGGAAGTAGACGGGTTGAAGTTAGCCCTTCTTCAACTCCCTTCTAGAGATAGTGATACGGAATCCAATATAGAACTACTTAAAATGATGCTGAGAAACGTAAAGGCAGACTTCTACTTAACTCCGGAAATGTTCCTAACGGGTTTCGAAATAGGTGAGGGCAACTTCACTATAAACGGCATTTGGTCTGAAATAAGGGAATTAAGTAAGGGGAAAGCGATAGGCGTTGGAGGACTGTTAGAGGAAAACGGGAAACTATACAATGCCTATATTATATTCAAAGATAAAGAAGTAGTTCACGTTAGAAAGAAGTTGATGTTGTTCGATTTGATGAACGAGCGAGACCTTTTCTCCGTTGGCAATCCACCGTCAGTTTTCGAGCTTTGGGACTTCAAGTTCTCTGTGATAATATGTTACGAGGTAAGGTTTCCGGAATTGCTATACGAACCCTTCCGGCAAGGAGTGGAAGTAATTCTGGTCCCAGCAGCGTGGCCGAGAAGTCGTGTGAAAGTATGGAAGGCCTTAGTAAAAGCTAGAGGTTACGAGAACTTAGCTTATTCCATAGGAATTAATAGATGGGGAGAGGGTAAATACGGACCGTTCGGTGGTCACAGCGTCGTAGCCACTCCTAGTGGGGAAGCTATAGAGCTTGGAGAAGGGATAGGTATTCTAACCATTGAGTTATCCAAAGACGAAATTTCGAGAGCTAGAGAATTCCCTTCCTATAAGGACAGAATCGCGTTACAAACTAAAATTAATATATTACCGAAAGGAACATAAGCTACAGATGGAGTGAATTCACTGAGACCATGTACCTCCGGGAACTCTCCATACATACTTTAGCCAAGGTTAAACACTATCCCCTACTTGAGCTACCCCCTCGATTGGCTAGGAGATACGCGTGTAAGGAGCTAGATGAGGTATTGGAAGTTATTGAGGCTTATGCTATGGAGTACGGGAAGTACTGGTTCGACGCCCTAAGGGACGATTTAGAGAAAATAGTGGAAAGAGAGGAATCAATAGCAGAGGAGAAAGCCGATGTGTTGTTTGAAGCAATAAGGATTAACGCAAGAGGTCTAAAGGGAGACTTGAAGGGGGTAGCTGAGGTGGTTACATTAAGTTCCCTTGCCTTACTTCCCGAGGTCAAGGTACTCGATTGGAAGGACGCAGTTACGATCAGTTTGGAACTTCACGTAAGGAGGAAATATAAGGAAGTACTAAATAAATGCATTAAGAACACTTACCTATTTCCATTCTTCTAAGCTGTTTAACTACTGTATCCATGAATAGCTTAAAGACTTTGTTAGATACTAAGATCCTGTACTGATTCCCCCTCTTGTCCCTTATCAAGAAGAGGAAAGTATTTGGATATTCCCTCGATAATCCTTTACCCGTATGTTCCTCTACCCTCCAGCACTTCACATCGTTCAAGTCCAGTTCCAGTAACTTCTCTTTTAAGCCATACTTCTTTCTCTTTTCTTTTTCTATCTTATATAAGAGTAGATCCATAGACTTAGATAATCCCTTCCTACCCTTACCATCCATCCTGCTCCCGAGAAGCTCTAGAACAATCTTTCCATCCTCTAACTTAAGATCGCAGTGGCTCACCTTCCGTCCTTCTATTAGTATCACGCTGTATATCACTACCACTTTCCTCACCCACCAGCCAATTGATCAGCTCAATTAATTCCTCCTTAGAACCAGTTACCTCAACCGTAATAGGTCCCATGGGAGAGTCGACGTCCTCTTCCGCGAAACTCGGAACGCCGGCGAAGGCAGCTTGTTTGTTAAGTTTAAAGATGAGGAAGTCGGAACCCCTTATTAGAGATCTGAGCATGGACTTAAAGGTGGATGACAAAGCTTTCCCGATTATCGCCGCTCTCAGTGGCTCTAAACAACTCTTGTCACTACATTCAGCTACGAAACTTTTCCATCCCTCGCCTCTCTCAATTAATTGAAATTCCGCGTTGAAGAGCCTCTTTAAAGCCTTCAAGACCTTCCTCTCGTCCTCCGTCGGTCTCACTTCTGTTTCAATCCTTATCAACAACTTTCATCACCTCATCGGCAACTTCTTCAGGAGTTCTCTTGCCCGTATCTATTACCAAGTCTATAAGGTCGTCAATTACCTCCAAGAAGTTCCTTTCAATCGAACTTAAAGCGCCTAATTCAATGGGGTCCGAGTTCCAGAGTCCTCTAGGCGGACATTCCTCGCTTTTCCTTAACCTAGAAAGTATTACGTGGATGGGTGCGGTAAGCCAGACGAATTTCGCTCCCTCTCTCCTCAATTCTTTCGAGAACTGGATTATACCACTAACCATTTCGTCGTACAAGTGTTCGTGAGTACTAATTTCGGAAGCATAGAAAGGAAGTGCCTTCAAGTAAAGGGCTATAGTTAGAGGAGACTCGTCTATTGCTTCTCCCAAGTACACGTAACTACTTATTCGCTGAAGAGAGTATATTTCGAACGAAAGGGGAGTAAAGACGTCCTTCACGTAACACAGAGGGGGCACGTGGGCACATTTGATGCCGTATTTAGACTCGAGCGCCTTACAAACGGAACTCTTGCCAGTTCCGTTTAAACCGCCAATTAGAATTCTCATCACATGAACCCTACGTGTATACGGAAAAAGGGTTCTAAAAACGAAGATTCTAGGACGTTACTCGACCTTTATTTCCTTCCTGTTTTCCCATAGACCATGTAGGTTGCAGTATGAAATTGCGTAAAGCACGCCGCTCTTTTGGACCTTTAACGTGAAGGTGGCCTTTGGTTCAGTGTAAGTACTGAATTCCGCTTTACCTACGAAGATCGGGTTGTATTGGCGGCCCTCCTCATAGTAGTATAATTCTATCCATCCGATGTAGTGCTGTGGTTCCATGACGTGAGGACCTACTGAGACCTTCACCTCGAACGGCTCGCCCGCCTTAACGGTATCAGGGGCCTCTATCTTCGGAGTGTGCGTTTCTGCCTTACTAATTACTTCTTGGGGAGCTTGTTCGGGAGTGTATATTAAGTCACCGAACTTCTTCATGTTTTTCACGCCGTGTAAAGACTGTAATCGGTTGAACAAAAGTTGAAGCTTTGAATGTCGAAGCGCGAGATCTATTTTAGAGGAAATTGATCTAACGTCTTATAATATCTCTTAAAATAGTTAAGAACGCCTTGCCGTTCCTCGAGCTCTTCTCCGGGTGAAATTGAGTACCTATAACATTGCCTTTGACTAATATTGATACGAACCGCGTACCCGAGTATTCGGTTACGCCGACTTCGTAGGGATTGGGGCTCGGTACGTAATAGCTATGGGCGAAGTAGAAGTTCCTACCGTTTAATTCGGAAAACTCGCCTCCCTTTACTTCGACTTCGTTCCACCCCATATGGGGTACCTTTCTAACGTTCCTGAACCTAATTACTTCGCCCTTAACGAGACCTAGTCCCCTTAAACCGCCTTCCTCACTTCTCTCAAATAACAACTGGAGGCCTAAACATATTCCGAGAATCCAGTTACGTGGTTCCGTGAGGTACTTCAAGAGACCGTACCGCTCTATGTTACTCATTGCAGCCTTGTGTGATCCAACGCCAGGCAAGACGACCAAGTCCGCCCTCTTAATCGTTTCCGAATCCTTCGTAAGAACGCTTCTAATACCTATTTTCTCGAGAGTGTTCCTTATACTGAACGTGTTGCCTATACCATAGTCAACTATTGCGGCAAGCACTACTTCTTCCCCCTTCTAATTTCTAACTCCCTTAATACTTCCTTCCATTCAACTCCACTTACCGCGAGCAAAACCATTAGATGATAGAGTAAGTCGGCAGCTTCGTATATTAGCGAATCCTTGCCTTCATAGAGAGCAGCAACTATTACTTCAACAGCCTCTTCACCAACCTTCCTTGCGACGTAGGGCTTCCCCTTGGAGATCAATTTAGACGTATACGAGCCTTCCTTAGGGTTCGCCATTCTGTCCTTTATCACGTTCCATAGCTCATCTAAAACGTCCAAGCTTTACCTCCGAAGCTGAGATGTATCTCTCCGCTTTAAGACGTGCTCGGAAGTCAAAAAAGGAGAAGCGAGCCAATAATTCACGGGTTTGGCTCTTTGCCTAAGGTAAAACTAAAGGTAGCTAGAAGGGATCCCAAGAGAGGCTCTTGGTGGCAAGAGTACGAAATAGATGTCGACAAGTACACTTCCGTAGCTGTGGCCCTTCAAAGGGTTAGGGAGGAAATCGACCCTACATTGGCTTACAGGCCCCTTTGTAAAATGGGAGTTTGCGGTAACTGCGCAGTTAAGATAAACGGTCAACCGAAGTTAGCTTGCATGACCAATGCCCTAGAAGCTGCTGAAGAAGGTAAAGGCACAATAGTTGTAGAGCCCCTAGATAACATGGAAGTTATAAGGGACTTGATCACCGATAGAAGGGAATTCGAAAAGAGAATGGTGAAAGTCAGACCGTACCTTGTGCCTAAGGAGGAAGCGTTAAAGAGCGACAAGTGGACACCCATATCTCCTTCAATACAAAAGGTTCTATGGAGCTCTGCGCAATGCATATGGTGCGGAATATGCTATTCGGTCTGTCCGGTAAGTTACGTTGATTCTCAGTTCGTTGGACCTCACGCGCTGCTCAAGGTATTCAGGTTTTCTCACGATCCTAGAGATGCGCTAGACGGAAAACGAATAGTTTTAAACGAGATAGATATATGGAAGTGCGCTAACTGCGGTTACTGTACCGACACTTGTCCTAAGAACCTAAAGCACGAGGAAAGGTATCATGTATTAAGAAAGGAAGATTCGGAAATGGCTATGGAAGAATACGCAATAAAAGCCATCAAGCACGTGAAAGCGGTTATAGAGAGCATAGCAGAGACTGGGAGGGCCGATGAGGTAAGGATATTCACTTCTACTGGTTTAGTTGAAGCTGGAATAGATGCGCTACCGAAGTTAGTTAGGGGAGGATGGAAAAGGCCCCCTTACGTACCGAGGGGAAAGGTGGCTGATTGGAGACTAATAGAGGCGTTCCGAGAAGCAGTTGGGGGCATATGATTGGATTGCGTTTCAATAACAGGCGAACCTGGTTCCGGAAAGAGTACATTAATAAAGGAAGTAATTGACATCCTAAGGTCGAAGGGAGTAAAGGTCTGCGGAATAGTATGCCCCGAAGTTAGAGTGAACAATAAGAGGATAGGTTTCAAAGTAATCGATATTTCTACCAATAAGGAATCGTGGCTGGCTAAGGTAGATGGTTGCGATGGCCCTCGAGTAGGTAGGTATAGAGTGTGCCGGGAGGCAGCTGAACTCATTTCCAATGCCTTTAAGAGCGATTGCCAAGTAATTGCAATAGATGAAATAGGCCCTATGGAGCTTAAGCTTCCCGGAATTAGGGAGATTTTCTTGAACGCCTTGAAGTCCGGAAAACCCTTCATTGTGGTTAGGCATTTGAAGTTAAGGGACGAAGAGATATTGAATATATTAAGAGAATGTAAGGAAATATTCAAGGAGAAATGGGTACAAGTTGACCCCATGTCTTTAGTTAACGAACTGGTATTCGAAAATTCAAGCGAACGGCCCCGTTCGCCTACTGAAACGTTAAGCCGTGATTAATATTTGGTAATGAATGTGTCTCCATCGGGGCAAATCTGTGCACAAGGGGAGTAGAACCAAGGAACAACTACTGATAGCCCTAGAAGACTTCATCGTAGAACCGCAAGTAAGCGACTTGATAATAGAACACGATGTAAGTGAGAGTCAATTGAAAAGAGTTGCAAGCAGATTTGAAAGAAGTCTAACGGACGATACGTACTTCTTTATGGAAAACTACGAATCGTTTTTAGAAACCGAATAATTTTCTTGAGTTTTTTTCTATTTACTTTAGCTAAACTATATTCGTAGCCAATCCTTACTTAACTCTTACTCGCATCCTTCTTCCGGAGGTAAAGTGAGGAGCGAGGGAAGACTAAACCTCAAGCTCGTTAAGAAGTGGACTGCCATTAATCCTTACAATGGGCTGGCAATTACTTTCGGGGTATACGAGGACTCCAGAGGAAACAAAATTAAGAAAGCAATAGAAATAGCGAGAGTTCCTAGAACCGAGCTTACGTCTCAATCAAAGAAGGTCAAGTTTAGGTGGATAAGGGCTTTAGCAAGGGCTCTGGGGACGGAGGAGGACGTACTCCTCAAAGCGTACTTCGAAGGGAGATTAGTTAGCTTATCCTCCACACCGAACAAACTTGCGTTTGCGTGTGACGCTTACCTGAGACCTAACGACCTTAAGGACGTATTAAAAATATATGAAATTCTCATTAGTAATACGGAGAGAGTTCTGATATACCATCCAATGAGCTCGGCGGACGTAAGAAGCATGAAGCAAAAGAGTTCCAGAAAGAGAGACTTAAAGCAAAGGTTAATCGAGAGATACGGTTCTCTCCTTAGATCGCTAGGCATTGAACCAGTAACTATTGATGCCAACCCAAATCAATCTATTAACGCAAAGGTCATTGACGTTATGTGGAACTGCGGCGTTGGCGTAACTCCATCTGGGTTATGGATCTTTCATTCAATGGAATCGAGTAAGAGCGATGTAATTAAAGAGATCCTTAGAAAGGGTATGAGGATTGCGATCTTGAAGGATACTAAATACATGGAGGAAGACGAAAGATTAATATGTCTCCCCCTCCAGATGAGGGACGCAATTGAATTAATGAGAATTGCAATAACTACCACGGAAACGTCGAAGCTCCTTATGGCACCTTTGGAACTGCCACTTTACATGGAGGAGCTTTTGGACTCGTTAAAAGAGAAATCTTTTAGATATTAACCTTAGGAGGCTGTTCCGTAAGTTGTTATCTTCAAGAGTTCCTCCGGTTCTATAAAGCATAGAGGATCTTCGCCCCAAGGATCTCCAGTAATCGCCCATGCTCTACCTCTACTACCTCCGCCGCATATCTCCTTGAACGGGCATTTGCCGCATTTACCCTTTAAGTACTGGGCTATATTTAGGAAGGGTTGGAGTTCGGGGTTGTCCTTCCTAAGAATTTCTCTCAAGCTCTGATTCCTCACGTTTCCTAACGTTGTCCAATCGATGAACTGACAAGGTTTGACGTCCCCGTTCGGATAGATGCTAATGCTTTTCCTCCCGCAATCTCCTTGTGCTTGTAGCATGTTCAAGTATTCCTTGAATTCCTCCTCGTTCTTGGCTAGCTTACTCGCGATGTATATACCCATGAAGTTACCTCGAACGACCAATATTTCTAGTTGGTCGGCGTACTCCCTTGCAAGCTCAATTAATTTATCAGCCATCCATCTCAACTGTTCGGGCGTTGGTAACCAATCCTTTATCTCTTCTCCCCTTCCTATAGTATCTAGTAAGTAGAACGAGACTCTCTTTATGCCTTGATCTGCGCTCCACTTAACTATATCTGGAACTTCATTTACGTTATATTTCGTAATGGTTGTCCTGATGCCAACGTCTAGGCCAACTTCAATGCTGTTCTTTATTCCCCTAAGAGTCGCCTCGAAAGCACCGGGAACTCCTCTAAACTTATCGTGGTATTGAGGTACTATTGAATCTATGGAAATTCCCACGTAACTGAAATCGTAATCTTTGAGTTTCTGAGCTACGTCCTTAGTTATTAGGGTTCCATTCGTACTTAAGGAAAGTTTAGGGAACTGTGCTTTTGCCATTGGTTCTACTATTTCCCAGAAGTCCTTCCTGATGAGGGGTTCGCCACCTGAAAGGATAACTAAGGGTATCCTCATATCTACCATTTCACGAGCTAATTTAACGGCCTCTTCCGTAGTTAGTTCATTTGGATCCCTCTGGGCCTTCGCTCTTATATAGCAATGAAGACACTTGAGATTGCATTGGTAGGTAATATTCCAAAATACTAGTGGTCTGAAGTATTCAGTGAAACGAGATGGCTTCTTCCTATGGTATTCCCCCTTTATCTTGGTAGAAACAGTACCTTTACCTACGACCATCGTTGTGACTGGTATCAAACTCGACGGACCCATTAATGTAACTCAAGGATCCTTAATTGTTTGGCGTTAGGAAAGCTTGGAGATCTCATTAGCGAGTTTGAAAGCACACCTTTGAATCTTGCTTAACACCTCGTGAAACTCTAATTCCTCCTCATCGTAGCTTCCTAGTTCTATTCGCGGCTTCACGATCGCTTCTCGGGGCCATTTGGATCCTTTACTGCACGTCCTATCTATTAGGCCAAGAGCCTTCGCGACGTTGCATTCTACTTCACCCGAGTGACCGGGCTTTATTCCGCATGCTTTATAGAAATGGATTACGTAGAAACCCTCTTGTCGGGCTATTGCATCTAATAGTCCAACGTTACCTCCGTGTGCATTGATCACTATTAATCTTCCACCTATTCTAATTATTGAGGAATTTAAATCTCTCAGTAATAAAGAAATGGTTTCAATCCTTAAGCTAATACTTCCCTCCCATTCCCAACTTGAGGAATAGCTTAGGGGAGGTAGAACCGTACCTCCAACCTCTTTAGCTAATATTTCGGCAAAGGCCCTAGCAATCCTTGTATCTATATCATAGGGAAGTGTTGGATGCGGCTCGTAGGAGCCTATTGGTAGGAAATACAGTTTCATTGTCATCCGGTTAGTAGTAATACCATATGCTCTTATAGTCCTCTAAGTCTTCGTTGAACACTTCCTTTAGTTTATCTAGGTACATTCTAATTGAGATCATGTCTGTGTATATATAGGGAGCCACTAGCTGTATGTTCTTTTCCCATGGATGCCATAGGTAGACCCTCCTACCATCGGGCCTTATCATTATTATTTGATGGTCTTGCCATGCCCTTAGATGGTTCTTACCTAGTCTTGGAACGTTAAAGACGGGTTCCTCAGTCCTAAACGTTCCGGGTAGTACCCTAGCCTCTTCCTTCCTCTCTTGCTCTATCCTAGCGACCGGGACTAGATAGTCTTTCGTCTCCCATTTACCTTTAGGATAGAACGTGTAGTAAGGATCTATACCCACGCTCTTCAAAGCTATTCTCAGCGCCGAGGTCTCGAACCTCCTACTATTCCAGAAGGTGTAGACTTGTTGGTTGTACACGTATATCTTGTTCTTCCTTAGGTTGGATACGGCTTGCGCCACTTCCGGCGTAACTTCGTAAGCGTGTTCGAAGTGAGTAACTACGTGAACGTTCCTCTTGCCTGGCTCTATGTACGAACCTAGCATTTCCGCTAGTTCAGGCGTAATCCTCATGGGAACGGTAACTGGTGTTCTTGTACCGAACCTTATCATCTTCACGTGATCTAACTCACTTAACCTCTTTACGATGTGCTCTATGTCCTCATCTCTTAGTATGAATGGATCTCCGCCCGTAACGAGGACGTCTATAATGTTGGGGTGCTCGGCAAACCAATCTATGGCCTCGTCTATGGTCATTCGAGTCGGTATAGCGCTTTTATCCATTGCAGTCATTATTTCCCAGTTCCTTTGACAATAAACGCAAATCTGTGGGCAAGTGTGGGCGGCCTTAAGTATTGCTACCATTGGATACCTTCGAGTTATTAGCGGGTGAGGGCTAGTATCGTGTTCACCCATGAAGTCGAAGTAATATTCCCTTTCGTCTAAGTGACTTACCATCTCCTTTACGTAATGAAGCGGTGGAAGCACTTGTCTCCTAACTGCGTAATCTCTCTTCCATCCTTCTTCGAAGTCGAACAGGTGCAAGTAGTATGGAGTTATGCCAAAGGGCACGTTATATTTAACTGCTTCCTCTAGGGCCTTCCAGTCGTCTTCGCTTAGTCCCTTCAATAGCTTTTTAAGTACGTCTATAGCCCTCTTACCCCTCAGAGCGTTCCTAAAGTGCCATTTGTAATCCCACCAATCATCCTCCTTTCCACCTAGCACTTCTAATATTTTCCTTCTATTCTCTTTTCTCTTTTCAATTATTTCTGGTTCGAGGCCTGAGGGATACCTCTTTATGTACTCCCAGACCCTCGTAGCCAGTTTGTCCAAATAATTGCTCCTAGCTATTCCGGCCTCCCTTCCCTTAATCTTGGAGAAATCGAAGTAACCTAGGCCTTCGGCATACTTCGCCGGATATATGTCAGGCCTTCCGTATATTGCCTTAAACAAATGTAAGAACTCTAGGACGAATCCCTCATCTACTTCGTTAAGACCTTCATATCTTGCTAACTTGTAAAGGTACTTGAGGGCAGAGTAACCAGTTAGTTCCTCGTTCTGAGGCGCTATCACTTGTTTGAAAACTTTTATTGCTTCCAAAGCTTGGGCTTGGATTAGCGGATGAACGTCCATGTCTCCTCTTAGGTATTTCAATTCCATATCGAAAAGCCATTTATACAACGCCCCTCTAGCTTCCTCTATTGTTCTAGAGTCCAATAACATGTACCTTACTTCTTCAGCTTCGTCCCACATCCTCTCAACTAAGTCCCTAGAAGGAGGCTTTTCTATTTGGAGGGGTACTTCCGTTTTTTGAATTTGTATCTTCGGCATTTTTTACATCCTATAGTTTAAAGAGACATATTTTTGTTATAGGTATTGGGGTTAAGATTTCGAATCTACTCTAATTCTTCTTTGAGAGTATGTAAGAGCCTGTTTATTAACATCTCAGTGGCTGCTGCGAACGCTAGGTCCCTTAGAGAAATTAGGCCCACTATTTCATCGCCTTCGACGACCGGAAGGTGTCTTACTCCATGTGCTTTCATCATTTCAAGTGCCTTTAACACGCTTGTAGTAGGCTCTACGGTTAAGAGCTCCTCACTCATTAGACTAGATACTGGCGAGTCTAAGTCCATCCCTTCAGCTACTGCGCGTACTATGTCTCTCTCAGTAACAATGCCTAAGGCTTCGCCTTCATCGTTGATAACTATTAAGCTGCCTATTCCACTTTCAATCATTCTCTGAGCAGCTTCTCTAATGCTCGCTGAATCCCTAATTACCTCTACTGGAGTACTCATGACGTCCTTTACTGTGATCTTACCGTTCAACTCACTTAACCCCAAAAATAGAAGGAGAAAAGGGTAATTTAGTTTAGCTCAAAAGAAAGATCTAGAGTCCCAAGTCCTTTCTCAGTTGTTCGACAGCTCTCTTCACTTCCTCGACAGAGGCCTCGTCCTCGAGAGTACTGAGGTCGCCCAGTTGTTGACCAGTTATTACGGCTCTTAGGACCCTTCTCATTATCTTTCCGCTCCTAGTCTTGGGCAGCTTGCTTACGAAGTGTATCTCTTCGGGCGTGGCTACGGGACCTATTGTGTCCCTAATCCATTTCCTTAACTCCTCCCTTAGCTCGTCACTGGGTTGGTATCCTTCCTTTAGGGTGACGAAAGCAACTATTGCCTCTCCCTTAACTGGATGAGGCTTGGCAACTACTGCTGCTTCGGATACCGCTGGGTGCGCGACGAACGCGCTCTCTAACTCTAAGGTACCTAGTCTGTGACCGGCCACTTTAATTACGTCGTCAGCTCTACCTAAGATCCAGAAGTAGCCGTCGTTGTCCTTCATTGCATAGTCTCCGGTAAAGTACATTCCAGGGAACTTGCTCCAGTAAGTCCTAACGTACCTCTCCGGATCGCCCCAGATACCGTGGAGCATACCGGGCCATGGCCTCCTTATTACGAGGTAACCTCTAGTGTTGGGTGGTACTGGATTACCGTTCTCATCTACGACTTCTGCATCAATGCCGGGTAGCGGATAAGTAGCGGAACCTGGCTTCAAGGGCACTAATTCTATTCCAGGAACCGGGCTTATCATTATGTGACCAGTTTCAGTCTGCCACCACGTGTCAACGATCGGACACTTCTCTTTACCTATGTACTTATAGTACCACCACCAAGCCTCTGGGTTTATAGGCTCACCTACGCTTCCCAGCAATCTTAGCGAGCTCAGATCGTGTTTCTCGACCCACTTTTCGCCATACCTCATGAACATCCTTATTGCAGTAGGTGCAGTATACAAGGTAGTTACACCGTACTTCTCTACGATGCTCCACCAGCGATCCGGCTTAGGGTAGTCCGGCGCTCCCTCGTACATTAAGGTCGTGGCTCCGTGTAGAAGCGGACCGTACACCACATAGGAGTGGCCGGTGATCCAACCGATATCGGCCGTACACCAGTGGATGTCATCGTCCCTTATGTCAAATACCCATTTCATAGTAGCGTAGACGCCGACCATGTAACCTCCTGTGTCGTGAATGATTCCCTTAGGCTTACCGGTTGTACCGGAAGTGTATAGAATGAAGGAGGGATGTTCGCTCTCAACCCACTCGGGTTCGGCGTAAGTCTTGGCGCCTTCCATTAAGTCGTCCCACTTGTAGTCTCTGCCTTCCTCCATGTTCACTTCCAGACCTAACCTGTTGTAGACGACAACGCTCTCCACTGAAGGCGTTTCTTGTAGGGCCTTATCGACGATGTCCTTCAAGTTTAGCTTCTTACCTCTCCTCCACATTCCATCAGCAGTAATGACTACTTTCGCTTGAGCGTCGTTTATCCTCTCCGCGAGACCCTTTGCAGAAAAGCCAGAGAACACGACGCTGTGAATAGCACCTATTCTAACAGTGGCGAGCATAGCTACTACTGCTTCAGGTACCATAGGCATGTAAATTGTTACTCTATCACCTTTCTTTACGCCTAAGTCCTTAAGTACGTTAGCAAACTTATTTACTTCTTTCCATAGTTGATAATAGGTCAATACGCGAACGTCACCAGGCTCGCCCTCCCATATAATTGCGGCCTTGTTCTTCCTCCAACTCTTTACGTGTCTGTCGAGGGCGTTGTAAGAGAGGTTAGTTTTACCTCCAACGAACCACTTGAAGTACGGAGCTTCTCCATCAATTACTTTCTCCCAGCCCTTCTTCCAGTACAATTCGTTGGCTATCTCTGACCAGAAGCCCTCAGGATCTTCTAGGGCCCTCTTTCTCATTTCTTTGAGCTTGCCGGTCGGAACAACGCCTTGAGTTATAGGCAGAACGTTCTTGGATTCCTCCAAAAGCCCTTACCTCAATCTATCTGATAGCAGAGCTTTGTATATATAATTTTAGTCCTATATTTCACACCTTAATTCTTTCCCAGAAGATCCTTTGAAGTCTTCATTCCTTAAATAGGAGACAATTTCGCGGCCATAGATTGATAACACGAAAAGAGACGAGGCTAGAACAGTCAATATGTTGAGAAGCCTCCAAGCTATTAGAACCGAAGAAGCATTTGGAAGGGCAAGGGTCGCAATTGCTTCCGGAAGACCGATCCCCCCTGGAGTTATTGGAATGGCTGTTGCTGGTAGACTACAAGCGAACACTAAAGCGGCAACGAAAGCATTAACGTTTAGTGCTTGCGCTATGGTAGCTATAGAGAATACGTAGATAACCACACCTACCAAGGAGATTGCAAACGCTGCACCGAACGCTTCCAAGCCAGCGACCTCAAACGCCTCGAGGAGAGGTAAGCAGTATTTCTTGAGTTTTTCGGGTTTGCCCGGGCACCTTTTAGTTAATTGAACCAATACTGATACAGCGAGCAAGAAAGCAGATATTAAGAGCGAGAAAGTAAGCGACGCAACGTTGACCGTTGAGTCAAAGAACGAACTTAATAAAATAAACGAAAGGATTGCATTTACGCTAATGGCAGCGCTTTCTGAAGTCACTTCCAACACGTTAACAACAATTCCCTTAGCCAAATCGTACTTCTTTGCAATATAACCTATCCTTAGCACTTCACCTCCGTAGAATCCGGGGGTCAATAGGGCGAAGAGCCTACTCGCTTCCCAAATTATCACTGATTCCTTAAAGCTCAATCCGGACTTAACGTAGTTACTTAATACCTTCAAGCGATACGCTCTCACAATGTCCGAAATGATAACGAAGAAGGATGATGCTAATAGTACTAGAGGATTTATCTTAAGTAATACGCTTACGTCTGCATTAGTCAACTTAACGTAAGCGAATAGAATCAACGTCGTCAGTGCAATACCAACTGTGATCTTTTTCCACACGGGTCCTCGAGAGGATGGATTCTAGACTTAGTTTTTCTGTCCTTTTCTCTTATAGTATAGCTCGAGGTTTACTTTTTTGAATAAGTCAGAGGGGGTGGATATGGGAGCGGGATGAATGAAGTGCGATGGCAAAGTCTCAAAAATTGAGAGGTCTAAGATACCTTCTGTAAACGTACTAACGTTCGAATGCCAAGATGGAAGAAAGGTTGAAATGATGGTTCACGATGAACTTCTTAACTTCTTTGAAGGAGAGCAAGGAATCTTTGAGATTTCAGAAAACTTGCCCGAATATAAGGATGGGAAGGACCTATGTGGAATAGGCATGTTCTATAAAGACGAGGGAGAGAGGAAATTCTTCTCTATTGGTGGATTTTTAGTGGTCCTCCATGGCGACAAAAATGAATCGTTCGAGTACGGCAAGAAGTACTATATCTGCTTGAAGCACATAGTCTGAAGCGGGAACTTCAGATCATGCAAGTATCGATAAAGCACGCTCAATGTGGCGCTCTGTTAATGGTAGTCAAGGACCTAAATGTGGAACTTCCGTTGGCTATTTATCCCACAGATCCTCTTAGAGATAAGCTATGTAGCGAGTTCAAATGTATTGAAACGAACTCTCCTTGCGAAGCCCTCGTGGCGTTATTAAGAGGGGACGCGAACGTGGTACTCACCTCTAGTAACGAAGTTAGAGAAGCTGTCAAGGAGATGGTAAGCCTAATACCTATAGGAAGAGCGTTCCAAGTTGTAGATTACAGATGCAGAATGACCTCACACGGTCTCGAAATGCTCAAAAACCTAGAACTCGAGTGCCCGGACTACAGTTACGATAGAGCACTATTCATAGCAGACGAACTATCACCTTCAATTCATTTCTTGATAACTAAACTCAAAAGAGCTCAATTAATAGAAGGTGAGAAGCTCAAGATAAATTGTGGGCTCGAAATTCCTAAGGGCTTGGAAGTAGCTTACCCCTTCTCACAACTGGAATGTCCTAAGAGTTACGAAGAAAGACTCCGAGAAGAGATATTTAAGAAACTTCGCTAGATGTAATACGAATCTTTCTTTGAGACACTCATTTCAAGTATCTTCTTCAGCTTCTCCATCTCCTTTTCCATGTTCTCGGCCTTCGCAAATAAGTCACTAACGTCCACTTCTAGTTTAATCAACTTCGCAAGTTCCGTTATTCCGATAGCTGACGCTCGAGGGTCTTGCCTACTCGCTGATTCACAATAGGGTAAGAGGGCTAACATCGGGAACTTCTCTATTTCTGATGCAATGAGTAGATGCGCTAATGGTCCAATTACCTTCAAGCCTCCTACCATCGGTTTCGCTTGCGGTAAGGGGCCATTGTAGTAGCTAGTCTTAACCCATCTCAAGGTTTCGGATGGCTCTTCTTTAAAGGAGCTATCGAGACCACCTAGACCGTATATCGCTTTCACACCGTTCTTCTTAGCCCATTTAACGACGAATTGAGCGTATCTAAACTTCTCTACTTCATGAGGAATCCACCTGTTCAAGAGGACCAACAAGTTAGACTTCTCGTGGTAGTATAGCTCAAAGGGGAGCTCTAATGAATACTTCTCAGAATACGAGACTTGGTCTGGTGTGTACTTAGTTATGAAGAATCCTACTTTGACCATGTCCAATTTCTCGACAAGGTATTCAGTCGAGAGAGCACCCACGAATCCAAAGCCCATGAAGCCTGTAACCAAGTAAGCTCCTTCGTAACTCTCCTTAGCAGCCTCAGTAGGTACGAACTTCACTTTCGCCAATCCAACTTCCCCCGAACTTTAATCGCCTCGCCCATGTTAAGGGTTATCATTTCCCTTCCACTTACGACAGTTCTACCATATGCAATAAGTTCATCGTCCTTCACTATTAAAGCGTCTACGCCCCTAAGCAAGTTTTCGTCTGCATCCACGACGTGTTTATTGAAAACCGTCTTTGTCGGTAGCTCAGTAACGTAAACCTTGCCGACCTTTCCGGGCAAACAATCGAATAGTATCTTAGCAGATTCTTCAGAGAGAGTTAGGAGTCCGTCCGATGACCTAACAGTAAAGAGCCTCTTTCCATTTCGATCTATAATGTACCTAGGCATTCCCGTCTTCGAATACTTCACTCTAACTTCTTCTAGCTCCTTACATTCTACCTTAACTCCATAAATGAATGTAATCGCATCAATAACCGAAATGTTCTTCCTCATTGGCAACTTGATGCACCTAGAGCAATTGCTCCGTAAGACAAAACTGCGCTGAGTATCGAGAGAAGTAGCGTTGCGATTGTAACATATAACGGATCAGTTACGTTCATTCCAACAATAAGGTAAATCATTGCACTTACTGCCAGCGTTACTGAGAGCGGAATAGAAACCGACATAATGAGGAAATAACACTTAGCGTTCACGGCATTTCCCGAAAACTTTCGACAAACTCTCAGTAAAATTACTTACATGTTTGAAATAACGTGAACGTTAGTACTAAGGCGAAAAGCATTCCTAAGATTGGTAAAGCTCCCATCGAAAGGACGAGTGGCTCTAAACTCATTTGCAGAAGAGATAACGCCGTTACATAGAGGAAAGCTGATGAGAGACTCAGAGACAGCAATATAGCGAAAACGCTCCCTCTCGCTTCGCATGCCATTCCTCATTCACTAAATAACTCGTTTTCCCTCAGGTATTTATCGGCTTCTTCGACGTCCTTATACGTGTCTATACTCTTCCAGTAAACGTCTTTGAATACTACGGCCTTTAACTTACCTTCTCGTGCCAGTCTGGGGAAGGAGGTCTTCTCGATATCTCCAGTATTGGGTAAGTAGTCAAATATTTCGTTAGTGAAACAATAAACTCCAGCGTTTATGTAATAGTCCTCTAACCTAGGCTTCTCTCTGAACTCCTTTATCTTGTAGTTCTCATCGAACACGACTATTCCATAGGGAGACGGAAGTGGGACTAGGGCCATGGTACCTACTAAATCTCCTTTTAATTCTTCACAGAGTTTAGACACGTTCAAGTTAGTTATTATATCGCCATTCATAACAACGAACTTCTCCTCTCCCTCTAATACGCTCTTAGCGTTAGCTATAGCCCCGCCCGTACCTAGGGGTTCGTCCTCTACTACATAGGCTAAGCTAACGCCGTACTTGTGACCACTCCCGAGTTCTCTAATGACTACCTCCTTTAGGTGGGCAATGGTAACTACCACGTTCTTGATGTTATTTCTTTTAAGAAGTTCTATTTGCCATACCAAAATGGGTTTGCCCGCTATTTCTATCATTGGTTTCGGTCTCTCGGAAGTGAGGGGCATTAGTCTCTTACCGAACCCTCCCGCCAGAATTAGAGCCTTCATCTTCTATCACCAGAGTTACTTTTTGGAAGTTTAAATTTGGTTAGTGAGCATTAGAAAAGTTCCCTATCCAACCCTTCTTTAAGCCATTGCGCGGCCTCTAATGCATGATAAGTAATTATCACGTTCGCACCGGCCCTCTTTATTGCGTGTAGTATCTCTAAGATGATCTTTTTCTCGTCAACGAGTCCGTTGGCGGCAGCTACTTTAACCATGGAATACTCTCCACTAACGTTGTAAGCCGCTAACGGGTAATGCGGGAAGGCTTCCCTTACGCGCCTTATCACATCTAGGTAGGCCAGGGCCGGTTTTACCATCAGTATGTCAGCGCCTTCTTCAACGTCCAAAGCAACTTCCTTTATCGCTTCTTCGCCGTTACGCGGATCCATCTGATACGTTCTCCTATCGCCCTTCTGCGGAGCGTTATCAGCAGCTTCCCTAAAGGGTCCATAGAAGGCACTTGCGTACTTAGCTGCGTAACTCATTATCGCAACATCGGTAAACCCGGCTTCGTCGAGAGCCTTTCGAATTGTCCTTACCATACCATCCATCATTGAAGACGGAGCTACTACATCCGCACCGGCCTCAGCGTGAGTAACCGCTACCTTACCTAGGAGCTCTATAGTTGAGTCGTTGTCTATAACGTCTCTGCAGAAATCGCCTACGCATTTCCTAGTTAACAAGCCACAGTGACCGTGAGTGGTGTAGTGACATAGGCATACGTCCGTGTGTATTACGACTTCGTCGCCAAATTCCTTCCTTATCTTCTTGACGGCGCGCTGAACCACTCCGTCTTTAGAATAGGCCGAGGAGCCGAGCTCGTCCTTGTACGAAGGTATACCGAAAATAAGTACGTTTCTTACACCGAGTTCCAACGCATCAGATACTATCTTTGTAACTTTTTCTACAGGCCACCTATACTGACCGGGCATGCTGTTTATTGGTTCCGGCTCACTTATTCCCTCTTTTACGAAGATCGGAAATATGAAATCCCGGGGAGAAACCCTAGTTTCAGCTACTAAGTCTCGTAAGTATAAGTTCTTCCTAAGTCTCCTTGGTCTCAAGTAAGGGAAAGACATTACGATTGACACCTTCCGTTTCTGAAGTTCTGCAAAGATATTATTATCGCTTTTCGCGTAGGTCGTTACAGTGAAAGCGAAATGAACTTGAGAGTTGAAAGGAAGTCAATTGCTTTAATAGTTGTTGTAGCTGGTATAGCGCTCTTTGCGTTCTATCAACTATATTCGTTATCGATTAAAACAAAGTACATAGAGATAAGCGACGAAAATATAAGGGCCTTTATAAAGAAGACAAGACTTCCGCTAATAGAAGTTAAGACGGACGCGATCTCCAATGGATTTATAAAGAAGGAGTTTACGTGTTACGGTAACGCAAGCGTTCCTAAGATTTCATGGAGTAGGTATGACGATGCCCCGTGTTACGCTGTAATAGTTTTCGACCCAGATACTAGAGGCGGAACGTTCTTTCATCTATTCGAATTAGTAGATGCGCATGGGAACGTTGTTAAAGTTTATTATAATAGTGCATTGAAAAAAGGTTGGTTTCCCGTGTGCCCTCCTAAAGGAGAAGTTCACAGATATTACTTCTTAGTAATAGCATTGGATACGTGTGAATTGGAGACGAACAACTTAACAGAGTTCCTTACTAATCACTCACTGGCCCTAGGGTATGTGATAGGTAAGTTCGGGGTGAAGTAAGAGAGTGAGGGAATATCTAATACCAGCGCAGTGCTCTTTAAACGAAGATGGAAGGAAGGTAGCTCTATATTCATCGATAGGTCTAGCATCTGCAATACTTTTCTTCCCGTGGTTAGGACCAGTCCTCGCAGCGTCCTCCATCCTCACGGCTGCGAGTATCCAAGCAGTGAACTGTAATAAAAAGAAGAAAATAAAAGTTAGGAGGAGCGTCGAACGCTTTGGAGACACTCTACTTGTTAAGGTAATCGGACCCAAGCAATCGGAAATAGTTGAAGTATCCTCGGTCCAACCATTGAAGGGCTCCCTCAAGTCTTCTAGTGGTATTCTAGAATATCAAATAGACCTGAAGACTCAACCGTTCGTCTATTGGAACGGCATATTGGTGAAGGTAGAGAGGGGAAAATGCGAGTGCTCTGGATACCTCCCTCTTAACGAATTCTATGCAGTTTGGAAAATAGAGGAGCTCGGTTTAGCTAAGGTGATTGAGGTTGAAGGCGGATACCAAGCAATACCCGAAATAGAGGGCGCCAGAGAGTACAGGCCTGGCGATGAACCAAGGCTAGTTATATGGAAAACGTTGAACCCTATGGGCACAGTAAAGGTAAAGGAATTAAAGAGGGTTAGAGAGGAAGTGGTTAAAAACCCCAATCTGAAAACGTTCTCCGTAGAGCTAGGTCCTTGGAAAATTAACGAGTGTTTCCGTAGCTTCGCTGAATCGGTAGCGGAATTTCTTAGGGATACCGGAATGAAGGAAGTGAAGGAGAACGCAGATTTACTGGTAATCGGGCCTAACGCATCCATTAAAAGGGCAGCGAACTACTTCCTCTTGAACCCTCTAGCGTGTATACCGAACGTAAGGGACTTGTTTCCGGCTATTGAGATCATTGAGCGGAAAGTTGAGATAGAGCTTAGAAATTTCATGTCTCGATTAAGTTCCATGGGTTCAGTGAGGGTCATACCATGGTTGGAGCCTCCAAGGTACCGCTTATATTAGCAGTGATCCTCGCATACCTTTGGCTGGATCCGTTAGAGGCCTCAGCCTCAATGCTAGTAGCGTCTGTTATCTATGCTATCGCGTCCAAGTTTCCATTGAACTTGGACGTCATGACCATATGCTCACTTATCTTCTCAACTACTTGCTACTACTTTTCCGGAAGCCCTATCCTTCCTTACGGTCTCTTCTTAGCCTTACTATCACTAGATTATCGAAGAGCCTCAATACTCTTGCCAATAGCAATTCTAGCCTTGCTCAAGGGCGTAGTAGTGAGTCCCCTATTAGGGAGCTATCCGGTTCAAGTTAAAGTAACGGGAGAGGAGGTTCCAAGCGTTGTCTTACCCGTTGCATTCGTTGCGATGCCTTTCAATTACGCTGGCATTGTAGGGTATTCCATACCTTACCTCTTCGCTGCGTTTTTGGAATACGCTTCAGAGGTCTTACCTAACGGATTTATGATAAAGGTCAGCTTACCTCTACTAGTTGCTATCGCAATAGGGATATTGCTAAACGTTGCCAGAGTAATGGTTAGGGGTAGCATTTTGAAGAGGGGGCGATAGACTTCATTTCCTTATCTTTAGAGCTTCCTTCGCTATCCTCTCAACTTGAGCTCTAACGGAACCCTTATCGTAAGGTGGGAAAGGTCTTCCCTCAGGAACTTGGAGCGGATCGGAACAGAACATTCCCCTACTAATCACACCAAGTAGGTCCACAGGAGGTAGTAAGGCAACGGCTCTAACTTCACCCTCTTTTACCTCCTTGATATTGGTTACGACAGTGATGGCCACGTAACCCACGTTAACTCTGGTAACTTTCAAGTTGTCCGCATTTGGGTGGTTCCCAACTTCAGTTATCCTTCCACTGACGACGTAAACTGCCTCACCGGGACTCACGTCTTCCCCTAATTTCAATAAATGTGGTAAAGCTTGAAGGTAACCGAGGGCCCAGTAAGCCTGAGATTTGACCAATTCCTTTTCGTTAGGGGTAAGCCCTAAAACCTCCCTCATTTCCCCCGCAAGCTTGGCTATCTTTTGAGCTTCACTTGAAGCCATGTCGCTAGGAAGACCAGACCATCTCAACCTCTTGAGCTCGCTCCACATCTCGTTAAGTAAACTTTGCGCCCTCGCCTTATCTATAGGTTTCCCGGGGGAACGAACCACCCTCTCTATTTTCTCTAGGCCCCACCAAGCTAACAAATACCTCGGATCGTCGTAAGACGGCATTTTCTAGTCCCCGCTGCGCTTACAAATAAACCTTAATTGAGCTTATTACGAAAGGTAAAGGGGCTGAGATCGTGTCCTCGCCAACGGGCAAGAGCAAGGAATTAAAGATAATATCTAGGCAAGTAGTCACCCTAGACGACGTTAAGAAGAACAAGAAGGCGTTGATATTACTACATATCATAAAGCACTTAGGCAACGTTTCAGAGAAGGGCCTTACTCAACTAGTGTACGAAATGAAGGAAAAGGGACTCGACATAGGTTATCAGTTTGTAAAAATAGGAAAAGTCATTGGCAGCAACGAACTACACCAAGACGTAATGGACATGCTGTATCTAAACCTAATAGAAAAAGTACCTGGAAGGAACAAGCTTAGGTTAACTGCAGACGGAGAAGAGTTCCTAGAGAAAGTTAAACTGCCTGAAGAAGAGCTTAAGAGGATATTGCAATTAGTTGACGAACTGAAATCTAGTATAAGCACGATTGAAGCGGAAGCGGAAATGAGGAGAGGTCCATAATTTTTAAGGGTATGTAAAAATGTCAACTAATAATAAGAGCGGTGAGCTAATACTCTCGATATTGATAAAGCCCGAGCTCTCGGAACACAACTTGAAGGTAGATTACGGAGAACTACCTAGCTCGGTTAGGGACAAGTTAGCTAAGAGGCTGGGAATCGCCCCTCAGAGAATAAAACTTTACGTTAAGAGAGTTGACGGCTCCGAGATAGATGTCACATATAGATCCGAGAGCGTGGGATCCCTTATAGAAAAATACGGAAACGTTTGGTACGCTTCAATTGAAGAACCTTATGGATCTTTTTTTCGAGATTACGATCCCTTAGAGGACGCAGTTGAGACGTTCAGATCTCATTATTTCTCGTCCAGTAAACTAACTAAGCAATTTGTTCCCATAGATGGAAAAGATCCCGGCAAGGGAATTTACGCATATAGAAAATGTAAGAAGAAGGACTATTGTGCACAAAACTCGACGTACACAGTTTTCGTTTTACCCAGCATAGGTTATCCAAAGACCGAACCATTGATTTACGTAACTCCGAAGATATGGCACAAATGCTGCTTCTATAATCTAACTAGCGACTATTTCTTAACGAAAGCCAAGGAAATACCGTTGCTCTCTACCTCTCTGGAACGCATAGCTCAAATGTTAAACGTTAACGCATGCATAATGCACGTGGAGTCTTGGGATTATATTAGTCAACAAGAAAATCCCCTGGAGGTAATGACGGATGCGCTATGCACGGACGTTGGACTCTGCGACGGTAACGCTCCATAGATTAAAGATCGTACCATCGGTATTCGAATTGCTACTGAAGAAGGCTAATGAAAACAATTGCTTCAACTTATCCAAGGACGCATCGGAGGACGTAGTGAGCTTCATGGGATTTATGAACGATAAGGAAATATATGTGACCAACGCTAGACCCATGAGAGCAATTGAAAAAACGCCCGTAAGCGTAAGAACCACGGACGCCAAGCCGGAAGACTTAGTAACTGTTCATTATCACTGCGGGATAGCCCCATCGCCATCGGCAATAGACATAGCTACAATGACCTTAGCGTTGAAAACTCAAATTCTGGCTACTGTTCCAGGGAGACCTAGGGTATTTGGAATAGTCTCTCCAACTCATGCCGGTAATTCCTTGTGCTTAGATTTGGCTATATATGAACCAGTGCCCCAAATGACGATAGGATACGATAAGTTTAAGGTGCACGTAAACAAAGTGGTTGGTATCGGTACTAGGAAGAAGGGCTTCGCTAAGGTATATCGCGACGGAAGCACCGTAGATATAGACGGAAGCGAGTGTACGCTACCTTCGAAAAAATGCATTCCTTTTAGGATAGGAACGACGGGAGAAATAGTTTTAGAGGATTTCATATTCATCGCGTCCTATTACGTTAATGTGGGAGAGAGCGAGTTTCAGTATTTGAAACTTTCACCGCACTTGAATGTCCTATACGATGTGAAAGTTTTCAATTTAGATATAGAAAAGGCAGTAATTAGGGGCACGACGTGGACGCTCGGCCGAGAGGATTCTACGAAAGGACTCAACATTACTTAAAGGAATCTGGATTAAGCGTTGAAGGGAAGAGAGTTCTCGTTGGTGGTGCGGGAACTTTAGGTTCCAGGATAGTTCGGAACTTGGCCAGGTTTAACTTTGAGGAAATATACGTTATAGACTTCGATGAGGTAGGCGTTGAGAACGTAGGTTATCAATGTTTCCATACGGATGAAGTTGGCCTTAACAAAGCAACGACCCTTACGTCTAGGCTTCAACAGTTCCACCCTTGGACAAAGCTAATAGGTATTGAACTTGAAGTACCAACTCCTTCAGGGCTTTGGAGCGATAAGTCCTTTGGATATGTTAACGAGCTAGTTAAAAAGGTAGATATAGTGGTAACCTCGTTCGACGTACTCGCGCCCAGGGCCGTTTTGCTTGCTCTAGCAGTAAAGCATAACAAGAAGTTCGTGAACGTAGGCATCGGAAGCTATAGGGGGTATGTTAAGGTACTGAAGGAAGGTTATTGTCCGATATGTGAGAGAATATGGGATGAAAAGGTAAGGTACTACACAGATCCTAATTTGGCTGAAGTAGTGGCGGCAATTAGCGTCCAAGCAGTTCTATTCTTGCTAAATGGTAAGGAATGGCCCAGCGAAATTCACGTTAACGTTAACGCACCTTATTCAATGATTTCAGCTAACGACGTCACAAACGAAGGATGTCCATTGTGCTCAGACGAAGTCAAAAAATTAGAGTCATCAAGAGAATTCTTGAAATACTTAATTGAAAAAACTTACTGAAGTTACTTGGGAGTTAACTTGACGGTTAACTTGAGACCTTCCGAAGGCGACCAGAAGCCTACGTCCTCGAAGACGGGCTTACCGTCAACCAGCTTTACGGTCCATACGCTGTAGCTGGTGGTCAAGGGCTCTTGATATATTGCATTCATTGACTTGTCTCCGCTGAAGCCCTTGTAAATGTAGCTCATCTCTATTATAGCGTGTTCCATTAGGTTGGGGTTGAAGCTAGCGGCTCTTAAGGCACCTAGGGTTACTAACCATACTGCATCGTAGAGAGTATCGCTGAACTCAACCGGATCGTTACCGTAGACGCTCTTATAGTACTCAATGAAGTTACCGCTAGTGTAAGGAGCGGTTCCCAGAACGTTCTTTAGAGCTAGAACCTTAGCGACAACAGGATCGGATATCAGTGCTGGACCCTTAACGGCTTCAGTGAAGAACCAAGGATACTTCTGTAGACCTAGAGTTAACGCTTGCCTTAATATGACCTTTATCTCATCGAACGCTAGCCAAACTATAGCTTGTGGCTTGTAATTGAATACGCTCCTTAGCTCAGCTAGGTAGCTCCTGGCATTGGGGTCGTAGGGTACTAAGTGAGCGGTTCCGCCTAATTCGCTAAAGGCCTCCTTGAAGGCTAAGGCGAAGCCCTTACCGTAGTCGTCGTTCCTATAGAAGAAGACGACGTTAGTGTAACCGAAACTCTTGACTACGCTAGCTAAAGCCTTGGCTTGGAAGAAGTCGCTGCTAATGCTAAAGAATACGTAACTGTAACCGTTCTTCTTTATGGCTTCTTCATTGTTTAACCTCACTAAGGGGGAGGTGCTCGAGTGGCTCATTAGTATTACCTTGAGTTCGCTGTTTATTATGTCTTGTAAAGTTCCAACAGCTGCACTGGTTGCGGGGCCTACTATCATGTGGACGCCATTGATGTTAACGAGCTTCCTGGCCTTCTCTAGGGCCACTTGGGGAGTGGTTTGAGTGTCCTCGATGTACGCTTCTACCTTGAAGGGTAAATTGAGTTCCTTGAAGCACGCGTTTAGGTCCCTTACTGCTAGTTGCACTGCATACTTCTCATTAGCGAAGGAAGCGAGCGCACCGCTCATAGGTATTAGAGCTCCGATCTTTATAACAGTAGTTCCTAAGCCGTTCTTTACTGCTTCAACGCCACCGGCCCTGGAGATAGCTTCCTTTATATATGAACAAGAAGGACCACCGTACTTCTCTTGGGTTGCCGCTAATGCAATAGTGGAGAACGCTATTAAGGATAGTAGAGTTAACGCTAATACGGTCCTCTTCATCCCAATTACCTCACTTTCGGGAAAAGTAGTATATGTTATAAATGTTACTATAGACTCACCTTACTCCTCTGCCATAGTCTCTCTGTGGGCTTGTATCTCCTTTACCGTCTCTAGTAGAAGTTCGCCTTCGCCAGTTAGATCCTTCTTACCTAGTAGCTTCGCTTCCCTAGCCACTACTATGGCGTCTTTCACTATACCTAACGTAAGCCTAGTCCTATTTACTATCTCAGCAATGTCTTCGTAACTTCCGAGCTCCTTTATCACTTCTAGGACCCTCAAGAAGTGTGGGTGTACGGGCGTAGCTATTCCGGGAGGCGTGGCTACCAACGCCTTCTTCAAGTTCTCTCCAATTTCAGTTATTTCTACGTAATCGTTATCGTAGAAGTTAACGGCACCCCACATTTCCAGCCAGTATAGAGCTGCCCTGGCTTCGTCCGGGTTTTCGAACTTCTTCACTAGCTCTTCTATTTTCTGTACTTGACCGCTTGGTAACATCTTTTGGAGTACAAGTAATTCCATCCTAGTAAGCAGCGGCCTTCTTTTCACTACTCTGGCTAAGTGTGCCAACTTCCTGCCCTTTCTCCCCATGCCCCCTGGACCAAGCAGGCCTTCCTTTGCGGCCTCCTCTATCCATGATCTAAACGGCGGCAAACCTCTGTCAGCGTACACTAAAGGTCTTATTGCGTAAGTAGGTATTTCGACGATCTTCCCTTTTTCGATGACCTCTAAGAGCTGTTTCCCGTAGTCTGTTAATTGGTATATGAGCTTCGATTTCTCTTCATAGCTATCGACTAATTCCAATGCTTCTAACCTATAGAGAGATATACCAACTGTGTAGTCCGAGAACAACAGCTCCTTGCGAGTTTCTTCGTCCATTCCTATGTCTTTCCAGTGCCTCTCGAACCAATCTACTATCAATGACTTGGTCGGCTTGAGCTCCGGATTGGTTTCCGCTTTCTTCCAAAGGTAATCGATCATCTTCATGACCCATTGATCCACTCTAGTTAGACCTATGGTGAAGGTCTCCCAATACTTTCCTCTCTCTAATTCCTCTATCGCCTTATAGAGCAACTTGGCAGCCTTGGTTGGTTCTGAAACGGTCATGTATCCTAGGTTCATTAGGACGAATTTCTCTTGATCAGTAAGCTCCTTTCCTTCGATCAACTTCTTGACTAGCTCTATAATTTTCATATTAACTAGAATGTACTCCATGGCAACAGGACGAAGTTCCCTAATAGCCATTCGTAAATACCTTCCTAACCTAGTTAGCGCGTAGTATCCCCCATCGGGGGCACTGTAAACTATTACATCCATTGCTTCTAGTAAGTCTAAGGCGTCTTCGGGATGGTTCTTAAGAGCTGCAGTGGTAGCCGGACCGGGTGCTATTCTCGCTAAGACTCCGCCCAAGTCCCTCGTAATCCTGATTTTCCTTGCTCTAATTCCTGGTTCAAACACCTTTAGCAACTCTATTGCTTCATCCCTTAACTTGCCTTCCTCGTTGACGAAGTTCCTCTCTAATAGCGGCGTCTTCCAGTCCTTAGGTGCCTCGCTTTTAGTCTTCCATAAAGTCCATAGCATCATGTGTATCCTAGAGTCCAACCACCTCTCAACTTGAGGCTTCCCTAACCTTTTCCATATATCTAGAACTTTCTTACCGTGTTCGGTTAGGACGAAAATCCTTGGATTCCTCGCATCCTTCGGGCGAATCAAGTCTTGGAGCTCTAAGGCCAACAGATTCTTTATTAACCTTTCCCTTTCTTCGTATTCGCCCTTTACGAACTCGTTAATATCTAGTTCCTTGTCTCCCACTTCCTCTAACATTTCCAAATATTCTCTTTTTAGTAGCATTTCTAATCTCCATGCTGAAAAATAAAGCATTTATATAAGTGTAAACCATTTATCACTCAAGATCCAAGACTTCGAGTGAATATCTAGATAAGAGAAATAACTTCCCCGCGTTGGACGTATCGCCTCTAATTAAGTAATCTAGAGCTAGCCTCGCGACCAATGAGGCTACCGATACAACCATGGAAACGTCTTGAGCGCCCGTGTGTTTACCTTCCGTCATTAGATTGGAGAGCTTTACTTCGTTTGTAGTCATCAAGACCATGCCTACTTCGGGTCTCACCATACCGTGTATAGTAGGAAAATACCTTTCTTCTACGAATATCCTACTAGGGATGTTATCAGTTAAGGCCAATGCTATGTCAGCGCTTATTCCTTCAACATCCTCTATCCTTGAAATTATTGCTTGCGCGTCGTTTCCCATAAGGGTAATTCTTTGTGCTAGAACTTCAGCCTTGTATTTTCCCACGTCTTGCGGGTAGAAGAGTTGCCTATCTAGATTACTTTCCTCCACTCTATCGGGATCAACAATATAGAAAGAAAATGGACCCTTTCTGGAGAGTATTTCGGCCGTCCAGCTCCCCAGTGCGCCTGCACCTACAATTAAGACTCTCTTCATGAAAACACCTTATATCTTCGAGAACTTATCTCCTAGTCTCAAACGCGGCATTATAACTAAGCTCATTATCTCTTGCAATAGCAGTTTGAAGGCGTAGCTCATTTCAACTTGATACATGTCCCCTTCCTCACCGTGTATTGGGCACACCGGTCTACCCTTGAAGGCGTCCCACCAGCCTATGTGACCACACTTGGCGCAAACCCATACCTTAGTTAAGTCGCTGCTCTTTAAGAGTCTCTCAAGCAAGAGCTCGGCTACGCCGTGTGCAACTAGAACGTCTCTTTCCATTTCACCGAACCTTAGACCTCCTTTACGCATTCTACCCTCAGTTGGTTGTCTAGTAAGTATCTGGACCGGTCCTCTGGCTCTGGCGTGAAGTTTGTCAGCAACCATGTGGTAGAGCCTCTGATAGAATACAACTCCTATGAATATAGGCCTGCGAACCATTTCGCCCGTCCTTCCATCGAACATAACCTCGGATCCATCTGGTGGGAGACCTCTCTCCACTAGCACCTTCCTAAGCTCGTCTATTGGTTCTTTATAGAACGGCGTGGCGTCTACCTCCCTTCCTCTGAACGATGCCGCCTTAGCGGCAATGCTCTCGATCAGTTGGCCTAACGTCATTCTTGAAGGGAACGCGTGAGGGTTCAGTATCATGTCGGGAACTATTCCGAACTCCGAGTAAGGCATGTCGTATTGCGGTATCAATATACTTGCAACGCCCTTCTGACCATGTCTTGAAGCGAACTTATCTCCTATCTCCGGTATTCTTAAGTCTCTTACCTTTATCTTTACCATTTTTATACCATCTATATTCTGGGTAATCACGACAGTATCTACTATACCCTCTTCGCCATGTCTTACGACTACTGAGGTGTCCCTTCTCCCTAGTTCCGCTACTCCGAGCTCCTTGTACTCTTCGCTGAACTTAGGTGGACTTGTTTTTCCTATTAGGACTTCTCCTCCTACTACGTATGTTTCTGGTTGAACTATTCCATCGGAATCCAACTTCCTATACGCGTCTGGACCTCTGTAACCTCTTATCTTCTTGGTAGGATCTGGAATCTCTATTCTATCCTCTTGACCACCAGGGTACTTTTGCTCCTCAGTCTGGTAAAGTCTGAAGAACGTCGCTCTGAGTAGACCTCTTTCAACGCTGGATTTGTTCAGTATAACTGCGTCCTCTATGTTGTAACCTGTATACGACATTATTGCAGCTACTACGTTTTGACCGGCGGGTCTATCGTTATAGCCTATTAGGTCCATGTGCTTAGTTTGTACTAACGGCCTCTCTGGATAATGCAAGTAGTATCCTCTAGTATCGGTTCTCATCATGAAGTTAGCAGTATAGAGACCTAGAGCTTGCTTGGCCATGGCGCTCTGATAGCTGTTCCTCGGACTCTGGTTGTGTTCTAGGTAAGGTATAGTAGAGGCGGCAACGCCGAGAATGGCTGGAGTCCATATCTCCATGTGCGTATGTTCGGGAGTGAGATCCTTTGGGTCCAAAGCTATGTAAGCGTTCTCTTCCTCCTCGGCGTCTAGTAATTCTACTATGCCCCTAGTCAACAAGTCCGTGAAAGTCCATTCGCCCTTCTTCAGCTTTTCAATGTGCTCAGGTTTCAGCTTCAATTGACCATTCTCAACTACGAAGACTGGTCTCATTAATCTACCGCTATCCGTATTGACGTAAACCTCCCTTATGCTACCGTCGTCGTTTTCGTATACTCCGACGCTAACTTCGTAGTGAAGCTTACCTTGTCGTCTAAGAGATCTGAGTTTAGATGCAAGCTCATGCGGATCTGGGTAGTAACCTACGGGCCTCCCGTTCAAGTAGACTCTCGCGCCGTTGATTACTTCATCGGGTATCGGCTGATCGTTTCGAATTAATTCAATCACTTGGTCAATAGGTACCATTCCGAGTTCCTTTAGGACTTCCTCTACGTCTTCCTCAGGAACGCCAACTGAGATGTATGCAGACAATGCTAGGTTCTTAACTAGACCGATGTTAGGACCTTCGGGAGTTTCGAAGGGACATATTCTACCCCATTGGGTCATGTGAAGTTCTCTTGCCTCGTAGTGAGGTTGAGTTCTCGAAAGGGGCGAGACGACCCTTCTTAAGTGAGAGAGGGTGCTGAGCCAGTTAGTCCTATCCAGCAATTGAGAAACGCCCGTTCTGCCGCCTACCCAGTTTCCGGTAGCTAAAGCTTGCCTCACCTTCTCGCTTAGATAGTTAGATCTAATTATCATCCTCAAATGAACGCTGCGTGGGTCCTTACTAGCCAATCTCTCTAATTGATAACCTATGTCCTTTACCATCTGTCTCAAGTAGCTTCTGAATAGAGATGCTAGCATGTCTCCAGCTAGCTTCATTCTCCTATTAGCGTAATGGTCCTTGTCGTCCGGTTCCCTCTTTTCCAAGTAAACTTCAAGTAACTTTCTTGCCATATGAGCAATGAAGATGGCTTTCTTGAGCCTATCTTCAGGTTTGTTTCCTAGGTGGGGTAAGAAGTTATTATCTATTATTTGCTCCGCTCTTTCAATTCTCTTTTCCCTGGGGAGACCTAGAGCTATTCTGGAACCTATTAGATCGAGAGCGTCTTCTACAGTTGCGAATGGAGCTGCTTGTTCTAGGGAAGCTAAGAGTTCTTGTTGAATCTCGGGATCGAAGCTAACGAGTGCGGCGATGTCTTTGTCTGATTCAATTCCGAGCGCCCTCATCATAACAACGAATGGAATCCTGCCCGGTATTGAAGGGAATACTACGTAAATGTTTCCATCCTTTAACCTTTCAACAATTACTTGCACCCTATACCCTAAAGTACTCGAAAGAACCTTAGCCGTGTGAGTAACTGTGGTTTGAGGTCCGCCCTTGTCAACCAATACTTGGTTGAGCGCTAGGTCCTCCTGGGTTACTATTACCTTCTCGCTTCCATCAATTATGAAATAGCCCCCGGGATCCCTAGGGTCTTCGCCTCTCTCAATCAGTTCTTCGGGAGAGAGTTTCGAGAGAGGATCTATAACTGACCTAAGCATTATGGGCATTTGCCCTATTTCAACTTCCTCTTCAATCTCCTCGTAGTTGGGTTTGATTAACTTGACTTGCAAATATATCGGGACTGAGTACGTAAGATCTCTAATCCTACATTCCATAGGAGTTACTTCCTCGTTGACGCCATCAGGCTCCTTGACTATCGGTTTACCGTATCTCACTTTACCGAAAACTAGCTTGTAGCCTTCGAGTAGCTCGACCTCACCTATTTCATCGATTAACTGTTGTAACGTTTCTGTAACGAACTTGTTGTATGATTGCAACTGTTGCTGTGTCAGTCCTCTCTCTTTGAAGTATGAGTTCATTACGATCCATCTATCTTCTGGAGTAGGGAACTCGCGAGCTTCCTGAGAACTCATATCAGACCACCTGTGACGCGGAAAGGGGGTTTTTATATACCGACTACGTACCTTAAAGTTACTACTTCCTCTGCCTTATCGCTCCTTCTTATTATCTTCACTATGTCTCCAGGCTTCAAGCCCAATTCCTTCGCTACTGGATCATCAACGCGGAGGATTGGTAGGTCCTCTGGCTTCAATCCGTATTTTTTCAAAATTTCATATGCTTCTTCGTCACTGAGTTTGACGTGTTCGGGAACCAATACGTGATCAGTGACTTTAAATTTCCTTTCTGCCATTACTTTAGGTCCCTAACCCATGGGGGAATAGCGGTATTAAAGATTCAGAGTGGGGGAGAGAACTGTAATATATTAGTCACGCGCTTCCACGAAGACACGGAATGAGAAATGAAAGGGAGTAAGGACGTTCAGCCTGAAGTGAACATCGGCGTCGTAGGTCACGTAGACCACGGGAAGACTACTCTAGTCCAAGCCTTAACTGGCGTGTGGACTGCTAGGCACAGTGAGGAACTAAAGAGGGGAATGACTATCAAGCTCGGCTACGCAGACGGTGATATTTACAAGTGCACTAATTGTCCCGAACCAGATGCGTATTCGCCCGAGCCCAAGTGTCCAAGGTGTCCAAAAGGCAGTGTACCTCAGCTTCTTAGGAGGGTTTCATACGTAGACGCTCCAGGCCACGAGGTACTAATGGCAACGATGCTATCCGGTAGCTCTTTGATGGATGGCGCTTTACTAGTCATTGCCGCAAACGAACCTTGTCCCCAACCCCAAACTCTAGAACATTTCATGGCACTAAGCATAGTCGGAATAAAGAGATTAGTAGTAGTTCAAAACAAGATAGACGTTGTGACCAAGGAAGAGGCGTTGAAGAACTACCAACAAATAAAGGAGTTCTTAAAGGGAACGTGGGCAGAGGACGCCGTAATAGTGCCCGTAAGTGCCCTTCACAAGGTAAACATCGACGCATTGCTTGAGGCTATCGAAGAAGAGATTCCAACTCCGCCGAGGGACTTGGAGTCACCTCCTTTGATGTGGATAGCGAGGAGCTTCGACGTAAACAAGCCCGGTACCCCGCCCGAAAAGCTTGTAGGAGGCGTTGTCGGTGGTTCACTTATAAGAGGCAAATTAAGGATAGGTGACAAAATTGAGATAAGACCGGGATACCCCGTACGAAGTGGAACCAAGATCGAATACGTTCCCTTAGAAAGCGAAGTAGTTAGTTTGAGATTTGGAAACGTTGAAGTAGAGGAGGCGTTACCAGGAGGCCTAGTTGCCATAGGTACCAAGTTGGATCCATCCCTAACTAAGGCAGACGCCCTAGTAGGCAGTGTAGTAGGCAGGCCCGGCGAACTACCCCCAGTTTTCAATGAATTAACCATGGAGTACCACTTACTAGAGAGAGTCGTTGGATTCCAAAAAGAAACTAAAATAACGCCACCGAGAAGAGGCGAACCGCTAATGATTACAGTAGGAACTGCAATTACTGTTGGAGTCGTAACTTCAATAACTAAGGATGAGATGAGCGTAAAATTACAGAGACCAGTGGTCGCGTGGAAGGGAGCTAGAGTGGCTTTCAACAGGAGGATAGGGAATAGATGGAGGCTCGCTGGTTGGGGTATAGTTAAGTGAAGGGCCTGTGAGGCTCGGAATGGCCGCTGGGGAGGGGGCTCCTCGCAACCCAATGACCATCAACCCCGGCACCGAGGTTCCTATTTTCGATCGCTTCGTATTCCATAATAAATAGAATTAAGATAAATGAGCTAAGTAGCCCTTTATAATTAAACCGTTCCAGATCTCGAATGGGCGGTGAAGAGCATGAGTTCCGTTGAGAAATATTTCGGAAGGGAAAGACTAATTATCTCAATAGATGGAGATGCGACTTTAGGCGAAGCAGCAGAGAGAATGCACGAGAACGCTATTGGTGCGCTCTTGGTAACGGCCGAAGGTGGAAAGGTCGTTGGTCTTATCACAGAGAGGGACATCATCGCAGCATTGGCGTTAGGTGCTGATCCGAGTAGGGCTAAGGTAAAGTACTACATGACCCCATGGTCAGAAGTCATAACGATAACTCCCGACGTTACGGTAGAAGAGGCTTTGAAAATGATGTTGGACAACGGCGTAAGGCACCTAGTGGTAGTTCAAGGAAACAGAGTTCTAGGAATACTAAGCATGAGAGACCTCTGTGCTGCTCTCATGTCCTCTTGAGGTCTCCTCTCCAGTTAACCTCCTCCATATCTCAGATAGCGCTTCATCCTTAGTGTAGCCCTCTACTATTAGCTGAGTCACTAGGAAGTCAAGTATGTCCTTTGCTTCTTTACCGTATACTTGCTTGAGCATAGTTAAGATCTCATCTTCACTTACTTTAATTTCGAGTTTCTGCGTTGTCTTCACTTCCCTATATTTCGGCTTCTCTCCGAACACTCCAAAGATCGAGAACGCGTTTAAGAGAGCGATAATTGAGGCGAGGGGATACATTTCAATGTTATGAATTAATATGGAAGTTGGTATGATTGTGGATGAAAATATAAGAGTCTCAAGGGGATAGATCTTACTCATTAATAGTGCTACTAAGCCCAAGTAACTGGGTATCGAAGGTCCTGTGAGGAGAACCGTAGTGGTTAGAGTTATTAAGGATACTAAATTCACTACAGAGATCCATTTAATGTCGAACGCGTTGACTTCGTTGAGGTACTCGACGAGCGCTCTTAACTTTCGAGCTTCGTTTTCGTCCGAATTCGCGTTACGTAATTCGAGGTATGCCTTCCTCCAAAATTCCCAGCTCCTGAGGGAGCAAGGAACGGAAGGATCTACTTGGTCACCCAAGTCTCTAATGACTTCAATTAATTGAACGTTGTTCCGCGAGCCCTCTCTTGCAAGATCTAGGCTCATCTGATTCAATTTAGTAAGTATCTTCTCCTTGAAAGCCTTACATCCCCAAGTCATAGCCTTCGTGCCTCCCCAAGAACTGGTTTAAGAGGTCCTCGTCGGCACCTATTTTAGCTGCCCTTACCTCCCTTAATAACTTCCTTTCGTACGCCCTAAGGAACGGGCAAACGTAGCAACCGAGTCTATAGAAGCCTAGAGCATAGAGCGGATTAGGAAGTACATTCTCGCTTAGTAAGTAAGCTAAAACCATTGCACCGCTCCAAAGCTTCAGGGGAGCGAGGACCTCTGCAACCCCTTCCCACTCCCTCTCAAACCACCTTCGGGACCTAGAGATGGACTCGGCATCGCGATCTCCTACTACGACTTTGACCTTGCCTCTCCTCTTTATTGCATCTTCCAGCGCCTTTATTTTCAATCCAGTGCACCATCTATTGTCACGAGAAGGAAATCCCAGTTCCATTATATTCTCTTTAACAGGAGCTCTAACTACTTCGTAATTCACGTTCATTTCGTTGGCAATTTTTTCGATGTAGTACTTGTTCAAACCCATGTCAACTCCTGTATCAACGTATATTGCTTCGACTTCGTCACAGTATTCCTTAGCTATTAGCAAAGCGGCCGTACTATCCTTACCACCGCTCCAAGGAACTATGGCTTTCTCACATCCTTCGAACAGCTTAGCTGTTCCTCTTACGAAGCTGCGTATTACGTTACGCGACAAGTTAGCGAACTCCTTAAGCTCGAAGCCTCTTACTTCGCCTAGCAGAACGGTTTGAGGTATTCTATTGTCAGTTATTTCGGTGAGAGCTACTGCTCTACCACCAGCTATTACTGTGTGGACCCCGTCCGCGCTTTTCTTTACTAGGAAACCTTTGTGTGAAGGCTCTCCTAAGCCTAAGGTCTTCCACCAGAGACCCCAGCCCAAGAAGACGTCCGTTCCAGGCTCTCCTCTTACGTACTTCTTAGCTATAAATGGCGTATCTCCGCTCCACTCAATCCACAATCTCGGTTGACTCTTGGCTACCTCTAGTTCCCAATTGAGTTCACTTAAGCGAGTGTTCCTTATTCTCTTTTTTCTGATTCCGTGAACGATAACATTAGGGGGAGTCGAGTCGGAGAGCTCTTTAATTACGTCCGCCTCTTCGCGACCTAGTAAAACCAAATAGAACTTGTTATCAGAGACGAGCTCCTTCACGGCATCTATAACGTCAGTACCTCTCTTACCTTTCAAAGTCTCTACTTCAATTCCCCAATCGCTCCTATAGTTCTTAATCATGTTTCTCAATGCGTCCGCGTCTCTCTTGCTTCTAACAATCACTGTAAGCACTAACTACATACCCGAGTGGGACTACAGAGGAAGACTAAAATGTTGAAACTATTATTAAGCTACCCTCACTCCTCTCCTCGGGTTGGAAAATGTCGTATGGAGGAGTTTACGGGGTAAACGCTCAAGGACATAAAGGCTGGGTTACTGTTAGATGCGCAATAACTGCTAGGTACGCCGACGTTACTAAGGAGCCCGTGTATGAATGTCCTAAGTGCACTCCTAAACTCGGAGTCTACTTCTGCGCAGACGAATACAAGAAACTAGGTGGTAGATGCCCATACTGCCATAGTCAATTGAAACCGGTCATAACACCAATAGAGTGATGATCTTGAAGAGCTATATGTGTAAAGGCAAAAGGGTTTTATTTACTGAAAATTACGTGCTTCTAGATATCTATAGGAAGCTTCCTCCTGAAGAGTGTACTAAGCTAAGCGAAACTTTACTAGAATCCGAAAAGGTAAAGGTGCTCTTAGATCGGAGAGGGGAGTACGCAATAAAGGTGTTATTCACACCGGCCGGATGTGAAGAATTCTATGCTCTTTTACCTAGGCAAGGCGAGCCTTCACCGGAACGCGCCAAGGAAGTTCTGAAGAAGGCGTACCTCGATCTCTACGGCATCGATCTAGGGGACGTAGAGTGTGTGGAGGAGAGTTAATACTTTCGACAATAGCTTTAGCACTCTCGATTCTAGCCTTACTTAATAGTAGGAAGATTCCAGATTTAGGAGGAACGAGCCTCGCTAAAAAGAACGAGAAGGTCAGAAAGAGGTACATTTTGATGCATGTTCTTTCTGAAGAGCCGAAGAAGTTAGAAAGGAAGTGCCTAGAGGAGTGTTTAGTGAAGCTACTCAAGGAATCTTATGGTAACGTGGGCGTAGCTTTGTGCGAACCAAAGCTCGTGTACTTCGATGTGAAGACCAAATCAATAGTAGTTAGATGTAATTACGATGCAAAGGACTTACTAATAGCGTCTACAATCAAGTATACTGAGTGTTGCGGTACGCTAGTTAAATTCATACCATTAAGAGCTTTCGGAACTCTCCGATCCGCTAGGGATCACATCCCCAAGTTTGCTTAGGGAAGACAAGATCGCGACGAGTTCTTCAGCTATTTCGTATCCTTTTTCCGTAATGATTACGTAAGTTACTGGACCTTTCGGTGTGAACGTTTTCTCTATTTTCACAAGGTCTTCCCTTTCCATTTTCTCCAAGTGGCTCCACGCGTTTCCCGGAGTTAGATTGAGTTCCCGATAAAGTTCCGTGAACGAAACTCTACCTTTTGCGAGAAGATAGAGCAATATAGCCATTCTAGTCGGGTTCATTCGTAGCTTCAATAACCTCCTCAGCGCCTCCGCGCTGTTGCCCTCTGGCTTCGGTGGCACACCTTTCAGCCTCCTCTATATAGAGTAGTGATTCTAGTATCCCACTGAGTGTTAGTGATATAGAGAGGGTTAAAGCAATGGCGCTTGACTTCTGTGCAGATGAAAGCATTGAAAGAGCTAGCATGACTAGGCTTCCCATTCTTGCGTTCTCGTCCTTACTCGTAAGGAACTTTATTATAGAGAATCCTATGAACGGTAGAACTATAGAGAGCGAGCCTATTCTATTATATAAGAATATATCGCTCACCAACGCTAAGGGTAAGGTCGCTATTAGACATTCAAGGTATTCACGCGATTTTACGTTTACACCTAGTATCTCAGAAATAGTAGTTATGTAGGTAAAGCTCTTCGAAGCTGTATATTTGAATAGCCCGAACAACGTAAGCAAAGTAAGGAACAGAGTGGTTGATGGTAGTGAATTAAGAACGGATATTAGTTTGTAACTTGGGGTAGCGAGGACGAAGGCCAGAAGTAAGGATGAGATGGTGAACGTTAGGGTTTGCATGGCCTTCGCTAAGTTCTGAGTCCTGCATTTGGTTACTGACTGTAGTATGTCTACCGCCAGCTCTAGCTTATTTATTTCTCTTTCCTCCATTTTCCGCCACCCCGAGCAACCAAGCTAACGGTCCTAACGGAACCTCATATTCCAATATGGCTCGACCTAGTCTTTCTGTCACTTTAACGGTTATCTCTTTAATCCTAGCAGGTCCTTTCATTACATTTGCGTTAGGGAGACTGATAGGTCTTAAAGCCACGCTCATACCAATTGCGTAACCTATCGATGTTAAAGGTTCACCTAATTTGTTAGCAGATATCGCGAACGCTACGAACGGGCTCAGGATAGTTATTAAGTAGGCATCGTTGAGACGTTTAGAAACGTATTGATATGCCCTATATGCTGTATACAGAGCAAGGATTACAACTAGTACCCCGTAAACGTAGGATGCCTCTTTCCCGATAACTTGGGAGAGGAGTCTCGCTGCTAGCGGTAACCCTTTCACTTCTCCGCTAACGATCTTTTCTTGGACTATTATCCATCTGGGCATTAGAACGTTAGTAATGATATTTAGAATTGCGAACGCCCAAGCGATTAAAGCCATTAAGTACCTCAATATCTTCTTAGCGGTCTCGGCTAACTTATTTTCTTGAACGAACTTGGGTAAGTTTACGTTCGAGTTGGCTTCATATCCTAATATGAACATCACTAGGGGCGAGAGAATGCCTTGAAGCGTTACGGCGAAGACGGCACCGGCTGGCCAGGATAGGACGTACCTCACTAAACACCCAGCAAAGCTCTTACAGCCTTCACGGAACTTCGACTTCAAGTTCGATAGTTTAATTGATCTAAGCAATTCCCTAATGGACGGTCTTTTGTTACCAATTCTGGGCCACCATATGAGCGCAAAGAGGACTATTGAAACTAGAAAGGCTCCAATGAATACTATTGGACCCGGTATAGCTGACAACCACAATAGCGTCATTCCAAGTAGTATAACCGAGTTCTTAGCTCTCGGTGAACCTAAGAGAAGGGCCCTCAATGAAGCGAGGTAGAAGTAGGCTAGTAAAGCAGCTATTGGAAGAAAGACGGCTAACGCGTACTCTACAGCTATTCCCATGAGCCCAAACAACCCTAAACTCCCTCAGCTGCGAGTCTAGTCTTCATTGCCCTTTGTTATGGCTCGGCTCCCGGATTCCACATCATTGAAGACCTAAGCACTTCTTTACTTTGGCGCTCATCTCAATTACGTGGTCTAGCGTGACTAGGTCCTCTGGAGTCTCGTCCCCAGAGGGGAATATTAATGTCGGGCATTCCTTAGGGACGTATTTGAACGGTGTCTTATCCTGGTCACCGTTGCGCCATTTCATGCATACGTCGTATGCATGGCAGAGAAGGAGTAGAGCTCCTGAGTACCTCCCCATTGTGCTAAGTATATCGGCCATCCACAAGTACTCTTCGGCAGTTTTCCTCCAAGCGTCCAATGCATTTCGTCCTATATTTGCACCGATTCATCAGTTATATTCGCTTCCCCGCCTCTAAGCCAACTGGAATGTTAAATTGAGGGAGCAATATAGAAGCTACGCACTGGGCACTCAACCGAAGTGGTTATCCGAGTACATCTCCTCTATTGACTTCGATCTTTATATTTGCGAATACGTATTGGACGTTTTAAGAGAGCACGTAAAAGAGCTACGCAGGCAAGGTTACGTAAGCGAGAACTCCGAAATGGAACTAATTAGAGCTATAGATGACTTCGATTGCACCGCGAGACTTAAGGGATACGAAGACGTTCACGAAGCCATAGAATACTTCGTCAGTAAGCTAACGAACGCTGGTAAGTGGTTAAATCTAGGTAAGAGCCGGAACGATCAAGTAGCTACTGCTTTGAGGGCTAGGAACAAGGAGGAAATACTGGACGCTATCGACTCTATAAGGATTCTCATCTTAGAGTTTCTAAGCAAAGCGTCGGCATATGAAGACGTACCATTCCCTACTTTCACTCACTTTCAGCACGCGCAGCCCACTACCTTCGGGCATTACTTACTGAGCTTCGCAGAAGAACTAGTCGATTTAATAGACGGATTAAAGTATGCTTACGAAATAAGTGACTTATGTCCTTACGGTTCAGCTGCAGTAGCCGGATCTACGGTTAGATTAGATAGGATCAGAGTATGTAAAAACCTAAAATTCAAGAACGTAGCCTTTAACACAATATATGCTACCACGTCTCGGAACTTCATCTTGGTGTCTTTAGACTCGATATCGCAAGTAACTTCGGTACTTTTGAGATTCATCGAGGACATGTTCCTGTATTCAAATCCCGCCTTAAACTTAGTTGAAGTCCCTAGTTCACATGCAGGAACCTCCTCTATTATGCCTCATAAGAGAAATCCAGCAACTTTAGAGATAGCTAGAGCGGAGCTATTGAAAGTGTATTTTATCAGAGAATACGCTTACGCTTTACTAAAGGGCTTACCATCAGGTTACGCTTTAGATCTCCAACAATTAAGCCCGGTAGTATGGGAGGCGTATAGGACCTTTCGGAGAAGCGTGACTGTAATTTCCGATTTCGTGAGGGAAGTGGAGATAGGGGATGGCATTAAGGATATATGGAAATACCCGCTGAGGGCAGCCGACTTAGCCGAGGCCATCAGCGTGAGCAAGGGAGTTCCATTTAGGGACGCCTATGCAACGGTAGCGAGAGGCTTGAAAGAGGGAAAGAGCGTAGAAGAGTTATCCAAGGAGGTACTTGGGATCGAACTACCAGATCCGATAACTAGTAGGAGGAACGCGGGAAGCCCCGGGAACTTGGATCCGATTAAGCGGAAGGTGATCGAGCGTCTAAGGAAAATTATTTGCGAAACCTCCGCTAGGTGGAACGAGCTAATCTAGTCAGCTCCTTTACGGGCTTCATCTGCAATCTGAGGTTAGGTACTCCATTCATAAGGCTATCCCTAGACGCGAAATATGGGATAGTCATGGCAGAGAAGGAGTTACGATTAAGAGTTGCGGAAGCGAAGCAGAGAGACGTAGGGAGAAAGATCGCCAGAATAAGTAGACATAACATGAGAGAATTAGACTTGGTGACTGGTGACTTCGTTGAAGTTGAGGGACCAAAGGGAAGCGTCGTCCTTCAAGTATGGCCAGCTTATCCTCAAGACGAAGGAAAGAACATAATTAGAATCGACGGCATAACCAGACAGCAAATAGGTGTCAGCATTGGAGACTTCGTCACCGTTAGGAAAGTCAAGGTCGACGAAGCCACTAAGGTAGTCCTAGCCCCAACCGAGCCCTTAGAGTTCGGCCCTGATTTCGAGCAATACGTAAAGAGGATACTACTTGGCAAGCCTCTCGTCAGAGGTGAGAAGGTCTACATACCGTTCTTTGGAAGCACGTTGGAACTATTGGTCGTTAGTACCCAACCCTCAACGAGGGTTTACGTAACAGAAAACACGGAGATAAGCATCAGCAAGAAGCCCGTTAAAGAGGAGGCACTAAAAGGCGTTCCAAAGGTAACGTGGGAGGACATCGGTGACCTCGAGGAAGCTAAGGAAAGGTTAAGAGAGATAGTAGAGCTTCCAATGAAGCATCCCGAAGTCTTTAGGCACTTAGGTATAGAACCACCTAAGGGCGTTCTCTTATATGGTCCCCCAGGAACCGGCAAGACCATGTTGGCCAAGGCCCTTGCTAATGAGATAGGAGCTTACTTCATCGCAATCAACGGTCCAGAAATAATGAGCAAATACTACGGTGAGAGCGAGCAAAGGCTAAGGGAGATCTTCGAGGAAGCGAGGAAGAACGCTCCATCAATAATATTCATTGACGAAATAGACGCAATTGCGCCCAAGAGGGAGGAAGTGACCGGAGAAGTGGAGAAGAGAGTAGTAGCACAGCTGTTAACGCTCATGGACGGTTTGCAAGAGAGGGGTAGGGTAGTAGTAATAGGTGCAACCAACAGGCCCAATGCAATAGATCCGGCGCTAAGGAGACCCGGTAGATTCGATAGAGAGATAGAGATACCGCCGCCGGATAAGAGGGCTAGGAAGGCAATACTTGAAGTACATACCAGAAACGTCCCCTTGGCGGAAGACGTCGACTTAGACAAGATAGCTGAAATGACTCACGGTTACACTGGTGCCGACTTAGCTGCTCTAGTAAAAGAAGCAGCGATGAACGCCTTAAGGAGGTTCTTTAAAGAGAAAGGAATCGATCTAACGAAGGTTGAAAAGATACCGACAACGGAATTAGAGAACTTGAAGGTAACCTTCAGAGACTTCCTTAACGCGATGAAGGTAATACAGCCAACTCTTATGAGAGAAGTATACATAGAGGTTCCCGAAGTTAGATGGGAGGACATAGGCGGTCTCGAGGAAGTGAAGCAGCAATTAAAGGAAGCGGTTGTTTGGCCATTAAAGCATCCCGAGTTCTTCACCGAAATGGGCATTGAACCTCCCAAGGGCATACTGCTCTTCGGTCCCCCAGGAACCGGCAAGACCATGCTGGCCAAGGCAGCAGCAACTGAGAGCCAAGCCAACTTCATCGCAGTTAGAGGTCCAGAGATACTGAGCAAATGGGTAGGCGAGAGCGAGAAGGCGATAAGGGAGATATTCAGGAAAGCGAGGCAAGCTGCGCCAACGATAATCTTCTTCGATGAGATAGATAGCATCGCAGTAAGGAGAGGTAGGGACGTCAGCGGCGTGTTAGACAGAATTGTAAACCAAATACTGACTGAGATGGATGGTATCGAACCACTTCAAAGGGTAACTGTAATAGCTGCCACGAACAGACCAGACCTACTGGATCCGGCTCTCCTAAGACCCGGTAGGTTTGACAGGTTGATCTACGTACCGCCACCAGATAAGAAGGCCAGGCTAGAGATCTTCAAGGTACACACTAGGAGAATGCCTTTAGCAGACGACGTAGATCTAGAGAAATTGGCAGAGATAACGGAAGGATACACCGGTGCTGACATAGAGGCAGTATGTAGAGAAGCCGCCCTAACGGCACTAAGAGAGAACATGAAGCCCGTCCCCGTAACAATGAGACACTTCGAGAAGGCCCTAAAGGCTATTCCGCCGAGCTTGAGCAAGGAAGACATTGAGAGGTACGAGAAGTTAGCGAAAGAGATAAAGAGAATGGTTGTCTAACACTATTTTATTAAAATAGAAATTTCTCAATACTTTTTATTTTATTTTCTCACTCATCCTGTATTCTTCGCCTTCCGGTAAGTCCTCTCCAGCATTGCCTCCCGGACAACCTTCACCCACTCTTATGGGCTTATCTAGTCTCGAGAGCAAAACTACGCGGCTGGATCTTTGTTCATCCAAGACTTTATAGCCTATCTCTTCAGCTAGCTTCTCGGCGAACTCCCTAACCTCATTATGCCTAGGCATGTTCTCTTTCGTCAACCTATATCTCGAGTAACCTACGTTCATGTATGCCTTAACTTCAACGTACGTTGGGTATCCTCTTTCTATTAACTTAGCCAACCCCTTCAACGCCTCGGGTTTGTCGTTAAAGCCTTTCACGAGAGTTACTCTGATTACCGTAGGAGAAGAGAAACTGGGGAGTAGGTCTAGGGAAGTTAAGACTGCGTTCCATAGACCCGGCAAGATTGGCCGGTTGAATTCCTTGAAGCTCTTCTCGTCCCACGCTTCTAAGCTTAAGTATAGTTGCGTTGGTTCGGGATTTAACTCAGCCAGTACGTCAGGCCTGACACCGTGAGTTACGAGGAAGGTAGTCATCCCTCTCTTATGGTATTCTTCAATTAGGTCGCTAAGGAGAGGATACAACGTAGGCTCTCCAGAAAGGCTAATTGCAACGTGCTTTGGGTTCATAGCTTCCTCAAACATTTCTGGGGAAACTTTGGGGTGACCCTTGTAACCGCTTATTATCTTCCTCTGCTCTTCGATCGTCTTCTCTACTATAAACTCCGGATCATCGACTACCGGCAGTCCCGTGTCGTCCCATTGAACTCCCAAGTCACCCGGCTCGGCTCTCCAACAATGCAGACACCTCAACCAGCACCATATGACGGCTGGAGTCATTTGAAGACATCTGTGAGAAGCTATTCCATAGAACTTACACTTATAGCAGAACCTCCTCTGAGTTAGCGCCACGTGGGTCCAATGACACTTCTTAACTGCAGAGTGCGTTCCAACTATGTGGTAACCAGCTTTCCTTAATCTATCCATTATTTGCGCAATAGCGTCCGCTTTCACCGATATTTCTCATCACCTCGTCGTTCGCATTTCGGAAATTATAAAGTTTGATGGTTCGATTCTGTAAAGTGATACTTTCGTCTTACAGTTAGTGGTTCTTAAATGGGTAATGTGATAACGGGGGTTCCTTGGATTATAAGGGGTGCGAGGGAGACTACTTAGATAAAGGGACCAGTGTGCGAATAATTGTAACGCCGAGGGAGCTAGCTGTAATACTCTTCTTAATTAACGGAAAAATCGACCTAACGAAGCTCGGTGAGATCGTCGCCAAGCTCTCTAAAAATGGGGTCGAAATTCTAGGTGAGCTTTACCCTGAGATTGAAGAGTTCGTTACTGAGCTTAAAGCATTCGGACTAGTAGAGATCAATGGAAACGAAGTAGTACTAAAAATGGAGAAGGTACCTGTGGAGTTATTAGAAGAACTTCACAATAAATTAGAGCTTGTGGAAGAGATACTGAAGAAAGAAGAAGTCTATATATCAACAACGAACTGAACGCGCCAACAGTCACCAACCTTTTCTATTTTCATTTCAGCATAGGTCATTGCCTTTACAATAGTTCCGTATTCATGTTTAGAAGGATCGAACTTCTCACCGCAAGCTTTCCCTTCTATCTTGTACTTCCCATCTATTTTGGTTAATTTTACTTCGAACTTCGAAAAAACCATTCCTTCACTATCGAAATAAAGAAGCAAGTCATCGATCCATTTATAAAGGGCTTGTTGAAGGTCATCTGCTTCGTCCTCAACAGTCCTACATTCTTTAGGCTCTACTTTATTTACGTCCGTTATCACTGCGAACGTTCCCTTAGCGGCGTTTTCGAAAGCTTCCTCTAGCGTTTCCCCATAACCCACCACTATAACGTCTGCAGTATGAGGTAAGTGCTCATATTCCTTTTCACACGGCATCTCGGGTCCTCATGGCAACTTCGAGAGACTAGTAAATTAGTTGTAGAGAACCTTACGCTATTTGAATTCTGCAGGATTAGCAGAGATCGGCTGAACTGTATGGACTGCCTCTACGCATCTATAATATCCGTATTACCAGTAGTTGAGGTTAGAGGATCCATTCCATTACTAGTTTCATCTCGTTGTCCTTCTCTATATATACTTATCAGTTACGCTCTTTCGACGCTCACTGGAATAGCCGTATACGTGCTAATTGAACATATACTAAATATGGCAATGATTATCTTAGCCCGAACGTGGAAGGGAGGTAGAAAGATTCTGGATAAGATAATTGAGAGAACCGAGAGGAACGCCTCAGAGAAGGTAGAGAGATACGGTACAATAGGTCTAATACTCTTTATTGGTATTCCTTTGCCTGGAACCGGAGTTTGGACCGGTGCACTGGCTGGATACCTGCTTGGTCTAAAACAAAAGGACGTAATTCTAGCTATAGCGGTAGGGAACGCGATAGCCACTGCTATAGTATTCTTAGCATCCAATGGCGCGCTCTTGGTGCTGAGGTAAACTTAGGGTCGGAGGGACTTGCCGTTCCACATCGCTTTATTCGGAACCCCATCCCTTCCTCATTCCCTCGGAACCTTACCATCTCAACATTAAGTTTCTGAGGAGGTGCATTTCCTCATCGGTGTGTTCTATCGCCTAAGAGATATTCTTAAATATTTCGTTGAATGGACGTTTACTGAGAGAAGGTGTCATTGGCATGAAGAAGGTACTTGCCTTATTTCTTACCTTTGCCTTCCTAACGCTAGCCTTACCAGGCGCAAAGACCGAAATGGAAGTTATAAAGAGGTATACGGACGCTTCGCTGGCAGTGCAAGACGTTCTTCACGGAAAATTAGACATGTATTTCTGGGGCATTCCGCCATACATGATAACCCAGTTGCAAAAGAACCCGAACGTTAAGGTCTACTTAGCGCTAGGTGGTATGGACGACATACTAGTGAATCCGTGCCCTACCCAAGACATGGGCGGACCTTTCAACCCATTCAGTATAAGAGAGGTGAGGTTTGCTCTAAACTACCTCATTGACAGGCAAGCCGTCGTTACCAACGTCCTCAACGGTTACGGGTTCTCAATGATTAGCCCGCTGTCCCCAGTAAACCCGGACTACCTTGACGTACTCGAGACGCTAGCGCAATTCAATTTCAAGTATGACTTCGAAAAGGCTAAGGAAATGATAACTAACGCTCTCACTAAGGCTGGAGCGGAACTAAAGGACGGTAAGTGGTACTACAAAGGTAAGCCAATAGTTATTAAGTTCATGATAAGAAGCGATGATCCGATAAGGAAGCAAATAGGCGATATGTTAGCTACTAACTTAGAGAAGTTAGGATTCAAAGTTGAGAGAATATATGGAGACTTCATGAAGGCCTACCAACTAGTCTACAGTAGCGATCCGGGCAAGTACACTTGGAGCCTGTACACCGAGGGCTGGGGCAGTTCTGCAATGACTAAGTACAATGAAGGTACTGTATACCAAATGTACTCGCCCTTCTTTGGCTACATGCCGGGATGGGGCGAACCGACCTTCTGCAATTACAAGAACAAGGAACTGGATGACTTAGGAAAGGCCCTAGCTAGCGGTAAGTACTCCTCCAAGGCCGAAAGAGACGAACTCCTCAATAAACTAGTGAAGAAAGGAATTGAAGAATCCGTTAGGATATTCGTGGTAGCTCCGATTAATGGCTTCGTTGCCGGAAAGGACGTAAAGGATGTTGTCGTTGACCTCGCTGCCGGAATAGGTAACAGATGGACCGAAATGATATCTTACGAAGGCGATGCAAAGGAGTTAAAGATAGGTACTAAGTACGTACACAAGTGGGCTTGGAACCCTGTAGGTGGATACCAAGACTTCTACAGCGTTATAATACACCAAGGTCTAATTGAACCGTTTATGTGGAACAACCCCTACACTGGAGACAAGATACCGCTCTTAGCTAAGAGCTGGAAAGTCTACGAAAACGTAGAGGTTCCCGAGAAAGCCATCACTTACGATTACAAGACCCACAAGTGGGTTCACGTCAAGCCTGGAACTAAGGCTAAGTATGCTGTCGAACTAAACCTGAGGAACTTAGGCGTATTCCATACCGGTCAGAACGTTAGAGTAAGTGACATGCTCTACTGGATATATCTAGTTACCGAGTGGGGTACGAAGAGCGGAAAGGACGATGCCAAGTATGACAGCTACGTGGCTAGTACCTATAGCACTTGGATAGAGAACTTCAAGGGAGTATTAGTTAAGTCTCCAACCGATATAGTAATCTATACTGACATGAGCCACTTCGATCCCAACGAGCTAGCGGATACAGCAACTTCAGTACTAGCTCCTAGCGTACCGTGGGAACTATTATACGCTATGGAGCAGTCCGTGCTAAACAGCAAACTGGCGTTCAGTCCGACGGAAGCTGAAACTAAGGGAGGCGAATGGCTAGACAGCCTCAACCCAGACCACGTAAAGATAGTTCTAAAGAACCTTGAAGATGATGCGAAGAAGGGCGTAGTACCAGAGCAAGTAAAGGAGATGTGCGAACTCATTGGTGCCAAGCCAAAGCCTAACTATCAAGCTGTAATAGACTTCATAAAGAAGCACAACCACATGGTAATAGGTAATGGACCCCTATACCTAGACTCTTACGATCCAACTACCGATTCAGCCATACTTAAGGCATTCAGAAACGAGGGATATCCCTTCAGTGCAGATCAATTCGAATACCTAGCTTACGAGAACGTTAAGTTCGCACAGGTAACATCTCTAACTACTGACAAGCCCTTACTGATAAGAGGTCAAGAGTTAACTGTAACTGTTAACGTAATCGACAAGAACTCCAAGACCCCCTTAAGCGATGCTAAGGTCTTCGTTGCTATCTACTCAGCTGACGGAAAGCTCGTCTACTCCGATTTCGCCAAGGAGAAGGCACCCGGTAAGTACACCATAACTATAACGAGCGAAGAAACTCAGAACTGGACCTCCGGTACCTATACCGTAAAGGTAATAGCATACAGCAAAGAGGCCTTCTGGCCATCTATGTATACTACAAGCGTAATCGTTGTAGGTTAACCTAATATATCTAAAACCACTTTTTTATCCTTCTTTGACTCACATTTCTCATTGGACTTGAATCATGGAGAGAGCCCTTTATATTGGAGAAGTGTTCCTAAAACATACCCCTCCATTTCGACACCCGGAACACCCCGGAAGGATCAAGGCCATTCTAGATCTCTTAAAGAGAACTGAGCTGGGAAGCGAGGTTGAGGTCCGTTCCCCAGTTTTGGTAGATGAGAAAGAGTTACATTTGATTCACGACCCGGAGTACGTTGCCTACGTTAAGCAGATGGTCGAAGTCGGCGGTGGTATGCTAGACCCTGATACTTACGTATCAGGCGATAGCTGGGAAGCGGCGCTAGCGGCTGCTGGAACTGTGAGCTACGCAGCAATGAATGCAATTGAAGGCAAACACTACTTGGCCGTAACCGCTGTAAGACCGCCGGGCCATCACGCTAGAAGGAACAAGGGCAAGGGTTTCTGTATATTCAATAACGTGGCCTTGGCAGCCGAAAAAGCTAGGAGACTCGGTTTAAAGGTTGCTATCATAGACATCGACGTGCATTGGGGCGATGGGACAGCGTATATCTTCTACGATACTGATGAGGTACTTTACATAAGCACTCATCAAGACCCTCGAACGTTATATCCTTTCGAGGGCTTCCCTTACCAAAAGGGAAGGGGAAAGGGCGAAGGGTATACTGTAAACATAGCGTTGCCTCCTGGGACGAACGATGATCAAATACTATATGCGTTCGACAGGATCGCGTTACCAATATTAGAGGCATATCAACCCAATCTCATTTTAGTCTCAGCTGGTTGGGACACCCATTGGGAGGACCCGCTAGCGGAATTCTCATTAACGCTCAACGGCCAATGGCAGCTAATCAACGAGATATACTATTTCGCAGAGAGTATGGGAATCCCTATTGTAATAGCATTAGAAGGCGGATACGTTGAATGGGTTGTTGCGAAGAGTACTTTAAACGCGACGCTAGCGGGGAGGAAGCAAATCTTCTCTGAAAAGACATCTGTAGAGGCTATACCAATGGAAGAAGTGGAACACTACGTGGAAAACGTAAAAGTGGAGTTGAGGAGTTACTGGCCTCTCTGAGAGTTCCTCTTAAGCAGCGACTCCATTGGTTGTTCTATTCCCATTAGCTTAACGCCCGTGAGTAGGGAGGCTTCGGGCGTTAGCGCGCGCAAGTCCTCTTTTTCTAGGTTACTTAATTTGCTCTTTCCTGCAAGTTGCGCGAACATACACATCTCTTCAATTAACGCACGTAAGTAATTCTCTATTCTCTTTGCGGCCAATTCAACGTTGATCCTCCTCCTGAGCTCGGGCCTCTGAGTTGCAATTCCATAAGGACATTTGCCGTTGTGGCAAGTTCCACAGTAGGTACAGCCAATTGGAACCAAAGTTGCGGAAGCTATCATAACGGCATCTGCTCCCAGAGCTAACACCTTAGCGGCGTCAGCACCGTTAGTTATTCCTCCGCCAACTACTAGGCTAACTTTGTCTCTCAAACCTATCTCCTTTAAGGCCTTGTGCGCCTCCACGACTGCGGCCATAGTGGAGTAACCCGTGTGTTCAGTTACTATGTAGGGCGTTGCCCCCGTTCCGGAAGGCTTTCCATCTATTACTATTATGTCCGCTCCAGCCTTAGCAGCTATCTTAACGTCGTCCGCAACTCTACCAGCAGCGTACTTGACTATTATAGGTACTTTCCATTCAGTTATTTCCCTTAGTTGTTCTATCTTCATCTTCAGATCTTCGGGTCCAACTATGTCTAAGTGCCTAGCTGGACTTATTGCGTCAGTTCCAACTGGTATCCCTCTCATCTTGGCTATGTCTTGAGTAACCTTCTCTCCTAGTAGAAGACCTCCCATACCGGGCTTGGCTCCTTGCCCTATCTTTATCTCGACGGCATCTCCCGACCTCAAGTAGCTAGCCGAGACACCGAACCTCCCTGAGGCGTACTGAACGATCAGGACTTTCGCGTACATCCTTTCCTCAGGTAGCATTCCGCCTTCTCCAGTGTTTGCAGCTATGCCTAACCTTCCCGCTGCTTTAGCAAGGGCTATTTTGACCTCCTTGCTAACCGAACCGAAGCTCATTGCACCTATCATTATTGGAGCCTTCAATACCAAAGGCTTCTCAGCGAACCTATCGCCTAGCACTACTTCGGTGTCGCACGGTTCCCTGTAACTGTCTATAGGAGGTCTCGACGTCTGGCCGGGAATGAAGGTCAATTGATCTAGCGACGGGAAGTACTTGTTCTCAGCCCCCATGCCTACTACTGGTGGGTGACCTACGGAAGCCATTTGCCTTATGTAGTTATACTTTGACGCATTGAGACCTGCTCTGTTAGTCATGCTTTCGGCAGCTCTGATCACCTTTACCGCGTCGGTCGGACAGTAATTAACGCAAGCGTAACATCCAATGCAATCCGCTTGCCTGGCGGTTACTGGTTTGTTTCCAACCATTTTAATTACGTTTTCCGGACATACCCTAGCACATACGCCGCAACCAATACATAGTTCGTAAGTGAAATATGTAATGTACTTAGGAAAGAGCTTCTTTAAAGCTGGAGTACCGGAAGGCGGCTTGTAAACGGGCCTAAGGCTCTTCGGAACAACCACGTAGTAACTGTCCTTACCCTTAAGGCCGTATTTCTTGAGGAGCGCGTTTACCTCCTCTACCTCCTCTTTGGGAGCTTCCACGAGCTTTGCGTTCTTACCCAAGCTCTTTGGAGCGCCACCTACGTATATCTTGCCGTTTATTATCATCTCTCCGGCGTACTCGTTTAGATCGCCGAGAACTATTACCTTACCACCCATCATGTAGAGTCCTGTCATTAAGCCAGCGTCTCCGTTGACTATTACGGTCCCGCCTTTCATGAGGGCAGCGCTTCTATCGCCAGCGTCCCCATGGACCACTATCGTGCCTCCGTACATGTACTGACCTACGCCGTTTCCGGCGTGACCTTTTACTATTATCTCACCCATCGTCATGTTATCTCCAGCGTACCACCCGGCGTTACCTTCGAGAACTATCTTAGGTCCGTGAATCATTGTACCTAGGAAGTAACCTGCGCTACCTTTCACTTCAACTTCCACTTCAGCAACTAGTCCTGCTGCAATGTAGTGTTTAGCGTTGGGGTTGAGAACCACTATTTTCTTAGCGTACTTAGATTTGTTATTAAGTTCTCTGTTAAGTTCCTTCGGAGTCATGTTCCTTGCGTCTATCTTCACAACTTCCATACTTCCACCTCTCCAGGCCTTAGATAGGTGATTTTACCCTCGGGCAAGACTTTCCTTATTGCTACCTCCTCTGAAGCAGCTACCAATACTTCATCGCTTTCGGAGGTAACGAGAGGTCTGAGGCCAAGCCTATCTCTTGCCATACCTATTCCCTCAGGCATTGATATGAGAAAAGCGAAGGGACCATCCAAGTCCCTTACTGCCTCATGGAGAGCTTCTTCTAAACTATAACCTTTTCTTAATTTATTCACAATATAGTGAATTATCAACTCGGAATCGTTATCGGTTTGGAAGACGTGGCCTTCGAGCTCTAATATCTCCCTTCTCTTCCAATAGTTAGTAATCTGACCGTTGTGAACGATAGCTATGTCTGGGAAATCGAAGGTCTGGAACGGATGAGCGTGGAGAGCATCTACCGCGCTTTCAGTTGAGAACCTTACGTGACCTATCCCATGGGTTCCCTTCAATTTGCTGAACTCGAAGACCCTTTCTACGTCGTCTACTAACCCGACGTCTTTGGATATTACCGACTTTCTACCAATCGACAAGACTGATAGGGAATATTTCCTTATAATAGTCTTTAGTTCTTCCAGCGATACGTCCGCGGGGACGCGTGCTTCCAACATGTAGTTACCATCGTTCAATTTCTTGCTCTTAAAGTCTATTACGTTTATCATATACCTTATCTTCTTTGCTATTTCGTTTGGTTCATTTTCAACGACGAACCTAATTAACCAGTGATTTTGATTATTGTAAATGGCGGTTCCCGCGGAATCCATTCCCCTATGTTGCAAACTCTTCAACATTTCATAAAGGCTTTGCCCAACATCGGCCTCCTTATCTTTAATCATAATTCCTGCGATTCCGCACAACGAAGTGTACCCATAGTGGGTCAGAAGTGATAAGGAGATATAACGTTCTGTTCCGAGTAGACATACCTAATCTGATTAGATGTTTAGACAATATAAATATAGGCTAAGACATTGTTGCTTTGCTTTTATAAAATTATCGATCATTCGTCGTTAATGTAAATTACGGTTTCAGTCACCTCTAGCTGTGCCAATTTCTCTGAAGATCTAACTAACTCCAGTATTTCGATTAATTCGTTTGGTACGTTCGAACTCATCGCGGTCCCCAGTGTTTCCGTAGGGAGGAAAAACCTAAATAAAAGTGATTTACTGGTATGACAGTAGACTCATATTTATATGAATTACTCAATCCAATCGCCCGTCTGAATTTTCTGAGGGATATAGGTTTCTGATAAGAACCTTAGACCCTTGACGGCCAATGCCTCTATCTCCAACTTACTCTTCTTTTTGAGGAACAAGTCAAGTTCATGCATCCACTTCTGGCTGCTCTTGAACCAGTCATATCGCTGCATTTCCTTAGCTCTCTTAATGTCAGTTTCCTTAGCCTTTATTATAACGTTCTTTCTCTCTTTAGGTCCAAGCCAATTCTTTTCAAATATATCGCTCATACTAACCCCTAGGAACTTCGCGTTCGGCGTTGCCAGTCTCTCGCTTTCATAGCTTAAGTTTATGCTACCCGATCGGAAGACGCTATAGATATACCATCCATATGGATCGGCATCGGTCAATATGTAAACCGGTAGGCCTAGTTCCTCGTTGAGCCTTCTAACGAACCTTCTAGTTGCCCTATCCGGTTGTCCAGAAGAGGTTACTAGTAAGCACTTGTATCTGTCCCAGAACTTTATTCTGTGAAGCTGTTGGAATACAGCATCCTTCTCTATTACTAATACAAATTCCGCATCGACGTCAATGAACTCTATCAGATCTGGCGTAGGCTCTATGGCGTAAGCGCCGTGCCCCATTTTGCTCAAGTCTATTACGTCATCGCCAGACCTGATTCTCATCCTACCTACGACTTTACCTTTCTCTTTACTTAGGATTAGCATTTCTTCTCTGAGGAGTCCCGTAAATACTTCAACGTCGGTAATTACGGCATCGCTTTCCTTCTGGTCGTCCCAAGTGTTTTCTTCTCTCTTCCTCCCTTTATGGTCAACGTAAACTATCGTATGCTTGCCTCGGTAGTATAGATCTCTTATCGTTGGATATTCGTCGTTCAATAACGCTTCATAGATTATTGAAGCCATTAGGGTTGTCTTCATAAACATCTTAGCTTCGTTGATATCAAGGAACTTCCTAGTTAGCGTTTCTTCGCCCAGTCGGAGTATCTTCATCCGCTCGTCCCAAACGGTGTTCTGTAAGGTTCTCTTGGGTAGGGTGAGTTCAGGTTCTTCTCCCTTTAGCACTTTATTAACTACTTTCATGAAGGCCTTGTGAATTATTTCAGCAGCTCTCTTCCTAGCCTTGATGTCAGCTTTACTGAACTGCATTTCAGTTAATCCCATTAAGCATCAATGAGGTTCGATATAAGCTGAATCACATACAAACCTTTAAATTCCATCTTTCCCATCTAGCCCCCAAGGGAAGTGGGTGTACTTTCCTAGTGCGCTGGCTCCTTCAATTTCAATAAAAGTTAACGAAGGAGGAGAGATCCAACTTCTACTTAACAGAATACGAGGTGGTAAACTATGAACGAGTTCGATGTCCTCATAGTTGGAGCCGGACCAGCTGGTATGTTTGCTGCCTTGAAAATTGCTGAGCTTACCAATGGGAAAGCTAGAATAGGTATAATCGAGAAGGGCTATTACGCACATCAAAGGATATGCCCTCTCCAGGAACCTAAGATAGGGAAATGTACGTATTGTAAGCCTTGTCACATACTATATGGAGTCGGTGGCGCTGGAACGCTCTCTTCGGGCCTCATTAACTTGAGGCCTGACGTAGGTGGCGACTTGCAAGAATTGGTGGGTAGTGAAGAAAGGGCATGGGAATTAATAGAGGAAGTCGATAAGATATTCTTAAGGTTTGGAGCCCCTCCCGATACGCTTCACGAACCCGACATGGATCGCGTTAAAGAGATAGAGAAGAGGGCAGTTAAGGTAGGTGCGAAGTTCGTTCCAATAAGACAGAGACACATAGGTACCGATCACTCAGTGAGGGTAATTGAAAACATGACTAAATACTTAGAAAGCAAGGGCGTGAAGTTCATTATAGGTACCGAGGCACTCGACGTAGACATCGTTGATTCTCGTCAAAGAGTTAAAACGACTAAGGGAGTCTTTGAGAGCAAATACTTACTCTTAGCCCCCGGAAGGGGAGGGGCCGATTGGTTCGTTAATATAGCAAGGAAGTTAGGCATAACGCTCGAAAGCGGTCCGTTAGATGTGGGCGTCAGAGTTGAAGTTCCTTACGAAGTAATGGAAGAGATAATAGACGTAGAGGTCGACCCTAAGATAATAATATATACGAGAACGTTCGATGACAAAGTTAGGACCTTCTGTACTAATCACAAGGGCTTCGTTGTAAAAGAAGTATACGATGATGGTACTGTTGGAGTTAACGGTCACGCATACTTAAACATGAAGAGCAACAATACGAACTTCGCTTTCCTAGTAACAGTTAAGTTAACCGATCCCATGGAGGACACCATAGAGTATGGTAAGAACATAGCTAAACTGGCTACGAAGTTGGGTGGAGGAAATCCTCTTATTCAAAGACTAATAGACTTAGAGAGCGGCAGAAGAAGTACGTGGGAGAGAATAAAGAGGAGCGTAACCAAGCCTACCTTAAGAGAGGTAACTCCGGGTGACATAAGCATGGCGTTCCCATATAGAGTCATAACTAACATATTGGAAGGACTGAAGAGCCTAGACTACATTATCCCCGGTGTCTTCGCACCACACACTTTACTCTATGCCCCAGAAATAAAGTACTATAGTATGAAGGCGAAAGTCGATAGGAACATGGAGACCGACGTCGCGAACGTCTACGCTGCTGGAGACGGAGCCGGACTTTCTAGAGGAATCAACGTAGCGGCCGCTACCGGCCTCATTGCTGGCGAGGCCATCGCAAAGAAGCTCAGCTAAAAAACACTCATATATACACGCTAAGCTGACGCGATGGTTTGCCGGAAATGCAAGCTAACTTGATAGGGTTTGCAGAGATACTAGTCATTGCAATCATTACTGGCGTTGTCGCCTCTCTCTTTGGAGTTGGAGGCGGAGTTATTTCAATTCCATCAATGATATTCCTATTGGGCGTCGATCCTTCCGTAGCTGTTGGTACTAATTCAGTCATAATAATTGCAAGCACCCTCTCTTCGGCGTGGTTTCACTTAAGACAAGGAACGTTAAGGAAGGAAGGCATCTACTTGGGCATAGGCGGAGTTATCGGAACTGTAATAGGCAACTACTTGTTCTTAATAGCATCCCAAATGAAAGTCATGGATAAGGTCTTGGGAATATTGTTCATAATAATTTCGGCGTTAGTGGTAACAAAGACTAAGGGTACTAGAACTGAGCCTCCAGAGAAAACTGCTTTGATTCTGAGCGGAGTATTGCTTGGAACGTTCGCGGGCTTAGCTGGAATGTCCGGAGGCGTTCTAATAAATCCAATATTAATGCTCGTTTTCGATATGGACGTAAAGATCGCAATTGGAACTAGTGTAGCCGCGTTACCTATGACAGCAATTGCCTCAGCCCTTCCCAAGATCGCATGGGGTTACGTGGATTGGGAGTTGGCTCTAGCCTTCCTACCCGGAATAATAATAGGAACGAAGATAGGTTCGAAGTTAATGAAAGAGATGGATAGAGCGAAGCTCAAGAAGCTATTTGCATTATTAATGCTCCTTATGGGAGTAAAGATGTTAATTTAGGACTTGCAGATTGATATGAAGTTCTGGAAGACTTGACTGCCTTTAGGTGTATGTTGGACTTCTGGATGGAACTGAACGCCGTAGAAGGGACCGTTAAGGTACTTGAGGGCTTGAACTCGAGTATTGTCGCTGTGAGCTATTACCACGCTATTGGGAGGCTCCTCTAGCACTTCCTCGTTGTGACTCTCCCAAGCTAAGAACTTCGGTCCCAATCCTCTTAATATCTCGTCTTCGTCGTCAACGTATATGGTGACGTCACCGTATTCCGGCTTCGGCGAAGGACCTACTGTTCCTCCATTTAATAGAGCTAGAACTTGGTGACCTAGACATATTCCCAGAACAGGTTTACCTAAGCTCAAGTATTCCTTTAACCATTTGACCTTCTCGAAGTCTTTGGGCATAGTTAGAGGTCCGCCTCCAAACACTATGCAATCGTACTTGTTTACGTCAGGTTTCATTGTATAAAGTACCATGTCTGCTTCATGGCCCAGCTTCTCAATACTTCTCTTTATTAAATGATTGTACTGGCCTCCGAAGGCAACGACCAGTACCCTAACCAAGAGCTACTTCACCGTTAACGTCGGCAATCTCCGCTTTTTAAACCGGAAGGAAATTAGAGCTCAACATGCCTTTATCGTTTCTAAGGCATCGGGGCCAGTGCCAACGTAGCAAATAGGAACTCCTACTTCCTTCTCTATGTCACTTAACCACGCCTTTACTTCGCTTGGGAGGTCGCGCCACGATGTGATTCCCTTAGTCTTTGGGAATAAGACGTCTATTTTGGTAACGGCCAACTTAGTGGCGCCGTTCGCCCTGGCGGCCCTCTTGAGTAGGTGTAGGTTCGCCTCTAGGGGGGCGACCCTTCGAGGCCTGCCCGTAACAGTTCCGTACTCAACCAGTCCCCTCTTCTCAGCTTCTTCTAAGCTGATTTCGCCTTCTAATGGACCTGCTCCAACTCTCGTAACGTATGCCTTAGTAACTAATATCACGTCCCTTACATCGGATGGTGACAAACCAGTTTCGGACAACAACGCCGGAGCGGTTACGTCTCTCGACGTAACGTAAGGATAGGTACCGTGATACAAGCTTAGTCCGAAGCCTTGCGTTCCTTCAATATGAACGACCTTCAAACCGTCAACCGCCTCGTAAAGCAGTTGAGGGAGGTCCACGACAGTGGCAAATTTCTCTATTTCGTCCCTATAGTCCCTCGCCAGCTTGAGCTTCCTTAATACCCTATCGCTCATTGCGGCCCCTACTCCAGTTAGTGTCGACCCTATCTTCTTTGAGAGATTTGCATCGCTCCTCTCCCTTTCGATATGTTCCTCCGTAATTATTCCCGTTCTCTCATCGACCCATACAGAGCCCTTACTTAAGCCCAGCTCTTCAACTTCCCTTTTCAGGACGTCTATGCTTATGAGAGCGCCCGGGGCTACGGCTCCCACAGCGTCTCTATGAGTCACGAGTCCCGAAGGCAAAGCTCTAAGTTTGTATTCCCTTCCTCGATAGTAAACTGTGTGTCCAGCGTTGATAGCACCGGTCCTAACCATGATTGACGGCCTTTGATCGAAAGCAATAAATGACGCAATCTTACCTTTGCCCTCGTCTCCAAATAGGGCTCCTACAATTAGGTCCACTGGCATAAATTAGCCCTATTGTGCTCCTATTGTCGGATTTTAAAGGAGGATGACGAGGGAGCTCGCTTTCGGAAATGGATGAAGAATTGAATCCCCGCCGGACTCCGCCTAGATAAAAACAACCGTACGCTCAAGGGATTCGGTTGAAAGAGAGATGGATTTCAATGAGTTCATTTCGGACCTAAATAACCTAGTTATAGAATACGGACCACTAGGAGTGTTCATTATATCATTAGTAGGGAACGCGATACCTTACGCGACAGTACCTTACCTAGCGGTAATAGCAGCCATGGCTTCCCAAATGAGGTTGAGTTTGGTGGACGTGATAATTTGGAGCGTCGTTGGGGGACTTGGAGCGGCTATCGGAAAGGTAATTGTATACTTGACGGGCGTCGCCACTTCCGAAATATTGCCGGAGAAAGTTAAACGCAATATGCATATATTCGCTAGTATGGCCAAAAGGGGAATATTCATTGCCATATTCCTCTTCGCCGCCTTGCCCCTACCAGACGACGTCCTCTACATACCCTTAGGAGTGGCGAGGTACCCTCTAACTAAATTCTTCATTGCTGTATGGATGGGGAAGGTAATTATCACGTTCCTAAGTATAGTATTTGGAAACGCGTACGGTGAAATATCATCTCAATACAACCTAGGAGCGGCCGAGAGCGTTCTTATATTGATTATTGTCACACTAGTGTTATCCGCAATAATTGCTAGAATAGACTGGGTTAGAGTTGGGATAGCGCTCTCCGAGAAGGGACTCGGTGAAGCGTCAGTTGTATTGGGCGAAGAGCTCTTGAAGGCAATGGGAATAAAGAAGGTAATCGATTTACTTAAAGGTAGAAGCGATAGTAAAAAGGACTAAGGAGCAGCTTGACTCCTCTTTCTTGAAATACTTCCGGTCACTATGTACTCGCTCTCGAAGATCCTTATGGTTATTGCGAGATAAGCTGTTGACACTATTATCATCTTTATAACGCTTTCTAGTACCCCTAAGTAGTTACCTTTCAATGCCTCATCTATTCCAATTACGGCGTAAGTGTGGGGTATCAAGTATATCGCTATCTTCAAGTTCTCGGGAAGAGAGCTTAAGCTGCCATACATTGCATAGAATATAACTAGGAGCGGTATCATTTGAATGAAGCCGCCTATGGATTGAGCGCTTCTAACGCTGTCCGATAAAGCTGAGATGGGCATTAACATGGAGGCTGTAGCAGCTACAACCAGGAGCATTACTATACCGTGTACAGCTATCAGTATCGGATCTAGGGCGAGCGTGAACGCCTCGGTAGCAACGCTTCCTTGCACGTTAATTGAAGATATTTGACTGTTTAATATCTGAATATAGAGAATAAGACCTATAACGTCAGCAACGGCAGCTAAGAGCCCTAGGACTACAACTGCAGCTAGTTTACCTATTACTACGTTCCTCCTGTTAATGGGCGAAGCCAAGAGCGTCTCTAGAGTCTTCCTTTCCCTTTCACCAGCTATCGAGTCGCTTATGAAAGCCACAACTGGCATGCTTACATAGAATATTGAGAACAGGAGTAACTTCGCCGTTAGTATTTTACTTACTTCTTTGGCACTGATCTTTTCGCCAGTAACGCTAACGTACTCGCTAACTATTCGTATTGGATTCGTAACGGCTTCCGGAGGCACGTCCGTTGCGTCGCAACAGGCCAACAATACCTTGACTCTCTGAGTTCCGAAGACTTGTTGGGAAAGCGTTGAAAGGGTCCGAAGTATCGTTTGTGAAACTATACTACCAGCTATATTAACTCCTGAGGGTCCAGCTCTGAAGTAAACTCTAACTAGCGTTTGCTTGAAATTATATGGATTGATCTCGGATAACACTTCACTGAAGTTCGAAGGAATAACTATTAGTATATCGTAGTCTTTCACTTTATCGTAACTCTTGTAAACCTCTATATAAACGCTCGATGAAACGTTAAGTAGAACCTTCTTTAAGTAAGAAGCAATGAGATCACCGTAATTAATTCTCTGCTGAGACTTGTTAGTTAAGACGTTCAGTATTGTTGGTGGGGAAGTTAATGGAAGAGATGTACCGTTATCTAAATTCACTATTACAACCTTTATTGGTACCGTTTTCTGTGCGGCCGTTAGCAAGAGTCCCATCATAGGAAGCAAGAACGCTGGCAATACTATGGTGGAGATTAGTGTCTTTCTATCTCTTGATAAGTCCTTTATTTCCTTCCACAGTATAGCTTTCAAGTGATTCACTTCGCCTCAACCTCCACAGCCTTGATGAATGCTTCTTCCAAGTTCTCGGCTCCGTACATTTCCTTCAGTTGCTTCGGGGTTCCTATTTGCACTATCTTACCGTTTGCAACGAACGCCACCCTGTCGCACAAGTACTCTACTTCCAGCATGTTGTGAGAAGACAAGATTACAGTATTTCCAGTTTCTTTAACGAACTTCTTTATTGAGTTCCGAACCTTCATAGCTGAGTAAACGTCTAGACCGGAGGTAGGCTCGTCAAGAATGGCCAAACGAGGCCTCACCATTAGCGCCCTAGCTAACGCCAGCCTCCTTCTCATACCTTTACTGTACGTCCTAGTTAGTCTATTTATTGCGTTCCCTAGATCGGCTATCTCAATACCTCTTCGAATCATTTCCTCGACCTCTTCTTCGTTCTTAGCGTAAACCATGGCAAAGAACTTCAAGTTCTCTAAGCCAGTTAGCCTCAAGTAAACGTCACTCTCTTCGGGAAGGTAGGAGATAAGCTTCCTTACCTCTTCTGGCTCTTCAGCGACGTTCCTTCCGTATACTTTAACGATTCCAGCGGTCGGCTTCAATAACGTCGCTATTATTCGGAGGGTCGTCGTCTTACCCGCTCCGTTTGGACCTATGAGGCCGAATATCTCTCCTTCCTTTATCTCCAAGTTTATCCCTTTGAGGATCTCTTTACGTCCTAGAGTCTTCCTCAGGCCCTTGATTTCCACTGCATTCAAAACGCTCTCCGCGAAGAGTTTCAGATGGTTGTATTTAAGGGACTCATATTGTTCTTCGTTATTAACGTTTTTTCAATGAAGTTCGCGAGAACACTAAGAATATCGTTTAGCTTCATTGACTAACAAAGGGACTCGTATGAATTTCGTTTGTAACGCAATAGGCTACGTTAGGAGAAGAGAGGAACTAAGGGCGGTCAAAGGGAAGGAGGAGGTCTTCAGGGAAGGAGATGAGCTAAGGTCTAAAGAGGCGACCATAGAATTACTGAAGGAATACTGCGATGGATTGGATGGAATAGAGAGAGGTTCCTTAATCTGGGTAATATGGTACGCTCACTTGAGCAAGGATAAACCAATTAAAGTTCATCCATTTCACGACGAGCGATTCCCTGAGGTGGGCGTATTCGCTACAAGGAGCCCAGCCAGACCAAACCCCATTGGGTTATCTCTATGTTACGTTATAGATAAGGTTGATTGTTGCTTAAAGGTTCTGGGGCTCGATGCAGTAGACTCAACGCCGGTGCTAGACATAAAGCTTTACTCGGGCGGGCTAGACGATCCCCGAGAGCTTCTGAAGTTGGTTAGAAGGAAGTGAAAGCGGTCTTTAACTAACGTCTACTAAAGGTATGAATTAGGGTACGTGTAGCCTTGGAGGAATGGGGAAAACACTACGTTAAAGTTATGGATTACGCGACCAAGGACGTTGTTACGGTTTCACCCGAAACGGACATGGAAACTGCAGCCAACTTAATGATCGAATTCAATATACGACACTTACCGGTTAAGGACTCGAGCGGTCACTTCATAGGAATGGTGGGGTTAAGGGACGTTGCTTCAATAATAGCTAAGGAGGGCGTAAACAAACTGAAAGAGAGAAAAGTAATGGAATACATGAACGTCCAACCGATCCGGGTGTACGTGGACGATCCGTTGTTCAAGGCCGTTGAAATGATGATCGAGCACGGCGTAGGTTCAGTAATAATCTTAGACAGCATGGAGAGAATTAGGGGAATACTAACTGAGAAGGACGTAGTAAAGTTCTTAGCAGTAGTACCCTCTCTCGAGAAGGTTGAAAACGTAATGAGTCCAATAAGCACCTTCGTCCTACCGGGATCTTCGATAAGAGAAGTCTTGGAGCTGATGACGGAGCTATGGACGCGTCACTTAGCTTTAAGTAAGGACGATGAAATTATAGGTATAGTGAGCATGAGTAAATTAGTGAAGAAAGCAATGGAATTATCGCCTTCGGCACCCGTAGAGGAGGCCGCGGAAGAGACGTTCAAGATTAGCGCATCGACGCCTATATCGCAAGCGGCAGCTATAATGATCGATAAGGGCAAGGAGGCGCTCTTAGTAACCATAGGTAGGCAAGTGGTAGGCATGGTAACGGAGGGTAATTTAGTCAGAGGGGCTTTAGAGGTGCTCTCGAGAATTTGAAGGGTCTTCGGATCTCTAGGATAGGGGATCTGGGTCTCGAGCTGCTAAGCGAGGAATGCGAAGTAAAGATAAATTGCGCCCATCTAGACTGCTTAATATCGGCTCGGAAATGCGAACCCAAGTTCTCAGAGCTAAGGATACCTAGCGTTAGGGGTCTCAGGAAAGGATACGTTGTTCACGTGAACGGAGTTAAAGTACTACATGCGGGACCTATTGCTAGACCTACAGAGCTTCCCCCGGCTGACGTATTGGCAATACCCATGGGTGGTTTCTGGTACCTAAGTGCCTTCGAGGCTTGCGAGATAGCCAAGAAGGGGCCATGGAAGGTAATCGTTCCCTTAGCCTACTGGGTTCCTGGAACTAGACGTCCTTTTGACACCGAAAACATGATAAAGGACCTATGCCGCGGAATGATCCGGATAAGAGCATCGAAATTTTTTACCGTTAATTTTGACCATACGAAAAAGACTTTAGTCTTAGTTTCGGTGAGGTGAGAGGCGCTAAACCAATATCCAACGAAAGTGAAGAGTTTATTAGGGATAAGACAGAAGTAGAATACGGGAACCGCAATGCAAACCGCAGATAATAGGAAAAGGCTCGTGGAGGAGCGTAGGGCCGTTCTGGAGTACCTGGCATTAAAAGCTCTGGCTAACAGGAAGGACGTACTCCAAGCCCTTTACGATTACTTAGTAAATAACGAATCTCCTAGTGAGGCCTCCAAGAAGTACAACGTTCAAAAGGCTCAATTAAAGAGCGCCGCCTACCAATTAGTAAGCAAGGCCAGACCCCCTCTAGTAGTTAAGCTCCTAAAGCTTGCAATGCCATTCCTCTTAGAAATCGAGCCAATAGTGGAGGAGGGGTATTGTAAGATTTGTCACACCCCCATTCACACTAACCACGCCGAACCGCACATAGCGGTAAAACACCAAGACATCATTAAGAAGACCGCACTTGAATTAGAGGAGAAGATAAAGGCTTCCCTTAAAGCTAAGAAATTGGTAAGGGCAACTAACTGATTTTACTTAAAATCACCTCCTCCCATTTTTACAATTCAAATAATACCGGGGTCATGTTCTAGTCTTTACAGGAGGCCCAGTTCAGAAGGAATAGTATCCTAATTACTTTAAGGAGGTGTTCAGCGACGACTTACACGTTAGCGTCATTCAAGGACGGACTAATAGTTGCCTTAACTATATCACCGCGACCTTACATTGCCCAGAGGGCCGTAGCGTACTCAAAATATGGAATAGCTATAGTCCAAGGGCTTTCCTCTAGGGGCCTAGCTGAAAAGATCGCTTTTAAATTAGTAAACGGTCCAGAGGAAGCAATTACGGAGGTTCTCCTAAGTGATAAAAAGGCGCCGTATAGGCAAGCCTTGGCTATTTCCGTAGATGGTGATTGGTATGCCTTTACGGGATTCGGAACCGTTGAGGAAAAAGGTCATGGGAAATGCGGCAACGTCGTATACGCTGGCAACGGTTTGAAGAGCGGTAGTTTGAAGCTCGCCTGCTCTGCAGATGAAGACCCCGTTTTCTCAGTATTGCAAGCTGCGCTAAAGATCGAAAGGAGAGGTAACTTATGGCCAAGTAGAAGCGCTTCGTTGCTTATATGGAACAATGGCGAAGCGAAGTTGTTCTCAGTGAACCTCAGCGAGGACCCTCTCTTCGAATTAATAACTAAAGCCAGATCGTATTTGCTGAAAAGGAAGAGCGCGAGGTACTTATAACAGTCCTTTCGATGTAGACCCCCTTTACCCATTTATTAGGCTTCCGTGAGACTATACCCGTTAACGGGGAGTTGGAGTGAGAAGGATAAGGTTAGGTATAGCAGATATAGGTCTCTTAGCCTTGGCCGTAGCTTCCATAGCTCTAACCTTAACAATAGTATACGCAGTGTCGATCAATGGAAGGATAGATGCAATGAGTCATGACATAACTAAGCTAAGCAGCAACGTTCACGAACTAGCTTCCCAATTAGGAGAACTAAGCAAGAAGGTTTCCGATCTAATCAGATACAGCCCATATTTCACGGGGTAAAAATAGAGAAACGTTTTTGTAGTATATCAATCGAAGTTCAAACTTGGTGTGGATATGTTCTTCGACTTGTTAAGGAGAAGTTTGGAGGAAGTGGTGGAGGAATTAGTATATCCAGCGAAGACTTTGAAGGACATTTACTCTTTTAGGGAACCTTCAATAAATAGAGAAGAAGACTTATTGGAAGAAATTGCTAGATCTCTAGGTATTGAGAAATCAAGCGATTTGAGGGAGTTAGTGAAACGCGTTTTGGAGGAAGAGGAGTGAAGGTCTTAGCTTTCATAGCTAGCTCTCTTCACGAGCAATCCTATGCTCTCCTTAATCTATTTGAAGTAGAGCTCAAAGATAAGCTCGAGGAAATGGGCGTAAAGGTAGTTGACGCTTCAGCAGACGCTCCAACGGTGGTTGACCTAATAAAAGAAGCGAACCCAGAGGAAATAGTACTCGTCGGTGTTTCCCTTTCGAGAAAAGAACCCGGCGTTTACGTGTATAAACCCAAGCCTAAAGAGGTAAGGGATTACTACGAACTCGCTACTCTGGCCAGAGCTACGTTAACTGGGTACTTAGACATTTCAGCTCTAATAGATGGTATCCAAGTGTTCGCTCCAGAACTCTTGGAGAAAATGATAGTAGTTGAATGCGTACCGCCGTGTAAGGACCTCAAGGAAAAAGTGTTGGAGGTTCTCAAAGCCTCTTAGCGATCGCTTCAACCAGCCTCTTAGCGTCTTCGGGCGAGTTACACCTAGCAGTTGCTCTCGTGCCCTTTCCGCCGCCACGACAGATTCCTATTTCTCTAACGAGCTTGCCTAAGCCAACGTCCGAGTTAGACGCTAGTTCGACCGTTTCACCAATTATTACAGCTGCTATGCCGCTTTCGCTAAGCTCTTTAAGTATCTCTTGAGCGAGCTCTTTGTCGTTGACGTCTAACTCGATTACTTTAATCTTACCTAGTTCCTTCGCTTTATTTAAGTAAAGCTCCTTCAGTAGCTTCCTGTACTTAGTTAGGAGCTCCCTTTCCTTTTTCTCCTTCTCTAGGAGACTTTCGAGCCTACTAATTAAAGATGCCTTGTCGCCACCCAACTTGGCGGACAAACTTTCTATTAAGTTCTCCGCCTTTCTGGCCTCCTCGGCCACCCTGGTAGCAGCAACGTACTCAACCCTTACTACCCCATCTTGGATCTTTCTCGTACTAATTATTTTTAAGGCACCTATTTCCCCAGTATTACTTAAATGGGTTCCGAAGCAAGCTTGAATGTCCCAACCTTCTATCTCTACGAGCCTTATCTCCTTGTCTGGAGGTATTCCTCCTTGATAAATTGTGAACCAATACTTGGATTCCGCTTCGTTCCTCGGTAAAGTGAAGGCCCTTATCTTCCTCCTTTCGTCTATTACCCTATTTGCCTCTTTTTCTATTAACTCTATCTGTTCCTTAGTAAGGGGTTTGTGATGGGTGAAGTCGAGTCTGGCCTTCTCGGGAGTCTTCTCAGCGCCCGCTTGCCATACGTGATCGCCCAGGACCTTCCTTATGGCAGCTAGCATTACGTGCGTTCCAGTGTGATGACGCATTAGGGTGTATCTCCTGATCCAATCGATCTTTCCAATTACCAGATCGCCTTCGCTTCCATCATACGGTTCCTTAAGTTCGTGAACTATTACGTCACCTACCTTCTGTACGTTAACTACGTCGAACTTACTATTGCCTTTCATTATTACTCCAACGTCGTGGAGTTGTCCACCACCTTCAGGGTAGAAGGCTGTCTGATCTAAGACCAAGTACTTATCCTTAAACGCAACGACTCGAGCGTCGAATTCCCTCTTGTAAGGGTCCTCGTGGAAGAGCCTTCTGGTAGGCGGGAGGCTTCTCGCCCATTCTATTATATCTGGAGGCAGTTTCGCTTTCTCCTCTGCGCTCTTTACTCGCCTAACCTCCTTCTGATGTCTCTGTGCAACTAACGAATAGAAATTAGGTGGTACGTGAACCTCTACGCCAACTCTCTTCGCCACGTCCTCCACCACTTCCGGAGGTATTCCATGACTATCATAGAGAACTATCAAGTCCTCTAAACTGAGCGATTTCTTTTTCTTCAATAACCTCTCTACCATTCTCTCTCCCTTCTTGAGAGTGTCCTTGAACTTCTCCTCCTCGAATTCAATGACGTCTAAGATATAGTCCTTGTTCTTCCACGCCCTTGGGTATTGATTCTTCCAGTAATTGAGTTGAAGCCTAACTAACTCTACTAAACTAACGTCGCTATTTAGTTTCCAAAGAGACCTAAGTGCTCTCCTTATGACGAGCCTGGCTAAGTAACCTTCGCCAGTATTGGACGGCACTATACCGTCGCCTAACATCCAAATTAAGGTTCTTGTATGATCTAGAACTTGGTATACGAGTGACACCTTCCTATGTATTTCTTTGATCTCGTTAACGCTCATACCAATTCTCTCAGAGGCCTTCGAATACACCCTCTCCATAGTTTCCGGGACTTCAGGATCCATGAGACCAGCTGATCTGACTAACGCGTAAAGTAACTCGTTAGGAGGTTCTTCTACTCCCAAGAGCTTATGGAATTCCCTTACCATATCTCCATATATCGCGTGGAAGGCCGTTGGAGTCTTCTGGGTGAACCACGCAATTCTCTCAATTCCGTATCCCGTATCAACTACCCTTAAGTTCATTGGAACGTATTGCTTCTCTCCTTTTACTTCGTATTGCATGAATACGAGCGTTGCCAGCTCCAAACCAGCTACAGTAACCTCGAAGGAGGGCCCCGCGTTACCTCCTCCTTCCCACCAGCTTTCCTTGAAGTTTATCAGCTCGGGGGGTATTCCCAACCTTTCTGTAAAGAACTCAAAGGCTAGTCTGACCGTCTCTTCCTTCCAATATACTTCTCTATCTGGATAATTGAAGGCGTGGTGACCCCCCATTTCGAAACCGGTCATGTGCCTACCTAAGGTCAATCCAACGTTGTCTATGTCTTCGAGCCTGATGCAAGGCTGGGAAATGACTAATGGGTTCGCTGGAGGCGGAACTTTCCCACTGGTCACGTGAGGTTGGAAAACCACGATGCTGGCAATGGTAAGGAATAAGTCATCGCGCCATCTGGCAACTACTGGTCTGGGTTCAATGATAGCGTGACCATGTTCCTCAAAGAACTTAAGGAATTCCATTCTAGCTTCATATAAACTTAAAGGTCTCTTGACAGGCACATCGAAGAACTCGTATTCTTGACACGGTGCGTCTCCGCAAACCTCGTGATCGCCGAGAGTCCAGAAGTAGTTTCCACACATCTTACATTTCTTTCTCTTAAATCCATTCTCTTTAAAGAATTGTAGTTCGTACTCACTCAAATTGAGCGGCCCTCTGCTCTCCACCTATCGATGAAAATTAAATAGTTTGGAAGAGGGTTTGAGTTAGCGATTTACGAAATAACTGATTTAGAATTTCAAGCGTTAAGCGTAGTTTGCGTTCTATGAACTCCCTTTTAGTTAGAAGCAATTAACTAATTATGGAAGGTAGCGATCTTGGTTCCAAGTAAGAGAGTTCGCCTTCAAAGTTTATTCGTCGTTCTTTATTTCCGTTGCCATCAGCCTACTTTCTCTTAATATATTCCTTATTGTAATACTATTTTCGAATGAATTCTCCAATACCTGATCCGAGCACTCGGTGAGGAAGTTGGTTGAAACGATCGAGAAAGAGCTCTTCGAAAAGTACAAGCGAGTTAGAATTAAGGCATCGATCACGCCAATGGAGTTAGACGATTTCAGCGGCAAAATTGTTAAGAGCTACTTAATTTGCGTCAATGAATCCTTCGAGAAGCCGTTGAGCCAAGAGGGGGGACTCAAGGAGGTTCACGTAACGCCCCTATTCGGGCCCAACGGAACTCCCATATACCCGAAAGCTCTAGTTAAGTGTTCGTTCTGTAAGGATAGAAGACCTTCAGGGAAGAAGTTCGTGAGAGTTCCCGAGGAGACGTTCTTCGAAGTAGCTGGTCCTTCCGCTCTAATTGATAGCTTATACGAATTCTCGCATTGTAAATTCAAGTTTAAAGGCGCGCTAGTGGAGATGGAAACATATAAGGTAGAGGAAGTAAGCTTGCCTAAGGACTTCGGGGAGGCGATCCTAGTTAAAATGAGGGGCCCAGTCGTTCTAAGAGATCCTTGGCACAAGCCCGGGGAAGCCCTAAGGAGCCGCTTCCTCCCATCGCCTTCGCACCTATTCTCAGTTAACGTTTATTCGATCTTTAGGGAAAAGTATTTTGAAGCGCTAAAGGCGCTCGAGAGGGGACTAGTGGAAGATCACTCCACTCTCCATAGCATAGGCAAAGTTTGGTATCTATATGAGGGCAAGTGGCTCCCAGCCTTGTCCGGAACGGCCCTATTTTGGGTTCGAGAGCTCAACGACGTAGTTAAGACCGTCCTGAAACACGCTGCCCTCCTAGGCGTAGGTAGCGGGAGAGCTGCGGGCTTCGGCGACGTTGAAATAGCGAGCATCTGATTCAGTAATGTTTCTAGACGATCTACCCTCGTACTCCACTTTCACCTCGCTCTCAACCTTTTTACCTTCCCCTCCCAATTAACTCCCTTCGGGAACATTGATTGTCCCTCCCCGATCAACTGCTCGACCTAGCCTTCCAGTACGCTTCCCAGAAGTTCGCGGAAATACTCGATAAGCTCAGAGCTGGCAAGCCCATTACTGATTCCGAAGCGAACTTCATTTTGCTCTTCATGGTCCTTAATCAAACCAAAGTGAGTTACGATAGCTTGTACAAGCAAATGGAGCTCAACAGGATGGAGTTGAGGGAAGTCGAGAAGAGGCTGGAGAAGAGGATTGATGAGACTGATAAGAGAATAGAGGAAGTTGAAGAGAGGTTGAACAAGAGAATTGACGAGGTAGAGAAGAGACTGGACAAGAAGATTGAGGAAGTTGAAGAAAGGCTGGGCAGGAGGATAGACGAAACTAATATGAGGATTGAGGAACTGAAGGGAGACTTGAACAAGAGGATAGATGAGGTTAGAGGTGAGCTAAGCAGTAGAATAGACGAGACCAATAGGAGGTTAGATGAAACTAATAAGAGGATAGAAGAAGTTGAAGCTAGGTTAAACAAGAGGATAGATGAGGTGAAGGAAGAGCTCAATAGGAGGATAGATGACGTTAGGAGCGAACTAAACGGTAGGATAGATGAGACCAATAGGAGGATCGATCAATTACGGGAAGAGATGAAGCTCATGGAAGAGAGGTTAAACAAGAGGATGGACGACATAGAGCAATCGATCGACGAATTGAAGGCGGGAATGGCGGGATTGAACTCCCAGATGAAGTTGGTAACGGACATGCTGGGCAAAGTGGTGGAAGCGCTGGCTAGGAGGTGACCTCGAAAACGGCGAAGGTAAATCCTATAGTTTCGTGAACGTCAGGTAAGTAATGCCTCCACCCTTTTCTTCCTCTAGGAAGGGCGATATCAACATCTATTGGTTCAGCTACCTCTTCTAGAACTGGGGAATGCGCCTCGTTTTCTTCATACGTTACCGTACAAGTGGAATATACCAATCTAGTTCCCTTTCTTACTAATTTAAGCATTCCTTTTATCAATTCTCTTTGATAAGCACTGAGCTTTCTTTTGTTGACTACGGGAAGGAGTATTCGAGTTTCGGGGGAATTCAGCCTCCCTATGCTACTGCAGTCCGGGTCCAATATTATCGTATCGAATGCCTTAATGAACGGAGGAAACCTCGCATCGCTAACAACTCTCTCTACAGGAAAGTAGAAGCGGGTTGGATCTATATCATTGGCGATAACGAGAAAGCCTTTATCTTTTAAGTGAAAGGCCTTTCCGCCGGGTGCAGAGGTTAAGTCGAGTACCCTCTTACCCTTAGCTAGGTAGGCAATACTCATTGATGCGAGCTCCATTATTACAACCTTATTCGGGTGAAGTTTTTCTCTTATTAGATCTCTCTTTGGACCAACTAGGTACAGTGAGTCTTCAAAAGGTCCTTCCCTTATTAGGAATTTCCTTCTAAGGTAAGGGATTATCGAAGGGTCCCTCACTCTAACCCAAAAGCCCTTCCTCTTATCAAGTGCTTCAACGAACCTCTTGGGATCGCTAACCCTCTTTACTTCCTCCCAGACCCACTTGGGAACGCTAAGGTGTACCCTTTCCCTTTCCTCGCCAGTTAGGTCTCGAAGGAAGTCCTCCGGTTCGCTTTTCAAGAGTTCGAGATAGGTCCCTCTAGGGAACTTCTTGAAAGCCCACTCAAGCCTATCTGCCGGAACTCTCCGGAAGAGCGCTTGGTAAGCTAGTACTAAGTTGAGCCAGTAACTAGTTGAGGGTCTAGGCTTGTCGTAAGGCATACCCAATGCCTTAGATAAAACCATCCAATTCCTCGCCGTTCCCCCGATGAGCCCTACAATTACTGGCCTCGCCTTATCCGGTATTCCCAGTTTAGCGTAAGTTCTCTCTAAGTATCCCTTCATGTTCCAGCCTTTGAAAGCTCTAGAGAGAGCTCGGGCAGCTACTAGCTCGAGCGGGACTATCTCTGAACTTCCCCTAGAGTTCTTCCTATCCATTCGCTCAACCTCTTTAAGGCAGCCTTCTTTAACTTAACTTCTATGGACGATTCCTCCAAAGCCTCCCTCAGTAACCCTATTGCCTCGTCTGCTACATTTAAGTCGTATGGGTAAGGTATTCCGTCTTTACCGCCTACAGCGTAAGCGTAAGCGAAGGGATCGAAGGTTACGGGGTCGTCAAACGAAGGCTCGTATCCATAAATGACGTGGGCTATTAGCGCCAAGGCCCTAACTACTCTGGGCCCGAGACCGGGGCTTAAGAGTAGTTCCTCAGCAGACGAAGGAGAGGCTTGAGCTATCTTCTCTAGTGCTAATTCCAATTGCTTAGTGGGTCTGACGGGATAGTAGTACTTCAGCTTGGAGGGATCTATAACGAAGCTACCATCGAGACGCCTCTGTCCCTTTAACGAGGCTCTGGCGACCTTTAGTAAGGAAAACGCCTTCCCCTCATTTATTACCTCTACGCCTACTTCCATAACTTTCTTCCCAGTAGGCGCTGAAACATCTAAGGCCTCTCCCCTGAGCCCACTAATCCCCGAGTGAGGATTCTTCCATGGAAAATTCCTATTAGTTACGTGATACCTCCTCGCCAGTTTCCTTTCAAGGTCCATTCCTTGTTGTACCGTCAGCCACGCGTCCTCTGAGAGAGCTACGTAATGAACGTATAGGTCGTACCCATCTTGAAGCAATGCAGAGTCTATTCTAGCCGTTACCTTCGAGAACAGCGAAACCTCCATTGGATCTATGTCAAACTTCCTTGCGGCCTCCTCTGCTTCCTCTCTTACTTTTAGCATGTTCTTACCTTTACCACCGAGCACTACGAAACCGAGGTCCTCCCTCCACGTGAGTTCCTTAAGTATACCCATCACTACGGAAGTACTTCCTGAGGAATCCCAGTCCATTCCTATAACGTTGTTGAACGCTTGGAACCAGAAAGGGTCGGAGAGCCTCTGAATTAACTCCGTTGGACCGTATTCATCTACTATGAACTTAACTATGGCCTCGGAGAGACCTTTCATTCTCTTCATTAAATGAGGTGGGACCTTGCCTCCGTGGAGTATTAGGTCCGAGATTCCGAGAAAACCTCTCTCCACGCTTCGTAACTTTCCTCTCCCAGCCTCAATGCTTCTCTTGGGTCCGCTACCTCGAAATTCATCCAAGGAGGTTCCCAACCCGTTCTCCATTTATGAAGCTCACTTAAATCAATAACCTTCGCGAGCTCAGCTATCTGTTTGCTTGGCGGCAGTTTCGGATCTAAGTACTTCAACACGGGCTTCGTGGCGAGCGATAAGATTGCTTGCAATTTAGCCCAGCGTATGGGATACAAATCGGCGTTAGGTAGGTTCTTCTTATAGTATATTAAGACCCTTTCCTCCCTATCGCTTGGGATTGGGGCTATCTGAAGAGGCGTCCAAGGCTTCGGTATTAAGGGATTTACTGTAAAGTGAGTTTCCTTTCCGAAAATCTCCTTCAAGTTCTCTATTTCTTTTTTGGCCGTTTCCAAGTGTTCGCCGGGAACTATCATTACGTACGCTTTGGGCTTCAGTTGAACTTTCTTGACTAAGTTAATTTTCTCCTTTAAGAAACTAGGATTAAATCCCTTTCCTAGAACCTTTGATTTCTCCGGAAGGGTCGTTTCTGGAGCAACTGTAACGGTTCTTTGACCTATTGCCCTTATCAATTCGACCGCTTCCTCATCTATTCCATCTACTCTAAGGCTCGGAACGGATCCGGTTACTTCGAGCGAAGCTAGTTCCCGGAGGTACGCTTTGTAATCGTTGTAATCCGTTAGGCTCAGCGATAAAGTAATTACCTTCTCATAAGGTTCGCCGACTTCCCTCAAAACTTTAATAACGCTTTTCAAGTCCCTCTCTCTAAACGGTTTATTGATCCAACCTTCCATGCAAAACCTACACTTGTGCGGACAACCTCGGGTTACTTCAATTAAGAAGCCCTTTCCCCAAGGGGGATCTATATCTAAGGGGAGAAACTGACTAGCTAGCAAGGGAGCATCCTTCAAATCGATCCATGCCTTCTTACCACCTTCCGATGTGGAACTTACTAGCCACTCCCTTGGCTCTATATCACCTGAATGGAAATCTGATGCCAACTGCGGTATAGTTGCCTCCGCTTCGCCCAGCACCACGTAATCTACTAGGTCGAATAAAGGTATGGGATTAGCCATAGGAGAGAGACCACCTACTAATACCTTTTGGTTAGTCTTGTACCTCTTCAAGAAGTCCGCTAGGTACAAGTAATCTATTTCGAAAGAGGAAGACGCTAGAATAAAGTCGAACTTCTTTATGGGGGTTTTCGTCTCCAGACTGAAGCCACAAGAGTCAGTAGTAAACCTCTCAGCCCTAATACCATGGGCTATTAGGAGCGCGTAAACTAATTGGAACCCTAAGCTCTGAGATGCGACCTCGTAAGGAGCAGGATAGAAGAGAGCTACTTTGGGCCCCCTTCTAGGGGCGAACGCCCATATCGGATTAAACTCCCTTATCTTCCGCCTACATAAATTTATTTTAATTACGTTCTTCAATCTACTCCCTTCCCGAGAGGATCCTCTCTATGTGCGCCATTTCTATTGGAGTCGTTTGTTCTCCTACCAATGCCCCCTTATCGTTAGCAACCAATCCGGTCTTTACGTAGGGAATACCCTCGTTTACCGTGGCAGTACCTACGACTGATAACTTGAACTTCTCCTTTAGCTCCATCGCCTCTTGCTCGCTAGCTTCCGGATGTATTACGCCGCCTTTGTTATTTACCACGGCGGCGCTTCCTACGGTTGGGATCATTGCTATTTCCTTTTCCTCTACTTCGACCCCAAGCATTTCCTTTATTCTATCTTTAACGTCCCTTAATTCAGGATGTACGTAAGCGTAACTATTATTAGCAAGTATTACGTTTCCGAGCGCAGTGAGCTTCGTTTGGAGTACGTGTACTTTCATGTCCACTTGGGATCTGAGATCGTTTAGCTCGTAATCTTTTATAATATATGGAACTAAAATTGCGTGATCGTTGCCGGCTAGGAACAGTCCTATTAATGGGCTACTAACGACGCTGATCTTCACTACTTGCACTTTCAGGGTTCTTTCAATAATCTTTACCGAGTCCTCGTCTAGGTTACTAGGTACTATTGCGTAATGGTTGTTGGCAAACAAGTAGACACCTATGTTCGGGTTACCAAAAACGCTCAACTTCTCAATTTCGAAATCTACCATAAGCGTTAGGCCTCCACGTTCTTAACGTTGGCTAAGGTTACATAAGCTACCTTTACTTTACCCCCTTCTTCGTTCTCTTCCTCATATGTCTCTACGTATACTGGTACTCTCCTAGGAGGTTTCTCTATACTCCTGCTCCATACGTAGTTGTTTACTGTGTTGTCTATCTTCACTACGTCCGCCCCAGTGTGTCTCATTACGAACTCGCGGATGAACCTTATAGCCCTCTTGGCCCTGTTTACCCTCTTTCCCCAGTAGATCCTGTTCAAGTTGATCACATATATTACTTCGGACTTATCCTTTGGCATTACCATTCACCTCACACGTTCTTTATCTTTTGCCTCCTCCAGTATCTCCTCACGGGGTTAACAATAACCCTTCTCCTCGTCTTTAAAGTAACCCATGCGGGAAGGGCTCTATTCTGTTTAGTCTTCTTAGCTAATCTTAATTTCTTCGCGACGTGCTTGTAATGGGCCATCTCACTTCCACCCCCTTTCCTTGATGTTTATTCTCCCGCCAGTGCTCCTCTCATGGGCAGTTAATTTAGCTAGTATTTCCTTTAGTTCTTCATCTGTTATTGGTCTGGGAATTCTGCCGGCTTGTGCAAGTGCAATAATGTAATTCTCAACTTGGATGGCTAGTTCCGGTCTGACCAGCTTAACGTTAGCGAGCCTCTGTCTCGCCTCGGAGGTTAGCGCCCTCCTCAATATTTCTTCTCTTATTAGCTCTTCCTTCGCTCTCCTCTGCTCTTCCGCCTTCTTGCTCTCCAGCTCCCTTTGAAGTTCCATTAACTTTCGCCGCTTGAGTTCCTCTAACTCCCTTTCGTCAATACTCAAAACGGCGTTCACCTCCCGAGGTACTTCTCCAGCTCCTTCATCTCTTGGGCGACTTCCAAGAAGGTGTAGTAGGCAACGTGATCTAGAACGCTCCTTCCAGCAGGAGTTAGGACTCTTCCGTTCTTCGTCTTCCTTACTAAACCAACTTTCTCGAGTTGTTGGAGTATTTTCCTTATATGAGATCCTCCGGCTTTCTTGAAGTGCGCAGGAGCCACGCCTCTCCTTTGCCTGCCTCCGTAAATGGTCCTGAACGTTTCTATTCCTATTGGCTCTCCACTGATATACAATTTCCTTAATATGCTTGCTGCCCTATAGTACCACCAGTCTACGTCCATAGGAGGCCTATCCTTATGAGGGCCGGTCTTAGCGTACATAGCCCACTCAGGAGGCCTTATTTCCGGGAACTTCTCCTTAAGGTACATAGCTAGCTTTTGGTTGAATCTATCCGGTGGAACTTCCTTTGGAGTTATCATTGCTCAACCCCCATGTGCAATTCGGAGAGGAGATTTAAATTGCTTGGAATTGCCATTGTAATATTTACGCGTTCTCGAAACCATAATAGTTTCCAAACCTTATAGAAACAGAGGGCTTATGAGGAAGAAGGTTCCAGAGAGCTAATTAGCAGAACGCTTTGATAATAAATGGTAAGAGACAGTTCCTAATGATAGGTTATCTAGCGTAATAAGTCAGAGCCTTCTAGAGACACCTTAGGCAATTTAATACGAACGTATACTAAGCGATGCGTTTCCTAGTTTCTCGAAAAAGTGTGTGGTAAAATAAATTGAACATAAATTGAACAAGGTGTGATGTTATTACAGCAATTTGAGTTTTCTCCCGAGTGTAATAATCACGGGAACTGCCAGAGCTACAAGGGGTATTTGAGTTCCCGTTTCATCAACGCTTTCAGAAGCTTGGGTACTCTCACTCTCAGTAGACGTGCTAATAGTTGTAGCTGTATTCTGGATTTGATCAAAGACAATCTTGTAAACGCGGAATTCGTTACTGTTTAATCCGACCGCAATTCTATCGTTCCACCAAGCGACGCTATAGACTTCGTTAGGGTATCCCTTCTCTAATACTAGCTCACCTCGTATATCGAATATCTTGAGCTTCTTGTTGTTGTAATCAGCAACAGCTATGTACCTACAATCCGGCGAGAAGGTGATATGAATAGCATAGTTAAGTCCCTCACTACTCCAGAGCTCAATAGGGTTAACGGGGTCAGATAGGTCATAGAGGTAAAGGTGATGTAAAGTTGAAACTGCCAAGTAATTACTGCAGGTAGCAGTGTCGTAAACGAATTCATTGTAACTTATTTCCTTTACTTTAGCGCCGTTGGAGAGCCTGAGGACGCAGAGACTTTTCCCATTAATATCAGCTGCGTAAACGTAGTTAGCGTGAATACTAGGACCGTTCTCAACGTATCCAACATATACGTTCCATTTCCTTGTTCCATTAAAGTAAAGGTAAGCGCAGTAGCTCCTACAAGCAATGAAGCCGTTAGAGTGTATTGTGATTGCACTGTGATAGTAATGTGAACCTACATCTACCTTCTTCCACAGCGTCCCGTTTTCGTAGAAAATGTAGGCTTTGTTATCTTCGTTAATGAAACCGAATTTCCCGCAGCAGTAGGAGACGTCTCCCATATAGCAATTCCAACATCCACACGTCTTGTTCAACAAGTTGCCATTTTGATCGAACACGTAAGCGCAACTGTCCAAAGAGGAAACTCCCAAGTTTCCGTTTTCCGAAAAAGTTAGGCTTGTGGCGGTACCTGCACTGTTGTAACTCCACAATTCGGATAGGCTCATCGCTCTAGAAACTAGTAGTAGAGCCAAAGTTAGCGTAAACGCTTTGAAAGACATCTCTAACCAGCAGTTACTATATTTCGAATTCATAGTATATATATCTATACTACAGTGCGATAGGGGTAATGGTGTTTCGAGGTATGGAATTTAAACTAGTAGTCGGAGAGGAGATTTAAATTGCTTGGACGAGATCAAAGGACTATTCGCAGTAGTAGAGCGAAACCCACTAAGAAGGAAATCCACGCTAAATCTTTCGCGAAAGGCCAAACGAACGCCGATATGATCGCAAAGGGATAAGGCAACTGGTTGTACCTCTTAGCGTTCCTTATTCTGAGTATAATTGGAACCATTAACGGGAAGTGTATGAATATATGGAGCGAAATGAAACCTAGGACTAGCGAGTGGAGGAACGCTAGGGGCGAATTGAAGTAAAGCAAAGGAGCTAAGGTAGATACGATTACCCATAAATGACCGTAAAGGAAGTACCTGTTCGCTCTGTACGGAATCGGCTTGTCCTTCATGCTTTCCACTTTCGCTAGATATTCTCTAAATTTGTAAAGTTTGATTGATACGAGATATAGGAACAAGGAAGCGACGGTCAATACGGAGGCAGGATTTGGGTAAAGCAGAATTGAGAACGCTAATACAGAAGACGTAAAGACCAAGCCCCAATGGGCTTGGTCTCCAAACGTTTTCGGGAAGGACTGGCTAGACACTGCGTAAATTAAAGTTATTGGGTAAACCAAGAGCCTAACGCCATCTATGAAGGGATCGTTAGCGCGAATCGCTGAATATAACGCTAAAGCTAAGTACGAAACGGCAACTAACTCCAGCGACCGCTTGAAGGGCCCTTTCCAATCCTTAGACGAGAGTAAGGTAAAGGGAACGAAGTAGCTTGATACTATTATAAGGTAGTATCTAACTATGTCATATGAGAACGGGAGAGCTATCAACGGTAAGCTAAGTAAGTGTAGCTTATACAATTCCTTTCTCTTACTCAAACTGCTAGCGTATGCTATTGCTACGCCATGAGGGAAGAGCACCAAAGCGCTCTTCATCAAGTCTATATGGAGCCAATTGAGTTTCGCCACGCTCACTACGTAACCGATTGCGAAAACTATTAGCGAGAAAGCTACTAGGACCTTCGATACTACGGCTTCGTAGGAGCCCCTCAACGTAATTCTCCAGGACTGGAATCAGTAGAGAGGATTAAGTGTAAGGAGCCCATCCCTTCAAGAGCCCTTGGACCCAATCGGGGTTATGGAAGACCGCTTTGAATCACGTACTGGTGATAGCCGAGAAGCCTAAGGCGGCCGAAAAGATAGCTTCGGCCCTCGGCACTCCGAAAAAGAAGAAGTTATACAACGTTCCTTATTGGGAAGTTGTTAATGGAACTAAAATAATAGTAGCGTCTGCGGCGGGCCACTTGTACGGAATAGCTGCCAAGTCCAATTCGTTCCCCATCTACTCATACGAGTGGAAACCCTTGTACGAGATAGATAAAAGTTCCTCCCATACTAAAAAGTTCCTTTTAGTCCTAGGTAAGGTCGCCAAAGGAGCTTCTCTATACGTTAATGCATGTGACTACGATATCGAAGGATCTGTGATTGGCTTTATGGTAATCAAGAACTTAGGCGACTTGCGAAAGGCAAGGAGAATGGTCTTTCACGCACTGACTCCCCAAGAGCTGAGGAGAGCTTGGAGGAACTTGAGACCGTTAGATTGGGAAATGGTGGAGGCCGGACTAACGAGACACGAACTGGACTGGCTCTGGGGAATAAACGTCTCGAGGGCGTTAATGAGGGCCTATAGGGAGGCAACCGGGAGATCGAAGAGTTTATCGGCCGGAAGGGTGCAGAGCCCGACCTTACTGGAAGCCGTCAAGAGGGAACTTCAGATCGGTACCTTCGTTCCGTTACCCTACTTTTCAATTACAATTTCGTCAAAGGGAGTTACGTTTGAACCATCTATTAAGTTCGAGAAGAAGAGCGAGACTCTCTCATGGAAAAGCAAGTGCAATAGAGGCGTGGTTAGAGACGTCGTTTCTAGAGTTGAGAGGCTCAGACCGCCTCACCCGTTCAACCTTCCCGATTTGCAGCAAGAGGCCGCCAGGCTGTTCGGTTTCTCACCAGCCAAGACACAGAAAATAGCTGAAGACTTGTATCTAGACGCATATATCTCTTATCCAAGGACTAATAGCCAGAAGTATCCGAAGGACTTAGACTTGAGGGGAATACTAGACGCATTAAAGAAGTCGCAGTATTCGAAGTACGTTTATGCACTAATTAAGGAAACGAAGGGCGTCCTCCAACCTAATAACGGCCCGAAAGACGATCCAGCGCATCCGGCCATTTACCCTACCGGTAAAGTCCCAAGTGGTCTCGATAAGGAACATGCAATGATATACGACCTAATAGTGAGGCGCTTCATGGCTACTATGGCCACCGAAGCCAAATACGAGGTAGTAACTGTAGAATTGGAAGTCAATGGGGTAACGGTGAAGGCTACCGGAAGGAGAACCTTATGGAAGGGATGGAGCTTATATTACCCATTCTCTGCACCTCAAGAGAAGGAATTACCTGACTTCTCGAAGGGCGAGGTCGTTGAGGTAAGTTGTTCCTTGAGACAGCAATTGACTAAAGCGCCCGAGAGGTACACTAAGGCGAGCCTTGTTAAATGGATGGAGAAGGTTGGAATTGGAACTGAAGCTACGAGGGCCAGGATAGTAGAGACGTTGTTTAAGAGGGGTTACTTGAGGGACTTGAAGGGTAAGGTCTACGCGACTGACTTGGGTATAGCAGTTGCCTCCGTCCTGCTGAACTTCTTCCCCGAGTTGACGAGCGTTGAATTAACGAGGAAGTTCGAAATCGAGATGGAGAACGTGCGGCTTGGTAAGAGGAAGAGGGAAGAAGTAGTAGAGGAGGCGAAGAGCGAGTTGAAGAGGTTGATATCAAAGTATTTACCGAGGCTAGGGGAAGTCGGTTTAAGCTTGGCTTACTCACTAGGGGACTTAGAGCCCTCTAACCCTTGCCCGATATGCGGTAGACCCAGAGTCGGGCAGTTCTGCGAGGTCCACGAAATCGCTCTAAGCAACCTTAAGTCAGTCTATCCCGTTTGGAAAGAGAGGATGGGACTGAGTTGGAGGGAGTACTTGGAAAAGGCCTCCAAAGGGAAATCCTTCGGAACTTACGTTAGGGAAGTTGCGACATACGTTTTAGGAAATACTCCTAAAACCTCTCCTTGAGAACTTCGCCATCGGTGCTTAAATGATAATAGAGGCGCTGCTGTACTTACTGCCGATCTCCTTAACATCTCACCATTACGACTTCACGGTATTCTTCAGAGCAACCGCGCTCTTACTTAACTTCACTAATCCATACAATGTAGATCCCAGTACACCTTGGATCTATTCCAACCCCGTTACGTACCCTCAATGGTACGCTTACCCTCCGTTCGCCCTCTTAGTATGGGGGGCGCTCTCCCTACCCCTCAAGACCTTGGGGATGCTGAACTTAACGACTTTCAGAGTAATAGAGAAAATAGTCCTAGTAGCGGCAGTCTTTTGGATGGCTAGGCGCCTCGAGGAGATCAAGAGCGGTTCTCGGAACTTCATTCTATTGAATCCCCTCGTTTGGTTTACAGCATCCGTTCACGGTATGCCAGACGTACTGGCTTCGTCGCTACTAGTCGAAGCTTTGTATCGAATGCGAATAGGCGATGGGTTCTACTGGATACCTTTGGCTCTTTCCTTAAGTACGAAACAGACTTCATGGATAGCGTTACCGGCTTTCGTTGGAATGTGGATAAGGGAGAGAAGGTTTAGAGACCTGATTCTAACTACCTTACTCTTTGCTTCATTGAACTTACCCTTCCTTAGCGAAGGTTACGTTTCCAATGTCCTTTCAATGCATAACGAGAGACCGCCCGCTTCCCTTGGATACACTGGAATCCCGTTACTCATAATAGCAGGCGACGTGGCGACCTTTCACATAGCTAATATAGTTGCTCCTTGCTTCGGGAAACCTTTGCCCAAGAACGGAATCGGTTACTACGTTCTATCCGTGACGTTCTCGTTATTCGTTATAGCGTCTTTAATCAAGTCCTTAAGAGGGAAGTTCGGTTCCGCTCTAGCGCTTTCCGCTCTAGCCTTCATTCTCTTTAGTAAAGTTATAAGTCCTCAAAACTTAGTAATTCCATTGATCTTGTTAATGATCTATGGGGTAGATTTCAAATGGTTAGTATTACCGAGCGTATTCGCTACCTTCGTCGACCTGGTCTTCGGGACAGCTTACGGCCCTCTAGGTTACTTGGCTGAGGACATACTGAATAGACTCGGCTTGAGTATAGTGTACCTTTATAGGGGCACCTTGGGACTACAAGGACTGTTTTCAGCTATTGGGGCGCTCTCGCTTTTACTATATCACGTAACGATAGTAATTACGCTATATGTCTTTAGTAAGAGATATATGGATTGGAGGAAGTTCATGGTCTTGTATGTAGTTTACTTGGTTCTAGTAACGAACTCAGTTACGCTAAGCAGTGGCGAGGCTCGATACGTAGCGCCCGTCAATGGCGAGAAACTTGCAGTCCTCTGGCTCTGGTTAAACCCCTACAATGGATTTAGGGCAGGAGATTACGTAAGTTTCAATAGCCATGTGGAAAAGTACTACGAATACACGTACCCAATAGCGAAGGAGATGACCAAGTGGTTGAAGGAAAGGGGTTACTCGGTCATCGGCCTCGTCTACTCGGTAGATAGAGATAACCTTTACGAATACGTTCCTTGGCTCTTTGCCATTCACGAAAGCAACTTAAAGTACGTCTGGGTAATCGTTGAGCCCGGTAATTACAGCGACTACGTAAGGGGTTGGGCCAGCTATCCTCCCGGATATCCCTTAAATGGAATCATACAGAGGGCGTACAAGCTCACGCCTAATTACCTCAACGAGAAAGTAGAGGGCATTAGCGATCTGCTAAACGTAACTATTCTCAACGAATGCCCAATAAATTATTTAACCGTTAATGGGAAGCCCGTAATCTATGTGATAGGAAATAAGCTTCCTTCCTTCGAGAAGGTAATAGTAATGAGATTGCCTAACAACGCCACTATACTCAACGACTTCTATAGGGGAGTAGTAGTGAGGGGTACTCCAATTACTTGATTAATTCATGGAAGGGCTTAAGGAAGCTAACAGCTCCTAAATTAGCTGGTTCAAGAACTAATCATTCTAACGCCGCAACTTTTCACAGATCTCGGGAACTCCTTTTAGATCTCAAAAGGCGCTATGAAAGTTTGGGCTATGAGGAGGGTCCGGTCCATCTGATGAAATGAGGAGATTGCTGGACCCCACCCGAGCCTTCAATCTTTCCTTATGACCACTATATCTCCTAAAGTTAGTTCTTCGGATGGTAGCTTCGCCTGACCTTCCTCCTCCGTGTATTCTACCTTCCGGATTAACTTTACGTTAAGCGCCTTTTCCAACTTCTTAGCCAGTTCTAGGTCCGGTTCCAACCTACCAAGTTCAATTCTCTTTATAACATTCTCACCAACTCCGACCTTCATTCCAAGCTCAGCCCTACTCATTCCCAAGCGTTCCCTCGCCTCCCTAACTCTCTCGTAGTAGTCCTCTACGATTTCGTATTCAACTACCTTCTTCTTAGGCTTCTCAACTTTCCTTTCCTCCTTTTTCTCGACCTTCTTCTTAGTAGTAGTCGGAACGGCCTTCGCCCTAACTGATCTGTAGCACCTCTCGCAGAGCAACATTTCCGTTCCTTCCACTACCACTCGATACGCCTTTCCTTCTATTGGGGATCCACACATTTCGCAATAGAGCTTAGATTTCAAGAAGCCTTACCGCCAAGCTTTCCGAAGATCCGAAATAAAAATTGATCACTTGCAACGAAAAATAGCGATAAAAGACCTCGCATTAGAGAGTTAGCTGGGTTAGAAGAGTTTGGAAGTAGTCATAAAGCCTACCTTGAGAGCTTACTTTAGCGAAATATTAATGTTAATCTTGAGCGCGATCGCTATCCTAGCGGCACCTCTCGTACCAGAAAGTTACAGGAGCTATTGGTACGCTCTGCCAATTGCCGTGATAGCGCTCTCGTACTTCGTATCGAAAAGGGCATTCGTACTCACTTTGATTTCATTACTGCCTTCAATGATTCTCTTTTACCTCTACGGTCCCTTGTACGCGGCGTTAGCTCTAATAGTAGTTGCCGTGGAATTCTACATGTTAGTAATCTACGTTAGGTCAATGAAGTACGTCTTAAGCGATGAAGGTTTAACGATATCGGTGGAGTTCCCACTATATAGTAAGGTTAGAAGCATTCCAAAGAACGTTATTGGCGAAGTTACAGTAGCTACGGACGCTCTCGGTAAACTCATGGGTTACTCGGAGATAATAATAAAGCTGAGGAACGGTGAAGAAGTGAAGATTGAAGCAGCTCCTAAGGAGCTAGCGGAGAAAGTTAAGGAACTAATAACTTGAGGTTTTGAATAGCGTCTCCTGCTTTTGAAGTCTTAAACGCCTCCTCCCCGTTAATATCAGGGAACTTAAAGATGGCTAGAAAGAGGCTTCCTAGAGTTGGAGAGCTCGTAGTAGCCACAGTTAGGCAAGTGTTCGACTACGGTGCCTACGTTACTCTAGACGAATACAACGATTTGGAAGCTTACTTACCATGGAGCGAAGTGGCTTCCAGATGGGTCAGGAACATAAGGAACGTCTTAAGAGAGAACCAGAAGATCGTCGTGAAGGTCATCAGGGTTAACAAGAAAAGGGGTACCGTTGACGTTTCCTTGAAGAAGGTCCTCGAGTCTGAGAAGAGGCAGAAGATGTTACTGTACAAGAGATTGAAGAAAGGCGAGAACCTCCTCAAAATAGTTGCGGAAAAGACTGGAATGGATTACGATAAGCTCTACAACATGCTCGAACCTCTAATTCAGAAGGAGTTCGGAGACTTACTTGGCGTCTTCGAGGACACCGCGTTAAAGGGTAAGGAAATTTTGGTGAAGGCCGGGATTCCCGAAGAGATCGCCAGCGCTATTGAGGAGGTAGCTAAGACGCACGTAAAGATCAAAGAAGCTGTGCTAAAGGGTATGGCAATACTCCAAACGTTCGACCCGGAAGGAGTAGACAAGATAAGGAGGGTCCTAATGAACGCTTACGATTTCATGAAAGGGGACGAAATAAGGGTTAGAATATACACTATAGGTGCGCCTAGGTACGTAATAGAGGTCCACGCGTTCGACTACAAGACGGCTGGCAAGACCTTGGAGGCCATAGGACAAAAGATACTTGAGGACGCTAAGAAGGAGGGCTTCCACCTATACCAGTTCCAACAGGTGAAGCAAAGTTGAAATGGTTAATGAGACAGTGTCCCAACTGCGGCAGGTATACGTTTAAGGAAACGTGTCCGGTGTGTGGAACCCCTACCAAGGTCCCGCATCCACCTAGATTCAGTCCGGAAGACAAGTACGTGAAGTATCGGATAATGGCTAAATACCTTCAGAATGGAAACGAGTAGAGCTCCAAATTCCTCCTAAAGACAGCCCTGGCCTCACCGGGCGCGAGAACTGGCTTTTCCAAGTCTCCATAGTCGTCCAAAGGTAATCTGGGACAAGAGGTAATTACTGCGAAATCTACCTCCTCCAGAACGTTCGCAACGAACTCCTTAGTGAGTATTGGAGCCTTAAATAACCTAGCTTTAAACCCTCCCCTAGAGGCCTCGAGGAACAATGCCTTAACTAGGTTCTCCCTGCTTTGCCCCTCTATTCCATCTATTATCGCAACTTCCCTTCCTTCCATTGCCTCAGACACTTTCCATAACCTTCTCTTTAAAATCGGGTATGGATTCACTCTTTCCCATCTTTCAGAGTAAGGGTCGAAGGCTATAACGTCCCTCTTTAAATATAGAGATGCACCTAAGGAATGGAACTTTCCTCCAGCTATTATTAAGTACTCGTCGTAACCCCTCCTCAAACCCGTGTAATCGCAACCCAAAACGAGTCCACGGGGCGTGCTGAAGGAAAGCTCCACGTTCACTCCTTCAGCTTTCATTTCATCTATGACCTTTTTCACGGACTCCAAGTGTTGAGCGGTCGTACCGACAAGCGTCCTCTTCCCTTCCAGCTCGCTCTTAATTTTATGTAATCGAACCTCACCTTTCCAAGGACAAGGCAGGAACAGCGTTTTCTTCGAAGGTTTCCACCAAGGGTAAGGGTAATGACCTAAGTGGACTATTGCGTCGCCCAAGTCTTGGAATACTAGGCAAGCGCCGAAGCTAGGCATGGCCGACCTAACGCATTCCAAACCTCTCTCTTCGATAAACGAGCATACGGCTTTCGCCTCCCTCCATAGACCGGGCGGCGATTCGACAACAACCCTACCCTTGAGCCCCCTTAGGAAGCTCTCCAATAACTTCCAGTCTATTTCGTAACTCAGCTCAAGTTCACCTCCCTAGTAACAACGTATATATCAGTCACTACTGAGACCTTTACCGCAGAGAAGTCTTCGAAGTTCGTGCTAGGACACCAGACAATTATCGTATACGTACCCCTTTCCACTCTGACACTCTTGAAAGCCGGTATATATACCCATCCCGCATTGGAGTAAAAGGCCTTCCTTTCCACTCCCAAGTAGCTCTGAAAGATTACAGTGGTGTTGGAGGCACTGAACGACGTCTCTACTTTATTTCCCCCCGACTTCGTACGCTTGCGGAACTGCGGCTATTACGGTAGTCCACTTATCAGCGTACCCGCCTGGGCCATCCAGATAGAACCACTCAGTTCCTACTTGCGAGGAGCTGGCTTCGTCTACGGCAGGTCTCTGACAACCGCTTGAGAAGAGGATTAGACCGGGATATCGGGAATCTTCATCGTCTAGACCCTTCACCGAACCGTAATAACCGGCCACTCTCAGAGCCTTGCATCCGAATTCATTGGCCTTCGGATCGTCAGCGCTCAATAGGAATTCGCTCGAACTACAGATCAAGTTTCCGCCGGCATATACGTAAACGCCATTTATTTCAATCGCATTAGGCACTCTGAGAGTTAGGAACAAGGCGCTCCTTCCGTTACTGGTCACTGTGAAGAGGTACGCATCAGTAACTTCGGGTATTGGCGGAAGCGGATTCGCGGAGAGCATGGTTAGTAACTTGGCAGTCCAACCGTAGATTGTTACCGCTAGGAACACCGTTATTACTAGCAAGAGTAATTCCGATACTAAGCTGGAGACTGCTTTCAAATCGCTCTCCTTCCTCCTAAAATTTCTCGTTCACTCTTTAATCCGATACGGAATGAACCCCTAGGTAAAACGATGAAGGAACTACAGACCCTATTTAAACTAGTTTCGGTTTACTCTCCAAGCGGTAACGAGGAGGAAGTTAGGGAGACGCTCAAGGAAGTTATAGAGGAAGTAACGGGCGGCACGGTAGAAGTTTGGGAAGATGGGGCTGGCAACGTACTTGCATCTCCCTCGAAGAAACCTCAATACGAAGTCGCATTGATCTCTCACATGGATACAGTACCGGGTTTCCCCCAGCCTAAGATAGTTGGGGACAAGGTCTATGGTAGAGGTGCGGTGGACGCGAAGGGCCCTCTAAACGCGATGATATGGGCATTAGCTAAGATAGGCGAAGGACCGATTTTGCTGGGTGCAATGGTTAGGGAAGAGACAGATAGCTACGGCGCCAAGTACTTAAAGGAAAACGGGCCGAAGGCTAGATACGTAATCATCGGAGAACCATCGAACAACACTAACGTGATAATAGGTTACAGAGGCTATGCTTGGCTCAAAGTGGAGTGTAAGGCCAAGGGAGGCCACGCTTCCTCTCCAGAAGTCGGGGAAAGTGCGGTGGATAAGCTAATAGAATTGTACTTAAAGGCGAAAGAGAACCTCCAACCAGCCACCGTTTCCTTAACAACCATCGTTTCTAAGAACGCCTTCAACGTTTTGCCGAAGGAAGTTGTAGCTCAATTCGATGTGAGGTACCCAAAGGGCGTTGAACTAGAGTCCATACTGAAAGCCTTTGAGCCTTGTGATGTTGAATTAGTCGATGGCTTACCTCCGGCGGAAGTTAAGCCTTCTTCCCCGGTACCGAGGGCCTTGGCGAGGGCAATACTGAAGAGCGGTAAGAGAGCTAGGTACGCTAAAAAGAGAGGTACCAGCGATATGAACGTGTTGGCCGAAGTCTCGGAGAGCATTGCAGCTTACGGTCCCGGAAAGAGCGAGCTAAGTCATACTGACGGCGAAGTAATGAGCTTAGAAGAGATTAAACATGCAATAGAAGTATATGAGAGAGCAGTCAGAGAGCTACTCTCCTAAAATATTTTTATTTTCGCACCTTCGTTGACGCTCGGTATTAGATCTGTTTCATTTATCAAACCACCTATGAGCGCTAATACCTTTCCGCCCTCCTCCGTGCCCTCCAGTATCCTTAGTATTTTGTCAAATAAATGAGATATTGTTCTAGCATGTGGGTTAGTATTAGCCTTTATTGCAACGCTCATGTAGTGCGCGAAGTGCCTGAAGTAGAGCTGCCTGGATAGCGGTATTAGGACAGCTAAGTTGAGGCCGTTCAAGGAAATTACTTCGTCCCTCAACCTCATGATTTCAGCAGCTGGCACTTTGTTGACTATTAAGTTCTTACTCCTAAGGTTTAATTCTTCCATTAATCTGATGCTTTCCTTTATACATACTATGTTTTCGTTAGATATCAGTACGGGTTCGCTGTCCATAATGAATGAGAGCGGACCCCTCATCAACTCCTCTATTAGATTCATGGTTAAAATGTCGTAAGAGGCCGTAATGATAACCGTGTAATTTCTCTTTATAAGATCTTTTATTTCTATTGCCATCTTGCTAATTATTTCTTCAAGTCTGGAGTTCACTAAACCGAGGTTGTAGTTCAAGTCCTTGATGCAAGTGGGAGTAATGAATCGAGTGTAGTAGAAGTTGTCGTGTCGAGGTATTTTCACTATCGCTTCGGAAGGGTGGTACCTTCCCATTAAGTAACCCAAGTAACAGCCCCTTATATCGAGGGGAGAGACAGCGTTGGACGATATGTCCATGATTAAGTACTTCCCTCCACCTCTCCTCATAGCTAAGTGCACTGCCGTTTCGTAAGCGATTAAGTGTCTACCACTACCACCACACGGCGATAATTGTACCATCAGTTTCATCGGGTTCACTCTCCGTGTCCTTTATAGGATACTACGCGAACCCCTTAAAACTGTGTTCGAGAAACTTAATTTACTGCTATTTTTGGAAATCTCCGGTGTCAATAAAACTCCGTACTTTTAATATTGCTTACCGGAACCAATTAAACGCGAAGACCCATGAATTGGAAAGCAGTGTTGGTCCTAATTTTAATTCCGTCCCTCGCGTTCGCAATGAGCAACGGTGCGCCAGCCCTCGAATGTAGTCAATGTCACATGGACGCGAAGCCGTTGTCTTCCAACAACATAGTGGTCGAAGGTCTAATTGAGAAGGACGGTAAGTACTATTACGAACCGGGTAAGTTCTATAAGTTGAAGATAAAGATTGTTAACGTACCTAATTGTACCGAAGCTATGGTTCACTGCGGCGGCTTCGCATTCAGCGCATCAGCAGGGAAAGTAAAGGTAGTCGATCACGAACATACGTTCCTCACCAGCGTCTTCGATCTAGGTCTAGGGGGTATGGTTGAATACGTAACCCACACGGAAAAGGGCTCCCTCGTGAGGTCTAGGGCGTGGGAAGTGAGTTGGAAAGCTCCCGAGAAGCCAGTGGTAGTAGGTTTCAGGGTTGCTAGCATAGTAGCTAACGGCGATGCTTCGCCCAATGGCGACATGTACGGCGTAAAAATATTCTCTGCGTTGCCCTACGGCGTTCCTCCGGAGAAGATAATTAATCAGAACACCTTCACTTCAAATGGTTCTAATACGATATTACTCTATATGGTACTAGCGTCCCTAATGACCTCCCTAATATCGCTCTTCGTTTCGATATTCGCATTAATAAGCAGCGGTAAGAGGTCTTCATAACATTCCAGCATTCTCTAACTTCTTTCTAAATAACTTATTTTTCCGAGCCATTTCGTATAAAGCCTCCTCAACGCTTCCCTGGAACTTGAACTTAACGAAAACTCCCGTATGACCTCTTTCCCTTCTTCTAGTCAGTAGGGCGATTCTCTCTTTAATAGTTAGAATGGATATTCCCAACAACTTTGCTGCCTCTCCTTCCATACCTATTACCGGTTCCTCCCAGTGTCCCTGATCTGTCGGTACGATCAAATGAAGGGACTTGTCTATTCCCGGAACCCTTAAACCCTTCTTAAGCCCCTCCAGATCCAGCTGACCACCGAACGCATAGAACTCTATTTCGGACCTCGAAAGGGGAGCTAACGGGAAGGAGATCACCACCTCTTCCCTTTCGTCTAGGGCTAGGTAAGCCTTGGGTGTGCTGAAGGGAGTCGCTTGAACGATGTAGCCATGTGAGAAATGCAGCCTGAGTTCTACCATATAAGGCGGAACGGGTCTCAGGATAGCGATGTCCACGTCGCTGTCTTCCCTAACGTCCCCTCTAGCAACTGAGCCGTGTACAATTGGATGTAAGTCAGCTAGTTTTTCCATTACATTAATGGCCTTTTCCCTCTTAGTCCTTAAAACGTTCCATCTCTTCGCGTTGTAAATTACTTGCATCTGAACACCTCCTCATCTTCAATAACGTTTCTCTGGCCTTCTCCAAGTTCTCTTTAGTTGGTTCACCTAACTTCTTGAGTATTTTCTCAAGTTCAAGTTCAGAGACGCTACAATTTTCTAACATTTTAGCGCTAGCTTCTTCTATACTCTTTGTCCCCCTGACTGCGTTAGCCAATGGGCTTTGAACCTTTTTAGGGTCTAAGAAGAACGTCGTGGCCAAGACGGGGCTTAGGAGTAGCTTTCGCGAGCCCCTCCTAATTTCCACTTCCCCGAACTCTCCGGAAGCGGCTCGAAGCACCACTCGCGACGCCTCAGTTTTCATGAATTTCATAGCCCTTTCGCAAACCTCTTTTAGGTTCCTTGATATAACGAAGCCGCCCAAGTTTCCTCCGTTCTTCCAGACCATAGATATTCTCCTTAGAACCTTCTCAGTGGGCATCTCCCCATCGCATCCAGGTCCCACTACGGCGAGTTGCGACGTTTCCAAATCCTGTAATACGGCTAGAGCTATCGAATCCGTGAGGGGACTCCAGACGTCGTCATCGCCCGGCATAGCTAGAACGTCTCCACCAGCATCCACGCCTATTACTATATCGCTCCCAGTTAATTCAATCGCCTCAAGGAAACTTTGGTATAGAGAGTAGTATCCTCCCGTCAAGTCCAATAGTATTACGCTTTCGCCCGTAGCTTTGGCTAGCAACGCTGCTTCCGGTTCGACCTTCTTTCCTTCCCTTAAAGAGAATTCACCGCCTCTAACTACAGCTATCCAATTGTACTGCTCCGCTCCCTGTACTTCCTTTGGTGAAATCGGTCCCGGAACTGGATCGCGTACCATTCTTTCCCATACCACGGAGGCTAAGAAAACGCGATATCCCAATTCCCTTAGATAGGTTGCAACGCAATGGGCAGATCCTACGTCTCCTCCTCCGCCTATTCCAGCTACTAGGACCCTTCCCCTCAAAGTATAGCTCCATTGTATATCGCTAGCTACAATTCAAAAGGGAATTGCTTTTACTTCGATATAGCTTCCAGAACCTTCTTAGCTATTTCCTCGACGGCTTCATCATTTATCGCGGTTGGACCTATAGCATTGTGTTTCACTTCGGAAACTGATTTATACCCGCAACCCTCTAACGTCTTCTTCAGATCGTCTACTGCCGCGCTCGACCATCCATAGCTCGCGATTATCACGACTTTCTTTCCGTTACCCACTTTCCAGCAGAGCTCTTGGGCCACGAACTTCAAGTAAGGGAAAGCCTCCACTTCGTAGGTCGGCGTCGCGAAGACGATTACTTCTGCATCGGAAGCGTCAGTAAGGATTTCTGAAATAGGCGCCCTCGAAGTGTCATTAAATCCGTAAGTAACTACTTCCATACCGTTCTTGACTAGAGAACATTCTATTCCCCTAGCCATTTTCTCTGTTGTACCATACGTTGATGCGTATACTATTAGTACCTTGTTCTGCCTTGGAACGGAATTGGCTACGTTCTTGTATATTTCAATTACTCTGTCCGCGGACTTTCTCCATATGAGGCCGTGAGCGGGAGCAATGACCTTGGGATTTATTCCAAGTTTCTCTAATTTCGAAACGTTTCTTTCAATCCATTCCCTATAGTGGCCTATTACTGTAACGACGTACTTCCTAACTGCTCTTACCATTTGCTCTACGTTAACGCACTGATCGTCGTAGAGGGATAGCGGTATTCCGTAACCTCCGAACGCATCGCACGTAAGCAGTACTCCTTCGTCCTCTATCCAACTCATCATTGTTTCGGGCCAGTGAAGCCATGGTGTATGAACGAACCTTATTTTCTTGCCCCCTAACTCTAGGGTTTCGCCGTCCTTGACTGGTTTGAAGCGCGCTTTAGCCTTCGGGAAGGCAGTCATCATTCTACCAGCTAATGGGTGACTCAAGACCTTTACGTTGGGTGCCCACCTTACTACGTCTTCCAAGCTTCCAGAATGATCGGGTTCTAAGTGGTGAACTACGACGTACTTGAGCTCTTCTGGGGAGGTTACCCTCTCCAACGCCTCTAGGAGAGTGCTCGAAAACTGCCTCTTCCAAGTATCGAAGAGTACGTCCCCTTCTTTCGTCTTTAAGAGGTATGCGTTATAGGTAATTCCTTCCGGTATCTCCCAAAGGGCTTCGAAGTACTTCGTGTATCTGTCATCAACCCTTAACACGTACAAATCGTCAGTGAGGCGAGATAGGTGGTAGAGTACCATTCTTCTAACCCAGCTACTAAGTAAGTACACGCGCTTTTAATGAGTCCCTTTCCTCTTATTAACAATCTTAAGTATTTTCTTGAGAACTGAGTCATCGAGATTGAATACCTCTTTCGCAATAATGTAAACGTACTCATCATCGGGAAGCACTTTCGGTATGCCTATTCTAAGGGAAAGCGATTGCTTTAGAGCTTCCTTGTCCAGCTTGTCCCTAATTTCGCCCTTGGCTATACCCTCAGCTACCCTAAACGCTATATAGAATCTCGCGTACTTCCTTGCAGTCTTTTCCTCTTCGGGAAATACTTCCATTGCCTTATGCAAGAGCTCTATTAGCTCTTTCTCATCCTTAAACCCTAGTATGACCGCGGTGAATACTACGCGGAATATCCTCGATAACGTATTACTGTTTATTTCACCAACGAGCTTAAGAACTCCTTCCCTGTCGCCCTTGAGTAAGAGTTCTGCGGCCTTCTCTAGCCTCTCCTCGTATTCGAATACATCCCTTAGTTCGTCCTCTATACCTAGTCCATACTTCGCTATGACGTAAAGGGTCGCCATCTCTTTGTCCGTAATGTCTGGTGGTAAAGCGAGTCCTCTGAAGGGCGAAATGCCCTCCCTCTTGTAAGCGTTAACTAGCCTTTTCTTAACTTCCTCCCTGTTCAAGTTTTCTTCCATCGCTTCAGCAAGCAAGTCCTCAGCGACTTCTATCTTCTTCTTGTAAATCAAACCTTAATCCCTATTCGGATTAGTTACGTAGGGGCTCTATAATCGATGAGTTCTACTAACCCCCTCAGTGCGAGCATCACTCCTATTGCTCCATCAAAGGAGGCCTTCTCGCCTTTGCTCAGCACGATCCTTTCACCGAAAACCTTCATATCAATTGAATACTTCGCTTGAACGTAAGTCTCAAGCCCGTGAAAAGGGCTCAAATGCGGACCGTAAGAGAAGTTGCTATATACCTTGACGACCCGCAAACCGCTCTTACCGTGAAGGCTCCCTGGAACCCTCAATAGCCTACTAGTATCTACTGTGACCTGCTCGTCCACGTCCACCTTAGCTAATTCGAAGGCCCTCTCCAGAACTCCCTTAGGATCATCCACCTCGCTCCACGTTTTCAATCCACTTGGAAGCATCAGCTCTAACGCTTCCCCCAATCTTCCCCTCCATCCAGGTTCCCAGCTCTTGGGAATAACGCAATTCGATTTGATACATATTTTCCCTAGGTCGAACAAGTTTCCGGTTACGAAATCAACTATTTCCCTCCTTAGGTCCGAGCCTTCGAAGTCGTAAGGGGTCCCCCTCGCTATTAAGTGAAAGCCTCTATTGCCTGAGAAGTGAATTTCGAAATTCTCAATAGATAAGTACTTCTTAAGTACCTTCTCGAGCTTCTTAACTTCCTCGAACCCCCTTTCAATACATCTCTCAGGAACTATTCCTATTACCTTTCCCTCGCAATCCTCGTTAACTGGAACTACTTCATCTTTACAAATTTTGTAATCTCCCTTGCAACCTTCGAAGTGATCAACGTCTATATCGAATTGTAAGTCGGCGCGCTTCCATCCCTTTTCATCCATTGAAGGCGCTCCCGGATCCTCGTAACTCGCTGTCGAAACGAACAAGTGCGCGCCCTTCTTCTCAATTACTATCTTTCTAAGTTCCTCTACGGATCTAACAGCGAGGTGTCTAATCATTACTCCGCTAAAGGTCTGTAGAGCTACTTCCCTCTCGGGTAAATCGTCCGGTGGCTCAAGTTTCGCTTTAGAATAGTATTTTGAAAACAAACCTTCTAGTTTAGAATACCCTTGGCGCGACGATGTAGACAAACGAACCACCTTCCGGGAGGGTGAAGGTTATTCTCAGAGGCATTTCGTTACTAAACTCCAAGATAGCTTCATTGGAGATTTGAGATACTTGAGTAACGTACGTTAGGTGTTCGACTCCATAGGACGACTTCGCCGGCAAGTTCTCTTCATTAACTTCATAACCAGTTAGAACCGTCTCTGTGGGTACGTCTATTTCGGCCTCTCCTAGGTCGCTCACCGCCTCTATCCTCAAACTCGAGGGTTCTGCCACGAAGGTAACAGTGTCAGCAATGGGTTCCAAGTCCTTCACTATTTCTCTGTATACGTCTGGAGTCATCGTAGCTTTCACGTCTAGTTGGAGGTCCACTTCTGGAATGTTTTCTCCCGCTAAGTCGAGCTGAGGAAGCGTGAACCTCCTTATACCCTTCCCCTTAAACGTTATGCTGTAGTTGCTCTCGCCTACTTCTAAAGTTAACACGTCTTCTTTTTGTGCCCTTCGAAGGACCTTCACCAAGTCCTCTAGGTTCACGCCGAACTCCAGTTCACCATCAATTTCGTATTCTGAAAAACTGCTAGCAGGTAGGAAGAAATCTATCAGTACTATTTTCGCTTCATCCATTGTTTTTATCCTTAGACCTTCTTGAGAAACTTTGATCGTTGTTTCGCTAACTGCTTTCACTATTGATTGCATGATATATTTCCATGCCCTTGCGTCGATGAAGGTAAGCTTCAACCTAGTACCCGTAAATGCTTTCGCCAGTTACCAGTAATTTAAGGAAGCGCTCCAAATATCTCCTTAAGCACTTCCTCGACTGGCGTTCCAGGGGCCTTTGTAATTATCTTAACGCCATAAGTCAATGCGGCTTCCGTAACACCGGGTCCTCCGGCTTCTGGAGCTACTATTACGTTTACGCCCTTTCTAATTAAGTACTCGACTAGCGATCGACCCCTCCTCCTTTCAGCCTTTATATATGGGTTAAGGAACCTTTCCACTTCCTTACCGTTTTCGTATATGCAAATCAGCGGTGCCAAACCGAAGTGATGAGACACGGTACACTTACCCTTTATGCATTCGCACGTAACAGCCACCTTCATGAATTTCCACTCTCCGTAAGGTCAAACCTATACGCGGATTAAAGGTTAGGTATACCTATTTATAAGTTTCCATTCCCAATTTATTCACCATCCCATGGTGAATGCCCATCTCCACCTCTTGTCCAAATTCGCTTTTCCATTCATTCATAATCAATTTACTCATTCCCTCAACCTTAACCATTTGAATTCAGAAACAATGGTCTTCTTAAGCACCTTCAGTTTCTACTAGACTTCCCAATGGTCAATTCCATTTCAACTCAATCATTCAACATTGTATTTGCAAAACCAAATAAGATTTACCAATCCAGAGGTTATACCATCAGTACACGGTCCTTTCAAGATTGATCTTTACAATGAGAAGGAGCTTAGAGGGGTTAATAAGCGATCATGGGAACTCTGATGATCATGGGGATTTCTACTCCAGCCTACCTTATACAAGCACATACATGCATATATTGGACAACTAATTGAATTTAAGTTCTGAAAGGGAAGGTGTGAATGTGGAAAGGAGAGCTAAGGGAAAGGGTTAAAAGATGGAGAATTGGTTGTTTAAATAGGAGGGCAACGGTAGAGATCCAAGAGGGAATAGAAAGTTCTCCTCTTCCATCCGACCCACCTCACGTTATACTACTCGGTAGAGATCCAAGAGGGAATAGAAAGTCTATGTCGTCGACGATCTCAATGAATTCTATCGTAAGGTAGAGATCCAAGAGGGAATAGAAAGCTTGCTCCTGCTGTACGCTCTGACACTTATCGCTAGTTCGGTAGAGATCCAAGAGGGAATAGAAAGTCACTTAGTTCAGCTAACTTCGTTGCGGTTACTTGACCGCGTAGAGATCCAAGAGGGAATAGAAAGAAATTTCCTTTTCTTCTTCTCTTCTTCTTTCCAATCCCCTGTAGAGATCCAAGAGGGAATAGAAAGTTTCATGGCAAATTACAGATCCGGCCCATTCCTATTAATTGTAGAGATCCAAGAGGGAATAGAAAGCATCTAAGAACATTCCATCCAATTCCGTTGATTGACTCTCTTTGTAGAGATCCAAGAGGGAATAGAAAGATCGACGAGAGTTCAGAGAGAATTCTCTTGTTCTTTTCGTGTAGAGATCCAAGAGGGAATAGAAAGTCTGTCGAGTCGGATTTCTGCAACTGTGTGTTCGTTCAAAAGTGTAGAGATCCAAGAGGGAATAGAAAGCGAACCCCTCCTCAGGCCTGGCGCTCAGGCCTGACAACTCGTGTAGAGACCCAATAGGGAATAGAAAGAGTTTATGTGCCCACTTGGTGGGAATCCTTATATAAAGTAAAGTCCAAATAGGGAATAGAAATATATTGAACTTAGTAAATTTGCTAATATCTCGCGTATAGTCCTAACACTGAGTGGAAAGAAGGCATTCCGGAACCTTCGAAACGTAGAACGAAATTACTAACAGAGCCGAATAAGATTGGAAACGAAATTTCAGTTTCCAATGCAGTTTTAAGAAGTTCTTCGTTGAAAACTTATTTTCAACGTAAACTGTAGTCAATGTTACTGGAATACTGCTTGAACGCGTTTTACCCTAGGCAAAGATCAATATATAGGGTTTCGAAAAGTTGAGACTCGCCTTAATTACGCTCCTACTCCCGTCCATGATACTCGCCCTAACGCTGAAGTATAACGTAATGGCAATACTCAAAGACGGTTCAATAATAGGTTACGGGATTTTAAGAATTGATTACGTTCCACCTTACGTTACCTCAGACGTAAATTGGCAAACGTATTTTTGCGACCCGTATTATTGCGGAGCATTCGAAACGTTACTCAATCCCGCCAGCAAGTTCGTGGCATTCAACCAAGTGGTTCAAGAAAAAACTAAGGTCGGACTCGGGGCGCTCGGTTTGCCGCACGGAGTTATACCGTGCACCAAATATCTAATTAAAGAGAATGGTATTAAGTACTACGCTTGCGTCCAGAAGGACGTAATAGTTTACGAGTACTATCCGGGAGAAGGCTTCGAAAACAGAGTGGTCCTTGTACCAACGCTACAAGCGTTCAGATTAATAGATATGGAGACGGATCCGGTACATCCAGCAATTAAGGGAATCTTAGGATTAACTTCGGCAGTTACAACGCTTGCCGCCCTCTATTCCTTTATAAATAGGAATAAGGTGGTAATCGTTTGAAGAGTTAGGTGAGGGCAGTGGTCTTCCAAGTAACGCCCTTGGAACTCTTGATTCTCATTCTGAGCGACAGGGGGTACAGCATCGAGGAGATATCTAAAATTCTAGAAATAGATAAAGAAATGATGAACGACTTGATAGAGGACTTAACTGAGAAGGGCTACGTTAGACTCAAGAAGAAGAGGAAACTTCTTGGTAGCGAAACGTACCTCGAGGTTACAGAGGAAGGGAAGAGACTGCTTGAGGAAATTAGGAAGGTCTTGTGGAACGTATTAAAGTCCGTTGAGGGGATGGTAGAGAAGGGCAACTACGACGGAGCCAAAACGTTCGTATCGAGATATAGCGAGTACCTCCCCTACGCCCCCCTCTTAGGGGTTTCCTCCAAAGATTTCGTAGACAAACTCATGAGCAGGCTAGGGATAATTCCGACGTACGCCCCTCCCGAACACGTTTACGAAGCCTTGGCTTCTTCGGAGGAGTGGTGGGAAGAGTTCTAGTAAACCCTCTCGAACTTATCCCTTTCCTTAATTGGTCTGGTAGCGTCTATTCCTACCTTTGAAGTAAGTCCATTGGAGCTGGGATCCAACGAGGAGCCCCTGGCGTTATTAATTACTATTAAATCGTCCTTCGCTTGGAACCTGGTTGCTATAGCCCATTCCACTTGTTCAAGGTCATCCGGATCAACGTCTTCGTCCACCACTATCGCGTGCTTTAATGAGGGGTGTCCAGCGAAGGCCGCCAAGAGGGCGTTCTTCGCATCACCGTCGCTAGCTTTAGTTATGCTAATAACCGCATGTAACCACATTCCTCCTCCAGGCGTTAACCTAACTTTGTGAACTTCCGGCACTACTTTCCTTACGGAGTCCCATATCGATGCCTCCCTAGGATAACCCATGAGGAACTGGTGCTCTCTCCCCCCGGGAAGTATCAGGTGAAGGGGCTCAGTAGGGTTCCAATAGACTGCATCGACCTCCAATACTGGTTCTTCACGAACTTTATCGTAAGTGTGTAAGAGGTCCACGAAAGGTCCCTCCTTAACCCTTTCCTTAGTTAGTCTCCCTTCTATTACAACAGCAGAATTCCTAGGTACGGGAAGTCCGTAAATTGGGGTCCTAGCTACCTCTAAGGAACCAGCTATTCCGGCCGCAACCTCTAGCTCGAAAACACCAAAGGGTAGGCTCAAGGCCGATGCGAACTCCACCTCGCTAGGTGCCCCAATTACTACAGCAACCGGTAGCTCCTCACCTTTCTCAATGGCCTTCTTATGTAACGTGAACAAGTGCCTAGGAACTAACCTGACTGCGCACCTTCTCGAATCGAGTTTCATAGTTCTATGGAAGGAAGCGTTGCACTTTCCTTCGTAACAAGATATGTATATAGAGGCAGTGTGATACTTACCCCCATCCTTCGGGTAAAACTTTACCCAAGGCAAGTCATCTAGGTCCTTGAGTTTAACGAAATTGAACTCAGTTTCAATCAGTTGACCCTTTTTGGCTTCTATAAGCTTCTTGTAAGCGTCCACGTCGTTTTCAGAATTGAGAGCTTTGTGTACGGCCTTCCTTGTAGAATATAAGGCGGAGGCTACCCTTACGTCGCTACCCTTTACTTTATAAATTACTGGCTTCCCCGCTTCCTCGTACTTCTTTATGAGCTCCCTAACTTCCGATTCGTCTACCGTTCCTACGTCTACGGCTCCTAATTCTTTTAAAAGTGAATTTAATGAAGGCATTCCGATCCCCACGGTATCTCAAAACCTTTCTGACCAATATTGCTTTGAGGCGCAAAATACAACATACGTTTAATATTCACACTATAGTTATTCACATATGGCGGAAATTGAATGATCGCGCCGTGTTCAGCAAAGGTTAGCGTGAGTAAAGATGACATCTACTTGGAAGTGTTTGATATGGACTCGGAGTTGAGCTTGGATATAGATTTGACGAGCAACGTTGTGACGTTTATGCAAGGGTCCAAGTTTAAGTCATTTAAAGTAAGGGATGAGGAAATACTAGATCTAGGAGAAAGGGTTACCGACGTTATTCGAAAGGAATGCGAGTTGGTCTCAAGGGAAAACAACGTGGCCCTCTATACTTGTATTTGCGGGATTAGTAAGGAGATAACGAATTTAGTGTTCCCTTTTCTTGGCAACAAAGTAAAAGAGAGGTCCCGAAGGAACTCTAGTTTAACCATCTCTTTACCTTTACTTTAACTCCCAACTCCCCAATCTCCTCTCTCCACATATTCTCTTCATCAGATTCCATGTTACCCTTGTAACAGTACTTGGAGCACCATTCCTTATCCCTAGGATCGGTCAAGGGTTCAGTTACTAGTGGATTAACTACTACCGTAACTTTCGAAGGATCGAACATGGATATTATTCTCTTTATTTCGTTTAAGTAGTTCTTAGTTAAGTCCTTGGCAACGGGTATTCTGAGTTCGACTTCTTTCCCCATACTAGCCAACTTTTCGATGCATTTCAGGAAGGTGTTCCAAAGGTCGTCGAAAGCTCCGTTAAGACCATAGAGTTCTTGGTAAGGAACCTTGATATCAGTAGCTACGTGGTCGGCTACCTCTATTAACTCTATTGATTGCTTAGTGGTGCAGTTCGTATTAAGAGAGAACGGGACACCTACCTTCTTGGCAATCGAGCTCAACGTCGTAACTAGCTTCGGTTGTAACGTAGGTTCGCCTCCCGTTAGGTGGAGTAAATCGACGAAGTCGCTCGCGTCCTTAAGTTCTTCTTCAAACTTGCTCACTGGAAGTTCCACGCATCCTTGCCACTCGGCAGTTCTCCAATTGTGGCAAAATGGGCACTTCAAATTACAGCCGCAGGCCCACGTAGTAAAGGTTACCTTTCCAACAACGTCTACTAGTGAGAAAGGCTTCCAACCAGCTATTAACACTGCTTTCCCCCTAAAACTATTGCTAGTAATCGGATGAAATTAAGGGGGAGGGAGTGTTACGAAAGTGCCCCTTTACTTATTGTTAACCTTCCTGACTATCGCCATGTATCCGGTAAACGTTATTCCGAATTGTTCCGGTCTGGTGGCTCCTTCCTCCACTTTAAGCCTCCTCTCGCTTACCTCTAAGGCTTCTATCCAGATGAACTTGCCTCGGATCGCTGCCTTTAATTTCTCTAATTGGTTAAAGGTTGGAACCCAAAAGGCTACTGAAGATCCGCCTTTAAGGACTTCCCAGACGGAGTCGATCACTTTCCACGGATCTCCAACGTCAATTATTGCTAAGTCGAAGTATTCCTTTGGGTAAACTTCCGCAACCTCCTTCAAACTTGCTTTAACGAAAGTTACGTTCTCATTTAATCCAAACTTCCTTAAGTTCAATCTAGCCGTCTCCAAATGTTCCCTCCTCACTTCGAAGGTATGTACCTCGCAACCGAACCAAGAAAGGGTTGCTGTAACGAAGCCCGAACCGGTACCCCCTTCTAAGCAACGCTTCCCCTTTCCGGCCCCTAACTTGATTGCCATTAGAGCGACGTCCTTTGGGTAGATAACTTGAGTTCTCCTAGAAAAAGAATATAGTATGTCTTCAAGCGTTGGCATTAATAAATAGGCCTTGAAGCCCAAGCTCGTTTCCACAACCTCCCCGTACCTCCTTCCAATCAGTTCCGATAGATCGATTTTGCCCCTATCGCTAGCGTATTCCCTTCCTCTCTCGACCCTAACTATTTTCTTTCTCTTTCGATCGATGTATATTAAAACTAACGACCCCTCTTCAATATTCATTGAACCTTCCCAAAAGAGCTCGTAGGGGCCGTAACTAATTGCTTCTCAACGGGGTGTAACGGAATTGATTTTTAGAGTCATATACTAGCCTGCTCATCATCGATCAGATCCCGTCTTCAAATCATCCCCTCGCGACCTTTAAGAAGTACTTAACCAGTTCCTTTGCTACGTCCACGCCCGTTACTTCGCTAAGTCCGTTCCATAGGGGCGAGGGATTAACTTCTATTATTTTCACGCCTTCAGGCGTTTCAATCAAGTCCACGCCGCCATAATACAAGCCTAACGCCTCGAGCGCCTTCACAGCTATCTCTTCATATAGGTCTTTCGGAGCAGGGTCAGCGTTCTTAGAGACGTGGTAATTCGTGGCGAACGCATCGTAAGATATTCTGTACATGGCCGCTACGACGCCTTCCCTAGTAGCTAGGACCCTAACGTCCCTGGCCTTCTCCAACTCTTCTTGAAAAACGGAGTCTAGGGGATAGGGCGTCTGGAGGTAGAATATTCCGTCCTCCGTAATTGGCGTAACTCCAAATCCCAGGCTCCCTGAAACGGGCTTTAGGACGCCCTTCCCCAAAGTAGAAAGCCTCTTCAGTAGATCGCCTTTGTTCCTAACGAAGAAGGTTGCTGGAACGGGTAATCCGTTTCTCTCAAGTACCTTTATTGAGGTATATTTATCTCTAGCTAGTATCATGGACTTAAGTGGGTTTATTGTGAGTCTCTCGTCCAGACAAGTAGCTATTGCTTGTAGCCTAATTGAGCTGTAATCGTATCGTGCTCCTCTTAGGAGAATTAGGTCGAATCGTTCAATTGAATAGCAGTCGAAGTCGTCGAAGCGGTAAAGCAAGGGATCTATTCCATACTCTAAGAACTTGCTTCGGAGCTCTATTGCGCTCGGTGGCGGCCTCCTTTGAGGGAACACTATCAAGACTTTCAAAGAACATCACGATGCCTCGGAATTGAGAGCTTTATAAATTGTGTAAGGGGGCATTGAAACTAGTGGATGAGGAAGGCTATTTGCGCTGAAGGGTGACGAGTAGGGACCTCACCGACATACCTTATAATCTGTTCATTTTGTGGGATTGCGGTGGGAAAATTTGAGATCACCTAGGGACGCTTTCGGTAAGTCGTTAGTAGAGGAGGGAGAGAAGAGGAAGGATTTAGTCGTCTTAACTGCCGACGTAGCCGATGCGACCAGAACCAAGTGGTTCGCTGAGAAGTTCCCTGATCGCTTCATCAACGTCGGCATATCGGAACAAGCAATGATCGGTATGAGCGCGGGGCTCTCGGCTGTGGGCTTCCTACCTCTCGCTAGCGCCTTCGCCATGTTCCTAATGAGAGCATGGGAGCAGATGAGGAACATGATATGCAGAGCGCACGTGAACGTAAAGGTCGTAGCCACTCATGCGGGCTTCTCTGATGCTGGGGATGGTTCTAGTCACCAGTGTTTAGAAGACGTAGCGTTGATGAGGACTTTACCGTGTATGACAGTAGTAGTTCCCGCGGACCCACTAGAGGTTTACAAGGCAACTAAGGCCATTCTCGATTACCCTACCCCCGTTTACATGAGGATAGGGAGAGACTACGGACCAACAATACACAAGGAGGATTATGAATTCGAGATAGGTAAGGCCGAGTGGTTAAGAGACGGTCACGATTACGTAATAGTCGGCAACGGCCCACTTCTATGGGACGCGCTCAAAGCCGCCGATCACTTGAGGGAAAACGGAATTAGCGTAGCGGTTATCAACATGCACACCGTAAAGCCATTGGACACTCAAACGTTAACGAAACTGTTCAACTTCAACGGTATAGTAACTATTGAGGAACACTCCGTAAGAGGCGGTTTAGGTTCAGCAGTGGCCGAGTTCTTGTTGCAACACTCAACTTCTACTTCGCCCCCACCTCCAATGGAAATAATGGGTGCAAGGGGATACGGCAGATCAGCTAGGGACGTGAGGCAACTCATAATAGCTCAGGGGTTGGATAGTACATCCATTATTAACGCCGTGAAAAGATTAGAAAGGAGGACGAAACTATGAGGCCCACTAATCCATACGAATACCTTAAGGTTAAGAGAAGAGAATTGGATAAAATAGATAGGGAAATACTAGAACTTCTAAAGAAAAGGATTGAAACCGTAAGCGAAATAACGAATATAAAGAAGAGCTTGAACTTACCGGTAGTCGATGAGGAGAGGGAGGAGGAAGTACTGAAAAGCAGAAGCATTTGGGCAGCTGAGATGGGCCTCGATTGGAGGTACGTTGAAGATATATATAACGTAATACTCACGATGTCCCGAAGCGTTCAATTATATGCAAATGAGAAATTGTACGTTGGTATATACGGTTACGGAGGTATGGCTAGAACCCTAGCGGCCCTCTTCTCTAGGGCCGGTCACAACGTGGTAATTACTGGAAGGAATATGGATAAGGCGAAGGAGTTGGCGGAAAGGCTCAAGGTAGACGTAAAGGAGCCTGAGGAAGTGGCCCGCGAAGTAGAGTGGTTAATACTAACCACCCCTCCAGAGGCCACCTTAGAGGTCGCGAGGAGCTTAACTAAGTACATGCGTTCAGGCAGTCTGTTGAGTGACATCCTCTCTATTAAGCTTGGAATAGTCGATAAGATCTTGGAAGAGCTTCCAGAGTATATAGAGTACGTAAGCCTACACCCCCTCTTCGGTCCCGACGTTAACCCAGTCGGCGAAACAATTGTGATCATTCCATTAAAGAGCTATGATTACTGGATAGGTAAACTGAACTCCGTGCTAACGGCCATGGGCTTAAGAGTTGTGATTAGTACCTTGGAGGAGCACGAAAAGGCCATGGCGATAACTCAAGTTCCCCATCACTTCGCCTTAATGACCCTTCAAGAAACCATGGAGAGGCTCTCTAGGGAGCTCGGGGTCAACTACAAGGACTACGTTACTCACTCATTAAAGAAAACGATGGAGGTGGTCGAGAGACTCAGCGAGTTAAGGGGAGTGATAGAGGAGATCCAAAGGAACAAGTACTCGAAGCTCTCTAGGAAGACGTTCATTGAGGTGGCTAAGGAACTCGATGAGAAGTTCAACCAACCCTCTTAAGCTTGCAAACGAAGAAGCCTTCGCTCCCATGGACGTGAGGCCATAGCCTCCTACACTTGCTTGCAAAAGGGAATTTCAAATTTAGGTATTCACTTATTCCCGGACTTCCCGCCTCACCGCTATCCGTTACCTCCACGTCCCCCCTCTTTTCTAGAATTGAAGCAATTACGGCCTCGTCTTCTTCCGGTGCTATTGAACAAGTACTGTAAACTACTTCGCCACCCACTTTTAGGGAATCAATTGCTCTATTTAATAGAAATACTTGAACTTTGTGCATAAGCAACAAATCGTCTATTCCCTTTGACCTCTTCCGACTCCGGTCTCTCCCTATTACCCCTTCACCAGTACATGGAGCGTCTAAGAGGACTTTCTCAAAGGGACCGTACTTCGATGCATTGGAAGCGTCGTCTATTATCACTTTCACGTTTAGAAGCCCCATCCTTTCAATGTTCGAAATGAGTGCTTTGGCCCTCTTAGGGTTCCTCTCGATAGACACCAAGTATCCACGTAAGCCCATCATGACGGATAACTGAACGGTCTTCCCTCCCGGTGCGGCTGCCATATCAGCTACCCTGTCTCTTCCCTTAGGATCAAGAACTATTGGAGGCAAGCAACTGGCCTTATCTAGTATATAAAACCAGCCAGCTAAGTGTTCCGGCGTTGATGAAAGGGAGTAAGGCTCCTTGGACGCTTCGAAGCAATACGGGCTCCAAGGCACTTTTTCAAACTTGAAACCCCTTTTCTCTAAGCGCTTTACCAGCTCGTTGCAACTTCCCTTTATTGGGTTACAGAAGATGGTATTGGGAGGTTCCTCCTCAAATGCTTTTAACAAGGGAACGGGGTTACCTAACATCTCCCTATATCTAGCTATCATATAAGGTAAGTAACCGTACCTCTTAGCTAGGACCTTATCCCTATTTGTAATCTTGAGCCTTTCCAGAGCCTCCTTAAGCTCTCTTAACATACCTATAGCCTCAAGACGCTACCAGCTTTAGTTCTAACCTTAGCCAGTTGTTTAGCGTAATTCCCGGAACAATGGATAGGGTGTATTTCCTTAGCGCCCAATTCCTTAAGCTTCGCTAAAGTTCTTTCTACTTCCTTCCTGGGTAACCCATAGAGGTGAAAACCTCCAATTACCACTTCCGGTCTCATTCCGATGTCCTCTATAACAGATTTGTAGATGTTGGTGACGCCGGGATGGCTGCATCCAACGAGTAGAGCTGAACGTTTCTCTCCAATGACTACCAATCCTTGTTCCCATATATCGAAATCCTTTAATGGTCTCGTAATGATGACGTTAGGCGCGAGTTTCGTTACTTTATCGTTCACCTCGCTCCTAGGTACCTCGGGAAATAAAGGATCGCTCGGGACTATTGCCTTTCCGTAATTCACTACGCTGATGCCTCCAACGTGATCCCAATGCCTGTGACTTAGAACCAAGTAGTCAACCGTTAGGTCTTTGCCTAGAACGGACGCGTTGTACTTCAATACCTTAGGATCAGGACCGGTATCCCATAGAACCTTTAAGTTACCTATCTCAACGAGGATTGAGAGACCCCATGCCTCTTTCAGCGGTTTCTCTGCTTCGTTATCTACTAAAACGGTCAAGGTCGCCATCGTTTTACCCTCTGTGGGAAACGTGGTGCCGCCGCGGGGATTTGAACCCCGGGCCACCGGGTTTCCCAGATCGGTTCTCTCCGGTGCCATATGGGCCCGGCGCTCTGCCCGGCTGAGCTACGGCGGCACCCGGTTTAGGTGGCAAGCATTGAAGATTATAAGTCATTCGCTAGGAAGGACCGTTCGCTAATTCATTGATAAAGCTGATCCGTTAAAGCAAGAGCGGTACCTAACGAAAATGACCGACCCAAACGTATTAGCAGTGGCAACGCTATTATTCGACGAGGAACTACTTGAGCGATTAGGTGCCAAGAATCCAAAGCTAGTTTTCATTAAGAAACGATCGCTAACGGACTCAGAGTTCAAAAGGCAGTTAGAAATAATGAGGGAATTGAAGGCCAACTGGGACAGAGAGTCGAAGAATTGGTACTTGAAACCGCAATTTCGCTTACCGGAAGCGGAGAACGTAATAGGACTCCTCGAAGAACTCTCCGAAATGGGCATAGGAATAGAGTATAGAGATGAGGAGTCTAGGTTCGAAGTAGTTCTAAATAGAGAATCTGTAGTTGACGCTTTAAGCTACATAGATATGTACATAGACGAACTTTCGAATGAGGTCCAAGGGGAGCTATGTTTCAAGTTGCGCAAACTCGATGGCGAGGACTTCAAGAAACTTGCGAAGTACATGAGATATGAGAATGGAAGGTTTTGCGTTGCTCCAGATAATCCCTTACCGAAGGAAGTGGTTGAAGTAATCTTCAGGAACGCTATGGAAACTAGGGCACTCGTTGCTGCCAAAGCTCTTGAAAAAGCGGTTGGTCAAGAAAGAAAGATAATATTCAAGGGAGATAAGGTTGTAGTCAAGCTTGATATTGAGGAAATACCGAAGTTCTTGAGCGAAATAGAACCGTTAGAGGAATGCGAAATAAGAAATCCGACTTTAGAGAAACTTAGGAGGGAACGCGGTCTCAGTTACTGTGAATACAAGTGGGTTCAAGTAGGAGACGAATTGGAACTAAGGGGCGTAACTAAGAGACTTTACGAAATAGATACGAGCGACGGCACTATCGAGACCTACAGAGGACTTCTGTCCAGAGTATTGAAAATTCTTGGAAAGGACTACGGAATTAGATACGCTCCTGAAGTTCCAGAGGAAACTAAACAAGAGTTCTTGAGAGACTATCAAAGGGAAGCCGTGAATTCAGCGCTTAAGCTGTTAAGGTTGCAAGGGGCAGCCACTATACAAGCAGCGACGGGTGCGGGAAAAACCGAGATGGCGGTCGCAGTAGCGAAGGAGTTACTTGAAAGGGGAGTTACAGGGAAGGTATTCTTCCTAAGTCTTAACAGAACCCTAAACATTCAAGCAGTTGAAAGGTTCAAAAAGTATGGACTCGAAGCCGGGTTAGTTGATTCGGAGAATTTCGATGTGGAAAAGCCTATCGTTGCTTGTACCGTTCAGACGCTCTATAAATCCCTAGAGAAGTTAGGTAAAGTTAGATCCATTAAGGAGAAAGAAGTAGCAGAGGAGATCTTGATCGACTGGGTTGAACTGGGCACTGAAAAAGCGTCGAAGTTAGTAAGCGAATACGAGAAGGCCGGACTAGTAATAGTGGACGAGGTGCAACACGTTCCAGCTAGAACGGTAAGCGAGGTCTTGAGTTATAATAAGAGCTCCCTTCGCTTGGGTCTCTCTGCCACTCCTTGGCGAGACGATGGAAGGGACGTGTTGATCTACGCTTTAGTTGGAGACGTCGCTGAAAGGAAGATTACGTCGAGTGAACTCATAGAAAAAGGCTACTTAGTTCCCGTAAAGATAATAATGTGGAGGAGACAGCTCGAGATACCGAAAGAGGCGTTATCGGAACTGCAAGGGCTCAGCGGGGCTAGGAAGTACGCTAAATTGAAAAACTATGTATTCTATAATGAGAAGAGGAACGAGGAAATAGCCGAAATAGCGCTCTCGGCACCCAAACCTGTTCTAGTGCTAACAAAAGAGATAAAGCACGCTAACGAAATATATAGCGCAATTAAGTCAAAGGGAATGAGCTCAATGGTACTAACTGGAAAGGAGAGCTCCGCCCAAAGGAGCACTGCGTTGAGATTGGTAAAAGAAGAGAAACTCGACGTTCTGATAGCCACCACTCTAGCAGACGAAGGCCTGGACATACCTCCGTTGAGGACATTAATATTGGCTGCCGGCGGCAGGTCTCAAACCCGAACGTTGCAGAGAATAGGAAGAGTGACCAGACCTTATCCCGGAAAGAAGAAGGGGTTAGTGGTAGACGTTTGGGACATAGACCACGACTTAGGGGGAATATTCTATAGGCAAGGGTTAGCCAGATTGGAACTTTACAAATTGGAACCTAAGTGGGAAATAGTCCAAGTAAGGAAACTAAGGGAGGTTAAGAGGGAGTTAGCCAAGGAAAACTTGAAGGGCGGAGGCCTAGGCGAACTCGCGCCAAATTAACTATTTATAACTTTAAAGTGAGGGCAAGGCTGGGTACGTGAGAATGAGCACCGCTCATAAGCTCTTAGCGGACGCCTTGGGATCAATCGTACTGATAAAGCTAAGGTCTGGAGTCGTTAGAGGTAAGTTAAGGACCTTTGATATGCACTTAAACATAGTACTAGAAGACGCCGAGGAGGTTAAGGAGAACGGAAGTAAGCCTTTAGGTAAAATTCTAATTAGAGGAGATAGCGTAGTATTTGTATCTCCTGTACTCAACGGCTAAGGTGGTGAGTAGAAGTGAAGGGTACGCCTTCGTTCGGTAAAATGAACAAAAACAAGACCCATATAAGATGTAGAAGATGTGGAAGACATTCATTCAACGTAAGTAAGGGCTACTGCGTTGCTTGCGGTTACGGTAGGTCTAAGAGAATGAGAAGGTACAGTTGGCAGAACAAGAAATCTTGGACTAGGCAGAGGCTTAGGTAAACGGTTTTTTTGCCTTCCACAGTGCCAAGCTCATAGGGATAAGAAAATGGACTATAAACCTAAACCAATCAAGGGCACAACTACCGTTGGTATAAGGACTTCAAACGCAGTAATTCTAGCGGCAGATAAGAGGGCTACTGCTGGAAACATGATTGTACACAAGAACGTGGTAAAAATAATAAAGATTTCCGATTACATGGCCTTAACTACGGCCGGCCTAGTTGCAGACGCTCAGATGTTAGCCGAAGTACTGAGGAACGAAGTAAAGAGATATGAGTTAAGCGTCGGAAAAAGGATGAGCGTAAGGGCAGCTGCCACCTTCCTTTCCAACATATTGTTTGGAGCGTCTAGGTATTACCCATACATAGTTCAGTTCCTATTAGGAGGTTACGACACGGCACCGAGACTCTTCAGTTTGGATTGGTTCGGAACAGTTGCAGAAGAGAAGTTCCTCGTAACGGGCTCGGGATCGCCTATGGCAGTAGGCGTCTTAGAAGCTGAATATAGAGAAGACATGGAGGTAGAGGAAGCTGTTAAGTTAGCTCTCAAGGCAGTCTACGCCGCTACCCAGAGAGACACTGCTTCGGGAGAAGGCATAGACGTGGCTATAATTACCGAAGGCGGCATAAAGTTTGAGAGACATACCCTAGATGAGGTAAAGGGTCTAACCTTCAAAATAGCTTGAATTAAAACTCGTTATACTCGGTAAGGAGGATAAGGAAAAATATAGTCCTCTGGTTCTTTTTCACGGGATAATTGCTTTGAAGAAAACGGTCTTCGTAATTTCGGCACTGATATTTGCCTCCGTCGCTATGCAACTTCCAACTATAAACGCACCTAACGCTATAATCTGCGAGATTTCCAAGGATTACCCGAAGCCGTTCGTAGCAGTACCTCTAACCCTAGAGAACGCTGCTACCATGAAGGTTGTGGTCGATGCTTGCGGTATAACTTCCGAGGAATACTACGTACCCTTGAATCACGTCTCAACCTTAATTAAACTAGAGATACCACTGAAGGAACTCAACTACACATTCCCATGTAATGCCTTGAAGATAGAACTTAGGAACGCGGCCAATAAGACGGTCAGTACATTTAACGTGGCTTTGAACGTCCAAACGAATGAGTTAAGTGTTCCTATAGAGAAATGCTCCTTCGTAACTAATTCGACCACAGTTAGACTCAGTTTCGAGAATAACCTCAGGGACGTTCTAGAGAACCTATATGCATCCATAGGCAAATTACTGCTAACATTTAACGTTAAGACTTCCGACTATCCCAAGTTATTTACCATAGTAGTAAAGAACGGCGAAATCGCTGGAATTAGTCCGAAGCAAATTGCCTTCCCGTTAAGCAAGCGCGTTTACGACATTAACGTAACTAAAGGGAACGTAACGGTGAAACTATACTGGGTCACGAAAGACGTAGACAGCGCCGTAATACTTCTCTCGAAGGACCTTTCTGGAGCAGCGCTTTTCCTTAACGTAAGTCTAACTGACCCCGATAAGGACGGCTTGAACGCTTTCGACGAAGTCAAAATATATGGCACTAACCCGCTCAGCAACGATACTGATAAGGACGGTCTAACTGATTACCAAGAAGTCAAGGTTTACCACACCAATCCACTCATGAAGGACAGCGACGAGGACGGTCTAACGGACTACGAGGAGATAAAGGTCTACGGAACCAACCCCTTAAGTAAGGACACGGACGGGGATGGGCTAAGCGATTACAACGAATTGATCGTCTTCGGCACGAGCCCGTTGAAGAAGGACACGGATGGAGACGGTCTAAGCGATTACGAGGAAGTAAAGGTTTACCACACGAGTCCCATAAACCCAGATACCGATAGCGATGGTCTAACTGACTACGAAGAGCTCTTCGTCTATCATACCAATCCCTTGAGCCAAGACACGGACGGAGACGGATTGAGCGATTACCAAGAAGTTAAAGCGTTCGGGACAAACCCCCTAACGCCTGATTCGGACGGAGATGGGCTAAGCGATTTCGATGAAGTTTTCGTTTATAAGACAAATCCCCTGAGTCCAGATACTGACGGCGACGGCATCGGTGATTACGTAGAAGTATCAGTATACCATACATCGCCCATTCTTAACGATACCGATAGCGATGGTCTAACTGACTACGAAGAGATATTCAAATACGGCACTAACCCGCTCGACCCCGATACCGATGGCGACGGACTAACGGACTTCCAAGAGGCCAAGGTTTACCACACTGATCCACTGAACCCAGATACTGACGGAGATAAGCTTACTGATTATCAAGAAGTAATGGTTTACCATACCAGTCCGTCCTTGGCAGATACTGATGGAGATAAAATAACTGACTACGATGAAATAGTGAAGTACCATACTAATCCATTGAAGAAGGATACAGATGGGGACAACATTACTGATTACGACGAGATATTCATATATGAAACCAACCCATTGAAGAACGACACTGACGGTGAGGGATTAACTGACTACGAAGAGCTCTTCGTTTACTTCACTAGCCCATTACAGAAGGACACTGACGGTGATGGTCTAACCGACTATCAAGAAGTTAAGGTTTACCATACTGATCCGCTAAAGCAAGACACGGATGGAGACGAACTAACTGATTACCAAGAGGCAGTCATATATGGAACGAACCCCTTGAAGAACGACTCCGACGGAGATAAACTCTCTGATTATCAAGAAGTTAAGGTATACCACACCGATCCATTGAAGAACGATACAGATGGCGATGAATTGACTGACTACTACGAACTGGCTATATCGCATACTAATCCATTGAGACCAGATACCGACGGTGATGGTCTAACTGATTACCAAGAAGTCAAGGTATATCACACTGACCCATTGAAGAAGGACACTGACGAAGACGGTTTAACTGACTACGAGGAGATAGTTAGGTATCACACAGATCCTCTAGTTAAAGATAGCGATAAGGATAACTTGACCGACTATCAGGAAGTAGTGGAATATCATACTAACCCGCTCAGCAACGATACTGATAAGGACGGTCTAACCGACTACCAAGAAGTCAAGGTATATCACACGAGCCCGTTGAGGCCTGATACTGACGGAGATGGCGTATTTGATAACGTGGACGTAGCGCCACTCGGTAACTTAGAGCTGATAGTTAAGGTTGAACTTCAACAGATATTTAACATTCCACCGGAGTTCCTAGATAACCTCTACGCAGATATAGAACTTCCTGGACACGTGGTGGAGACCAAGATAAAGAACTCGGTAATGGTAGTCTACGACCTAGATGATGAGAAACCTTATGCTGTAGTGAACGTGAAGCTGTTGTTAAAAGTGAACGGTGACGTTCAAGTGGTAGACGTGAACCCTGCTCTAGGCTATAGAGATATAAAGTTCGTATTGAAGCCTAAGGTTGTTGATGGAAAGGTCGTAGCACTAAACGTCTACTTACAGAAATACGATGGAGGAGAATTAAAGAACGAGTTAATTGGATCAATGGAGCTACCGTTAATAAGGAACGTTGGAAGTACTACTCAAATCAACTTGGGTGAGAGCTTGTTCGCTGGTAACGTGGCACCGTTCGAACCCGGAGCTTACACTGCCTCAATAAGCGTTTCTATGTCTCTTATGATTTCCCCATTGAAGTAGTAAATTTGAGTGTTTTTTAACATAATCTCTTATTTGAACTGAAACTTATTTGCTCGTTAAGGGCTTACCTTATGGTTATAGAAATGGTGAAAGTCGCAGTTATAAAAGGCGATGGAATAGGTCCGGAAGTAGTTGGAGCTACCTTACTAGTATTGAAAAAGTTAATTGAAAAATATTCGCTTAATATAGAATTCATTGAAGTCGAGGCCGGCGATAGGGCTAAGGAGAAATACGGGGAAGCGCTTCCTAAGGAAAGCTACGAGAAAATACTCCAGAGCGACGCAATACTTAAAGGTCCAGTAGGCGAAACTGCGGCCGACGTTATCGTTAGATTGAGGAGGGAGCTCGATCTATACTCTAACATAAGGCCCGCCAAAACTTTACCCGGAGTGCCAGCTCTTAAAGAGAATATAGACATTATAATAGTACGAGAAAACATAGAAGACTTATATATTGGTGCAGAGAACTTCCTTCCTCAAACTTCCCTAGGACAGAAAGTAGCGGTAGGCTTGAGGCTAACTAGCGAAAGAGAAGTTCGTAGAATTTCCAAGGTAGCAGCCGAATACGCTAAAAGGAGGTCTAATAAGGTAACTATAATACACAAGGCCAACGTTATGAGGAAAACGTGTGGTTTGTTCAGGGAAGTGGCTAGGGAAGTCTTGGAGAAGGAAGGCGTCGAGGTAGACGAGATGTACGTGGACGCGGCAGCAATGGAATTAGTTAGGAACCCCCACAGGTTCGACGTAATGCTCACGCCTAACGTATTTGGTGATATATTGTCCGACTTAGCAGCCCAAGTAGTCGGAAGCTTGGGCCTATCTCCTTCGGCTAACGTAGGAGACGAAAGAGCCTTGTTCGAACCGGTCCACGGAGCGGCCTTCGATATAGCTGGAAAGAACTTAGCTAACCCTATAGCGACTATGTTGGCTGCCTCCATGATGTTAGAGTGGTTGGAAGCGAAGAAGGGATTGAGGAACGGTTCCAAAGCCTCGAGAGATCTCGTTAGGGCCATTGAAGAGACCCTTAAGGAAGGCCTCAAGACCAGGGACTTGGGCGGTAACTTGGGGACCAAGGAGTTTGCCGAAGAAGTGGTCAAAAGAATTTAGACGTTCTTTTTAATCTCTTCAGCCCTAGCCTCCTTTTCTTCCAATTCCCTTAGAGATTCCTCTACTATCTTCCGGAACTCCTCTTCAGTAACCCTCATTCCCTTGTCGCCGTACTCCTTGACTTTCTTTAACACAACTAGGACGAGGTCCGGATGGGTTGGGTACCCTAAGGTCTTCAGCGCATGCTCGACGCCGTGTCTTCCACTGTGCTTACCTAGAACTATCCTCCTCTTCTGGCCGACCATTTCAGGTCTTATTGGCTCGTAGGTGAACGGGTTGTTTATTACGCCGTGAACGTGGATCCCGGATTCGTGAGCGAAAGCGTTAGCGCCCACGATAGGCTTGTTCGGAGGTATCGGTATACCCGATAGCTTCGAAACCAACAGGCTAGTTTCGTAAAGGAGCTCTGTTTTAACTCCAGTTCGTACGTTCAGTAGAAATTCGAGCGCGGCTACGACCTCCTCTAACGCGGCGTTACCTGCCCTTTCGCCTATTCCGTTGACAGTTACGTGAGCTTGTTGAGCGCCAGCTTCGATACCGCTTATGCTGTTGGCCACCGCGAGACCGAAGTCGTTGTGACAATGGACGCTAACTATTCTCCCCTTAGCTGCGGGTAATATGTATCTTATTAGGTACTTCATCCTGGTAGGAGTCATAACGCCTACTGTATCTGGTATGTCTACTCTGTCCGCCCCGGCATCCACAACGCTTTCTACCATAGTATAGAGGTATTTCAGATCGGCTCTGGTAGCGTCCTCGGGACTAAATTCGACCACTACACCATGTTCCTTGGCGTACTCTACTGCTTCTATCGCGGCTCGAAGGGCTTCCTCCCTCGTCATTCTTAACTTATACTTTAAGTGAATGTCTGACGCTGCAATGAAGACGTGAATTGCGTCAACGTTGGCGTCTAGTGCCTTGTCTATATCTCTCTTATTCGATCTAGCCAGGCCTACTATTTCAACGCCTAGGCCCTCGTTAGCTATTGCCTTAACGGCTTCCAGCTCGCCGGGAGAGGAGGCCGGGAAGCCAGCCTCTATGCTGGCTACCCCTAACTTGGCTAATTGCCTAGCAATCATTAGCTTCTGTTCCTTCGTGAAGCTTATACCGGCCGTTTGCTCGCCATCCCTTAGAGTAGTATCGAAGATCCTGACTCTCTCGGGTAGGGATTCTACTTCGTCATATAACTTGTTCTCAACAATAAGCACCACCCAACGCTCTAGCGTAAAGGGCTATTTAAAATTAAAACTAAGTTCCCTCTCCAATTGTTCAATAACCTTCTTGGCAACTTTCGGGCCCAGAATCGAAGCTAACTTCCTTTCCCCAGCATTAAGTAGGTCCTCTCTGGATCTTATTCCATGTAACCAGAGCTTCCTAGCTCTGGCCCTCCCAATGTATTTTAGGGTAACCAATTCGACCAACTCTTCCCGAACGCCGTACTTCAATCGAATCTCCAGCGAAGCTAACGCCCTCGAGTGAGAATCCATGCCCTTGAACCTAGCCAGTTCCGAGTAAGCGTGAACTAACCAAGAAGCGGTATCGGCGTAAACTCTCACGTCCCCGGGGTATACGGAGTACTTCTTCGATATTTCGTCTTCAGGGACCTCGTTAACCCAGTCCTTAAGAATTAGGGCTGTTTTTAAGGCAGAGAAGTATATCGTCGGATCGAAGTCTTCGACCTCCCTCGCTATTAGGTCTACCTCCAGTTCGTTTAGAGCGTTGCTTAGGGACCTCATCTCCCATTTGTTAACGAACTTTAATGGCATGTCTGGGGTGAGCGAGACCAAGTGAAGATAGCCGAGCGTCGAGGCCTTCCCGACTCTCTTCCTCAACGAGTCTAGTACTATCTTTACGCCCAATGGATCAACGTACGACAAGGCCACCCTCTTTCCGAATTCCGTGAGTCTGCCTCTGCTATCTATCATTCCGTTCTTCTTTAGGAACCTCATGACCGATTTGACTTCCCTTTCCACTTCAACAACGCTTTCCACTTGAATCGCGTAGAGGGTATCCTTGAAGAACTCTATAGCGTCATCCAAGTCCCTAGCAAAGCCGCTTGCAAGCAAACCTAAGATCGCTCTCCGCAGCGCTCTCGGTCTAACTAACGAGCTCTCTACGTCTTCGGGAAACCCTTTAACGTACCTTTCGAAAAAGAGATCTACGTTACCGTTAACAATTAGAATTGAAGTTCCTTCCTTGTCGAGGCCGGGCCTTCCCGCCCTTCCAGCCATTTGCTTATACTCAGAGACTTTGATTGGTACGGAACCCTTCTCTAATTCAAATCGATACGCGCTCTCAATAACAACGGTTTTAGCTGGTAAGTTGACGCCGGCCGCGAGAGTTGGAGTGGCGGCCAGGAACTTGACGACGCCGGCTCTGAAGGCCTCTTCTACTATTTCCCTTGCCTCGTTAGTTAAGCCGGCGTGATGGAAGGCTACTCCCCTCGAGACCAACTGGGAGAGCCTCTCCCCCAACTCCCCCTCTACTTCAAGCCTGAGCTGTTCCGCCCATTCGAGAGATTCCTTCGTTCGATTGAAGACCTTCGCAACCTCTTCGGCCGCCTTCTCCGCGTTCTTCCTCGTTTTTGCGAAATAGAGCACTTGCTCGCCCTTGTTGAGCTTGTAGAGGGCTACGTCCAGCGGAGCCTTTCCGGTCTTTTTTGGAACTTCCTCGTAGCCGTCTTCGAACCATATTACGTATTCCTTGGAGTTCATCACTCCCTCTCTAAGCGGAACTGGCCTCCAGTTGTCCACTACCAGTACTGCCCCTAACCACCTAGCGAGCTCTCCGAGGTTCCCTATAGTTGCAGAGAGCGCTATCAGCTGCGTCCCAAGCCTCTTCAGTTGGGTTATTACTACTTCGAGCGTTGGTCCCCTGTCCTCATCGTCAACGTAGTGTACTTCGTCTACTACTACCACTCCCACTTCACTTATAGAACTGGTTGAGTGCCTTAGAATAGAATCCATCCTCTCGTAAGTAGCTATTAGTACGTCGAAATCTCCTAATTGAGGCTTGTGATAGTCGCCAACGCTAACTTCTATTTTCCATCCCTCAAAGCCCTTTCTCAGGCTCCTTAGTTTCTCGAAAGCCAAGCTCCTCAACGGCACTAAGTAGATAGCTTTCTTTCCTTCGAACAGTGCGTTGGCTATAGCCATTTCAGCAACCAGAGTTTTCCCGGAACCGGTTGGCGCTGAAACGAGTAAGGAATGACCTTTGAATAACCCCGCTTCTACCGCTTTCTTCTGTATTGGGTAAAGATCCGTTATGCCCCTACCCTCTAACCACGCTTTTACGTCTGGTGGGAGTTCCATTGGTTAACGTCCTATACGTCCCATGTTCGGTAAGCGAATAAATGGAAAGAGCGCGAAATTTTCGAGCTTCAGGGAGCTCTTATCAATCTCCCAAGCGATCTCTCTAGTTGAAGCGAGATGAATTTACCACAGAGACTGATAGAGAACTCGTCAGTAAGGTCGAACATGGCCATTGCCCTAGGCAAGTACACCTCCGTAGACGGCTTCATACCTCGAAGGAAGTACAGAGTAGTGACGCACGCTCACAGCGACCATACTGTAGACTTGAACAAGAGCATTGGAACGCAAGGCGCAATTATAGCGACGCCGGAGACCATAGACATGCTGAAGGTACTATATGGGAAAAGAATCCCCCTTTCTAAGCTTAGAGCGTTAAGGATTGGTGAGAGGTTCCGGGTCGGTGAGGACGAGACCCTAACTTTCGTTAGGGCCGAACACATACCCGGTTCCGTTCAAGTCTTATTAGAGAACGATAAGGGCTTCAGGGCTCTCTATACCGGTGACTTCAAGAATCCCGGATCCGGAACGCCCATCGTCGAAGACCTCGACGTATTAATAATAGATGCAACTTACGGTCACCCGAAGTACGTTAGGCCCAGTCAGAACGAGGTACTGGAATCGCTAATAGAATTAATAGAATACGCCCTCTCTTTAGGTAGGCCAGTTAAAATTTACGCTTATCACGGGAAGATACAAGAAGTAATGCAACTCTTACGGGAGTACAACGTTAAGGAACCCTTCGTTGCTCCTAACAAGATCTACAAGCTAAGCAAAGCCCTAGAGAGGCACGGTTACAGCTTCGGTGACCTCGTACTTAAAGAATCCGATACGTACTCCGAGTTAGTTAAGGGCGGTCAGTTCATTGAGTTCGATCACTACAATAAGTGGCATAAATGCTCGAACGAGAACTGGATTCACATTAGGTTAGACGGGTGGTTGGTAAATTCGGTTAGATTGAAGGTAAGCGATAACCGATGGATAGTTGCCTTCAGCGATCACGCCGATTTCAACGGCACCATGTACTACGTAGAGGAGAGCAGACCCAAACTAGTTATCGTTGATGCATCGCGATCGAACTTCGCGACCTCTTTCGCTTCCAAGCTCCGATTAAGGGGCTTCCATGCAATTCCAATGCCCCTTTAGATCAGCTTCGCCATCGTCGTTAACGCTTGAGCAGTAACGATATCGTTTAGGCTCGATAGCAATGGTATGGTTATCAAGTCGGGGTCCAACCCCTTCTCGAACCCTATCCTCGCAACTACCATGGATAAGTACGGCATTACCAACCTAAGAGTTAAGGTAGAAAGCAATGCCCATTTGAGACCCCTCAGATCCATGTTAGCCAGCGTGATTGCCGGCAGTAAAACTAACGTTAGTGCAGTGAGCGTTGTAAAGGTAACTCTTAACATTATTTCGTAGACCCTCTTGCTTCTGAATAGTTCCTTTGAATCCACTTCACCCGTTAAGAGAGCTGTACCTAACCACGAAGAGAAATTCATCGATGCTGAACCGTTTAAGGCCATTGTAAGGGGTGTTATGAAGAGAAGCGTTGGATTGTTCTGGGCTTCGTTAGCTACTAGAACGAAACCTGCGATTGTAGAGAGCGTCGATGCAATTATGGATGAAACCATTAACTCCTTATAGCGAAGCAAGTCCTCCCTTCCAACGTTCTTAGAATATTTGTAAGTCGTCACTAGCATTAAAGCTATTCCTATTAATGCGAATGGCGTGAAAGTGAGAAGTATTGATATCGAACTTGTTATGTCTGCGAGAACTGTTGAGGTCGAAACTACGACCAAATCTACGTTCAAACCCTTTACGAAAGCGAGAAACGAGGCGTAAGCGTTGAATGGTATAACTAACGTTAGCGTAAATCCTCGAGAAACTAGGAAGTAAGCTAATACATCCAAAGGGTTACCCAGAAAGGAAGTTAACAAGACTACGTAGAGACCTCCTAGCAAGCCCAATAAGACGGCTACTGCTGTAACTTTATTTTCCAATAGATCTCTCGGCGAGGTAGCTTCACCGGTATAAAGCATTGACGAGTACTTGGCTGCTAAAGAACCGTAAATGGCTCCTCTGTCTTCCGCTAAGCCAGGTAAGGCTATCAATATGGACGGATGCCTAGATAGTATCGGGGAAGAAAGCGACCACAAGTAGCCGGACGCTAGTTCCCCTAGCCCTTGTAACGTCATGCTGAGTATCTCAGCTAGTAGAGAGCGCATTCGCGTGCCCTAGAGGCTCGGCGCGAGAGCTGTCTATAATTGAGCCTCTTGTGGGGTGGTGCCTTTTTGGTATGCTTCCAAGTATTTTTCTTGAAGGGAAAATGCTGGACACGCTCTCGATTCTGGGTGTATAGTTACGGCGTGGTACTTGCAGTACGTTAACTCGATGTATTTACAGTACTTACACTTCCTTAGGTAGAGTGGTATCCCCTTCTTTTGCGTAGTCTTCGGTTTGAACGATTTCCTGAACTCCTCTATCATCTTACCGAAGTTTACGTCGAGCTTCATGCCCTTAACTCCGTTCCTTCAATTTTCATTAACTGATTTAATAGCTCTTTGGTCGAGGACTGGAGCGTTTCGAGGTACTTTTCGGCTTCGTCATACACTTTAGCCTTATCGACGCCTTTAGTTAAGTTCGAATCTACTACGTCAATTACTAAGCACCTTATTGATCCTCTGCACAGCGAATACAAATATGCAGAAGACCTATCTATTAGGCTAACGTCTATCGATTTAAGCAATTCGATATCCTTTATTACCTCTTCTAATGGAAGGAGCGTCGTGGCGCTTATCGCTACCATCTGTCCGTTTTCTTCCTTTATGAGATCCTCTACTGCTCTCAAGAGCCTATAGTCGGCTACTGGCGTTACCCCTTCCCCTAATTCTATCTTAGGGTAGGGCGTTGCTGCGTAAACTGGTAACCATTGACCGATGTTTAAGTTACTTACTATTGAGGTGGCGCTATCAATAACTATCACGTTCCTTATTCCTAGCCCCTTAAGCATGTAAACTGTATCGAGAAGGTAATGACCTGAGTACGTTTTTATTATTGCAACCTCTCCGTTTTCATATATCTTAGAGTAGGGTGAGGAACATACTTCTAGACCTTCTACTAAATTGTGAAAGTTTGGTTCAGCTATAGCTATAGCTGTACGCATCTTCAACCGTTCGCAGTCCATTGAAATTCTTGCCCTCCTTCATTTGATTGGGGGGCATGAGGATATAAGGAGTTACTATACCAAATGCAAGTGAAGGTGGTAGCAATGATAGCAAACAGAGAAATTCTGAAATCTCTAGAAAGAAGAGACAAGGGAGCAGCCGTTTACGGAAAACACGTATACGGTAACTTGTACAATTGCGATCCTAAAGTGTTGAGCGATCAAAGGAAGCTAGAGGAAATAGTAATTAACGCAGCGAAGTTAGGAGGTATGACCCTCCTCGACGTAAAGTCGTGGAAAATAGGGGAAGGAGTTAGCGTGGTAGGTATAGTTCTCGAAAGTCACATAACCATACACACGTGGCCAGAGCTATCATTCGCTACCGTCGACGTTTACTCTTGTGGTAGTCACACGGATCCCGAAAGAGCCTTCGAGTACATAGTAAGGGAGCTAAAGGCCAAAAAGGTAGTGAGGGGCGGAGCCGATCGCTCCATGTACGTATAGGATTCCAGAAACTTTTTTATCTAGATCGCTTGCGGAGCAAGCAAGTACTCCACTTCTCCTCCCGCAATTATGCTGAACTTCAAGTACAAGGGCGTATCATTACCAAACATGAAGTCTATGGTATCTGAAACTTTGGTGAGAGAGACTACGTTCTTTAAGAACGATACATCGTAAGCGCCCTTTGCTGGTTCGTTTACCTCCAGCTCTATTAACGCAGTAGACGCCCTCGTGAGCTTCGTTACGCTCGCCGCTTCCCCCTCTCCAGACTTTATCAGTAGAGTATCGGTATCGGGAGCTTCGAAGTAAACTGTATCGCTTATAGCTTCGATGTCCTTAATGGCGTTTCCCAAGACTGAGGCCAATATAGAGCCCTTGACCGAGTAATTGAGAGAAGAGAGATCTGGAACTTCGGGTTCCGGTACGTCGAGGTTTAAGATGGTATACTTCTTGATAAGGGTACCTCTCAACATAATCCTGAACTTGCTTCCCCCCTCTTCAGTACCTAGCTCCAATTGGTAACCTTTCTTGGCCCTCTTCATGAACTTCAGCACGTTGGCTATATTGAAACCAATGCTCTCTCTGCCTTCGACTTCGTATTCGAGGAAAACGTCTTTGTTTATCTTGACTTGGATAAGAGCCACTTGGGCTGGATCTAACGCTTTCATTACTATACCTTCCTCGTCCGCGATCAAAGCAACTTCGTTCACTATCTTACCTAAAGCTTCGACCATGCTCTGAAAGACCTTAGTTTCCGGGTATACTATCCTCATATTCCTTGCATCCCATTTAAGGAATTAGTTTGGGGTCAATATATCGTATAATCGCACAGTAATAGGTAAAACTTTAAAGCGGGAGGGGAGATGACGGAAACGGGCCGGTAGCTCAGCCTGGAAGAGCGCTCGGTTTGCACCCGAGAGGTCCCGGGTTCAAATCCCGGCCGGTCCACCACCTCATTTCTATATCTTAGAAATGGACTATATCGGTATTAAGTAATACACGATCAAGGCCACTACCAACGCTAACGCTAGGGACGTTGCTTTATTTATAATTCTCATCAAAAAGCATGAAAAACCTAACGTAAGGAAAAAGGCCATTATAGCCATCATTAACGCTATCAACCCGGCCATTTCAAATCAACCTCATATTGGGGACCTCAAGAAGAGCCTTAAAGAAAGTTGCTACGCGCAACCAAAACTCAATAACTGATCTGAAAAGTTTCCTAACTTGGTAAGAGAGAAATGAATAAGAAAGAAGGTAGTAAGATATTCGAATACATCGTTATGTCGCTTGAAATATTGCTGGTTCTCCTGACGTCGATATTCACGCTAATATCTCTATTGTGGTTCGCCTTGAGCATGTATCACGACCTCATGGACCTCAAATCCCTCGATAAGACGAAAGTAGTTGAATTGCTAGACATCGCGTTGCTAACTCTAATAATCATAGACGTGCTCCAGATCGTAATAGCTAGGTACACTAGCACGTACGAGTACTTGAGAGTGGCAGTAGAGGTAGGTATGCTGGCAATGCTAAGGGAATTGATATCAGTCGAGATTAAGAAACCTGATCCATGGAAAATCGTCTCCATAGGGATCGTTGTATTTATACTGTTCGTAGTATGGATCGGCCTCAGCAGGAGCAAAGTGATTGAGGCACTTGAGAAGCGCCTGGGGAAAGTCGCTTAAGTCCTTAATCCAGACGGGAACCAGATTTTTGAGTTCTTCGCTCCCTACTCCTATTCCACAACCGCTCCCCCAGAGCGCAGGGAGATCTATTATGGAATCACCTACGTATATCGTTTCCTCGAGGGAGATTCCAAGCTTGTTGACCATATCTATCAACGCACTTAGCTTATTCTTCGGTTCAACTCCAGCCCTACACGGCTTTGCTATGGGATTGGCTTTCCATAGGTAAATACCTAGTTTCTCTGCCACAATCCTCGTAGTGACGCTCAAACCTGCGCTCACGAGCCCTACTCCCAATCCCCTCCTCTTGCTTAGCGACACTGCCTCTCCAGCATACGGATGAACTTTCGAGTCTATGTCCTTGAACACATTGGCTATGTCTTCCTCGGTAGGTTCCCTACCTAGAGCCTCGCTCCACCTCCTTAGGTCTCTTTCACACCATTCTTCGTAAGTTATTTCGCCCTTGAAGTAAGCCTTCATGTCTTCGATCGAATCAACGCTACCGAAGGCTTTGTGCACCTCAGCCCAGCTACTCTTGAAGGTTAGTAGCACTCCGTCAACGTCGAACGCTATGAACTTAAACACGGTTCGCTCCCTCAGTTACCAATTCTAATAACGTGAGGCGAGGAGAGTTCTTCCACTAATTCAATTATAGATAGAACGGCTAAGTAACTGGTCTTAGGGTTGTACGGGCTGGGTACGTTTTCCACTCTTATGAATATGTCGCTTGCCTTACTCTTCACCCTTATAGTGTGAACGTTCCTATTGATTGATGGATCTGCTACTACTTTCACCTTTACGGGAGCTCCCGAAGCGAGCTTGAGCGTCGCTACAACGTTCACGTTGAATGGGAACTTCTCGACGGCTTCCTTGGCGTCTCCGTAAAACAAAACCTTCTCATCGTTAGCGGAAACTCCTAACGACTTCGGGTTCTTCCTTACTTCTATTTCTATCTCGTTAATTCCCACCCTTCTCAAGGCCTTTATGGCGTCTATTCCGGCAATAGCTCCCGAAGGAACGTATATCCTCCTTCCAAGCAGCTTCGCCTTATCTACAAGCTTTCTATAGAGCTCTTCGTCAATTAGCGCACCTACGCTTAGGACCACCAAATCGGCCTTTTCCAAGGCTCTTTCGGCGTATTCTCTTACTGCCATAGGGCTAGCCGCTTCAACTACCAGATCGCAATCAGCCTCCATTAATTCCTCGAACGAGTTAACGTATTTACCTAGTTCGGAGCACTTGTTTGGATTCCTATCAAAGAAAGTGAACTCGTAGTTCGCTAGTTCTCGCTTCAGTATTCGCGCCACGTTGCCGCAACCTATTACGCAGAGCTTCATTCCTTGACCCTCATGCTGAGGTCGACGCGTGGTGGGTTTATGGTTAGGTAGCCCATACTGACTACGTCGATGCATTCGTTGAGGTATTGAAGCACGTTGTCCTTGTTTACGCCGCCAGACACCTCAATTATGACGTTAGACATCGCTTTAAGTTTGCACGCGACCTCCTTAGCTCTCTCAGGTGGGAAGTTATCTAGCATTACTACGTCCGCGTATTTGGAAGCTATCAAGGCTTGTTCCTCGTTCCTTACCTCTACTTCCAATTTGTGAGAAAAGCTCTTCCTCTTCGATGCTTCAATTAACGCTTTCTCGAAGTCGCCCACCGCTGCGAGATGGGTGTCCTTTATCATTAGCATGTCGCTTAAGCCAAGCCTATGAGTATCGGCCCCCGCGCAAGAGGCGAAGAGCTTCGCCCACGTTCTCATTCCGGGAACAGTTTTCCTTGTAGTAGCCAACCTCACGTTTTCGAAACCGCTTCGGTTAAGTAACTCCCTTACTTTCCTTACTTCAGTGGAAATAGAGAGTACGTGTATCAAGAAGTTTAGGAGAGTTCTCTCCATTGTTAATATGGTTGAGGTATCGCCTCTTATTTCGCCAATCCACCCCTCACTCCATCCCCTTTCGAACTTAGCCTCTATCCCGAAGTCCCTCAACGCTTCCTCCACTATTCCCACAAGTTCGCACAAGTACACTGGTTCCTTCGAGTAGATGCCGAATAACACGCCATCTCTAATTAAGTCCTTAATTGAAGTAACGGTTACGTCGTAGTAAGGAACGTCTTCCTTTAACCACTTCTCGAAGTCCCTTCTCAGCTTCAATACTAACTGCAAACCCCGTCCCCTGCGTTAGGAAAGATTTGTAAATCGCTATTAAGTGAAGAGAACGGTGAGTAGCGTGGACTTAACCAGCTTGGCGACATACGCTGCAGCCTTATTTGGACTCGTAACGCTAGTCTACCTAACAATTGTAAACGGTAACGTAGCTTCTACTCAGTCAACGATTACCGAGCTTAAGGGATCGATGGACGAAATAAGGGATCAATTGCAAGAGACCTTGAACGGCCTCAACAAAACTTTGGAGTTATTGGAAGCAGGAGTGTCTAAGAAGCTTGAGACGATAAACGCGGAAACTAGGGAAATCCTAGTACTCCAAACAGAGGTTAGCAAGCGTAAACTACCCTATTTAATGAACTTAACCAAGGAAACAATAACCAAACTCGAAGACGTCGAGGAGACCCTAGCGAATTTGAGTGCCAAGATAGACGTCTTAAACGAAACCACTACTTCAACAATAATGAACAACACGCTTGCAATACTCACTAACGTGACCTATTACGCTAAGGTTCTAGAGAGTAACTTAAGTGAATTGATAAAAACTGAGACGAAGAACGCAACCGTTACTCTAACTAGTGAACTAGGTAGGTTAAGAAGTTACTTAAACGAATCATTCAGCCACCTCGAGGTAATCTTTAACGAATTGAATTACAACGTTAATGAATTGAAGAACCTAACCCTAAAGCTGCAAAACGAGAACAAGCTGTTAATAGAACACGTTAGTGCCTTGTCTTCGATAAAAGACGCGCTCAATCAAACCCTCAATCGACTCAAGGGAGAAGTTTCCAAACTGGCCAAATTAGTCAAGGAACTAACCTCTAAGATAGACGAGAGGCTGAGCGAGAAGACGAATGAGTTGAAAGAGTACGTGAAAGGCCAAATTAACTCTAGTTCCGAAAGGATTACTCTAAAGATTGAAAGCGAGACCGGGACCTTGAGGAAAGAACTAGAGAGCCTTAGACTATTAACGACTGTGAACTTAGTTTTGACCATTGCTGCTTTGGCATCGATAATTTACATTACGTTCTTAAAGTAAGTTCAATTTTTTCGGATAAAACACATTAATGAACACATCTTCCTCCGAACATTGGGACGAGTCTTTTGAACGATGAAAGCGTACTAGAGATAATACTGAAAACTGTAACCGAGAAAGCTAGAGAAGACAAAGACCAGAGCTTGAGCGATGGCGAAGACGTTGTTCACGTTTCTAAACTAAGTAGGGGATGTGCGCGCTTCGAGGAAAAGAAGTCGTACGAGGAGGACCTAAAGGGTTTCATCAAGGACTTGCTCAGCGGTAACAATAACAGCGTCTCGTGGCTCTTGGGACAATTGGTTCACATAGCGCTAGAGAGCTTAAATGATAGAAAGGTCGTTGACGGATGCGTAATTACTTCGGAGAAGGAAATAGAAAAAGAAGTAAACGTTCCATGTCCTCCTTACACGGTCAAAGTAGTAGGTCACGTGGACATGTTCGTTGAGTGTCCAAACAAGAAGTTCGCAATAGAATTAAAATACAGGAGTAGCGGCGAGCTAGGAATTCGGAGCTTGTACCAAACCAAAATTTACTCAGCCGCGCTTAACGTACCAGTCTACATAGTTATGATAACACCGGAAAAGGTCAAGGTGGAAAAGGTCGAAGCCGATGAGGAGTTCTTAAGGAACATTGTAAGTCAGTTCAAGTGCGAAGGCATGATAAAGGAAATTGTGTACAATCCCGATGCCAGGCCTTGCAATAACTGCGTCCATAGGGACAGTTGCGAGATATTGAAAAGCGCGGCGAAGGTCTTGATCAATAAGAGCTTCTGACCTTGTTCTTGAGGAACTCCAACCTCTCCATTTCGTAATTAACTAGATCATTAATATCTATTCTCTTCGAGATGGATTCGACGGCCTTCTTGAGGTGAGTGTATGGGGCCTCTCTAAACGAGGGTTCGAGCTCCTTGCCTTCCAAGTAAACGCCCCTACCTTCCTCTATGGTTCCTATCTCTATTGTGTCCTCGGGGCACTTCTCAGCTATTAATACAATTGCGTCCACACTGGTTGAAAGAGGGTCTAAATCCAACTCTTCAAGAGCTTTCCGCAATTTAGGATGGACTGCATCGTAAACCTTCTTATTCAAGCTAACCTTAACTCCCAGCTCTTCGCTTATCTCAAACGCATCCAACAGAATGCCTCCGTTAGTCCAATCGAACGCTGCCTTGACGTTTTCGTCCCTCACGAATCGCCTCATTTGATAGCAGAAGTCAACGTTTAGCGTGAGCTCCACTAGTTCTTCAATGCCGTGATACAAGGCAATGGCAGTTACTGTACCGCCTCCCTTACCTATAGTTGAGCAGAGCTTCAAACCGGGACGTGCGTTGAACCTATTTAAGTCCCTAACTAGCCTTCCGAGGGCGAAGCTTCCTCCAGTGACCCGTGAGCCCCAAACCATGTCGCCCCCTATCCTGAGCGTACTTCCTCCACCGAACTCTGCACCACATGCATCGCTAGCCACTTTCGCTCCAACGCTAACGTCTATTAAATAGGCCAAGTCCGTATCGTCTGCCAAATGAACATCTATTAAAGTAAGGAGAGGTTCTCCGCCAGCCACCATTACGTCTCTTAAAGCCGCCCTCGTTGCGTGGAATCCCATAAGTAACGGCACGGGATTCAATCGCGAGTGGAAGCCGTCTACTGCCGCTACTAAATTCCCTTTCTTGAATGCGTCCCCTGATTTCGTGAGCTTAAGGAGCACGCTGTGGATCGCTAGATCGCCCGTGCCTCGAGAGCCTACTCCAGCCTCACCAACCCTTACGCCGAATTCCCTAGGCTTGTAAGGTCCCAGAACTCTAGACGACGTTTCGACGTCCCTAATTACTCCATCTGCTATTCTCGAGGAGCGTTGGAAATCCAAGCCTTTTCTAAAGGTAGCCAGGAAAGTTATGAGGGCCTTTACTTCGTCTTCGCTAAATCCTTTGTTCAATAGGAACCTCGCTAAGTCCTCAACGTCCATTCACATCCTCCCCGGTGCTTCGATGCCTAGGAGATTCAGTCCCCTCTTAATGACGTTTGCAGTAGCCTCTACTATTAGAGCCTTCAAAGACCTATATCCTTCGTCGGGCTCCGTTGCAACGGGATGTTCGTGGTAGAACTTATTAAAGGAGTCGGCCAAGTCGAGCAAGTAAACGGCTATTTTCTCCGGTGCGAGATCTTCTGCGGCCTTCCTAGTTACTTCTGGGAACTCAGCGATCTTCAAAATCACTTCCTTGTGCGCCTCAGCTTTCGAATAATCTGGGATGGAAATTGCCTCTATTTTCCTCAATATCCCCTTAGCCCTCGCGTAAGTATACTGGAGGTAAGGAGCCGAGTTCCTTTCGAAGTTCAGCACATCTTCCCATTTGAAGGTTATGGGCTTATCCTTTGAAACTGAGACCATCGCGAACTTTATTGCGCCTATGGCGACTTTCTTAGCTATCTCTTCCTTTTCCTTACCTTGCAGTACGCTCCTTTCCTCTACTAGAGGTCTCACTCTCTTAATGGCCTCTTCCACTAGCCAGTCCAGTGTAATCATTCTGCCCCTCCTGCCGCTCATCTTCATTCCGGGGACGTTCACCATCTCGTATGCATAGTGAATCAGGTTCTCTGCGTACTTTTCAAATCCTAACTTCCAGAGAGCGAGCCTGAGCTGTATTTGAGGTAGTCTCTGTTCGGTTGCTATTACATTTATCACTTCATCAGCATTGAACTCCTCAAATTTCTTAATAGTATAGGCGATGTCTCTGGTAGTGTAAAGAGTCGTCCCATCTCTTCTTACTAGAACTAGAGGCGGGATCTCCAATCCTTTGGGAATCCTCAGCTTCTTTCTAATTTCGTCGTCTACGTCAGTGAATTCTATTACTAAGGCACCATCCTTCTCTTTAGCTATTCCCTTTTCGATAGCCATTTCGATTATCCTTTTCACTTCGCCGCTCCATATCAAATCGCTTTCCCAGTCCCACTTCTCAACTGAAACGCCCACTAGCTTCATGCTTTCCATAAATCCTTTGAGGACCTCGTTCACTACAGTCCTAAAGATTTCTTTAGTCTCCCTTTCGCCTTCCTCGTACTTCTTCATAAGGGTTGAAAGCTCCTCGTTAATTTCCTCGTACCTCTTATCCTTGAGCTCTTCCTCTATTTTCGTGTATATTTCGGGATACCTCTCCCTAAGCTCTCTAGCTACCTCAATCCATTCGTCCCTATCTGGGCCTTTGAGCTCTATTACTGCGTTAGTGACGCTATATACCTTACCGTACCAATGATCGGCCTTCTCGCCTTCCGGGGGCAAGAGACGGCCTAGCTTCAATAGTCCGTAAATGAGGATTACTACTTGCCTGCCCACGTCGTTGACGTAGAACCTAGTCTGAACGGCGTTCCCGTAATTCCTCAGTATCCTTTGAAGGCTATCTCCTAAGAACATGTTCCTAACGTGACCTATGTGAAGCGGGTGGACCGGGTTGGCGGAAGTGTGTTCAACGACCTTCCTTCCTTGAAAGTTCCACTTACCGTAGTCGCCCTTAACGGCCTCATCCAGTATCTCCTTAGCGACTTTATTGACGTCCACCTCTACGTTGAGGTAACCGCCTACTGGCAAGAGCCTTTTGGCCCATTCGAGCCTCGCGCTCTCGGCCAGTTCCTTGGCCAAGTCGTGGGGCTTCACTTTCAATGCCTTTGAGTACTTAAATAGAGGTATGCCCCAGTCGCCCAAGTCCGGCGATGGAGGTGGTGCGATAGATCTTTCTATCTCGTTTAAATCTACTTTCAAACCTCTTTCGCTCAGTTCTTCAGCGACTTTCTTTACGAACTCGCTTTTCGCTCTGGAGATCCAGTACATTCCTTACTTCCCACGCGTCTCCACGGACGGGGAAGCTATTTACTGATGACAACTATTGCGATTGAAACCAATGGTCTAAACTCTTAATAGAGCTCCTGAGCCACTTGACGGCCAAATCCGGTCGATCAGTAGCCATTGCATCTACCTTAAGCTTCAATGCCTCTCTGACTTCCTTGGGTGTATTATGAAGCCAACTCAACACCTTCAACCCCAAGTCCTTTGCCTCGTCCATCAATTTCTCGTCGATCATGTCTCTCCTAGGCGCAATCCATTCTATATTAAGGCCTTCAACTAAGCTAGAGAGGGATAACGGTCTCAATACGAATAACAACCCCTTGCTCGGATACTTCAGTTCCCTTAATGCAGGGGCATAGAACGATATTACAGTTACGTTCTCCCACCCTTCAAGCGTTTGGTCTAGCTTCTCAGTTGCGGAAGGATCCTTAAGCTCCACGAACAGCTTAGCTTTGTATTTCCCAACGACCAAAGCAAGGACCTCCTTCAAGGTCGGAACGGTTGGCTTCATGCTCTTTATTTGCCTTAGGGTCAATGACTTGACGTCGTATTTCCTCTTGCCTATCTCGATCTCCCTGTTATGCGTTACCACCAAGCTCCCATCTCTAGCTTTCCAAACGTCGCACTCCACGCCGTCAGCGCCGTTTTCGAGCGCGTAAGTGAACGCTTGTAGGGTATTTTCCTTCACTACGTACCTAGCTCCCCTATGACCTATTACTAGGGGCCTCTCCAATTTCGCGTTCCCAGCGGAGCAAGAGGGTTCGAGAGATTTAACTGAAGGATCGGATGGCCCAGCTGGGTCCGAGAAGGAACCCTACCTAAGCCTATCTGAGTTTCTTAAGTGGACCACTATTCCCACTACCATATCATCGGCGTACTTCCTAACCCTAATCCAATCCACGCCGTGAGCTGAATCCAAGCTATTGCACCCACTCTTAGAGCACTCCGAACAGCTAGTTCCCGCTCCTAACATTAAGTATCCCAATCCCCCGGGATTCCATATAGGATATGTCATGGATCCGGAGATCCTACCTCCATCTGGGTTCAAGTCCTCGTAACGAACTCTAACTTCGCTTCCAGTCAAGCTGACTTTAACTATTCCATCGCTCAGCTGGGACTTCTTGGGTGACGCGTCGATGTAAACTAGGTCATCGCTACCGATGCTGCATGCTTCCGGCGTATTGCTTACGCTAACTGAACCCCTAGTTCCTTCGCCCGTATTTACGTTTACGTTAATGCCTTGATTCTGATTGCGGAAACCGCTACTACATCCTCTATCAGGAGCAGTATCCTTTCCATCTATTACCAAGCTCAGACCATCGCCGTCATTTACGTTTCCGCAAACGTAATCTACTTTGAACTCGAACTCTATTACTACCTTATCGTTGTACTTCACTCGCAAGTTCTTGGCCAATACGTTGCAACCCTTGTTCCAGCTCTTTTCCACTAACCACAGTATGCCGTTATCGATTACGCACTCCTTAGATCTATCATCAGAGTATCGATGAACCTCCCACTTTTCGTTTCCCTCGAAGGGCCCGTTGGGGTAAGAGAAGTCGTCGTAGAAGTCGAATACCTTATCTCCGCTAACTGCTCCGTTGGTTCCAACGATTACCTTCAAGAAGGTCTCTCCGTTGGTCGGTATGAATGGAACCTTTATCCAAACGTAACCGTTGCCCTTTGTTGGGTCTGTTGTGCACTCGTAATTAGTAGTTTCGTAACAGAATGGAACTGGGGAATCGTTGTAGGTTATTGCTATTGGCTTGTTCTTGAGGTCTACTGGTAGTCTCACCCTTACTTGGTAGTCCTTGAGGTCGTAGCTGTTGGGGTTACTTACTACTACCATTGCCTTCACTAGCGCGCTTCTTTCTCGTTGAACGTATCCTATCACTTGGTAAGTTTCTACTTTACCGTCCTTATATCCTATAGATATCCTATCCCTCCACCAAGCTACTGACCATATACCCGGTAAATGTCTCCTATAGACCCAATTGCCTTCTACATCGTATATGCGGAGTTCCTTTTTGCTGTTAGCGACAGCGATGTACTTGCAGTCGGGCGAGAAAGCTGGCGAATGCTGATAGCTATCTATTTCCAATCCCTTGGTCTTCCACAATAACTTCGGATCGGCTGGATCGCTAATATCATAAAGGTATAGCTCTTTAGCTGTTACCGCCAAGTAGTTCCCGCAAACGCTAACCCCGCTAGGAGCTTCATCGTACTCTATCTCTTTAACTATTTGACCTAGACTGAGGTCGAGTACTTGAAGCTTCTCGCCGTACTTGTTGGCTAGGTACACGTAGCCGCTATGGACGACCGCTTCCTCAACTTCTCCGCCTACCTCTACCTCCCATATCAAGTGTCCATCGAAGTCGTATTTGGCGCAGTAGTTGTTGCAAGCGACGAAGCCGTAGTCGTATAGGGCAATCGCCCTATTGTGTTTATATCCAACATCTATTACCTTCCAAGAGGCCTTGCCTTCCCAGAAGAGGTAAACGTAGTCGTCTTGATTTACGAAACCAAACACCCCGTTCAAGTAGTCGCTGTCTCTCATATCGTCCCATCCGCATTTCTTATTTAAGAGATTACCGTTTTGGTCAACAATGTAGGCGCAGTTGTCCCACGAAGCGATACCGAGGAGACCGTTGGGCGAGAACGCCATGTCTTCTATAGCGTTTCCCGGTTTGTCGAACGTCCACAGTAACCTCAGTTCCATGGAACTGAGGAGCATCGCACTGATTAAGGTCACTAGGAGAAGCCTTCTCATATATTCTCCCAAGAGGTGGAGTGAAAATGGTCTTTCTAAATTGTTCTTACAAAAATCACCTTAGTTCGTTGTAGAGCAATCTTGCGGCCGTGACCAATGGATCCCATACTGGGGCGAGAGGCGGCACGTATCCTAAATCGGCGAAGAATAGGTCCCTAACAGTACCCTTTCTCGTAAGTAGCGACGCAACAGCATCGACTCTACCCTTTACTCCTTCCGGTCCAACCACTTGGACGCCCAAGACCATCCCGCTCTTGGCGTCCGCAACCAACTTGACGTTAGTGAACGAGGAGCCGGGGTAGTAGTGGGCCCGAGTTCTAGCTTTAACCATAGAGGCCGTGACCTCGAACCCTAGGGCCTTCGCTTCCTCCTCGCTCAATCCGGTCCTACCTATTTCCAACCCAACTACCTTGGTTATGCCAGTGCAAGAGCTACCCGGAAACGGAACCTTCTTCCCCGCTGCAGATAGACCGGCCACCAAGCCCATCTTATTGGCTGGAGGCGCGAACGGGCACCAAACCCTGTTGCCCGTATGGACCATCCAGCTTTCAGCCACGTCACCGGCAGCGTAAACGTCGGGCTCGCTCGTTTCCATGTATTCGTTTACTCTGATCGCGCCATTGATCCCTAGCTCCAGTCCCATCTGCTTAGCTAATTGGTTAGCAGGTTCCATTCCGACAGCCACTACCACGGCTTGAGCTTCCAACTTAGTCCCGTCGCTAAGCTCAACGCCCTCTACCCTGTCGGTACCGAGAATTCTCTCTACAGTAACACCCTTGATTACGTTAATACCGCTCTTCTTTACGTGCTCTTCAACTAGTTCGCTCATTTCCGGATCCAAACTTTTTCTCAATATTCGGGATCTAACGATTAAATAGACATCGAAACCGGCTTCCTTTAGTTCACCGGCAGTCTCCAATCCCGTAAAGCCCGCTCCTACCACTACCACTTTCTTAGCTCCCTTCAGTTCCTCTCTCGCCTTAATTCCGCTCTCGACCGTGTGAAGCTTAATAACTCCCCTAAGGTTCTCTCCTTCCACTCCTAAGTCCTTCGGTTTAGCGCCAGTAGCAATGATGAGTTTGTCCCAATGATATTCCTTGATTTCGCCCTCTTCCTTTACCTTAACTGACCTATTCTTGAGGTCAACTTCGATGACCCTTGCGTGAACGTGAACGTCGATGCCCCTCTTCTCTCTAAATACTTCAACTGGGTAGTAGGTCAAGTCGTTAGGCTCCTTGACTTTCCCTACGATGAAGTAGGGGAGGCCGCAAGGCGCGTAAGAAACGTATCCAGAGGCCTCGAACACTCTAACGGTCCAATCTTTACGAATTCTCTTAACTCTAGAGGCCGCGCTCATTCCAGCCGCTCCGCCACCTATTACGACTACCTCCATGTTCCATCCTAGAGAGGGGGCAACGAGTTCAATTTATTCCTTACTTTTCCTTCTTAAAGCCTTAATTAGAGCTAAGGATACCAATCCTAAAGAAGGTATTTGATTCGTATCGGCAGTTACGGCGGAACTCATTGAACTCAAGCTCTCTACGTCTAATTTGTAGGCCCTTATACTGCCATCGAACCCGCCGATAACTAGCAAGTCATCCCTCCAATCGATACTCGAAATACTGAAGGGTAACTCCATTTCAAGGACCTTAGTGCCGTTGACGTTATATATCAATAATTTGTAAGAACCCGCGGCTATCAAGTAATTGCAATCTTTCGAGAACTTAACGTCCCCGTAAGGTCCTGGTGAGGGATTGGTCCACCAGAGCTCGTATCCACTAGAGGTAACGTTGTAAAGGAAGACAGTACTCGATCCCTTAACTGCCATTAATCTTCCGCAAGCATCAATGGACCAAGGCGCCTCTGGAACGCTTATCGAGTACAAAAGGGTACCACTTGGCGTGAGGACTTCAACTAGTTGCTTATCGTTAACTGGAACGAACAAGAGCTCTCCGTTAAATGACGGTCTGTTTAGAACCAGCCCTAATTGATCGTTTTCCCATAATACGTTACCGTAAGCGTCAAAGAGCGCGCAACCTCTATAGCAAGCTAAAATCTTATCGTCTGGTAGTATCAGCACTGATGAAGTGAAGTTCTGAGGTATTACGAACGAATATAGTAGAGATAAGTAATCGTCGTACACTTCAATGGTCCCGTCCGGAGCGACTAAAGCGAAACGTCCGTAGTTATACGTAACCGTAGAATTGTAATTGCAATCCTCCATGACCGTGGTTCCTAGAACCGAATTGAAGACGTAAGCGCAATCTGATAGGGCTAAGATGTAATATTGGCCTATGTTGATTTGCGTCACTTGAGAGCCAATGTCTTGACTCCAAAGCTCTCTAATAACGGGATTCATTGAATTCACTGCTAATGCTTGAATAACGAAGATAGAGAAGATTATTGTCGCCTTCTTCATCAGAATGGATGCACCTTGTATACAAGTGCATGGAGTAACTATAAAAATGGGAACTAAGCTACCATTGCTTCCTCATTATTATATGTAACGGAGGCAGGCATTTCGTCTCGTTCGTAACCGAGGATCTTTTCGATGGCTTTCCTATTTAATTCAGCGAAGGCCTCCCACTTCCTAGCTACGTTCAAGAACTTCTCCTCACCGCTCCATTCGTAGAGGTTCCTCGCGTCTTCCGCAAGCAACCTAGCCGCCTCTACCAAGCTTAACGCGCTCTTCTTGCTCAGCCTATCGCGCGAAACTACTGAACGCACTTCCTCGATCGCCTCTTCCGTCTCATCGAGTTTCCTGTAGATTTGCTTAAGTCCCTTAACGGCTTTATTGACCTTAACTAACGTCACGATCGATGTGGTCGCTGCTATTGCGCTACCCACTAGACAAGCGAGACTCGCGTAATCGACTATCAATCTTCAACCCATTACGGAGTTTAGGAAACGCGACTCCTTATTAACCGAGGAAGAGCCGATCTGTATAGTCGATTTCGTATTAACTGGCATCTTTTAATATTTCGTCTCAACCCTTATCCATGTGAGGAACGATGTATGGAGCTTTCTTCCCGATAGGCATGGTAGCCTTCCTACTAGGTATGGCGAACAACTACACCTTGGCGATAAACGGAACTATCGCCTTCTTGTTAAACAACCAGCTAGGCGTTAGCACGCAGATACCTCTTCCTGGAGCTGCCCTATGCGCCTTCCCATACGAAGGCGAAGCCGTAATAGCTTACGCTAACGGTCCTAATACCTCCTTCTTGATGATAGATAATAGAGGCGTTACGAAGGACCTAAACTTTAGCCTAAAGGGAGCGGTCAAAGCTTGCGCAAGTTATAACGGTGCTATAATACTGCTAAGCGAGTATAACAACACCTTATCCCTAGGAGTATACGTACTGGATGAAGGAAATAATACCATGGTCGAGGTCACTGAACTAAAGCCCGTAAAGGACGCAACGGGAGTAGTAATCACTTCCAAGTACGACGCTGTTTACGGCCCCAGCGGCTTCTACGTTTACACTAACGAGAACGCAGTCAAGGTCTTCGATGGTAACGTAGTGAAGGCGAGGGGCTACGATAACCTAGCCTTGATGGTACTCAAGGACGGTAGCGTAGTGCTTTTCAACGTCGAAACGGGAGAGAAGCTACTCCAACTACCTCTAGTGCTAACCCCAGAATACGGAAAGGCTGCTGACGCGTTACTAATAGAAGCGAACGGCACCAACAGTAAGGTCTTGATAGCGTTTAGAGGTGGAAAGGTGGGTCTAAGGCTCTTCAAGGGAACCGCAGAGGTCCTTTCAATTAATGTAGACAACGCTTGCTTAATTGAGAGAAGCGGCGACTACGTTGCTGCGCTAATAAACGATAAGAACCTAGGCAGAGGAGTAGCTCTATTCCCTTACGCTTGGTTTGAGAAGTAGCTTTTTTGATGTGCTTTCACTTACGCACGATCTTTTTACCCGTGTTTTTCGCTAACCGAATGGGAAATCGTTTTGAATTACGCAATCGAAGTTAAGGACTTGAGGAAGCGATTCGGCTTCATAGAGGCCCTTAAAGGCATAACTTTCTATGTTAAAGAAGGTGAGAAGTTCGGCTTCCTAGGTCCTAACGGAGCTGGAAAGAGTACCACTATACACATCTTAACGACTTTACTCAAACCCGACGAAGGAGAAGTCAAAATACTAGGTCACAAACTTCCGGAAGAGGCAAAGCAGGTTAGGAAGTTAATAGGGGTGGTGTTTCAAGATCCCGCTTTAGACAATTACCTTAGCGCGTATGAAAACTTGTATATACACGGTAGGCTTTACGGGCTCAAGGGGAGCGAACTACGTGAAAGGATAATTGAGTCCCTCAAGTTCTTTGACCTCTACGAACATAAGGATAGGATAGTAATGTTCTTTTCTGGGGGAATGAGGAGGAGGCTTGAAATTGCCAGAGCCTTGATGCATAAACCCAAAGTACTCTTCTTGGACGAACCAACTGTAGGCTTAGATCCTCAATCTAGAGCAAAGGTGTGGGAGTACATTGAAAGGGTTAATAAGGAATATGGAATAACTATCTTCCTAACCACTCACTATATGGACGAAGCCGACAAGCTATGCGATAGAATAGCTATCATCGACCACGGTCGAATAATTGCGCAAGGAACGCCCGATGAGCTTAAGAGAATGGTCGGTAAGGAGGTGATTTACGTTAAAACGGAACTTCCTCCCAAATGTCCAGAAGGGTTCGACTGTGAAACTAAGGGTAATCAAGCAATAGTTAAAGCAGACAATGCGGCGAAGATCTTGCCAGAACTAATAGAACTCATGAAACCATACAAAATATTGGAAGTAAATCTCAAGAAACCTACTTTGGACGACGTTTTCCTAGCCCTTACCGGAAGGGAGCTGAGGGACGAGCTAGGGTCTGCTCCCGTGTTACCGTTTAGGAGGTGGTAGCGATGGACGCGTTCATCGCTATGTTCTATAGGCAATTAAAGAGGTTCCTCAGGGCCAAGGTTCGCGTCGTAATGACAGTTGCTATGCCAATAATATGGATAGCGTTTTACGGCATAGGTTGGGCGTCTACCTTAAACTTCCCTGGGATAGAAATGATCTTAGGGACCGACTATCTATCGTTTATGATCCCCGGTGTAATTTCCATGACAATCTTCATTTCATCGTTTATGTCCGGAATGGCCGTTATATGGGACAAGCAGTTCGGTTTCTTGAAAGAGGTCTTGGTGGCCCCTACTCCTCGCTGGCAAAGCATTGCGGGAAGGATATTCGGCGATTCCGTTGTTGCTCTTATTCAAGGAATAGTGTTGGCCCTATTGGGCTTCGCGGTCGCGCCTCAGCTTCAGTTACAAGGCCTGCCAGTAGTCGCCTTGGCTTCCTTCTTGACGGCCATAGGTTTCGCGTCCTTAGGTATAGCAATAGCTTCCTCAAAAGCGTTCAAGAGCGTGGAAGCTTTCCAAGGTTTGGTTAACATACTGATGATGCCCTTGATATTCGCTTCCGGAGCATTCTTCCCATTGATGAACGTGCCAGATTGGTTCAAGGTAATTTCATACTTAGATCCGCTAACGTACTCTACGGACGCAATGAGGGGAGCCCTTGCGAACGTGTATCAATTTAGTTTATTGGAAGACTTCGTAGCGTTGCTCGCGTTCTCGGCGATCTCGTTAATAGTTGCTATAAGGACGTTCGAGAGGAGCACATTAGATTAATATCCCAGTATTTAACTGATTTCCGGTGCGTTCATGAAAGGAATGGTCGCAGCTGTAGGCTTCGACGAGAGACCGTTCCTTCATTGCCTCTTGGAAGCTTTCAGGAGGAAGTCCGTTCCGGAAAAGGCCGTGTTGCTCGTTCCGATAACCAAGGATAAGAGGAACGAAACAGTAATGGCTAACCTAAAGGACCTACTTAGAGGCTTCAATATAGATATCGAAGTAAAGGAGCTGGATCCCTTCGATCTGCTTTCATCGATAGCGTCCGTATACGATTCGATAAGGGAGTTTGAGGAGGTCGTTGCTTGTCTCTCTGGCGGGATGAGGGCCCTCGTCCTAGCCATATACACTGCTCTGTTATCGCTTCCAATGGAAGTGCACCCTAACGTTAAGCTCTACTTGGAGATAGAGGGAGATCCCACTTCCGGTAAGGTCTACGCTCTAGACGAGATAAGCTCGCATTTACTAGGGCTCTATGGTAGGAAGGACGTAAGGGCTCGCATAATAGAAATAGTTAAAAAGGTTAATGAGGAAGGTAGGGGAGCAACGTTCTCAGACATTCACAAGGTACTTAAGAAAGAGAGATCTAAAGCAACTATTCATAAAACTTTGGAAAAGCTTGTCGAAGAAGGCATATTAGTGAGGAATGGCGAAGGCGAATACTACTTATCGTGGCTCAAGAAGAACAACTGAGTTTTACCTTCCGCGCGTCCAACGATTTGTTCGGAGAAGGCGAGTTGAGGATCCTCGTTCTCGGGGGTGCCGGCTTAACTGGCTCGAAAGTAGTAAGCGAGGCTTCGAGGAAGGGATACGAGGTATACGCTACCTATAGGAACACGCCTCCACCTCCCTCTTCGAAAGCCGTTTGGATAAGGACGGACGTCGACGAACCCGAATCTATAAGGAAGCTCTTGGACGAAGTTAAGCCAGATGCCGTAATAGATATGCACGCTTTCAATAAAGTCGATGATTGCGAAGACGTTGGAAAAGAACAATGTTGGAAAACCAATGCCGTTTCCCCGGGTCTCTGGGCCAAGGAGTGTTCGAGGAGGGGCGTGAAGTACTTAACTGTAAGTACAGACTTTGTGTTCGATGGAGAGAATCCGCCTTATTCAGAGGATTCAATTCCTAGACCGCTCTCCCAATACGCAGTTAGTAAGCTCGTAGGCGAACAAAGGGCCCTCTTGGAGGGAGCTATAGTGTTGAGAACTGCTGTAGTTTACGACGCAGACAAGAGAAGTAAGTTCCCGGGATGGGTTATAAGGAACGTAATGGAAGGTAAGAGAATAGGCGTCTTCGTCGATCAGTGGAACAATCCAACGCTGGCTAGGGACTTGGCTCACGCCTCTATTCTAGCTATAGAGGAACTTAAGGGACCTATTCTACTTCACGCCGTTGGAAGGGAGTGCGCAAGCAGATACTCGTTCGCTATGGAAATAGTGAGGGTCCTAGGTTTAGACGAGGACCTATTGGAAGCGACGTGTTCGTGTAGGGTTAATCAGAAGGCTAAGAGGCCACATAAGGCGTGTTTAAAGACTACGAAAATAGAAGACGTGTTAGGTTTCGTACCAAGGGGGTATAGGGAGGCTCTGAGGGACGTAAGTTCAGAGCTCAAAGAGGTCTGGATGAGTTAGGTGTTCCATTACCTTTTCGTGAGGGAACTTCATATTAAGTGGATTGATGAATTCTTCTATCTCCTTAAGCCTCTCCTCCAAGGGACTCACCGTATAGCAGAACGAAAAATCAGTATATATTTGTTTATATTCCACTGATCCTTATTTCGCACGATCCGTTCTGCGAACCGCACTTAGTTACTTCGACGTTTACCTCTGCACTAGCCAATCCGAACTTGCCGGCGGGAGAGATAGCCTTTACCTTCTTACCCGTTTCGGCCTCAACTAATCCTGCTAACATCGCTATTGGTACCATGCACCTTTGAGGGTTCAAATTACGTAGGTTCGCTAAGGGACAGTTATCCATCTCTATTACTATCTGATTACCCTCTTTCCTTATCTTAGTATTGCCTATCTTACCGAAGATTTGGCTCAGTGTCTCCTCGAGGGTATAGCCCTTAGCGTTCTCAAGGAAAAGCTTCTTACTATTGTCTTTAATTACCTTGTAAAGTATGTACTTGGAAGGGCCTTCGTCCGTTAATTTAGATAGTTCGTCAAGTAGGTGGACGGCTACGAACTCTTCTATTCTTTCGTCGGCCCTATCCAGTTCTTCTTCGAGACCTCGGGAAAGTACGTGGCGAAAGAACACCAAGGCTGCACCCGTTCTTCTATAACGTCATTTTCCATGTTAAGTGGAAGCTTCGATTTTGTCCCCCCCCCCCCGCCACCACTTTTGGTTAGCTAACTAGTTAATAGGGGTTAGAGATCGGAACTTCTCGACTGGTCTGTCTTACTCAGTTTGGCTTCAGAAGGAAAAATTTTTATACGTATACTAGTTTCAGTTTACTCCTAAATTATATTCCGTTACGCAACTAACTGAAAATGGAATGAGGTTAACGAGGAACCCACCAGAGGAACGGGAACGCTATTAGAGCGACGTATCCCAAGTAAGGTATCTTTATTGGGTGACCGAAGAGCTCCAATACCTTACCAGCGACCCTTCCTTGAGGTACCCCGGGGAGAGGCGTCCCGTTCTTGCAATCGACGAACTGATCTAGCCACCAGTCAGTTCCGGGATTGTTATCTCCTTTCGTAACGAAGTAGTAAGTACTGCCTTCCTTTACTACCTTTATAACTCTGTGAATAATGTACGGTCCTTGACAAGAGTGGTAAACTATAATGTCTCCGACCTTAATGTTCTCAGGCTTCGAGCCTATTACTATTACCAGATCGCCTCTCTCTAAAGTAGGTAACATGGAACCGGAAGCGACGGCTGCAATAGGTATCTCTGTGTTAAATAAGAACTTCAGAACGGTCAGTATTACTACAGCCTCTACTATTGCCTTACCCCATTCAATTGCTTCCTTCTTCGCGTCTCTCGCCAATCTCAGTTTCACCTAGCTACCAGATCGCGGGGACAGTTAAGACGAATAATCCTGTAGCAATCGCTATTGCTATCCTCGAGGGCCTTTCGAAAGGATCCGTAACGTATTGGAATGGCCTAATTACTAATGGCGAAAGGAACGTAGAAATGGCGTATCCGAAGGTCGCAGTTGCCATTAGCTGGTCCTTTAAGCCGATAGTAATTGGTATCACGAACGATATCCATGAGAGGGGAAGCTCACCGAAGACGAACCAACCTGGTGAGAACGGGTAGGGAATCAATTGGAAAGGCAACGATATCACGTAAGCTAGCACTCCCATAGCAACTGGGTTCGGAGTAGTTACGAAGAAGGAGAGCGCTAAGGGCGCGACTTTAACGTTTTGGACTTCCGGGACCCTAATTACTACTTCCATTTCTCTAAATGAGTATAATATCGCTAATGCAACGAGTAGACCCGCTATTAGAGAGGCCGTTGATATGAAGGAAGCTCTCCTTCTGTTAACTAAGGGCTTCGTCGGAACGAAACTGGGCAAGAGAGCCGGTATTGGCGATGGTACCGGTAAGAGGGTCAGCGAAACCGGTGAGCGCTGCAACAGAGCGAACGCTAGGAAACACAAGGATTGAACTAGCAATGGAGTTAATGCACCGAAAACGAACCAAAATAAGGCGCTAACGAAGTTGAAGTTAGTGTTTTGCGAGAAGGCGTATGCCATTGAAGAGGAGAAATAGAAGTAAAGGACAATTGATATTATCGAGGCGTAAAACGGAGGTACTTGAAGTTCCGGTTCCTTGAGAAGCACGAAATGAGAGAACTTAGTGCCAACGAACCTCCTGAATTCCTTGCACTCCTTCAGTTCTCTAAGACCTACTAAGTACTCGCCTTCGCCGACGCCTATGGGCTCACATGAGCTCGGGTAGGTCTCCGTATACTTCTTTCTGTGCTTTGAGAAGCCAGTCAATTGGTATCCTCTGTTCCTTTCCTCCCATAGTTCTCCTTCTAATTGTTATCGGTAATAGTCCTCTCTTCAGCTCTTCCCTGGCTATGTTAATTGGATCTTTATTTTCTATATTCGAGACATCTATTAAGGGCGGTGCGCCGATTGAGAGTTGGAGTGCCCTAACGCCTATTATAGCGGCCCTTTCGAACTTAGTTAACTTAGGGGGTCCGAGGGAAATTAGCTTGTAATACTCCCCTTCCAAAGGCTTCTTCCCCAAAGGGCCTAATACTGGTCGTTCATATGCTTATACGGAGTTACGCCTTGAAGATATGTTTAGTCGGCTTCGGTAGACTAGGTTCCGCCATTGGGAAGAGGCTTAAACGCTTTTACGAAATGAAGGTCTCCACCTTACCTCCCACGGACGAGTTGGCCAGAAAGGAGGGCCTGGAAGTAGTTGATTTGAAGACGTGCATTAATTTCGGTGACGTGGTAATAGTTTCAGTGGAACCTTCGGCGATGGACTCCGTCTTGAGTCAAATGGAGGGACTTGAGAAACCGCTCATATCTACAGCCGCGCTCTACGGATTGAAGGAAATTAGGAGGAAGGTAAAGTGTGGTTACAGAACTATGCCTTCAGTTACAGTGGAAATAGGAAAGTCGCCGGTACTCGTTAGCGAAAGGGGCGGTTGTAACGACGAAGCAGTTGAAGAGATTCTAAGTAAGCTCGGGAAGCCCATATGGGTCAAGGAAGAGGTATTAGACGCTGCCCTCCCGGTAGTCGGATCAGGACCTGCTATTCACTCGCTCTACTATAACTCCCTAGTTGAGGCATTGGTCTACGCGGGCGTAGACAGGAAGCTAGCGGAGGAAATGGTCAAGGAATCAGTAATTGGAACTATGGAGTTCTTAAAGAAGTACGATCCGCTTGAAGTGAGGGCAAGGGTCGAAACGCCCGGTGGCATTACCGTTAAGATGACCGTGGAGTTAGAGAAAGAAGGCGTTTTCGGGTCTTTATCGAAAATTGTAGGGGAAACTGGGAGGGAACTCAGAACTCGTCGATGACGTCTTCCTCCTCTTCCTCGTCTGGCGGGAGCTCCCTTATCCACATCTCCCTTCTCAGTAACTCTCTAATTGCGACCCTTATTGCCTCGCTTCTAGAGGTGAACCTACCCTTCTTTACTAATTCGTCTATCGCTTCCACGTAAGCTTCGGGCATCTTAACAGTTACCAACCTCACCGTCCGCACCGCTATTACCTAGGTATGATAAAACTTTTAAAGGGGTTAAGCAAGTATTCAATTACCTAAACCATTTTCTAATTAGCTCTTCTTCTATTGGATGTAACTTAGGTGAGGGGAACACCATTAGATGAGGTGGTTCGCCTAAGTCCAACTTCGCGGCCTCCTCCAAGGTAACTAACCTTATCTCTTCGCTCTCCCAACAGAGTCTAGCCATAGCTATTACCATCCTATCTTTCATTGTAGAATCGCCCTTCCTCTCTGACTCTTCTAAGAGGAGCCTCGCTGCCTCAGATACTTTCATGGACCTATCGTAACCAGTCTCTAGAAGTACTATAGTATGCAAGTTGAGTTCGTCGTTGTCCTTAATTGCTAAGTAAACCGACTCGCTGAAATTTATTCCCTCTCTAGGGTACATCATTGTAACAACTCTACCGAACCTATATTGGGAAAGCCCGCTCTTGGTTCTGGCAACTTGGAGCGCGGAAATACCGGGCACTACCTTCGCTTCGTAGCCCCTTTCCAATGCGTCTAGCAGTAAGCTCGAGTGGGTGGTAGCAGCGAGTGGATCTCCAGCCACGACCAAGGCGACGTCGCGTTTGTCGCTTAAGAAATCGCTTTCCAAGTCGCTCCTGTAAGCTGGTTTGACGTCGGTTCGATGCCTTCTCAAGCATTCCAAGAGACCCCCTTCGTAGATGCTAGTATACAAATCGGCGTAAACTTCCTCGTACGTTCGTATAACCTCTAACGCTTCGGGCGTCAATTGCTTGCAAGTCAGTCCAGCGCCTACCAAAGCGAACCTCAATTTCCCTAAGCACCGTCCCGAGAACCCGAGCAGAGACTAATTCAGTAACGGTTCGCTTCAGTTTAATATTTTTCTTCGCTGAAAGCGCTGGAGATAGGCGTTGTGCGACTTAAGGGAGCTGGAGAGGGTAATTGAGGAGAGGTATTTCGAACAAGATTGGAATAGAGGCGTTAGTTGGACCTTCTTGTGGTTTATCGAAGAGATAGGTGAGCTCAGTGAGGCCATCTTGAAGAAGAAGAGGGAGAAAATAGAGGAGGAAATGGCAGACGTATTGGCCTGGTTGCTATCGATCGCCAACGTCTTAGGGATAGACTTATGTGAGGCGTTTCGAAAGAAGTACCTAAAGCGAACCAATACGTGAGTTTCCAAGGAAGAATTTTACTTAAAGGAGGTTAGAGTTACTTGGATCGAAATTGAAGGAGTTCTTCGAACCCTCCTCAATTGCCGTGGTGGGCGCTACACCTAAAGTCCCGAAACCTGGATACGTCATACTTACCAACTTAAAGCGTTCATTCAAGGGAAGGCTCTACGCAGTAAACCCTAAATATGAGAAAGTACTGGGAGTGCCTTGCTATAAATCTCTTAGAGAAATACCGGACAACGTGGACTTAGCTGTAGTCGTCGTTCCAACCCACGCAGTTGAGAAAGTAGTTGATGACGCAATAGCCAAAGGCGTAAAGGCAGTAATTATTATCACCGCAGGGTTCTCTGAGGTAGGTAACAAAGAGCTCGAGAAAAGAGTAACCTCTAAACTCAGGGCTAACGGAATAAGGGTAATTGGCCCCAACTGCTTAGGGGTGTACTACGGAAGGACCGGCGTAGATACGTTCTTCTTTAGGGAACCCGGCACTCCAAGGCCTCCGCTCTCCGATACAGCGATAATAAGCCAGAGCGGGGCTCTGGCAGCTTCCATACTGGATTGGGCATCGGTAGAGGGCATAGGAATCGGTGCGGCGGTTAGCTTAGGCAATAAGGCCGACGTTAACGAGGTTGAGGTAATGGAATATTTGGCCTCTAAGGAATTCAATAAGTTCTTACTCTATGTCGAAGGTCTAAGAGCTGGCGAAGGAGAGGAGTTCCTAGCGACCTTGGCTGAGCTTAGCTCCATTGGGAAGAGGATAGGGATTTACAAGGGCGGTAGAACGAAGGCCTCTGAGAGGGCGGTCTCCTCCCACACTGCTTCCGTTGCGGGCGATTACAAAGTGTACAGAGACCTAGTTTCGGAGTACGGCGCAATAGCTTTAGAGGACTTCACTGAGGTAGTTTCGTTCCTCTCCGCGTTCCAATACTCGCCCCCGCTTAGAGGAACGAGAGCATTGGTGGTCACCGATGCCGGCGGCGTAGGGGTTATGTTAGCCGACGCGCTTCCTTTGGATCTCCCGAGGCCCGTTAGCGTGGAACTAGAAAGCAAACTTCCGGATTACGTTAAGCTGAACAACCCTATGGACGTTGGGGGAGACGCCGATGACGAGAGGTATAGGTTGGTACTGGAGTACTTGGCACCTAAGTACGACTTAGTAATAGTGGTAGCGCTAATGGAATCGCCAGCAACTACTCTCTATTTAGCCGATATAGTTAAAGAGAGCATGGAAGCTACTGGCAAACCTCACTTGCTGCTTTCGTTCGGTGGTGTAATGAGTAATGCCTTGGAAAAGAGGGCCAGGGAATTAGGGATACCCTTCTCTAAGAGCGTCGACGAAGCCGTAGCTTTCTCTAGGTTACTACTAAAGGAAATGACCTCGAGGAAACTATTGGAGGTGAGGACTAAGTGCTATTGAGACCCTCGGAATCATTGAAGATCGCGGAAGAGCTAGGTATACCGGTCCCCGAATGGAGCAAAGACCCCTCCATTGGGGCTCCAGCTTACGTCAAGGCCGACGTACCTCTACCTCACAAGACGGAGGCGAAGGCGGTTACGTTCGCGGAAAGCGAGGAAGAGCTCAAGAGGGCCTTCGACCTCCTGAAGGAAAGGTACGGCGAGGTTATAGTTCAAAGAGCCGTTAAAGGCGACTTGGAGCTGTTGGTCTCAAGCAAACTAGACGAGGTGTTCGGAAGGGTCGCAGTAATTGCAATGGGTGGGATATACGCTAGCCTTATCAGAGAGGCAATAGTAACTAAGTGCCCTGTATGCGAGGAACTGGTCCGGTTGAAGCTTGCAAACTCTAAGATAGGGCAAGTAATGAGGTACAGGAAGAAGTTAAACGAGGAATGCGTAGTCGACGTTATTAAGAAGTTATGCTTAACTGACGCGAAAACTTTCGAGGTAAACCCTCTTATTGTATCTGAGGAAAATTGCTGGGCCGTTGACGTTAAGGTATGGATTTAGTCCTTAATCTTTTCGTAGTACTCCCTTATTCTCACGTTCGCTTCCACGGGCAACACAACTATCCTCCCATCGCCGGGGCTCCCGGTGTAAGCCCCTTTAGTAATGGCCTTTATCGCCTTCTCAACTTCATCGTCCTCCAATATGAGCTCTAATTGCAGCTTCGGAATGAATTCTATTGTTACCGGTACGCCCCTGTAGCTTAGCGTAACTCCCTTTTGACTACCTCTACCCTTTACTTCAATGATAGTCATTGGGTATATCCCGACCTTCTCTAATTCCTCCTTTACGTCATCGAGCTTTTCGGGTCTTATGAAGGCTATAACTAACTTAGTCATCTCCCCATCACCTCCTTATATATTATATGCCTCTTCATTCAATTCGGTTAGATCCAAACCTAGCTTCTCTGCCTCCTCCGGAACCCTCCAGCCTATAGTCTTCTCTATTAAGATTGCAATGACGTAAGTCACTGCTATCGAGTAAACTACGCTCGCAATTACACCTATTACTTGTATAACCAATTGAAACGGGTTTCCGAAGAAGAGCCCTGATTTCCCAGCTACTAATGGATTGGCGAAGAGACCAGTAGCTACAGCTCCCCACACACCGCTCATGCCGTGAACTGCCCACGCGTCTAACGTTTCGTCCCATCCTTTAGCTATTCTGAACTTAACCATGTTGTAACTAACTACTGAAGCTAAAGCGCCAATTGCAATAGCTCCCAATACGTCCACGTAACCGGCTGCTGGCGTTATGGCGACCAATCCGGCCACTACTCCGGAAGCGAAGCCCACGGTGCTCACTATACCGTTCTCCATCCTATCTAGGTATGTCCAAGCTAATCCTCCAGCAGCTGCAGCGACTGCAGTAACCAGCCACGCGTTAGCGGCGTCTAAGTTGGCAGCTAAGGCGCTACCGGCGTTGAAGCCTAGCCATCCGAACCACAGTATTCCCGTACCTATTAGTACCAGAGGGATGTTGTGAGGTATTAACTCGACCTTCTTAACGAATTTCCTTTTACCAATTACGAAGCTCAACACGAGAGCAGAGAATCCGGAGCTTATGTGAACTACTAGTCCTCCCGCGAAGTCCAAGGAGTCCATTGATGAGAGCCAGCCGCCTCCCCATACCCAGTGGGCTATTACGCTGTAAACTAGTAAGACCCAAAGGAAACTGAAGGCGAGCCACGCCTCCAGTTTACCTCTCTCAGCAATGGCTGAAGCGATGATCGCTATTGCTATAGCCGCGAACATTCCTTGAAATCCTGCGAATAGTAGGAACGGGACGTCCGTTCCGGGCCACGTTTTTTGGATAAGTTGCGGTAAGAGCGCGAAGTACTGCACAGGATTGCCTATAAATCCAGCTAAATCGCTCCCAAATGCAATACTGAAACCGAACAAGATCCATGTAATTAAGCCTATAGAGAACGCCGAGAACACGTGAAGCATGGTAGATAGGACGTTCCTACTTCTTACTAGACCTCCATAGAACAACGCTAAGCCGGGTACGCTCATGAAGAGTACCATGGAAGACGCGCTCAGTAACCAAGCGGTATTTCCGGCATTTATACCATCCAAACATTTTCACCAATTTCTACTGTAAAATTCGAACAATATGATAAAAGTATCTCGAAATTTGTTTACAAATGTTCAATTTTTCGCGTAAAAATAAGACAATGTTTGGAGTTTTTTAGGAACCGGGGAGCGAATACTGAACGCATTAGGGTACCAACCGCTTCATGTCCCTTGGGAAGCTCGCTGCCAGTCTCACGTTAGGTATTCCAGTTAACGGCACCATTAGCCTCTGAAGCCCCATGCCCCAGCCGGCGTGAGGAGGCATGCCGTAATCGAACCACTTGAGATACCACTCGAAGCTCTGAGGATTGAGTCCCCTAGCTTTCATCTCTTCTTCTAGTTCAGCCCTCTTGTGAATTCTCGTGCTCCCACTGGAGATTTCCAAGTGCTTCCAGTTCAAGTCGAAGCTCTCGCTCAAGTAGATCTCCTTTCCTCCTATCTCTTCCTTGCGTCCCCTCTTTGTATAGAATGGTCTCGCGTCCGCAGGCCACTCTACTATAAAGTAGAATCCACCGGAAGTCTTACCTTCCTTTTCCAAGACCTCGCTTAGCTTCCTTAGTTCGGGCGTACCGAAGTCCTCTCCCGGTTCAATCTCAATTCCCTCTGCCTTCAATATTTCCCATGCTTCCTTATAGGAAATTCTAGGTATAGGCAAGTTTACCTCAGGGGGTTGGTAGTTCAATACCTCCAACCACTTCGAACCCTCGCGCACGAACGCATCTCTAACGTTTTTCACTACGTTCTCAAGAACCTTCATTACGTCTTCGTAATCGGCGAAGGCCATTTCAATGTCAACTGAAATGAACTCCGCTAAGTGGTAAGGAGTATCGCTTTCCTCGTGCCTCCAAGCCGGAGCAATTTCGAAGACGTACTCTAAGCTCGAAGTGAGAAGCTCCTTGTACAACTGGGGACTTTGAGCCAAGAAGGCGTTCTTTCCGAAATAGAAGACGGGAACCATTTGAGCTCCTCCTTCAGTGCCTGAGGCAATTATCTTCGGCGTGAATACTTCGGTGAAGTCTAAGGTATAGAGGTAGCTCCTTATAGCTTTCGTTGCAATGGACACCAATCTTAATACTGCTTGACTCTCCGGTCTCCTTAGGTCTATGGGTCTATTGGAGAGCCTCGTATCTATGTGGGCATCTACTTTACCGCTGACATCGAGCGGCAAGGGGCTCTTAGCTTCGTTCAATATCTCTATTTCCTTACCGGCTATCTCAACTCCTCTAGGCGCCCTTGGATCCCTCCTAACAACGCCCTTGACTGCAACGACGCTTTCTAGCGGGATCTGAGTTACCTTCTTCACTAGTTCCTTCATCCTCTCCTTCTCTTCGTCGCTTGCGTCCTTCGGAACTCGGAAAGTCACTTGAATTAAGCCAGTGTAGTCCCTCAAGACTAAGAAGGCGATCTTCCCTACTCTCCTAACGGAGTGTACCCATCCAGCTATCTTTACTTCCTTCCCTTCCATCTCGGGGGTTATTTCTGATATTTTAAATTCCCTATATTTGGTCTTCAAGCGAAATCACTCCATGGGAAGTGGGATTAAAGGTAATTATTAGAGTAGCGTAAGGTGGACGGGCGCTAAGTATTGATTCCAGTTGGCGATATCAATCCAATAAGAAAGAAGCCGTTGGTAAACACCATTATAATAGCGCTAAACGTACTGGTTTTCGCTGTATTAGAACTGCCTTTGATATTGGCGAACGACGCGCTAGGGTTGAACAGGCTCATTAAGAGTTACGGTATGGTACCTTACTTCGTAGTTAAGGGAAGTCATTTATATACATTGTTTACTCATATGTGGCTCCACGCTAGCATAGATCACATCGTCGGAAACATGCTGTTCTTAGCGATCTTCGGAGATAACGTCGAATCGATACTAGGAAGGTGGAAGTACTTCCTACTGTACATAGTTTCCGGCCTCGTGGCGGTAGCCTTCCACTTGGCCTCAATAGCGCTGTTTCCTAATAGTACGCTTAATCCATACTTGAGCCAGAACCCATGGCTAACCCCGGCCGTAGGCGCCTCTGGAGCGATAAGCGGCGTTCTAGCAGCGTACTTCCTATTTTATCCAAGGGCATTGGTGAAGGTAATAGCATTCGTCCCGTTTCCGTTCCTCTTCCTAGTGCCAGCGGAGTACTTCTTAGGGTTCTGGTTCCTATATCAATTAATAGAAGGAACGTGGAGTCTCTTCGGTGTCCCTAGCGGAGTAGCGTGGTGGGCGCACGTAGGTGGATTCGTGGCTGGAATTAGCTTGGCCTACTTCCTAGTTGACCCGAAGGAAGTGGAGATACATAGGAGGTTAGCTAGGTATAGCATAATAATGGGCAGAGCGTTCTAAATTAACGCTGAGACGGCCTTGAGGAGGAAAACTAAAGATTTGGACTTCATTTCTAATAACGTCTTTAGGTGATTGTCGTATTCAGATACGCTCACTTCCTCGCCATCAACTTTCGAAAAGAAATTCGCGTAGAACCTTTGGGGAGCCTTATGGAGGAACCTAGCAATAGGGGTTTCAGCGTAAAGCCTAGGTACTAACGGGAAGTAAGCTCTTATCGGGTTCTCTATTCTAAGGGGCAGCTCTCTAGCTACGACTGACGTTGGATACAAGCCTCCGCCCGTTAAGGGTTTGTTCAAACCAGCGGCGTCCCCTATGGCGCATACCTTGGAGTTGCAAGGGGCGAGCGATGGCGGACCAGTTAGTATCACTCCACCGTACGTCTTAACGACCTCGCCTTCAACCAGCCCCCTTTCGCGCGCTATTTCCAGTACCTTTCTAGCTAACTCCATTACATTGGCCTTCTTGGGTTCTGAAGCCGTTCCAACCACCGCTTTCCCTTCTAGCATAACGATCCACGCGAAGAAACCTGGAGCGAGAGTCCTATCGAAAATTATGAATGAAGTCCCTGGATACGCCGTTCTCCCCTTTACTTCCAAGTTCAGTCCGTAAACAGTTCTCGACCTATGGGCTATTCCGAGCCCCTTAGAGAGCTCCGCTCTCCAACCTTCCGCAACGAAGACCCTCTCGTAAACTCTTTCATCAACCTTTCCTTTGGGATCGACTCTAAACACCGTCTTCTTTATAAACGAAACTCCGTTTGCCAACGAGCTTTCCAGCAAGTCCCTCTCGAGGTCCCTTCTCCTAAGCTTTACAGTGAAGTCCTTCGGTCCCTTGAGCCAAATGCCATGGAAATCGGAATTGGAAAGAAAATATTCGCTTACATACCCTTCGACGTTCTCCTTGGCTTCGCTTCCTATTAGTTCTACTGCCCTCCTCGAAACTATGCCGGTGCAATGTTCCGGAACTCCTACTTCATCGTGCTCCTCGAACAGATCTACCTTGAAGCCCCTTTCCGATAGCCTCTTTGCTGTTAAGAGGCCTGCGAATCCAGCGCCCACGATTGCTAATTTCAAGTTCCTTCACCGAAAGGCGAGGAACCAAGCAGAAACGGGAGAGGTGCCGCCGCGGGGATTCGAACCCCGGACGACCCGGTCTTCAGCCGGGCGCTCTCCCGCTGAGCTACGGCGGCCTCAATCGTTGAGTCTGATCTAGAGTTTATAAAGTTTACCGTAAATTGTCTCTAAAATAGTATACGACTAATAAAGAATATGTGCAATACGAACATATTAATATTGAACCGGAAAAAGTATATATATCCATTCAAGGTAAATACCCCTTCGAGGCGAGTTCCGATGTCGAGGGAAAAGGTGGCACTAGTATCGCTACTCCTAACCAGCCTGTTATTAGCGGCCGGAATGTCCCAAGAGGACCTAAAGCTATTGACCCAACCGGTGCAACTCGGCCCCAACTGCGATAGCATTATGAAGGTAATTGAGTGGGCCGGAGGAGTTAACAGCATTGACTTGCCGAAAGAGATCCCAATAGGCGCTCCCGCCCCCTTGAGCGGAGCGCTAGGTTCCTTCGCCGTTTCCAACTACAACGCGATAAAGCTAGCGTCGGAGCAAATAAACGCATGTATGGAGAAACTAGGCCTACCTTGGAGGTTCAAGTTCATCCCGGAGGACACTAAGACCGACCCTCAGACTGCAGTTGAAGTGGTCAGGAAGCTAGCGCTACAAGGAGTGAAGATAATCGCCGGTAGGATAACTAGCAGACCAATGGGCTCCCTAATGTATCCAGTTAACGAGGAGCTTCACGTAGTGGTAATGTCCGGAACCAGCACTGCACCTAACCTAAGAATAGAGAACTACAAGAGGTACATATCCAAGACTGGTAAGTCGTACATCTTCTGGGCTATAACTAACGACTTCCTGCAAGGAAACGCGCTAGCAGACCTAGCTCACATGTTAGGATACAAGAAAGTAACCATCATGTACAGGCAAGACGACTACGGCGTAGGTCTAGCGACTGCCTTCAAGTATTACTTCAGCAAGTACGGTGGAACGGTCGTCCTAGTTCCTTACGATCCTAATGCAAGAACGTTCGATGCAGAACTGAGAGTGGCTGCTAGCAGCAAGCCCGACGCAATACTATTCATCTCGTTCGACGAGCTAAAGGTAATACTAAGGCAAGCCGTAACTCTAGGTTTACAGAAGTACCCATGGCTCTTTAGCGAGACTCGTAGAGGAGTAATACTGAACGATCCGTACCTAGCGAAGATAGTGGCCCTCAAGCAAGGCGTCGGTACCGGTCCGGGTGGAAGCGAGGAGTTCGCGAAGCTATACGAGAACAGGTTCGGCATCCCGCCAATGCTTTACGCAGACTACATCTATGACGCCCTATGGTTATCTGCCTTAAGCGTCCTAAAGGCCGGAAAGTACGATGCCGATGCCATAAGGCAAGCTCTGTTAGACGTTGGCGCCTACTTCAAGGGTTACACCGGTCCGAAGAAGTTCAACCCACTAACGCAGGAACCAATGAAGACGAGCTATCACTACTGGACTATAAAGGTAATTAACAACAAGCCCACCGTCGTGAAGATAGGCTTCTGGGACCCCGACACTGGAATTAAAGTATACGAGAAAATAAGTCCCCGCTAAAGCGAAAACTTTTTTGGTAAAGAAGTAGCCAAGTTAATCTGAGGGATCCCCTACTTGGCGTATATTATTAGGAAAGTAGACGTCTTTGATGAAACCAGAGTTTGGGATCCCCCTCAGTACGAACCCTTGAAGCGATTTACTGAGCTAGTTGAGTGGAAGAGAACCGGTCCGCTTAGTGGTTACGTAAAGAGAAGGGATCCCGTCACTAGGGAAGAAGTAATAATCTATATAGAGCCCTAGTTCGCCTAGGGCCCAACGCCTAGCCCTTCCCTTAACGACTTAATTTCTTTTAATAGCTCTTCCCTCTCCTTCTCTAGTGCCTTTATCTTCATTTCTAAACTCTCAATTTCGCTCTCAATGAACTCCTTGAGCTTAGCTGGGTCCAACTCTATCATTACTTTACTTGCAAACACCTTGTAAGCTGACTTGGGTTTCGTTTCTTCCAATAACTTCGAAGCTGACTTGAGTTCCTCTAACTCAGCCTTTAACTTAAGGATAGTTTCTTCCACGCTTTTGAGCTTATATTGCAAAAAGAGTAAGGATTCGCTCAAAGCAATTTCACCTTTACTGGGCCTCTTCTCTCACTCTAGGCAAAATTTCATTGACCTTCCTGTTTATCTCTTCTAGCTTCCTGAGCAAGGTTAATCTGACTTGCTCCAAAGCGCTTATTCTGTTCTGAATTGCCTTCTTGGCTTCCTCTACGGGTATCTCTAAGTTGAGTCTTCCGCCCACCGAAGTGATGACCGTGCTCGTGTCCTCTATCTTCGCCTTTATGAAGTTTCCGGCGCCTATTGGGACCAACACTACTTTGCCCTTGCCTTCTTTCGAAACGTAATCGAGCACCTCTAGGCTAGCGTAGAGGTCGTCTATTATCGCGTTAACTGCATCCACTTGGTCCCTTAGGTATTCAGCTTGAGATAGTAAGCTCCTCAATTCGTCTTGCAACGCCTTGACCTTTTCCTCTTGGGTCTGGACCTTTTCCTCTGCCATGCCGCGTCCCTCAAGATAGGAAGAGACGAAATACTTTAAAAGTAGGTTACTTCAACGGTTATATAAAAATATTTCGGTAAACTTCGCGTTCCGTAAGTAATTCTTGGAAGAGATGAACGTATTCCAAAATTATAGATAGACTAAAGGACTCGACTTATAGAAATCGGTAGCCTCTATCCATAGGAACGCTCCGTCTTGAACCATTCGCGCACACCTATAGAATAGAGAACTATGAAGCCTTGAAGAACTACCGATAGGGGCAAGAACAACAAAGCCTTCCTATCGACCCTACCTCTCAAGTAAAGGGATGGCAAAGAAATCATTGCAACTATTGAAATCGGGAAGATGAAGTATTTCGGGGATGGATCGATTAAGGGAAGCAATAACGTCAACGGAACCGCTATTGAATACATTACCATCACGAGAGGTATCGAGAAAATCAAGGCCTCCTTCACGCGTTTCTCCTTCAGAGCCCTCGCCATGCATTGAAGGTACCCTTTATACCAGCGGGCCCTCTGTAAGGCATAGGACCTAAACGTCGAAGGAGCTCCCTCAATTACTTCGTAGTCCAAGGCCCCTATTTCCTTTCCAAGCAACACCAGGAACGCGTCCTCGGCGAGACAGGGCGGAAGGGTGGGCTTGAAAGTAAGCGCCACTCCCTCCCCGCTAGGGGGCACGACTCCGGTCAATTTCTTTATTAACGGAATTGCTACTTCGGTCCAAAGAATCGTTTCCGCAAACGAAAGGTTGCCCCACAGTCCCTTCCCCTTCCTAAGAACCCTCGAAGTGACTATTGGGTATTTCGAGGAGGCCCCAACTAGCTTAGATATGTGTTCGCTACCGAAAACGTCTCCCGCGTCGTATACTACCACTAACTCTCCATTGGCCTCGCTGAACCCCTTGTTTAGGGCTTTCCACTTGCCCCTCCTTCCATGAACCTTTACGATCTTTTTCTTAAAAGGAATTCTCGGTAGGAGCTCCTTAACTATTTCCTCCGTTCCCTCATCTCCTTCCTCCAAAACTACTAGGACCTCCAAAAGCTCCTTAGGGTAGTCTTGCCTAGCGAGGCTATCGATAGTTCTTTCAACGTCTTCAAATTTCTCGTTATAGAAAGGAAGTATCACGCTAACTCTCTTACTATAGGATGGAGGGAAGTCCTCCCATACTTTCCTCTTCCATTTAAGCGTGACGCTTAGACTGGAAAGGAAACTATAAATGAAAGAGGCAGTTAGCGCTGCGACGGCTATCGCGCCGAGCTCCATTAGTCCATCCGACCTTTCGGAGACGCCTCCGTTAAATGTTCTTTAGCATGGAAGGAGTCTCGAAGCGTACTTGTACCTCAAGGCGAGGAGCAAGGGCTTCAAAGAGTCTGGAGCCGCTTTAATGAGGCCCAAGGGGACCTTTACGTCAAAGGCTCTAAACCCCAGCTCCTTCAAGCTCCCATCGACCGTTAAGTACCAGCCTCCGCTAGTGGAGGCCACTTCTATGCCTTGGACTATGCAATTAATGGTGCTAGCGCTCAGGTTAGGGGTCGGTAGTCCGAGGGACTTCGCTAGGTTTAAGTACTTCCATTCGGGATGGTAGGCCCATTTACCCACAATTAGCGCCGGCCTTATTATTCCAACTGTTATTCCTTCGGAGTTCCTAACGATCTCTGCCTCCCCCATAGCTTTCGTAATCGAGAAATTGCCTATTGGTTCGCAGCCCTCCAAGTGGCTCTCCTCTTCCGTTACGACCCCGTTCAAGTCTTTGCACTTCTCAGCGATGCCCATAGCTAAAACAGAGCTTACGTAGACGAACGATTTCAAGCCCAGTTCCTTTGCCACTCTCAAGCTTAGTAAGGCCTTGTCTACGTGAGCTTCCTTCATTTGATCGTAGTTGCCTCTGAGTTTACCTATTGCGTAAATAACCGAGTCCGCGCCGCACCTCTCTAGCGCGTCCTTTAGTTCCTCCTCAGCTATTTCGTTCAATAAATACATTTCCTTTCCGTTGAAGGCCTCCTTAAGGAAGGGTCTCCTCTCCGCGCTCGACTTCCTAGCGATTCCACACGAAGGTAATTCGTTCAACAAGTTAGCGCCTAGGTAACCCCACGCGCCTATGACTGCGTACTTCAATTTCGTTGAAACCGTTCAAGCTGTTGGACTCCTCCCATTTAACTTCACCGCCATCGAGTGACCTGGGAAGAGCCTTGAAGGAAGTGTGGGAAGTGCTCTGGTCTCTCGCGTGTTTGGTGAGAACCGGATGGATGCAAAGGGGCGTCCCGCCCGCGCTAGGGGAAAGCGTGGCGCTCCACTCGTTCTACTCAGCCGTTCTAGCCTATGAGATAGGGGTTAGGCTCAAGAAGAGGGGTCTCAACGTAAATCCCGAAAGGGCGGCGTTAATAGCCCTCTATCACGACTTCGGCGAAGCCAAGTTAGGCGATATACCTAAGTGGAGCAGCGATAGGGCGAAGGAAGTTAAGGAGGCCCTCGAGAGGGAGGCCATAGAGGAATTAAAGGAGGTGCTAGAGGGTTGGAAGCTCTCAATGGAATACATGGAGGGAACGACAGAGGCGAAAGTGGCAAAAGTAGCGGAAACGCTGGCCACATATTTCCAAGCAGAGAAATACGTGGAAATGGGCATGAAGAGAGTGGAGGAGATAAGGGAAAGCATGAGGGAGTCCTTAATGAAAATGGCAGAAGAAATGGGGGAACCTTTGAGGGAATTGCTTCGAGATATACTAGGAAGTGCTTGAGCTGTGGCTTGAGGTATCCGAAGGAGTTCGAGCTATGTCCGGTTTGCGGAAGCTACTTGGTCGATGAGGAGGCTCCCTCTACGGAAGGGTGAAGAGTTCAGCCTTGACCGAGACGCACCCATCGTTTTCTCTATTTCCATAGATATAGTTCAAATGGCGTTGCGCGGCGAACTTCCTTGGCGTTGAGCGTGGAATCTGATTTCGAAGCGCTAGCGATACTCGCGACCTTCATGGTAATATCGGAGGAGTTCAAGGAATCGGGACTCTTCCAGAACTTAGCTGCGAGAATAAACTCGTATTGGATCCTAGGTCTGGTGGCTCTAGCCGCCGGCGCCTTCCTAATGAACGATGGAGCCATGTACGTAATAATTCCAATAAGCGTGGCGATGGGTTCCAATGAGGTAACTCCCTTAATAGCTGCTTTAGTAAACTTGGGTTCAGCGCTAACTCCATTCGGTAACCCACAGAACGTAATAATATGGAACGAGTTCAAGATACCTCTAGAATTATTCATTAGCAAGATGTCCCTCGGACTGGCGTTACCGATCGCAGTTTCCTTGTACTCCTTAAAGGGGTACGAGAAGAGGAGCCTAGGAGAGACCGTTCCCCTCAAGGGCTCCGAAGCCTTGGTTGCGTTAGCTTCTCTCATTGTAGCAGTAGCTTTAATAAGGCTCGAACTATCGTACCTCGCCCTCTTGAGTTCCTTCGCTTCGTATATTTCCTTGTATAGGAAGGCTCCGAAAATCGAGTGGAAAGTGTTGGCGAGCCTCTCTATTATGATTGTTCTATTTAAATGGATCGGTCAGCACTTGAAAATCGACGCATCCAGTCCATTGGAAGTCTTCCTAATGTCCGTAGGCTTGTCCCAAGTCATCAGTAACGTTCCCGCTACGCTGATTCTCCTAAACGTCACTAGGGACTGGTTTCCCTTGGCCTTAGGCGTAAACGTTGGAGGACTGGGAACCCCCATAGCCTCACTTGCCAACGTTATCGCAATTACCATTTCCAAGGCTAGCTTGAGAACTTTCGTTAGGGTTAACGCTATACTTCTAACTATTTCTATTGCGTGGGGGCTAATTGTCATATCTCTAATAGGGTAATTGGGGTCACCACCAGAAACCGTCCTCATCGATCAGTCAATCTAGCTCAGATCATCCCTCGAAGGGAGCGTTCAGAACTACCTTGTCCCGCCCCAGATCGCAATTTTCGGAAGAGCATATAGATATTGCGTACGCTCCTCCCTCCCTTATCTCTACATAGTGATACGTTCCTGGCGGAATCATTACCAAGTCCCCTTCGCTTACTTCCACTTCCTTAACTCGATTTCCTTCCAGGTACTTAACGAGGCCTTTCCCGAGGAACACGTAGACCTCGTAGACAGTTTTATGCATATGGAAATCTTGGGACGAGGAGGGGGTAGCGAAGCCTATTTCGAACGTCTTCGAAGCTAGTACCTTTCCAGGTTCCCATACGGACTCCCACTTAAGCTCAGTTGGACGGGGCCTAGCCACTACTAGCTTAACGCCTCTATCCTTGGCGGCTTTGCTCAAATCCTCGTACTTAGCTATTAGGGGACCATTCATAGCATTCCAAACAAGCCTACTTAGGGGACCAATTATAAGATAATGGGCCTAGCTGGATAAGGGGTAGCATTTGATAGTCGTTAAGGCTGGAGGTAGGACCCTACTCAATAACATGGATAACATTGTAAGGGACATCGCGAGATTTGAAGGCGTTGTTTTCGTTCACGGTGGAGGAGACTTAGTTGACGAATGGGAAAGGAAAATGGGAATAGAGCCGAAGTTCAAGATCTCGGCTTCCGGAATAAAGTTCCGCTATACTGACGAAACGGAACTCGAAGTGTTCGTAGCCGTACTGGGAGGGCTATTGAACAAAAGAATAGTGAGTAGCTTGGAGAGGTTAGGGAAGAAGGCCATAGGTTTGACGGGAGCGGACGGGAAGCTGGTTGTAGCTGACAGGAAGAAAAGGGTAATAGTAAAGGAGAAGGTCGGGGAGAGGGAAATCAAGAGAGCCATCCCGGGAGGGTACACCGGTAAGATAAAGGAAGTTAATGGCGATCTCTTAACCAAGTTGGTTGAAATGGGTTACACGCCCGTGATCGCGCCGATAGCCATAAGCGAGGAAGGGGAGCTTCTGAACGTTAACGGTGATCAAATGGCGAGCGAGATAGCTAAGGCAGTAAGGGCTGACTACTTAGTTCTCTTGACCGATGTACCGGGGGTTCTCATGAATGGTGAAGTAATTAAGGAAATAAAGTCGTCAGAGGCGGAAGAGATTGCTAAGGAAATAGGACCCGGAATGAACATAAAGGTAATAATGGCGGGGAGGGTCGCTTCGAGCGGAACTAAGGTAGTCATATGTGACGGGACGCGTGAAAACCCCTTGAGGTGTTTGGAAACAGGCGAAGGCACTTGGGTCGTTCCCTAAATCCTGTATTCCTTCCTAAGCGAGTAACATCCCTCGCCCTTCTCCAGAATCCCTTTGTTCAATAAACTCTCCAACACTCTTATTGGCTTCTTGATGCCCTTCAGTTCCAAGTCCCTAAGTAGTATCAAGTCCCCTATCGATTTATGTGCCAAGAAGTACTGAACCACTATTCTCTCTTCTGGAGTTAACTTGTGCCACGGAATCTCCTTGGGCATCTCGGAAGTCCCCCTCGGTCCACTAATTGCTTCTAAAGAACAGTTGGTATAAGTTTCCGGTAAAGCTCTCAATCGTTACGCCGATAAGAGGACTGCGTTCTTGATGTCTGAAACGTACGGAGGCGCTTTGTTGTTCAGATGTTGCTGCGTTTTTCAATCCCTTTCCTCTTTTTCTTTTTTCTCTTTTTCCTCTAATCGTTTCCAAAATTCCTTTGCCAATTCCGTAAGAGGTTTCCCCATAACGTCGGCTATCCTAACGGTTTTCGTACCCTTTGGGGTCTTTACAGTCATTTTTATATGTCAGCTTGCGGGCAGTCCCGTAGGTTTACCTTTTCTATTCCCTATTGGGACTCTACACTTCCTATTTCTCTTCCTTGAAGGAATTTACATATATATTTGCTTTCTATTCCCTATTGGATCTCTACCCGTCCTTCCCTCTGTCGCTTATGATTCTCAATTTCAGTTTGCTTTCTATTCCATATTGGGATTCTACAGTATGTCCGGTGGCGGAATGGGAGGATTAACGAAGACCTTCTTTCTATTCCCTATTGGGATTCTACAGTTGGCAGTGGAGGATTGCAATGTGGACAGGATAGTTAACTTTCTATTCCCTATTGGGATTCTACTTTGTAGTTCCTGAAGAGAACCTTCTTCCTGTCCAATTCTTTCTATTCCATATTGGGACTCTACAGTTGGAGACCTGTCAACATCGAAAACCTTAGTGAGTATTACAACTTTCTATTCCCTATTGGGACTCTACTGAAAACATTTCGAGATGAGGAAAAGAGTTTACATGAGAAAGCTTTCTATTCCCTATTGGATCTCTACTAGAAATGTATGACGTCGTCAGCAAGAGCCTTGAACAAATCAACTTTCTATTCCCTATTGGATCTCTACAGGAACAACAAAGACGAACCGATGAGAGTATATTGGGATCTTTCTATTCCCTATTGGATCTCTACTGTTTACGTCAGTCATAACGCTTTCTCATACGTACGAAATGCTTTCTATTCCCTATTGGATCTCTACAAAATCTCTGCTGTCGCACTCGTTCCCGAGCCTGGTATTAACTTTCTATTCCCTATTGGATCTCTACTTGCTTCGTATTGATAATACATCAGAGCGAGATAGGGTTCATCTTTCTATTCCCTATTGGATCTCTACTATTGATAGATCGAATAAGCCTTTCTTGTTGTGCTTCTTTCTATTCCCTATTGGATCTCTACCCGAGATAGAGAATGTCGACGTAAAGTTATTCGAAAGCGCGTTCTTTCTATTCCCTATTGGATCTCTACCGTTGCCCTCCTATTTAAACAACCTCTTTCTCACCTTTTAACCATTTCCCTTCATCTGCCTTTCCACATTCATACCTTTCCTTTCAGAACTTAAACTCAAGTAGTTGTCCAATATATGCATGTATGTGCTTGTATAAGGTAGGCTGGAGTAGAAATCCCCATGATCATTAGAGTTCTCATGATCGCTTATTAACCCCTAAATGCAACTTCTCATTATAAAGATCGATCTTGAAAGGACCGCGTACTGATGGTCTAAGCTCAAGAGTGGTAAATCGAGTTTGATTTTGCAAATACAATGCTAATTGATTGAGTTGAAATGGAATTGACCATTGGGAAGGCTAGTAGAAACTGAAGGTGATTAATGAGACCATTAATTCTGAATTCAAATGGTTAAGGTTGAGGGAATGAGTGAATTAATTGTGAGTAAATGGAAAAGTGAATTTGGACAAGAGGTGGAGATGGGGATTCACCATCCCATGGTGAATGGGTTTGAAAGCAACTTAATGACTTAAACTTAACAATTAAGTTAAGGGTAGTAGTAGGGGAAACGAAATGGTAGACGTTGTGAAAAGGGCAGCGGAACTCTTGAAAGAAGGCGCGGTGATGTTACCGGAAACGTGCCCTCTGTGTGGATCGCCCCTCTACAAGCTCAAAGACGGGAGGATAGTCTGCCCAATCCATGGAGAGATACGAAAGATAACGTCCCGTAGGGAGGAAACTGAAATAAAGGTCGATAACACTCTAGACGACTTAATTAACGCAATCCTAGAAAAGGTCATTGACTTCACTTCGAAGATACCTAAGGCCACGAAGTTAGAGGCTGACGAACTCAACATATGGCTTTCGAACCTCGAAAAGGCAATAGAAATTAGGAGGAAGTTGAGCATAAGTAAGAACGAGAGCTAAAGTTGCTTTCGTAGGAACTATTTCCACATCGTCGTCACGCTTTTAATAAGGATAAAGGAATAGGATGAACTGGCGTACGAGATTGGAGGACCTCATAAACAGGATAGTTTCTATTGTTTCAGAACACGATAAATGGAGGCATTCCACGATAAATTTGATAGCTAGCGAAAACGTAATGAGCCCGCTCGCCGAAAGCCTTTACTTAAACGACATGTTACATAGATACGCAGAAGGAAAGCCTAGGAAGAGGTACTATCAGGGGACGAAATATATAGACGAAATAGAGCTGTTAGCTTCCGATCTAATGTCGAAGTTGTTCTCTGCTAATTACGCGGAAGTGAGGCCTGTTAGCGGAACTACTGCCAACGGAACCGTGTTCTACGCGCTCGGAGGTTGCGGGAAGAAGGCTCTAATTCCCCCAGTTCAAGCAGGCTCCCACGTCTCCCATACCAAGTTCGGTATCTTAGGTGCCCTAGGCATCGAACACATAGAAATGCCTTACGATAAGGACAATTTCAACATAGATGTCGATAAAGCGGTTAAGATGATCGAAGAGGTTAAGCCAAGCTTCGTCGTCCTCGGAGGTAGCATGTACCCATTCCCGCACCCAGTAAAGGAAATAGCCGAGGCAGCCCACGCGGTCGGGGCTAAGGTAGTATACGACGCGGCTCACGTATTGGGTCTAATTGCCGGCAAGGCTCTATCTAACCCGTTAACGGAAGGCGCTGACGTCATGACTGCTTCCACTCACAAGACCTTCCCCGGACCCCAAGGCGGGGTCATCCTAACGAACGATAGGGATCTATACAAGAAGATCTCGAAAATAGTATTCCCTGTGTTCGTGAGCAACCATCACGCTCACCGGCTACCCTCTCTAGCAGTCACCGCCATCGAAATGATGAACTTCGGGGAAGAATACGCGAAGCAAATAGTATCGAACGCGAAGGCGCTAGCGGAAGAACTTCATTCGTTGGGCGTGAAGGTCTTAGGCGAGAAGTTAGGCTTCACTCGGACGCATCAAGTGATACTCGATCTCTCAGATAGGGGAGGTGCAGCGGAAGCGGTAGTGAGGCTAGAGGAAGCCAACATAATAGCTAACAAGAACTTGTTGCCATGGGATCCGCCGGACGCGATAGCGAATCCAAGCGGAATAAGGTTAGGCGTTCAAGAGATGACCAGGTTCGGTATGAAGGAAGGGGAGATGAAGGAAATAGCGAAGTTCATCTCGGATGTACTAAACGGAAAGGACCCGAAGGAAGTTAGGGAGAAGGTAATTGAATTTAGACGGGAGTACGTGAAAGTTCACTACGGCTACGAACTAAACGAAGTTGCCTTAAAGAGATTCAAGGAATACCTGGAAATGGCCCTCAACCTAACCCTTTAACCTCTTCCCAAGCCCTTCTTATATCGAACTTAAAGGGCAGTAAGTATTTGGGGTTCCGAACTACAGCAGCGGGATGATAGGTAACTATTACATCAACTTTGACTCCTCCGTACTCGGCTTGAAACCTCCTACCCCTCATTTCCTTCAAGCTTCTATCCACTCCCAAGAGCGCGTAGGAAGCTGTTTTTCCGAGGGCAACTATCACCTTAGGCCTTAAGCAAGATATTTCTCTAATTAAATATGGTTTACACGTTTCTATTTCAGACCTAGTGGGGGTTCTGTTGTTAGGTGGTCTGCACTTAACGGCATTGGTAATGTATACGTCTTTCGCTCCAACCTCATCTAACGTTTTCCTGAGGAGGATCCCGGCCTTACCCACGAACGGTCTACCGAGTTCGTCTTCCCTCTTTCCGGGCGCTTCCCCAACTAAGAATAACTTTCCACTGCCCATGAGCTCTCCCGGGACGGGCCTCGTCCTATATTTGCATAGTTCGCATGAACAGCAACTAAGCACCTCTTCCCTAATCGCTGAGATACAGTCTTGTGACATTTATTAGCCTTTTCGTCTTATTTAAATTTTAACTTAAAAGTATACACGGTTTGACTCTTCAATTAAATCTTTCCGTTTTCTTTCGTTTCAACCCACGCCCTTCCAAGGTTATCTCTAATTTGGAGTTTATTTGCTTTTCTAGTTTCCTTTAGTAACCTAACCTAATCTCATGATGAAGTCCCCGATTTGATGGGGAATCCTAGAAGATCCCCAAACGTACCCTTATTTTAATGTGAATGGAGAAAAATGGTTTTGAAATGAAACCAGCTCGGAACCCATGGAGAGGTTGGAAGATTCTTTAAAGAACTATACATTATAATAGAATTTTTGAAGCCCGAAGAAAACTAAATCAATCGAGTTCAAATTTTGAAATAGAACTGAGAGGGTCTTCGTCTATAAAGGCCCGAAGGCGTTGAGTACAACGGAAGCGGATGAGCGTGCAGGGACGATCTGAGCTTTATCCCCAGCGATGATCGGCTTTGGTGGAGCGAAGGCGACGCTAACACGGGTAGTGAGATTCAAGGAACGATATTGGATCTTCGGCTCGCGTTAGGCTTCTACCTATTATTTCGTAGTTGGCGCCAGCCCTTATCGCTGAGCAAGGTAGGGCTCCTTGCGCTCCAACACCGGGAGATATTATCTCCTTGAGCCAAATGGCCCTTACCTTCCTTATTAACTCCGGCTTAGTAGCGGGAGCAACTATTCCGTCGGCCAGTTCGTATGCTTCTAAAACGAACTCCCTCCAGTGGAGATCAATGAACTCCTTGGAACCTTCGTGACTCATTGAAACCAGCAGATAGAGCTTGTCGACTTCCCTTCTAAGTTCCCTTAATGCGTCCTTCCTTCCAACGAAGGCGTGGGCTATGTATGCGTCAGCTCCAACTCTCTTAACGATGTTTATCATTGTGTAACTTATGTCCGCTAACTTCAAATCAGCTATAACTTCGCCGTACTCCCTTAGTTCCCTCACCCTATTCCCTTCAAGTAAGAGGGGCCATCCGACCTTGAACGCCCTCACCTTACCCTTCAGCCTTTCGGCCACTTTCAGTGCCCATTCCCATCCCTCACCTATTGGAGGATCCAAGGCAACTATGACTGGATAGAAGGTAGTTCACCGAGGAATTGAACTAGAGGGGGTTTAATTTGAAGGCTCGAAATGTAGCCAATACCATCATCGAATCGGCTTCCGACGCGGCTCTCATCGCCTCCTGTACACTAGTGCCAGCACGGCCGGTACTAGAGTGTAAGCCACGGATATCAGTAGGAGTATCGCCGCTAAGCCTATAGAGGCACCTATCTCCCTAAGGGCCCATATCTTGGAAGCTACCATCGATAAGTAAGCAACTGAGAAAGTTAAGGCGAAGCCCATAATGAGTTTAGATAGCTTGGATGAGGTGTAAAGCAGTACGTTCAGCATGTTAACGCATTCCCCGTTTAACCTCACTTTACACTTCTCCATGCCCTCCTTAACCCCGTATAGGTAGAAAACTAAGTAATCGCTACCTATGCTTAGTATTGCTGTAACTAACAGGGGTACTACTAACCACAGCATAGGAATCGAGAACAAGGTCCTGAACAACAAGTTACTGAGACCCAACGAAACGGCTATTGGCACTAAAGTGGAGATGGCCGTTGCCAAAATGAATTCCATTCTTTCAAACACAACTACGAATATAGCCGAGCTAAGTATTATCATCAAAGGCGTCATGTAACTCAAAATTACGTTGTTTATTGCGTTTGACACGTCGTAATTGATTGCACTCTCTCCTCCAACCAAGGCCTCTTCGAAGAACTGGTTCTTCGAACTAACCCATTTCTTTAAGAAAGACCTCATGTATCCGACGTAATCTATCATTACGTTGCTATCCGGCGGGTAATGAGGTAACAAGTAAATTACTACGTAACTTCCCTTAACGAAGCGATCCGCCCCCAAGAGCTTCAGGGCGTCGTAGTCGTAGCTAACGAACTTGCCTAAGGGTCTGGTAACGGTGAAGGCGTAATCGAAGTAACCGCTCTCCAAGAAGTACTGGACTAAGTTATCTATCTGCTCAGTAACTTCTGCTATAGAACTTGAGTTCCTTAGCTTCAACAAGATTACTGTTTGCCCTATAACGCCCGGGCTAGAGTACTCCTCTAGAACGCTTAGGCTCTTCACTGAAGGGGCGTCCGGAGGTAGGAAGAGGAACAAGTCGTATCCGGGAGGCCAGTACCTGAGGGTTAGAACGCCTATCAGCGCTAAGGTCAACGCCAGAGCGACCGTTAGCCTGGGGAACTCGACAGATAGAGCAGCCAACCCAGGCTTCTTCCTCGGCATGGGCATCGGTTCTACGTTAAGGACGTCTGCAATGGATGAGGCCATTAGCGGACCTAGAGTAGAAGTGAGCATTATCGCTAATGGGACGCTTACTCCTATTGAGCTCAAGCTTGGGAGGAACACTGTTGCGAGGGCACCGAAGAGCAAGAATCCCGTTGAAGCTACACCGGAGGCCAGCAGTATAGGTTTCATCGCTTCCTTTAGACCGACCTCCCTCGACCTGCTGGTTGCGTAAAGGGTGTAGTCTATCCCTACACCCAGTACCGTTGCCGTTGCCACTATCAAGTCTATCGTACCCGGAACGAAGCCCGTTACTTGAGACAAGGCGAAGAGAACTAGATCGTACACCTTCAGTACTATCAAAATTATAATTAGTGGGATGAAGGTCAGTTTCAAACTCCTCGTCGATAGAAGCAATACTAACAACACGGCAACGGTTGAGAACAAGTTCACGTCGTTCAAGCTTTCGTTAACGTGGAGTTGGACGTCCTCGTTCAGGAGGTCCGTACCGGTGAAGTGAACGTCCCTTACGCCGCTTAAGTTACTTAGAACGCTCTTGATCTTCGAAACTTCCTCGTACCTCAATGGGGAACTAATTAGAAAGATCGGGTGTTTCTCGTCCTTTCCGACTAGAAGCTCGTAAGCGGTGTACTTAGATATGAACTTCGAAGCGAGCTCCGAACTTAATTCGTTGGTTTTCTCCAGAGCGCAATCTATATCGGGACATTGAATCAGTTCCTTGACGAATTCGTTTACGTCTATCAGTTTGAATACGAGCTGAGAAAGCGCGAAAGAAGAGGACCTTTCCATAAGTTCCGTAACTACTACCTTGAACACTATTTGATTTACTAGCTCGTCATTGAGACCTGGCGTCCAAGCGAGCAGGTAACTTAGAAGTAGTTCGGCCGCCTTTTGACTTAAGCCACTGGCTTCCAATTCCTTGACGTAGCCCTTGAAGACGTTAACTAGCGCTATCTTCTTTGCTTGCTCGAAGTCCTTCGAATGGGCCATAGCGAAAGCTATTTCCTTTGCGTAAAGGGAGCCGCTAGCGTTGAGGGTCTGATATAGCACTTCGTACTCGCTCGGTTTAACCCCCTCGAACGCTATCTCGAAAGCTATTGGATGGGGGACCCCGAACCCCCTCAATTTCTCGTAAATGGTTTCCTTAGCGAAGTAATCTAGCCAGTCGCTCGTGAGGCCCCTGTAGGCTAAGCTCACGTTAAGGGAGAGCGGATCAACGCCATAGAGATCGTTAAGGACCTTTAAGAGGCCTTCCGTTTCGCATCGCGATAGGGAAACGCTTAGGGGGGAATTCGTCGTTACGCTCTCCCTAATTGCGGTAGCGATGCATCCGTTGGTCACGTTCATATATTTTATTATAAGTTCGGCCCGAGCCTCAGCGTGACCCTTTATGCCTCCTAGTAGGAGTATTGCCTCGTTGGCAGGGACGTTGTAAATTAGCCTTAGGGCTTCAACGAAGGCCGATTCCAAGACTTCTCTCTTAACCTTTGGTCCCAAGCTCAATGCGATGGTAATTATGGTCTTAGATGATTCTGGATCTAAACCGAATAATTCCCCTACGTCATTTGATAGGGAATCCGGTGCTATGGAAACGAACCTAGCTAGGGTCTGTGCAACGAAGGAGGACCTCTGCCTCGGGTCCTTACATATTTCGTTCAAGTCCTTCGGCCAAGCAGCCGCAGTCTCTAAGAACGCATTAGATAGAACATTACCGAACGTTCTTTCAAGAGTAGAGTTAGATTCGCTAATAATTACGCTTACTTCCCTGATCGATAGGCCTCCTTTAGAACATTCCAGCTCCAATACTCGGTTGAACTTCGAATATATCTGACGGAAGACCTCGTTCACCTTAACGATCGAATCGTAAATTTTCCTAGCCATCTCCAACTTCTCGTTTAACAAAGCCTCGCTCTCGTTAAGCTTCAAGTAAGTTTCAATTTCCGTTTGGTAGAATTTTTCTTCGAATTCGTTAACGGCCTTAGATACGTTCAGTAATTCGCTATAGACGTTTCTCTTAACGCTATCCAAGTTCTCTAAAAGAAGCTTTAAGTTCCAGAGGGAACTCATTTGCTCTACAACGTATATGGAAATCGCGTCGAATTGGTTTATCAAGCTCTTCATATACGAGAGATAGGGGAAGTATTGCTTAACGTAGTTAACGAGCGCTTCCGAGACCCTATCCCTTATCTCCTCGTTCAATATGTTGTAATTTAGAGAGGAATTAAGAGAGAACTCAGATAGTATTCTCTCGACCTTCTCATAGAAGTTGGGCGAGAAGCTAATTTCCTCGTTGGTAACATTGAATATTATCACGTTGCTCGCATTGAGCGATGAGGAACTGGTTACGTTCGAGACCTTCATTGATTCGGCTGAGCTAGAGAGCAAGGGCGCTGAAGCCATTCCGCTCTTAACTTTCGGTATCGGTACTAGGTATCCTATGACGGTAATGGTCAGTAGGATCGTTAGGTAAAGCGCTTGGTTCCGCCTCACTCCCCGTACACCGCGTCCTTTGGGAAGGACGCGTAGATCTGTAATAATTTGTTCAACAATTCTCTATCATAAGTAGCAATTAGGTCGCCAGCTACTCTAACGCCATCGACCTTCACTTTCAAGACTTCCTCGTTCACGCCCCCGCCTACGCGAATCAGCAAGGGGACAGCTGCCGCCAAGTCCACGTTTCTCAATTTGCTCCTAACGTCTACGGCTGCTAGGGCCTTCCCTTTGGCCACGCTGAGCAAGTCCAGCGAGATAGACCCGGGAGTCCTGATCTTCGGTTTACCTAAGATGGAGTATATGCCCTTGAGTATCTCCATTTCCCTCTCTATTAGGGGATCTCCGTAGAAGAATAGTACCTTCTCTAAGCGGCCTTTCGAGAACTCCTCGCTTCCTTGGAACGCCCTAGGCCCTTCGAACGAGTAGCAAGGGTGGCCGAACGCTGGGCAGAGCGCCCCGGCCTCCACTTCTTCCAACGAATCTCCCAACGATATTCCTATACTGACCGCGAAGTAAGGCGAACCCACGACGTAGTTCAAGCTCCCGTCCACTGGATCGACAACTGCGAAGGGGGGACCTTCCCCTAGGGTACCTCTCTCCTCAGTTACTATGGCGCCTTTGAATCCCTCCTCCCTTAAGACGTTAATTATTACCTCCTCGGCCTTAAGGTCCATTCTCCTAGATACGTCCGAACCGTGGTCCTCTACTATCTCAGTTTCGTTGGAGTTCAGGAAGGTGTTCCTTAAGTACTCCGCGGCCTTGGAAGCCGCTTTGAGAGCCATCTTCCTATATGTCCTCACATCCGTAGACGTTTTCGCTCACCTCAGCGCCTTTCTCGCGGAGGAAGTTCAGTATTTCGCTCACTGCCTTCTTCACTAGTTCCTCTTCTACGCCGTTAACTCCCGCTCCCACAACCAAGGCCCTTTTCGTGTCTAGGGTCACCATGGTTCTCCTTGAGTCCCTATAAGGGAACAAGTGCATTGGTCCCTCTTCGTCCGCTAATACTACCTCGTTCCCGTTCAACCTCACCTCCCCTTTCCCAATAGGGAGAAATATCTCGCCTTCCCTCGCTTTTCTCAGTATCATTGAGTCCTTCGCTTTGTCCAAATCATATATTCCTATTGGAACTAGATACCTCAAGCTAACCGCGTTCCCTAGGTCGACCAGAGAATTTATTGTAGGGATGCTACCCCTCAAGGCCCTTCTGAGCAGTGCCTCTGAGGAAGGCCTTATCTTAGTTGGATCAATGCCAATTCTCCACATAAAGTCTCTATACGCCCTTATTACTGGAACGTCCTTTACTTTCTCTAATACGTACTTTCTCCTAACCTCCTCCTCTACCTTCCTCAAGAATTCAGTTACTTCCGCGTCTTCCTCCTTCACTTCGACGCCTTCCGCCCATCCGTATATCAAGTAAGCCCCTTTCTCTCTAGCGTATGCATCCCTAGCTATCCTCATTTCGCGAACCTCCATTCAGTTTCCCTACCTTTGTCCAATAGCTTTACCCCGAGCTTATCTAGTTCGGATCTTATCCAGTCGCTCAATTCCCACATTTTCCTTTCCCTTAACCTACTTCTAACTCTAACTAATAGGTCCACGAACGGTTCCACGCCCTCCACGCGTTTCTCTTCAAATACAGCAAACACTTGGTCGGCCTCTTCAACGAAGTTGAGCGTTATCGCAGCCACTTCCCACGAATCCGTCTCGTTGGCTATTCTGAGGGCCTCCCTTACCTTGGCCCAAGCCTCTGGAGTATTGAAGTCGTTGCTCATAGCTTGATGGAACTCCTCCCTAAGCTTCCATATATCGTAAATTGCCTTTACCTCCTCGTCCTTGAGCGAGCCCTTGGGGTAGCCTTTCTCGACAGTTCTCCTAAGCTTGTCAACGCTCATCTTCATTCTCTCAAGGGCTACCTTCGCTTGGTCAAGTCTATCATATGAAAAATCTAGTTCCGAGCGATAGTGGGCAGTGGTGAGCCAGTACCTAACCACATCGGCCGGATATTCTTTCAATAGATCTACTAAGGGAACTATGTTACCCAAGCTCTTGCTCATCTTTTCCCCTTTTACAGTCAAGTAACCGCTGTGAAGCCAGTACTTTACCCATGGCCTTACCCCGAACCTGGCCTCGCTCTGCGCTATCTCATTCTCATGATGTGGGAAAATTAGGTCCCTAGCCCCGCCATGTATGTCGAATTGCTTTCCCAGGTACTTACTGCTCATAGTGGAACACTCTATGTGCCATCCAGGCCTCCCCTTACACCAAGGACTCTCCCACCAAGGCTCGTTGGGCTTAGCACACTTCCACAAAGCGAAATCGTATGGGTTCTTCTTGTCCTTCACGAAGGTCTCTTGACTCCACATCTCCTTGTCTTTCACACCGGAAAGTTGACCGTAGTATGGATACTTGTCCACATCGAAGTAGACCCCGGAAGGAGTTACGTATGCGTATCCCTTTTCAATTAAGTCCTTTATGAATTCTATTATATCGCTAATGTGTTCGGTAACTCTCGGATGAATGGTAGGGAATACCTTCATCTCTTTCATTAAATCTAAGTACTCCTTTGCGTACTTATCTGCTATTTCCTTCCAGCTAACCCCAAGCTCGTTGGCTCTATTGATTATCTTATCATCGATGTCAGTTATGTTCTGAACGTGTATTACGAAATACCCTCTTAAGCGTAAGTACCTCTTCACAACATCGAAGGCGACCCAAGTTCTCGCGTGGCCTATGTGACTGTGATCGTAGACAGTAGGACCGCAAACGTACATTCTTACAAGAGGAGGTTGAAGGGGTTGAAAATCCTCGTATTTTCTAGTTAGAGTATTATAGACCTTAATCACAATTCACTACCTTTTAGGAAGGTGAAACGGGGCTCATTTACTCTTTCTCGGCAGTCACTTCATCTATCGAATGTATTACAACGCCTCTCTCTTCCAACGCCGCCTTCAGCTTCTCGAAGTCAATGTCGTCCCCTTCAACTATTATAGAAAGGGTAACGGTTTCGACGTCCATTTCATCGACCTTTATAGTAACTCTACCGAGGCCCTCCATATCGACTATTTCCTTAGCAATGTCGATGATGCTCAAGCCCTTGAGGGGTTTAAGCGTATCTAGGAGTAGTCTCTTTATTTTACCCATCTCCCATCCACCCTATTCTCTCTTAGACTATGTTCATAAGCTTGGTACTCGGCGTTCAGAACTTTATTTCCATGCAGTTAGAGCGAACCCACTCCTCTAGCCCCTCTTTGCTGAACGTACTGAAGCCGTACTTCCTCAAGATCTCGTTGACCTTGTCCACAGCCAGGGGCATCAAGTTCGCCGCTCTCTCGGTAAGCGGACACGGCCAGCAGACTTTTTCAGCCTTCAAGCCAACTAAGTAGGCCTCGCCATCGAATATTCCCGAACGCTTCGCGAATGCGGCCAGTTGGGTTGGAGAGGCTTTGTGCGCGTCTACGGGCAGTTCCGCTAACTCCTCGTAAGTAGCGTTCTCTGGAACGATCTTGTATACTACTAGGTCCTCTTTCACGTCATCAACTACAGCGTCCAAGAAGATCACTAAGGAGAAGCCTTCCAACCAACCTATTAGCCCCATTCCCATGTAGTCTCCGTCCCTAGCTTCAACGTCGCTTAGCTTCTGTTTGGATAGGAACTCCCCTAAACAGCTACCGAATCCGTCCTCGCCATACATCCTATTACCAATTCCGAGAACTAAGGCCCTCCTCACTTCAGGTACCTCTTCCTATCACGGATCGAGGGTAATGAAGCTCTAAGTATCATAGGAACGGCCGATAGGAACGTTGAAAATGAGGTAACGAAGAGCGCTTGGATCAATCCGGCCTGGGTTTGGATAGCGCCGGGAGTGTTTAGAACCAAGTAGACTAGTTGGCCTATACCTTGATGCCTAACGTCTTCCAGCCCCATCATTCCCAAGCCAACTTCCGCGTGAACGGCTATCGCGCCTACTATTAGGGAAGACCTTAGAATTAAGCCAATTAGGTGGGGCAAGACGTGTTTCCTAACGACCCATATCTTAGTTCCGCCCGACGAAAGGCTCGCCACTGAGAAACACTCGTTCATTATTTCCTCGGCCCTCTCCAGAAGCCCTATTGCGTACCTAATGGAACCTAATATTCCAACGAGCGCGCCTATCTGAAGCGGGGTTAAGGAGACGACTAAGGAGAGGAAGACGAAGAATGGCAACTTGGGGAAGCCGTTGGCCAAGCTAAGCGAACTCCTTTCGATCCTTCTAATTTTTGATGAAGCTGCTAATAGAACCAATATCCACAAGAAGGCGAAGGAAGTGGCTATGGCAGCAACTTGGGCCGTTAAAGTGTTGGGCAGCAAGGAGAGGAACACGCACAACGCGTCCCTTCCTAGGGGGTCTCCCCCTAATGGGAAGGCCGGACTTGGGGAAGCTAGGGGCTCTACTTCCACACACTCCATCTGGAATCACCTACCGAGGAAGCCAATTGAACCAATGCGTAGGCGGCAATGGAAAGGAGAGCGAAGCTAGATGCCGCCAGTCCAACGTCCACTTCTACTACTGACGTGAAGAGGAAGTAGCCTATTCCGGGAAAGTTTATCAAGTATTCAACCATGACGCTTCTCTCTAAGCTTTCCGCTGATAAAGTTAATAGGAAAGCTAAAAGCCCCTTCCACATAGCTTTAAGTTCAACCCTTCTGATTGCGCGATCGCTCAACCCTACTGCTTTCCAGAACGCTACGAACTGGGAGGATGACAACTCGCTAGCCATTTCGTCGATTAGGTGGGCTAGCTTCGAAGATATGGATAGGCAAACTATTGCGAAGTAAGCGAGGAACTTATCGTAAGAGAAGTTCAGGGTGGGGTTGGGCCATCCGAAGTACCACGAGGTTACGAGGAACGCAATCGCGTAGAAGTACTCTGGCACGAAGGCCGCGCTCCCTAGGAGCTTCAATGCCTTTGGATTAGCAACGAAAGTTACGCTTGCAACGATCACGGAAGCGGTGGCTGCGAAGGCCACGATCGCTACCGTTAGCGCGAAGGGACCCAGAACTAGCTCTAGGGAAGGTTTGGAGTAAATAGAGCTCGGCGGTCCGCCCCTCGGTAAGGATAAAGTGAAATTAATGAAACCGAGTAAGGGATCGCCGCTAAGGCCGTAGGCCTCTTCCAAGGCCTTTCGTTGCTCTTCAGTTAGGAAGCCGTTGGCGCCTAGGTCGCTAAAGGGACTACCTAGTCCGTACCTCGAGATTAGGTAAGCCGTGACGAGGACAATCGGAATCGAAAAAACTACTTGGAGGGGCCTCAAGCGGAGCACCTTCTCAGCGGATCGGTTTCAATAGAGCTAGCTTGTTATATGGTAGCGGAATTCCGCCATCTATTCCATTATAGGTAAAGAACCAATGGGCCTTGCCGTCGCTGACGAGGAACTGATAGGGATAGTAGAGGGCTATCCTGGGCACCTCGTCCGCTATTATTCCTTGAGCTTCCTTAGCTATTTCCTCAGCCTCTTCCAAGTTCTTTGCAGAGGTCAACTTCCTCATTAGTTTTTCGTATTTCTCATTGAACCAAGGAGTTCCAAATGCTTTGAATATCCACGTTAACGCGAACGGGTTGTTACCCGTCGCGCCGTGGCCGTTTATCTCCATATCGAACGCACCGTTCTTAACTATCCAATCGAGTTGCTTCGTTCCAGCTACGGTCTTCACGTTCACACATATTCCGACCCTCTCTAACATTTCCTTAACTATTAAGGCCTCCGTTACCCAACTCTTCGACGTAACTAGGAGAGGCCTCCACTTCCTTCCGTTAAGTTCAACGCAACCGTCTCCATCCGAATCCCTAATTCCGAGTTTCTCCATCAATTGGACCGCTTCCTTCGGTGAGTACTCGTGAACGCCTACGTTCTTATTGTAGAACGCGCTGTAAGGCGGAACGTATCCAGGGACTCCCGGTAAGGCCCCTTCGAAGCTACCCACGCTTCTAAGAACTAGCTGCTTCAAGTCCAAAGCGAGGGACACTGCCTTACGGAACTCCTTTACGTCGAATGGGTATTTATTTAAGTTAAAGCCTAAGAAGAGGACCCAGTACATAGGCCCTTTCTTTATTATAGCATTAGGCTTCCTACTTTCTATTACCTTTATCAATCTCCATGCCTTGCCCATTAGGGTTATTGCGTCTACTTTACCGGAAATGAAGGCCGAGGCGAGCGCTTGAGGCGAGGTGAACTGCATTGAAGGTATTACTAGTTGATCGAAAAGGGGTTCGGGACCCCAGAACCTCGGATTCTTTACGAAGACGTAGCCGCTTCCGGGACTATAGGACTTGAGGACGTAAGGTCCGCTCGATACGCTTAGCGAAGGCTTTGAGGACCAAACGCGTTTGGGAATGACGAAGACCGTGGTAGCGTACTCCTCTACAAATAGAGGGAAGGGCCTATTCAATTCTATTAAAACAGTCGTTTCGTTCAACGCGACCGCTCTCTTCAAGACGCTCATATCCTTCCATGCCCATTTAGATTCCTTAAGGTAGTTATAGGAGAAAGCTACGTCCTCGGCGGTTAAGGGCTCACCGTCGCTCCAAGTAAGACCTTTTCGCAAATAGAAAACCCATGCAGTATCGTTCAGTTTTACCCACTTGACGGCTAACCAAGGTATTACTCCCTTGGAGTCCTTCCACACCAACGTATCGTAGGCGAAGCTAGTTATTACGTAAGCCGGACCTCTTGGGTAGAAGCGGACCGGGTTAGGAGGCCCCCAATTGCCTAGCCCTATAGATATTTGCGATGACAACGCAATTGTTGAAAGAAATAGAAGGATCGTTATAAGTACTTGTGCACGTTTCATGCGATTTCACGCACATTTTCTGACGAAGGTATTGGAATTAAAACGTTACTACCGACCCAAAGTTTAAATACTTGAAAACGAGAAGCCTAATATAAGTCTCGTATTGAGGAAGTACGCGGTCCCAGTAGGTTGAGTAAAGCGGAGGACAGGGCCGACATAGAGACTATTGCTTATCTAGCAGTATTGCTTGCGCAACTCGTTGCCGCGTTATTGGTGGCTAACTTATACTTTTCGCAATTACTAAGTTATCGCAATTCGAACCTTCCAAGTTACAGTAGTTCCTTCTTGATTACAACATTTATCTCACTATTACTTTTTGCCTCCTTAAAACTGCTATTGCGCAGAAAGTCCATTTTCTTGAGGATGGTCGCCTTTACCTTATCTACCATCTTTTACGTCCTCGTGGTATTGTCAGACTCGTTGAGAACGCTACTTATAAATTCGATCGAGCTTATCCTCAGCGAACTTGTCAATCCCATGCTGATTATAATATTGGATATAACTATTCAGTTGCTCTCACATCTGCTCTCACTTCTATCGACCCCACTTACGTGCTTACTGTTTTTTCTAACACCTCTAGTTTTAACACTTCTTCTAGTACATATGGGCAAGCCTGAGTTTTCGTTAAAAGTACTAGATAAATACGTTCATAAGTATCCTCCCTACTCTAGGCTCGGTCTCTTTCTCTTCATGATCGTAGTTATAATGCCTACACTTACGTGGCATGATGTCGTCCACTCCGAGCACGTACCATATTTATACCGGTACCTATACCAGCTTTGCGTAACAGTTCTTGAAGCCGTAGTTGTGGCCTTTAATCTAATCTACTTTACGCATCTATTCCCGAGGGCTCAGGGAAGCAATGAAGTTATATTAGAGTACGCGGTGGCATGGGTTATTACGTTGGCCCTTGGGCTTATCTCTGCGAACGCAGCAGAACCGCAGGGAGATCTGATAACGTTCCTAGAGAACATGATCCCTCAAATCTCCCTTTTCACCCTATTTTACTTCAACGTAATATACGCCTTGGAGCTCTTCTACTTCGCTTCGAATCCATCTTCGAAGTTGCACTCAGATGGGAGAGATTACTTTATATGGCCATATTCAATACCGCTGATGTTAGAATGTCCGTTTAAATGGAAGTACTTTACGAAATCGCCCGATTGCATCTTGAAGTACCTTTGGATGTTCCTACCCCTACTTGTATCGCTCCTCTTCCTAGTAATATATCCACTTGCGCTTGACGAGACTCGAAGCAGTTCGGACGTAATCGATTACATCTTTCCCATAAAGATATTCTCTGTGTCGTCACTGGTCGCTTCAAGTCTCGACCTTATGAGAAGGTTGTTTCATGCTGAATCCATGCCTTGCGTGAAATTAGATAACGTATTTGGAAGAACACTCAGGTTCCATCACCTTCTAAGGTCAAATAGAATAATCATTTTAGGATTCGGAGTCTTCTCTAGAGTATTAACCCACGTGATCTTAATAGAACAAGCCTTCGGTAAGTTCCTCGAGGTAATGCCAGATTATTTCTATGGGGTTAAGCGACCTCCAGTTCACAGCGAACGTTTGGAAGCTACTTCTGGAAGCTCTGAAATAAACGTTCCCTCCAATGAAAGCGTGGAACTGGAGGAGAACGGAAGTAGAGAAGGCTATCTATGTTCTATTTCGGATTATCCAGTGGTTACGTCTATAACAATCGTTGACAGAGATCCTCAGAAGCACTTGTGGTGTACAGAGGAAGGGTTGAAGAGGGACATGAAATACTGTCTGACAGTTATCGACCCAAAGGATACCCTTGTGCTCTCGCCATCACTGGAATCAGCGCTGATATTGAGAGACAAATTCTATTTCATACCAGTACAAAAGTATGGAAAATCGATAGAACTAAGAACACCATCGCTCGTACTTAGCCTACAAGGCGACGCTACCGATAGGTTCCTCTTGTACGCAATGAACCCTCCGGAATCAGTGTATTTCATAATGGTACCCTCGGGAGAGGATAACTTAGAGATAAGCAGTAATATTTCGAGAATAACCGAAGTGCTGATGAGCGAGGAGGGAACCCAACACGCTTTCGGTATATACGTCCGGAGAGGCGAGCCATCTAAGGAAGGCTCAGTAAGGACGTGTAAACTGGTTGGGATCTCGAGGACGCTTGAAAGGGTTCCTAACAAGTATTATGAGGCAACAAGCCCCGAGGGGGGTTCAGATTGCATAGTCTACTCGAACTTCGAACACAGATTGGCCCACTCGATCGGTGCTTTAGCTGACTTCTATTCAGATTGGGATGAGGAGTGGGAGGAGTGAGAGAAGGTAGACGTAAACTATTATACATATTCACCGACGACCTCAATAGAGCCTTAAAAGTACTTAACGCGTTGCTCGTAAGCCATTACTTAGTTGAAACGAAGCCTCAAGGCGAGCTAGTTGAAAACGTACATCTCTACGCGCCTAGGAACGACTTCGGCGAAGAGTGGTTCGAAACCTGTGGCAGTAAGAAATGCATGAAGATACCGTTCACAACGACCTCTCCATACACCATCAAAGTCACCTACTCCGATTCCTCGGTTAGGCACCCAACTGCAGCAGTAGATGAAATGCTGAAAACAGCAAAAGAGCTACTAAACGAAAGTAATAACAGAGTCGAGCTGGTGGTCATAGTACTATTCTATGAGAATCAAAACTTGCACTGCAACTTCTTGAGTAGATTGAATAAGAAGTACGGTAACGACGAAGTAATTCGCAAGAGGGTTGACTTGAAAGTTATGAGCTTAAGAGAGCATTCAAATTGTCATCAGAAATTTCCCTATATCGAAAAAAGTATTAAGCCATTGACTGCCGGGATACAGAGCGCTATATACGAAATGACTACTTATTTGCCAACGGATTGTAGCAAATCGAGAATAATTAAGGGCGCCTACGGAGTTGTATGGAACAAACTCCGCATAGAAGCGTGCATACCAAACGACGTATGTACGCTACTTTCTTTAGTAAACCACCTAGTACGCGAGGCAAGCGAAGTATTAGAAGAGAACATAGGGAACGTCGATCCATTGGAAAAATTGCTTAGAACGTTGCCCGATAGGTTCCGGAGAGGCTTCGATGTTAGCCGATGTGACTATAGCGTCAAGTACTTCAGTCTGACGCCGTGCCTGCGGGTTAGACCTTGCATTAAAAGGAGGTACAAGTTCATTCTGAAGATTGTAAAGGAAAGTAAGGAAGCTAGCGACCAAGAGAAAGCGAGAATCGCCATGGAAATGTTCACTTTAACGGAAAGAAAGAGACCAGTGCTTCCGCAACCAGAGGACGTCTTTCGTCACATACCTCCGGGGACGCTTTGCGAAGCCCTTTCGCGAGGATTAGATTGCTACATTCGAGTTAATAGCATAAAGCTACCGCTGGATAAACCTAAAGCCCATTTAATGGCTTGCCTCGAATCCGTTGAAGCCAATGGACTTTTAAATGCATTAGAAACGCTAGTGGGTATTACACATCAATGCGCTCGAAGGGTCTTACCTATTAGGATAAATCGTATCGTTGCGTACCCTTGTAACATAGATGAAGGGATCAAGAGAGCTAGGTGTAATTGTGCGGAACTCCATGGTAGTAGGTTATACGTTGATTTAGTTATCGAGATTCCTAGCTTCGAATTCGGTAAGCTTTCGTATAGCAATTTAATTGAAGAATTAAAAGGCGACATTCAGTCGATAAGCGAATCGACCGATGTCGTCAGAATCGCTATTTCTCCAGTTCTAGGAGATCTTTTAGGAGAATCTGTGGCAGCTTTCAAGGGAAGATATAGATGCGTTATAGGGAATAAAAACAGAGCACATAGATTGGTCGCGCTTCGCCACCGCTTGGCCTTCTGCGACGTTCGATATTGCGACCTCTACAGAGCGTGTGAAGAGAAAGTCGCATGCCGTCTGGATAACGCGGAAGTGGAAGTAGAAGAGAGCTTGCTCAACGAAGTGCTGGAATTTCTGGAGCGAGAAGTTCCACCTAAGATTAAAGAACTCGTTACAAATGGTCCGATTTGGCTAACGGCTTGGTTCAAACTAATCGAAAGTTTCGAGAAGGTCTTCGATAAGATGATGGATAGGGAAGTTTTGATTAAACTCAGTGAAGGGGAAACTGGTAGATCCTTGAGGTTGCGCGAAATAGTAGATGCTCACGTGAGATCTTGGGGACTAGGGAGCGGATTAGAACATTTAGATGAGGACATCAAGAGGAGGTACCTTTCATGGTGGCTTGCAAAGATATTCGATTATCAAAGGTCATCTCGTAACGTTGAAGAAGTGATGGAAACCGCCATTAAAGACATTCTCTTTTTAATTGATGCGTTCAAGTAACTGTTTCGAGGAGTTGTGCGAGGAATCGCGATATCTAAGAGTTACCCCAATTTACTTTCCATATAAACGGTAACTACGCTTCGCTATTCAAGGTGGAATTGAAGTAGTTAAGATTGCTCGTATAGATAAACCATGGAAGGGCTCCGAGAGGCATTAGAAAAATACTCGTTACTGACAACGTGTCCTTATTAAAAACATTACATAGTGATTTACGAAGCAAGGTCATTATATATTAGTTCTATTGCCTCACCACCTCGTCGCTTAACTGTTCGACCAGTAGTAAAGAAGTCGTACAGAATCTCCTTGTTCTCTAATCTCATATTTAGTCTCTCCTCAATGTTTGAGAAGAATTTCTCGATGAAGTCTTTCGCATCTATTTCGTCTCTATTCTCGAAAATTTCTTCAACAATTCTCGAGATCTCCTTTTCGAGAAACTTCTCGTACTTCCTCGATAGCTTCCTTCCCACGATGCTCTCACGTACTAGAATATAGAGAAAGAACTTGTCTCGAGGTGGTCCTCTTAACGGAACTCCAATGAATCCTTGATTTAGCGCGTTCGAGCCCTCTATAGGCATGGGGCCATTAACGTATGTTAGCGAAATGATTCTCCATAGTTGGTACCTAAAAATAGACTTCTTTAATGCACGGTCGTTGAAACGCACTAATATGGCTTTCCTCCCTGATCCCTTATTTCGGTTAGTAGTTATTGGCATGCTAGATATTGGCATACTAGAGAGCTGCAGAATAAAACCTTTTAATAACCCTATCATATTTCCCGCCCCGTCTAGCGTTCTCTAAGCTTGTAACCAAATTGGCGTAGCGAACGGGGATATATTAATTGCATAAGCACCCTACGGTACCAGCCGTAACTAAATAACCATATGCAGTTTGGATAATACTCTCAGACCTACCTCGAGAAAGTTCTTATAATAACGATATAGCACGCACTCCGTAAATATAGTACCATCACCGAAACGCATTAGCATCGGTAACGGTATTTCGATGCTTGGAAATGAACTTAACGAAGGTGCGTTGATATAAACACTTATAAACTGGTTTACGAGCGTTAGATATCGGACCAACGGATGAGATATGGTGGGCCCGTAGCTCAGCCAGGCAGAGCGGCGGGCTCCAGACGTACTACGGGTCTGGTAGAGCCGAAAGGCGATGATCGTCGTCTGGAGCGTTAAGACCCGGGAGGAGAGACCCGTAGGTCGGGGGTTCAAATCCCCCCGGGCCCACCACACCCCCTACGGGGTCTCTGGGCTCCTATCCTCCCACTACTTTCATCAAGAAATACGAAATTGAGAGAAGGGAGAGGACCGTTAGTAATACTGTGAAGACGTATCCGTAGTTAGGTATTGCTTCGTTCACCCTAACCTCGCTTCCTCCGTACTCAATTACCGCTACTGGAACTTCAACTGCCCTCGAGAAGGAACCTATTACGTAATACCTCTGAGTGAGGACGAAGGGTATGAGGTACTCCTTAGCTTCCCCTCTATCTAAGTGAACTTCCAAGGAGAAGTAGTTGCCTATTACTTCAACGTTCGATCGAATCGCCTTACCGCTCCACTCCCTACAAACCCTTAGGGTCCTAGCTATTTCGTTCCATTTCGCGCACCTCGTCTCGAAGCATCTAGGCTCCCTAACGGATATCTCCTCCAGAACTTCTGGTTCCCTAACATACGTTTCGCATTTCGAACAAACGTAATTAGTTCCGTTCGCCGTCTCTACTGGAACGCAATCCGTGCACTTCCTCACTACCGGTTGGGCGCTCTTCTTCACGTAAATGGTCTTGAAGGGTCCGGTATTGGAGCTCTTTACGCAAATTGTAATCGGCGTTCCTAACTCGTCTTTGGCGCATTCCTTAACAGTGTACGCTATGGTCTCGTATTCGTCGCATTTGTAGTAGGGAGCGAAAAGCATCGCCTTGCCCAACGGGAACCTAACGCTTAGCAAGCTCGAGACACGTTCATCGCACTGATTAATTACAAGCACATCGAGCGCCTTAGCGTTCTCCGGTACTTCGAAGCCCTTTAACGCATCCCTCAAATTCAGCGAGGAGGCGTAGACCCTGACGCAAGGCGGCGTTCCCAAGTACGTTACCTCGTCCTTGGAAAGCCTTCCATTTATATAAAGAGAAATATGGACGCTGACTCTGTCGGAGGTAGGAACGAGCGTGGCGAAGGCGGTTAGGTCGCCCTTCTTGAGCTCCCTTTCCAAGATAAGCAAGTTGGAAACAACTGAATCGAATCCCTTGGCTCCGCTAACAGTCGCATTGGAAATTTTCGCAATTAGCTTTACCTCGGCTTGGCATTCGGAGTGGAGTCGAAAGACCGCTGTGGACGTTTCGAAGGGCTTGAACTGGCTCAGCGGGTAAACGGTAACGTCCACGCAAGCGAACGCTAGTATTAGCGATGCAGCGATGAGAAGCAAGGCCCTCAAACCCTATCACCCGTGGGTACTCCTCCAAAGGAAATAGAAGGAAAATGCGTACAGGATGAGCGTCTCTATAAAAGGAATTATATCGGGGAACGCGCTCTCCCTAGCCTCTAAGACCAATTCTCCATCTGCGTAAACACTGAACAGCGTGACCTCGTTTCCTCCAGCTTCGAGGGACCCCTCCTTGTACTCGAATGGAACCTTTAGTTCCGCAAAACCTTCCACTTCCCCGCTCCACAAAGCGTAGGAAGGCCAGAGCTTCCTCACCTCCGTTACTTCGACCTTGCAGAACTCCACTGGTTCCCTTTCTACCTTCCACTTCGCGCACGTCCATAAGAGACATCCCGGTCCGGCCACCATTTCAACGCACTTATTGAGGCGTATCGGGACGACCAAGTACTTGGTGCAACCCCCATCTCTCCACTCAATGCAGCTGTAGTTCACTTCCTCTACGGTCTCCCACTTGGTACAGTTCAAATTGCCGTAGAACGGCACGGCACACGTCTTCTTCAAGCAATAGTAATAGGTGGAGTACGCCGTTCCCCTCTCGATGCACTTCTTCTCAACTACCTCCTTAACTGGATTGGCGGCATTGAAGGAAACCACGAAGCGAACGGCCTTACTAAGGGGGTTCCAGAGCCCTATAGATATGACCTTTTCTCTTATCTCGTATTCGGCTAGCGCTCCTGGGACGGGGACCTTTCCCAAGAGGCCTTCGGCCTTAACGGAGTTCACTTCCAATCTAATTCGAGTTACCGGTTCCCTCGGTACGAAGTTCAAATCGATCCTTATGGCCTCTCCCGACTTAACCTTCCTCGCGAATTCAATTGAGTTTCCGCCGCTTTCCAGCTTCGCGCCAATTAACTTAACCCTTACATGGTAATCCTCATTCGAATCAGATCTAACAACTACGGTTGCGTGACTTAGCTCGCCTAGTTGGTAATACGCTTGGTGCAGTTCTATTACCGGTAGCGAGCGGGAGGAAATTGCGAGGGCAATTACTATGAGAGCTAGCAATTTTACGCGCATTTCTAGAAAAAGCCTCGCTGAACTAACTAAAAGCCCTTACGCTATAGCGAGTATTAGCAACAGAGTCGCAATGGCTATCGATGCAACGCCTATTATCAAGTAAGGCAACCTGTTAGAGCTCTTAGGAGGCACGTACCCTTCCGGGTATACCTTTATCTCTTTTATAGAAAAGTTGTCTCCGGTAGGCTCGTTATCGCAGTTTGCCTTGAGTACTGAAACGGTAAAGGTTAGAGGTATCCTCTCCTTAGGCGCTATCCACTTGAAGCTCCAAGAAGTTCTGAACCTACCCTCTTCAGTGTGAGTCAGATAGGGGGTTCCAAAGGGAGGTCTCTCTACCTTCATCGCCTTCGGATCGCTCACCTTAACATCTCCCGCTGGTATAGAGAAGTAGAAGCCTTCGCAGCACTTCCCTTCGCATTTCTCCGTTATAGCTATAGTTACGTTATATTCCTTTCCCGGAACGTAGTACTTAGGTAATCCCTTGACCTCGAACTTAACCGGGTTCGCTGGAGTGTGGCAGGTAGAGCAATGGGGCTCCGGTGCCCCTACTATGTAAGCGGAAACTAGAGCTGAGAGCAGTAACGCAGTTACGAGAGCCTTCATGATCTCAAGTCCTCGGTACTTCTCTAATTAAACCTATATTTGGTTACGCGTTCACACTTAAAATCCGCGTTGAGGCCCTTCCAAAAAGAGGACAGAGAAGGGAAATGGACGTCAGTTTAGTGACGTCGCTCATAGGGTTGACTCTACTTTTGGCTAAGCTCGCGGAGGAACTAGCCTTAAAGATAGGGTTGCCTCATCTGTTAGGTCCCCTCGTCCTAGGCATCCTAATGTCGTTCTTCCCTGCGTTCAGGGAAGAGTATAAGTTCGCCCCCTTGCTCTTTACGGTAGGCCTTAACTTCACGGCGTTCTTGATGGGCACTGAAGACCTCGGTTTGTCTCTGAGGAACGTAAATAGGGGCTACTTGCTTAGAGGTCTAGTTTTGTTCTTTGCCCCGTTCCTAGCTTCGCTCGCCCTCCTAGCTTCCGCAATAGATTTCAAGGACGCCCTCTTGCTTTCAGTAATATTCGCAATGCCTAGCACGATAAGAATTAGTAGCTTGCTGAAGCACGTGGAACTAGAGGGCTTCGAAGATTTCCTAATAATAGATGAAATAGCGGAGGTAATTGCAATCCTCTCGCTATATCTCTTCATAGTTTTCGACGTAAAGGTATTGGCTTTAACGGTTTTCCTAGCGGTCGCGTCCGTAATTTACGGTGAGAAGTTCTTTAAGAGATTCTTTGAATACGAGGAGAAGTTCTTAGCTAAGGAGTTCCCTTTGAGTTTCATGATAGCGTTGATACTATTAGTTGGGTATGCTTCGGAAAGCATTGGACTGAACAGCGCAGTCGTTTCCCTAATGATGGGCTTGGTCGCAAGCGAGTACTTAATAGAAAGGCCTTGGTTGAAGAGCAAGTTAAAAGCTGTAAATCACTCGTTCTTCGAACCGCTGTTCTTCGTGGGTTCGTCCGTCCTAGTTAACCCGTTCGCTATACTTTCGAGAGTTGCCCCAATTCTCATTGTGGCTAACTTCTCGGTAGTCTTAATCAAAGCCGTAATTGTAAGGTTAATTACTGGATGGAATTGGAGGACCTCCCTTCTAACTACAGTTAAAGGGGGCATCGACACCGCTCTACTAGCGAGCCAATTCAAAATAGGCAAGCTCTCGCAAGAGCTGTATTCGGCATCTATCGCAACGGTTCTCTTGAACACCTTATCAATAGGATCGTTGGCAATAAAGAAGAAGAGGAAGCCTCAATCATTACCTAAGTTCTGCGACTTGGAGTTGGAAAGAGTTGCAGTGGACTTGAGCCAAACTCTCTGGGAGGCATTCGAGATACTTAAGGACGGAAGGGAAGCGGTAGTAGTAATAGACGCCAGCAATTGGCCAATAGGATACGTGGAGCTCAAGGACGTAATAGGTTTGAGCGAAAGCGAGCTGAAGAAACTTCGAGTGTACGAAGTGTATCACGAAGGCGTACCAGTGTTCGATTGCAATGACAGCATAGGGAAGGTAATCGCCGTAGAAGAAGAGATAGAGGAGTATCCCCTCGTAGCGGTCGTAAAGGGGGACTTCGGTTACTACGGCTCGGTGAGCTCAACGAAGGTATTGAAGAAGTTGGCTGAACTAGGTGCAAAGTAAGCCTCTCGATTGAAGCTTCCTAAGCAACTTCTGCGCCCTCGATTTGGACTTAATTCTAATTACAACGCAATCGCCCACCTCTTCGATTAAACCCTCTCCAACTAATTCCTTGGCCTCTGCCTTAGCGACTATTACGTAATACCCTTGAGGGTCCCTCTTCCCGAGGTCCATCCCTCTAGTTCCTTTGAACGCTAGCTATTGGCCTAGGTATTATTAAACTCCGTTACTTAACTTATACTCGCGTGAGAGATCCCTTGATGGTAAAGGAAATAGCCAGGAGCGGGGTCTGGGTTCTGCCTTCAACTAGCATTAAGGAAGCGGCGCGAAAGATAAGCGAGGGAAACAACATAGCGCTATTAGTTAAAACGACCGACGACGAGTTCATGGGCGTTTTCAGTTACGTTCAACTATCCGAAGCAGTAGCTCAAGGCGACGTAGAGGCTAGCATAGAGCAATACGTAGACACGGAGCCGACTTTCGTTATGTACGATGCTGATGTAGTGGACGCCTTGAGGTTAATGAAGAAGTTCGAAACGCCTTACCTAGTTGTACTGAACGAAGACGAGGAACCTTACGCAGTAGTGATGGCTATAGACGTCATAAAGGCGATAACACCGATTATCGAGAACCTATTAGGTGAGTAAAATTACTGTTCCCAAACGTAGTACTAATATAAGTGTTTGGGGTATCTAATCTGTGCGAGGCAAAAACCGAGTTGAGCTGGAAACCTATATTTGCGACGAAGAAGCTCGTCCGCGACTACGAGCCACTAAGGTATTACCTAGAACTAGTTAGGGATACCGAGTGGTACGATAAGGCCTTCCTTTCCGGGGCCGACTTCAAGCTGCTCTCCGCAGTAGTTCAGAACAATAAAGACAAGGCTAACCTATTAGCTGTATGGAAAATGTTAACTGAGAAGATGAAGTCTAGGATCAACTCCAAGATGGCATACAGAGCGTTAAAGAACAGCGGCTACCATGTTAGAGACGAAGAGGAAGCTAGGGACCTTATGGCTCGAATGCTCGCCGGATGGCTATTAGAGGCCGGTGAAGAGTGGAACTTAATACGCATGAATTTTTAGCGAACCGATGAGGAAGAGGGACTTTAACCTCTAATGAGGCCCCAATAACGAGGAAGGCTAAAGTTGAACCCTCTCGATAAGGTTATAATCTCTCACTTCAACTACTTTCCCCACTACGCCAGCTACTTGGGTCTCAGTCAATACGACCTGCTTTACCCGAAACTGAACCTCGAATGGTTGGAAGGGTACGTAGACGCATCTGAATCGCTGCTAGGCGAGCTGGAGGAGTGGGACGAACCTTCATTAGAGATAGACGTTTCGGAGGCCATCAGGTCTATTAGAGTTGAATTAATAGAGCTGGCCTTTTGGAGGCCTTGGAAGAGCTATCCGATAGCTCCATCCGTCGTAACGGAACTGCTCCTATCAATATTGCTGAGGAAGGACGTACCGGAGAGGCACAAATCCGAAGCCTTGGCAAGCAGAATAAGGGCCATTCCAGAAATTCTCGAAAATAGTAAGGAGCTCTTGGAGAAACCTAGGGACTTGTGGGTAAAGCTGGCCTTAGCCGAACTAGAGGGCCTGAAGCTAACGTTATTGGAGCTCTCAGTACCCCAAAGCGTCCTCGCTAAGGTTAGCGAGTACGAGAAGTGGCTGGGAAGCTTGGAAGCGGACGAAGGCTTCGAACCGATGGGGGAGACTCTCTTCAATGAGCTCTTAGGAGTTAGGAACATAGGAATGGGAATTGGTGTGCTCGAGAGCTTAGCTAGGAGAAAGGTCGCTGAGTTAAAGGAGGAATTGGGAGAGATGCCCAAGGGAAGGGAAGTAGAGGATCCGAAGGCCGCCTACCAAGAGGCCGTTGCCTTAGCTAGAAGTTTCGTAATCGAAAGGAAGCTGGCGCCCTTAGCTCCAGACGAGCAATTGAGCGTCGAAGACACCCCCAAGCCTCTAATTCCAACTATACCTTTCGCTGCTTACAATCCCCCATCTCCCTTCTCTTTCTTAAATATGGGTTACCTCTTCGTAACTCCCAGAGGCGCCAAGAAGGACTACTACGAGATACTGAATACGGCAGTACACGAGACCTATCCGGGCCATCACTTACAGCTTTCCTTACACCTTCCAACGAAGTACAGGTACTTAGTCGCCAACGCGACGGACTTCATTGAGGGCTGGGCCCACTACTCGGAATGGTTAATGTATGAGAACGGTTTCGAGGACCATCCTCGATACAAGTGGGAGGTACTCAAGGACGCCTTGTGGAGATGGGTAAGGGTTTACTTGGACATAGGTTTGAGTACGGGTAAAATGGGCTTCGATGAGGCCGTGAAGGAGCTCGTTGAAGTAGTCGGGATGGACGAAGGATCGGCCAAGGCAGAGGTGCTTAGATATACCTTGACGCCGGGTTACCAGCTCTCATACGCCTATGGAAAAATGAGAATACTGGAGATTAGGGAGAAAGTGAAGGAATACATGGGTTCCAAGTTTAACCTCTATGACTTCCACGAAAAGTTGCTATCCGAAGGAGCTCTACCCGTGGACGTGTTAGAAAAAGTGGTCGTTTCTAAGGTAGAGGGAACCTTATAGAAGCGTAACCGACAACCTGAGAGTAATCGCCGCTCGTATCCCCACTGGTGGCGTGTTTCAGCAAGACTGCTTCCTTAGTACCGTATAGCTTCGATAGCTCCATGAGGGTCATAACTGGTCCGGGACCGCACATACTAATGTCGTTCTCTATGAGCGTCTTGTAGAGGCCCTCCGTATCGAGCTTTAATATTCTCTCTATTGCCATCATGTCTTTCTTTACAGTTACCTCGTGGGGTTCGTAGTGGTTCAAGTCGCTAGAGGCTAAGAACACGTAGTCCTTCCCCAATTTTTCCATAGCATTATATATTCCCTTGGCCAAGGCTTTGGCAGCTTCTGGGCTTTGGAGCGCCATAACTATTGGAACTATCTTGAACTTGTTTCCGAAGAGGTATTGGAGGAAGGGTAGTTGAACCTCTAAGCTGTGCTCGTAGATGTGAGCGGTGTGATCGACGTCAACTATTCCGCTTTCCCTTACTATCTCTTCAACGGCTTCCGCGTCGACGTGGACGTGTCCTAAGGGAGTCTCCCATATGCTGGGGGGCATGATAGAGATAGGGCTTCCTAGACCCGTGTGGTTGGGACCAACTATTATTACGGTCTCAGGAGGACCTTCCTTAGCGAGGTAGTAGTAAGCCCAAGCCGCCACCGGGCCGGAATATATGTAGCCTGCGTGAGGTACCATGAAGCCTACGCTCTCCTTCCTCCTAACTTCCGAAACTTGGGGAACCTCTCCCGGACCTAGGGGATGGGTGAAGCTCCATTCTATTAACCTCATTAGTTCGTCAACGTCCGAGGGATAGAAAGTACCAGCTACTGCCGGAGGTCTGACTAACAAAGCATCCACCGAAATTGAGTTCGAGAAGCGAGTGAAAAATGGGGAGGTTGGATCAGCACTCAAGACCCTCCTCATCTAATCGGTCGTGCCCGAGTCCTCATCTCTTTGGATAGCACTCCTCCCTAAGCCTGAAGACGCTCTCTACGTTTACGTTAAAGAACTTGGCTATTTTCAATGCGAGCGTTAGGGAAGGTAGGTACCTACCCTTCTCAATAGCTATTATCGTTTGTCTGCTAACGCCTACCGCCTTCGCTAAGGATTCTTGGCTTATACCCCTCTCCGTTCGGAGCTCCCTCAGTTTAACTTCGACGCATTCCATCTCTTTACCCCATTTTCGAATAGTAGTAGTTAACGAAGGCCCAGTAACCGAGTATAGAGGAGAGGAAGGCCACTGCTAGGAGCTCCTTAAAGTGTCCGAATACCGTTGACGCAATGAAGGTCAACGATAGTAACGTTATAGTGGCCTTCAGAGTCGCTATGGAGGCCATCTTCCTAACCTCTAGGTCCCTCTCGTCCATGGACCTATCGTAGGCTCGAGCTATGGCGAAGACCAGCGGTACGTATACGAGCAACGAGTACCTTACGAACAAGGCTAAAGGTATTCCAAGCACTATTAAGAGAGGGATTACTTTCAACCTCACCCTCCCACCGATGTAAAGTTTGCTTTACATGTTAATAAAACTTTACACATTTTCAATGGTTTCCCCAGTCCAAGAAGTTAAAGCAACTCAGATTCCCCATGAGGCCTAACCAGTGAAGGGGCGAAGAGAAGCGAAACCTCCGGAACGCTCTTCGTAACGTGTTGTTACGAGGTGAGTGCCTTTTATCCTAACTATTGTTCAAAATCGTAAACCAATATGCTCCTAAAATAGGATGATTTCCCACAGTCTAGTTCATATGTCATGAGATTCCTCGTCCGTATTTTAAAGAAGGGGCACGAGCTAAATCCCAAAGATAGGGCGAGCGTCGGAGAGCTGGTTGAGGGATTCAAGCGCCTTTTGGGCTTAAGTAACGGTTAAATTTAGGAAGCGGTTACCGTAGAGGTCGTCCTTCGCTTTCCAATATCTTCACCAGCTCCCGCGTAGTAGTGGCTACGGGCCTTTCCAAACCCAGTTCCCTCATTATTCTCTTCATTTCGGATACGGCCTTTTCCAAATCCTCTCCATTCACTTCTACCTCTAAAACCCATTTGCCGAGAATTCTTTCCAATGCAACGGTATACCTTCCGTTATTAAGCAAGTAACCCCTCTCTTTTTCAATAACAAATTTACGTTGGAATTCCATCTCCTCTAGCAGCTTCTCACATTCTTTTCTCGAACCTTCGTATAGTTTCACTTTACCTTCCTTGAATTTGCTCCTCTTTACCTTTATGCCGTTCGTCTCAATCACGTCGATTGAATCGAAAAGCACTTCGCAACTGTTTCCCCAATCCCTTATTCTCAATGCTTTGTTACCCTTCCAACCGCTCGGTGGCTCGTAGAAGTAGTCAGTAAATGCGTATTCCCTTATTACCTTGAATCCCATAGAGAGAAGTTTCTCAAGGAACCTCTCATCTACTAGAAACCTAGCTTCTACTTCGAAGGGTTTCACCATTCCCTAGCTACCTTGGTGCAAGGGCGCAATTGCGTAATAATTAACTTTAGCTATTCACCATCCAATGGTGAATACCCATCTCCACCTCTTGTCCAAATTCTATTTTCCATTTACTAACAATTAATTCACTCATTTCTTCAACCTTAACCATTCGAATTCAAAATTAATGGTCTCCTTAAGCACCTTCAGTTTCTACCAGCCTTCCTAATTGTTAATTCTATTTAAACCTAATCATTCAACATTGTATTTGTAAAAACAAATGCAATTTACAACTCTGGAGTTCGGACCATCAGTACGAGGTCCTTTCAAGATCGATCTTTACAATGAGAAGTTGCATTGAGGGGTTAATAAGCGATCATGAGAACTCCGATGATCATGAGGATTTCTACTCCAGCCTACCTTATACAAGCATATGTATACATATATTGGACAACTACTTGAGTTTAAGTTCTGAGAGGAAAGGTGTGGTTGAGGAAAGGCAAATGAGGGGAAAGGGTTAAAAGATGGGGAATTGATTGTTTAAATAGGAGGGCAACGGTAGAGTCCCAATAGGGAATAGAAAGTAGCTCTAACTCACTCGCTTCTTCTAGTGCTTTTATGTAGAGTCCCAATAGGGAATAGAAAGTTTTTATATCCCCCTCCCTGACGGGAGGGGGCGCCTCAGGGTAGAGTCCCAATAGGGAATAGAAAGATTCAAACATCGATACCTCCCGCACCTAACGTACCTGTCAATGTAGAGTCCCAATAGGGAATAGAAAGTCCCCTTCCCGATCTCTTCACTTCGATCAACACTAGATTCTGTAGAGTCCCAATAGGGAATAGAAAGATCGCAAAGCTCGGATGACCGACGACCTTCGCTTCGATCCGTAGAGTCCCAATAGGGAATAGAAAGTCACTTCTTCTACGGCCTTCGAGACCACGTCAAGTTCGGTAGAGTCCCAATAGGGAATAGAAAGACATCCAGAACTGAAGACCCCCGCTAGTTGTTGTAATGTAGAGTCCCAATAGGGAATAGAAAGTAGCACTACGCTTTCCGAAACCATTTGACGTGATGAGTAGAGTCCCAATAGGGAATAGAAAGTCTGAATATCGTTTATGAAATCCTTCTCAACTAGATAGACCAGTAGAATCCCAATAGGGAATAGAAAGCCCTCCAAAACTTCGCCGTACTGGGTGGCTATGTGTTTAGTAGAGATCCATGATAGAAAAACTCTTTCCTTCAAAAATGAATAAAAAAGTTCATTCAAGCGCGCGAAAACGAATGGATAAAATTGGTTCCGAATCGAAGCCAACTCGAAGTTCACTTTAAATTTCCAACTCGTCTCTGTAGAAACTGGCCCCGTAGCTCAGCCAGGAGGAGCGCGGGCCTTCGGAGCCCGTGGTCCCGGGTTCAAATTTCGATGGGCTCGCCACCTATATACCATCACTATTATAAAATTTCTCCTTGCAAAGAGTGAAGTTACAATTCAGTATGCTAAAACTATGATTGCTCCTCCTTCACCAAGGATATCGTAGTTGGTAATCCTAGTATGCTAAGGGATTACCTTGAGCCACGGAACTCGCTTGAAGTCTTCGTCGAACGTTAGAATAGTATCTATACCATAATGCTTAGCGGTTACTGCAATCAAGGCATCTCCTGGGAGTAGGCTATATTTCCTCATTACCTCCAGGAGTTCTCTAAGACTACCTTTGTCTTCTAGGACCAGAATTCCGAGGCTATTTATCATCTCATCAGCATCGTTTATAGCGTCATCGAACTCTTCTAGGCCATGCTTCCTAATGTAATCCCGTAGCTGGTCCAGTCTCCTTATTTCGAGCTTCCTCAAAGCCTCAAGCCTTATAAGGGTAAAGATTACCTCGTCAACTATCCTGAGAGTTAAAGCTAAGTCCTCCCTACTTGCTAGGATCCGCTTCACTCTCGACGCGTATGGCTCAACGCGGTGTAAGTAGTATACTATAGCATTAGTGTCCAGCAGTATCACTGAGCCTCAGCCTCAAGCATAAACTCGTCCAGTAGCTCTTTCGGGGCTGGACCGCGTCTTCCATAGAACTTCTCTACAATATTCTCCCTACTCTCGAGCCTTTCCACCCTAACCAGAACCTCCTCTCCATCCTTAAGCTCTACTGGCTCTAGAGGCTTTAGCACTCCATTCTCATATCGTGCACGCACAACCCTAACCTTGGAAGACAAATTCAACCCCAAATACACTTATAGAGTCAAACCCCAATATACCCTTCGCAGAATAAAACGTTTCCAGACTATCTTGATAGCATTACTCGATAATCGTTTGTGAAGGATGTTTCCAGGCAATGGTTTCTTCGGGAAACCTTGTTTATAGGGCACTGGTGAGTCGGGGTCGGGTTCAAATCCCGGTGGTCCTGCTACTCAAAAGTACTTATTTCTATGTGCGTTCTTTCGTGCTACTTTTCCGTCTTAGTCTAGATATAATGAGACTACAAGGTTGTCAAAGGATAAACCCATGCAATGCGATAACGTGTCTCCGCTAGTTAACGATGAGCAAGTTGCGTATTCTCTACACGAAACAACGTCTATGGCTCATCAATGGATGATAGGCTTATTCTTATCCATAGCTTTTTGTATAGCCTTCTCGAGCCGGGTTTTCTCTGCTTCGCCCATATCCTTTGGTATTAAGTAAATGGCTACTTTTACCGTAGGTAATTCTCCTTTTCCCTAAATATTCTAGGTATGTGCAGATTTACAGAGATTGTTATTAATGTTTTGCCACTAATTGTTGCTTCATAATATCTGCTCCTTTCGAAGAACCATGACACGCGCCTCATTTTGAGTCCTATATTCTCTAGGTATTGTGGGGTCGTACCACCTTGTCACCACAATAGTATGGCTGTGTAACCTTCTAAGTAAGGGGAATCAACTCGCATAAAACCCTAACATGGAGAATATAAATAGACTTACAAACACTATTGGAATAACCGGGTAAACCTTTTCATTGCTAGCCATTGAAACTACAGCGCCTATAGGGGCTATTAAAACAAGTATTGAGAGAAATAACATTAGTAGAGAACTCATATAGTACAAGAACTTAAGCTTGAAAGAGCTGGGTTTCACCAAACAACGCACATTGAATCAGAGTAGGTCTGGCTCATATTTAGGGAATAACCTTGAGCCATGGAACACGCTTGAAGTCCTCGTCAAAGGTTAGGATAGTATCAATGCCGTAGTGTCTGCATGTCAGTGCTATGATGGTGTCGCTCGGCAGGAGATTTAGGCTACTCGCTGTTTCTATCATATCCTGATAACCTACGGTTTCTATTAGTACTTCCACTTCAAGGTCTCTTAATAGTTTACGTATACCGTCGACGATAAGCTTGGGATACCCTTTGCTCGCTATTAGCCTTCTTAGGCTATAAGGTCCGCTAATCTCTCCAGTGGTTTGGTAGTGCTTTCTTGTGGATATGTAGAGTAGCTCGTTCACCACAGTTATACTTGTGTAGAACATGTTTTCTTCATAATCTTCTAGTAACTTTCGAGCTATCTGAGTGAGACCGGTCTCAAATAATATGTTGTAAAATATATTGGTGTCAATGAACACCTTGCTCACTGTGCCTGGGCCTCCTCCTCGTACTTCCTTAGCTCCTCTATGTCAGCCCTACCAAACATTCCAGCATACTTCTTAAGAACCTCGCCAACCCTACGCTTACGTATAAAGACGACTATCTCTTCACCTTCTCTAAGTTCTACTGGCTCTAGAGGCTTTAGCACGCCCTTCTCGTATCTTACTCTTATAACCTTGGACAATTCTAGCCCCACTTATACATTAGGTGCATCAGGGCAATTAGCGCTTTACCCCAACCCTACAGCGTGTTTCCAGATTATTCGCTCTGATACCTCTAGCGGTAACCATTTGTGAAGGGCGTTTCTAATTCATGGTTTCTCTTGGAAACATGGTTTATAAGCCCCAAGCCTATGAAGCCCGTAGTCCCGGTTCCAAATCCCGGCGGGTGCCACATACGTGTTCATCTTGTTTTCAAAAAATTCTAAGACTAAGAGTTAAGTATTCGAATGAGCCTGTAAATGTTCTCAAGGTATAACAAGAAATTCTAGATTAAATCCTCGAGCTCACTTAATGATACACTCCGTAGAAGGATGTATTCCAGTTTTTCTTTCTTGGCATGTATGCTCATTGGCTCATCGTCTGTTATAAGTACAGCATTATACTTTAACGCAGTCGCCAAAACATATGCGTCAAAGCCCGAGCTACCTGTTTCGATGGCAACCTTGATTGCTTCCTCTCGTATATCTTTCTCGTCAACGACTATGTAGTTCGTAGTGGTACGGAGTGATTCAATTGTTCTCAGCCAACTCTCTACTTACAAGCCTAGATATCACAGCGGCAACTTCGACTAGAACGGGAAATGGGAAAACGACCGTGCGATTTCTTTGTTTTAGGAGTTCAATTACTTTTCTGGCTTTCTTATGCGTCTCAGCTTCTCTACGATACACCTCGATTGGAAGCCAGTGCCCAGGCTTTACGATAGCCTTAACGATGACGCTGCTATCTAATACCACTGTCTCCATCTCTCACGGGCCTCCCTGAGCACTTTATCGATGTCTTCCTTAGCCTCTACCTCAACTTCTCTTAGAAGCTCAGGGAACTCCCTAGGAAGTATCACAACCCGTAACTCCTCTCCCTCCCGAAACTCAATCCTATCCAGCGGCTTGAGTACTCCCTTCTCATATCTTACCCTTACGACTTTAGACAATATCTAGCTCCCACTTATACTAGTGCATCGGGGACAATTAGCCATTTACCTCAGCCCTACAACCTGTTTCCACGTTATCACCTATGACATCATCTAACGATAACTGATTGTGAAGTTTGCTTCCATTCAATGGTTTCCATTGGAAACGCTGCTTATATATCTCCGGCCTTCGGAGCCCGTGGTCCCGGGTTCAAATCCCGGCTGTCCCGTTACATAAGTACTACACATATAAACCAAATACTACATGAATAAGAATCTTCTTTCTGAGAAGCTGTGCTGCAACTCTAAATCATGGCAGGAATCTAGGTTGGTTCATGCTTCTTAGAGGATTATCCTATTTGGTAATCCATCGATGAGTTATGGAATTACTTTTAGCCATGGGATTCGCCTGAAGTCCTCATCGAAAGTGGCTATGGCGTTTATTTCATAATGCTTACATGTTGCTGCTATGAGTGAGTCGTTTGGTAGTAAGCCGTATTCTGTGGCTATCCTAGTTGCCTCTTCTATTACCTCTAAAGTTATTGGGAGGAATACTAGCCTCTCCTCGCCTAGAAGCTCGTCTATGAACGAGTAGAGTATCCTGTATCCTCTTAGGAGGTCACTATCGCGGCTAGATATTGCCGACTTCATGTCATAAAACTGGTATCTACTATATTTATCTACGTATAGAAGTTTTAAGAGGTTAAAAGCTACCTCGCTATAAACTATAGAGTTTATAGCGAATTTAGAGTCATCTTCTAGAACCTCTTTGGCCTTGCTATCTCCTAGGAAGTAGCGAATGATAATGCTACTATCAAGGAACACCACCCCTCTCTGAGACGTGTTCATAGTAATCCTCCTCCCCGATGAGAGTCCTCCTTTTCTTAGTCTTAACCACTCCAAAGAACTGTTCTATACCTTTCCCAGCTACTTGCCTCTTCACTTCCACGATAAGTTCCTCGCCCTCACTAAACCCTAGAGGTTCAAGCGGCTTCAGAACGCCACCCTCGTATCTTACTCTTATAACCTTGGACAATTCTAGCCCCACTCATACATTAAGTGCATCGGGACAATTAGTCTTTCCCCTAGAAGCCGGTGTTTCCAGATTATCCGCATTGATATCCGCGGTGATGAGAATTTGCGAAGACCGTTTCCAATTCATGATTTTCCCCGGGAACACAGTTTTTATGTCCCGAGCCTTCGGAGTCCTCGATCCAGTGCTTCGAAGTCACGGTAGGACTGCCATTACAATAGGTTCTTTCGCTGACCGAGGTTAATTGACTGCTTTTAAGTATCGTTTAAGGTGTACCGAAGTTGTTAGATGTATAGTAGAACTTCGGCATCGCCTCTGAAGTTAACAATACTTCGCGACATTGTCTTAATAACTACGACTACATAGATAACACTTAGTGGTGGCTACGTAGCATTGCGTCAACCGACCATACGACCAGTGAGAAGGGGTAACTCTCTTACCAAATTCACGTGCGTTCTCTTCCTAAGTACGGCTTTTAAAGATCCAATTAGGAACAAGGAACGCTTATAGATAGGCGCTTCCGTTCATCACAGCAAAACCATTTCTAAAATTAGAGAGTAGAGTTGAGGAGTAAAGGCGCGAAAGTTCTAACGATAAAGAGGTTTGAGGTAACGCTTGAGGAAAACGAAGTGCGAGATGAAATGAAACGAGATAAAGCGTAGTTCTTAGAAACCTGCGCCTTCCATCTGTTTCATTAACTTAGCCAGCATGCCCTTCTTCCTCTTCAGTTGCTTGATCATCTTCTTCGACATGTTGTAATGTTTAAGTAACTCTTCTACGTCTTTAACTGAAGTACCGGACCCGATCGCTATTCTCCTCATTCTAGATCTGTTTATTATGTTTGGCTTCCTCAGTTCCTCTATGGTCATTGAGTTCATTATGGCTAACCACTTATCCAGAACTTTGTCGTCTACTTGCTTAAGTAAGTCGTTGCCACCCATCAACCCAACTCCGGGCAACATCTGCAGTAGTTTCTTCAGAGAACCCATCTTCTTCATTGATACTATCTGATAGTATAGGTCCTCGAGAGTTAGGTCACCTTTTTCAATTATCTTTTGACTTATCTCTTCTAGCTTTCCTGACTCCTCTACTTCCTTTAGCCTCTCAAGCAGTCCCTCTAGATCGCCTAGTCCGAGTATTCTCGCAACGAACTTCTTCGGCTTGAAGACTTCTAGTTCGTCCAGTTTCTCACCAGTTCCAATGAACTTTATCGTTGCACCGGTAACGGCTACTGCTGAAAGCGCTCCACCGCCCTTAGCGGTACCGTCGAGCTTCGTAACCACGATGCTGCCTATTGGAGTTCTCTTGTGGAAGCTCTCTGCTAACGCCTTCGCTTGTTGGCCTATTCCTGCATCAATTACCAACATGACCTCGTCCGGAGATATTTCCTTAGCTATGTTCTCCATCTCATTAAGTAGATCAATTTCGTTCTTGTGCCTTCCCGCGGTATCGACTATTATCACTTCCGCGCCTTTTCCCTTAGCCCACTCGACGCCCCTCTTGGCTATTTGAACGGCGTCGTCGACGTCTTCCGTGTAAAAGAGCACCCCGGCCCTCTCAGCTAATTGCCTTAACTGGTCCCTCGCTCCGGGCCTGTAGGTATCTGCGGCAATGAGAGCCACCTTGTAACCTCTCACCTTGTAAAAGCGGGCGAGCTTCCCTGCAGTGGTCGTCTTGCCGCTCCCTTGGACTCCAACCAACATTACTACCCACGGCACTTTCTTCGGCTTCACTTCGGGCTCTACGTCGCCGCCGAAGAGGTTGGATAGCTCCTCGTAGACTATCTTTATGAACCAATCCCTCTTGGAGGCCCCCGGCGGGGGTTTCTCCTTTAGTGCCCTCTCCTTTATCTTCTTCGTTAACTGGAGGACTAGCCTAACGTTCACGTCAGACTTTATCAAGGTCTTTTGTAATTCCTTAATGAAAGCGTTAACAGCTGTCTCGTAGTCTGCGGAGGACTTCAGGAACTTCCTAACCGCTTCCCTAACCCCATCTAGCAACTTCCGTTACCTACTGCGTAGTTCGGTATTGTGTTTAATTAATTAAGTCAGTCGCTTGCAAACGTGAGGTAAAGCACGTTGAAAGTGAAAGTAGGCCACAGCCCTGATCCGGACGACGCCTTCATGTTCTACCCTATAAAGAAGAAATTAATTGACTTAAGGGGTTACGAAGTAGAGGAAGTAGTTGAGGACATCGAGACCCTTAACGCCTTAGCCTTTAAAGGGGAAGTGGACGTAACGGCAGTCTCCGCCCACGCTTACGCGTACGTATCAGATAAATACGACGTGTTGGCCTCGGGAGCGAGCATGGGCAAGGGGTACGGCCCAGTTGTGGTTGCCAGAGAGGAACTCCACTTGGAGGACCTAAAGGGCAAGAGAGTGGCCATACCCGGTAAGTACACAACGGCCGCATTGCTCTCTAGGCTCTACTTACCTGAAGTCGAGTACGTAGTGATCAAGTTCGATGAGATTCCTAAGAGCGTTTTGGAAGGGGAGGTAGACGCTGGGGTTCTAATACATGAAGGTCAAATAACTTACTCGGAATTGGGCTTGAAGAAGGTCATAGACTTAGGAGAGGCGTGGTACGAGGAGACCGGCTTACCGACCCCCTTGGGATTGGACGTAGCCAAGAGGGAAATTTCCAGCGACTGGGCTAAGATATGGAGGGAAGCGGTTGAGTATTCCTTAAACCACCCCAAGGAGGCCTTGGAGTACGCGCTTCCCTTCGCTAGGGGGTTAAGCGAAGACCTAGTTGAGAGGTTCGTTCGAATGTACGTTAACGAGTATACTATAGATATGGGCGAGGAAGGCGAGGAGGCGTTAAGGGAACTCTATAAGAGGGCACACGAGAAGGGATTGATACCCTCTCTCCCCGAGTTCAGGGTGGTTAGATGAAAATACCGCTGAAGGAACTATACGAGGCGTTCGAGGAGCTAGGAGTGGGGGGCGTTTACGCCCTAGATGCAACTCAACAGAGCGCCTCCGAAGGACTTTATTGCTTCGATGTGGTGCTTTCCGAGAGGCCTTACGTGGCCCTCAGGCTTTACTATAACGACGTCGAAGACTTCGTAGTGCCGTTGGCCATTAGAGTCCACTTGAAGAAGGATCAATGGAAGGTCGATAGGAGGGCCCTAGAACGCGCCTTGCCCGCATTAATGAGCGCCCACGAGGACGAGGAATGGTTAACCTTAACATTCAACCCCCCTAGGGGCTTTAATGCAGTGGAAGTTTTGAACAACGCAATTGAAATGGCGAAAGCCATTGTTAAAGCAGTAGGGAGCGATGAGGAGGTCGGAGTTAAGGGTCACTTGCCCGTTGAGTGCGGCGAGCTGTTCGAAGTGATCTCAAATTTTCTCAATGCTTAAAAGCGGTTCCCACCACCACTTGTTGTTCAAGTACCAATCTACCGTCCTCTTTATCCCTTCTTCAAACGTAACCTTCGGCTCCCAGCCGAGTGCCTTGACCTTTTCCCCAACCATGGCGTACCTCATGTCTTGGCCGGGCCTGTCTTCAGTGAACTCTATCCAGTCCTCGTCCTTCCCCATTATCCTCAATATGGTCTTAACTACCTCTATAACGCTTAGTTCCCTTTCGCCCGGTAAGTTATATATTTCTCCTTTCTTTCCCTTCAAGCCAACTGTAGTTATACCTTCGGCGAAGTCCTCTACGTATAGCCAAGACCTAATTTGCTTTCCCGTTCCGTGTATTAGCGGCCTCTTGCCGCTCATTATCCTTAGGATGGTTCTAGGTATAAGTTTCTCTGGGTACTGCCTAGGGCCGTAGTTGTTGGCTGGCCTAACTATGTTCACTTCCACTCCATACGTCCTTATGTATGAAAGGGCGAACATGTCTGCAGCGGCCTTGGAAGCCGAGTAGGGGTTAGACGGTCTTAGGGGACACTCTTCGTTGCAAGGAGGCTTGCCCCACAAGTCTCCGTAGACCTCGTCCGTACTAGTTAGGGTAGCCTTTAGGTCGAGCCTCCTTATTACCTCCAATAGGTGGAGAGTACCTCTGACGTTGCTTTCCAAGAACGGATAGGGATTCCTTATTCCTCTGTCCACGTGGGTCTCGGCAGCTAAGTGGAAAATTAGATCCGGTTCGATGCTCTTCAGAGTATCGTAGAGGGCTTCGAAGTCCCTCAAGTCCACTAAGTGGAACTGAATCTCGTTCATTACTTCTATTAAATTCTCTATTCTACCGGCGTAAGTTAGAGCGTCTAGAACGTGCACTTCGAAGCCCTTTTCGAGGAGGTGTCTCACTAACGTTGATCCCATGAAGCCGGCTCCGCCCGTGACGAGGATCCTCACTACCTTTACCCATTTAGCCTAATGGGAGCGAAGAGGAATTAACTTTGTTTCAGAAGAGGAAGTCCTTGTTCTCACCATATATCACTCTCTCTATGTCTTTTCTCTTTATAGGCCCTTCTCTGAGTATCTTCAACTGGGGCCCCGTAACGTCAACTACGGTGCTAGGCGTTCCACTAACGGGACCAGCGTCTATTGCTAAGTCAGCTTCAACTGTAACCTCCTCTAGGCTCTTAGGGCTCTTCATTCCACTCAAGTTGGCCGAAGTTACCGCTAACGGGCCTACCATTTCAAGTAACCTCAGCGTAAAGGGGTGTGCCGGTACCCTAACTCCGACCTTACCGGTCCCGGCGGTCACTACCTCTGGGACGGTGGGCTTGGCCTTCATAACGATAGTTAGTGGTCCGGGCCAGAACTTCTTAGCTAGAAGCCTGGCTTTCTCGTTCATTTGAGCGACCTTCTCAATGTCACAGAGGGTCGTTTGGACCGGCAAGGGCTTGTCCCTAGGCCTCTTCTTCGCCTTGTATATTCTTCGAGCGTGCTCTAATTTAGAGGCTATTCCATAGACGGTTTCGGTAGGGACTATCACTAAGCCTCCCTTTTCCAAAACTCTCTTAGCCTCCTTCAATGCCTCATCTATGGAGAAGTTACCTATTCGTATTATTTTCATTCCTTACCCCGTTTACAACGAGCCTCGACCTTAATAGTGGGAATGCTTTCCTTATCGAATATGCTACTAAGTAGCCCCCGAGGACGTCTAAGGGGAAGTGCTCGCAAAGCTCTACTCTCGACCACCCTACGGCAATTGCGTAAGCGAAAAGCGCTGGCCTGAGCGAGGGGTACAGCTCCGATAGGTGGAGCGCTACCCACATTGCCCTAGCTGAGTGCCCGGAAGGGTAGCCGTAGCTGAACGAAGTGCTTCCCGGAGGCCTCGGCCTCATTAAGCACTCCTTCAAGGCGAACACAGCCAAATTAAGTGCGATCGCCTCTAGGACCACCTCCTTCCATTCGGACTTCCTCTTGTAAGCTATGAGGGCAGTCCACACGACGAAGAAAGGCAGGCTTTGCGTAATAGAAATCAGCTTAGCTAACCCCTTGGCTCCAACATCGAAACATGGGATGGAAGAGCTAAACGGAGCCAGAGCGAATATCAATGCAATAGCCAATGCCAATTTCCAGTTCAACAACCTCCTCGTCCCTCGAAGCGTTAAGGGGGAAACTCTAAATTGCCCTTCAACGTAAGGTTTCCGGTGCTTGAAAAGTGGTCTTCGGACTAGGCCCCCAGCAAATGGGCTACGATAGAGCTATTACCGTCTTCTCGCCGGACGGTAAGCTATACCAAGTGGAGTACGCCTTCGAGTCCGTAAAGAGGGGTTGGAGCACAATAGGAATGAAATGTAAGGAGGGCGTTCTAATAGCTGTTGAAAAGAAGAAGGTGAGGGCACTAGTTGAGTACGATAGGGTCGAGAAGATATTCAAGATAGACGAACATATAATGGCGAGCTTCGCCGGATTGGCCGCTGACGGTAGGCTGTTAATAGACCTAGCCAAGGAGGTCGCCCTCAGGCACAGGTTCCTCTACGACGAACCTCCCACGGTGGAGGTAGTAGCTAAAGCCATCAGCGACGTGAAGCAAGCTTATACGCAACACGCGGGAGTGAGGCCTTTCGGTGTTGCCTTAATACTCGCTGGTATAGATGAGTTCGGACCTCAAGTAATTATGACGGAGCCAAGCGGTCAGTACATGAGCTATTACGCAGTAGCTATAGGCCAAGAGTACGCTTCGATACAAGACTACATAGAAGGGAGGTATAAGTACGACATGAGTCTAAGGGAAGCCATTATACTTGCGTTGAAGGCCCTAATGGAGGTCAGCGAGGAAATACCCAAGCCAGAGATATACGAGATCGGAATAATAAGGACGGACGAGAAGGTCATGAGGAAGTTAACCAAAGACGAAATAGCCGAACTAATAAGCGAGGCTAAGAAGTCCTCTTCCTAAATAGCATCAGCTCAGTCCATAAGTCACCGTGGTACACGCTTCTTTTACTCATTAGTTCGAATCCGTTCCTGATGAATATTTCCTTCGCCTCCTTTAAGGGAGTTATCATAACTAACTTCCCGTTTCGTCCCAAGGCCTGATAGGAGGAACGGGAGAAATCCTCATATAACTTCAATACTTTCCTAGGGCTCCCCATTCTTATGCCGTAAGGCGGATTAACGGCTATCAAGTCCACGTCTGTAACTCTTTCGTGGAGCTTGGTGGCGTCCCATGCATCGAATTCTATCAAATCCTCAACCATTGCCGCTTTCGCGTTAGCTTTAGCTATCTCTACGTACTTCTTCTTAATATCGAAACAATATATCTTAGGTATTAGGAACTTCGTTGCTTCTATAGCTATAGTGCCGGATCCGCACATTGGATCTACTAGTACTTCAGCCTCTTCGGCTCCCGCCAACTTTAGCATTGAATAAGCTATGGTAGGTTTTAAGGACGCCATGTGTTCATATATCCTATAGTATCTTCTGTGAAGCGATTCCTCGCCGCTAACTTGAAGCCCTATTATTATTTCACCGAACCTACTCTCAGCGTAAACAACTACTGAGGGGTAGTCCAAGTCGACCTCCGGTTTCTCTCCATAAAATTTCTCTACTTCTTCAATAACCTTCTCGCCAACCAATTTAGCTAGTTCCATTGAGTGGATGCCTTCGCCTATCCTCTGAGCCCTGACCGCGAACTTCACTCCAGGGCTCACGTACTTCGGAACCCAACTGAGATCGATTCCTTCGAGAGATCCCCTATAGAAAATTACGACCACTTTGTGGAGGGTATTGCTTCTCTCGATTTTCCAAACTAATTCATCGAGAGAACCATCCCACTCGAAAAACGTCCTCCCTTCCTCTCGGGAGATGGGTTTAGCTCCCCAAGAAGCAACTTCCCATTCAGCTACGTCCTCTAAGCCTGGATTGGTGGTAGCCATCGCAATCATTCTATTACCTCTTCCGACTCCTTCCCGGCCCTCTTTAACGATCCCTTGAAACTTGATATGACCGTTAGGACTATCGGGTTCAGTAGTATGGCGTTCAGTGCGGCGAACAGGGCCGAGAAGCCTAGTGCCAGACCCATTTGCTTCAATCCTATGGACCTAGCCACTAACATTCCGAAGTACGCTGACGCCATTATAGACGCTAATCCGAATATTATGGGACCCACTAGTTTCAGGGGCCTCCATACGCCTCCTAGGTAGTCCCTCTTCTTCTCTATTTCCTCTATTATCCTTGTTATGAAGAACACGTTGTAATCGGTACCAATTCCTAGCGTCGCTATCAAGGCGACCATTGGGGTAATCCAGTATAAGGGATAGCCCCAAAGGGCCACCGAGAGGTAGTGAGATAGCGTGACTGCCCAAGAGATGGCTGCAATTAACCCGAAGCCAGCGGAAATTACTGGATCTACCTTCCTGACGGCAAGCGCGAGAACAGCCATCGTAGCGATGATGGCGAAGGGCGTTACCCTTTGCCAGAAGCTCGCGGTCACTAAGGTTTTCGTATCGTATAGCTCAGCGGGCATTCCCCCAACCATTCCATTGAGCTTCGAGTGAACTAAGTTCCTTATTTTCGGCACCATGTCTAAAGCTTCCTCTGAGAAGGGCTCGTATTTGAGTATTACGAGTCCAACTCCCTTGCCATCCTTTAAGGTACCGAAGTTCTCGTTGGGATCCATTACGGCTACTACGCCGTTCATCTTCAACAATTGCTCTTTAACGAGCTTCCACGCGAATCCGTTATATCTTTCCACGTATATCTGGATCGGACCCCAAGCCCCTCCGGGGAACTTCTCGGAGAACTTTTGGAGGGCCTCGTAAGCCTCGGTTCCGCTGGGTATGAATAGCCTGCTGTCGCTACTGCCTTTGTAGTTCACGTAGAAGTATAAGCTGAAGATCGTTATCACTAATACTACTACGAACGCAATAAATACTATTCCCTTCCTAGGTACAACTGGGGTTTCGCCTACCTTCCTCTTTTCTTCCTTGAGCCCTATAGGCCACCAGAACCAAGTCTTCTTACCTAATAGAGCTAAGAGCTCCGGTAGCATGGTCATTGAAGCAATCGCAGTAGCTATGACTACCAATGGTATAGTTAGACCCATGCTGTTTAACATCAAGGTTCCGGACAAGGCGAGGGACGCGAACCCCATGGAAGCTGCTAGGGCTGAGATGCCTACAGCGTGACCAGCCCTCTTGGCAGCGATCTTAGCGGCTTCGTGAACCTCCACGCCTTGCCTCAATTCTTCCTTGAACCTAGAGAGGATGAATATGCTATAGTCCATACCCAGACCGAGTCCCGTAGTTATCATCAGCGTCTTCGCCATTTGGTAGATGGGGAACAATTGTCCGAGGAAGTAGGCTAACGCCATTCCAGTTACTATACCTATTCCTACTACAATGAACGGTATTACGGAAGCTACTACGGACCTAGTTATAGCGAAGAGCACTAACAAGACCGCAACGTGGCTTAGCTCCTGAACCCTCTCGGCGTCCTCTAAGTTGGCTTCCTTCATTTCCCTATTCAGTACTTCCCCTCCCATCAAGTAGGCCTCGGTAACGACTTCGCTCTTCAAGGCCTTCCTCTTGGCTTCGATGGCTTGCTCGTAGCTGGCGTTCTTTATGGTAATTAGCATCGTTTTCCAATCCTTTGAAACCATTAAGTAATGTATCATGTCACCGAACTTCTCTTCAATTGCCCTGTTAACCATCTGGTCCAAATTAACGCTTCTACCTTCCCATGCAGCTAGTAGCAGTTCCACCGCTACGTCTTGAGGTAAGTCCTTGAGCTTTTGAGAAGCGAAGCATTTAACTGCTTCAGGTACCGTTTCGTTTACATACTTGTCTATTTCATTCTTTAGAGAATCGGGATCGAATCCGTAGTTGAGCCAGAGCTGGAGTCCCTTGACCTTTTGAATGACCTTACATCCTAAGCAGAGCGTGTAGCTCCTAGCATAGTCGTTGCTTAACCCTTCCAGTAACTTGTGTTTAGCTATTAGGGCTAATTGCGACTCGTCCAAGCTGTTGGGGTCCAGTTTCTTCGATTTCACGGTTTCATATAGCGTCTTAGCAATATCGGAATACTTCTCTAAAGGCGTTCCGAGGGTCACTTGCTTATACATCTCTATAGCTTCTTCTTCGCTTAGGTCGTAGAGGCCATTCATTACCATTGTGAAGTGAACCAAATCGGTTACCATCCAGTAACCCGCGAAGCCCTTCGAAACGCCCTTTACCATCTTCCCAAGGCCGTTGTACACCCCCTTTAGGGCGTCGCGAAACTTCTCTACTAGATCTATGTAACTGCTAGCGTCCAGACCCGTTTCGTTCTTCCATTGGTGGTACCAATCCGCAACTCTTTGATCCGTTACGTTGTACTTTAACGAAACCATTAGTATCGTTCTATTACTTAAGTCCGGGAAGTAACGGTTCACGGCCTCCTTTACCTTATAGGATTCGGCTTGCGGAGGCAGCATCGCTGTCTCCGAATAGACTAGAACGCTATCGAGCTTGGCTGCGAAGAGCGCGGCAATTATCGCTATCGCTACCCAAGCGAGTACTTTCTTCACCGTTCCACCGGGTGTGGCAATGTAACGTTATCTTTTTAAGTAAGTAAGGGAGTGGCAGCTCACCCTTCGAGAACTCCACGTTATAACCCCTCCGAGCGATCTCAGAACTGGGAAAGGGCTTTGATAAGCGCGAGATCAGCGGAGAAGCAAGTGAAGAAGGGCTTGGAAAACTACCTAGGAGGGGCTCTAAAGGAAGTAGACGTTAAAGTCCAAGAAGGCGAGGGCTCCCTTACCATTTCGGCCAAGTTCTCTGTTGAAGAAGGTGAGATAAGGTCCGGAGGCGAGGTCAGGAAGGTAGTTCCGGGAACTTACGAGATAGAAGCCGAGGTCACCTTCGGAAAGAGGGGTAACATGATAGAAGCCAGGTTCTTCGGGAAGTGCAAGGACGCGCAGCTTTCGGACATGTACGTCGTTGAAGAAGGTAAGTTGGATAACGTTAGGTCTTGGTTGGCCGACAAAATAGGAGCGCTGGCCGTTCAATGTTCCTCCCAAGCTGAGGAGAGCGCTGACATAGGCGGAGTGCTCGGATGGTAAAAGTTTTTATAATCCTTTAGCGAAGAAGGAACCGCGAACCCCGGTCCCGCGCATAGAAGCCCCGCCGTCTCGGGGACCGATGGGCGCGGGGCGGGTCACTCCCGGCTCTTCTTCCCACAGAACAATTCCAATACCCTTTCCACTATTTTCCTCGACGAGCAAATGCCTCTCGGTATGCACTTCTTCTCCTTCATTCTAATTACCTCAACCTCTAAGCCCCTTTCCCTCAGTCTTCTCTTCAACTCTTCCTCTTTCCAGAATTGATCTGGACCCAAGAACACTATATCGGGTTTAACCTTCAATATGCTCTCGAGGGGATCTTCCTCACCTACCATTGCTTCTTTGACGTACTTTATGGATGAAAGCATGTACGCCCTTTGCTCTTGGGGTAGAACTGGATCCCTTCCCCTTATCTTTCTAACGTTCTCGTCCCTTGCAACCACGGCAATTACGTCTCCGTACTTGGAAGCTTCCTTTAAGAGCTCCACGTGTCCTGGATGGAGTAGGTCGAAGGTACCTCCAACCAGTACCTTGGGTCTTTCCTCTCTCTTCCATTGGAAATTCGCCTTTCCTATTAGCCTCAAGGCATCGAGCAAGCCTTCGGCGTAGGAAGCGGTTACCAAGGCCGTTTCGCAGTCGCCTTTGTTTACGTAGTACTCGGTATCGTCCACGTATCTCCTAGCTAGATCAACTACTTTTTCCACGTCATCGGAAAAATTCAAGCTCTTCAGGGCTCCGCGTAGTCCCTCTAGGTACTTTCTCGCTCTTTCGCAGCTCAAATCCCTTTACCGCTAGTGCCCTTGAATGGGAACAACTAATACTTCCTTAACTCCCTTTATTCCGGATATCTTCCTCTCTATTTCGCTCTCATCCATTTCATTTGACGCCTCTACAACTATCGTACATTCCGCCACTTCGCCCTTCCTCATTGTCCTGCAATTGGTAGTAATTTGGTCGACGTTCATTTCGGCCAACGCCTCAGATATTTCCGCTAACTTACCTCTCTCGTCGTTAAACAGTATTCTAATTTCCAGCAACTTTCCCCCGCTCCCGCTAGTTGGGGTTAGAAGGATCTCGTTCTTGTTCAAGTCGGCTATCATTATCACGTAACCGCCTTCTATTATATTTAACGCGTCCCTAACGGTCCTCGGAATGGTGACCCTACCTTTCCCATCGACCTTAAGGATCTCGATTATCCTCAAAACTAAACCCCCGTGGGGTTCACGTGGGATCATTTTTAAGAAAGTAATGTACTACGTCGCATTAAAATAAAAAACGTTGTTATTGAGCAAAAAAATGAAACTACTTACCACAGATCACGAAGTCTACTGGGAAGTCAAGGTCTATTCTCTTAGCGTCCTTCTTATCTTCGCCTTCGAACCAATAGTATACGGTACCGCTAAGTATCTTCTTACCTTGCTCAACTCCTATTACCCTTATTCTCATAGTTGCTGCGTCGCCCGGTTCCAACACGGTATTGGTCGTTACCAGTCCGGAGCCTCCCTTAACTCCTTGACCGGCGTAAACCGTTACGCCCGGTGGTGCGCTAATGACCAACTGAACGTAGGCTTTTGGATTAGTAATTGGATTGACTAGACTTAGTTCGAAAATTGCCTCTTCCTTCTTATCTACACATATAACTGTTTTAATAGGCCTGAGCTGTACTTCGATGGCCTTATACGCCTTAGCCTTCGCCTCCACGGAAGTGGGGGCCTTAGGAGCAATGAAGAAGTAGTAGACGCCTACTAGCAATAGCAGTGCGGCGAGCGCTATACCGACCAACGTTAGGTCCACGAAACCTTTCCTTGAGTTCATCGTATTCTCACACCTCGAATATTACCTATTCACGAGTATCTAAATAATATTTCATCTACCCCTTACCATCTCGATTATTTCATTAGAAGAGAGTAAGGGTATGCCCAACGTCTTAGATATTTCCCTCGCCTTGTCCAATCTCATCGAGTGGCCGTAGTCTAGGACTTCAGCGAACACTGCCGAAGGTACTAAGCCCAAGCTCTGGAACAACCTCGTGCTCAACTCCGTATGACCTTGCCTCTCGTCTAAGTTCCTGGCAAGGAGTATGGGCACGTGACCGGGCGCTTGGAATTCGTTTAGAAACTTCTTTCTAGCCTCAGAGGGGTCTTCGAGAGCGAGTTTCACTACTTCGAACAATTCCCTAACGGTCTTGGCTCTGTCTTCATCGCTTATTCCCGTTCCAACGCTTTGATGGTTTACAGAAATCGAAAAGGCGGGGTAGTCCCCGTACGATTGAGGCCTCACGAGGCTCGCGAAACCGAGTTCCTTCAAGTAATTATGCATGTAGTCTAAACCTAATTGGGAACCTATTTCCAAGGGCATTGAGAAGCATATGAGGCCGCCAGCTAAAGACCTGAGAGCGTATATGCTACTCCTACTCACCGCTCCCGAATAGAAGACTAAGTCTACCTCGTTCTCCCTACTCTCCGAGTCGTATATCATGATTGGTTTACCGGAAAGCAAGTGCTCCCTTAAATCCATTGTGAAATTCCCTTAAGGGAAGACTACTTAACGGCTTTTGTGTTTGGCAGGCCTCGTTTCCTCTTTACTTCCTTTAACTTAGTGAGAATTGGTATTACGCCTAGGCCTAGTAAGATGTTCACGGGAACGTTTCTAATAGCTCCTTCGCCTAGCGGCGTTGTTATTGGACTCGTCTTTACGCAAGGTTCAGAGGCATAATTTTCTATGACGAAACCTATTCGACCGAGTACAAGCGATTCACCCATGTACTGGTATCGATTCACTCCTAGGGTAGTAACTGAGTACTCAAAGTTCAACACGTCTCCAACAATAGTTCCATAGAAGTAGTTAGTCTCCGTTACGACTAGTTGACCGGAGATGCCGCAAGAAGCGTCCGGGAACGTGTGAGTTACGAAGCAATTAGAACCCCATCCGCAATTTACGGAGTAGGAAGTGGAGAAAACCGATTTCCCATCAATTGTAAGGTATATTTCGTAGCCCCACTCTTCGTTCCACAATAGACCGTTATTCTCAATTGTAACGGTAAATTTCAGTGCGAAGGGACTTTGGAGGAGCATAATCAGCAATAACGCCTCTCTTAAACGCATTCTCTTACATGCAGCTCTATTGCAAGATAGGAGATAAAGTTTTCTCGTGGAATTGAGTTAATTGAGTACTTGGGAAGAGGTGAGAAATATTATGAGGGAGAAGTGGCGCCGCGGCCGGGATTTGAACCCGGGTCACGGGCTCGACAGGCCCGCATACTAGGCCTGGCTATACTACCGCGGCTCCTTCCACGCCACTCTTCGGGATAGTGATTATAAATTTAACTGAATAGTCGCATAAGAACTTGTTAATTGAACGAAAATCAACTATTGATCTTATATGATGAAATAGAGAAGGCTATTACGAAGGTCTATAAAATAAGCGAAGGCGAATTACATAAATACAAGAGGGAGTTGAAAGAAGGTAAGCTTCCCGGGAAATTCGGGAAAGGCTTTCAGAGTCTCTTAAACGAAGTTCTAGAGATATATGGGAACCTTTCGCTTAATTGTTCGAAATTGAAATGAGGGTACCTTCGCCTCCTCTCTTAAGTTCTCAATGGATTACCACTTCGTTAAATATCGGCCTATTGAGAACTAGCTATGGGTAAGGCGACAGTGTACGATGTAGTTATAGTTGGAGCCGGTACGACCGGCCTAACTGCCGCTAAATTTATTGCAGAGAAAGGTTACAAGGTATTGGTAGTAGACCTAAGGTCCGAGGACGATATAGGTAACAAAGTCTGTGGAGATGCTATTAGTAAAGAATATTTCGGAGGCAAAATACCCTTAAGCGAACCTCCTGAGTACGCCATTGAGGGTAGGATAGTTGGAGCCAAAATATATTCTCCTGACGAAAAAACTGTTTGGACCGTGCCCGGAGAAGGGTTCATGTTAAACAGGAGGGGATTCGGCAAGTGGCTTTACTCTTTAGCTAGAGAGGCGGGGGCGGAGTTCTCTTTCTCAACTAGGGCCTTAGGTCCTATCGTGAAGGACGGGAAGGTTAAAGGAATAACGGTTAGGAGGGGCGATAAGGTAGAATCTATAGAGAGTAGATTGGTTGTAGACGCTTCAGGCGTAGTTTCAATAATTAGAAGGGCCTTGCCGAAATCGTGGCCCGTAGCTGAAGAGCTCGACTTCAAGGACACTGCTATAGCTTATAGGGAAATAAGGAAGATCAACTACGCAATAGAAGACGAGGAGTACATTAGAATTTACGTTTCACAAGAGAAAGCCCCGGGAGGATACTGGTGGCTCTTCCCCTATCCCGGTAAAATGAAGGTTAACGTGGGTCTGGGAGTTCAAGGCGGAGTGGGACACAAGGATCCTATGTGGTACTTTAACAAGTACTTAGCTAATAGAATTGGGGGCGAGGTCCTACACGCCGGTGGGGGCGTAGTACCAACCAGGAGGCCCCTAGATACAATGGTTGCAGACGGATTCGCCGCTGCGGGCGACGCAGCGTACCAAGTTAACCCTATACACGGCGGGGGCATAGGTTCCGGAATGCTCGGCGCCTACCTGCTAGCTAAGAACGCTGTGAAGGCCTTAGAGGAAGAGCCCACCATAGAGAACTTGTGGCAATACAACGTTGACTTCATGGAAGCATACGGCGCTAAGCAAGCGGCGCTGGACGTCTTCAGAATATTCTTACAGTCCTTAAGCGATGAGGAGATAAATTACGGAATGAGGAACAAAATAATAAAGGAAGAGGACTTATTGAAAGCGTCATTAGAAGGCGATCTGAAGATAAGCAGTACTGATAAATTAATGAGGGTAATCAAGGCCCTAGGGAAGCCCTCGTTACTATCGAAACTGAAGACGGTGGCCGACTACATGAAGGAGGTTAAGGAACTGTATTTGAACTATCCCAAGAACCCGAGCGAATTCGACGAATGGAGGAAGCGCGTTAACGAGTTATTTAATGAATATAAGAACGTTCTATCAAAAAAGTAATTACTACGTTTCCCAATGAAATTTTCGATGCAATATGAGTGAGAAGCCCGTTCGTCACATAATAACGGTAGGAAGTAGCGTTTTGACTAACTCGGTTATGGGAAGCATAGGTAGGGGCATCGCTGCCCAGCTTCAGGATCGGTTGAAAGAGATCGTGAACGAGGACCTGGAGAGGCTGGCCTCAAACAAGGTTAAGTGCGGTGAAAAGGTTAACGCTAAGCTAGACGACTTAGTTGAAGTAGTTAGGGAACATCCAGAAATTATGTCCGCTGAACTGAACTCCTTAATAAAGTTCATGAGGTCGATTTACATCAATAACGGCAAGGAACCCGTCTTAGACGAGGTATCGCTAATTTGCTCTGAAACCCCTACGGGAGCGGCTTCGTGTTACGTACTGAGAGAGGTCTTGGAGAGGGGGATAGACGTAGATGGGTACTACTTGAAGCCAAAGGTAAGCACCTACGTTGTTAAAGCGTTAGGAAACCTCGGCTCGAGCTTCTCTCCCGCTAGCTTCTACGTAGGCTTGCTCAATCTAGTTTGTTGCGCCTTGAGGTTATGTGAAAGGGGATGGAGGGTTTTGGCCAACTTAACTGGAGGCTTCAAGCCCGAGGTCGCTTACACTACAGCTATATTAATGGCTCTATCTAACATTGAAAGCATATACTACGTTCACGAGGGATTGAAGGACGTAGTGCTCTTGCCTTTATTGAACTTAGTAGTTAGTAGCGTTAACTTCAAGGAAAGGCTTTCCAAAGAGCCTTACAAGAGCTATTACCAAAGAGCGCTCGGCGAACTATACGAAGTCTTCGTTAACGAAATAGAAAATTGTATCCTAGGTAGAACCTACCTAATGCCTTGCGAGTCTCTTGAAGAGTATTTAAAGAGATGCAAACTAATTACTTAACTTTTATCCCTTAGGCACGCCTCCTTAATAAGGGTAATGAATTGTTAAAGAGGTTTTGCTATAGATGCGGGGCGATTGAGAGCGAGGACAATCCGATAATAAACGGGCTGTGCTTGAATTGTCTACTTAAAGAGAAAACGCTCGTTTCGGTAAAGGCTAACCAGAAGATAATAGTATGTCCGGTATGCGGTTCTTACCTCATTGGGTCCTCGTGGTACCCAGGAAGCGACGATCCCGATGAAACCATAAGGTGGTTAGCTGAGAGGGTGATTGAGCAATCGATAGCGCCAGTTGAACCGGCACGCGAAGTCGAGGTTGTGGACCTAAGCGTTAGAAAAGCGCGAGGAGGTAAGTACGTAGCGGACGTAACAGTCGAACTTGATGTAGTCGGGAAGAAGGTAAGGCAAACCGTCACCGTCCCCCTTAACGTAGAGAAGAGGGTTTGTCCAAAGTGCCTAATGAAGAGCGGAGGCGACTACGAAGCTACGTTGCAAATAAGGTCCGAGAGGGGCTACGTAACCAATGACGAGTTGAGGACCGCGGGAGAGTTCTTCTCAAAGGTTAATAACGGTGAAGACGTAGTAGACTTAGTGGACAAGAAGGAGGGTCTGGACGTACTCTTAGCTAGTAAAGAGGTGGCTAGGAAAACTGCCAGGTTGATGAGGTTCAACTTGGGCGCTAAGGTAATTGAAAGCTACAGCGTAGTAGGCATGAAGAGAGATGGGAGGGTTAGGAAGAGGCTCACGTTAAGCGTTAGGTTACCTGCAATCGAACCGGGCGATGGTCTCTTAGTGGATAAGGAACCGGCCATTCTGACTTCGATCGGAAAGGGTAAATTCAGAGTTCACCTACTTCATCAAAACAAGGAAATATCTATAGACGTGGATCATTGGTGGGCCATGAGAAAGAATGGGAGAATAGTATACCCTCACGAGAAGAACTTGGAGACCGCTAAAGTAACTGGACTAGATCCCTTGACGATAAAGTTACACGATAGAGACTTAATAGCTGAAGGTCCGATAGGTTTGACCGTGGGCGACGAGGTTTACGTGATAAACTACAAGGGAGTAATTTACGTGTTACCCAAGAGGGCCCGGTGAAGACGACCTCGGGGGCTGAGGCGCTCAATGAGGATCGTATCGGCCAGGCCGAGGGCTCACAAGGGATGGTACTCCCAGAAGATCACGTGATCGCCCCTCACGCCGTATTTACCTTCGTGGCAGCTCCATTCCAGCACTCCATCCGGCATTCTCCTTAGTGCGAGTAAGCTCTCGAACGTGCAATAGGCGAGTAAGCCTCCCAAGGAGCCAATTACCTTCATGGCATTACCTTCTAAGTAGGCCCTCGCGTCTATCTTGCCCCTCCTAGTTACGTCCCTAACGCTCCCGCCAATAGCTACTTCAGCCATTACCTTTCCGTCGAACTTTATGGAAGCGCCCGCTCCAACGCTATCCTTTATCGTGACGTCCGTAACTTGGGCCTCGAAGGGGCAACCCCTTTCAGCCAACTCTCTGAGAAGTTCCTTGGCAATGCATGGCGAAGAGTGAGCTATGAGCGGGGGCGGTCCCGGTACCACTAAAGCGTCTACTTCGGGTAGCTCGCAAGCTAGTTCGTCGAACCGTATTGCGCATTGCTTCTTGAAGTGCTCCAGTCCCCTTAAGTTCGACTGAGTAACAACAACGAAAATTGGTGTATTCAGACCAATGTCCATTAATTGCATTAAGCTCTGGGCACGTTTCCTTTTCATAAAGCTTTCCTTTCGCATGCCTTCTCTACTCCCATTCCGGTAAGCTCCACTATCACCTCTTCAAGCTCTTCTATTACGGGCTCTAACCCTTCCGCGTCTCTGAACTGTTCGTACAACTCGCAATACGCCTTTATAGCTTCGCAAGGCTCACCGCAATTCTCTATGCCCTCATATTTCTCAGCGTAGTCGTAGAGTACGTCCATAGCCCTTATTATGAGGGCTGAGGCTATTACCGTATCTTCAATGGCATTGAGCAAATCTCTTTTTATAAATGATATCATGCCCCTTATAGTTTGGAGTTGAGCGTTGAAGCTCCTCTCGTATAAGCCCTTGAGTATCGAAGATATATAGGCAGCCCTCTTCCTGGTTCTAGCAAGCGTTCTAACTAGCGGATAGGAGCCTAGCAGATGTAGGGCCACCTCTTCCGCTAAACCGCTCAACTGCCAAGGTAGCGTTACGACCCTCTCCCAAACGTCCGGTAGGGGAATTACTTCGTTACCGAAACCTAGGGAAGGCGCCGCTTCTATTAACTTACCCTCTCTTTCGTGAACTTGAAGCTCCTCTGCAATGAACGGGTCCTCTATACCGAAGTTCTCTTTGTTTAAGTTGACAAGTACGTATTTGAAAGGTTCACCAATGTTGTAGCTTGGCGAGAACAGCTTCAAGAACTCTACGGTAGACTTGTCGTACTTTCCTTCATACTTGAATTTCAAGTATTCTTCCCACTCGTTCACTTTAGGTAACAAGGACTGGATTACGGCTCCTCCAATCATCCCTAAGGTCATGAACCTCTTACTTATGCCGGGGACCAGTTGCTGCGAGAAAATTACTGGTACGTTGACGCTAACGTCTCCTTGCAATATTAACTCATAGAGTTCGATCAGCCTCGGATCGCTGAGGTCTAGGAAGTTGTATACGTGTAGCAATGGGAAGACGGATTCCTCCATTGTTTCTACTATTTTCCAGAGGTCCTCCTTAGCTAGGAAACTGGGAGTTACGGTTAGTAATAAGGGCTCGTCAACCCGACGTAGTTCGTTAGTAAGCTTGGTGACCTTATCGTATTTCACCAATTTATGTAAGCTCCGACCTTCGACTGTTTCCAAGTGATTCAGCAACTTGTCGTAGGAAGTGGCAATGCCTCCTCCGGCTTCGTACCACTTCTTAACTCCTTCAATGGTCTCGTGGAAAGCCCATTCTATTAACTTGTTCATTGAGAACCCTGGCCTAGAGTGGACTATTAGGGGTATGTTTCTTATTGGAACTTGGTTTAGGAGAATCCATTGGCTAATGAACTCCTTGCTTCTAGAGGCCTCTAGGGCCGGAAGGCTTCCCAACATTTCACTTCACTCTAAGATTTCGGACAGATAAAGGGTAATTTAGTGGAAGAGCGGATTCTCGAATGATACATTTCGACTATAGTACAAAGGTGTTTCAGACACACACCCTTTAACCCCTAGGCCCTAATTATATTGGGTGTAAGAAGTGATAGCTGTATCTGTACAGAAGTATGAGGAGTTCCTTAAGGAAAACGAGATGGAGGAAATGGACTTCTACTTAACTGAGGCCATACTCAGTGGAAGGTAATTTTTAATCCATTTTCGATAACGGAGTTAAGGACAAGCGAAGTGGCCGGTAATTCGTTCGGTAAGGCATTCGTTTTAACCACGTGGGGAGAGAGCCACGGGAAAGCGCTAGGCGCCGTTATAGATGGGTGCCCAGCTGGCCTACCCCTTAATGAGAAGGATCTATTAGTAGAAATGGTTCTAAGGAGACCCGGAAGGAAGTATACTACGCCTAGAAGGGAACCGGACCTCCCCCAGATCTTGAGCGGGGTCTTCAATGGAAGGACCACCGGTACCCCTATTTCAGTCGTAGTTTTCAACAAGGACGTCGTATCTGACTACTACGAGACCATTAAGGAAACCCCTAGGCCTGGGCACGCCGATTTAACCTACATCAAGAAATACGGTTACGAGAACTGGGATTACAGAGGAGGGGGAAGGGCCTCCGGAAGGGAAACCCTTGGTAGAGTGATAGGCGGAGCAATAGCGAAGAAACTCCTCTCTTGCTTGGGGGTAGTCGTTACGGGGAACGTGATAGAGCTAGGTGGAAGGGAATTCCCGAGGGCTAGGGACGTAGAAGAGGGGCTTAGAGCCAGGTTATCCCCGTTTAGGGTAATTGAAGGCGACGATAAGGCCGAAGAAGTAATTAGGAAGGCATTGGAGGAAAGGGACTCCGTTGGAGGAGTGGTCGAGGTAGTCGCTTGGAGGGTACCTCCGGGCTTGGGCGAACCCGTGTTCGATAAGCTGAAGGCGGATCTAGCTAAGGCTTTGCTTTCCATACCGGCCGCAGTAGGATTCGAACTAGGCGAAGGTTTTCAGTTAGCGAAGCTGAGGGGAAGCGAGGCAAGGGACCCGTTCGTTACCTCTGAAGGCGATATAGTTACTGAAGGCCAAAGGTCCGGTGGGGTGTTAGGCGGAATAAGCGTCGGTGGAGACGTTAGGGTTAAAGTTGCCTTCAAGCCCACCTCGTCTATAATGATTCCCGTAAAGACTGTTAACGTAAATACGTTGGAGGAAGAGGAACTGAAGGTTCCCGGAAGACACGACCCAGCTATAGTGCTAAGGGCAGTTGCCGTCACAGAGGCGATGGTCGCTGTAACTTTGGTTGATCACGCAATAAGGGCCGGGTACATACATCCCAATAGAATAGAATGGAACTACAACTGCCAGAGGACTTGGGAGCTATACTCAGACTACTTACCTAGAGACGCGAAGGAATTCATTGAGTCGCTTCCTTGAACTCCTTCCCCTTACAAGGTGGTTTGGTTGGGTCCTCAACCTTCACGCCCAACTTCACGCACCTACCAGTGAGCTCGGAATAGAACAAGCATCTCCTGCAATCCGGCTTGCCTCCTCGAGTCCCCTTTCCTTGTCGCTCCCCCAAGAACTCGTCCCTTTTCTTGAATATCTCGCACTCAACGTACTTATCGTTTAGGCAGTTATGTTTCGCTGGGTTCACCACATTGCTTATCACTTCGCACCTAACGCCCAAGAACGAAGGCTTCGCATAAGGGCATTTCCCCATACTTCATCTTCCGTTGATACGTAGATTAAAACTTACTTAAAAATAGGTAATAAATGGAGAACGCGAGTCCAATGCATTAAGTTAATTAGAAGTGCAAACGCGACGAAACTTCACTGATTAAGTCCTTTCAGCGAGAGAGGACGGGAAGGTTGTATTGAGGGAAGTAATCGCCTCGGCCTTGTTCGTAACTACAATAGCAATACTCGTTCTTACGAGAGAAGAGAAGAGGTACTTGGTTTCCCTGGCATCAGCCGCCATTGCAATAGCGTTAGGCTTAGTTAACTTGAACAGCGTCATCGACTACCTCAATCTGGACGTACTGGGACTCATTGGGGGAGCGTGCGTAGTTTCGGCTTACTTAAGTAAGTCCGGAATTACTGAAGAGGTTGCCAAGAGAGCCCTAGAGGTTAGTAAGGGCGATTTAAGGAAGCTGGGCGCCCTCTTAGGCCTAACCTCTGGAGTGATATCGCTTTTTATAGAAAACGTTACCACCCTCATAATGTTGGCTCCAGTAGTCTTCTCGATCGCCAGGTATTCCGAAATAGACGCCGTTCCTCTACTGCTAGTAGTGGCCTTCGCTTCCAACTTGGGCGGTGCTGCTTTGCTAGTAGGGGATCCCCAAAGCGCTCTAGCTGCGAGCTACTTCAATTTAGACTTCATAGACTTCATAGTAAAGGACGGGAAGCCTTCTATATTCTGGATGGTTTTAGTAGGCCTAATTGTCTCGACGTTATCGTTCTCTTACGCCTTCTTGAAAGATACGGTGGACTTCGAAAGCGCGTTAAGGAAGCTCAAGGGTGTAACGGATAGCGATTTGGCGAAGGTATCCCTCACAGCGCTAGGCGTGAAAATATTCTTGCTATCAATAAGGAAAGTGTTGGGGATAGGACTAGCGCCAGCGGCTCTGGTAGCGGTAGCGATAATACTGCTTTATAGGAGGAGCCTAGAGGATCTCAAGTTCTCGTTGCAAAGCGTTGAGTGGAAGCTCCTCTTGTTCTTAGCTGGCCTGTTCGTTCTAGTGGGCGCGCTCGAAGACAGCGGAGTGATGAAGGTAGTCGCAAACGTCCTTAAGGAGTGCTTGGGTTGCGATTACTTCGTTATAACCTCATCCATAATAATCGTATCGGTAATAATTTCGAGCGTGATGGATAACGTTCCTTACCTATTAGCAATGTTCCCGGTAATCGAGAGCTTGAGCGATCACTGTCACATATACTGGTTCAAGCTATTACTTGCGCTCCTCTTAGGAGCGACCCTTGGAGGAAACGTGACCTACTTTGGCACGTCTACTAACGTAGCGGCAGTTCAATTACTGGCGGAAGCTGGGTACAGAGTTCCATTTAGAAGGTTCGTGAAGTTAGGCTTGTTCTATACGATCTTCGCCCTCGGGCCAGCGGTCTTAATTTACTATCTCATTTGGAGCTGAATTGCAACGCCGTTTCTATGATTGAGTTCAACTTCTCCCTTATTTTCGGGTATAGACACGCCGGATCGCTACCGAATGGATCCTTCTGGTACGCGTAGGCTCTAGCCCTACTTCCACCGCACATGAAACCGAACTCGCAAGTTCCGCAAGGAGACTTGAAGTTCCTCCAATCCCTTATTCTCTTCAGTGCGTCACTATTGAGGTATATGTCTTTCAAGCTCCTTTCCCTAACGTTGCCCACCTTGTAGGGTAGGAACCCGGAAGGATAGACGTCGCCGTTGTAAGCAACGAAAATTATTCCGTAGCCGTCCCTAGTGTATGCGGAAGGCGCCCTCTTTTGCTTAGGAGGCTCCTTGGGGATCGGACCCATGACCTCTTCTAACCTGCTTCTCAATTTATAGTACAACTCGCCAACCCCGATTTCGCTCACGTCTTTCCCCATTTCGTCCATTACCACCCTGAGACGGTAGACCACTCTGTAGAACGGCGCTTCAGTCGTCCTTATAGTTACCTTTCCGTACTTTGATGCGTCGTAAAGGAAGTTAACTACGTCCCAATACTCTTCCGGCGTTAAATCTAATTCCTCTCCGGCCCTTCCGGTCGGTATTAGGAAGAACACTTCCCAAGCGTCCACTCCGACGTCGTATATTAGCTTGAAAACGTCGGGCAAGTCGTTGATGGTAGGCTTCATAACAACAGTATTTATTTGCAAGAACATACCAATACTCTTAACGAACTTCATTACCTCAACGGTTCTATTGAATATTCCCGGTATTCCCCTAATTTCGTCGTGAACTTCCGGTCTAGCTCCATCCAAGCTCAAACTCATACCAATTATTCCAATTTCCTTCATCCTCTTGATTTTCTCTTCTGTCAATAACGGCGTTACGCTAGGCGCAACTAGAGTTCTAATTCCCTTGGATATACTGTATTGAGCTAGCTCCCAGAAATCCTTCCTCATGAGGACGTCTCCGCCAGTCATTATCAAGTGCGGGTATGGGCTACCGAACTCAGTTATTTGATCTATGAACCTCTTGCCTTCCTCGGTGGTTAGCTCGTCCGGCAAAGGTTTCTCTATTGCCTCAGCCCTACAGTGCTTGCAAACTAGCTTGCAAGCCTTAGTTGTCTCCCAGAAAACTAGGAGGGGCTTTTGATTGAAGTCCCAACCGCCTCTTAAGGTACAGCACCTTAGAGAACCGTCACGCATTACCTAAGAAACTTTTACTTCGATAGCAGGGCAACATGGGAGGTGACTCTTGAAGGTATTACACGTAAGCGACGTGCACTGTTACGATGAACTCTTAGAGAAAGTACTGGAGGATGAAGAGTACGATTTAGTAGTAGCAACCGGAGACTTCGAATGCTTAAGTACAGCTGAGAAATTGAGCAAGGCTAAGGCTAAGGTATTGGCAGTAACCGGCAACTCGGACGATCCCCAGATAGCTGATTACTTGGAAGACACTGGCATGAGCGTTGAGAACAAGGTAGTAACGTTCAGAGGACTTAAGTTCGCTGGCGTCTCAGGTCAAGACCCTAGAACTTCACTGAAGAAGCTAATTGGAGAGGAGTTCGATGTGCTCCTAACGCATTACCCGCCCAAGGGCGTAGTAGATCTGGCTTGGACCGGTAACCACATCGGGTCAAATAGCGTTAGGAAACTCGTAGAGGAGAAGGAACCTCTGGTCGTTCACTGCGGTCACGTACACGAAGCTAGGGGATGGGACAAATTGGGGAGAACGATCGTAATTAATTCGGGTAGCCTAGAGGAAGGCTGGTACGCAATAATAGATGGGGAGAAGCTTAGAATTATCTTTAAGAACGCTTTAGGGATCTAGGGAGGCAATCCCTCTGGAGCTTCTACCTTCACTTCTTCCCAGAGCTCGTCCAATACCTCTTCTAACGCCTCCCTTGGTTCCAACCCTTTCTCCAAGATTTTTTCCATTATTAGTTTATAATGTATCCTCACCTCCTCGTAGTACTTTTCTAAGGTCTCCTTAGGGACCTCCCTCTCCGGGCCGCTGCCCACTCCCGGACACTTGGGATCTAAGTAGACCACATCGGAACCTGGGGCAGAGGGAATCAATGGGTATAGCCTGCACCTCATGGGTCTAACGGGATATATTTCGCATTCGTAACCGTTCTCCCCCTTCCTTAGGAATACGCACTCGTTCCTTATTCCCCTTAAGGCTAAGAAGGGAACGACGTCGGCTATTATCACCTTCACGTATGTCGGTATTATTTCGCTCCAGTGCTTGCCTAAGTACTTGGCTATCCTTATTACGTCGAAAACCGTTAGCGATACGTTGGGTCCGCCTCTACAGCAGTTCGCCTTCCTAGTACACTTAAACCTGAACTTCGAGTTAGTCCTCAGCTTCACGTACCCGTCAACGGTCATCAAGATCCGTTCGCCTGCCTTCGTAGACTTAAAGGTAATATTAAGTTGGGCCCGTTGTATTGATGGAGCTAGACTTGATAGAGAGGCCCTACAGGAGATCGGCTAAGTTAATTGCAATAGGGCTAATCTCTTTATTGTATTCAATGCTAGCCATAGGCTCGTTAGTATCTTACTTACTATTCGGAACGGGCTTGAAGGTTTTGGTAACGCTAATATCGTTGCCTTGGATAGCTTTTGGTTTAGCTCTGGGATTCGTAGCCCTTACTGCCAAGCTCCCTAAGCCTGCGGAAGAGTTTCAGTTAGAATACGAAGACGCCTTAAAGGAAGTGAAGGAGATGATAGAGGAATGGAAGAGGCGCAATGAGCGGGGCGGTGTGTCAGAGACCTCGCGAGAGGGATGACTTGTGCTAACGTGAGCGAGCCTCCAAATTAATTTCCCTCACGTTCCTAAAGTTTACTGGCCGAAGGCCGCTGGCGGCCACGGGGCCGCGAAGGCCCTGAGGAAGCTCCACCCTCCCCGCGGCACCGGAGTCCCGCGAGGGACCGGGTTGAGAGCCCGGGCTCCGGCACAGAAACGAGACCCCCGGGCCAGAGAGAGGATGGAGAACTCCTTCCCGGCGACGGGAAGGATATCCGGATCCATGAAGGCCTAGCGGGGCTGAAACGGCCGTCCTCCGGGGAGCAAGGGGGTCCCCCGATGCCTCGCCGCGGAAGGGGGACCCGGGGACCGCTTAGCCAAATGCCGCCGAAGTACAGAAGGTGGGCTATAGCGGCCTTCGGCACCTCATATTTCTAACGAGAACGATTGGGCGTGAGGTATGGAGCCTATTCTCTTTATCGCTTCAGGGTGAACTAACCCGTTCTTGAGGCCTAGCTCAACTGCCCTTTCGCCAATGAAGTAAACGATTGAAGCCCTCCATAAGAGACCCTCTACGCCTTCCTCGTCAGTTAAGTGGCCTTTGAAGAAGCTCTCCTCTACTTTTAAAACTGCCTCACCCTCCCTCACTTCAACGCCCATTAACTCTTCGTCCACCACTGTCAGCATTTTGTAGACTCCCATTTCGTGAAGCTTTACCCAGAACAATCGACCTCCCCTTTAGGTTCACCTACGTACGCTTCTAATAAGCTATTACGGACACTCACTAACGCTTACCCCTTTCCTTCGCACTTGCTCCTTAGCGGACACGTCTTGTGGAAGTTGTAAAATTCGCTAAATACGTAAAAGCTAGCGAGGAGCCATAGAATTAAGGTGAACAAATCCCCTACCAATATTAAAATCGTCGGTGGGAGCAGTAAGAAGGAACCCCAAGTGATGGCAGCTAGCTTCCTACCCCTCTCGAAATTACCGGAATTCCTTTCGAACAACTTGCTAGCTAGGAGGCCCCAGCCGGAGAAACAAGGCTTGCCGTAAAAGGGACAATTGGTGCAAAGGTCCTTCCTAAGTTGGAAGTATAGGCTGTAAGCTACGAAGAACGTCCATAGGAAGCCGAGAAGGCCGAAAGCTCTGCAGAGGATCGTCGAACCTAGGACGATCATCGCGAAAATTACGGTGTTATAGAAGAGGTGTTTCATTCCGGCCTCCCGAAAGTAGGGGAGAAGTAACGGGATATATGAGCGTATGAGCAAGTGTCTTAAAAAAATCTTTTTACTTAGCGGCCGCCTTATTGTATAGCTCGAGTAACATTTGCATTTGCTCTAGGTCCTTAGTTAACTGGTACCAGCCTCTCTTGAAGGTGGTCCAGTCTTGGCCGTTCATCGCAGTACCGTACCTAATGCTGTTGCCGTAGAACAGCCAGCTCTCTATCCACAGCCTCTCAATGTACTCGTCGAAGAGGGTCTTCGGGTCCTTTAGGTCCACGTGAGCTAGGCCGCTCTGCCACGCCTTCAGTAGTAGCACGGTTGCCTTTAGGGTCGCTAAGTTGCTCTCCTTGATCTGTTCGTCTAGTAGCTTGAACTTGTTCTCAACGTAATCCTTGGAGTGGCATTGAGTACATATTAGCTTCATGGTTTCCTTCCTCTTAGCTTGCTCCTCTGGGCTTATTAGGCCGGGTTCGCCGTTAGGTAGCTTTGCGTATACGAACTTGCCGGTCTTTACATCGGGCGCTAGGCTTATCGGCATTGGTAGCTTTACTCCAACTAACGCCTTCGCTATGGTTAGTCCTTGCTTGGCTAGAGCCTCGGCAGTGCTAGCTGGGACGGCCTCAACGCTCAGTAAGGTGTGGTCTCCAACCTTGGGCATTGGGTGAGCGTAAATTAGACCGAAGAGCCTTACCCATAGCCTAGTGTCAACGTTGTGAGTCCTAGGTACTATCACTTGCTTAGTTATCGGGTCTACTAACTGGCTCATGTGACAAGTTGCACACGTGGGCGCTTGGAAGTCAGCTCCAGGCTTCCAATCGGGAGCCTTCATGTTGTAGCGCTTGTGATGCACCATCCATAGGTTGCCGTGCTTGCTCTCCTTCCATACGTTGAAGGCAGGTACGTCCGGGTCTAGGTGGCATTGACCGCAAGTGTAGGGGCTCCTAGCTACAGCTATGTCGAAGCTGTGCCTGGGGTGGCAAGCAGTACAAGCTCCCCTGCTCCCATCCGGGTTGACCCTACCGACTCCGTGGTTAGGCCAACCCTCGTAGTCCGGTACGGTTACAACTAGGCCCTTGTAAGTTATTTGCTTGAAGCCCTTTACTTTAACTACAGTACCGTGGCACTCCAGACAGCTAGCAGCTTGGCTGGTTTGTTCACCGCCTATCTTCTTACCCATGCACATGAAGGTAGTAGAAGCATCTACTAGGCCCTTGTAGACCGGATTCTTCATTAAGTTCTTGTAGGCCCATGCTTTGCTGCTTTGGCTGTACTGTTCAACCTCTACCTTGTGGCAGGTCTTACAGTCGTTAGGGGTTACTATTGGGTGTATCTTGAAGCCGAAGTGGTCAACGGTGTCGGGGTGCTTGTCAGCGTTCATTGTGTGACACTCGTAACATCCAACCACTACGTTCCTGTATTGCGGCGGTATCTCATCGAGCGGAGTGCTCACTTCTCTCTTGATGGCTGGCTTCTTCCAAGCTTCAGCTGGGGTAACGTGAGCCATTTTGCTCTTGAGCCAGTCAGCGACTATACCGGGAGTGTATTGCACGTGGCAAGCGAGACAAGCCTTGGTCTGTTGGCTAACGTTAGGTAGGTTGTTTATGGCGGCCATGAGGTCAATGGTGTTAGCGTTTTCGTTCATTCCGCCATGCATTGGACCCATCATTGGCATAGCCAGTAAGGCGGCCGCGAAGAACAGGGCCATTAAGGCCGATCTCATCGTCACCACTCCTCATTTAACACCAGCTTATTCAACGTTTAAAAGAATTCCTTGGTAGATTCAATTCACAGAATGTAGTATTGTTGAAAAGGTTTTTGCCACTGCCAATTTTTTCGCCTTAAAAGTTGAATATCGATAATTGAAATCGCTTGAAAAATATGTTAATTGAATTAACCCTTCAGTCCGAAAACCTAATCCATATAGAGAACTTACTAGTTAGAAATGGAGTTCTTTTGAGATAATGTTCAATGCGTTCAAGGTTTGCGAATACCTTAGGGTTGACTTACACGGTGTGATGGTTGAGTATAGAAACGTAATTGAGGGAGATAGGATGGTAGCCGGGCGGGGATTCGAACCCCGGTCACGGGGGCCAAAGCCCCGCATCCTTGGCCGCTAGACGACCCGGCTCCGAAGGGTGTCGGGAAAAAACAGTTTATATATTTTGAGGATAGTTCTCATTCGCCAATTCTAGGAAGGTTCTTTAATTTCCCGTTGAAGATTTCCTCGAACCTCTCTGGAAGCAATGGCGTTCCAGCTACCAGCTAGCCTTATCACCGCGATTAGGGGCTCTAGAACGTTGACGACCTCAGATTTGGTTTCCGGATCTAGGTTACCGTCTTTAGCGCTTCTTATGAGATCGCTGTACAATCGTAGGAAGTCCTTGAAGCTCTTTAATATCAGTATGTTAAGAGCAGCTTCGGGGTGAATTTCGCCGTCTCCGAAATACTTATTTAAATTGCGTAATGAGTCTTCGAGTTCTCCTTCGAGTAACTTTGAAATAGTATCCAGTATCGTTACGCAGTCTCCACGGCTCTCCTTATAAAGCTCTTCAATAAACTCCGAAATCAGCTCCCTAGAAGGGAGCACTGGTATGAATTCCTCGATATTATATCCCAACGGGACTCCCCTTACACAATCTATATTGACCCATATATCGGTAATAAGTTAATATTACCAATATTATTAACTCTAGTTTATTCCCATATGTGTAGTTAGCGATAGTATACAAGCAAGCGAGAAACTCAAACGTAATTATAGTCGATTGGGGGTGAGGTTCATAGGGGATAAATTCTGATAGAGGAGCTCTCCGCAGATTCAACCTTGTCCTTCGTTAGTAAGGCCAAGTCCTTGGCTCGCGAAATTCGCGCTAACTTGGGTTTAGGCGAACCCGATAAGAACCCTCCCCGGGAATTGGTCGAGGAACTAATTAGAGCAACCGAAATTAAGCCAACGTATACCCCTAGCGGAGGCATTCCTTCTCTGAGAAGGAAATTAGCTGAGTGGTTCTCCGAAAGATATAACACTGAAATATCTGAAAGGGAAGTAATGGTTACCCCTTCCGGTAAAGCCGCCCTTTACCTCTCCTTGCTCTATTTCTCAAAAGGCGAGGTCGTTTTAACTGATCCGACGTATTACAGCTACGAACCAGTGGTCGAGTCCTTAGGTAGGCCTGTAAGGAAAGTTCCATTAGTAAGGAGCGGGGTCGGTTACTCCTTCCCCGAAGACTTAAGCGCCTTAGTACCTAGCAAGGGCTTGACGGTCGTTAACTCGCCTTCCAATCCCACCGGTTCGGTACTAGGCGACGGAATGTTCGATTTGGTTGAAAGGGCTTGGGAAAGGAAAAGCTACGTAGTAAGCGACGAGCCGTACGACGTGTTCGTGTACAATGGTAAACACGTGAGCTTCTTATCAACGCCCAAGTGGAGGGAAACGGGGGCCTTTGTCTATAGCTTCAGCAAGATACTATGCATTCCCGGTTGGAGGCTAGGCGCAATAGTCGCGAAGGAGGACGTAATAAAGAAGCTCATTTCGGTTGCCTCGAACGTCTACGGCTGCCCTTGCAAATGGGAACAAATAGCCCTCGAGAGGATCTTAGAGCAGCCCGACGTAATAGAGAGACACGTAAACGACATGGTCAGCGAATACGCAAAGAGGAGGGAGGAAGTAATTAGTGTATTAAAGAGAATTTCGGACTTTCCAGGAGTTGGAGATGGATCTTTCTACGCGTTCCCGGACTTCGGCGTAGACTCGGAAGAACTAGCTTTGCAAGCAGCTAAGGAGGGGGTAATTTCTATCCCAGGTAAGGTGTTTTCAGAGAAATACGGTAAGACGTCGCTGAGGATAAGCTTCTCTGCGCCACCGGCTGAGCTTAAGTACGGCTTAGAAGTACTAGGGAGTTTGGCGAGGGGGCTCAAGGGGCATTGAGCGAAGGTAAACAAACGTCATTAGAATCATTGCAAACGCTAGTAAGACGGCTATTAGAATTGCGAGCCATCCCAATTTCCCGCCGCCTATCACTATTGGAACGGGTCCAATGAAGATGACGGCTCCGCCTCCCCACTCGACGTTTTGAGCTTTCGATAAGACGCTTACGATTATTCCTATTACAATCAAGGTAATTCCTAAGATTATCAAAGGCACTCCTAGGTCCATTTCCTTCCCTAGCGTTAGGGTCCTTCCAAGGGTTTTAGGTTCTCGGACTGTCTTTATTTTCCCCTATCCCATCAAACTCACTGGGGTTAGAAGGAAATGGGTAGGGTAAACAAACCCCTTTCAGCAGCTGAGAAAAGGCAAATGAAGCAACTCTTAGAGGATATAAGAAAGAGAATGATAGAAGAGAAGAAGAGCACTAGAGGCGTGACCCAGAGAGTGGTCGCTGAGGGGGACGTACTCAGGAAGGCCGAGGCCATAGTTAGGAAGATGCAATACGTAACTCCATACGTCTTAGCTAACAAGATGGAAGTAGGAATTGGATTAGCCAAGAGAATACTTAGGGACTTAGAGACTAAGGGCGTTGTAAAGTTATATTCTAAGAACAGGAGAGTCCAGGTTTACGTTCCAGCAGAATCGTTCGACAAGTTAGTTAAGCCAGGAGCCTACTCCTACACTGTTGAAGAAATGTAAGCTTTTTTCTGATGAGGTACCTCGATCCCCCTGATTCGTGATGAGGATTCCACGTACCCGAGGGGAAATACTGTGATAATTGAAGTACATGAAAATAAGAGGGTAAAGGCCAAGTACCTAATAGTTGGCTTCCACGACGTCGGCCTCGTGGGCATAATTTCTACCAGGCACCTAATCGAGGAATTAGGTCTCGAACAAATAGGTGGAATAGACATTCCCGATGAAATGCTAGTGACCACAGTTAAGGAGGGCGTTTCCAATTACCCTATAGGAATTTACCATGGAGGAGAGGTAGCTCTAATATTCCCTGAAATTCCATTACCACCGCCATCTGTCTTCCCGCTTTCCCAAGCCATAATGGATTACGCTGCGAGAATAAGGTGCGAACGAATAATTTCCTTAACCGGACTTGCGAACCCGAATAGGCTCAACGTTAAACCCAGACCCGGTTGGATAGTTTCCCAAACCGACATTGAGGAAATGGATAAACTAAGGGAATGGGGTAGACCCCTCAAGGACGGCATACTATATGGACCCACTGCCGCCTTACTTAAGTCTTCTATGGTTAGAAACCCTCCAACGGTCGCCCTCCTAGCTGACGCTTTCCCCGAATTCCCAGATCCGGGAGCGGCCGCCGTAGTCTTACAAGGCTTGGAGAAAGTGTACGGGATAAAGGTCAACGTTGAAAAGCTATTGGAAGACGCGGAGAAGATAAAGGCCCGATTGCAAGAGAATGTCAAGAGAGCGATGACCGTAATGAAGGAAGCTCAGCCCCTCACTTACGCTTGAGGTGAAGGAACGTGATCTCGCCTAACGGTAAGACCGAGCCCCTACACTACGTGGTAGAGTACCCCGATAGGTACGAAGTATTGATAGACGTACCGTTAGCTGACGAGAGGACGCTGACCGTCGGCGTTCATAAGCGAGTAGTAAAAGTGCGAGTGAAGCTTAGAGAAACAATAAAGCTGGAAGAAGGCGAGGTGAGGGAGTACGTCAAGATACTAAGGATACCGGAGGACGCCGAAGAGGAATACGAGGTGAGGGTCCACAGAGTCGAAGGACCGATAATAGTCATCGTTTTCCCTAAATTAGGGAAACCGTGAAGGCAGTACACGCTTTTAGAGGTCAACGCGTGGACCTCTGGGGTGCTCGTAGTGGAAAAGGTAGTTAGAGCTAAAGCTGTAAAGGTAGGCGACAACATAGACACTGACGTCATCATACCCGGTAGGTACCTAATATACACTGATCCGGAGACTTTAGGAAAGTATTGCTTCGAACCCATAATGCCAGATTTCTATAAGAAGAGTAAGGAGCTAGGGGGCGTAATAGTCGTAGCCGGCAGGAACTTCGGTATGGGTAGCTCCAGGGAGCAAGCAGTAGTTGCGCTAAAGGGAGCCGGCGTGAAGGCGGTAGTAGCTGAGAGCTTCGCTAGAATATTCTATCGGAACTGCATAAATCAAGGCCTTCCGGCAGTTAGAGTTCCTGGAATTAGCGAAGCGGTGGAAGAAGGAGACGAAGTGGAGGTAGATCTAGAGAACGGCGTAGTGAGGGTTTACGATCCCCAAGGTAACTTAAAGAAAGAGTTCAAGGTACCCAAGCTCCCACCCTCCCTATTAGAGATATTGGAAAGCGGTGGTCTCGTACCGTATTTGAAGAGGAAAATGGTGCAGACCCAATGAAAAGCCTAGTTTTTAAAGGAGACTTACAAATTGAGGAGAAACCCATTCCACCGATACCAGAAGGTCACTTATTGGTAAAGATAGAGAAAGCCGTAGTAGGTCCCTTGGAGAGAGGTCTCGTAAGGGGCCTCATATGGGTAGAGCCCGGAAGGATCGTCGGAATGGAAGGCTACGGTATAGTTGAAGAGCCCGGAATAAACGCGAACGTGGAACGAGGTTCGATAGTTTCATCTCCCGTAATCACTTCCGAAGGATCGATAATTGGCGTTCACTTAGATGGGACCTTGAGCGAATACTTCGTGGTTCCGGAAAAAGACGTCGAGGTACTACCTCCGGGGAACCCTCTAAAGTTAGCCTTAGCTGGAACGGGCGCAATAGCCTCATGGATCAAAAAGAGAATAGAAGGAAAGAAGGCATTACTAATAGGCTCCGGCTTAACCAACGTTCTGGTTTCTTACCTAAGCGGATGGGAAGTCCCAATACTTGCATGGAGTCAAGAACCGAACGTACCGGCCTATTACTTCCCCACGAAGGCGTCGGCATGTACCCAAGAATGGGAAGCCGTGGTAGTTTCGGTACTGGAGGAAATGGCCATTGATACGGCCACTATGTGCATAAAGGAGGGCGGAACCATAATTCTCCATCCATTAGTAGCCTATTCTAAGAACGTCTTCAGGGGTAAGCACGTTAAAATAGAAGTCGCTGGGAGGGATAGCTTAAGCGAGGGTCTAGAGGCCATCAACTCCTTACCTCAAAACGTCTTCGCTTCGCTAGTTTCGAAGGAAAGGGACCTAAGCGAAGCGCTTAACTCCCCGTTCTCGCGATCAGTAATAGACGTACCAGGAGGATTGACCTATTGAGGGTTCGACCCTTCGTTGACACTCACTTCCACCTTTCTTGGACTGCTAGGTCCCTCTTAGAGCTCAATTTGAAGGAGTGTTCAACGGTAGAATGCGTTCTGAGTAAGGTTCGCGAGGAGAGCGAAAGGGGCGGAACGTACGGCGGATGGGTGATAGGGAGCTTACTCCACTACAAGTTAGCGAAGGCAATAACGAAGGAGCTACTGGACGAGGTAAGCGATAAGCCAGTTTCAATTGCGACCAGGGACGGACACATGGCAGTAGTTAACAGTAAGGCAATAGAAATATCTGGAGTGGACTGCTCCTATAGCGGGGTAGAGTGCGTCGAAGGCGTTCCCACGGGAAGGCTGTACGAGGACGCAATGCTCTTAGTTCGGAGGAAAATGCCGGATCCGCCCATCGGCAAATTGGTTGGTGCGTATAAGGCCGTTTTAGACGACCTCTATTCCAACGGCTTCCTCCAAATTCACGCCATGACCTCTAGATGGCTAGAATGGGAGCTAGTGAAGAGCTTGAACCATAAAGTTCACGTAATACCATATATGAGAAAAGAGGCGTTCGTCAAGGGTTCTCCTGGCATCAAGTTGTTCGCGGACGGGGTCCTAATCTACGGGACGGCATTGATGAACGGAAAGGGGAGGAAGTTAATAGATGAAAGGGAGCTAAGTCAATGGCTAATTAGAGGCAAGGAGGAGGGCTTCAGAGTAGCAGTGCACGCAATGGGCGATGAAGCAATAGACTTAGTCATAAGGGCCTACGAAATGGCTGGTAAGCCGAAGAGGGTCCTGAGGATAGAACACGCGGCAATAACTAGGGATGACCAACTCGAGTACTTGGCTTCTGAGGGCATAGAGGTGAGCGTCCAGCCGGGGATAATGGAGAGCGTGGGGGTGGAAGAGTTCAAGTCAATCTTAGGCCCTAATTGGAAGCGATTCATGAGGGTTAGGGACATGATTGAATTGGGCGTTAAAGTTTACCATGGAAGCGATAGCCCGGTCGGTCCTTGGAGGCTCAAGGAGGTGTTCAAGTATTACAAGCTCCTACCTAAGCCAGTGGACGACCTGGAAACTGTATTGAAATTAATGAGTAGCGGATGGGAAATACACGGAGAGAGGCCAAGTGGAGAGCTGGAAGTTACCGACGACTTAGAGGTGAGGGTTCTTTGAGGTACTTCGGTAAGATAAGGGACAAGGACGAGGTAAAGGAAGGCAAGTGGACGGTATCGCTCAAGTGCAATCCCTCACTATGTATATATAGGAGAACATACGATACTGAGTCTCTTGAGATGGTATTGAGCCCTTATTCCGAAGTATACCTTAGGCCGATACTGCACGGGGGAGAGCTCGCTTTCTACTTGTACTTGAAATTCTCGCGTAACGTAACCTTAGCCCCCCTCTCAACTATACAAGTGAACGTTGGAATTCCAATAGACGTCGAAGCTTCCATACCATATATGGGTCCCGAAGGAGTTAGGAACTTCCCGATAGACATAATAGAACTTACTGACGTTAACTACGCTCTTTACGGGAAGCCCGAAAGGGGGTTGCTTTGTAGATACCACGAAGTTAGAATAGGCAGGTGGAACTGGTTATTGGAAGCTCCATTGAACGTGTTAATAGCCAACGAAAGCGAGAGATCTGTTAACATCAATAGAATAGTATTTCCTACGTTCCTACCCAAGCTCTACTACTTTCCCGGAACTTCCAAGGTCTGGGTCTCGCCCATAAACGTCTTCGTAGAAGGCAACACAGCAACGGTAGTTAGGAACGACCAAGCCTCGCCTCCGGAAGGCTACATCCAAAGCCCGTCTACCGGGAAAACTAACAAGTGGGTTATGATTTTCGGTCTATGATAACGGTTATCGTTGTGAAGGGCACCTCTACTCCGGCCTTGACCAGTTCCTCATATATCGTATATCGAACTTGTTTATAGCATTCGTACCACTTCTTCGATGGGACCCACGCGTTCACTCTTATTATCACGGCGCTGTCCCCGAATTCCTCTACGAAGACCTCCGGTTCCGGTACTTTCAATACGTACTTCGAGTTATTCATTGCTCTCTTTATTACGTCAATGGCAGTCTTGACTTTCTCAAGATCGTATGGAACTCCTACTTTAACTTCCAACCTCCTGACTATCGGCATGGACTGATTCACAATAACATCTTCGAAGAACTTCGAATTTGGTACTCTGGCTAGCTCACCGTTCCATAACCTTATTGTGGTTGAGAGTATTGAAATCGATTTGACAGCGCCGCTTATTCCAGCTTCCTTGAGGTAAACGAAATCACCTATTCTTATTGGTTTTTCCATTACAAGGAATATACCCGAAATCGCGTTGGATATAACGGTTTGAGCAGCGAACGATATAGCTAGGGTAATGAATCCACCGGCAACCAGTAAGTCGCTGATTGAGAACCCGAAGCCCTTCACTACCATTAAAGCTCCGAAGAGATAGAGGAACAGCGTTGAAATCCACTGACCCATGTAGGTTAAGTCTTCCGAAGGCGAATACTTAGCTAAGATCTCCAGTATTTTCTTGCTTAGGTATATCTTCGTTGAAACTATTAGGGCTATTCCAAATAGTACCTCGAATAGAGTCAACTTCTATCCGCTCGCAGATCCAACTCGCTTTTTATAACGCTTACCTTAGCTAGCGTAGGGGCTTAGTTTTTGAAGTGTTACTGTGGAAGGGAAGCCTTCTACTACCAGAAGTCCTCCGGGGAATACCTCTGCAAGAAGCATTTGATAAAGAGGTTGGAAAGGAAAGTAGCCAAAGAAGCCTCCTCTCTAGGCCTCCTCAGATGCGAGGAAATCACGATAACTAAGAACGAATACAACTTCCGCGAGGCAATACTGGTTTACAACTCTCTGAAGAGCAGGGCTAAGAGGCGCTCGTGTCCCGAACCCAAATTAGTTGAAGGTAAGGGAGATTTAACTCCTTTATCCGCTGAGAAGGTTTTGTACTTATTGTTAAAGGCCTTCTACTTGGGCGAAGTTTCCGAATTTCTTCATCCTAAGGAGGCCGGTAACCCAGCTTACGTTATACTCCCACGCGACTTGGCAGCCTATTCTTATGCAATAGGATTAAGGGAGGTTCCGAAGCCCTTCGGCGAGGGGCCCTTATGGGACGTGGCCGTAAAGATTGCTACGGAGCAACCTACGGAAACTTACAGTTCCTTCAAGCTAATAGACGAGGTTATTAAGTTCTGGAAAGCTCCTTAACTAGTTCTTCCGAGGAAGCTATTCTAGCACCATAGACCGTCTTCATGTACTCCAACCACTTGCCTTGATCCTCCTTAGGTACGCTCATAGTTCCATCGCTAACCACAGTTACCTCGTAGCCCCTGAAGAACGCGTCTGCTGCCGTATGGAGCACGCAAACGTTAGTGGCTACTCCAGTTAGCACCACTTCCCTTACCCCGAGCTCCCTCAGCAACAAGTCCAAATCAGTTGAGAAGAAGGCGCTGTACCTCCTCTTGGTTACTACGTAATCGCCTTCCTCCGGTTTGAGCTCCTCGACCACTTGAGCTCCCTCGCTTCCCCTCACTGCGTGCTCTCCCCAAAGCTTCAGTTCCTTATCGACGTTGGGTAGGTGGGAATCGTTGGTATATATTACTGGCAAGCCAGCTTCCTTGAACGCCTCCTTCAATCTCTTAATGTTTCCTATTATTTCCTCAGCCCCTTCCACGTAGAGCTTGCCGTCTTTCCTAACGAAGTCGTTTAACATATCGACTATTATGAGAGCTTTCAAGGACGTCCCCCTCCCATTACTTCAAGGTGCTCGTAAAATAATTCCAGACTTACCAATCCCATGGAGTTCCAAGTAAGTGGCTTAGGGGTCCGAAGCCTTCAGCGCTCCTCAGCCTTGGTTTGAACTCGCACTTATTTAAGAGGGCGTCTACAACTACTTGGGCTATTCTAGGCCCCACAGTCCTCACTAACCTGACGCCCCTAATCTCAAAGGAGGAACACTTGCTTTCTAAGAGCCTCCTACCGACTCTCAATGCGCTCAACTTCGGCCTCTCTCCCCACCTAACGAGTACGTGTAAGTACAAGTGGAGCCAACCCGGATACCTTAAGGAAAGCAACGCGTAGTCCAAGTAGCTAGGGGCCAGCTCGGGCAGCGGCATGAGGACCCTATCAACGCTTCCCCTTAACCAGTAGCTAACGTCCGCTGAGTCTCCCAGAATTGGAATGACTTTGTCCTCTACGCCGTTAAGCTTTACGTTCTCGACCATTAATTCGTAAGCTAGGGGGTTAACGTCTACTGAGTATACCTTCGCCCCCTTTCTCTTAGCAATGAGTATAGAAAAGGGACCTACCCCGGCAAACATGTTAAATACGGTTTCCCACGGTTGAACTAGCTCTGCAATCCTAAGGTGCTCTCCGGAAAGCCTTGGAACTACGAAGGCCTTTTGGACGTCCACCTTGTAAACGCAACCGTGCTCCTTGTAAATTGTAGCAGTTCTGTTCTCTCCAGCTAAATGGATGAGTCTCCTTAACCGATACTTCCCTTCAGTTCCAGGTTCTATTGCAAAGACCGCCTTGACGCCCTTCATTCTCTTAAGCATCTCATTAGCTAGGAGACGAAGATTCTCTATAGGGTAGTTGAATTTCCTGTGAATTAACGCTATGTCTCCTACTACGTCTATCCTAGACCAAACCTCGTCGTCGCCTAGCAGCTCCCTAGCTAACCTCCTTAGCAACCTGTCCTTCACTTACTTTCGTCCCTCCGCGGTTTATCCGTTCGAGATCTAGAGCATTTAATTGGATACTCAAGGGAAGTCCTATCCAGGGCTTACGAGTGTTAGGGTACGCTCACGCAGCTCTAGGTTTCTCTCTGTCAGTTTTCCTACTAGGCCCTTCTCCATCGGTTACGCTCACCTCAGTAATTTATTCTAAACTTCCTGACTTCGACTTGAAGTTGAGGCACAGGAAGAGCTTACATAACGTCTTCGCTATGTTGATATTAACTTCCGTTGCCTTTCTAATGGGTCCCGACGCCGGCCTCTCCGCTCTAGTGGCATATTCTTCTCACTTATTGGGCGATTCCCTCACAGTTTACGGCATCTATCCGTTCTACCCTTTCAGCAACAAGAGGTTCAGGCTAGCTAAATTCAAGAGCTCTTCCCCGATCCTAAATCTTGGCGCCGTAGCGCTTTCGGCTGCCTTGCTCTTTGCAAAGTTCAAAGGGCTATGAGGAGTTTGCCGAGTGTTGAGCGGTGAAAGCGGCATGGGACAGCTGAGCCTTGTACATGGCCGCTATAGTTCTGGCCAAGTGTCTAGCTTCCCTACTGAAATCTCTCCCCGATTTCACTATTGCTATCGTCCTGGGCCTCATTAGGGCCCTCAACTCACCTTCCCTTCTAATTACAATTACTCCGACCCACTCCCTCCTCTTGACCTCCCTTCCGCCTTCAACTATTACCAACCCGTCCAATTCTTCAACTACTTCCTCCAGCTTCCTAGGTATAGAGCTCTGATACCTAATCCCGTTTGGGGTCAACAGTACCGTTTCCCTAGCCCCCGCTATCAAGAACCTTCTCGTATCTCCAGCGTCAGTTTCCTCTAGCAAGTGATGGGTTGTTTTAATTACTTTCGGCTCGATTCCTAACGTTTTCAGCTCCCTTATAATTCCTTCAATCAGAGAAGTTTTTCCCGAATTCTTAAAGCCTACAACTTGAACTACTAGCCCCGCCACCATTAGGTATACCCCAGAGGCCTCGCTTTTAAAAAGCGGGGAGGGAGAATATACAAATTCAAGCTAGGAACGCTCCAGTCTGTACAGGGCGAGGCTGGGGACTACAGAAGAGTGCCACTGCGAGTACCGCTTCGTATGGAATTCCCAAGTATCGAAGGAATATTCTAGAATTTATGTCAGACTACGTTCATCTGTTTGTTGTTTGTCCTCCCCGGCCTCGTTCCCGCGCAAATCATCACATCGTAACCCCGAGTCCCCTCGCATGGGGATTAGGTAATGGGCTGGAGACCCAGCCCGGGCTGAACGAAACGGATGCAGTCCCGAACCTCCCCGTCCTAAAGGGTTCTTGGTGCTACTAGGCTCCTCAACTCAAGAGCTTAACTGCGTTCTTATAGAACGGACACGTCTTCCAATGGTGTTCACACAACTTCATTTCAACTACGGTTAAGAGTCTGTCCATGACCTTACAGAGCGCGTACCACTTACCGTCCGTGCCCCTCATGACCTCGAAGTGAGGGCACTTGCTTTCTGGTTTGTAGGGGGACGCGTGGATTAACTTGTAAGGTTTGTACTTCTCCTCGAAGCTCTCCTCGCTCCTCTCTTCCGATACGAACGCGCTCAAGCCCTTATCTGTCGCTTCCGGAGGAACGTAGAACTTGCATTCCTCGTAGTTATCGGACGTGCACTTCTTGTTAACTATAGCGGCGCTCGGCTTACCTATTTTCGGGCTATGGCACATACCGTCCTTGAACCACGGGCAAGGCATCTCATCTGTACCAATGCTATCGTAGTCGCACAGTGGGGCTTAAATAGTGAGGTCGAAAATGATTCTTCAATGGATAACTGTAAGAAAAAGTTGGGGACGCTCGAACCGAGTTCGATGTCAGAACGAGTTTTGGAAAAGCGCCCCTAGTCCTCCAAGCCTAGTTCGTCCATGCTCCAAATTTGGATTAGCCTCTCCTTTATCCTGTTTATGTCTTTGGGGTCCTCTATTAAGTCTCCAAGCAGACCGAAAACGTATGGGTTCAACATTCCGGGTCCTTCAACTACCTTTTCCCTAAGTTCCTCTAGGTAACTCCTCGCCTTTTCCTCGTCTAATTTCCCCGAAGCCACTGCGAAGGCTATGGTGGAACACAAGCTCGCTAGGAACCTATTTGCGGAATCTACGTCTTCCCTCTCAATAAATGAGGAGTAAACCTCCAATACGTCGTCTATTTTCGGTAATAAACTTTCCATGAGGATCACCCGCGGTCAATTAACGCTTGGAGGAGGTTATTTAGGAGAGAGCTCGAAGGCTACGACCCTTCCTATGCTCGAGCCCAGTATCAGCAAGTTCCCCTTGAAATATATAGTTGAGGCGCCTTCATCGAAGCCCTTCTTTAATAGAACTTGGCCGTTGGAATCAACTATTGTTACTAATTTAGAGCACGCATCGGCAATTGCAAGCATAGAGCAATCCTTTGAGAAGCTAACCGACCAAGCCTCCTCGAAGCCGTCTACCTTCCATTCAAGCGAAGGTTTGATCGGATCGGTTAGGTTGTAAAGGTATACAGCGCTATCGGTGCTTACTGCGAGCTCCTTTCCACATGAACTGACCTCCCAAACCCTCTCTAAATACGAAATCTTGTTAAGGACCTTACCGTCCTTTACTATGTAAAGGTAACCGTCCCACGTTGGAACGTAGAGGTATCCAAAGGCATACGCGGGCTTCTTAGCGACGTGACCTAGATGGGAAACCCATTGAACGTTACCTTCCTTATCTAAGTACTTGCATCCTTCTAAGCAAACTAACGTTCCATTAGGCAACAACTTTACCACAAAAGAGAATTCTGGGCCTGCGTTTAATTCCCTATAGACCTTTAACGTCGTCTCGTTAACGAACACTAGCTTTCCTTCGAGCGTTATTGCGGCGAAAGTGCCGTTTAGGTAATCCACGTCTTCAACGTCGCTTCCGAGGCATATCTTCTCGTACATCTTACCACTTAGGTCGAGGAAGTACAAGCATCCGTCCCATGAGGACACGCCCAAGTACTTCTCTCCGGGTGCTATTCCCGAAACGAGCGCCCCCGTCTGGAAGCTCCAAAGAGGTTTGAGGGAGATCGCGTAAAGGGGTACTATTAGGAACAATAACAGTACGCGCGTTCTCATTTCCAATACCGGAGACGGAAGCGCGGAGCAGTGAGAAAAGTATAGTAATTTCCCCGGAGAGGCCTTTCCTTAGGGTGTTAATTTGAAGAAAGCGTTGATAGGCTTAGTCGCGTTTCTCATGCTTAACTACGTAGCTATTGATCTAGCGCACCTCGTTGGCGTCATTAAGCAATTCCCACTATTCTTGTTTTTCGAAAACGTCTTCTGGTTAGCGTTATATGCAGTCTCGCTATATTGCTTGGGGAAGAACGAGACCAAAGGCTACTTGATCTTGAGCTCCGTAGCTTGGTTCAACGCGGGAAGGGTTTCCAGGAGCGTAATAACTCCCTATGGCGAGCTACCGAGACTATGGGTACCTCACTTGTTCTTGGAGCTAATAATATTGATCGTAGCCCTCCTTTCGACCTTGCAACTCAAGGAGAAGCTAACTAAGACTTGAAATTATTTTACTTTTACGGGTAGATCGTTGAGGGGGTAAAGCGCTTGTATAGAATCTACAAGTTCAAAGACGTCGTTAGGATACCTCCTGAGAGGTTCGGTGAGGATCTAAAGAAAGTGGCCCTAGACATCCTAAGGGAAGATTACGAGGGGACCGTTGATAGGGAACTCGGAATAGTGCTAACCGTTACGGACGTAAAGATAGAGGAAGAAGGATACATACTTCCCGGAGACGGCGCGACCTATCACGAAGTAGAGTTCAGTTTGATAGCCTTCGTGCCCTTGAGGCACGAAGTTGTAGAGGGAATAGTAGATAACGTTAATCCCAAGGCCGGTGTGGAAGTGAACATCGGTCCAATAAACGCTTTCGCACATAGGTCGCAACTGGGAGATGATAGGTTCATTTACGATCCAGCAACTGGAAGCATGGTTGGCGAGAGGACTAAGATTAGAATAAAGAAAGGAGACAAAGTCAGGGGTAAGATAGTGCAAGTGAGCTACGCTAACGAAGTTAGGATAGGAATTACTATGAGACAACCGTACTTAGGTAAGATTGAGGATGGAGGTAACGGAAGTTGAGAAGGAAGCCCTTCGTTGCGTGTATGAATTGCAAGGCTTTACTTCCTAGGGGAACTGAGAGGTGTCCGTACTGCGGGAGCACGGAAATAACAGAGAACTGGGACGGAGTAGTAATAATAATCTCAGAGGAATCGGAGCTGATAGGAAAGACGGAGTACTTGAAGAAACCGGGAAGGTACGCAGTGGAAGTGTCTGCTTCGGAGTGAGGTTCCCAAAGGAAATAAGGTACTTACTCGCTGCACCCCAAGGAATACTGTTCCATAATACGGATGACCTAATAGAAGCGATTGATGGACGAAAGGTAGTAACTGTGGGGGACGTGAGCACCAAAACCCTCTTGGAAAGGGGAATAGAGCCCCTCGTAGCGATAGTAGACGGGAAGACCAGGAGGGAAGTAAGGGTTAACTTGAAGTTCTTGAGAAGCTTCGTAGTAGTTCGGAACCCGCCCGGCTTCGTGTGCGTAGAGGCGGCTAAGGCTATTGAAAGGGCTTTGAAGGAGGACCTATGGGTTCTAGTAGAGGGCGAAGAGGACCTACTAGCTATCCCAGCTTTAATGCTCGCTAGCGACGGAACGATAATAATATACGGTCAACCAGGGGCGGGAGCGGTCTACTTAGAAGCGAACGAGAAAACCAAGCGATACTTCAGAACTATATTGGAGTTCTCGGAAGGCGATGGTAAGGAAGAGCTCCTTAAGTTACTTGACCGTCACTAGGGCCTCGAGCAGTCCCTTGTTCTGAAGGGATAGAATGATTTTGAGCGCTTCCTCTCCTTTCACGCCAGCTCCCTCGAGTTCCCCTATGAGCTCATTGAGTTTCCATTCCTTCTTTCTACTAACTAGTTCCAGCGCTAATACCTCCTTCTCGCTCAACACGCTCTTTACGTTTACCTTAACGTAAGTCTTCAATTTCTCTATCTGATCTTTTAGCTTGGAATAAGTCGCGTTCTCGTCCATAGACGTTGGAGCGCTCTCAGCGAGCTTCCTTATTTTCATTTCGACGTTCAATATGGCCTTAGGTACTTCTGCCTTCGGATCTAGCTTCTTTAATAGGTTTATAGTTTTCTTCACGCTCCTTAAATCCTCAATCAGTTCGTTCATTTTCGCCTCATGGAGTTCCCTAGCGCTTCCCTTCAACTTCTCAACTTCGGAATTCAGCTCCGCTATTCTTCTCCTTAGAGCCCTCAATACCGTACTCAAGTCCGCTAAGCTATTGGGCTCCCTTTCGTCATCCGAAATCTTCCTGTAGGAGCTCTCCAGTTCGCTTATCTTGCGCTTCAATAGGTCCAGCTCCTTGCCTACTTCGTTCCTATCGTAGAAGGAGGAGAGGAATTGATACCAGAGCTTGAGGTACGCCAAGTTGCGGTGAAATCGCACTTCCTCGTCCTTAAGCTCATCCAACATCTTTAGGATAGCTAAGACGTTGTCGTCGAACACGCCGACGCTCTTCTCTACTTCACTTAGCATTTCCACTAGATCCTTTAACGAGAGAGCTATCTTCGAGAAGTTCCTTCCTTCGCCTACAATTAGTTCCTTCAACCACGAATAAGCTATTGAGCTCAGCCTAGTATTGAAGCCCCCGGAAGCCAAGCTTTCCAGTCTAGTAACTACTTCCCTTTCCTTGTTCTCTATTCTATTAAGGTACTTCTCAGCTTCCCTTAAGTAGTCCTCGTAGGTTCTGAGCAAGCGATCTAACTCGTTCGTCTTCTCTTTAATTAAGTGATATTTTAAGTTAAAGAAATCCGCTAGTGCCCAAGACCTCTGATCGTAGAATTTCTCGAAGTAGAATAGATCTGGGAGGATGCCGTTGGCTCTCATTTCCGCCACTAATCTATTCATCACGTCTTTTGGTAAGGGTTTTGAATCAATGTCCACAGCTTTCTCCATGAGTTCGTGAAGCCTCACTACCTCTTCGAACTCGCTGGGAGATACGGTCGGTATTTTGGCAACGCTGAGGGTCTTATTGGTAACTGCTCTTAGCTTCGTCTTGAATTCGTCAATCTTCTTATCGTACGAATCAATCAACCTGGAGGCTTCCTCATACGCTTTCCTAGTTACTGGAACTAGCTGATGCTCCAGGTACTTACCTAAGTTCAGTAAGAACGTGGCTCTCCTGGCTATAGCGTAGGCGTCGCTCTCCCTTCTAAGCTCCAATGCCCCTTTCTCGACGTAGTCCTTCACCTCCTCCAACAGTATTAAGTTGTCTTCCTTCTTCTTTGAGACTACTATGTGGGCATAGGTGCTCCACTTGTATCCGTTCTTGTTCCACAAGTCCTCGAGCTTGTTCGCTTGAGCGTCCAACTCGGATGCTATTATCGATGGTTCCACGAGCTCCACTAAATAGGGCTCGTTCCCCCTCCTCTCTACTCTCACCAATCCCCTCTTTTCCAATATCTTTAAATAGAAATCGCTAAGTATCCTCTTGTTGTTTGCAACTAATATGAACTCTTTTTCTATAGCTTTCCAAGGGGCTTTGCCCCTCTTCTTAACCTCGTTTAGTATTCTCTTCTCTACTTTGCTCATGGTTATTCTAAGCTTCCCATTCCTTCTCTCTAACAGGCCTGCTGCAACTAAATCGTCTTCGAACCTCTTTAACATGGAGGGACTTTCCACGTCTATACCCGTACTGAAGGGAACCTTTTTACGGGATCCTCTGCCGTATATCATGAACTTCCTAACAGTCTTCACTACGTGCTCAAACACCTCTTCCGTCGTCATTTCATTTGATGGATAGGCCAAGTAGAAGGTGTAGGCCTCAGCAATACTCTCTTCAGAGGCACCGGATATCCTAGGCAAGTCGTCAACTATTATGCCTTCCTTGTACGCCTTCTCGGCCCACTTCTCGAGCGCTTCCCTTATACCCAACTCCTCGCTTATTCTCTTTAAGAACATTTGAACCTTCTCGGGATCTATTACGTCCCTCTTTTCAGGAGAAGAGTAAATCGAGTAAACAGCTAGCTGTATTACCTTTACGTCCTTAGCGCCTATAACGAAGTAATCTATATCGGAAGTGCTCAATAGGTCCTCTATCTCGTTTGCGATATCGCTCTTAGTCAGAACTAGGAGTACGTTGGCACCTTCCCTCTTAGCCTCCTCCGCTATCTTCCTCAATTCTATATCTCGGAAGAGTACTGCTTTGGGGTAAACGGTAACCGGAACTTGCTTAGACGGCGTTGGCACCTTCACTGTAACCATCTTGCCTACGTGCTTGCCTTGAAAGGCCGTTAGCAACATGTCTACCAACGCTTTGTCTAGGTTCACGTCTCCCTTACTCACGGCGTTGAGGGCATCCTTCCACGCCTTAGCTCTCATTTGAGGATCTTTTATGAAGAAGGCTGCGCTAACGGCAGGCGGGGGATACAAGTTTATGGCGTGTTTACGCGAGAGCATGTAGCTCTCTTCCAGTTTAATACCAGCCTCTTCCAACTTCTTCTTCAAATACGAAGCTAGTTTGGTTATATCCCCTATGAGCCTCCTTTCGCCTATTATGTCCTCCAAGATCTCCGCGCTGCTCTCATCAGGTATTACCAGGAAGAATTGGTTAGACTCACCTTTCGGATACGTTAGTTCCTCAATGATCTTCCTAAACTCCTCCTCGTCCCCTTCAGTGAAGACGTTTCTCAAGCTCTCAAGTATTACCATAAAGGCCTTGGAGTAATCGTCGGTCCTCCAGAACTTCTCTAAGAGAGGTGTTGAGGATAGGGAGGCCCTTTGGTCCAACGTCTCAATTACTTCCACGGGCACTCCTCCGAGATCGCTCATCTCCTTTAGAGTGAGGGGGTAGTAGTAAGCAGCTACTGTGGCCACCGCCCTACGTTCCGCCTCATTTCTCGCTATAGAGGTTAATATTCTCTCAAAGTATAACTTGTCTATTGCTTTAGACGATCCCACGTAGGTGAAGACGGTAGTGTTAGAGAGCACCTCTATTAGCTCGTATGGGTCTTTAGTGTACCTAGTGCAGTTACCCTCGCTCAAGTGGCTCAATACTACCCTTAAGAGACTCGTTAACGCCCCCGGATTGCCTTGCGCTATGGTATAGAGAGTATTGAGGAATTGGTATGGGAATGGACTGAAGTCCTCTCCGAAGGCGAAGTTCAAGATAGCCTTAGCTAGGTTAAAGGCCTCTACCCTACTCAAGGGCCTGAGCTCTATCTTGAAGTGCAGTCTCCTCTCCGTTCTACCTTTCAGGCTCTCGTCTATGTTAGCTAAGGTTAGGGCCTTGACGTAGGCGTAGGGAGTTAAAGCTACCATTAAGTGGAGCCTTCCGGGATACTTCTCGCTCAAGTATCCATACTCGCCATTAATCAGTTCGACCAATCCGTTCAGGACCTCGCTAACGACGTCCTTGTTCTTGGGCGAAACTATTTCTTCGAACTCATCTATGAACACTATTACTTTTTTGTTACCACATTTGCCGAACAACTGATCCAAAGCCTTCTTGGAGTACTCGTGGAGGGGCTCGCCTTTGTAAGGATCTACTAGGCTCTCTCCCCTCTCCTCTCCTTCCATTGAAATCGAGTGCAACAACGCTGAGGCGAAGATCAATGCCGACGAGTGCCCCATTCCGGCCCTGAGTCTCCTTACAGAATCAACTATTCTCCTAGCTGAAACGCTTAGTAGACAGAAGTCCTTGGCCAAGCCCCTCACGTATCCGTCGAAGACGCTGGTCTTCCCCTCGCCCCATTCGCCTATAACGAACGCTGAGACCGTTTCGTTGCTCTTCCTCGCCATTTCTACGAACGCTTTCACTTGCTCTTCTACTTCCTTCCGCACGTTAAGTCCGTTCTTCCATAGCTCCTTCAAGACGGCCTCGGTGTCCTTACCAGTTATGCTCGGCAATCTCTTTGCTGGAGGTCCGCACTCCATAATCGCTTGACCTAATAATCGGTTATGGACCAGTAGTATTTATGTTAGGTAACGCGCGGGGGACAGAGGAGCTGAAATGGTTGTACTCAACGCTACCTCAGCAACAATAACGGCGCTCTCCGGCTTCCTCGTGAATTCAACCTTGAGCTTTACCTTATTACACTTGTTACTAATGACTTACATGGCACTACCGTTCTTAATGGTACTAATTTTCTTCAATAATAACGAGTACGTGTTCTACGCTACCTTAGTTATGGAAGGAATACTGTGGGCTATAGCGATATACAGCGTTATAACAAAGATCCACGAATACCCGAAACTAACGTACCAGTTGCTTTCGAACGTAACTTCGATAGCTCGCGGATAACGTTGAAGACTACTGAACCCCTCCCGCGCTTCCACTGGTTTAAAGGATACGCACGTATTACGAGATCGGATCGCATTGAAGAGCTTGTTCGACCTCCTTAAAAGGGAATTGGATACAAACGACTTGCTCAACGTATCGGCCACTACGTGGGAAGAGCTAATTTCGGAATATAGAAAGTTCGCGGTAATGTGTTCGGAGTCAACTAATAGAGAAAACTGCGGAGAGAGGTTAAGGGAATACAAGAGAATGTTCAAGAACTTGTTCAAGTTCAGGATATATAAAGCAATGATAGGTGAGGAGGTGCCTAACGATAGCGTTGACTCCAACCTAATTGAACTCATACTAAGAATAATATCTGATTACGTAGACGCCTTGGACGAGGTAATAGCGGACGAGAACGGCAAGGTTTACGTCATTGTAAAGAGGAAAATAGAGATAAATGGAATGCTACTCCATCCGAACGAGCTAACCCTCGCTAACCTATCAGAAGCGGTCGCGTTGAGCGCGTTCGGTTACGTAGAGCTCTTGAGATTACCTTCAGAGACCTCAGATAAGTACGAATGGATGAAGAAGGAGAAGCTTTCCAGTCTTTAATTTTCGTGTACGGCGTCAAAATTTACGCTCTAAAGCGATCACGGAGACGAAACCAAATCACTTATTAAAATTCTTTAGAATATGAGGTATAGGTCGTACTTTATGGGAACTATAATACAAGCTGCTAGAAGGGGCGTCGTGACTGATGAAATGAAGAAGATAGCTGAAGTGGAGGGCGTAGACGTAGAGAAGGTAAGGAATGGAATAGCTGCAGGCAGAATCGTTCTGTTAAGGAACGTTAAAAGGGCCGATAAGGTTAAGATAGTAGCTGTAGGCGAGGGCATGTTAACTAAAGTCAACGCCAACATAGGAACTAGTAACACATTGATAGACTTGAATATGGAAATAGAGAAAGCTAAAATAGCTAAGAAGTATGGAGCGGACACCGTGATGGACCTCTCCACTGGAGGCAACTTGGACGTAATTAGGAGGAAGATAATGGAGGCGGCCGAGCCACTACCCTTGGGCACCGTTCCAATATATCAGGCTTTCATGGACGTTACCACCAAGAAGGGAGCTGGAATAAACATGACGGAAGACGACGTTCTTAACACGATAGAAAAGCACTTGAAGGACGGAGTTGATTTCATGACCCTCCACGCTGCCTTAACGAAAGACCTCGCTCTCAAGGCCGTTAGGAGTAACAGAGCGGAACCAATTGTAAGCAGAGGAGGATCGATAATTGCTGCTTGGATGCTCGAGCACGATAAAGAGAACCCGCTTTACTCTAATTTCGATTACATACTAGAGATGTTCAAGGAATACGACGCCGTGATAAGTTTGGGCGACAGCTTGAGACCGGGTGCCTTAGAGGACGCGCACGACGAGTTCCATATAAGTGAATTAATAAACAACGCGAGGTTGGTTAAGAGGGCTAGGGAAGCGGGAGTTCAAGTAATGCTCGAGGGACCCGGTCACGTTCCACTTGACAGGGTAATTGCCGACGTTAAGCTCGCTAAGAGGTTAACTGAAGGGGCCCCGTACTACATCTTAGGTCCCTTAGTTACCGACATAGCAGCCGGTTACGATCACATTGCTGGAGCAATAGGTGGTGCCGTAGCTGCCGCTAACGGAGCCGACTTCTTGTGTTACGTAACTCCGGCCGAACACTTGAACCTCCCCAACCCAGAGCAAGTAAGGGAAGGCGTCATTGCCTTCAAGATAGCTGCACACGCAGCCGACATCGTGAAGTATCCGGAAAGGGCGATGAAGAGGGACTTGGAGATGGGTAGATGTAGGGCGGCACTGGATTGGGAGTGCATGATAAACTTGTCCTTAGATCCTGACAGGGCGAAGGAAATAAGGAACCAATACGGGCCAACGCCTCTAAAGAGCTGCAACATGTGCGGATCCCTATGCGTATTCCTACTACTTGAGAAATGGAGGAGAGGTAAAGAAGAGAAGAACTTAAATATTCCCGTTGCGTCCAAGTGAGTGCCATCGGGGGGTTGAGGGGGCCGCAGAGCCCGCGGTGACCCTACCGATCCGGCGCTCCCCTTACGTTTACTCCAAGAGTTCCCTCAAGTTCCGTACGACCTTAACGCCCGGAGGTACTTCCCTTACTTCCTTAGTTACGCCGGTGAGAACTAAGACTGCCTTAGCGCCGTTCTCCAAGGCCATTTTCACGTCAGTCTCCAATTTGTCTCCTATCACTACTACGTCTTTCCTTCCCTTGGAAGCTACCTCAAAGGCTATCTTACTAGGTTTACCCACCACTATAGGCTCGATGCCCGAACTGACCCTTATTGCCTCCACAACGCTACCTGCGCCCGGTTTCAGCCCCTTCTCGGTGGGATACGTTCTATCGCGATTGGTAGCAACGAAGAGGGCACCCTTCGTAATAGCCTCTGTAGCCAACGCTATCTTATCGTACGTTACGAATTGGTCGAGACCGGCTACAACGGCCTTAACTAGCTCTATTTGATCAGTTAGGTGAATTCCATTAATAGAAAGTTCCTCGTATAGACCCATTGGCCCTAAAGCGAAGGCGCTCCGGATACCGTTCTCCTTTAGGTACGAAGCGGCTACGTAGGCGGAAGTTACCACGTCTCCATCTAGCCCTACTTTCTCGAGCCTTTCTCGTATTTCCCACCTAGACGTGGCCTTATTGGTAAGGAAAACTTTCTCTCCTTCCAGTTTCCTTAAGGCCTCAACGTTCTCCCAAATGTATTCCTTTCCCCTCCAAACAACTCCGTCGAGATCGACTATCCATAGCATTGCACGCACCATCGGAGCCTCAGATACCGTGAGGCTCTTCATCTTATCGTTTGAGAGGAGGTATCTTCATAGGCCCCTAATGGCTTTAATCGCGTTCACTGTCTCTATGGCGTCCCTTATTAGCTTCCTTGGATACTTGACCTCCGCGCTTAGAACCTTAATTAAATCGTAAGCGGAGATGCTCCTTTCTGATAGGAATTTCCCTAATTCCATATCGTTTTTGAGAGAAAGTACTTCCCTGAATACTTCTGCTGAGCCCTCCGGCGGTTTTTGGAAAGTTCTAATTACGTTCTCGATCTCCCTAACGCTTTCTAGTTCAATCCTTCCTTCTTCGAGCTCGTTCCTCAACCGCTCTAGTAGTTTCCTCAATTCTATCTCGTTTAATGGGAGGCTCTCGTCCAATACCTTCAGGAACAAGTTCCTTAGTTTTTCACCTCTTCTCATCAAACGGGAAAGCTTGAAGAGCTTGGCAACCGTTTCGAACGACTCTAGGTGGGATGCGTACGGTTTGTAGCGTTCGTCTGAGTAAACTACCTTACACGCAACGAACCCCTCCTCGGGGAGCAAGTACTCGTTAAGCGCCTCGCAGCCTTCCACCTCCTCGAACAATTGGTAATTGCGCGTAACGAAGTGCAAGTCCTCGTAACTCCACTCTATTGTATGACTAGTTACGAAGAGGGGTTCCTCTATGAGGTCCGGGACGAATTCCCCTATCAATAGTTCTCCTCCCTTTGAAAGGGCTGCCCCGTTGGGGAGAGCCTTGGCACTCTCAATTTCTTGCGAATGAACGTAAAGTAAGTTGCCGTCTAGGTCATACACTTTCATTGTTCTACCTTTTAACGCTATTAAGAAATCGTAACTAATTGAAATTTCGTCAGCGTCTAATTCGAACTTCTTCCCTTCGACCTCAACTACGCTTCCCTTTAAGACAGCCAGTTTACCATCGAAGTAAGAGAAGTTATCCGCCTCAGTCACTTCCCTAACTTCGTTCCCTTCTATCACGTACAACTTACCTTTCCATAGTAAGAAGGGACCCTCTATCTTCTCGGCTCCTTCGAAGACCTTAGTCAACGATCCATTACGAACCCTGAAGCAACCGCTTTCATTACATATTATCGGCATCCCCTTAGCGCAAGCACCTACGTTCCCACCTATTTCAATTACCTTACCGATACTTCTTGGGGACTGCGCAATCACGCTCCTCGCTCCGTCTGAGAAGAGTACCCATTCACCGTTAGCGCTTACGAACTTAACTGTTCCATCCAAGCAGAAGGTTCCTATAGAATCACCAATCACTTGGACGCACTTACCTTTAGAGACGGCCACTACTTCGTCTACATCGAACGGTCCCCTAATTAGGTATCTCTCCTTTACTTCGAAGTTCTTAATTGGAGGTTTTATTACGTTAACGCCCTTCATTAACTTAATTTGACCGTAATCGAGGTCCCCTTCGGAGTATATCCATAATCGCTTGCCATCGAAGGCCACGACTCTAGCCATTCCACTTATCTTCGCTAATAACTTCTTAGAACACTCGTAAGTTCCATATTTAAGCCTTACAGTTATCTCTCGCAGTTCCGAGAATCCTTTAAGCTTGGGAAGAGCGAGACTGAAGAGGTTCTTGCCTCTCTTTAAAAGCAATTTCTTATTAAACGGAGCGTCTAAGCCGACTACCTCGACCTCTACTTCCGCCTCTATAGAGGACGTAATCGAGAGGTTGAGCCTGTTGCGCTTACCTATTTCAACTACGTCCATTCTGAAGGGCTCTTTTGGGAGGGGTAGATCGAACTCCTTCGAGTATAGCCCTACAGTGACCCTCCCCTTACCAATCTTCTCTTTCACGGTTATTGTGACGGCTCCCTTTCCCTTGCTGTCGCTCTTGCCCCTGGCCAGATCACCGTAGGCCTCCACTTGAAACTCCGAGTTAGGGCGAACTTCCACGCTCACTAATACCCTCGAACCCAAGTAGGGCTCTTCCAATACTTTCATGTCCTTAACTGGTACCTTAGGCTTAGGCAGCGAGAACTCGAACAGGTAGATGGGCGTCGTTTCGAATTCTAAAAACCCTCCTACCTCGCTTCGCGGCAAAACCGTTAAGACTTCCTCCTTAGGCACCCGGACGGAGCCTTGAACAGGGTAACCGTAGAGGTAGCCCTTGAACGCTATTTCGCCTTCATCTCCTTCGAACTTTAAGGTAACGTCCGTCGGAGCTAGTAGGTAAGCTTCCTTTACGTTCAAGCTGAACTGCAACTTCTTTACAGTTATTACTGAAGTTCCAACTCTTATTTCCCGAACTCCGGGAACGGGCTTCAAGTAAACTACGCCGCTACCGCTCCCACGATGAGCGCCTATTCGATTACCTTTACGGTATAGCTTACCCATGACGGAAATTATTTCAGCTCCGTAAACGTCCGTTTCCTTGATACAGGGTTTGTTCCGTTCGCACTCGTAATAACACGCGAACTCCTTAATCTGGTCATTAACAATCCAAATTTCGTTAGGACATCTAAGCCCTCCCAAAATATAGTGCCCCCGTAGATGAACCTGCCTCTAGTAATATCCTTCATCTAGTTAGGTATATTTGCTCAAGAGAAATACTACAAGGAACGCGAACAAGAGGCTCCTTCCCATTTCCCTCCAACCCAGTTTCTTCAGCTCCTTCGGATGGACTTTCGAGTTCGAAATGGCTGTTCGCGCGAACTTAATTGTGGGTTCTACCAGCGCTAATGCCAGTAAAGGTTCGAAAACGATAAACACGTAACTGGGAGACCATAGGAGCAATGGAACCTTGTTATTAAGGTTCCTCCAAGGGAGCTTCGTTTCAACGTAAGCGGCTGTAGCTACTGCATAGAGCGTTAACAACGCCCAGTAAATTACAGTTACGTCGTTGAACTTATTCAAGGCTAGGGGTACGACTAGAGCCGGCAATATGGGTATCGATGAACCTAGGACGTAAGTGATCTCGTCGTTACCTCTCTTGAAAGCTAACAGTAAATAGGACAGTAAGAACAATGCCGGGAAAACCAGGAACCAAGCCTTGGTCCAGAGTCCTAGTACGAGATAGGGTAACGCGTTGATCGCTATCAATTTCAATGGAAAACTCCCAGCTCTTATCGCACCGAACGCTTCGTCGAAGGTAAGCAAGTGGAGAACGAGCAAACCAATTGCTACAGCGAACTCGAAGATGTTGAAGCCCGATACTATCGAACTTCCAATGATCGCTAGGGTCATGAAACCAATGACGCTGGGCTCCTTCGGCTTCCTCAATTTACCATCGAACTAGACGTATAGTATCAACGAATTTAGTATTAGCCTTCGATTGGAGTAAGCGAGATACGTAATTGCATTTGGAGGTGGATAGGGACTAGCAAATAAATCCCTTAATATCCCCTAGAGCGGTGTTCGCAGAAATTGTCTGGACCCGTGTTTCAAGAGGAGATATTAGGGTATAGGGACAAATTCGCTAGATTGAGGTTACTAGACGCGACCCTAAGGGAAGGCGAACAGACGCCCGGAGTAAGCTTCACAATCGATCAGAAGATAGACATTGCGAAGAAGCTGGACGAGCTAGGAGTTCACATGATAGAGGCCGGTCACCCAGCAGTAGCTCCAGACGTAAAGGAAGCCGTCAGTAGGATAGCTGCAATGAAAAGGGACGGGGAGATAAGGGCCGAGATAGTCGCTCACAGCAGAGCGGTTAAGAGCGACATAGACGTTGCAGCTGACGTCGAACCTGATAGAATAGCTATATTCTATGGAGTTAGCGATATCCACTTGAAGTCGAAACACAGGAAGAGTAGGGAAGAGGCGCTTCAAATAATAGGCGAAATGGTAGAGTACGCCAAGAGTTACGGAGTGAAAGTAAGGTTCACTGCAGAAGATGCCTCCAGGGCGGACGTGGAGTACCTAGAGGAGGTAGTTAGGACCGCTAGGGACGCTGGAGCTGATAGGGTGAGCTTAGCGGATACTGTAGGAGTCTTAACCCCATGGACCGCTAAGAGGTTCTTCGAACACATGGTACAAAGGGTACCTAACGTTGAATACGACATTCACGTCCACAACGACCTCGGTATGGCCGTAGCAACTGCGTTCGGTGCCGTAATGGGAGGCGCCACTGTGGTTCACGTTACCGTAAACGGTCTAGGCGAGAGGGTCGGAATAGTCCCACTTCAGACCTTTGCTGTAGCTGTCAAGGTTCACTTCGACGTAGACCTAGTTAATCTGAGTAAGTTAATGGAAATAACTAGAATGGTTGAGAGGTACTCCGGTCTCGAGGTGCCTTACAATGCTCCAGTTATAGGAGACTACGCCTTCATTCACAAGGCCGGAGTGCACGTGGCCGGTATACTGGCTGACCCGAGAACCTACGAGGCCTTCCCGCCCGAGCTCATTGGAAGGAGTAGGGACTACGTAATAGACAAGTACACTGGTAAGAAGGCAGTCAAAGCGAAACTTGAGAAATTAGGCATTCGTTTGAGCGACGACGAGCTCCTAAAGGTATTAGAAGAAATCAAGAGAAGCAACGTCAAGTTCCTCACTGATGATACCCTCGTAACTATTGCTGAGAAAGTTACCGGAAGGGTGTTAAAGCCGAGAGTTACCGAGAACCTCGAGGCTATAGTGTGGATTAAGGTTGACTCCAATGCGTTCACTAGCTCCGTGGCTAGGAAACTAAGCTCAATAGAGGGCGTTAGAGAGGTCGCCGAGATAACTGGCGACTACGATCTACTAGTCAAGGTCGTCAGCCCAGACCACGCGTTCCTAAACAGCGTATTGGATTCCATAAGGAACGTCAAAGGCGTGGAAAGCACCCACACTCAGATCGTCCTAAAGAAAATTGAAAAATAACAGGAGAACCCATTTTAATCCATCTATCTGCCTTTATCAGTCGGTGGAACGATGGAGTACATATACGCTTCCCTCTTGCTCCATAGCGCCGGTAAGGAGATAACCGAGGAGGCAATAAAGAAGGTCCTAGAGGCGGCAGGAGTTCAAGTGGACGAGACCAGGGTAAAGGCATTGGTAGCCGCCTTGAAGGAAGTGAACATTGACGAGGTATTGAAGAGCGCGGCCTTGCCAGTGGCTGCAGCTCCAGTAGCCGCCCCGGCAGCTGCTCCGGCTGCTGAGGAGAAGAAGGAAGAGAAGGAGGAAGAGGAAGAGAAGAAGGAGGAAGTGAGCGAGGAGGAGCTCTCAGCCGGCTTGGGAGCCCTCTTCGGTTAAAGACCATCTAGATGAGGAGTACTCCCGGTAGGGATTTCTTAATGACCGGAAGGCATTTGGCCGAGGTTTTAAGTTAACCCTCTCCTCTTCCTTCCTCGGTTGAAGGGTAATGGTAGATAGGAAGGACCTCTTAGTGGAGCGGATTGAAGACGTTAAGGTAGACCCGAACGATACGGTAGTAGATCTCATAGAGAAGTTCGGGAAGATTCACGGATTCAGTGCCGTCAACGTAAAGGAGGCAGTGGACATACTCTCTGAAGGGCTTTCTGAAGCCGACTTGAGGTTCCTTTCCTTTACGGCCAACTTGGTAGCGACGGGCTTGAGGGGAGTCATAGCTCAACTCATAGATAAAGGTCTAGTGGACGTAATCGTGACTACTTGCGGTACCTTAGATCACGACGTAGCTAGGGCACTAGGGCACGAATACTATAAGGGATACTTCAATGTCGACGATAAGATGCTGGCCGAACTCGAGATACACAGATTAGGCAACGTGTTTATACCTTTCGAGAACTACGGACCACCAGTAGAGAAGTTCGTTCATCAACTACTAGATGAGCTGGAGTGGGAGGAAATAGTTCCGTGGAAGCTCTTAATGGAGGCGGGGAGTAAGTTAGAGGACGAAAATTCGATATTAAGGAAAGCGTATGAGAGGAACGTTCCAATAATTGTGCCCGGTATAACAGATGGGGCCTTCGGTACAGCTATCCTTACTTATTCGGAAAAGAAGAGGCTTGAAGGAAAGAAAATTTACTTGAACTTGTTGGAAGACGAAAGGTTGTTATCGCAGAAGGTATTCAATAGTGAGAAATCGGCTGCCCTAATAATTGGAGGAGGAATAAGCAAACACCACGTTATATGGTGGAACCAATTTAAAGGAGGACTGGACTACGCAGTTTACCTAACAACTGCGCTCGAATTCGATGGAAGCTTGAGCGGGGCGCAGCCTAGGGAGGCCATCAGCTGGGGCAAATTGAAGCCTTCCGGGAAGAGCGTAGTTGTATACGGCGACGCGACCGTTCTACTACCATTAATTTTATCCGCTGTTTACGCGAAAATAAAATAAGATCTAACTCTTCATTATCGAATTAAACCAATTCCACTTGTACGCAGTAAACAATATTCTTATAATAGGAAAGAAATATATTCGAAAAATCGCAATATTACCTCATGAGGGACCTTACGTAATGGTTTCTAGACGTGAATTCGTGAAGCGCCTGGTCTCTACGGCAGCTACCGTGCCGCTTCTCATGGCCTTTCCCCAAGTCGCGAGCGCTGAAGAGGCGAAGACGGAACCCAAAAAACCCGAAGCGATTGAGCCTCCCGAACTACCTTGGCCCTACACTAAGTTGGATCCCGAGGAGACCAGGAAACTCGGCCATATGGGATATTACCTATTCGAGTGTGCCGGTGCGGCTTTTTGGAGCATAGCCATACAACTGCGCGAGAAGATAGGGTATCCTTGGACGTTATTGCCTATACCGAGTAGAGAGAAGGCCTTAGATGCTATTAAGAACAAGAAACACCTCCACAGCTTATTCCAATACGGTTACGGAGGCGCCGTGGGTTGGGGAACCCTATGTGGGGCCCTCAACGGCTCGCTCTTCGCGATACAGATGATAGTTGGCGAACATAAGGCTTGGGATAAATTAGGCAAGGCTTTAATGAGGATCTACGAGACCACTCCGCTTCCGACCCGTAAGAGTAACGAATACGCTGTAAAGGGAATGATGTACGTACCACCCGAGAGAATGAAAAGCAAGAAGTGGTTGCCTCAGAACGTGAGCGGATCTACTCTATGCCACGTTTCAGTAGGGAAATGGTGTGAGGTTTCGGGATACGCAAGCGGATCGCCCGAGAGAAGCGAGAGATGCGGTAGATTGACTGGCGACATTGCCGCGTTCGCCGTAATGTTATTAAACAACTATTTCGATGCCTTAAACAGAGTTGGTAACCCTTCTAAGGCAGCTGACATAGCTGTAGCTGAAGTGACCAGGATAGTTAAATCTGAATATAGCGGAGACGTGAGACTGTCAGCGACCACTGCCAGTTGTCGTACTTGCCATTTCAAGGGCAAACTTTACGAAGACGGTCAGTTCACCAGAGGCTTCTTGGCTTGTGAGAGCTGCCACCGCGACATGAGACCTCACGCTCATACTTTCTTCGAGCCTAGTGAAGCGCTTCCAGTTCGCGAAGCGAAAACTGCAAACGAGAGGAAACTGGAAGGGGCACTAGCGACCGGAAGCGTAGCGAGTGCGGCAATTGGTGCAATAGCCGGGTTCGCAGCAGCGAAAGCCTCGGGTGGAGGTGGTCGACCAAATGAAAAAGAGGAGAGAGAGCATGGCGAAGGGCAGTAATATTAAATATAGAGGTGAGAACATTGGGATCACCTTCCCATGATTTCGAGGAAGGGAGAATAGGGTATCTCATAGGTAGCCTCATTGGTACGGCGATAGCTGTAGGTATCGCTTGGGGTTTCGTATATGAATACGCCTTGAAAGTTCTATTAAGTGAGTGGCCAGTACGCGGAGCCGTTCTCGGAAGCTTCGATGTAGGTAACGTTGCCTGGTGGAGAAGCTTAATATCAGTCGCCTTCGATCTATTGATACTCGTTATAGCTATAGTAGGAACTCTATGGGTCCTCGTCAATTTCCTCAAAGAAGTAAGGATGGCTGGGAAGTGGCGGTTGTATTACGAAATCGAGGAGGCTAAAAGGGACGTATGGATCCCTAGGCTAAGTAAATGGCAAAGGATACAACACCTATGGATGATAATAACGTTTACCGTATGCGCCGTAACTGGTTTCGCTGCGAACGCGGGAATCGGGGACAAGGTTGCGCTAATAGTTACGCACGTTTACAGCGGTATAGCAATGGGTATACTAGCTATTCTCCACTTCACTTACTACACTACCCAAGCGCTAATACTCAAGGCTCGCGGCGAAAACTTAAAGGAAAGGTTCCCAATACTTGAATTCTATAGCGTCAAGTTCCTGAAAAACGTCGTTTCAGTTCTGATGGGTAAGAAGCCGGAGCCTTACGGCAAATATGATCCGGAACAATTGTTCGAGTATTGGGGCATATACTGGGGTATGTTGGTGCTCGGCATACCCGGATTCATTATTCTCCTATGGGGTCCTCACGTACTAGGCGGCATACTATGGACAATGCACGTAAAGGAAGCAGTATTAGCAGTAACGTTCATACTAATGGTTCACATAGCATACACCCACTTCCGTCCCTCAATCTTCCCACTGGACCTAACTTTCCTAACCGGTCGAATGCCTAGGAAGAGGGCACTAGAAGAGCACCCTAGGTGGCTGAGGGAAATATCCGAAGAAGCTTAGTTCTTTTTAATCATACGGAATTACGGAATCGGACTCAGAGAAGAGCGGCCATCTCATCGGTCGCGATGACCTCGTTCCCGGATTCTCTCTTCATTGCTCAATTTTAAACCCCCTTAGGTTCCAAGGGATACTGGCGATGAAGAAGGCTGGTATTGGTGAGTTCGAGTGATCGAAGACACCAGACCATGAGCCTCTAGTAAGGCGGAACGTAGAACGGTATCTTTCCCTTATGGTAATCTATTATTATCGCCCTTGCGGCTTGCTCTATTAGGGGCTCGTGGTCCTCTTTATAGAACCAACCCCTCTTAATCGCTAGCTTCTCCAGTATCTCGTAAGGATCTCCATCGAACCCATAAGCCTTTAAGAAGGCCTTGGGTTCGTACCTCTTCACGAACTCTATCAGTTCCACAGCAACCTTAACGGGGTCCTTCAATTTCTCCGGAGGAGCTCCCCTAATCGCCTTCTCTAAAGGCGAACCATCCGGAGGGATGACTCCAGGGGTATCGAGGAAGTAGATTTGACCGGGTCCTCTATATATACCGGGTTTCTTCGTGTAACCTGGAGTTCCGGGAACGGGCGAGGTGGACGCGCCTCCTTTACCCCTTAAGGCGTTTATTACGCTGCTCTTACCGGTCTTCGGGTACCCTACGACAGCTACCACTATTGGTCTAACGGTCACGCTCCTGTTGATCGCCCTTCTCAATACCCTCGTACCCTTGTGTTCCCTAGCTGCTAGGTAAACTGCCTCGTACCCTTCTGCCCTATACTTCTTAGTCCACTCTTCAGCTATTTCCCTTGGAACTAAGTCCGCCTTATTCAAGGCCAACACTATCGGTTTATTTAAAGTCTCCACTAACCTCTCGAGCCTCTTGCTCCTAGTGTTATTAGGTGTCCTAGCGTCTATGACTTCAACTACTACGTCGGCCCTCCTCACCAGAGCCGCTAGGTTTCCCCAACTCGCAGTTATCATTGCGTTACGCACCTATTAGTGAAGGTGTAAAAAGGAAATAAAAAGAGAGGTCCGGCTAACTCTCTACTCCGTAGACGTAGATCAAGTACGCGGGGATAGCGTTTATGCCCAGTAGGGGCGCTAGGAACATCCATATGGTCACGTCTGGATAGACGAAATTTATGCTAACTGCTATTATGAGTATTAATAAGTAATTGATTAGAAGGGAAGTCAAGGCGAACGATTTCTTTAACGTAAATGTGCTTATCACCGATAAGAACGAGGCTATACTAGAAAGGAGGAGCAGCGATTGCGTGTCTAATTGGTACACCGTTCCGTTCCTGAAACTGATAGTGACGGCAATGAGGGAAGTCAAGGCAACTAAGGAAATACTTATAGAATAGGTAACGCTGCTAGTGAATGAATCGGTACCCTCCATTCTATGAAGAAGCATTGCGAACAGCAAGTCCAAAACGAGCAAGAAAGCCACGTCCTCGTACCCATAGATGCTGCTATCGTCGTAGGTGATCACGTAAGCTAACAACGTGGGAATCATGAATACTAAAATGCCTAGCATGTAGAGCGTATAGCTTCTACTTACTAACGGTATAATTAAAGATATTAAGTAAACGGCCCCCACGATTGGACCGGCTACGTAAGGCATCCACTCGTAATGCGTACTGTAGTTAATGAAGGCGAAGTTCAATACTCCAAGGGAAGTGAGTAGTAACACTACCACTGCTATCATTAAGATGTAGTCCCTTAACGGCCATTCTGATTCCATTTAAGCATCCCAAATGGATCAGACGCACCAATCATATTAAACACACTAACTGTTTTCCGCTTGCTACGTTAAAACCTCTCCAAACTAGTATTACTTCGGTGGTACAATGAAGAGGTCTTTAACGCCTCTATTGAGCCTACTGCTAATAACCACGCTGTACGCTGGAAAGGTCGATATAAGGATCATATCCTCCAACCCTATAGATACTTCCCTCGCTTGGAGCTCTATAGCTGGAACTGTGAACGACTTGATCTCCAAGGGAGGCGTGTGGGCGGAAATACTAACTAAGCCCCAGCCTCAACAGTTCGGATTAAGCCTAACCAGCGCTCCCAACCCGGAAGCCTATAGCGGAATACTACTCGTCTTCGATCAAAACGCCACGACGGGTAACCCCGAACTCGATAACAAGATAGCTACTGCGTACGTGGATCAAGTAATAGTTCCTGCGCTTAAGGCCGGAATGAGGGTAGCGATAATAGCTAGTCCATACATGAACGATACCGATACGGGAGACTACATTGGAAGCATAGTGCTCACCAGGCTCGGATTCTATAAACTTGGAGCTTGCGAAGCTAAGAAACCAATACTAGTTTCTCCTAAGCACCCGATATTCCAAGGCGTTAGCCAACTTCCAGGCGGTTGCTGCCTAATCCCGCTCGTAAAGGACGTAATAGCTCTAAACGAAAGCTTAGGGAGGACGGCTTACTGCGTAGCGATTAGGGTAACCAAGTGGAGCGACGAAATGGTAATTATGTCCTGGAGAGGCATACTCAGCGACATTAGTACTGATCCTAATGCACAGAAATTGTTTGAGAACGTTCTGCTTTACCTAGCTGGTAAGCTACCTTCTAAGTACCCGAAGAAGGAGTTCATATACGAGACGGTTACGACTACCTTGAACCTAACTACGACTGTAACTAACACCGTGACTGAAACAGTAACTAGAACGGAAACCTTGACCCAAACGCTCACTTACACCACTACTAAGCTAATAATAAATAACGTAACCTTCACCAACTTCATTACAACTACAGTCTTCTCGACTTTAACGACCACGCAGCTAGTTTTCCAAACGATAGTTAATACCGTTACGGAGAAGGTGACTAGCTTAATTACCAGCACTTCGACGGTTACTGAGACCTTAACTATAACCAACAACGTAACCTTAACTAATACATTAACCAAGACTCTCTACAAGACTATTGTAAACACCGTAACTGAAACGATTACTAAGACCGTAACTGACTACACCGTAACTATAGGTGCGTTCGTTATAGGTTTAGTTATCGCCATAGCAGTCGCAGCGGCAGTTACCGGTAGAGGCGGCGGTGAGGAGAAGGGCAAGAGCCTAGAATGGTGAGTTTTTGTCCTCCAATCCCCAAACTTCAATAGTTTAACCCCTTCCTAGCTCCTACCTTTAGGGTAAAGGAAGTTGGTAATTGAAGTAGTCAACATATATGAGCATCCCAAGTACCCTAACGTCTACATAGTAGAACTAGAGGACGGCAGCGTCAAGCTCGCTACTAAGAACTTGACTCCCGGAAAAAGAGTATATGGGGAGAAACTCTATAAGTGGGAAGATGGCGAATACAGGGAATGGAATATATTTAGGTCTAAGCTCGCGGCTGCGTTGGCTAAGGGTCTCGAGGAATTACCAATTAAGCGAGGAGATAAGATTCTCTATTTAGGTGCTGCTACGGGTACCACTCCTAGCCACATTTCGGACATAATAGGCGAGGAAGGAAAGCTATACGGAGTAGAATTCGCGCCCAGAGTAATGAGAGAGTTCGTAGTGCTAGCTGAAGAAAGAAAGAACATTTTCCCTATATTGGGAGATGCCAGGAAGCCTAGGGAATATAGGCACTTAGTTGAACTAACTGACGGGCTCTACGCCGACGTGGCCCAACCTAACCAAGCGGAAATAGTTGCCGATAACGCTGACTTCTTCCTAAAGGACGGCGGTTACATGCTCATGGCAATAAAGGCTAGGAGCGTGGACGTAACTAAGAGCCCGGAGGAAGTGTTCAGGAGGGAATTGCTTACACTTAAGGAAAGGGGTTTCGAAATACTCGATATCGTTCACTTAGACCCGTTCGACAAAGACCACGCAATGATTTACGCCAGGTTTCATAAGAAGTAAGGGTGGTTTCGAATGACTAGTTGGTATCTGAGATGTGAGAGATGCGGCCAAATGTGGTTGTTCCTCGGTAGCTACGATTTAGAAAGTATGGGAAGGATCTATCACTACTGTAGGGTCTGTGGAAGGAACACCTTCCATCGCGTCGAGCGAAAGGTTGAACTCTAAGGCAAGCGTTAGTAGTTCTAATTATTCCGCCTTCAAATAGGTGTTTTTGCGCTAACTAATCTTCATTTACCTTTCACAGAGTGAATTACTTTAGGTAGCTTTATTATGATAGATGAGGGTAAGGTCACCTCAATAATAATAGAGGAAAGCTCAAAGGAACTATCCCAAATGGCGAAGGGCGTTGACGTAGTAATAGTTGGAGCAGGTCCGGCCGGACTCACGGCTTCCCATTACCTTGCGAAAGCCGGTCTTAAGGTCCTAATACTAGAAAGGAGGGTTAGCTTAGGAGGCGGTATCTCTGGAGGAGGAAGCCTCTTCCATAAGGTAGTGGTAGAGGACGTGGAGTTAGAGGGCTACAATCCTAAGGAAATAGCCGAAGAGCTCGGTGTTCCCTTAAAGAAAGTTGATGATAATTTGTACACAACCGATGCCGCCGCGTTAGTAGCGAAGCTAAGCAACGCCTCCGTTTCGGCTGGAGCGAAGATAGTTCTCGGAATGCACGTCGAGGACCTAATATACAGAATAGAAGAAGGTGTGACCAAGGTAAAGGGAGTAGTAGCTCTATGGTCGCCTATTTACCTATCCGGTCTCCACGTTGATCCGATATTCTTCAAAGCAAAAGCAGTCGTTGACGCTACCGGACACGACGCAGAGATACTGAAGATAGCGTCTAAGAAGCTCCCGAACGTGAACTTCGAGGTTGGAAGGGAATACGGAGCTTGGATAGACGAGGCCGAGAAGCTCGTAGTTAAGTATACCGGAAAGGTGCTTGAAGGATTATACGCGGCCGGGATGTCCGTTGCTAGCTTCTATAGGCTTCCCAGAATGGGGCCCGTCTTCGGCGGAATGCTAGCTTCAGGAAAGAAGGTGGCTGAGAAAATAATCGGGGATTTAGAGGTGTCGTAAAGCAAATGACGAACCCTTACCTTAAGAAATGGAGCGCGGCGATTTTAGTAATAGGCAACGAGGTACTCGTAGGCAGAATAACTGACACCAACTCTCAAAAGATCGCTAGAGTACTAACGACCTTAGGCTTTGACGTAGTAGAAATTAGGAAGGTTAGGGACGACATCGACGCTATAGCCGAAGCAGTGAAGGAACTCTGCTACGATGCGGGCGTCGTAATAACTACTGGGGGGCTCGGGCCAACGTACGACGACGTAACGGCCGAGGCCATAGCGTACGCGATAGGATCGCCCTTGTGCTTGAACGAAGAGGCATTGGAAATGGTAAGGAACAAGCTGAGAGAGATCTATGGCCAAGAAATAGAGGAAGTTGACGAAGTAAGGAGGAAGATGGCCGTGTTGCCGTGCTTGGCCCAACCGATTCCAAATAAAGTAGGCGTAGCACCGGGAATATACGTCAAATTGAACAGGTGCAAAATATTTTCTCTTCCTGGAGTACCCAGGGAAATGGAAGCCATGTTAAATGAGTTCGTAACCGAAGAATTGCAGAAGGAGAACTTATATGCGAAGGTCGAAGTATGCGAGCGTTTAGAGGACGTGAGGGAGGCCGAATTAGCTCCCCTACTGAAGAAGTTCGCTGAGGTCTATCCCGATGTGTACATTAAGAGCCATCCGGGTATAGAGGGAGAGAGGAGCTTCGTAAGGGTGTGCGTACTAGCCTCGGGACCCACCAAGGAAAACGCGCAAGAGAAGGCTCAGAAGGTACTGAGCGAATTCCTTAAAAGAAGCCGAAGACGTCTTGAGATCGAGATGATAGAGGAAATAGTCAACTATACGTTAAATAGAATAGAATTTGAGAGGAAGAGCTTAGCGTTACCTAAAAGGGACAAGAAGGGGGTAATTGACTTCAGAGCGAGTTTAGAGAAGGACGCGTTCTCAATAATAACGGAATTCAAACCTTCTTCTCCGAGCGGGGTTAGGGCCAAGTGGGCCCCAATAGACTACGTTAACGAGGTCAGACCGTGCTCAAGTGCCTTCTCAGTGCTGACCGAACCTAAGTGGTTCAAGGGATCGTACGAAAACCTAAGGTTAATCTCTTCTATAACCGATAAACCAATACTGATGAAGGACTTCGTAGTCGATCCGTTTCAGATAGATATAGCTTACGCGTTTGGAGCTGACGCAGTTCTGTTAATGGTAGACGTTCTGGGGGAGGACGAATTGTCTTATTTAGCTAGAAAAGCTAAGGCCAGAGGCCTTCAGACCTTGGTTGAGGTGAGTAACAAAGAGGACCTAGTTATCTATGATAAGAAACCTTACGTGGACGTGCTCGGAATGAACTCGCGTGACTTCAAGACATTGAAGGTAGACATTAACAGGCTTCACGATGGGGGCTTTCTAATAAGGAGGGCCTTTCCGTTAGCCGAATCGGGCGTGAAGAGCCCTGAAGACGCGATGAAGGTTGCCTCATGGGGCTTTCGAGGCGCCCTAGTAGGTACGTCCTTAATGGAATCGAACGCGCCTCGAGAGCTATGCGTGGAACTCAAAAGGAAGGGATCTGAGGCTCTCTCCGCGAGACTTCGAAGTCGAGGTTTAACTCCTTCAGTGCTTTAACTACGTCATCGTAAACCGAATCCCTATCGACAACTACTACTTCGCGGTACCTCGGGTAAACGTAAACCGTCGCTAGGTATTCCTTACAATCCTTGTCCATAACTATTAACCAGTCCGCATGCCTGGCTACGTAGTACTTCTTGCGTAAGATCCTCGCTAGAGCGGCCGGTGGGTACTCCACGAGCCCACCATATCTTTACATTAGGGTCTTTGCCTTACTAAAAGCCTTCCCTTTAATGCCCGAACGCAGTAACCCTTAGGAAGACTAAATTGAGCGTTAGCGACGTCCTTCTGCTAATAGCCTCCCTCTATCACGCCCTTCAAGCAATGTACGCTTTCGGATCAAAGAAGAGCGCTAGTTCTAAAGGTCCAAAATGCGAGAACTTGAGCGTTCACGTCCCAGCTCTGCGAGAGGACAAACAAATGGTTATTGAAAACATTGAAAAGATTAAGAACGTCCTTAACCCTAAGGAAGTAATACTGATAGTGGGTTCCGATGAAATAAGTAAGTACGCCGATTTAAAAGACGTAAAAGTCATTGGAGGGGCCGAAAACGGGAAAGCTCGAGCCTTAAACGAGGCCTTGAGGTATACCACGGCAGATTGCGTAGTGGTGTTCGATGCAGATTCCCATCCCCTAGAAGGCTTCGAGCCCCGATGCTTGGAGTACTCGGCATCCTTATGGAATGGTTACTACTCCGTTCCAAATAAGTGGTCCAAGAGCCTCAAGGTTGTCACGGATATAGCCTCTCTCACTCTCCTTAAGGGAAGGAAGGCCCTAGGCCTCAAGGTATTGGCACCGGGATCCGGCGTTTGCGTCAAGAGCGAGATATTGGAAAAAGTCAAATGGCCAGAGGAGATAACGGAGGACTTGGCACTAGGGGTTGAGCTATCTAAACTCGGCGTAACGGCTGACTTGAACGAAGGGAAGGTGGCCGTGGAAGTACCTTCCAGTTACTTCGACCTCAAGAGGCAACAGAACAGATGGAACTACGGCGCCATTAGGTCTCTAAAGAGGCTTAGGGTGAAGGACTGGAAGGACATCGAGCTCGCGTTTTACCTTACCCAGTACGCCCAAACGTGGCTCCCCCTCCTAGCTCTGGTCGCGTCTCCGTTAGGTCTCTCCCCGCTAAGCCTATTCGTTTATTACTTCTCCGTCCTTGCGCAATCGCTCTTAGTCAAGGAGGCGTGTGAGGCAAACGGAGTTGACCACGACGTTAGGTCGCTTTCGAGGGCGTCTGCAGCGGGGCTAGCTATGTCTATATCTCTAATAATGAGTTCATTGAGAGCGCTCCTAAATCAGCCGTTTAAATGGGAAGTTACGCCCAAGGGGGGAAGGGTTGGGAAAGGAAGGCTGAGGGAGGAGTACCTCCTATTGCTAACCCCGTTGTTCTCTTTCCTCAATCCGTTCTCGCTACCCCTTGCGTTACAGTACTTCGCTTCCGCACTTTTCATTATTAAAGATTCAAAGGAGTTCTCTTAGAGCGTTGCCGAATTTTACCAATAGGTCCCACCTGCCTGGTGCCATAACGTGAATTCCCTTGAGCTCCTTAGAAAGTATCTCTTCAGCCAACTTCAAGTTGTATTCCAAAACGAACTCATCTGCTTTGCCTTCAGCCTTGCTTTTTATCAAGCCTTCTTCGTACTCCTTAGGTACCTTCACTCCCTTCTCTTTCAGTGATCTTACGACCTTTCTAGAGGTTGAAATTAGGAGGCTGGGAACAGTGGTTACAGGATATTCCTTCAACGACCTTACTATTTCACTAGTGAAGATCGGTTGAGTTTGAGCGAAAACTGCCCCGGCGCGGGCCTTTCTCAAGAGCCTCTCCTTTTCGTATTTGAAGTACGGGTTGGATGCGACCCCCGGAACTAGCGTGGTAGGCTCTATTTCGCTACCGTCCCACAAGAGCCCCTTGTTCATTAACGATATCAAGCAAACCAACCTCACTGCGTCCAAGTCGAACACCGAGTGAGGCGCCCAATCCCCAGTCAAAGCCAGCACGTTGGTGACGCCAAACGCGTTTAGACTCATTAGATCGCTAGCCAAGGCCTCTCTAGTACGAGACCTAGTAGTTAATTGAGCAATCACTTCCATACCTCTTCTCTTCAGCTCAATGGAGACTGCGACGGAGCTTACGTGCGGTTTCCCGAACGGGTTGTCAGTTACGTTGAAAGCGTGGTACTTGTCCTTCAGCGTTTCGAAGAACTGAACGTCCTTTAAGCTCCACGGTTCGACCTCAGTTGAAAGAACTGGACCTCCCTCTTCCAACATTTTAGCGTATCCGCTGAGCTCAACGTCTCCTGGCTCGCATTCTACCTTAAATCCCTTGTCGAGCAAGGGCTTCAAGTAATTAGCGCTCCTCAAGTTTTCAAACGCCTTGTAAAACGGGCACTGGAAATCGTCCACCTCGCACAATTCGCCTCTAATTCCGCCGCAAGGACCGTTAAGCATGCGCTTAGGGCAGAGTTCCCTCACTTCCTTTCCCACAACTCCGGTATTCAAAATAAAATAATCCTTTACTTAACGGTGTTTCGGAGCGAAGGCAATGTTATACATGACTTTAGACGTTTTGGCATGCCCCTATTGTAAAGACGAAGGTTTTCCCTTGAAGTTATACGTTATAGAGGAGAAAGAGGTCAAGGATAGGAAGAAACCGAATATGGAAAAGCCCTATTGCGAGCTCTACTGTGGATATAAGAGGAAGTTCTTAAAAGAACTTAAAGAGGAGCCTCCTTGCGACGAATGCCTAACGAAGGAAATAGTTACTGGAGTATTGGTGTGTCCCAAGTGCGGTAGGTGGTATCCCATAATAGATGAGATACCCCACATGCTTCCAGACGAGTTGAGAAACAAGGACGAAGACTTAAAGTTCTTGAAGAAGTATAAGGACGTCTTACCGGAAGAGGTATTGAAGGGAAAACCGTGGGGTCTGATGGACTGAAACGTAACGAATTTTTAATGAACTGAGTACACATCACGAAAGTGGGTCTGGTAGTTGTCAGGATCCAATCCATCCGACATACTGAGCATAATAACTCAATTAATGTTCATGGCCTTCTTGCTAATGGCGTTCACTGGCGCAGATCAAAGGTTTAGAATGTATATATGGGCTAGAAACATAAAATCGAAAATGGATGAAATAAAGGAGATGAGCGACAAAAGCAAGAAAGATACAATCGACTTCTTGAAAAAGATAGGCGTGAAGAGAGCCGAAGAGATAGTTAACGAGCTAACGGAGTTCTTCACAATAAACCCGGTAGACATAGAACCAACGGATATCACCAAGAGGATGGCTCACATCTTTAGGACGAGTCTATTAGAATGGGAAAGGAAACTAGAGGAGGGAGCTGTAGAGGAAATACCTAAGCACGTGAAACACAACGCGCTAGTTCTCATAGAAATAGCGAATAGCCTAAACGTGATTTACAAAGTAATTAGGCATTACTTATTGTATGCATTAAAGAATAACAACTTGTTCCTAATAATGCAACTCTGGATGATAATGCCCCAAATCGTGAAGATGAGTAAAACTTTGGATAAGGCGAGGGAAACGTTCAAGCATTGCAGACCTATAGGCGATTCAGTTGGACCCTTAGTTGCCTACAAGCTCTTAGAGAGGAAAAAGAGGTTGTGGCATCCTGCCAAGGACACCGTAGCCGGCGAGGTGGAAATAGAAGGTAGAAAGGTTATTGTGGTTAAGGCGGAAGGGCCTGGCGCGACCGTTGGGAACCCGGGAGAAGCCATCAAGAAGGTGATCGAGGGAATGAGGGGACAAGTGGATTTGATAATTACAGTCGATGCTGCCCTAAAGTTAGAGGGAGAAGAGAGCGGTTCGATTGCCGAAGGCGCAGGCGCTGCAATAGGCGATCCAGGTCCAGAGAAAATAGCCATAGAGAGGGTAGCGACGCGGTATAATATACCCCTTCAAGCAATAGTAATAAAAATGTCCAATGAAGAGGCAATAACTGACATGACCAAGAAGATAGCAATGGCAGCAGACGAGGCCGTAAAGAGGGTAATAGATAAAGTAAAGAGCCTACCAGAGAAATCCGTAGTGTTGGTAGCTGGAATAGGGAACACGTGCGGGGTAGCCCAATGAGGTGAGAGCGGGTTGAACTACGAGGACCTCGTATCAATAATTTTATTAGGCGCTATAACGTTCGCGCTAACTATATCTATGTTGATGAGTGTAAAGAAGAAAAACGAGGAATCGAAGGGTGAGTTCAAGACCTTAATTAAGTGCCCTAAGTGCGGATACGAGAGAGTTAGAGAATGGAAGGAAGGCGACTTCATAGGCATGATCGAAGGCAGATGCCCTAAGTGCGGCTCCTTGATGAAGGTTGAAAAGATATACAAGGACGTGGAAGAGGAAGAAGAGGAAAACAAAATCCTTAAGCTCTAAGATTCTTTATTACAACTATTAGTTGAATTGGTTACGGTAGGCGCGATTGAAATGCGATAAGGTACCTATCTCTTCTATACCGAGTCCTCAGGAACTGTTCAACTCGATCGAGGGACCTTCGTTCTTACTAGAGAGCCGTGAGGGGCCCAGCGAGAAGGCTAGGATAAGCGTTGTGGGATGGGAACCTGAAGTAGAGGAGAAAGTGTGGAAAGACGTTGACAGAGCTTTAAGGGAACTCAGTAAGGGGAGGCCCGTAGAGAGGGATTTACTATATAGAGGCGGACCCGTCGGGTACGTTAGCTACGAGGCCGTTGAGGATTGGGAGGACGTGAGACATAAGGGATTGAATGACATGGGATGGCCAAAGGCGCAGTTCATGGTTCCAAGGAAGTTCGTTGTTTACAACCACGTAGTAGGAACCGCTTTCCTGTGTAACGTTTCCCCAAGCGCGCTAAGTAAGGCTGAAGTCGGAAGACTAGAGGTGTGGAACAAGAAGCTGGACGTAGAAAAAGCGGAGTTCTTAAAGTGGGTCGAGGAGGCCAGGAGGAAGGAGGAGGAAGGCGAAGCGATCCAAGTGGTGCTTTCCAAATCCTATACAATGAATTACGAGGGCGACCTGAGAGCTCTATACATGGAACTAGCTAAAGTGAATCCTTCACCTTACATGTTCCACTTGAGGTTCGAGGACGCCGAAGTAATAGGTTCTAGTCCGGAACTGCTTTACCGCGTCGAGGGGAACAAGATAGAAACGTTCCCCATTGCTGGAACTAGGCCTAGGGGGAGGGACCCTTGGGAAGACGTTAAGTTAGAGGAGGAGCTTCTGAGCGACGAAAAGGAAAGGGCGGAGCACATAATGTTAGTTGACCTAGCTCGCAACGACATAGGAAAGGTATCGCTGCCCGGTTCAGTCAAGGTCTCCCGATACATGTTCATAGAGAAGTACAGTCACGTTCAACATCTAGTCAGTAAGGTTGAGGGTGAACTCGATCCGAACTTCGATGCCATAGACGTTCTTAAGGCAACCTTTCCGGCAGGTACAGTTAGCGGTGCGCCGAAACCATCCGCTATGGAAATAATAGGCAACTTAGAGAAGCTTCGGAGAGGACCCTATGCTGGGGCGGTCGGCTTCGTAGATTACTCCGGGAACGCCGAGTTCGCAATAACAATAAGGTCGTACTTTGCGAGAAACGGGAGACTGAGAATACAAGCCGGCGCTGGAATAGTTTACTATTCAATACCGGAACGAGAGTGGGAAGAAACAGAGCACAAGCTTAGAGCTCTTAATAAGGCCCTCGAGAAGTTCAGTAGGCAATGAGGAGCATCCCGACCACTCCTAAACGGTGAGGAGGCGGTGGCTGTCTGAGCCCTGGGAGGTGTCGAACATTGAAGAGAACGACTAGGGAAACCGAAGTAGAGGTTAAGGAATGCGATCAACCTTCCGTAGAAATAGAAATTCCGTTCTTCAAGCACATGATCGAGACCCTCATTAAGCATTCCAAGTTGAACGTTTGCGTAAAGGCGAGAGACCTCCAAGGCTTCGACGATCATCACCTAGTGGAAGACGTTGCCATAACCTTTGGTAGGTTCCTAAAGGAACTATTTAGGAAGGAATTGAAAAACAGGTTCGCTTGGAGTATTGTTCCTATGGATGAGGCGCTGGCCCTATGCAGCGTGGACGTTTCCGGGAGGGGTGGATTCTTCGGAGAGATGGAGTTCAAGAGGGAAGAGATAGGTGGACTAGCGCTAGAGAACGTAAGTCACTTCTTCGAGACCCTTGCTAGGGAATCGTCCGTAACCCTTCACTTGAGGTTGCTGAGCGGATCCAACGATCATCACAAGGTCGAGGCTCTATTCAAGTCCTTAGCACTGTGTATAGCCAAACTATTCGACAAGGAAACGGGCGTGGTAAGCGCTAAGGGAGTAATAGATCTAGGTTAGGATCCGCTATTTCTCCATTAGATAATCATCGAAATCATACCTTATGTTTTCCTTAAACTTCCCCACTGGCGTTTCGAAGGGCGGTTCCCTCACTTCAACCCATTGAACGTGACCGAACCCCATTCCAGGAGATGCTCCCGCGCCGAACAAGGGCAAGTACTTCAGGGCCCATAGTAGCAACTGAATTTCCCCTTCGTTCAATACACCATAGTACTTAATTTTGCCGTTGAAGGTAGGAACTTCCAAGTTGCCCTTAACCCTCTCCCTAGTTATCCTTAGGTTACCCCCTATCGCTTCTATTTTCAATGCGAGTTCCTTAAGCGCTTCTTGATCCATATCTCTCCCTAACTCCTCCCCCAGTCTCTTGAAGAGCGAGTTCAACATTCTGAAGACCGATGGGAGGGAAACCCATGAACCGTGGAACTTATAGAACGTAGGGAAGTGGAAAGCAGTGAAATATATTGCCTTTGGGTCCTCGCTCTTGACTACCTCAGGCGGCTTATCTACGCTTAGCTCCCTCATCTTTACGTTGATAGGCACTGCGTAGTCTAAGTTAAGGAGGCCTATTGATACCTCGGAAGCAGTCGATTCCGCGTACGGTCCCCAAAAGACAGCTCTGACTTTAACGACGTCGCCCGCCCTTAACTCCGGCTTCATTTTCTCGGGAGGGACCGTTCGGAGCGAAGCTACTGGATTTTCTTGTGAAATAGAATCATAAATTACTTTACCGGAAAAAGTCCCTTTCCATGCTCTCCATTTTAAGGTTTTCGTTAATTCCAATTCAGCACTTAGTATTATTACCACTTGGTTTCCCCACACCGATTTAGTTTCCATATCTGCTCTTAGAAAAGCGTTAGTTGCAACTGTTAAAGGGCTTCCAATTAACTAGGGACCCGGTGTTAAGCGGATGTACAAGGTCCTGGTCACGGACAAAGTTCACGAAGAGGGTTTGAATATCCTCAAGAGAAACGGCTTCGAGGTAGTGGTAGATCTAGACGCCTATAGGCCGGAAGTTCTAAAAGAGAGAATAAAGGGCTTTGACGTATTGATAGTAAGGAGCAGGACTAAGGTTAGGAGGGAAGTAATAGAAGCTGCCGATAGGTTAAAGGTAATAGCACGTGCTGGGAGCGGTCTAGATAATATAGACTTGGAGGCCGCGAGGGAAAAGGGAATCAAAGTAGTAAACGCGCCGGACGCTTTGAAGAACGCTGTTGCGGAACTCGTAATAGCTATGATGATAGTAGTCGCTAGGAAGGCTATGTACAGCTATAGAGCATTGTTGGAAGGGAAATGGGAGAAGGTAATGGGAACTGAAATAGCGGGCAAGAAGCTAGCTGTAATAGGCTTCGGCAGGATAGGAAGGGAAGTTACCAAGAAGGCCAGGGAACTAGGAATGGACGTTATCGCTTACGACGTCATAGATATGAGCGACGTTGCCGAGGAACTGGGGGCCAAGTTCACGAAGGACTTAATAGAAGCAATTAGGGACGCTGACTTCGTTACCCTTCACGTACCCTTGACGCCCGAAACTAGGAACCTAATCAACAAAGACGTTATTGAGAAGATGAAAGACGGCGTGATAATAATAAATGCGGCCAGGGGCGAGGTAATGGACTACAAGGCTCTATTGGAGGCTTTGGAGAGCGGTAAGGTTGGTGGTGCGGCCCTAGACGTTTATCCGGAGGAGCCTCCTCAGAGCGAGTACCTCTTGAAGCTAATACGTCACCCGAACGTCTTCGCTACTGCTCACATCGGAGCCCAAACGAAGGAGGCTCAAAGGAGAACGTCCATAGAGATAGCTCACAGAATATTGCAAGCGCTCGGCATCGAAAGGGGTGAAGTCACTTGAACTGTGAAGGCGAGGAGCTCATTGAAGTAATGAAGCTCTTGTACCAAAGGGGTTTAATTACTGTCCTTAGCGGCAACGCGAGCTTGAAGTGCGGCGAGTTCTTCCTAATTACTCCTTCCGGAGTACCTAAGCATAAGATAAAGGACTTGACTCGCGTCAATCTGAAGACCCTCGAGTGGGAAGGTCCCAAACCTTCAATTGAGTATAGAATGCACGCTCAAATATACTTGAACACAGACTTTCAATCAGTAGTTCACGCCCACAACCCATTAACTGTCGCTCTGGCCGACGTTTACGCGGAAGATCAATTCAACGAATTGGTCAGCAAGTACGTTGAAACGCGGTACGCTATTTCAAAGGTCGGTGTAGTTGAGAGAATTGATGCCGGCAGCTTGGAGTTGGCCGAAGCCGTAGGGAGGAAGTTCTCGGAAGGGAGCGACGTAGTAGTAATGAAGGGACATGGAGTGATAGCGGGGGGAAGGAATCCCTTCGATGCCCTCAACAAAGTGGAGGCAATGGAGTACTTGGCTTTGGTTGAAACAGCGAGGTGCGGAACAAGTGTTAGAAGACAAGAGGTCGTTTATTACTAGGAACCTGGAGGTAAGGGTTTCAGTAGGGTACGAGCACCCTCCGGGTTGCGTAATAGCTTACTTGAAGTACGTCTATACCGGAAGGGGACTCTGGAGAGGCTTCGAGAGAGTGATACCTAGCTACGACCCCCTTAGCGTTAGGAAAGGCAATCTCGTTTACGACCCCAACTTCTCTTCCGAGGTTCCATGCGTCGATGCTACTGAGGTGCTCTGGGCGCCCCATCCGTTAAAGAGGATGGGAGAGGTCATCGCTTCTCCTAAAGACGAATTGGAAGGGCTCGCGTTGGATGCTTACTCGAATCTTGGAATTAAGCAATTGGGTCTGGGCGGCAGTTTGCTCCTATCGATCCATCACGATAATTCCGACTTAGATTTCTTGATATATCCTGTTGGGGATCCTATGTGGATATGGGAGGAGTTGGAGAGCAGCGAGGTATTGGAGGAGGAAAAGGGTTGGATCTGGAGGGTATCTAAGAGCCTAGGCATTCCATTAGAAGACGCGAAGTCCTTGTACTCTAAGGCGAAGAGAGCCGTTTACAGGAATAAGGAAGTTTCCTTCGCTTTCGTCAAGGAGGAATTGGAACGTTATGGGAACTCAGTTTCAGAGTTCGTTGGTAGGTTCGAAGGAACGCTTGAATTAGAGCCTTGTGAAAGAGGTCTTTACTATCCTCATAGGTGTTGGGCAGGCAAGTACCTAATAGAAAGTTACGAAAGCGCCTTCGCGAAGGTATTCGTAAAGGGAGGCAAGGTGAGAGTAAGGGGGGCGCTGTACGAGAAGCCCAACGGCGAGAAGGTCATTAGGGTAGGGGTAAGGGAGGAGAGAGGTTACTTACTATTTGGGAAATGAAAGACCTTTCTTCCATTAAAGTAAACGTCTACTTGAGTCGCCTCGCCCCAAGCTACTATAACGTCAACTAACTTAGATGGTGGACATATTCTAATCCATGGTTTCAGGGGCTTCGCGGTAACGTTCACTACCATTGTAGAGTTCTCGAGGATCGCGTTGTATTCCACGTCCAAACAGACCGAAGAGGAGAAGGAGCCTAAGGCGCTAATTAGGTCTTGGCTAAGAGGTATGAAGACCACCAAGTAATTGCCCTTCCCGACCAGATCCCTCAGATTTCCCCAGAGGTACCTCGTATCGCATCTGATCTTTGGAATGGACGCGTTCGAGATTACTATTGGTTTAACCTCCGTTCCGAGCAAGTTCAATGCCTCTATTTTACATATCCAAGGTCCTTTAACTAAGACGTACGCATTTACGCCCGGGGGAGCTTCTATAGATACGACCTTCCAAGTACCGTTGAGCTGATTCGGAGGCGAAGACGCAATTACTACTGAGTTATTAAGTACCCATATCCACTGCTCTCCCGTAGGTATCAAGGCTCTAACTTCGCCGCTAATTACCGTTGAGCTAAACGCCTCTGCTAGCAACGACGCAATTACCAATACCAATAAACTTCTCACGGATCCACCCTCTGGGAATAGGTGCCTTGAAAGATAAGAAACTTCTCTTGACCTTATTAATTGTTTCAACAGCGATGATAGCTGCCCCCCAAGAGTGCGTTGGCGACTTGAGCGCTCCTTCGCCCAAACTAATAGCTATAGACCACAACCGCCTCCTCATTGAGTCGTTATCGGATCCTTGTACAGTAGCGTTATTGGAAGTAATCTACTCTAAGAATAATTCAACTAAAACTTTACTGAGCACAACGCCCAACGTTAAGACCTTAGATTTCGTTCAAGTCGAGCTACCGGATCCTCCCTATACCTTGACGATAATGTATGCAGATAAGGCGAATAACACTGGTACCCTATCTTGGACTATAACGGCCGAACCCTACACTCTACATCCGTTAGTTACAATGGTCGTTCAAGGCCAATCGGCCGTAGTTCAAATAATGGGACCGCCTCACAAACCCCTACTACCCCAAAGGTACTCCGACCCTCAATTCCAAACGGGCATCCTAACGATCTTGAGCGTACTGGCTTTCGCCTATGGTCTAGTTAGGTTCTTCAAATCATAAAGCTTATAAGCATGAGCCGAGGAGAGCATAACGCGGAGGGCCCGTCGTCTAGCCCGGAAGGACGCCGCCCTGACACGGCGGTAGTCCGGGGTTCAAATCCCCGCGGGCCCACCAAAACACTGATCTATTGATTCTAAGCTAACTGACAGCTTTTAGCGGCGTAATTAATTAGACCACTTCTGAAACAAAGGGTCCTCAAGCCCTGAGCTCTAGTTAATGGCAAGACGGAGCGCTTGAAATACTGATATCCCATATTAGAAATCTATTCTTACTATCACGCATGAGGTTTAAGAGGAGAGGTCTTAGGAGGCTTCGATACCTTCACTGGTCCGCCGCAAGCATCTTCAGCACGTTAGTTCTCAGGAACCCGATTGCAACGCTTTTCTTCGCGCATCTCTAATAGTTCGGGTTACCAAGCTTATTTCTCCCGATGCCGATGCAATTAAAGTAGGTACGAGGAATTGGATCGATCCACCATAGTTGTTCGCGGGCGACTGGCTAAGCGAGTTAAGGAAGAGGCCGAAAGGCTCGGCGTTAATGAGTACTTGGTCGAACTACTCTCTCAAGGCCTCGATCCAAGGAATAGGGCAGTGGAATACATTGAGGCTGCGAAGGGGCTTCTCGAAGAAGCTAGAGACGAACTAAATAAAGGGAACGTTAGACAAGCCGCTGAGAAAGTCTGGGGGCGGCCGCTCTAGCAGTTAAGGCCTACGCTTATTGGAAGGACGGCAAGAGGCTTTCGAGCCACGGAGAATTCTGGGAGTACAAGAGGAGAATTGAGAGGGAGCTCGGTGAGTGGGTAAGCGATTCTTGGTATGCGGCACAAAGCATGCACGTTTGCTTCTACGAGGGGTTGTGCGCCCGAGAGGACGTGGAGACCGCGTTGAAGCGCGTAGAGAGGCTAGTAAAAGGGATAGCCTCTAAAATTGAGAAGTAGGACACCGTGTTCTCATTATTCGGAAAAAATTACTAGTGAAATTGAATTCCATATCGCGTGCGGGGCACAAAACTGCATTGCTTTTAGTTGGGAATTGTGATGGAGTTGGTACCTTAAATATTAGTTGAGGATAGAGTGTTGTGGGGGCTAGTTCGCTTGGCTAGAGTAGTTCTTGAAAAGAAGGGTTCGGATGCAGTCAAGGCATTCGAGGTGATCCACCCTACCCTTGCTAAGACCTTGTTCTCTAATCCAGCAATAGATCCCAACAAGGTTACGTTGAAGAGGTTCGACGAAGGGTCATTGATGTGGATAATAGATCTGGATAGCGAGGAGAAGGCCAAGGCCGTTATGGAATGGTTGAGGGAGAGCGTCGAGAACTTATACGAGCTGTTCGGTTTCTCTAGATATGAGAGAACTAAGATAGGCGGGAGAGACGTTGAAATGGTTTACATGCAATCTGGAAGGGACGAATACCCAGCCGCTTTCTGGTACAAAGACAACAAGCTCTATTGGCTCGAAAGCGGTCCAATAATTGAGGAGTTCAACAGAATACTGGCCGAGGAACTGGAGGAAGAAGAGTAATAATTGAGTACTACAGAACTCGCCTAGAGAATTCTCCCCTACACACCTAAACTTTTAATCGGGACGAGGGCCGTTGAGTAAGTATCCTTTCCCTCCTCAACCGGAAGTTAAGGCCGAAATAGCCGTAATAGGCGGTTCCGGTCTATACGATCCGGAAATACTTAGGAACGTTAAGGAGCTCAAGGTTTACACCCCTTACGGCCTTCCCAGCGATAACGTGATAATAGGGGAGCTAGAAGGTAGGAAGGTAGCGTTCCTGGCTAGGCACGGTAGGGGCCACAAGATACCGCCTCACAAGGTCAACTACAGGGCCAACATATGGGCATTGAAGTCCTTAGGCGTAAAGTACGTAATTAGTGTCTCAGCAGTAGGCAGTTTGAGAGAGGAAATGGAACCCGGTCACTTCGTGGTACCGGACCAGTTCATAGACATGACCAAGAAAAGGGAGTACACGTTCTTCGATGGTCCCGTGGTCGCTCACGTGAGTATGGCCGAACCCTTCTGTAATACCCTAAGGAAGGTCGCAATTGAAAGCGCTAAGAAGCTTGGAATAAAGGTTCACGAGAAGGGTACCTACATATGTATAGAGGGACCTAGGTTCTCAACGAAGGCCGAGAGTTTCGTTTGGAAGAACGTTTTCAAGGCAGACGTAATCGGTATGACCCTAGTACCCGAAGTTAACTTAGCTTGCGAGGCGCAGATGTGTTACGCTACCATTGCAATGGTCACCGATTACGACGTATGGGCAGAGAGACCCGTTACTGCGCAAGAAGTAATAGAAACGATGCAAAGGAACGTAGAGAACGCCAAGAAGCTCCTATACGAAATGATTCCCAAGTTACCCAGCGAACCGGAAGAGTGCTCTTGTTGCAATTCCTTAGAGACTGCCTTACTGTAAATTACCTCTCCCCCCAAATTTCCTTTACCGGAGTAAGCTTTGGTCAAGGACGTAATTTTCGGTTTAGAAATTTCCAAGTTAGTTCTAGCATTAGGCGTTATGGGTTACGCGGCCTATTCGGACCTAAAGACTAGGGAGATAGAGCCCAAGCTGTGGTTGACCGGGATTATAGGAGCGGCGCTGACTCTAATTGAGCTCTATCTCGTGAGCGGTCTATCGGTTGCATTATTCAAATTGCTTCTATTGGAGCTAGTTTTCTCGCTTATAATATTTCCCTTCCTCTACGTGAGCTACAAAATGGCGATGCTGGGCGGCGCTGACATGCTAGCATACTTGTTCCTAAGCCTAACTGTTCCGTGGTACCCACTGTTCCTAGGATTGAGGGCGATAACTCCAGTTCCCATATTAACCCTACTCCACGCAACGATTCTGGCCATTCTAATTGCATTGGTGAGGTTGATATCTAACCTCCTCAATCCGGAGTTCAGGAAGTTCTTGAAGGAAAACAAAATAGGTCTTTTAGGAACGTTACATTACGGGCTTAGCGGCAAGGTCATGAAGGCGAAGGAATACCTCAGAACTGATTTCTGGTACCTAATACATGAAATAGAGAATGGTATTGTTAAAAAGGAATTGAGGAAGAGGGTTTCGATAGACGAGGAACCGGAGGACCACAGGAAAGCAGTTAAGAATAGCATTGAAAAAGGAATTATAAGGGAGGACCAATACCTAATGGTTACCTACGCGACGCCTTTCTTGGTCTACATGACCTTAGGTTTCCTCGCAACCTTAGTAATAGGAGATTATTGGGTTAGGGCGTTATTTGAGTGAAGCCTTTTCCCTCAAGCACCTTCCTAAGGACTTCGCTATCGCTAACATCAATGCGAGTCCTATTCCTATGTCGGGATCCTTCATTACTTTCAACAAACCTCCCAACCCAACAGGCTTCAGTTCCTTCAACAGCTTCGGGTTATCCAAGGCCTTTACTGCGCATTCGTTGATGTACTCGACGTTCTCCTTAAATACTATTGGATCCACGTATTCCAGTGCGTTTAGAGCCCCGTCAGCTGCTGCCATTGCGTGATGTAATCTCCTATCGTTCAAGCCTAATTCCATTAGTTCCTCGGACATATCGGCCAAAGCTATTATCATGTCTAGCATGCCGTTTTCCTTCAATTTCGCGAGAGCATCTATTAACCTCTCGAGGGCCTTGGTGGCTTCCTCGACTTTCTCGACTTCTAAGTTGGTAATTGGGTTACCCTTACCTTCCGCCATTTCCATCACCTCACTTTAAGGATTCTATCCAACCTAAGTAAAACGAGAGCTTCATGAACTTGATGAAGGGATTAGATGCACTTACGTACATTTGCTGTCTGGCCGTTCCATCTCCATTATCGTAAACATCGAAGCTGACCAAGTAGCCGGTAGGACCGAAGTCCGTTACGGCCACTATTTGCTCAGGGAACGGAACGCTTGCCTTTACGCCAGTGAGGTCCGCAATTAGTCCATCTGCAGCGGCTATTGCGGCAGCGTGGGTGAAAATACCAGCGATTGGTAGGCCTACTGAAGGCATCGCGGAGTCCGTTGGAACGAATATCTCATCGTAGTGGGGGTTACGGAAGCTCGGGAAGGTCGTTCTCAACGCCTTGGGATTCGCAACCAGTTCGTCAACTCCTTCGACTGCCTTAGGCACTCTAACTGGGGGCACGTAGATCAACAAGTCGTATCCCAACGTTTCGCCGTTCTGGAATATGATTTTCTTCGGTTCAATTCTCTCTACGTTCTTACCAGTTACGTACTTTATCCCCATTCTGTCGTGGAGTCTCTTGAATTGCCTCGCAACGTCCTTAAAGGCACCGAATATTTGCTCGTCCGTCATTGTGTGGACTAAGGTTACGCTGTAGTTCCTTCCCTTCCTCTGAGCCAAGTACTTGAGCCTGCCTACCACTTCGAAGGGGTAGCACCCACACCTATAAGGTATTTCGGGAGTCAGAACTACTATGTTACCTCCCTTGAACTTCGCTAAGGCCTCCTTCATCTTCAAGGCTCCTTCTAGGGAGTAATTGTGGTAACCGTACTCCGCCAGTCCGGGAATAACCTCTGGAGCGTTCCTAGTTCCCATACAGAGGAACAAGTAATCGTAGGTGAAGCTCTTACCGCTTTTAGTCATAACGAGCCTATTTGCCGGATCTACCTTAACAACTTCATCGAGAACGAACTTAGCGTTGTACCTCTTGGCGATGTTCTCGGCCGGAGCGCGAATCTTATCAACGGTTACCTCGCCCAGGGCCAAGTCCGCAAAGAGCGGGGGGAAATAGTGCCATTGATCATTAGTAATTATAGTCATATCTAGTTGATCCTGAATTTCAGGAGGACCTTCTCTAAGCCTCCTAATGGCGACGAGCGTACATGGTCCTGCGCCCAGGAACAATACCTTTTTCATTGCTATCGCTATAGGAACATACATTAATATCTTAGTATCTTTCACTAGAATTAATCAACTGAATAGCCCTTTTTACTGTTAGATAGAGCTAACGCTCAGCATTTTAGATTCCCGTAACCTCCCAAAACAAATAGGGAAGGATTGCGGCCCCGTAGCTCAGCCAGGAGGAGCGCGGGCCTCCGGAGCCCGTGGTCCCGGGTTCAAATCCCGGCGGGGCCGCCACGTAAATACCCTATATATAAATATTTCTCTTCTGTCCCGAGTAAGTTTTTATACCTCTGGGACTACTCCAAAATCCTTAAGGAGGCTTGGGACAGTTAGGGAAAGTGCCGCAACATCGATCTCGATATTGAGTAGAGAAGGGAGGTTCTGCGATGCTTGCCACTTTATCCTTGGGGTGAGTAGATAAGGAAGCCACGTCAAACCTTTCGATAATGCCAACAGCATGTATACCTCGAATCCCTAGCTCGGCTCTCAAGGCACCAGTGATCTGGCCGTAGCGAAGCACTTTATAGGAGGGGCGGAACATTCCTCCCTTAAACCGCTCTCCAAGGATCATAGCAAGGGATTCGAGCAGATACTCGTAGAGTAGACCTCGATGCTTTTTCTCAAGCATCTTAGAGGCCTCATGGACTATCGCCTTTCAAACTCCAATGGCGTTCTTAGGAGTTGCAAATTAACGTTCCTTTATTCTCTATTGCTCTATCGAGCGTCCGTTTTTCTCCCGATTAATTCCCGTGAGCGATAGAAAAACGTAGAGATCAAACTCCCTATACGTTATTTCAACAATGCCTCTCCTAATACCAGTATACGCCAGTGCTCGTGAAACGGGTACTTACCATGGTGATTTCCAAACCTTATAGTCTCAGCGCCTTCTAGAGTATATCGATTGAATTACTGATGGTTCCTTTTTAATTCCTTGTCTTAATTTATCTAGCATATCCTCCAAGTTGCGCTTTAAGTTCTTTAAGGAATAGTTTACCTATGTCATGGACTCAGCAGCGTGAGACCAGTCATAGTTCTGCGAGGCGGTAACAGCCTCCCGTACACGTATCTTAATGATAGCTGATTAGATAAGGTTTTTAGTACTCACCTAACTCCCTAAGGAATTCTTCAAGAATTCCCGTTGATACCCAGAAGCCGCTCTCTACGAGTTCGGTTACTATCGGTTTCACCTCTGGGATTATGCCGTTATACTTGGCTAGTGCTAGTACGCCCAGCACGCCCATAACCTGTAGCCCAAGCTCTTTCGCCAGGCTTCTAGCGTCACGGTCGTCGATGAGCAATACGTCTGCATCAACCTCTAGTGCTAGTGTTATCGCTTCTGCCTCACCATCATCAACAAGCTCTTTGAGAAGCATTGCCAGCCTTCTATCACGCACCTCCTTTACGCGGATAAACCCTGCCCTCAACACCTTCTCGCGGCCAAGTTTGCCCTCAACCGTTACCTCTCTCCAAACAGCCTCGGGTACGATGATCTTCCCGAAGAGCTTCTCAAGGAGGTCTAGGCGGCATATTCTAGCAAGTGCAATAATAACACTTGAATCAGAGACAACAATTAAATTCGAATCTCTAGTATCGTTGCTTTCTCGCTCTCTCCGCAAGTTTCTTGGCGACCTCCAGATCCTCTCTTAGCTCCTCTTCGCCATAGCGTATCGGTATTCTCTCCCGGGCTAGTAGTTCTAGGAAATCCCACTTCGATAGCCCTGCTATTCTACGGGCCTGGCCCAGATTGGCTATACCCTTCTCGTAGAGCCTCAGAGCTAACTCTATCCTAAGTCTCTCCTCAAGCTCACCTGGAGGAATCCTAAGATTCTCTGGAACCTCAATTACAACTCGCTTAATACCAACCTTAGTCACTTTAGCTCCCTCTACAAACAGTGTATTCATGAAAGCTATTAATTCTAGCAGTCCCCAGCAACAAGACCAACTTTAACGAAACCACGTCCTTGGACTAACTGTCTCCTATACCTAGATAATTGGTGTAAAAACTTATCAGTACTGTTTCAAACTATCATCAACTAGTGGAACAATTGTTTATGAGTGTTGGCCTTCGGAGCCCGTGGTCCCGGGTTCAAATTCCGGCCGCTGCGCCACTTATACCTCTACGTAAAGTTTCTCTTTATGAAGAGCAAGTTTCAACTTTAAATTACTGTAGGAGCCCATATTGGTTCACACTCTACTTAGAATTACCTTGATAACCTATTGACGAGTTAAGGGACTACTTTGAGCTAATTGAACTTGTACGTCAGAGCTACGACGAAGTCGCTCAGCGCAAGGTTATACTACCTTATAGTCTCTCTCGTGACTCTACGTTATTTCAGTTAAGGATATATCGAAATAAAGACGTTAGTATCAATAAGTTTCATTATCGTGTTTTCCAAGCTATACTTTATAGCCTCTCGAACTTCGACTTCGAGCAGTAGCTCCTCTATCTCCTAATTGCTGTTTTGCTGAGTATTCAACAGCGCTTCCTAAGCCACCTAACCCTATCTTCGGAGGTCTCTAGCCTACTATTACCTCGTCGTCTCCTCTGAGTTCCACTGGATCCAGTAGCTTCAGAACGCCCTTTTCATACCTAGCTTTAACCGTCCTCGACAATCCTACGCACCCTTGTCAAGTATAGCCTAATGGATCATCTACTCTTTTCCAGGCTATGTAATTACTAGAGTTATTCTCATCAACAGTTTTTCTCTGAAGACAACGTTTGTTGGTATCGGAGTTCAAGGGGCGGAATTTTCGGGTTCAGAATCCCAACCGGTCCCTCGTACAAGTGGTATTACGCGAAGCTCCCTTCCTACAGAGATATTTGCAAGGGTCTACATCCTATGAGGTCCCCTACGTAGCAATAAAGTCCACTACTCTTCCTCCTTTCTATTCCCTATTGGGATTCTACAAGAGCTCTGGACCGAACACGACGCTGAACGAATACTCGGCCCCTTTCTATTCCATATTGGGATTCTACTCGAATATTATGAAAGGTGGGGGAATTGCACTCCCACCTTCTTTCTATTCCCTATTGGGATTCTACGAAATTGTTTTCGAGTATATACACGAATATGACATTTACGGCTTTCTATTCCCTATTGGATCTCTACAACATTACCGAGGCGCTTCTTTTCGTTTACCTCATCGATAGCTTTCTATTCCCTATTGGATCTCTACGAGCTAATCGATGCGCTTAAAGAAGCCTCGCTGAATTTGATCTTTCTATTCCCTATTGGATCTCTACCAAGTGCACACTACTAATATTCGGTGACCGGGATGGCACTTTCTATTCCCTATTGGATCTCTACTTCTTCGATAAGAAGAGCTTAGCATATTTATTGTCTAGACTTTCTATTCCCTATTGGATCTCTACGCCCATTCTTTCTTGTCTAAGAGAATTCTCGCTAGAGCTTCTTTCTATTCCCTATTGGATCTCTACAGACCACATTCGATCTGTGCGAGGTTATGGAGACAATGCGGACTTTCTATTCCCTATTGGATCTCTACACGTTCGACTTGCCCCTCCTCCTTGTTGCGGAGGTGGCTTTCTATTCCCTATTGGATCTCTACTAGTGCTATTGTATTACGAGCTTCCGGATCAGAGCGAGCTTTCTATTCCCTATTGGATCTCTACAAAATATTCATTCTCCTTTAGGAACTTTCGTATCTTGTCCTTCCTTTCTATTCCCTATTGGATCTCTACGCCTAAAGAACTTCATTGAGATACTCGAAGAACTAGAACTTTCTATTCCCTATTGGATCTCTACATAATCACGCTCGAGGATATAGCGGAAGGAGCGGTTGCGGGCTTTCTATTCCCTATTGGATCTCTACAAAGTTAACGAAACTCGGTACGTTTACGTTGAAGTTGTTCCTTTCTATTCCCTATTGGATCTCTACTTACTGCCACCGCTACCGCCTCCTCCAGAATGAAATAGCTTTCTATTCCCTATTGGATCTCTACACTTAAAAGTGTACATGAGTAATAGGACATGAGGAGAGCGAAATCTTTCTATTCCCTATTGGATCTCTACTTAAAAAGGAGGTGATAAGGAGTGATCCTATCGGACGGACTTTCTATTCCCTATTGGATCTCTACTGTGTGTAGTTGTATAGTGGTTGTGGTTGTAGTAGTGGTAGTGCTTTCTATTCCCTATTGGATCTCTACCGTTGCCCTCCTATTTAAACAAACCAATTCTCCATCTTTTAACCCTTTCCTTAGCTCTCCTTTCCACAACCATACCTTTCCTCTTCGAATATCAACCCATTTGGTTGTCCAATATATGCATGTATGTACTTGTATAAGGTAGGCTGGAGTAGAAATCCCCATGATCATTGGAGTTCTCATGATCGCTTATTAACCCATCTAAGCTCCTTCTCATTGTAAAGATCGATCTTGAAAGGACCTTGTACTGATGGTCTAAACTCTGGATTGGTAAATCTTGTTTGGTTTTGCAAATACAATGCTAATTGATTGAATCCAAATGGAATTGAGCATTGGGAAGTCTGGTAGAAACTAAAGGTGCTTAAGGAGACCATTGTTTCTGAGTTCAAATGGTTAAGGTTGAGGAAATGAGAGAATTAATTGTGAGTAAATGGAAAAATGAATTTGGACAAGAGGTGGAGATGGGCATTCACCATGGGATGGTGAATGAGATAGATGAATAAAAGAATTGAAAATTATCAACTTTTACTACAAATGAAATGAAAGTTCTAAATTTCGTCCATTATCAAATTAATTGAGGTAAACGGAAGATGGCCAACGTTGAACCGACGGAGTTCTTGTTTACCTACGGGACCTTAATGAGGGGATGTCCAACGCACGACGTACTCGTGGAGGCCGGTGCAGTCTTCTTGGCTACAGCAGTCACAACCGAAAGACATACCCTCTACGAAATTAAGGTCAACGACGAGAGGTATCCCGCCCTCTTGGTAAACGGCGGAGAACACTACGTTGAAGGAGAACTCTATCTCATACCCCAAAGCGGGCTCGAGAAGCTGGACGTGTACGAAGGAGTAACTGAGGGTGAATACATTAGGACCAAGCTTAAAGTACTGAGGAAAGACTTGAATAAAGTAGTAGAAGCGTTCGCTTACGTAATAGATCCGGAGGAATTGGAGAAGCTGATAGCTGAAGGGAAGGCCAAGCCTTTAGTAAGCCTAAAAGGCGACGTCGTTCGATGGGAATGTTGATGTGCAATGGAAGCGCTGATATGGGTTGCCTTGGGGGGTGCGTTCGGAGCGGTAGCTAGGTACTACTTCTACAAGTTTCTCCCCAAACCGCTCGATTTCCCCTTGGCTACCTTCACAGTTAACGCAATAGCTAGCTTCGTTCTCGGATTCGTTCTCGGACTCTTCGAATATCAGAGGGGGTTGCCGGATCAGTTCAAACTGGCCGTTGCGACCGGTTTTTGCGGGGCCTTGAGCACCTTCAGTACCTTCGTGGCCGACGACTATTTCCTATTAATGGATGGAAACTGGTTGATGGCCGCAATATATACTGCAGTTAGTATAGTCGTTGGAATCGCCCTAGTTAAAGCGGGCGATCAGTTCGCATACTTGCTTTTGAATGGGCGGGGCGGAATGCCTTGACGGGCGAATTGATGAATTTGGACGGTTTCGAGGCGCTAATGGAAGAGCTCTCCAAAGACGATCTTAACTCGTTCATAACTTTGAGACGAACTGAGGACGTAATAAGGGAAGCGAGGGAGCTTTCGGAAAGAGGTATTGAGCCTAAGCCGATTACAATTAAGGACAACATTTCCACAAAGGGTATCAGGACCACAGCTGGCTCCAAAATGCTCTCCAACTACTTCCCCCCGTTCGATGCTACCGTTGTTGAGAAGCTTAGGGAGAGAGGCTACGTAATTGTTGGAAAGACGAACATGGACGAGTTCGCAATGGGTACTACCGGCGAAACTAGCGCGTTCGGTCCTACTCTCAATCCCTTAGATAAGAGCTTGGTCCCTGGGGGATCCTCTTCCGGCGCCGGTGCGTCGGCAGCAAGGTACTGTTTACCGGGTCTAGGAAGCGATACTGGAGGATCCGTAAGGGCCCCAGGGGCTTGGTGCGGAGTTTATTCCTTAAAGCCAACTTACGGCGCGGTATCTAGGTTCGGTTTGATTCCATACGCCGACTCGCTAGACCAAATATCGCCTATGGCGCCTTCAGTAGATCAACTGGAAGAGCTATTCCTAACTATTACGGGGAAAGATCCGAGGGACGGAACCTCTACAGACTACGACTTCGCGAAGAGCGATGAGGTCTCATTCGTCGTCCCTGAGAACGTCTTGGAACACGTAGATAATGACGTGAGGGCCTCCTTCGAGGCGTTCGCGAAGAAGTTGGATAACGTGGAGTATGAGAAGATAGAGGTTCTCGAGTTCGCGCTACCAGCGTATTACGTTATAGCACTAGCGGAAGCTTCCAGTAACCTCTCCCGGTACGATGGCATTAGGTACGGACCTCCTCCCGAAGAGCTTCCGAGGAGGGTAGAGAACTTCTACGAATACATTGCAGAGGTAAGGGGTAAGTTCTTCGGCTGGGAAGTGAAGAGGAGGATAGCCATGGGTTCCATAGTCCTCTCAGCGGGCTATAGCGAGGAAATTTACTTGAAAGCGCTGAAAGTCCGGAGGCTGGTGTACGAGAAATTAATGGAAACGATGAGGGGCAATAGGCTCATACTAACCCCAACCATGCCTAAGAAGCCGCCTCAATTGGGTAAGAAGTGGAAACCTAGTGAGCTCTACGCAATGGACTTGCTAACCGTTCCAGCCAACTTGGCCGGTCTCCCAGCAGGGAACGCGCCTATAGAAGACGGCGTGGGCGTTCAAGTAATGGGTCCGAAGGCGTACGACGTAGTTATACTAAGCGTTCTCAAGGAGTTCTCTAAAATTAGCGGCTTCACTCCTCTGTGCCAGAGAGTAAGGGGACGAACATAACTGGTAAGAGCCTCTCTACGATAACTTTTCCGTCCTTCCCTTTGATGACTCTCAGTAAAACTTGACCGCCCCAGTCCTCTACTGGTATAACCATTACTCCTCCGGGCTTCAGTTGTTCCACTAACTCCATTGGAATCTCCTTAGCAGCGGCAGTAACTATTATTTTATCGAAAGGCGCGAATTGAGGTAGCCCTTTGGAACCGTCCCCAACGAACACCTTTACCCTATTACCGTACCCTAACTTCTCTAATCGCTCCTTGGCCTTCTCCGCCAACTCCCTTATTCTCTCAATTGTATATACTTTCCCTTCGGGCCCAACTATTTCGGCCAGTACTGCAGCGTTGTACCCGGAACCGGTGCCTATTTCCAAGACCTTGTCTCCCCTCTTCACCCCAGCTGCCTCTATCATGTAAGCGACCATGTGTGGTGCGCTAATCGTTTGACCTCTTCCGATAGGTAAAGGTCTGTCTTCGTAGGCGTAAGGCCTCAGCTCCTCTGGCACGAACTCCTCTCTGGGTACCTTCAACATGGCCTCCGCCACTTCCTTTCTCCTTATATAACCTTCTCTAATTAGCTTCTCAATCAGCTGATACTTGTCCATTTCCCTTCCCATTAATTAGTGTCAAAGAGAGGTTTATTGGTAGCTGGGACGACTCGTTTTTGGTTATCGAGGAGACGTTAGCAATTGAGGAGAACTCGTGTAAACTGTTGTCCTGATTGAAGTACTGCTCAATGATAACGATCCATTATAAAGGCAATAAGTTTTCGGCTGCTACGCTAGTGCCGAGGAAGCTCTAAAGGAATTAGAAGAATGAGTAGTAAGAGAATTGGATGAAGAGTTCCCTCGAAAACTTAGTTAACGCCTTCAATAGGGTGTTTGAAACGCTTGGGGAGGGAAGACCGTTCGAGCTCGGGAGCCTCAAGCTAGTCAGAAACGTTAACGAGGACGTATTAGAGGAACTCCGAAAAGCGTTCACCGAAGAATTAGATGACCTATTTAAGGACATCGATTACAAGAAGGCACTAACGCTGTTCTTAGCAACTATAAATAGAGACAGTGAGATCTCCATCAGAGGGATGCTTGGGAGGCCACATTTGCTACGAGGAGGGACGCAAATATGATGGAACAGTGTTGCTCGGTTCTTCGGATATTTTGAACAGTCACGTAGGAAGCTTGTTCGCCTACGCTTCTCTGCCTATAGGGTATAGGTATTGTTTGGAGGACGAGAGTACCAATAAATGTAAAGAGGCTCGGAAGGGATTTTGGAGATCCCTCCGAGGCGCGTTGGAATGCTTGAGCAAACAGCTCAAGAAAAGGGAAGCGGTATACAGTTCTCTCACGGAACTTAGCGCTAGCGGAAGGGGCCTTTTAAAAATAGATTTAAACTTAGAAGAGATCGAGGAAGCGTGCTCTCAAGACCTAAGCGGTTCGTGGAACGTTAGAATTAAACTTGATAGGAAGCTACTACCTCCTAGGTAGTTGAGTCTTGAAAATTCCTCTGAGCGTTCAGAATCCACCGTCGCTCCCTTCCCCATCCCTCCCTCAAGGAGGCAACTTAAACGAAATGTTTCCGATGATGGACGTAATTAAATTACTTACTAACGCCACCCTTAAGTTGACCACGAAGGTGAAGGCCTTGGAGGCGAAAACCAACGCCCTTCAGGAGGCGATCAACGCAATTAACGCGACCGTAATAGGTAGCATAAAAACAATGGAAGTAAGTATCATGAACATGAACAAGGCTATGATCAACCTAAGCGATACAATGGTTAAGATGACTGAAAGCATGAGCAAAATGATGGACGTTTTAACGAACCTTCAAAATTCCGTGAATAACCTACTGTTCATAAATCAAGTTCTATTAGTGATGATAGTGGTACTCGTAATAATGCTCGCATACAAGCTCCTCTGGGCGTAGGGATGAAGCTCAACGTAGAGCCCTTGAGAGGTTTCAGAGACATAATAGGTTCCGAAGCCCTGTACCTAGAAACCGTTACCAAAAAGAGCGAGGAATTGGCGAGAAGATGGGGCTTCGATAGGATCTTCCTGCCAACAGTTGAGAGGTTCGAGCTATTCTCATTAAAGAGTGGAGAGGAAATAAGGAGGACGATGTTCGTTTTTAAGGATAAAGCCAAGAGGGAGGTAACCCTAAGGCCCGAAGCTACTGCTTCAGTAGTTAGGGCCTATTTAAATAAAATGAGGGGCTTACCTAAGCCGATTAAGGTTTTTTCTATAGTGAACGTCTTTAGGTACGATGAGCCTCAGTTCGCAAGGTACAGGGAATTCTATCAGGCCGACTTCGAGGTATTGGGTTCCCCATCGCCCTTAGCCGATGCCGAGCTTATCACAATGCTCTACGAGTTCTACAGTGAGTTGGACCTACCCTTCAAAGTAATCGTTGGGAGCGTTAAGTTGCTTCGGGAAATATTATCGAAAGAGGGCATAGAAGGAGATGACCAAGACCACGCAATGCACTTAATAGATAAGGGGCTTTTGAGGGAGCTCGAAGATTTCTTAAGGGAGAAGGCGAAGGAGCCCGAAAGGGCCATAGAAGTAATAGAAACCCTCATAGGGATCGAGGGAGGAGTTGAAGCGATAAGGGAGGGACTGGAGGTCGCTAAGGAGTACGGCGTAAGCGAGGCCAAGGACTTGGAGGAAGTAGCGAGCTACTTGCCAGACGACGTTTTAAAGAAGTGCGTCTTCAAGGTAGGTTTCGCGAGGGGCTTGGCTTACTATACCGGCTTAATTTACGAGGTGAAAGTAGAGGACTTCCCAGTTTCGGTAGCGGGCGGTGGTAGATACGACGCCTTAAGCGAAATATACGGAGGCGAGAGGCTCCCAGCGACGGGGTTTGCCATAGGCTTGGATAGGACAGCACTAGCTTTAGAGAAATATGGAAAGGACGTTAAGTGGAAGAGGGAAGTTGCTGTAATCCCACTGGCGCCCGAGGTCGCCAAGACTGCTTTGGAAGTTCAGAGGAAATTGGCGCGCTTGGGCCTTCACTCAACCCTTCTAGACGACTTCAAGTCCCTGAAAAAGGCGCTTTCATACGTTTCTGAGAAGGACTTCAAGTGGGTCGTAATAATAGGTAAGAAGGACTACGAAGAGGGAATGGTAACGATTAAGAACATGGAAACTAGGCGTCAAAGCAAGTGTCCTTTAGATGGCTTGCTGGATTGCTTACTAGCAACCCTCTGAACTGTTTTCCACTTCCTCCTCACTATCGGCGCTTCCAAGTTCAATGCTAACCACTTCCTCGTTTTAGGATCCGATGGGTAGCCCGACCCGAAGTCCCCGTAAAGCGCCCTTAGCGCCCTTACGTGCTCCTCTCTCTTCTCTTTAGCTAAGATACTGGCAGCCGAAACGGCTGGATACTTGCTGTCCGCTCCCTTCTCCACTACTACCCTATCCGCTAACTCCCTCAGTTCCTCCAACTGCCTCTTCCCGTTACCTACCACGTCCGCTATAACTAAGTCTACCTTCCCTATTTCCCTTAATACGTTAGCTAAGGCCTCTTTCATGGCTTTAATAGTGAGCTCGTTCAAGTTACCCTCGTTTATAGACTCCACGGATACTTCCACTATTGAGTAAGCCAAGGCGACCCTCTCTACGACCCCTCTCAAAAGGGCCCTCTTATTTGGAGTTAGTTTCTTACTGTCCCTTATCCCAAGCGACTCCAGCTTCCCTATGTCTTCCTCCCTTAAGGCCACTGCTACAACGAACATATTGCCTACTACCGGCCCCCTTCCGGCCTCGTCTATTCCAATGACGATCAAGTCCCTCGTTCCGATGCTTCCTACTGAAGGTCCAAACAAATATACTTCTCACGGGACTATCGAGTACTGAGGCCCTCCAGGGGCTCCGAAGTCCGCCGAAGGAAGCGGTCGATGAGAGTCCCTGGCGCCCCTAGGCACCTAATTTATTAACGCTTCTCCGAAGCTTCTTCGGAGCCGGGTCGTCTAGCGGCCAAGGATGCGGGGCTCTGGCCCACCGCTTCCCGGCTCGACCCCCTCCCCACACTCAATTTCCTTGATGTCTCGAAGTAAGGCGAAACCACCAACAGACGTATCTACGTGCACTAGCCTCGTCTCCCCGTAGTTTCCGATTTTACACTTGAATGCGTGTAAGTGACCTATTAAGGCTACCTTGGGCCTCACTTCAACGAGAGCCCTCAGTGCGCTCAAAGTAGCCTCGTTTTTCCATATTCTACCGAAAAAGGATGGAAGGAAGGGGACTTCGTGCGTTAGGTATAGGTCTACTTTCCCCTTTATCGCTAGAGCCCATTTCAAGAACTCCTCCGGTTTCTTTCTGGGCACGCCCTTCTTGTTGGGGGTCCCCTTGGGACTGATTATTCCGTTAACGCCACCTACCTTTATACCCCTTACGTTTACTACCTCTCCATCTCTTATGAGGTAAAAATATTTCTCTAATTTATCGATATCGTCGTTGTTACCGTGGATAGTGTAAACGGCATCGAACGCCTCGGATACCTTACGGAAGAAATCGGATGGACAGAAGTCCCAATCGCCACTGCTCACTATGACCTTTGAAAGCTTAGCTACTTTGAGCACCGATTCGTTGCAATGAACGTCGCTAACTAGGGCAATCATTCCGGAGAACCGGGGAGTGGAGCAGTGAAGGGAATTTGAGTGTTGGTGGACCCGCCGGGATTTGAACCCGGGACCTCCGCCTTGCGAGGGCGGCGCTCTTCCAGCTGAGCTACGGGCCCCGTATCGGGTCTCGAGATTTTTTACTAATAAGTTTAACTTCAATAGGCTAATACGTGCAACTTCCTTATTAAAGCGAAGACTATCGCCTCTATTACCATTAATATAACTGCCATGCTAGCCGCTACCGCTTGAGGTTGCGCTCCAACGAAGCTAGGTGATTGAATTAGTCTCATTATCACGAAGGTTATGGGTCCAGCGTGATTCGGATCCACTATGTCTCCACCCAGCGCTCCAATGGTAACGCTAACGCTGACTTCACTCAATATATAGATTGATGAGAGCATTAACCCAGATATCAAGCCTCTCTTTACTAGGGGCAACACTACTTCCCTCAAAACTATTGTTTTACTGGCCCCCAATGACTCGGCCACTTCCTCTAATTGCTTGGGCGTTTGCAAGAGCGCGGTAAATACGGATCTAACTGTAAACGGCATCTTCCTAGTCGCGTACGCTATTACTAGCGTTAACGCTGGGAAGGTTATTGGATCGAGCACTGTTCCCGGAGCTACCGAGTGAAGGAACGTGAAGTATCCGAAGGCCATTACCAAGCCCGGAACGGCCAAGGGAGCTGTAGCCAGCAGATCGAGTAATTCCATGCCTTTAACCCTAGCAGTCAAGTAAGCTGAAGCGAACCCAAAGAACGCTAGTATGGGTAGAGAGAACGCCAAGTAGGTGACGCTGTTCACTATACCTCTGAAGACGCCTTCCTTCGAGAACAATAACTCGAAGTTGTGTAAGGTGAAGCCCTTAGGGAGGGCACCTACCCACTTCTCAGAGAACGCGAGCACGAATATTCCTATTTGGGGCGCTACGGCGGCTATCAGTATGGGTAATATTAAGAGGTAGGCGGCAACGTATCCCTTTAAACCTAGTTCCATCTTTTTAAACGGTCTCGAAGCGCCCTTGGAGATCTTGGCGTAGTATCTCAAGCTCAAGTACCTTCTAATTAAGAGTACGGGAGTTATCGCAAACACTAGCATTAAAAACGCCAAGGCCGAGGCGGAAGTTCCACCTATCGCTGCGTACTCTTGGAAGAACTCGTACACTTGGTAAGACATCACGTTTTTGAAGTTGAAGACTATTGGGGCTCCAACGTCCTCTAGGCTTAATATGTATACGAGCACTGCTCCCGCTAGTATACCGGGGGTGGCCAAAGGCAGTATCACTTTCCTAATTAAGGTAAAGCCCTTAGCTCCTAAGCTGAAACCTTGTTCTATTAGGCTACCGTCTATGCTGTTTATCACCGCTAGAACGTTAACGTACACTATTGGGAAGAACGCCAGGGTCTGCGCTAGGGCTATCCCCCCTAGGCCAGTGAAGCCTATCGTCACGTTGAACCCGAGGGTCTTCAACAAGTAGCTTAAGGTGTTGCCTTGAATATTGAATCCGTAGAGGAGCTTAGTCACGTAAGCGTTAACGAAGGGAGCTACTAAGAGCGGTATCCAGACTAGCGTTGAGAACAACCTCTTGCCTCTAAAATTGTAGAGACCAATCAGTAGCGCGAGGGAGGTTCCTATTAAGGTGGCGAAGAAAGTTACAATCGCAGCGTTGATCAAGCTGTTAAGTATTATTCCCATGTCCACGCCCTTTATTACAATGAAAGTCCTCTTCCCAAACGTCCTAACGTCGATGGGATTGCCTATAGGGTTTAGGTTTACGTAGAAGCGATTGCTCAAAATGCTCCAATCGAAACTAAATGCTGACGAAAGAACTGACAGCAGAGGCGCTAAGAACGAAAAGGTCAAATAAGCGAGCGTAACTAAAAGGAGGGCCGTTAGTAGCCTACTTCCCTTCAATTAGCATTAACCGATGGAGGAAATCACGCCTAAGTATTTTACCCTTGCTCCCTCCCTCCAAGCGTTCATGAACTTATCCATGTCTTCGGGATGGTTCATTAGGTAGCTGTTAACTTTAATAGCGTAATCAATTGTGAAGGTCTCAGTCTTGCCAGTTAATGGGTCCTTGAAGGTTGGGAAGGAGGTTAGCTCGTCCTTTAGCCTCTGGAATTCCGCTTGAGATATTCTGTGCTCGACGTAGTACGCGTTCAATAATTCAGTCCAAGCCCTCTGTAAGAGGTCGTGTAAGTCTACTAACGTGGCCTTGAAGTACATCCTCATTGCGTCTTCGTACTGGAGAGCTAGAGTATCGTTGAAGTTCATTGACTTAGATTTAGTTATCATTTGATAGGCTTGGTAAAGGTCTTGCCTGCTCTTTCCTAGCGGAGTATTGAACACGTTGGGGTTAGCTGGCAACCTGTTTATGTCCGGCGAGAGCCATATTGCTTGACCGTCCGTAAGCACCCACGCTAAGAAGGCCTCGGCCGCCTTGGGGTTCTTCGTGGATACGGTGATTGCTATTGGGTCACCGTTCACAATGGTCTCGCCCGGTGGGGCGACGTAAACGCAAGCCGGGTTCTGCTTGTGGGCAGTGTAGCCGTAGAAGTCTATGGTTATACCAACCATTATCTCCCCGTTCATAACTGCGTCCCTAACAGCACTGCTGCCGGAGTAAACCTTCGAGTTAGCTGCCATTAGCGTGAGTAGTTTCCAACCTTCGTCCCATCCGTAAGCTTGCAGAATTATTTCGTACATTCTAGTGTTGCTAGTGCTCATTGTTGGGTCCGCTATACCCGAAACGGGAACTCCTACTTGGAGCATTAGGAGACCGAGTTCGTCTGAGCCTAGGTCCCTCCAAGATTTGAGCTTGGTCCAATCGTAGCCGAGTTGTTCGGCAACCTCGGTGTTTATAGTAAAGCCGAAGCTAGAGATAGCTGCAGCTACCCAATAGATCTTCCCATCCTTAATTCTTTTTAATGGAACACCGGCTAGGGTGTCCGGAACTTGCGAAGCGGCTTGGAGCGCTAGGGCAGTCTCGATTGGTTTGAGCAAGTTGGCCTTGAAGAGAGTGTCGAATTGCGTTGGACCTCCTCCCCAAGCCACGTCAACCGGATGGGACTTGATGTAGTAAGGCCACCATCCAGGCGGTAATTGCACGAACTTTATGTTGGATATACAGAATTCCTTAGCGTACTTCGAGTTAAGGAACGCGTCCCTAGCCGCTTCTAGTATCTCCGTTGGATGCCTCGAGAGAACTACTAACGTAACGCTTTTAGAACATTGAGCGAAAACGGAAGCCGAGACCATAATTAAGAGAACTAACGACAAGGATTTCTTTAACAAGGGTCTTGCCCGTGAATTACGAATTCACACAGTGGTAATAAACTACGCTTAATACGCAAGTTGATTTGAGAAATTCGTTCGGACGTTCAGATAATAGAGCAATAATGCTTAATAGAGACTGAGAGCGTCAATAATGAACGAAAGAAGTGAGTGTCATTGAAGAGAGTTGCGATACTCTCGGTTAGTTCTAATAGCTTTACTAAGCGTGGTTAATTCATATAAGATCGTATATACCGGAGGCGACTTAGCGAACAAGGCAATAGTTATATGCAATAAAGAAATGAGAGTCGTTCCCGAAGCTCAGTTAGACGTAATAGCCAAGGCTAGCGAAAGCAACTGCGTTCCAGAGGTTATACGCGTTTACAGCCTCTCTATAGTACTGCCAGAAGAGAACGATATTAAAGAAGCGTTGCCTTACGTTAGCGAAGGTCCGATAAGCGATAGCGAAACGCCGTGGCAACTAGATGAGGACCACATGAACGTAACTAGCTTATTGGAAGCAGGACCGGAAAGCAGTAGGGAAATCGGCGTTATTGTAATAGATACCGGAATCGCGAGGAACCTACCGGAACCGATTAGGAGCGCTATAGATTACGAGAACGGGGTAGCGTTAACTACCTTCATTGACCACCTAATCTCAAATGGTGTATGCGACGATAGCGGCCAAGTTAGGTTTAGTAACGAAACCTATATCCAGACGGACCTAGGTACGTATTACCAGTTACCCACTACCGTGACCTTTAAATATTGCCTCAAGAAATTCCAGTCCTCCAACGTTACCGCTATATACCTACAAGCAATGAACGTAAGCGATCAAGTAGGTCACGGGACCTTCGTTGCTTCCCAAATAGTAGGGGAGTTCGAAGGAGTTTACAAATACCTCTTCGAGGGAGCTCCCTATATAGGTCAAATAAGCGGTACGGAGTTAGTATCTAAAGTATTTACGGGGATCGCGCCCCCGTCCATAGGCGTCAAGGTACGAATCATCCCAATAAAGGCAGATTTTCTCGAAATATGGATAGATGGGGTATATTCAACGCTAGACGAGTATCTAAATAACGCAAGCCGAACGGAAGGTGGTAAAGTTTACCTAGATAATTCATTCCTCCATGGAGGCGCCTTCGATGACTATACGTTGGAAGAGGCTTCTAGAGTTGCGGTACAATTGGCAAGGGAAGGAAAGGCTAAGGTAGTCAACATGAGTTTAGGCCGATGGCGCAATAGCAGAGACGATTTGGAAAACTCTTGTAGAAGCATTATTGATCCCATGGTGAGGAACGGTTTAACGGTCGTTGTAGCTGCGGGAAACGAAGGACGCGACATTAAGGCGTACAACGGGGTACACGATGAGTACGAATGGCCAGCTCAATGCGAAGGCGTAATTCCGGTCAGCGCGTTTGAAGTAACCAATGGTCTAGCATCTTTCTCGAATTACGATCCTGCAACGTTCGCCGCTCCCGGGGGCTTGGTACTCGGCATATACACGGCTTCGTCTTACCTAGGAGGCTCAATTAGCGGAGAACCGGTTTACGGTTACGTTGAGTCTGAGAACTCGGAAAAGTTCGTACTAGCGTTTAGCAGTGGAACCAGCTACGCTGCCCCGGAAGTTGCGGGCGCTATTGCATACTTATACGCGCTGAACTTCACTCTAGACGACATCAAGAAGCACGCTAGAGACGTTGGTTTGAGAGGCTTCGATAAGTACTCGGGTTACGGTTACCCTGCCCTCGGTGACTACATCGGAGCAGCTAATGAAGCTCAAGACGCTGCAATCACGACTGAAACAGTAACTGTCACGCTCACGCCAGATGCCTCTGACATGGAAATACCGGCCATATGGCTAGGTTCACCATTGTTCGTTAAAGTAGTGAGGAGATTGAGGAAGGGTAAGAGTTCGGTAAATTGAGCATTTTAAATAAATTTTTAATATCGGTCAATTGAATCACTTAGAATTGTTTTCGTTTTCCTTATTCACGCGACTTTACCGTTCGTAAAGGGGTTTCGTAGCTCGAGTAGTAGTTAAAGCGGTAACACCTAGAATGATAATTTAGTGTAGAACTACGTATCCTTACGTAGAATATGTAAGCGGTCGAGCAGTTTACAATTTTTATGGGGAGATGATCTACAAGGAGAAACTAAACGTTAAAAAAGTTGATCTATATAAGTAGAAAGGCTGCAATGATTACTAGGAGTATTGCTGCCGCTACTAGAGGTACGGGAACTTGAGTTTGTGCGGAAGGTACTTCTTTAGTTATAGTTGACGTCGTGGTAGTTGTTGTCGCCACTTGGGTTACTTCGCCTACTTTTACTTGGAAGCTCTTTTGAGTCAAGTGTCCCTTGAAGTCCATAGCACTTATGGTTACGTTTAGGATGCCGTTCTTGCGTATCGGCATTAAATTCAGTTTGTACTTCTTAGTCTGGCTGTAGAGAACGTACTCGCCTTGGGCTACGCCGCTAAGCTTGACCTTAACCTCCGCAACACCCCATCCACTATCAGTTACTTCGAAACGTAACTGGAACGGCTTGTAAGGGGAAATCGAGGTAGGAGTCTTTACTTTAATTACCGGTGCTTCAGCGTCGTCCTCCTTGTAAACGGCCATTACGTAGACTTGGTTTAGCTTCGGTGCAGGGAACTTAGCGTAGTACGTACATCCGCCGGGCGTGCATTCCTTCCAAGTGGCTATCGCGCCGGGAGCGTAGATACCGTAGCCTTCTCCCTTGCTCGGAACGGCGAGGATTAACTGAGGTAATAATTTCTCTAGCCTAGGGTCAACCAGCTTGAAGGTAACTGCGGAGACGTCATCAGAGAACTTGTAGTGGGAGTACACTCCTTCTAGGCTGTAGCTGGCGTTCCTTTCCCATGGCTTACCGAAACCGTACGCCTCTACGTGACGATCCTTTACGCGAATTATTCTGAAGCCGTGATAGTCGCCTTCCCTAACTGGACCGCCTTGAGTAGTAGTGGTTATGAAGTAAGCTTTGCCGTAAGTAGTTTTGACCTCCGCGTAGCTATCCACGTGTATGTGGCCACTCAAAGTTAATGTAGTTTCGCCTTCGTATATTCCTTTTATAAAGGTCTTTAGGGCGTCTTCATTTTGAAGCCAGCTAGTATAGATGTAAGGGAACCGCGAGTTAGGGGGCTTCGACAAGAGCAAATCGTAGAGCTCTTCCCAACTGTTTGCCGTGAAGGAGTGAGGTTTCGGATCGTATACGTAAGCGAACAGTGGGTGATGGAACATCACTACTTTGTTCTTGGCCTTACTGGTCGTTAGGATCGAGTAAGCCCACTTCGCTTGATCTAGGGAGATGTAACCATCTGCTCCAGAGTCTACTGCGAGGAACAAGAACTCATCGAATTCCCTATACCACTTCCTAGGCCCAACTATTTCCGAGTAGAAGTCCCTCATTCCGAGTGCGTCGTGGTTTCCGGGAACTACTAGGAGAGGCTTAGTTAGTAACGAGAACACTTCCTTGTTTATTTGGTATTGGTATGGCATCGATGTATCCGCTATGTCACCAGTGTTAACTACTAAATTGACGTTAGGATCGCTGTTCGCTATTATTACTGAAGCCATTAGGTATTCCCTCGCCGGTCTATCGGTAAACACGCCTATGTGGGTGTCAGTCACGTGCATCAAGGTGACTTCCTTCAACTCCTTCGTTACCCATACTGCATTGGGCTGGTAACAAGTTCCCTCTTCGGTTTCAACCACTAAGTCGTACAGGCCTTCGGGAACGTTAGTTAGCCCGAATTCGACGCTTCCTTGGCTTTGGCTGGAAACGGTTAACACGTAGTTGCCATCGCTATTTACTAGGTATGCGGAAAGTACCTTCCCAGTGATCGACGCCGTGAAGTGACCGTTCGGATCGGTTATTGCTGGAACGGCCCACGTTGGGTCGCTTATCTTACAAGAAGCGAGGAGGAAGTACGCGAGAAGGGAAACGACTAGGATGCTTCTCTTCAATCCGCCTTTACCGTGAAAGTAGAAAAATGGGGGTTTATATGAAGTGTAGAATTACTGCTAAGGCTATAGCTAGTACGGCTAAGGCTATCGATGCTTGAATCATGGTGTTGTAAGCGCTTAACTGCTGGTTTACCTTAGAGGCTACGTTGTTTACCGTTAAGTTAGAGAGGTCTAGCATGCTTCCTAGCTCGGCCTTGTAGTCTAAGCCCCATAGGAATACGTTCCTTACGAACCTTGGACCGTCTAATGCTAGTCCGTGATAGCGGAAGCTTACCATTGGCTGGTATCCTCCGTAGGGGCTTTCACCGCTAGCTATTACCACGCTGTACGGAGCCTTGTCGCCCATCACTTGAGCGGCCATTAAGACGAACTTACCAGTTTCGCCTACAGTGTGAGCTTGACCGAAGTCGCCTGGAGCGCCGGGCTTGGTAGGTTGATGCTCAACGATTCTGCCGTTCTCAGTAGTAGTTACTAGTACGACAACGTCGTTAGGTAACTCATCGGTTAGCTTGTGCCAAGTTTCGTTCTCATCGACCCAAGCGACAGCGCCGGGACCGTGGAAGAGGACCTTGTGAGCTCCTAAACCTACTAAGTAGGAATCGTAAGCACCGGATGGGTTAACTATTCCTATTACCCTGTACGGCCTTCCGGCGTTGCTGACTGTGTCCTCAACGCTTACGTAGTCCAACCTCAACTTCGAGCCTATTGCCTCAAAGACGTCGTTGCAAGCGTGTTGGGCTATTTCCATTACGCCGCCTTGGGCTGGGTAATCGCTATCGCCAGCACACCATAGGAGCTTCTGACCACCTTTGAACCAATCTGCTATTGCCTTAAGTTCATCCTCAGAGAAGGTCTTGGTTGGTTGGCCTATTATTACGCCGTCTACCTTCTTTAAGGCCTCTACTACTTCCTTAGAAGCGAAGTTGCCTACTATTACCTCGGGAACGATGCTACAAGGCGGCAATTGGTAGTCCTCTTGCGGTACTAGCACTATCCAGTGGGTTTCGGGCATAGTCTTCATGAAAGCGCATAGACCGTGAGCGTTTTCGCCGTGAGACAAGTCAGCGAGGAGGACGGGAGACGCTGGTCGAGCAGCGAAGGAAAGAGCTACTAAAAGCAGACCTAGGGCGAGAGTTTTCTTCAAAACAATCCACCTTCATGGGGAGAATCGAAACAGGGCTAAAATAAGGTTTACTCTCCCGAGAAATTCTCTAAGAAGATGTCTCTATAGTAATCTTGTAACATCTCCTTTTCCTCTTCAGTCAATGCCTTGCCTCTCTCCTTTACTTCGACCACTTTGGAAGTGGTTTGAACGTGCTTGTCCTTTTCTACGTTCATTACTATCCTGCCCTTGCTCTTAGGCTCTATTTCGTATCCGCACTTGGGACACTTAAGTATAGTCTTTCCGTCCTTCTTAGTAACTATCATCAGGCTCTTGCATCTGGGACAAAAGGTAAGTGTACTCAAGGTTCCTCGACCCCGCTACAAAGAGTAAACCCCTTGTCGGATTTAAAAATAGCTATGCGCTCCCAAAGTTCGGCGCTTCGCGCATGCCTACTGAGAGGAAGAGGAAGGTTTTTAAGAAGTTAGAGAACGTAGACGTTGCCTTCAACAAATTGCTAGAAAAGGTCCCACCGAAATCACCGGAGCCGTTCGAAGTAGACCTATTAGATTCGTTGGGGCTGTACTTAGCGGAAGACGTTGTTTCTAACTTAAGTATACCCCCATTTCCTAGAACGAGCGTTGACGGGTACGCAGTAAACTCCGTTAGCACTTGGGGGGCGAGCGAAGACAACCCAGTTAGGCTAAAGGTCAAGGGAAGGGTTAAGGTAGGTGAGGAAGCCAGAATAGAAATAGCGCCAGGCGAGGCAGTTGAAGTAGATACCGGTTCCATGCTCCCACCGGGAGCGGATGCAGTAGTTCCGATCGAATACGTGAAAGAAGAGGGAAACGAGATACTCGTCTTCAGGTCAGTAGTGCCGGGAGAGAACGTACTATGGCCAGGAACGGACGTGTACCCGAACGAACTCGTCTTTACTGAAGGCGAAAGGATTACTTCGAGAGTAATCGCCGGACTCGCATCGATCGGTCGGGGAAAGGTAAAGGTCAGAACAGTAAAAGTTGCGGTCATTTCAACGGGAAACGAGCTCGTGGAACCGGGTAAGGAGTTACCTCCCGGCAAAGTTTACGACGTGAACACCTATTCGCTAACTACTAGGCTCAAAGAGGAAGGGTTCGAACCCATCCCCCTAGGCGTTATACCGGACGACTACGAAAAGATGAAGAGGGCTTTGGAAAAGGCAGTCGAGATAGCAGACGTGGTGGTTACCAGCGGTTCCACATCGGCTGGGCCGGAAGACTTAGTGTACAGGATCGTAGGGGAGCTAGGTGAAGTGATAGTTCACGGTTTAGCCTTCAAACCCGGAAAACCCGTGATGCTCGGCGCTGTGAAAGGAAAGCCCGTCTTCGGCCTAGCGGGTCATCCGGACTCGGCTTACTTCAACTTAGAAAAGATAGTGTTACCCTACTTGAAGCTCATGGTTAGGGCCAAGAGTACCTCGCCCAGGAAAGTGAAAGCGACTAGCGGTTCGACCTTCACCCCCGCGAGAGGTAGGAGGACTCACGTACCAGTAACGCTTCTCGAAGGTAATGGATATTGGGCGTTTCCGTCTTCAATTAGCGATCACGCTATGGTAAGCTACTCCAAGTCCGATGGTTACATAGTCATTCCAGAGACTAGGAGAGCTCCGGTTGAAGTAGGAGAGGAAGTAGAGGTCTACTTGTTTGGAGATCCTTCCTATTCGTATGCCTTCATAGGGGATGTCGATGTCTTCGTAGACGAGGCATTGAGGAGCTTTAAGGAGCCAGTTAAGTTCCTCCCGATAGGTTCGTTCGGTGGAGAGTTGGCCTCAAAGACCGAATTGAAGGCAGTGTGGCTTTCGCCTAAGGCCTCCGGTAAGGCGACCATAAGGATCGAAGTGGTTACGGTTGGAAACGAGGGAAAGAGAATAGCAGTACCCCACTCGAATTCCTTCCTTTATCAATTCTATTTGGAGTATTTGAAGTCCAAGGGCTTAACGCCGGCAAGGGCTAGGAAGGAGTTACTTCACGTAGGAAGCTACCCTACCCCGCAAGCGATATGCTATGCAATAAAGGAGGGAATGGCAGAATTTGGTTTCACAACCCGAGCTTCTGCCGAAGCTTACGGGTTACCTTACAAGAGAATTGGCGTTGCGGAGCTTAAGCTAGGCTGGAAGGAGGGTCAAGACAAGTTAGCGGAAGCGATACTGAGGAGCGCTGAAGAGGCCGGTTACGAGGTAGAACCTTTTGGGTGACTTCGAACCAATAATAACTTTGGACAACGTATGGAAGGTTTACGTCATTGGAAAGGTTGAATACCCTGCTCTGAGAGGCGTTACGCTGAAAGTGCCCAAGGGGAGCTTCCTAACTATACTAGGCCCCTCCGGTTCCGGTAAGAGCACGTTACTACACCTAATGGGGGCATTGGATACCCCTACGAAGGGCAAGGTATTCATCGCTGGTCGCGACGTTTCGCAACTCTCGGAAAGGGAAAGGGCGCGGCTCAGAAGGGATCTAATAGGGTTCGTGTTCCAACACTTCTTCCTGATACCTAGGTTAAGCGCTTTGGAGAACGTGGAGCTTCCAATGATAGCTAAGGGGGTGCCATCGAGCGTGAGGAAGAGGAGGGCATTGAGACTGCTCACGCTCGTAGGATTGAGGGAGAAGGCCAATAAGAGGCCTAGGGAGCTGAGCGGAGGAGAGCAGCAGAGGGTAGCAATAGCTAGGGCCCTCGCTAACGATCCCGAGATCATACTGGCTGACGAACCTACCGGTAACTTAGATACGAAGACCGCCAAGGGAGTAATGGAAATGCTCTTGAGTTTGAACGTGGAAATGGACAAGACCGTAGTTATAGTAACCCATAATCCTGAGCAGACCTTGTATGCACACGCGGTAGTTAGGGTAAGGGATGGGAAGATAGAGAGCGTGGAAGAAGGAGGTCGAAAGCCGTTCTTCAATATTGAAGAACTTACTTCTTAGAAACCTTTACTACTACTTTCTCTCCTTCCTTTTTGACTTCAGTAACGCTGTTGGGAGAGGTCTTGACGAAGAACGACTGGAACCTGCCTCCCAACAAGTTGACTAAGTCTATAGCGTTGCCTTCTAGCTCTAGTTCGCTACCGAACACCCTAACCATGGATCCCTCGTTTCTATCGAATATCTCCAATCGAACGTAGTGTTTGTTCCAGGAGGCCCTAATTCCGAGCTCGCCTTCGCCCTTGAGTAGGTCCTTGCCGCTCTCTTGAACTACTCCCTCGAAGCTCTCGTAAGTCGGCACGTTGCTATCGGGAGACGTAGAGATGTACAAGTAGTTTCCGTAGTTACTTATTCTAGGCATCTTCGAGTACTCGGCTTCCATCTTAACTGTTTCTTCATTCATAGATATTTTAACCTTAAAGGGTGAGCTCAATACCACGTGCTCGCTACTGAAGGTCCTACCATCGACCTCACACGTGTTGTTCTCGAACTTTATTCGGTATTTCTCCCTCATACTAGTGGGAAGAAGCACGACATTATCACCCGGGAAGATTACTTTAGGTCCGCTCATTAGTATGGGTCGGGAGATATAAGCGTGAGTGGCGGAGAGAAGGTCCTACTCGTAGGAGGAGGTTCGAGGGAACACGCTATAGGGGAAAGGCTCGTTAGAGAAGGCGCGTCCCTTTCCTTTATTTCTAGCAATTTGAACCCGGGCTTGCTAGCGCTTACTAAGGATAGCGGTGGAGAGTACTTCAAAGGCTCCCCTACCGATCCCGAGCAAGTACTAGAGGCCGCGAGGAAACTGAAACCCGATTTAATAGTAATAGGACCTGAGGAACCCCAATTCAGAGGCGTCGTAGATAAGCTGAAAGGGAACGGGTTCACGGTCTTCGGAGCGACCTCGAAGGCCGCGGAGATAGAGAAGAGTAAGGTATTTGCTAGGAGCTTAATGAAGAAATACGGAATAAAGGGCAACTTGGAGTTCTGGTATTTCGAGAGCTGGAGCGAGGCGCTCGAGTTCTTGGAGAGGGCCGGTAACGTTGCAATAAAACCAGCGAGACAGGCCGGGGGTAAGGGAGTTAAGGTAATTTCCGACATGCAAGCTTACCTCTCGGAAGAGAAAAAGAGAGTGAAGGAAATACACGCTAAGAGGATACTTGAAGAAGTCATGGCGAAGTATACCGACATACAAGAGAAGTTGCTAATCGAAGAAAGGGTCGATGGGGTTGAGTACACCGTTCAAGCCTTTACTGATGGTGAGAAGGTAGTTCCGTTACCCGCTGTTCAAGATAACCCTCACTTATTCGAATTCGATATAGGGCCCGAGACGGGAGGTATGGGAACGGTTCAAGGACCAGGCAAGCTCTTACCTTTCATAACCGAAGAGGAGTATAACTTCGCTGTAGAGGTATTGGAACAAGTGGTTTCGGCAATAGCCAAGGAAACTGGAGAGAAGTACGTAGGCGCGATTTCGGCGCAAATGATGTTAACGTCTAAGGGCCCTGTGGTAATAGAGTTCTACTCAAGGTTAGGTGACCCAGAAGCTGTCAACGTTATGAACGTTACCGATGGAAACGTCTTGGAGGCCATGTTCTCGGCAGCTCAAGGTAACTTGAAGGCCAATTTAAGCGCTAGGGAGGTCGCTAGCGTAGTGAAGTGCGTAGCTCCCATGGGTTACCCCGAGAGAAGGGACTTGGCCAAAGATAAGGAAGTTATAGTTGGCGAATGTAAAGGCTCCAAGATATATTATGGAGCAGTGGACGTGAAGGACGGTAAGTTGATTACCACTGGTTCTAGGGCAGTCGAAGTATACGCCGAAGCAGAGGAAATTACGAAGGCGGCCGAAATAGCTAATCAGTGCGCGGCCGGAGTTAAGTTCCTTAATTGGAAGAGCGTCTGGAGACCCGATATAGGCAACGAATGGTATTTGAAGAAGAGAACTGAAGTAGCGCAGCTCATGAGAGAGGTATACGGGCTTAGGAACGCTTGAGGTAAACTTTTTAGAGATTCAAATGGGCTCTCATTGGTGCCGGGGTGCCCGAGCGGCCTAAGGGGGTGGGCTTGAGACCCACTGGGGGTTCTCCCCGCGCGGGTTCGAATCCCGCCCCCGGCGCCACTCGTTTAAGGGAAATTGTTAACTACCTTACTCAACCTTTCCAGCGCTTCGTAGACGGTTACCTTGCTCACCTTCGGTATAGGAGGAGGTAACAGCTTGTGCATATTGGTCTTCATCATACCGATAACTTTCTCTAGTTCTTCTAGGCTGGCTACCTTCTTCTCTAGTATTTCATCTGGCGTCATTCCAAGGTCTACGAGGGAGTAAAGTATTTCATCAACCTTCCTGTAGCTTAATCCTATTTCCTCCTCGGCTAAGTGGCCTGGCCACAACCTAGGCGAGGAGGGTTTCATAGCTATTTCCTCAGGTACGCCTAAGTGGAGGGCCAATTGCCTAACCCAAGTCTTGTATAGGTCCCCTATTGGAAGGAGGTCTACGCCTCCGTCTCCGTACTTGGTGAAGTAGCCTAGCAACAACTCGCTCTTATCGCCCGTTCCAACCACTAGTCCCTTAAGCTCGTAGGCTCGCACATATAGCGAAGCCATCCTTATTCTGGCCATTGTGTTACCTTTCGCGACCTTGCTCATTCTCCCTAAGGTTCTCTCAAAAGAATCGAGTATTGGGTCTATTACAATTAATTCCCAAGACTTGACCCCGAAGCTCGCAACCAATTCCTTAGCGTCTTCTACGTCCTTAGGGGGAGTCGCTGAAGAAGGCAATATCATTGCGTGAACCCTCTCGGGACCGAGGGCCTTAACTGTGAGGGCAAGGACTGTAGCTGAGTCAACTCCTCCGCTCACTCCAACGACGGCCGTTTCCTTGTTAGCCTTCGCGAACTGATCTCTAATAAATGAAGTTATCCTAACTTCTGCTTGACGAACGTCGAGATCTGGAAGCATGAACGTCGCCGGAAGTCGAAATGTATAGACAATATATGAAATTTATACCTAGGACCACCTAGCGCTCCGATAACTCATTATCAGTTCCTCCAAGTCCTCTTCGTCCATTTCTTCCGATAACTCCTCCATCTTTTCTCTCCACTTCTCGGTTAGGTCGCTTGGGTAGAGCGAGACCTTCTTCAAGCTCAGAACGGGTTCCTCCTTGAGAACTGGCAGCCCCCTCTTCCTCAATTCCATTTCCGTTTTCTCACTAACGCTCCTAGCTACTAAGATCTTTCCCGAACTCAATATGTATTCTATTACCTCATCGTTTACGTCCTCAATTTCGTCTGCCTCCAATACTTTATAATCTTCCACTCCCATCTCCATTAAGTCCTTAAGTTCTGTATTGAACTTAAGCTTACCTATCTTCAGTCCTACAGTTAATAAGCCGTCTTCCAAGTTCTTTAAGCTTCTTTCAACCGCTTCCATTTTCGCCTCGAGCTCGCTCGTTCTCAATTTATACTCTTCTAGTCTCTTATTCAATGAACTCAAAGTCTCCTTAAGCGATCGAAGTTGGAGTTCGTAGTAGTCGCTCGAGCTCTTCTTGAGTAAGTCCAATTCTAGTTCCTTTCTCTTTAACTCTTCGTCGAGCTCGGTTAACTTACTTCTCAAATAGCTTACTTCGGCCTCCAAGAACTTGGTCTTCAAATCGTCTTTAGCCTCGGTGGGCGTTTGTTTCCTTTCTTGAACCTCCTGGATCAATTGATTACCTTCGTCCAAGAGCTTTTGGAGTTCTTCCTCGAGCACTTCAGCCAACGATCTTCCCTTTACAACTAGTGCTTTAACCTTCTCCTTGTTCACCTCTAGTTCTATTTTGTCTAAGTATGAATCCAATTCATTAAGTTTGTCCTTTATGGATAGGTACGCCTTGTATGCAGAGGCCAAGGCGTCGCGCTGATGCGAGTCCTCTACCTTTACGGCGTACTTCCTCTCGATCTCCTTAGCTAATTGCTCTTTCTCCGACACGCTCATGCTCGTTCTAGGTACGAACAAGACTGCGTTGAGCTTGGAGGCGAGCTTCTTTACGCTATGGGGAGGGGGGTTCGTATCTGAAGCAACCATAATTGGCGTTCCCAAACTCATAAGTATCGAAATCACGTACTCCCTATCGAGTTCGCTTGATGAAGTGATTAGTATCGGCTCGCCGTTCAAGTCCAAGACAGCCAATCCGCTCTTTATACCCGGATCGTAACCTACGATCAAGTACTTCTCTTCGGAAAAGGCGAAGTTTATCTCTCTCGATAAAACGGGCTTAACTGAAACCCTTACTGCGTCCGTTTCGAAGGGCTTCACTACTCCCCTAATTCTCTCCCTAGGTGCGTAAACGGTGAAAACCGCTCTCTTTATGGCCCCATCGCTCTTGTCTACGAACAAATCGTAATCGAGACCGGCTTCCTCTAAGGACGCCCTTATTTCCCTTATGGTCTCCTCAACGGCATTTCTAACCGCTCTTAGGAACCTGTTCATACTGCTTCCTCCGGCCCTCGGAGTTCTCTTCTTTGTAACAATTACCTTAGTCTTGTTCTCGAAGGACCTAACTTTCGCTCCAAGCCCCTTCATGGCTAAGAGGGCGAGGAGGTAAGACGTCTCTGAAGGGTCGAGCTTCCTCTGCGGTACGTTGAAGTTCATGGCTTCCGCGAGCTTCTTTAGATCGATGAAACCTCCGTCTTGCGTCTTCGTTACCTGAACTACCTCCGTCTCTACTGGGAGCAAATTAAGTACCTTATAGAGCTCGGACTTATTTGAACCTAATTCCATTACGTTATCCAATGCTAGGACCTTAGGTTTGTACTCCCACGCGTACCTCAGCAGTTTCCTGAGGGGTACGGACCTCTTCGAGAGCACTACCTCGCCGTTGCAATCTACCAACGTTACCGCGAACGAGCCGTTGAGCCCGGGCGGCGAGCCCGGTTCCAAATCTATACCCATAACCGGACAATCCAATACCTTCAACCCTTCGCAAGCGTTCAATTTCGTTGGGACATTCGCAACATAAGGTTTTAAGTATTTCATTGAACCTTCATCCGGTCTTAGAGCTTTGCGTCTGGAGAAGTACATGGAGGCTTACGGGATAGCTACCCTAAGTGGTATCCCTTGGACTGGTGCTACAATAGACGCAGAGGCAATGGTCGAAGCGATAAACGAGCCGATGATCGTATTAAATATGGGTTGTTGCTTCTTCAAGAAGTACTTGGCTAGGAAAATAAGGGAATACGGACTGGTCAAGAAAGGGAACTTCATTCTATCCTCTAAAAAGAGGAGTAACATATACGTTGATATGAGGAGGCTTTGGAGCTTTCCCAAGCTGGCCAGAATAGCCGCATTATTAATGGCAGCAGAGATAAAGAGCAAGGTTAAGTACGCTACTTTAGCCGGAATAGCTACGGGAGGAATACCTCTGGCCGCGCACTTGTCCTTCACCTTGGGTTGGCCCATGGGATACGTGAGGCCTAAGAGGAAGGAGTACGGCCAAAAGAGGCTCGTCGAGGGCATCGATGAAGGCGCGAAGATCGTAGTAATTGACGACGTCTCCACCACCGGCTCAAGCATATTGAAGTCGATTGAAGCGTTGGAGGAAATAGGTGCAAAGCCGATCCTAGCTGCGACCTTACTAGATCGGGAAGAGGGCGCGGAGAAGGAAATAACTTCCCGGGGGATCGAATTCATTAGCGTGTTGAGGCTCAGCGACGTATTAGGAAGCAATGAAGAGAGTCATGCTCGCCGAGGCGTGAGGTGAACGCTCCGGGGTAGCTGAGCGATGAGGAATTTTCGGGGTGTGCGAGGTCTCCGATGACCTCGCGGTTACCCTACCGAGGCCTTCTCGAAGTTACCCTCTTGAAGAAGTTAAGCGAGAGCGTTCCTAGCAAGGAGATTATTGGTTCGTTCAATTTCAAAAGTATCGGTTCCACTTCAGCTTCTGGGCTATCCAAGAGCTCATCAGTAACTCTATACATTATTAAGGTCCCGTTATACAACCCAACGGCTATTCTATCCCTCCACCAAGCTACAGACCATATTCCAGGTACGTTTTTGAAGTAAACCAGTCGCCCCGTCTCCACTTCATATATTTTCAATTGACCGTTTCCTTCATCAGGTATAGCTATATACTTACAGTTCATTGAGAATTCCGGAGAGTGCTCGTTGCAAGACACGTTAACCCCAGTAACGTTCCACACCATCTTAGGATTCGACGGATCGCTCACATCGTAAAGGTATAGTTTAGTGTTCACGATAACTGCTAAGTAACTGCCACAAATTCCAACTCCTTGCACCCAAGAAGGGAAGTAGAGTGTATTAACTATTTCCCCATCTTCCATTCTAATTATCTGAAGTCTTCCCGAGTAAGTGTTGGCCGCGAATGCGTAGCCTTTACCAATTACTAAGTCTTCCACACCACCTCTTAAAACGCATCGCCCGCCTATTACCAAGCGACCTCTTAGAACGATCTGCCTTCCAACGAACGTATCCCACTTCTTCCTACCATTTAAATCGTAAAGCGTACAGTAGCCTCGACAAATCAGGAACCCATTGGAGATTAGTCCTATGTCTTGACCGCGGTCGAAGTCAGATTCGAAGGACTTCAATAGGGTCCCGTTTTCGTAAATTAAGTAAACTTCGCCACTACGATTAACGAAACCGAAAATTCCACTTAAGTAATCTACACCTAAAACTTCTCTAGATCCGCATGTTTTGTTCAATAAAATACCTTCCCTACTAATCAAATAGGCGCATCCGTCCCACGACGCTACTCCTAATACACCATTGGTCGAGAACTTTAAGTCTTCAATAGTCCCATTAATTCCATGGAACTCCCAGAGCACTTTTAATTCAATTGCATTTAATAGAACTAAGCTCAGGGTAATCAAGATCGATGTTCTTTTCATGGCTACTGATCTCATATTAGAAGACGTTTTTCAACTTTTCTATAATGGTAATCGCAAGTCCTCCTTCACTACGTTGAAAGCAATGTGGGTTAATGTCTTGACTACTTCCTCCCGAGCGAGGAGGTCTTTAACGAAAACGTCCAAGCCTTCCATGTCCCTGAACTTAGCTATTATCATTAGGTCGTAATCTCCGGTAATGTCATATATTGCAATAACGTTCTTAATGCTCCTGAGTTCCTCTTCCAACTTCCTTAACATCTCGCCCTTGGCGCTAACCATTATTATTGCCGTTACCGGATACCCTACCTTCGAGCTATCCACCAGCGGTATGAAGCCTCTTATAACGCCTTTTTTTATGAGCTTCTGTAGCCTGGAATGGACGGTGGCTGGAGAGGAATTAACGGCCTTGGCTATTTCCCTAACGCTCTTCCTAGCGTCCTTCATGAGTTCCGAGAGGATCTTGTAATCTAGCTCGTCTAGTTCCTTTGGGCTCATTTTGCTTCATAGTCCCAACGCCGAAGAACTCCTTTTAAGTTGGAAGAGGTTCCCTCGTTCTTATTCCGAACGCCCATAGCGTGGAATAGAGCTCAGCTAAACTGGAAGCGGGGAACGCTACTCGATGGTTGCCCTTTAGACCATAGAGGTTTTCGACCTCCATCCATACTTGAGTCCTACATGCGTTCAATTCAGGACCTTCAACGCTCTTTCCCTTCCATATTATAGGATCTTTCAACTCTCTATTTACTCTAAGCGCTATCAAGTCCCTACCCGGTGAGATCCTGCCCCTTATAGCTACTGGAACGGAGGTCTCGTAGTGCGTTACTAAATCGTACTCATCCAACATCGTTATAGGTGCAGTGCAGTGAGCTAACGCAACCTTCCGATCCAATATTTCCACTACGTTAAACACGCCTCCTACAACGCCGTAGGCGACGTAACTCATCCACTGAGAAGTTAACGATAGCAAGTCCCCTTCGCACGCTGAGGGGGTGCCAGCAGATGCGAGGAGCGATAAGGCCAAACAAGGCGTCACATTCATTCTCTTTATTAATTCAAAGCAATTGATTGCTAACGATCTGGCTCCGTAGGTTTCCAATAGCTTCCTCAATGCCTCCTTAAGCCTCAGTGCCCTCTCGAGAGCTTCAATGTTCACTTCAACTTTGGATGCACCGGAAACGAGTGACTTGACTTCCTCTTCGTTAACGCTCGAACTCTCGTACGCTGTTTCCACTTCTTCCCACCCAACGTCAATTACCTCGAGGCCGAGGACTCCTCGGAGCGTCTCCCTTTGCGGAACTTCCACCAACCAAGGCGCCACGCCGCCTATTAACAAAGCCTTGGAATTCGCCAGTTTAGAGGCCCTGTTGGCAATAGCTCTTAGCTTGAGGAAGTCTCGTTCGTCTCTAATTACGTAAAGTCCGCCCTTTGGTAGACCCTCCAAGGCTTCCAGCGCAGCTGCTAAGGAGTTCCTTTTAGGAAAGGCTCCCAATAAAAGGAACTTGGGTTTACAGGCTTCGTAAAGCTCTAACAGGTAGCGTTCGGTTCCCCCAGTAACTACGTAAGCTATCATCACTTCGTCGCATAACTTGGACTCCGACGTAAACTTGGGGATCCCACTTATTGCCTCGGCGGAGCTAACGCTTACTTCCAACATTACTCCAGATACCGTTTAGTTATTGCGGTGAAGGAAGTTCAAGTACGTTGTCCATTCGATAACGGATAACTTTTGATAACCCTTTCGCAGAATGGCAGTGGGTATAATTCTGTGAGCGACGTGAAACAGCTGCTAATACAATGGAGAGAATTAATAGACAAGAAGCTAGAGGAGTTGATCGAAAGTGACTACGAGGGAAAGGCTATAGAAGTAGGGAAGTACATTCTAATGGATGGAAAGAGGCTAAGGGGGTCCTTAGCTATAATGGTTGCAACCGCTCTCGGTGGTACCGTTAGAGACGCCCTTCCGGCAGCTCTGGCTTTGGAGATGGTCCACGCGGCCTCCTTGTCAATAGACGACATAATAGATGAAGACGAAGTTAGGAGAGGTAAGCCAAGCGCATGGATCGCTTACGGGGTGAGGAACACGGTAATGGTTAGCAATTTACTAATACCACACGCAATTCTGTTAATAAAAACGTATGGCATTAAGGCAATAACCAAGGTCGTTGAGGTATGGAAGCTTATCTCGAAAGGCGAAATATGGGACGTTTACGGACCTCCTTCCAGATCCGACGTTTGGAGCGATTACTTGAAGGTAGTTGAAGCTAAAACCGCCTCCCTCTTCGCGTTGTCTACGTACTTAGGCGCCTTAGCGGCCGGTAGGGAAGACCTAATTGACGTCTCTTGGAACTACGGTATGTATTTGGGAATAGCGTATCAAATGGCTGACGATCTCGGAGACATGGACAAGGACGTAGGTTTTTCGGGGACAGTCTTTAAGGAAATAGTCAAGAAATTCGGTCTAGAGGGCGTAAGGAAGAAGATATGGGAGTTCGTAGACAGGGCTGAAGAGCTCGGGAGAATTATGGGCAAACCCCTAGACGAGTTCCCGAGGTTAAGTATAGCGTTACTTCTGGAAAAATGAATCAATTTAACACTTGATGCAGTAAGGCCCGCTTATTAGCACGTACCAGTTCCTCTTATTAATTCCGACTATCGATACGTTGCTTAGTTCGGTTAAGCTTCCCAGTAATCCGTTATATTCCCCGTTTCCGTCCTTTGCTATAATTAGCAAGGTCTCCTCAGTAGCTGGGTTGTTCAGACCTATTGCGTAAGCGTTCGGTAGAGCTATTTCGCCGTGGTAATCGAACGCGAAGTCGCCGTAATCGTTAATCGCTACAGAGACGTTGCCTAAGCCTAAGTACCAAACTACCGCGGTCCAGTTCTCTGGAGTACTTAAGCCTAGCTTCACGTACGTAACATTGAAGTCGTACGACCTATCGCTCCACAATGGCGCTACAACGGCATTAGACGTGAAGTCGTTAAGTTCAGTGAAAGGTCCCAGATTGGCGTTTGATAGGTAGACGTAGCCATATGGACTTAGGTCCGTCTCGTTACCCAGCAAGTCGTACGTTATTGTGGCTTCCGTATTGTTTCCGTTCACGTTGAAGCTTTCATCTCTATAGTAGACTATAGGCAAGTCCACGTAAGGGGAGCTCAAGTCCGGCATTTCAACTTCAACGCTGGGCTCTAGTTCAGCTAAGGGTCTCATGAACATGTAGTAGTAAATCCTCTCGTCTTCACTAACTAAGGCGTCGTTGCTGTAAATGTAACCCATGCCTATGTACTTGATGTACTTCGGTCTCAATTGCTCGTAGTATATTGCAAGGTTGGTTTGACTTAAATCACTGAGAGAATAGTAGAATATCGTGCCCAGAGGTCCCCCCTCGTACATCTTTATAGTGACGCTCGGACGACTCATGTCGTATTTCAGAACGGTATAGTATAGCTTGTTGGGATCGCTAAGCTTGGTTGCCACAGTAGTTCCGAACGAGTGGAAGTATATCCTCCATGCGTCGTAGTTCGGTGAGTTCCTCACGAACGATATTCTATATCCATCTACTGGGTCTTCGTAGAACATCCACTTCAACCAAGCCGTATCGTCTGCAACAACGGCTGGGATTAGCGGGTAAATTATGTTCCAGCCATATAGAGAATTATAGTCTGAGTAGCTTCCACCGTTAACTCCAACAACGACCTCGTACTTCGTCGATTCGGGAGCTGGCATGTTGAGCATAACGTTCCATGCAGTATCTAGACCTAAGGCAGTAGTGTTCATCACAAATGATTCCCCTGTGAACATGGAAGGTAAGTTCTTGACGACGTTCTCTAAGTCTATTACAGCGTTAGGGTCGTAGAAGTTATTCATTGGCGTTCCATACATTACTACTTTCACTGGATGCGTTTTGTCGCCTCCTATGTAGACGGTCATATCGATCTCACCGCCCAAGGGATACGGAGTAGCAGTAACCTCGTTCACGCTAAACCTTCTATTGTCAGCGTTTAACGTAAATATCCTTGCCTTGAGATTGATGCCATTGAGGTTGGCATAAAGTCCATCGCTATCTGATCCATTTAGGTAAAATACCATCTTAGGACATAGCGTTTCGTTGTAGTCCAAGTAGCAGCTAACGGCCACGTTGGAATCTAGGTAGTCATCGAACAAGGTTACGTTATATATCATTCCCGAGAAGCTGTACGCGTAGTTGCTAGTTGACCAGAAGGAAGACCGAGTAGCATAGTCCGCATCGGATATTACTATAACGTTGTGGCCAACTTGGTTGGGTATTTCGAACCTCTTAGGTTCATTGGTCAAGGAAGTTATTTGTGGTCTCTCGCCCCTCTCCTCCTCTAGCGGGAACACGCTAACGTAAGCCTTTCCGTTAGTTAAATCAACGCCAGCAACTATTCTATACTTTATTCCCGGTATGAGCGCTTCCGGAGCGGTCTCAATGATGTCGGCGTTTCCGTTACGATAAACGTTTATGAATGGCAGGCCCTTGTAGAGGGCCAAGACCCATCCGTTTCCAGTGTTGGGGTCGTAGCTGTAAGCAATTGGATAGACGTTGTATATGAACCTAGAAGAGTATTCATCTGTTCCGTAGACGACCCTATCGTCTACGTCTGGGTTAGGCGCTGCATCCCAACGCACGTCCGCTACTATAGTGAAGTCAGAATCGCTATTGACGAAGTTCGTATATCCATTCGCATCATCGAAAACTGCCGCTACGAAGGTCCACGCGTTGCCCGGGAAGTACCAGATGTACTTGTACTCGTCTATGTCCATGGTAGCGTTCCTGAAACTTACGTATACTGGGAATACCTCTAGCGGATTCCTAGCTCCGTTCTTGCCTTCAACTAACTGAAGGACTGCCTTATCTCCAGCCGGTATGTAGGGAACTCTTACCCATATATAACCATCTCCTTCAGCAGCATTGGTCGAACAGTCGCCCAATGAAGTTTCGTAACAGAAACTGAGCTTCCCTCCATTCATATCGAGTACTGTTAGGTTCTTCCCGACTAGTTCCGTTGGGAGCTTTATTCTAACTACGTAGTCGAAGAGCGATTTGGCGTTCGGATTCTTTATTATCACTTTCGGAACTCTGAGAGTTGAATCTACTGGCTCTTGAAGTCCCGATAGCGTAATCCCGTACTTATCGGTTAGAGTTCTATTATAGTAACCATAGATAGATGGTATGTAACAGTAGTGGAAGTCCGTCCCGGTGAAGCACTTGTATTGGTCGTTGCTAACTCCAGGTATTTTGATCTCTTTCCAATCGGTGTAACCGTCGTTATTAACGTCGCCCAGTACTCCCGTCGCTTCTGCTGGAACTTGCCCCTTTATTCCTAGGTACAAGCAAACGACTGCGCTGTATTGAGTTAAGCTAGTTGGGGTCATTGGGGTCGTTGCGTTAAAGCCTATGGTTAGAACCCCAGAGCTCTTATACAGCGGAACGTCGGAGGTATAGTTCAATGCAGTAAAGCTCCAAGGTAGAGGTCCAGTCGTTGTTAAGCTATAGGGACCTAAACCTGGAGTGGACCTTAAGCCGAGGACGGTCACGTTCCTTATGTAAACGTAGTCTTCGTTTACCTTCAAGGGCGAACTAGGCGGGGCCGCCCTTTCAATTAAGCTCTTGAGGTCTACTAAGTAACTAGTCGGGACGTCGTTCCTAGTACCGTTCATTTGCGGATTCAAGATAACAGCTATTTCGTAAGCGTTGTCGTCCCCAACTACGGTCTTCGGCGGCGGACATAGGTACTTCATGGGATTGAAGTTCGCGCTCGCAACTATAGTAACTGGACCTACGCTGTATATTGTGGTGGTTTGAGTCACTTGATACGTTACTCCACCACCGATACCGACTATACAGCTCTGGAGCTCCCTCCAACCAACGTCGCTTATTAGTATCTGAACGGACTGAAGCTTGAATTCCTTCGGTATTCCTATGACTTCGAGGACTACGTTGCTGAAGGTTCCTTGAGGGGTAGTGGACCCATCGAGACTATAAGGAACGCTGATGGGCGTTCCACAAGAAGAGGGATAGGTAGCTAAAGTTTGAGGGCTCTCCCACGCCTTGGTTGTTTGGTTCAGCGTTATTAGATAGCTCTTCTTAACGCCGTTCAGGGTACCTATTATTTGAACGGCTCTTACGTAATTACAGAAAGGCACGGTTGAGTTCGTCTTTATTATAACGGCCCACTCCCCATTTTCCACGTCGAAGACCTTGCTCGCACAACCTCCTATTTTCGTTGCCAACGCAATGCTCAATTTCTCTTCGGACGCTTTCTCTATTTGAGTCTGAAGTAGCGACGTTTGCCTAGCTAGGGCGCTAACTAATATCATTATAGCTGAGACTAACAATATCACGAGTATCGTTAACGTTATTACGTTCTCTATTCCACCCTTCATTAGCTTCATTATTAAACGCCATCGATGTGAACGAAGAAATGAAATATAAGGTGAGGCCGGACGTTCGCGTTTCAGAACGCGAACGACATCAATAAACCGTTTGTAACGCAATGCTTTGATGGATGGTGAGAGTGAAAAAAGGTTCCTCGGAACTCTTGGCCGTAGCGTTACTGGCAGCGGTAGTAATTGGTCTAGCGACCGGGATAATAGTTACTTGGAACAAGCAAACGGCTTCATCTAGGTCTCAATTGGACGTAGCTGAAATGGTTAGAAAAGCGAGCTCGTACACGCTCGATTGCCTAGGGAACTATCTCTTCGCTTTCGATCCAAACAACTTAAAGGTATACGACCTAAATAACGGCACTTCGCTATCTTACGCAACCTATTGTTACTCTAACTTACCTAGAATAGAGTTCACTGGGTACGCTACTATAGAGCTCGAATGTAACGGGAAACCGCTGTTCTACGTAGTTCCCGGAACCTTTAAACCAACCATTATAAACGACGCCAAAGTGTTCGTATTCATCCCATCAGTTTCGACCTTAATACCTAAGGCGAGTTGCTCCAATCCCACCTTCACGGGTTTCGCGTACTTTCACGTGAAGCTTCCCACGGGTTTGGAGAAGATAGCCTTGTGTTACGTGGATAACGTTCAATTCGAGGACTCATCGGGAAGCGAAGTTTCCGCGTGGGCGGTGAGATCATGCGTAGGGGCTTAGGAACTTTGGAAACTCTCGTGTTAATGGGCATAGTTTCGATTGCAATCGCAATACTGGCTGCGTCGTTGAGGCCGGAAGTGAAGGCCTCCGCGCCCTCAGTAGTAGCCGAACTATCTACGAACTTGATGTATTCTAATGACCCTATAGCTACTTGCAACGAAATACTGGAGTCTCTACGATCAACGAAGGTCGTCGATAATAATGAGCTGATAACTTTCGGCAATTCAAACGACAAGTACGTAATAGTAACAATAGTATACAGTAGCTCTGCCGGTAACGTGGAAGGCGTGAGGCTTAACTCCAAGCTGGATGGGAGCTTGGTGAGGTTATACCAAGAGAGAAAGCTCCTTCCACAAGGCAGATCACTGGTTTGTATCTTTACAAGCAAACCTCTCAGAGACCTAGAAGTAAGGTTCGTTGGAGTAACGAATATTTGCCTCGATTGCAGCACTTAGATCGCGTTACTACGAGTTTTTGCGTTTCGTTCTGCTATATCTTTTAACTCCGCCGAAAGATTAGGCAAAAGGACAATGAGCAACGCGCTTTACGAGGCTCTATTAGCCCTATGGCTTGGTGAGGAACCGAACTACGAGGAAGTTCTAGGCGCTCAAGGGGACGAACTGCAAGTAAGGAAACTCATATCCTCCCTGAGCGTAAGGTGCTACGAAGTAAACGGAAAGAGGCTCTGCGTATATTCATATAGAAGACCTCCCCCACCCATACCCTTACTAGTTGACGCTCGGGGAACAGTTATAGAGTGGAGCAAGGAAGGCCCGAGACTGATTGCCTATCCGTTCCACAAATTCTACAACGTAGGTGAGTACGAGAGGCCTTCCGGAAAGCCCCTCAAAGTCTTCGAGAAGCTGGACGGAACGATGATATCGGCCTTCGAATACGAAGGCGAGGTTTTCGCGGCAACTAGGAAGAGGCTTTGGATCGATTCGCCTTTCGCTAGGGTTGCTAAGGAGATGCTATCTGAAACGGACCTAAAGGGGTATACGTATGTATACGAACTTATAGGCCCCGGTTCTGGGAGCGCTTGGATGGGGGAAGAGGAACATCTGCGAAGGGATATGGAATGGAAATTGGTCCCTTTAGCCAGGAGGGATATGAAGACCTTAGCGCTCTATCCCCTCGAGGGACCTAGGGAGTTCCGCGTATCCGATCTAGACGAACTGAAAGATACTATAGAGAGAATTAATGTCGAGGGAGCCGTCCTTTGGTACGAAATAGGTAAAGTGAAGCCGAAAATGTTCAAGATTAAGTCAACTAACTACGTCAAGCTAATGAAGTTGATAAACTTGGGGTACGAGGGATTAGCGAGAATAATTTTAATGAACAAGTTGGACGATGTATTGCCCTATCTAAGCGATGAAGTAAGGGAGAGGGCTCTAATGGTTCAGCGAAAACTAGACGAGCTAACGAAAGCAGTTCTAAGAGGGGCGTTCGAAGACGAGGTCGTTAAGGAGTGGCTACAAATAGATCCAACTCGAGCAATAGAAGAGGCGGTGGTAATTTGCTTAAGGGGAGGTTGCCGAGATCTATTGCAATAGTTACTTCGAAACCCGGAAAGGAGTTCCGGGCCAGCGAGGAGGTCATGGACGTTCTAATGTACTTCGATCAAACGGTATGGTGCGTTAAGTTGCTTAAGGGACTGTCTATATGTACCACTAACCTGACCCCAAGGGAAGCTGAAGAGGTACTTAAAGGCAGAGTGTTCGCGTACGTTAATCAGGTCCTAATTGGGAACGAGTTGTGTTATTGCCCGGCCCTCAAGAAAGGTTGCTTAATTGAGGTGCCTGAAGGAGACGATGCCTTCTGCGTAGGGAAGGCTGTAGTGAGGATAGGCGCTCGACTGAAGGCTAAGAGGGGAATCCTAGTAAGCGTTAAATGGAAATAACCTTCGAACTGAGCCGTGACTGGTAATTTGAATTGAGGGTTATAGTTGTAGGCAACGGTTTCGGAGCGCTTTCTGCTTCTAGGGCAGCCGAAGTCAACGGTTTGGAAGTAATCCAAATAGGTCCAAGGAAGTTCGAGTACCTACCCTCATTAACAAAGATACTCAGCGGTAGAAAGAGAGCGGAGGATCTAACGGTTGAGCCCAACTTCAGGTGGGAGTTCGTAGAGGACTTGGTAACAGAGGTCGAGGAAACCGAGAACGGAGTGAAAGTTGTCACAGAGAATGGAAGGGAGTACGAGGGGGATTTCGCAGTGCTTGCTCCAGGTTCCGAACCTTGGGTTCCAGTGGAGGGCGTATATCCTTTATATAGAATTAATCACGCAGTTGAAGTTAAGAGGAAGTTAGACGAGTTGGGGAACGACGCTACCATTGCCGTAGTCGGGACGGGCCTAGTTGGCTTGGAGACGCTAGGGGAACTCCGTTGGATGAACGCGAGCGGTAAGGCCTCCTATCGGTTGAAGGCCATTGAAGCAGCGCCCGTGATTTCCCCAACTCTACCTTGTGAGAAAATAAAACCGGTAATAATGAATAAACTTCGGAAATATGGAATAGAGGTTCACTTGAACTCGTTGGTGTCGGAGGTTAAGAACGGAAAGGTAATTACATCTTCCGGGAACGAAATAGAAGCTGACTTGGTTATCTGGGCTGCCGGAGTGAAGGGACCGAAAGTAAAGGTAAACTGCGCCGAAAGGGCGAAGAGGGACTTCTTCGTCGTAGATGAGTTCCAACGCGCCAAGGGTTGCAAGAGGACCTACGTTGCCGGCGATGCAGCTAATTCCAAGGCTCTCAAGATGGCGGAGGAAGCCATGAGGCAAGGTTGGTATGCAGTGCTTCACGCCATTGGTAAGAAGAGGGATCCTTACGTACCCTTCCTAACTTCCGAAAGGCCGTTCTGCTTCATTACTCTCGGTCCGACCGATGGGATAAGCGTTCTCAACAAGGTAGTTATACCGGGCAGGCTGGCCCCGATAGCGAAGGAAATATTAGAGAAATGGATGCTGCGAATGGCTAAAGCAGCTAAGATGAAGCCTCCTGTCCCTGTTTAAAGGGCCTTAGGTGTTCGGGCCTCACGATCAAGGTCTTGTATACGTTTCCATCCCTTACCTTTACGATGTAGGACCTGCCCCTCTTTCCTACGACCTCTCCAACTTTTCCGTGGAACCTCCTATGAGGCATACCGGCCCATATCGCTGGATTCGCCTTTATTACTACTTTATCGCCCTCCTTGTACTCAATCATTAGTAAGCTGAGGGGAGGTACGCCGCCTTTCTCCCTTATCCTCTTCTTAAATACGTGTCGAGTCCTATGCCTCCAACCCCTTGGGGCCTTTACCACTTCAACTCACCCCAAGGCGATTTATTGGGGAAGTTTAAATCTACGCTTCGCTTTAATTGCAGCCGAATAGGGGCGCGAAGAGCTTATGGACGATCGCTACCCGCTCTATATTTGAAAGGTGCCCTTATTGAGGGTTCACGTCGTTCTCGGCTTCGATATAACTTTCCCGGTCTCTTGCGTTTCGCAGCTCGATAACGTTGGAGAGGTAGTAATTTACGTTCCCGATACGCCTAACCCTAGGTCAGAAGAGGCTCTCAAGAGCTTCGAAGAGTACCTCAAGGAGAAGAACATTTCGTTCGAAATCGTAAGGTTAAACCCTTGCGATTACAATGGAATATTTGAGGTAATATTGAAATTGTCTGAAAACGACGTGATATGTTTCGGTTCCGGTATGAGGAGCTTGAGCTTAATGTTAATACTTGCGTGCTTTGTTTCGTCAATACCATGCTACGTGAAGGTGCTTAACGAGGCCTTGGGTAAGTGCATGGATATAAAGTTTCCCATTCAACCATTGAAGAGGGAGGAGGCAATAGCGCTAGCCTTGGCTTTAACTAAGGGTTCCGTGAGTCCTCAAGATTTAGAGGAATACGGGCTAGGTAGGAAAACTTCGTGGAAGGTTCTAAATAAGCTCGTAGACCAAGGTCTACTTATCAAGGTGAAGAAAGGACAATATAAAGCCTCATCAGTTCCTTGGAGACCAAGGACATAACCTAGAGTACTTGCAATACTTACAGTAAGCCTTGCTCTTAACTCTAGGCAGCGTTTCCAAGTCCTTTTCCATTGTACTGATAATTTGCATTAAGTACTCCTTCGAGGCTTCGGTAACCTTCCTTTCGTAACACTTCTCCGGATAACATAGAAAGACCTTCTCGCATTTCTTTCCTAACGTTTCCTCAGCTAATATGCAATAGAAAAGCGCTTGGGCGAAGTGGGAGTTGCCCGGTTGTTGCTTAAGCTTCACTTCAACTACCTCAATGGAATCGCTACATTCTATGAGAGCATCAACTATACCCTTTCGACCGTTCGCATTTAGAGGAACTTCGTACTTTACGGGGCACTCGGTTCTCAGGTTCCTCTCCACTATCTCTGCTAGATCTATCTCGGATCCCTCCTCCATAGAAGGGGTTGGCGCTTCGGGGTAGTGGAACTTGAAGTAAGCGAAGGCTGGACACAATAGGTAAGCCTTAACCAACCACGCCTTCAAGCACGAGCGCCTCCCTAAATTCCTTATCAGATAACGTTACTACGAAGATCTTGTCGGTTTCATCCTTTACGTATTTCTTTATCGCTCTAAACGCGTCTAGAGCATCGCCTCTTCCTCCCTTCTTGAAGTAGACGCTCTTCTGAAGCCTTTGAAAGCCCATGGCCAGTAACCTCTTCATGGCCTTAGTTCTAAAGGAATCGTTCCTTATATCGTACGCCACTAGAACCATCAAGCTCTCCACCCCGGTACGTAGGGTTGGGCGTTCCTGATGGAGGTTACCAAGTTCCACGCCTCCGTGAGTATCTCGTTGTCCATGTACTCATTGACGATCTCGCCTATCTTCTTCCTAGTCTCATACGCTAGCGTGCCTCCCTCGAACTTCGGTTTGAGTTCCCGCAGCTTACCGAACAGCCTCTTATCATAGACTGGTTTGAACTGTTCGCTGAAGTCGTATACCAAAGACTTGTTACCGCTCTTTATTGCGTGAAATAAGCCGGCGTATGGATCTAGACCGGTTATAGTTAAGGCTTTGAAGCACTTCGAATATAGAATCCCGTAGAGGTAGTTCAGGGACGCGTTAATTGCATCCCTACCTTCGTGATCCCTCCCCTCGAATCCTTCTATTACTTGAGCCAACAGGCTCCAATAGAGCCTCGCAGCTAGAGCTTCAAGGGACCTTAGCTCTTCAGCATCCCTAGCCTTATCCACGTCAGTAACGTACTTCTCTAGGATGTAACTCTCATCGATCAACCACTTGGACCTCTTACTCTTAGCTACGTATCTGAGGGTCCTGCCTTGTTCAACTATCTTCCTCTTTATTATCGGTTTAGCGTATTTCAAGCCGTTCCCTTTTAATATAACTTCGTATTGCTTGAGCCTCGTCATAGCGCTCTTATTGGGTATGGGAGACGAAGACCTAAGCACTGGTTCGCCGTTCCAATCTAAAACCATTAAGTCTACGTTCCATTTGCCTATAATTCGCATGGCGGCCGAGGTAACGGATATCTTAGAGCTCGCGATCACTATAACGTCGTAGTTGTTTCCAAGGTATTCTACTTTCCCGTCCAATCCTACGAAGGCTATGCCTCCGTCCTTCCTTACAACTTTCCCAGGTTCGGATAACACCAACAAGTTCATTGCTTACACACCTCTGCAAAGGGGCAGTAATTGGGACAGCTCTCGGCCCTTCCGGGATCTTCTTTCCTTGAAAGTATCGATGCTAAGTAGTCCCTCTCTTCTAAGAACTTCCTTCTGTAGTAGTCACCTATCCTAACGAGTACGTACTTGATCCCTTGATCGTTAACGTTGATTACAACGCCAGCATCGATTGGGAGTCCAGTCCAAGCCTCTATCACTAATGCATAAGCTGCCAAAGCCAACTTCTTCCTCTCTACGTTACCATTCCATCCGTACACTAGTTCGACCGGCATGAAGCCTACTAGGAAGTCAGGTTTAACTATAGTTGAGAGTCCTATTACGGATCCTGGTAATTTCGATTCGACCTTGTAAGGTATTCCCTCTTCGTCCGCTATGGCCTTCCTGAGCTTCGCTTCTTCGTGAACCTTCTTGAGGAGTTCCTCCTTGAACTCCCTTTCCTCGCCTCTAAATGGAGACATAAATGCCTCGTGAACCATCTTTCCTTTCTCCAGTAAGGGTGACGATGGCCTCGCTCCCAATACTCTCCTAAGGTAACTATCTCTCTTAGTTGGACACGGCGAAGTAACTTCGCTAACTGTAGGTTTAACGGGCGCCCTATTTTGCAAGAGCGACCAATCCCAGCCTCTAACAGTCACCATCGCCTCTCCGGCGGAGGCCCGTAACTCGTCCCACACGGAGCGCGGAAGCACGAGAGAAGCATCACCATAGGGTATTACTCTAGATCGTACTAATTAATAGAGATGAGAATAGAATAGGTTCAATAAGGATCTTTAAGATATATACTTAATTATCAAGTTTTAGTAAATGATTATTCTAATTAATCTGAATTGGAAAATCGATACACTAAATGATGCAAATGATTGAACAAACGATTTCACCATTGGATGGTGAAAACTCTATTCACCATCCCATGGTGAATCTTCATCTCCGCCTCCTGTCCAAATTCGTTTTTCCATTTACTTACAATTAATTCCCTCATTCCTTCAACCTTAATCATTTACGAAAAGAATTAATGGTCTCTTTAAGCACCTTCAGTTTCTACCAGACTTCCTAATGCTCAATTCAATTTAAACCCAATCATTCAACATCGTATTTGCAAAAACAAAGGCAATTTACCACTCTTGAGCTCAGACCATCAGTACAAGGTCCTTTCAAGATCGATCTTTACAATGAGAAGGAGCTTAGAGGGGTTAATAAGCGATCATGGGAACTTCGATGATTATGGGGATTTCTACTCCAGCTTACCTTATACAAGCACATACATGCATATATTGGACAACCAAATGGGTTGATATTCGAAGTGGAAAGGTATGAATGTGGAAAGGCAGATGAAGGGGAAAGGGTTAAAAGGTAAGAAAGAGGTTGTTTAAATAGGAGGGCAACGGTAGAGTCCCAATAGGGAATAGAAAGCCCCAATATCGCGCTCTTACATTAATTCTCGATCAATCAAGTAGAGTCCCAATAGGGAATAGAAAGATTTTCAACGAAATTGACTAAATGCTCAGCATCGAGTAGAGTCCCAATAGGGAATAGAAAGAAGAATCAACGAAGCTCGGTTTGGCAGTTCCTATCTTCCGTAGAGTCCCAATAGGGAATAGAAAGCTTGAAGAGAGCGTTCATAAACGTACCGGTGCGTTTAGCTTAGTAGAGTCCCAATAGGGAATAGAAAGTTGAAGATCTCGTTCTGCAAACCTTTCAACAAGTGCATCAAAGTAGAGTCCCAATAGGGAATAGAAAGGATGCAAACCATTTGATTTTTTCTCTTAACTCCATCCCGCGTAGAGTCCCAATAGGGAATAGAAAGTTATAATCACCTGAGTGGCGCCGGGGGCGGGATTCGAACCCGGTAGAGTCCCAATAGGGAATAGAAAGTTTCACCCATTGCTGGAAGGAGTGGTGACTATGACGCCCGTAGAGTCCCAATAGGGAATAGAAAGAGTAGAAGTTCTCGAACCTTTCTGGATCATTCTCGATCCATTTGTAGAGTCCCAATAGGGAATAGAAAGCTCGCCTCCGCTTACGAGGGCTATACCGTTGCCGTGACCAGTAGAGTCCCAATAGGGAATAGAAAGGCTACTTTAGTCCATTTACTCTCCCCCATTTTCTTTCTCTGTAGAGTCCCAATAGGGAATAGAAAGAGTGGGTCTTGGCAACAGGAACAATAGTGGTACCTTACAAGTAGAGTCCCAATAGGGAATAGAAAGTCCATTCCTCAATCGAGCAAGCGGTCTTTCTTCCCATTAATGGTAGAGTCCCAATAGGGAATAGAAAGAGGACTCCAGGAGAATTGTATGCTCTATTAGGGGCCAAGAGGTAGAGTCCCAAGATGGAATAGGAAGATTTAGTACTAACTTCTTTAATTAGTTAAGAATAAGAGGAAGGAGTGCCCATGGAAAGCGGACGAGCTTGTGAGCGACAATGGAGGGGCATAGTCCTATGATGAGAATTGACGAATCGTCGTTCATAACGAAGTTGCGAGACCTATTGAACGAATTCAATTCCAATGAAGGGTCGAAACTAGACGTTCTTAAAAGGTTAAACGAGTTTCTGGAAAGCCTCGGAGACCTCCTTGTTAGGGAAACCGAATTGATTCTCACGAAAATAGTAGAGTACTACCTCGAAAGCAATCCGGAGTTTGTGTCGACAATCGAGAAAATACTCCGTTCTCCCGAAGCTAAGGAGGTTCTAAGTCCTGATTCGCGTCTGAAACTGCTTACGTTACTACATATCTATCATCGGAGACTTAAGAACATAAGTTATTTATCGAAAATAACGAAAGAGTTTGAAGGCGAGTTCTCAGAGCACCCGTTTTTCCAGCACTTGAAAGTAATGACGCTAAAAGCTTCCGATGATGAGAACGAACTTCGGGAAGCCCTCCGGATAAGCTATCTACTAGCAAAGAGGGTTCCGAACCACGCCGGAATACTCCATAACTTCGCGGAAACCGTAGTAATATTACTTGAGAAAGGGGAGAAGTTGGACGAGAACTACATCGAGGAAGCGCGCGAAGCCCTCCATAAGATACTCATCTATAATTACCCGAAGTTCTACGCGACCTACGGAAGGTTCTTGGCTCTCCAAGGAGATTTTAAAAGAGCTAAGCGGATGTTGTTACGCGCAATAGACCTAGAGGATCCTAGGAAGTCAGACTACGTCCTTAGAATCAATGACTACGTACGCCTCTTAACTAAGATAGAGTTTGAGGAGAACCTGAGGAAGTACATTCACGAAATTGAGAGGAAGGTCGACGAGTTCCGTGAGGAATTGAAAGAGCAGATGGAATCGGAAAGGATCAAGCAAGCTGAATTACTGGGATTGTTCGCCACATTGATCAGCGTAGTTCTAGCCAACATTTTCACAATAGCTAATTCTCTAGACATTGCAACCGTATTGATTTCGAATGCTTTCTTAATCAGCTCAGTCATAATTGTTCTAAGCGGATTTCATCTCTTAGCCGGTACTAAAAACGAGAAACCGGTGAAAGCGTTACTTCTACTCGGAGTAACCTTGATGTCCATCTCCTTGATTCTATCAGTTATAAAACGAGCTTAGGTGAAAGGCGTGGCTTTTCAAATGATCCAGCTAAGGTTTTTGACACTGTAAAATATTCTAAGGAGGTGACTAGATAGTAAAAGATGAGAGTTTTATCTCTATTCGGACGCACTATTCATAGGCCCAAAAGAATAAGGGGTTACAGCAGTGCTACCGATATTCAAGAAAAAGACGTGGTTGGAGGAGCCGATCGGCGACCCTCACGTTATCGGCTTCGGGTCCACAAAGGGGGGTGCTGGAAGGACCACCATGGCCATAGAAATGGGTAGTCTCATATCCTTTATAACCGAGAAAAGGGTCGTTCTGATAGATTGGGACGTAGTTAACCCTAGAATGACGCAAAGGGCGTATCAGAGGTTACCTCCTTCCGGGCACACTCTCGTGAAAGTAGTTAGTTCGAAGGATTTCGATAGAGCCTTAAGGAACCTAGCGTTATACAGCGTAAACATCTCACCCAGTTCTAAGGTAGACGTATTTCCCGCCCTAAGCTACGAGGACATTGACAATGGAACAGTTGACGAATATTTCAGCTTAATGTATGAGAAACCTGAGGAGTACATAAGGAGATGCAGAGAGCTAATAAAGTTCTTGAGAACGAGGTATGACTACGTGATTAACGACTACCCCGCGATCACTTGGGTCGCTCTCGGTCAACTAACGCTATCAATAAATATGTTGAGAGTTACTTCGGGAAACTTGGTTATCGTGGTCGACTCCTCCCCATGGAGCGCCGAACTCTTGTCCTCTAAGTTGATATTCCCTAAGCTCGAGGGAATGAGGATAGGGGCCTTGGTTGTAAACATGGTGAAGCCTACGAAAGACTCAATCACTTGGGCTAGGAGCGTGTTTAAACCAGTGTGTGAAAAGGTAAGGGCTGAAAACTTGGTGGTGATTCCCTTCGACGCAACGTTTTACGATGCGGGTATAGGTAGGCTAAGGAACGTTCTGAGCGTTTCGGTCAGCCCCTACAAGGGCGCTTCCAAGAGCGCTCGATTCCTCTACACGCTAGTGGATAGATTCTTAAGTGAAGAGAAGGGGCCTACTTGTAATTACATAGGTCCCGCGTAATCGAACCATATACAAATCCAGACGCAAGAGCTTAATCACATCTCTTCCTAAGAAAGAACTTGAGGTATATTGATGTCCAGGAGAGAGCGTCTACTTCCGAACGAAAGGGCGTCCAAGAAGACGGTGACGATCAGCGCCAGAATATCCGATAACAGCGTACTACTGATTCTAAATCTACTTAGGAAGCTGGTATTGAAAAAGGGATTCTTGGACTCGTCCGACTTGAAGGAACTAGAGTCCGGTCTACCGAAGAGAGTAGGATTGAGGAGCGCTTTAGGGGAATGCATAGATTACGCGATTTCGGAAGCTGTAGCTGAACTGGCGAAAGAAAGGGGCGTTTCTTGCGACTTCGACTTAAACGAACTTGTATCTAAATATAAGAACGAGTGCTTTAGGCCAAGGAGCTGGGCGCCCCGATTCTGGCTAATATATAATGTGTGCGAGTACTACAAGAGACTCGAACGAGAAAGCGCTTTTTCATTTAAGAGCAAACCGGAGAGCCTCAGAGTAGACTCGGAAATAGGGGAAGTCATTAGATGCTTGGAAGGCAAAGGTATTAACGTTAGGAAGGAAGCAATAGAGAAAGCAATCAAGTACTTGGCAACTAAGCTCTGTGAGGACGCCTTGGACGCCTTAAGGAAGCTCCTAGCGAACTCCGCGAAAGCGTGATAAGTCCTCAAGCAACTATCTTTCGGAGAATGCGTCTTGGAACAGATAGGTCCTTTTGACGTTCTCGTTGTTGGGGGTGGGCTAGCCGGGCTGAGAGCGGCGATCGAGGCCAAGAGGCTCGGAGCCTCAGTTCTATTAGTTGCTAAATCCCACCCCCTCCGAAGCCATTCCTCAGCCGCAGAGGGAGGGATCGCTGCATATATAGAAGGAGCTTCGGATCCGAACGATTCGCCTCTCCAACACGCCTACGATACCGTAAAGGGCTCGGATTGGTTGGCAGATCAAGACGCCGTGGAACTAATGACGAAGGACGCTGAAAGGGCCATAATTGAGATGGAGAAATGGGGGTGCTTGTTTTCCAGGGACCCGGATGGGAAGATAGCGAGGAGGCCTTTCGGTGGCCACACTTACCCGAGAACGAGGTTCGCTGCGGACAAAACCGGTATGTGTTTGCTCCACACCGCTTTCGAGAGAGCATTGGCGGAAGGAGTGGAAATGCTCTACGAGTTCTACGTCACCGACGTCGTTAGCGATGGGGAAAGGGTTTACGGGGTTTACGGCTTCGACGTGAAAAGCGGCGAAGATATCTTTATAAAGAGTAAGAGCGTGGTGCTCGCTACTGGCGGAGGGGGACTCATGTACAAGTTCTCAACGAACAGCTACCTCAATTCGGGCGATGGTTACGCGATAGCCGCTAGGGCTGGAGCGAAACTGGCCGACATGGAGTTCATACAGTTCCATCCAACCGCCCTTTATCCAACTAACATTCTAATTACAGAGGCAGCGAGGGGCGAAGGGGGATACTTGATAAACAAGGAAGGCGAACGTTTCATGAAGAGATACGCCCCCGACAGGATGGAGCTAGCTCCGAGGGACTTAGTGGCTAGGGCAATAGTAAACGAGATAAGGGAAGGTAGGGGGTTCGAAGGCGGTTACGTGCTGCTGGACTTAACCCATTTAGGTGAAGAGAAGATAAAGGAGAGGTTGCCCCTAGTAAGGGAAGTCTCCATAAAGTTCGCCAAGGTAGATCCCGTTAAGGAGCCAATTCCAGTTAGGCCCGCCGCCCACTACACGATGGGCGGTGTGAAAACTGACCTAGATGGGGCTACTAACGTTAAGGGTCTGTTCGCAGCAGGGGAAGCCGCTTGCGTTAGCGTTCACGGAGCTAATAGGTTGGGATCCAACTCGCTCCTGGAGACCCTAGTTTTCGGTAGGAGGGCCGGGATGGCAGCTGCGTCTTACGCTCTGAGTAGGAGCTATCCCGAACCCCCGAAGGAGGCATTGAGGGAAGCCGAGGCGAGGTTGTGGGCACCAACCACAATTGAGAGCGGGCTCCCCTTCGGTGAGATAAGGAAGAGGCTCGGTGAGGTAATGTGGGAGAAGGTAGGAATAGAGAGGAACGAGGAAGGGTTGAAGGAAGCTTTGAAGGAAATTGCTGAGCTACTGAGGCTTTCCAAGTACGTAAAGGGCGAGAAGGGACCGGGAGCTTACGAACTGGTAGCAGTGCACGAAACCATAAACATGGTCTTCAACGCCTACGCAGTAGCTACTGCTGCATTATGGAGAAGGGAAAGCAGGGGCGCCCACTTTAGGACGGACTATCCGAAGAGGAACGACTCCGAATGGCTCTACCACACTGTAATGAGTTGGAGAGGCGAATGGGTAATGGAAAAGGAACCGGTAGTGATAACTAGGTGGCCCCCAGAGGAACGCAAGTACTAATTTACTTTCCGCTTTTGAAACTATCGAAGGAGGAATAGTGGAAAGGTATCCTTACATAGATAAGGGGCGAATACTGGGCTGGTTGAACTCCTCAACGGACTTCACGTTCTTAAACGGGAAATACTACCTATGGATAACTAACGAAAGGGCTGTTGACGTTACCGATTTGATTAAGTGGCCCGTCTTAGAAGCGAACGGCGAGAAGCTGAACTTCCCGCGCTTCTTCGAGGACATCCCTTGGCCTTACGTTTCTATAGCGTGGAACTGGGAGGAATACGTAGACTGGCTGGGCAAACAGATACCCCAAGGATTGAAGGTGGTCTTGAACTTCTCTGGGGGTAAGGACAGCATCGCTGCGGCGAAGGCGTTAATAGATGCTGGTGCGGACGTTCTCTTATTATACTCCCACGTGACCTTCCTAGAACCTGAAAGGAACATTGACTTCGTAGAGAGGGTCAGTAATAAGTTAGGTGCTAAGCTGGAGATCCTAGCCCCCGAAGAGGAAGTAATGAGACACATGCTCAAGCAAGGGATGCCCTTCCGAGGAAATAGATGGTGCACTACAATGAAGGTGAGGCCAATAAAGAAGGTATTGAAGGAACACAAGGACTGGGCCAGAGCAGACGGGGAAAGGATGACCGAGTCCTTGAAGAGGTTCAAGAGATTGAAGGGAGGCAAGCTATTCGATGGAATTAGGGTGAGGCCCATCTATGCCCTAACTCTAATAGATGTAGTCAAAGCAGTTAGGGACGCAAACGCCGTACATCCGGATTACTTAATGGGACTACCTAGAGTGGCGTGTGCCTTCTGTCCATATAGGGCCCTGCACGAATTCACGGAAGAAGACTGGAAGTTGGTGAAGGACCCGGGCTTAATAGAAGAAGCAATGAGGGCTTCTTTCAAGAAGCACGACTACGGAATAACGTGGGAAGAGTTCCTAGAGGGACATTATTGGAGGTTTAGTCCGATATTAGGGAAAAAGTTATACAAGATGAAGAAAGGCTTGGAGGGGGACGAACTATCCTCAGAGAATGTGAACCGAATGTACAAGAGCTTATGGGTCGAGGAGATCCCAGTTCCCAAAGTAATGGATCCTGAAAGCGGGACGCGGCTACTGAAGTCATTCATGGAGAAGGTATACGAGAGGGCGTCCGAAGGCTTCGCGAAGGCTAGGGATCTAGGCGTTGACTAGCCCCTTCGCTTCCCCTTTAAATCTCTTCTGACTCATGCAACGCGGTGAAGGAAGACGGAGGAACTTGAGAGGGCCATAAGGGAAGTCTTGAGGAAATACGGTGAAGACGTTGAGCGCCCCGGCTTAAGGGAAACTCCCGAAAGGTACGCTAGGGCTTTCGAGGAGTTCTTGAGGGGATTGAAGGAACCCGAGCCGGAATTGAAGGTGTTCGACTCGGAATACGAGCTCGGCGATAACGACTTAATAGTTGTCAAGGACATTTCGTTTAGTTCTCTGTGTGAACATCACCTACTACCAATAATAGGTAAAGTAACTGTTGTTTACCACCCCCAAAGGGACAAGGTGATAGGTCTAAGCAAGATACCTAGGATGGTGAAATGGCTCGCGAAGAGACCAATGCTCCAAGAGAGGTTTACAGCTAAGGTAGCGGATAAAATAATGGAGGCCGGAGCTAGGGGCGTTTACGTCTTAGTGAAAGCTAAACACAGCTGCGTGGCCACGAGGGGGGTGGAAGATCCTGACGTAGAAATGGTTACTGAGGCCGTTAGGGGAACTTTAGAGAAGGATCAACTACTCCTTCAGAGGGCGTGGAGGCTAGCGATGGGTTGAAAGTTCGCTTTAGATGGAAGGGATATCCCGTAGTAAGCAAGGAATGGATAGAAAGTCTGGGTAGCGGGAGCATAGACGAGAACGGGACTAAGGTCAGCGTTGAGGTAAGGGGCGAGAACGTAGAAGTTAACGGAACGAGGTTTCGGCTAAGCGACCTAAAGGAGGGCAAGCTCTACGCTGTAACTGAAGAAGGCCTCGTTCCACTCGAAATTAGAACCACGCATTACTTCAAGCTCAAGCCTTTAGAGAAACCCGGTCACCCAACATTAGAGATAGATGGGATCCACATGCACCAAGTGAAGAACGTTGATCCTTGGAGAGATACTCTCCTCAAAGTCGCCCCATTGAAAATAAGGCCTGGAATGAAGGTCTTGGACACGTGTATGGGGCTGGGGTATACCGCCATAGCCTCCCTACTAAGGGGCGCGGAAGTGGTGACTATTGAGTTGAACGAGGAAGTTATTGAGTTGGCTCAATGGAACCCTTGGTCCAAGGAATTGGAAGGAGCAACGGTACTGAAAGGAGACGCGTTCGAATTAATTAATGAGTTCGAGGACGAAAGCTTCGATAGGGTAATTCACGACCCGCCAGTGATAACCATGGCTGGCGAACTGTATTCGCGGAAGTTCTACGCGCAACTCTATAGGGTCATGAAGGAAGGCGGCGTACTCTTCCATTACACCGGTAACTTCGGTAGAAGTAGAGGGGTAGACTTAGCTAGGGGAGTGGCGAAGAGGTTGACCGAGGTCGGCTTTAAGGTCAGGAGGTACAAGGAGGCCCTAGGAGTAATTGCGATAAAAACTTAGATACCTTCGGAGATTATTTCTATAACCTTGGGCTTAAGTTCCTCCACGACCTCCGAGAAGAGCCTCTCTAAGGAGTAGTTGTACCATATCGAACCCTTCTTGGACTTGCCTATCACTCCACCGCTCATCCTTAGGCCGGCCTCCTCTGCGCTCTTACCAACGCTCAGGTTGGTCAACCCCTTCTCTTCGATAATTCTCTTAACGGTCTCCAAGTCCTTCTTCAAGGCGTATACCTCCACTTCGTCGTCCCCGGCCTCCTTCGACATGTTAATCAGAGCCCTCTCTAAGGTCTTCACGTATCTCTCGCTACCTTCTCGCGCCTCCTTCAGAACGACCTCCCACGCCTTCTCTATAACTTCGTTTAGGTACTGCTTCTTGAGCTCCTCTATCCTCTTCCTCAATTCCATTTCCAAGGAGGCTTTCTCAGCTTCGAGCCTCTGGCTGGCTCTATTTAATAGACCCTCTATTTCGACCTCTAACGGGGCGTATACCTCATCTAGCTTCTTAGATAGAAGCTCCTTTGCCTCCTTGAGCGCAGCATCAACTGTGGCGTCTATTTTGCTGTAAGCGTCCGCCCTTACTTTTTCGGTTACGTTTTCAACGCTCCCAATGAACTTGAGCTTCTCTGCCATCTTTCCTCACCCACAATCTATCTATTGCATGGGGTTTAAACTCATCCGAAACCTAACGCCTTCATTAATACCTCGTTGGGATCCAGCTTCGGTGGCTTGAACTTCCTGCCCGGAATAAGAGATATTACTGGTCTCGGGACCTTAGAGGCTATTTCCCTAATTTCGTCTTCCTTTCCGTAGGCAACGTCGTAGGAAACTAGCACTACGGCTGCGTCCTCCCTTCCCAAGAGCTCCTTAAGCTTCCTCAAAGTTTCGTCTGGATCGTTGCTCTTGACCACGGCCGCCCCCATGAGCCTGAAGAGGGCACACGTGGTCTCGTCAGTTATGACGTAAACTTTCCCTTCCATCAAAACTCAACTACCCTAAGGACTAAGCGATATTCAAAATATAATTCCTTCCGCTCTAGAAAGCGCTAACTAGGGGAGGGGCCTTTGAAGGAAGAGGAGATGGAAAGAGAGGCCTTAAAAGTGAAGAGAATGCTCGAATCTAAGGACTACCAAACCTCTTTGAGGAAGGCAGTAGTCAGGAACTTGGTAGGCGAGGAAAAGATAGGCTTCAGTATAGTTGCTAGCAAGGGAGAACACGTAATAAGGTGGAGGGTATTGGACGGCAGGTTCGAGGTAGACATAACGTTGAAGGGAGAAGTAGACGAGGAAGTCGCGGAAGTGAAGGGCTACCACGTCGAAAAGGACGGCGAGTACTATAAGCTCTTTAAGAGATCTAAGAAGCCGTTCGACTTCTCCAGTGAAGTGCCTTAAGCTTTTGTAACGCTTCATAGAGGGAGGTCGGAGAGGGCCTTAGGCATTGATAAAGCTAGTGGTAGCTCTGTTGGTTTCAATGACGCTGGCGTACTTGGGAACGGCTTTCGTGAAACCGGTAAGCTCCGGTGCGATAGCTAGCGGAAACGTATTGGAGATACCGTTCTCGTGGGACGCTAGGTCCCACTCAACTGTGCTCGCGGTAGTATCGCCACCGCACGCGAAGTACCTCCGCGTCGCCTCCTTCGACAAATATCAGGACGGAAAGTGGGTCAGGACGGGAGGTTCTTTCGATGCCCTAAGGCAAGGAGGCGAAGAGTTCACCGTAGCCATTACGCCGTTCTCCGTGTTCCTTTACCCGGCGTTTCCCGTCCCTCAACCCGCGCCCGGTTGGGCTCCTTCCGTAGTTAACGGAAGGCTTTCCGGAGATACGGTGACCACTTCCGCAATGAGATTGAAAGTGAAAGTGGTCTACTCGGACCCTTATCCCTATGAGGAATTTCCAGCCCTCTCAGTAACGGTTAACTCTATTTTAGGAGAGAAAGCGCAATGGTCCACTCCCAGGGTGATCAATTTAGCTAACGAGCTCTTAGAGAAGTTTAGGTACAGACCTTTAAGGGCCTTATTGAACTACTTAACGAACTGGTTGCGAGGAGACTATCAGTACTCTCTATACTATTCCGGTGCCCCGGGAGGAGACCCGGTAGACTGGTTCCTATTTCAGTCCAAAGTGGGGATGTGCGTTCACTTCGCCTCGGCGGCAGCGGTACTTTTGAACGACATGGGAATAAAGGCTAGGGTGGTTTACGGATACGCAGTTAGCTACATCAACGGTAACGTTAGGACGTTCGTGACTCCCACTCACCTCTGGGTTGAAGTGTGGGTACCTGGGTACGGATGGGTACCATGGGACCCTTCGCCCCCTCAAGCGATCGAGCTCGGTTCCCCTCAAGTCATTGCCCCTACTGGGGGCGTTCAACCTCCATCTCAAGGAACTCAAGTGAGAACGCCTCTAGGTAGTAAGGGTCCAGGAGAGGTCAATTGGAACTTGAGTGGAGCTTTCACGAACGTACTGATAGCGGCTGGAGGGCTAGCGGTTACTTACATGACCCTTAGGGACTTCATTGCGGACTGGATATTCAGATGGCCAGTTGCGTTTAGGAAATGCGTTGAGAGGAAGATAGGCAAGAGAGGGTTAACTCTGAGAGAGGTAGCTGAGATTACTGGAATAGAAGAACTGAAGGAAGCGCAGCTGAAGTACTTGAGGGAAGGTAAGTGGATTAGGAAGGGAATTTGGAAGGCTCTGAAGTGGTGTTTGAGGAGGTGATCCCATGTACTTCCTCCAACTGGCGATAGCTTTCCTACTAGTACTCACTGCTGTTATAATAGTCTTGACCACCTTTCAAATAACTACCGAAGTCTACCCGGACCTGGAGTTCCTAACTTGGAAAGTATACTACGGGGGAAGGGAGGCGACCTTAGTTGAAGCCATGGTTAGGGAGGTAGATTCGATGGAAAAGAGAGGCTTGAGGGGTTTGGTTGGTAGGTTCTTGTTAAGGAACGCGAAGGAGTACCTCAAGTTCGGGGTCTGGGGCGCAGCTGCTGTAGAGGCCTCCAGGGCCTACAAGCTATTGAAAGGTGAGCGCGAACATCCCTAACCTTTATTTCATTAGCTGAACTAGCGTATCGTTAGGAGATAATATGAACTTGTTATCGAATGCGCTAATAGCAACGCTGAAGAGCGCTCTGAGCAAGTACTCCACTTCTCGAATAGAGGACCTAGGGATCTCTAAGAGGATGAGTTACGCCAAGGTAATGGACTCCATAGGCTTCGCTTATTGCCCCGATACAGAACCTCCAGAGATAATAGAACTAGAGGGGTTGATGGTAAGAGATCTCTTTAAGCTTGCGTGGAAGGGGATAGCAGAAACTTCCCTAGCGCTGTCCGCTCTCTCAGCGCTTACTCAAAAGTGGATAGAAGAAGGTGGAGAGGTTGAAACGCCATCGCCGAAGGTATCTGAAATGATCGGCCTTCAAAGAGGCATGAAGGTTATAGCAATAGGATACATGAAGAACGTAATAGAGGAGCTTAAGAAGGAGGGCGCTCAAGTAGTACTGTACGAGGACAATCACGTCTACCGTTGCGAAGCTAAGAGAAGCGGCATTGAAAGTTACCCAGGGAACTACGTCTTCTTGGAAGACGATGCGGACGCGATAATAGCGACCGGTTCCTCCTTGCTGGATCCCAGGCTATCAATAGTTTTCGAGAAAGTGAAGTCGAGAGCGAAGCTGTTGATAGGACCGACTGCCACCGTTCATCCGTACTTCGCAAGCTTGCTCGGTGCAACTCACGTTGCTGGCACTTACGTGCCTCCGGAAAATAGGGGGAAGGTTCTAACGATGTTGAAGTTGGGGTACGGTTACAAGAGGTTAATCGAAAGCGGTTTAGTCAAAAAATGGTTCGTTAAAGTCTAAATTTAAATCTCAATTGATTTTACCAACTTCAGTAAGAACAGCGCTAGGAAGTAGGTTATTGCCGCAGCAATTAAGCTCCCAATTAGAAATCCTATTCCAATTAGAGGTTGGCCAGCAACTAGAAGCGACACCGAAGTGAGTACTCCTCCTATAAGGGAATAAGCTGCGAAGAACTTGGCTAGCTGGACGTCAGTTACGTATTCAGGCTTATTCATGTCAGCCGCGAAGACCGAAGCTGATAGGAGTATGAGGGAGAAAACTATACTGAATTTCCTCACTTAACTCATTCCTCAATAGAGCTACGCACTTATCCCTTATATGTATAGTATTTCTAGATAGGGATAAACGCTCGAGCTGCGCTCACTAGAAGTCCGTTTTGAAGCAACGCTCCCTTCAAAAACATTTTTTATTGCGTCTTGGGACCTTCTAAGCTAGATAGTAGTATTTTCAGAGGGTGTTGGTAGAGACTCCTAGCTATGTTAAAGCCAACTTGAACCTTCTTGAAATCTATCCACGCTGGACCGCTCTTTTGTATTCCAACTACGTTACCGGCCTCATCGAACGCAAAGAACACCTTTCCATCAATTATGTTTTCCTCTTCTAAGTTAGGGTCTACTATAAAGGAGTCGTCTATTACGCCTAAGGTAACGCTAACTACCTTGTTGATTATTGGTAATGGATAGGTGGGTGGACCGGTTATTTCGACGGTTCCGTCCTCCTTAACCTCGTGCTCAGGTATCTTCGCGTTCAACAACGCTGCCATGGAAGCTAACATAGCCGCATCGAAGAGGTTACCATCGTGATCGAGGACGTATATGTCGACCCATACTACCCAAACCTTTTCTCCTGGTATTAGAACTAGCTGGGAGGTGTCTAGGACGGGGGTTTCCCTTAGGGCTCTATCCACTACCCTAGCTAATTCTATAGCGTTCTCGTCTGGAGGTCCTGGTTCGAACTCCGGCGATGCCAAGGGCACGAGCTCGGCGTTTACGTTCAATACCCCTTCCTCCGGTAAGTCTGGGAAGGGTCTACCCGGTTCGATCTTAACGCCTACTAGTACCTTGGTATTGCCTATACTTACTAACGCGCTCCCGTGGGCCTTAGTGGCTACTCCGTACTCTATAGTGATAGGCCTGAACTGATTTAACCTCCTCTTATCCAACCTAACGCCTTTCTTTAATAAGGAAAGAAAAGTTTCCCTCTTAAGCCTTGGTATTATAGGCACGTTAAAGGGGGTTATTGACATTAGAACACCACCTCCTTCTTAATGCTTTCCTTTAACGCGTTCTTCTCCATTTCATAAATTTTCTTAATCCCAATCCAAGCCATTTTCATCGCTTCATCGAACTCCTTCGGTGATAACTTTCCGTTTAGTTGGAGTAACACGACCTTGTTCAAGCTGACAGCGCCAGCCACCGGCATGTCCGCCTCACCGTAGTTGTCTTCTATTTGATCAATGTCCAATACCAAGTGACCATCGACCTTGCCTACTGCGACGCCCGCAACTAGGTCCTTCATGGGTATTCCGGCGTCTGCCAAAGCTAGGGAAGCTGCCGTAATTGCAGCAGTTCTGGTACCGCCATCTGCTCGAATTACCTCTACGAACACGTCTATTACGGTTCTAGGGAAGAGCTGGGTCAAGACTATTGGTTCGAGCGCCTCTCTAATTACCTTCGAGAGCTCCACTTCCCTCCTTGAAGGAGCTGGACTCTTTCTTTCGTCTGTACTGAAGGGCGCCATGTGGTATCTACACCTTAGCAAGGCCCTATCGGGCAAGCTCATGAACTTGGGCGGTTCCCTCGGTCCGTAAGCTGCTGCAATTACTTCAGTTCCTCCGAACTTGACCCAAGCCGAGCCGTTGGCGTTGTGGAGAATTCCTACTTTCATTTCAATCGGTCTTAGGTCTAGCGGACCCCTTCCGTCATGCCTCTTACCGTCTTTGAATAAGGGAAACGGTGCCTTTCCACCGCTCAAATTAATCCCCTCTCATGCTTTTCGTCAGCGATTAGAACTCTAACCTTCTCTGCGAGCTTAGCAGTGAAGGCTTCTTTTTCTATTAGCTTAATGGCTAACGTCACTATGTCCTCTAACTCCTCGTTCGGACAACTTACCCAAATCCTCCCATTGGCAGCGACTTCCACTTCGCAACCGGTATCGCCCTTTATGATGTTTAACATGCTCCCCTTTCTCCCAACTACCTTAGGAATCCTCGATGGCTCTATTTCTATTATCTTACCGCGAGTTATTCTGCCTAGCTTCTTGTCTCCTCTAACGGTTAGAACGGGGTCCTTGAGTCTATTGAAGCTCTCCACCTTCGCTAATACGTAATCTCCAATATCTAAGTAGTCCTTTAGCTCATCTTTACCCGGTATGAAGGGCCTTCCGAGGACGTTGCTAGCGTGCAATATCCCCGGATAGGGGGAGTTTATGTCCAGTTCCCAGTGGGATATCATGTACGTTCGAACGAGGCCTATTACTAAATCGCCCTGTTTGGGCACGTACGTGCTCTCTAGGGGTATAACGTTCAGCTCGTCCTCTCTTAATATAACCACAGCTGGAACGGCCGCGTATATCTTATCGCCTACTATGTGTATATACATGTAGCTTCTAGGATTTATCTTCAGCTTCTCGGTCTTCTTCGCTATTAGCTCGCCAGGTACTACTAGACGCTGCTCGTCGCTCACTGAGCTTCCCTGCTCATAAGTGTATTCGAAGAGTTTTAAACTGGGATCTCCATGAAGTTAAGGATAGCGTTAGGCGAACTAACGTACGTAGAGAGACTGTATATATATCACTACCTACCCGGTTCAATAGCCTTGCACGTAGTCCTTCAATGGAACCCTCCCGCAACAGTTCCGGAGTTGCAAGGTACTTATGGAAAGGAATACTACTTAGAAGAAATAATGCATAAGGCCGATAGTTACAAAGTTAGGCACATCGTCTTCGACGGCCCCCTTCCAACAGAAGCAGCCGAGAAGCTCATCGAAGAAGGTTATTACGTAAGCGTAAGGTACGTTGAACCATTAAATCTCCCTGAGGAAGCAAACCTCTTCCTAGCATCTCCGTTAAAAGACGTCCCAAAGAGGGAATGGCTTGAAGTTGCAGTGAACTCCTTCCAAGAAGCTGAAAGGGTTCCTAAGGAAGTTCCAATACATACGTTCAAGTACGAAATATACGAGGAGCTCTACGAGAGGCAGGGATACTATTACGTATATAATCACGATCAACCGTTGAGGGAGGATACCAGGTGTCCGAGATGCAAGACGCCTAACGCAATAAGGGAAATGGGGAGACTTATTGCTTGGGATGGACCTCAGTGTAGGAAATGTGGTTACAGAATTAAATACAAAGTTGCTGAGTTACCTAAGCCGTCGCCTCGACTGCACGAGATTCTTGCTTGGCAGACTTCTTTTGTTGTAATTTAACAGCTAATCTCTGTAGCCATTGGTTGAGCTTCTTACACTTAGTTGGATCGTAAAACTGTCCCTTTGCACACCTCTGTAGGTTAGGACACGTAGCGCATGGAACAGTGGAAACGAGCTTCATGCTAACTTTTACGTTTAACCTAACGGGCCTCGGAGGCCTTCTAACGTACTTGGTTTCGCTCTTTTCCTCTTTCTTTTCCTCCTCTTCCTCTGGTATCTTATCGACTAAAGCCGTTAGACGATAGGTCTTCCTACCCTTTATGGTTACTAGCTCCCTATAGATTAGCTTCTTCTTAGCTAACCTCAGCGCTATTCTAGATCCGTCCCTACTATCGATGCCCAGCATCTTCCACAGGTCTTGCTGGAGGAGGCCTTCTTCGCCAGCCTCAATTATTAGCTTCAAAGCCTTCTTTTCGTTCTCACTCAACGTTATTTGGTTACTCGAACCGGCCATTTCCCCGTGTCCCAAGTCTATCATAAGGCTCTTATCGTATTTAAGTACTGCGAGTGATTCTCGATACTTTCAGTACAGGAAGCTAGGAATTGCTTTCTACATCAAACACTTTAACTCCCTTGTAAACCACGTGGCTAATGTCGTTCTCAGCAAGGATACTCAATATCTTCTTTTCTAGCTCCTTGAGCTTTTCTTCGTCTTCCTCCTCCACGTATATGTTTATGTCTAATATTGGAACGTTTTGACCGGCCTTAACTAGCAATACCTCGTTGTCAGGATACTCTTCCGCGATTGCGCTTAGGACTTGAGCTAGGGCCTTAGCGGGCCACTTAGCTTTAGTAAACCTTATCCTAATTCTCTTCATACCTCTTCACCATGTAGCTAGATCTTACTGAAAAGTATTTAAATAACATTATGCTGTGATCTTACGCATGCGATGAGGAACCCTATGGGGCCCGATTTTCGAATGAGGAGTCCACGGGAGCCGAGGAAATGATGAACACGCCCTTCGCGGAAGTTCTGAATGACGTAGTCTTCCTCTCACTGATCCCGCTCCGAAGTTAGGAAAATTAACCCAAAGACTTTGAATCAGTTACGTAGCGTTTAAATGCGGGTGAGTAAGAGAATGTTAAGATCGAAAGCAATAAGGGCATTGGATGAATTCGATAAGGCTTTGGAGGAGCTGCGTTCCGAAGGAGTTACCATTGTAGTTACTGATCACCTAGACATACCTCATCACGGAACTGCCGCCTCGGCTTTAATAGAGGACTTGGACGTGTTCAAGAAGTTAGCTAGGAAGAGCGGTACCGTAGCGGCAATGGTGGCTTACGATGACAGGGCTAACATGTTGGTGATATATGGTCTAACAATGGTAGATTGGCTCTACGTGCTCTACGACGTACACTTAAACGTCGCCGGTAGCTCCCTACGATTGAGCGGTCCGCCCCAATTAAAGGAAGAGACGAGGAAGAGAATAAGGGAGTTCTACCAGAAGTGGTCGAACCTCATGAAGTCTTAACCCAAGGCAATTTAGGGAACCAATCGTCGCCTTCCTCGCCCAGGGCGTCACAGAATTCTCTATATGGACATTTGGAGCACCAACTATTCCTTTTAGGGGGAGGTAAGTACCCTTCAATTATCATTTTCAACAACTTGATTGCTTCAACCAATTCAATTTCATGGTTTTCTTTCAAAGCCATCTCGACCTCCTTATCTCTATACTTGATAACTATCTTCCTTTTACCCAAGACGAACGCGTAAGCCGAGGCTTGGAGGAAGTCTCCGTACCACACGCCTTCCCTAGGTCCCCTCCCGCTCTTGATCTCTACTATTGCATCGTCCCTAACTAAGTCAGCCCTTCCCTTCAAAAGGGCCCCACCGAAGGCCCCTTCCGCTGCAACCTCGTCCTCACCTTCTGAGAAGAGCTCTATTAGGAAGTGCCACACTTTGCCGGCGTAGAGCCTCAATAGCTCCGCAATCCCCCTTTCCCGGGGCACGTGAACTTCGAAGAACAAGAGCCGTGGGCAGAAAGCCATAGTTCTCAGGTCAGATGGCCTTACCCTAAGAGCGTTTCCCCTTACTGCACCCTTCTTCAATCCGACCACCCTCTAAGCCCTCGGGTCATTAAAGTGTGGACGAGACTGGTTGCGCTTTCGTTCATAATAAGCGCCACCTTCGCTGCGACGAACGTCGCGATACCTTACTTACTCCTATATTTCAAGGGATCGCTACCTTCACTATTAGAGGAACTATTACCTGCGCAGAAGGTCGCGGTAGAGGTAGGCGTACTTACCTCGGCCTTCATGATAACTAGAGTAGGCGTGGCCTTCGCCTCCGGTTATATAGCAGAGAGAATAGGGTACAAGCGCTCCATACTTATAGGCTTAATTCTCTATTTCTTGACTGGCCTCGAGCTTCTTATCTCCAAGGACTTCATGGAAGTATTAATTGCGAGGGCCCTCCAAGGCTTCGCTTCCGCCTTGGTATGGCCCGTTGCAGAATCGATTATAGTTTTGTCAGTACCTTCAGAGAAAACGAAGGCTTTAATGTTATATGTAATGGCGATGAACATAGGATTCGTAATAGGCCCCGCTTTAGGGGGTTCGATATTACAGCTTTCAGCTCACGTACCCTTGGAATTGGGTATCAGAATACCTTTCCTCCTATTGCCTATCGGCGCCCTATTGGGATTGGCTACCGTTTACTCTATTCCTGAGCTGAGGAACAAGAGTAACATGAAGATAAAGGAGCTCAAATCTAAGGTTCTAAACGCAGTTTACGTCTTCTTTTTCAATGGATTCATAAACGGAGTCGCGGCAGGAATGTTAATGAGCGTCTCGATTGTTTACATTATGCAATACGTGACCTCGATCCCCGCCATGCTCTCTGCGTTACTGGCCGGGTCCGGTTTAGTCTCAATAATTGTTACGATGCCGTTCATGAAAAAGATCAACGCACTTGATATAGAGAAGAAGTTCGAGCTCTTAATAATTAGCGGTACGCTTCACAAAGTGAGCTTCATGCTGCTCCCGTTCTCTAAGTCTTTCCCAATAGCCTTTATCGTACTATCAATAATAAACGTCTTTTCCAACGTTCTATTACCCCTTCTAAGGAGCTTGTTAAGCGACGTTATACCCAAGGAAATTACCGCGAAGGTCTTCGGAATGCAACAAGCATTCTTTAACCTAGGAATGATAATAGGTCCCTCGTTAGGCGCCTTCATATACAGGTTCCTAGAAGCGCAAGGGCTCGATGGAGGATACACGTTCGTTCTAGCTGGTCTAGTTGGCTTGAGCGGTATCGCTGCTCTGAGTAGAGTAAACGTGGAGGAGGTCAAGAGCGACGTAAGGCAATGAGAGCGAAGTTGCCAAGTATATATACCCCAAGTTCGGCGATATCAATGAAGGGATAACGACGTTGGCGGCTACTCCAACGTATCAAGGTAGGAGCGTTCCTGAGGAAGGTCAACTCCAAGGCGAACAACGATACGGCATCACCAAAGTAACTAGAATAAGGTTGTTCGGTAGGTGGTTCCCTTCGGGGTTCTGGAGAGACGTAATGGCTGCTATAAGCGAAATTACTGATAATCAGTTAGTTTCCGTGAGGAGCTTTAGAACGCCCAGAGGAGTAATACTGACGGACATAGATATAGCGGGCGAGCTGAGCGCCGACAAGATAAGGAAACTGGAAGACGGAGTTATAAAGGCAATGGAAAGTAACGACGTGAACGTGAGGAGGTTCTTGAAAATAGAGATTAGGGAGAGGCCCGCCTCCCTTTTCGTCAGTCAGGATTGATGAAGCGATGTTCGATCCCATCCAGTTAACTGAGGCAGTCGAAAAGGAAGTTTGCAAAGGAGAAAAGAGGAAGTATTACCGATTTAGGGGCGGTCGCTTCTACGGCGGGAGCGCTGCTGCTGACGTGGTGGGATGCAACCTCAGATGCGTCTTCTGTTGGAGCAAGGGCAGCGTTAGAACTGATATAGGTGAGTTCTACAGTCCTGAAGAAGTGGCTGAGAAACTAGATCGAATAGCGAAATCTCGAGGCTACTATATAGTTAGGCTGACTGGAGGGGAACCAACCCTTTGTAAAGAACACTTAATAGAGGTAATACGTCTCGTAACAAGGAAATACTTGTTCGTGCTAGAAACTAATGGTATACTAATAGGATACGATGAAGACTTGGCCAAACGCCTAGCGTCCTTCGACAACCTCCTCGTGAGGATATCGGTGAAAGCACCAGACCCGAAGACGTTTTCCAAGGTAACGGGGGCTAGGGAAGAGGCCTTCGATTACGTAGTTAGGGCCTTCGAGTCGTTAGTTAGATATGGTCTCGAACCTCCTAGACTAAGGGCGGCCGTTGTTCTCGGTTACGGTGATCCCAAAGAGTTCATCGAGAGGTTAGCTGAAATACACCCGGCTTTGGTCGAAGTCGAACCCGAAGTCTTGACGCTTTACCCTAGTGTAGCTAAGAGATTGAGGAAAGCAAATCTATTACCGAAGGTCTATCGGGTCCCTTGAGGTATACCTTCGAAGCCTCGTAGTAAGTTACGCTACCGTTCCTATCTACTACAGCTACAACGCCCCTTAGATCGTTCGCCCTGACCTCCTCTACCCACTCTAGCAAATCGTTCACCGTTATAACGATCCCTTCCTCCAATACTAAGTATTCAGTCCACCACTTGTCTCTCCTGACTTCAATTAAGGTCCCATCCCTCCTAACCTCAACTAGCACCTTCCTATTTCTCTTCCTCAAGTCATAATATACAGTAAACATGGACCAGAACGTCCTCTCTAGTGGGCAATTACAACCCTCTAACTTCCTTAGTACCCAACCAATGTAATCAATGAAGCTCAGTTCCTTCTCTTTATAAAATGCAATGCCCTTTCCAGTAAACAATAAGTACGCTATTTCTATTGGATGGAGCACGTAGCCTTCGTCCGTCTTCCTCTTCGGGAAGACCGTTCCTTTCAAGTCGCTTTTCGTTAACCCGCTGCCGTCTTCGAGGAGCTCTATGTGTATCAATGTAGTACCCGGAACGCCTTTGGCGAAGGCGAATATTAAGGACACTCTAAGGGACATGCCCACTCTAATATATCCCTCAATTGAAACCACGTGTGGTGGAGGCGTTTGGCTAAAATCGAGAAGAAGGTCTATCTCGACGGAAACGTTCTACTAGCAGCTGCCGCCTTGGAAGATAAGTTACACGACGAAACTGTCGAGTTCCTAAAGCTCTTAGAGCAAGCCGACTGGACGGTAATAGTAGGAACGCCCATACTACTGGAACTGGAGCAATTGCTGTACCTAGGCGACATGGGTTGGTTCAGGTTAAGGCACGTCCTAGATACCATGTGGAAATACAGGGTGAAGGTCGTTGAAGACAATCACGAAAAGGTGTTAGAGCTAGCTAACGTTTACTTGGACGAGAGAGTTCTATCTGAGAAGTACTTCGCTAACTTACTCGTATTAGCGTCTGCAACGTTGGCAGAGGCCGACTACGTGGTCTCTTGGGACAGCAGGAGGATGGCGAGCAAGAGCGTTGAGAGCGCCGTCAATAGGGTGAACGTTAACAGGGGTCTAAGGGAAATCCAAATAGTTACACCTAAGAGGCTCTCCCAAATAATTAAAGAGGAGGTGTTGTAACATGACCAAGGTAAGGGAAGAGGAATCTCTCGGCTTCCTACTAGACGAAAAGTTAAAGGAATTCGTAACCAAGAACACGCTAAAGGCAAAGAAAGAGGAATACGAAGAACAAGTAGAGATAGCGAAGGAGGTTATCCTCCCTCTAATTAAATTAACCGAAAGGAGCAAGAAGGTAGTCAGAATGTTGTTGCTAGGTGGGTGAAGTTGTTCAAGAAGATACTAGTAGGTCACGATAGTTCTGAAGTAAGCCAAAAGGCATTCGAAACGGCCATAGACCTAGCTAAGAAGTACGGCTCGGAAGTAATAGTAATACACGTTATAGACACGAGGTCCATTCCGGATATACCGCATAAGGACGTAATACTGGGACCGCTTAAGGACAGAGCCATAAAACTAGAGAAATTGGTAAATGAGACCTTCGAAAAGGAAGGCATCAAAGGGAAGTTCGTAGTTAGAGAGGGTTCCCCCGTGGATGAAATAACCAAAATGGCTGAAGAAGAGAACGTCGATCTCGTGGTAGTTGGAAGCAGGGGCTTAGGTAACGTCTCGGGCTACCTACTTGGAAGCGTTTCGACGAAACTAGTTATCACGTGTAAGAAGAACATATTGGTGGTCAAACCTCAAGTAGCGGCGGCATCTAAACTCTAACGGTACCCTAAATGACGATTTTACTCTTTTCTGGCGGTATAGATAGTTTCGTTCTGTCCAAGTTATTAAACGTAAACAAGGTTGCCCATTTCATAGTAGATCCTAGGGCCTCCAAGCTGGCCTTAATGGAACTCTTCAGACTGAATCCTTCGTTTGAGGTACACCTCTTCGATCACAGGCCTTACTTAAGGAAGGTATTGGAGGCCTTATCTAAGGCCCGCCTCTCTTCCTATCTCTGCCTAGCATGTAAGAGAGCAATGATTTTAAGGGCTGCACAGATAGACGAGGAAATTGTAATAGGGGATAGCATAGGTCAAGTGGCGTCCCAAACGCTTAGGAACGCCAGCTACCTATCGAAGGGAGTTACCCTTTACAGACCCCTCGGAGGATCCGATAAAGAGGATGAAGAGGAACACTTGAGCGACGATTTATCTGTTCTCGCAAGGAAGGTTAGCTCGTTTAAGTGTCCTTGGAAGCCCCCTAGGGTCGTTACTCAAATGAAAAGGGAAGTCGAAGTTTTGCTTGACGAAATAGTTTATGAGAATTTAAGCTATTCAGTGTATCTAGGGATGAAGAAGGCGCGAGAGATAACCTCCATGGGATGAAGTAACACGAGCGTGCGGACCCATCGTTAAAGGTGATGAACAATGGCAAAAACGGGCTTCATAATATTAAGAGGACACGAGTTGAAGGACTTCGTCAGATTATACAAGGTTGCCAAGGTGGTCTCCTTGGAAACGGACGACCCAATAGTAGTCGTTGTGGACGAACACACTTTAGACAGCATTCCTGACGATCAGCTCTTCTTGGTGTTTATCCCTCTTCCATTGATGTTTAAGATAGCTAAATCAGCTCCTCAACCTACCATAGAGGAGGTGCGCGAGGAGGTAAAGGAAGAGGGAGCTTCGAGCGAAGGGCAACTGGCTGAGGAAATAATTGAGGAATCCATAACTGAGAGGAAGCTCAAGCAGTTAGTGGAATTCGTTAAATGGGAACTAGGAGACGAAAGCAAGAAGTTGCCCTTCAGAATACTGGACGTTACTTACGAAAGGGATCCAGACCTGAACTTATGGACGTTAAAGGTGAGAATGGGTAAAGTTGAGAAGCTAAGCGTGAGCGTCGTTGGTGTCTCTAAAATACTTTACATGAACCTAATTGAGAAGATGCAAGAGATAGGTTTCATAGAACCGCTGGTCGCGGTGGTCAGCTTAGAAGGCCAGACCCTCTACGTTGTAGTAGATACCGTGATAGATAACTTGATAAAAACCGTCTTAACGTCCTCTGGACTGGTTATGAAGGACAATTTAATTACAATTAATGTAGCTGAAAATATGATCAACGCTTTAATAGTAGCGGAGAGGTCCCCGGACAGCAAGGTAGGACTGTTTAGCGGCTACAAAATTGCAGAGGAAATAGCAAAGATTATAAAGGACAGACTGAACTGGAAGGGTGCTGTGAAAGTGAGGTTGAGGATAGGTATGTTTGATTACGTGAAAACTGCTTGAACGTACTTCATTAAACCCTCTATGCTCATCCTAATGGAGTTCTGCAGCAACTTACTCTTTTCCAACTCCCCCTCTTCCACCAACTTCTTGAAGAGCGGATCGGCCTCGATCAAGTACTTCTTGTAGCACTCAATGTCCTCCCTACACTTACTCCTTCGAACGAAAATAGTGTTCAACCACGTCCTTATTTGCTCCACTTCGCCCATCATTTGGTTCCTCACTTCATCTTCGCCCATCACAATTCCCCTATGAGTGTAAGCGGCCGCTACGAACTGCCTATCGGATATCTTCCATATGGAATCAATTATCATGGGCGGAATGGTTCTATGAGGGGTAGTAGGGGTGTATGCCCCGGTCCAGACGGTCACTTCACCTAATAAGTCACCGGGGAAGAGCACGCCCTCGTGAATTACCACTTGATGGTGGGGCGCGTGACCAGGCGTGAACACTACTTCTATCTTGAGGTCCTTGATTTCGTACGTCCTCCCGTCTTCAGTCGCCACTCCCTTATCCGGGTCCAGAGGGAAGGCTTCCCCGTAAGCGTTGAACACGAAGTCGCCTAAGGTGTTCTTAGCCGCTTCGTTGAGCCTGCTCGGGTCTACTAGGTGCGGTAGCCCCCTAGGGTGAACGTAGGCCTTACAGTTGCATTCCCTCACAACTTCCCCTAGCGCCCCCGCGTGATCCAAGTGGATGTGGGTAACGAACACAGCGTCCAACTCGCTTAACTTGAAGCCCTTCTCGCGCAAGGATTCCTTGAGCGTAGGGAGGGCCTTCCTAGGTCCCGTTTCTATTAGTACCCTCCCTTCCCTTCCAACTATCAAGTAAGCGAATATGTAGTTCTCTTGAACTCCTTCGGGATCCGCCCTCAGTTTCAGTACCTCGCTCTCACCTAAGTTCACCTTCTCGTGATCTTGCGGGGTTACGGGTATCAAGGCCGCGTCACGCGAGCCTCACTCTACCGAGCGGAGGACTTAAACCTTTAACCTAATATCTACTCGTCTCATCAATTGGTATCGGTAAAGCAGTTTTGGGGGACGAGAAAGGAGTCGAACTGAGAGCCGTTAGGGACCCTATCCACGGGTTCGTGGAACTCCCAAAGGACTTATTCGAAACTCTGATAGACACGGAGCTCTTTCAGAGACTGAGGGACGTGAAGCAACTGGGATTAGCTTACCTCGTTTACCCTAGCGCTACCCACACTAGGTTCGAGCACTCGCTGGGAGCAGCTGCAGTAATGAAGAACATGATAACGCACGTTATTGAAAACACCAAGGAACTGATCCATTTGACGAAGCACTTGAAGCCCGCTTACGAGGAGGTAATGAAGGAACTGGAGAACCTCCTTCCGGAGGCAGTAGTGGCCGCGCTCCTCCACGACATAGGTCACATGCTGCTCTCCCACGTATCCGAAAAGGTCACCAAGAGCGACCTAACGTACCTAAAGGAAGCCGGCGCAATACCTCTCTTTACAGACCACGAATTACGGGGCATAGCTATAGTCGAGGAGTTGATTCAGAGCGGTAGCGAAGTGAGGTACAAAGGGAGAAGGGTCGATTTAGAAACTGTAAAGGAAGTGCTCCAAGCCGCTTACTTCAGCGGAGCCAGAATGAACCTGCTCAGCAACTTGAACCCCCGGAACAACGCCAAGTTAATAATAGCTCAGCTCATCAGTTCCGAGATAGACGTAGACAGGGGCGATTTCGTTCTCCGCGACGCGTACTCAGCTGGAGTGTCCTTGGGATCCTACGATTTAAATAGATTGTATAAGGTGATCGTTCTCGTACCAGACAAGGAGAACAAGGACCTCCTCAAGGTCGGCATTTTAGATAAGGGAATAAGCGTTATAGAATCCATGCTCCTCGGAAGGGTTTTCATGTATAAGGACGTTTACTTACATACAATTTCAATGCTCTACAGCGCAATGGCCGTAAGGATACTCAACTTGATATTAAAGAGGGAGGACTGGAGGGATCTTCTGTACGAAATAGAAGTAATTAGGATGGCCTACCACAAGGGCGCTTCCCCGAGCAATGACTTAGGGAAAGAGCAGGGGGCCAAGTTAACTGAAATAATGAACTTGGTTACTGATTCGACCTTCTACCAAATGCTGAGGAAGATTCCATCCGAAATAGAGAAAAGGGTACGGAATGGAAGGATCAAACTGGATGACGACCTCGTTACCTTGTACCTCCTCGCGAAGTCGATACTATCGAGGAGAAGGTGGACCTACTTACTGGCTTCGGACGAACTCTCCCAGAAACTGGTGAACAAGTACTACAGCGAAGACGATAAGGAAGGACGCGAAGCCTTCCTAACCCTCTTGAGCCAGTATTACCACTCCGCGGTCATCTTGTACTTCAGTAGGTACAAGGGCTACACTGGAGGCGTATTGGTCGCCAAGAGGTCCAAGCCTACGGAAGTTTGCCTACTAGAGGAATGCCCTGCATCGGTGGTAGCCAAAGAGCTCATGGGAAAGAACTTCACCAAACTAATCCTAGTCTTCCCAGAGGCACGGGGAGAACTGGAGTTCAAGAGGTGGTACTTGAAGAAGGGGGACGTTTCGGACCTCTTAAAGGGCCTAAGCGAAGCTTACGAAAAGGGCTTTGGAAAGGAGCTTGAAGTGGAGAAGTACTTGGATGGGGCTTCCGGAACGGCCGCTCGGCTAGCTGTGAAGCTCGAATCGCTACCGAGCGCTTAACCTAATATCTCATGAAGCGCCCTTCTACTCGGGACGGCCCCTTTGATATCTTGGAAAGGCGTTAAACTTAGTTGGCTCGGCCACGACGGGTTCAAGATAGTAACAGCGAACGACGTAATAGCCATAGATCCCTATAAGATATCTGTTAAGAGCAACGATAAGGCAAGTGTACTTTTCATTACGCACGAACACTTCGATCACTGTTCTCCCAGCGACATAAGGAAAGTAATTGATGACAGAACTATCGTAATAGCTCCCGAAATCGCTAGGGACTGCCTAAGGTCGTTCGATAACGAAAAGATTTTCGTTAAGCCCGGCGAGAGGTATAACGAGCCAATACCCTTCGAAACCGTACCGGCTTACAACGTGAACAAGTTCCGCGCTCCGGGAGTTGTCTTCCATCCAAAGGAAGACGGTAGAGTGGGTTACGTGATAGACGTGGGGTTCCGCCTATACCACGCGGGAGACACCGATTTCGTACCGGAAATGAGAGGCTTGGAGGCGGAAGTAGCGCTGCTTCCTGTATCAGGGACATACGTGATGACCCCCGAAGAGGCAGCTGAGGCGGTTAAGTCCATGAAAGGCGTGAAGCTCGCTGTGCCAATGCATTGGGGAACTATAGTCGGGAGCGTTAAGGACGCGCTGAAGTTCAAGGAACTCGTCGAGCCCTTGGGAATAGAGGTAATCGTTCCCGAAAGGGAAGCGTGGTAGCTTCCTCCTTATTTAACCGATATTACCTCTCTACTATACCTCTTTTCGGAGGAAGAGTTGAGGTCCCGCACCAATTACGAAAGGCAACTAGCTCAACTTCTCTATAAACGTGGATGGGTCGTGATTAGGGCTCCCGCGAGCGGGGCCAAGGTGAAGAGGTACCCGTATCCCGACTTGGTCGCCTTGAAGAAGGGATACGCAGCGGCTATAGAGGTAAAGACTTCCAGTGAAGAGAGAACGATATATTTGCCTCCAAAGCAAGTCGAAACGTTAATGGTATGGAAAATTAGGGGCGGGGCAGAACCTTGGATAGCTGTGAAAGTACTCGATGGGAGGGGGTGGAGGTTCTTTAGGGCCGAAGACCTCGAGAGGGCCCAAAGGAGCTTCAAGTTAGTACCCCAAGGAGGCCTCACGCTGGACGAGTTCGATAGGCTATCGGAAGCGGCTAGAACGGTACCTTTAACGAACTTCGTTACTGGGGATGAGGAGCGGCGCCTCTTGAGCCTAGATGGGTGAAGAAGTGGACCGGCCCCGACCCCTCACAGTTCCTACGCATTCGAGGCCCATACCTTCTATTCATTTCCGCTTCAATTTCGCCTCGAGACTTTTGCTAGAGGCCTCTTAAGAGAATACTTTATAGTTATAACATATTATCTTTCTATTCCCTATTTGGACTCTACCCGGATGAAGTTAAGCTAACTATAAGGATCGAATACGATAACTTTCTATTCCCTATTGGGATTCTACAGTAACGGAATGCTTCCCAAGTCCGGGAAGTGGAATGAGACTACTTTCTATTCCCTATTGGGTCTCTACTACAATACTACCAGACGTAGTATTATAAGTGTTACTGATTCTTTCCACTCCATCTTGGATCTCTACTGTACTTAGAGGGTTCGCACGGAACGAGAAAGAAGACTTTCCACTCCCTCTTGGATCTCTACACGTTATGAACATAGTCGTCACGCGTCTTGACACCGGCTTTCCACTCCCTCTTGGATCTCTACAGGATAATCGATCCCTTCAGAGGGAGGAGGGACCTAGAGAGGGCTTTCCACTCCCTCTTGGATCTCTACATTACATCCTCGAAATAGAGAGGTCTAATGAGTTTTATAACACTTTCCACTCCCTCTTGGATCTCTACAGACAAAACATAAAAAGGCTCGAGCCTATTTCCTCGGACTTTCCACTCCCTCTTGGATCTCTACTTATCTTCTTGAAGCTAAGAAGATGGAGTAATATGCTATCATATCTTTCCACTCCCTCTTGGATCTCTACATGGGAACCCCAACCGAAGCGCAAGAATTCGGGGAGAGTTTGCTTTCCACTCCCTCTTGGATCTCTACTGCTACGTGGCTTGAAAGAAAAGGAGGAAGAAATGAAGAAGCTTTCCACTCCCTCTTGGATCTCTACTGCTAATTGAAGAGCTAAAGGAAAAGAAGAAAGAGAACTTTCCACTCCCTCTTGGATCTCTACATAAAAGAACGTAGAAAACGTAAAAAATAAATCGAGGTTGCTTTCCACTCCCTCTTGGATCTCTACTTCTTAAAAGAATTAGGCTATGAATTCGCATAAATCTTCTTTCCACTCCCTCTTGGATCTCTACGGGGAATTCGAAGAAATCGCGTCTCTAATAAGATTAGCTTTCCACTCCCTCTTGGATCTCTACCGTTGCCCTCCTATTTAAACAACTAATTCTCCATCTTTTAACCCTTTCCCTTCATCTGCCTTTCCTCAACCATACCTTTCCTCTCAGAACTTGAATTCAAGTAGTTGTCCAATATATACATGCATATGCTTATATAAGGTAGGCTTGAGTAGAAATCCCCATGATCATTAAAGTTCCCATGATCGCTTATTAACCCATCTAAGCTCCTTCTCATTGTAAAGATCGATCTTGAAAGGGCCTTGTACTGATGGTCTGAGCTCAAGAGTGGTAAATCTTGTTTGTTTTTGCAAATACAATGATAATTGATTGGGTTAAAATGGAATTAACAATTGGGAAGTCCGGTAGAAACTGAAGGTGCTTAAGGAGACCATTGTTTCTTTTCGTAAATGATTAAGGTTGAGGAAATGATGGAATTGATTGTGAGTAAATGGAAATGTGAATTTGGACAAGGGGTGGAGATGGGTATTCACCATGGGATGGTGAATAAATCATAAAACAGATATCTATTTTTATAGAAAGATCTCCTCATTGCTGTTAATTACCGTACTGAAGGGATGCGAAATGGGACGCGAATTGGAGCAACGAGTTAGGTACTTGCTAACGACCTCACACAAACCCTCTCAGAGGACGCGCACTTTCTTGAAGGATCTGGCTAGCGTCTTGCCGAACTCGGAAAGAGTGAGCAGAGGGAAAGCGGCGCTAGAGCTCCTCGGCTCTATAGCATCTGACTTAGGAGCGGAGAGGGTAATTATCGTAAAAGAGAAAAACGGGAACCCCCACTCAATAGAGGTCTACTCGGTAGATGGAGTAGAACTAGTTCCATTAGGAACAATAGTTCTGAGGGGTTTGAGCCTGAGCTCGGAAACGGGTAGGAGGGTTTACAATGTTAAGAAAGTTTGCATAGATGAAAACGCTATAGACGAAGAGACGAAGGAAATCATAGGAAACCTAAGGGACCTCTTAGGCCTAGGCGAATGCGAAGGCGATGAGGACTTAGTAGCGAGCGTTGAGAGGGACGAAAGGGGGTTCGAAGTTATATTCCGGCCTTCCGGTTCTAACCTGAAAGTCGGTCCGGTGATTAGGATTGCGAGAGTGGATAGGCGAAGTAGAGATTGAAGTGTGCGACGAAGCAGTGTTCACCGCCTTGCTGCCAGAGGTAACCCATCCCCCCACAAGTTCGAGAGTTCAGTTAGAGGCAAATGATAAGAGAATAGTAATCAAGGCCAAGGACGTGAGCGCTCTTAGGGCTGCTGCTAACTCGTTTATGTACTGGATATATAGTGCCTCCGAAGCCCTTAAGGCCGTGGAGGATAGGCCATGAGCGTGAACTTACCTCCCAAGGCCCAGAACTTACTAGCGCAACTTCAACAACAACAAGCGCTATACGAGAACGTAGTACAGCAGTTAACCCTCTACCAAGCTGAGCTCAACGAGCTGAAGAGGGTCAAATCAGAACTTGAGAAGCTTCCGGACGACGCGGAAATATTTAGGAACATAGGCCACGTCTTAGTCAAGACAACCAAACAAGAGGCAATAAAGGACGTTGAAAATAAGATAGAGTTGCTCGAAATAAAGTTGGCAAGCCTCAAGAAGCAAGAGGAGATGATAAGGAAGGAAATTCAAAGGCTTAAGGAGGAATTGAATAAAGTAATGGGTGCAGGTGCAATTGGAGGAGGTTGAGAAGTTAGTAGAGGCCTTGCTGAAGGCCTCCCAAAAGGTGGAAGAGAGAATAGAAAAAGAGGGTAAAACGAGAATAGAAGACTTGGACCTCACCATTTCAATTGAGATAGGCGAAGAAGGCAAGAACGTGGAAATGGATCTAGGCGTTAGCGGAGCCAAACTGAGAATAGACTACGATCGATTGGTCGAAGAGGCCTTGGACGAAGGTGAAAGAGAGCTTGATAGACTACTGCAAAGGAGTGAAACTGCTGGAGAGACTAAAGGGGAGTAGGTACGCGGTAGTGGTTCACAGGCACGCCGATCCAGATGCAGTAGGCGCAGCTTCCCCGTTTTCGTTAATAGGGGACCCAGAGTTCTATGCCCCCGGGGGACTCTCCTCTCTGGGAAAGAGATTAGCGGAACACGTTGGACTGGAATTCAAGGAGGAGGTCCCGCGCGAAGAGGTCCTAGTTATCTTAGATACTGCCTCCCTCTCGCAATTACCGAACGTAATCCTAGAAGGGAAGGAAGCGTATAGGATAGATCACCACGTAACCGGGGACATAGAGCCCTTCCTAGTAGATCCCGATGCCTCATCCACATCGGAGGTAATAGCGAAGGTGCTCAAACTCAAGGGAATTAACCTACCTAGGAACGTTGCCGAAGCGTTAATGGCTGGAATAATTTACGATAGCAAGGCCTTCAAGTTAGCTAAGAGCTCAACGTTTAGCGTAATGGAGTGGCTCTCCCAAGCCGGGTCCTTGGAAACGGCGTTTAAGTTGCTAGAGAGCCAAGAGGAGCTGGACCTTTCGAAAAGGATTAGTAGGATTAAGGCTTGCGAGAGGTTGGTTCATAGGAAGGTTAAGGATTACGTGATAGGCGCTACTTACGTAGGGGCTAACGAGGGGGACGCGGCGAGGACCTTAGTTCAGCTGGGCCTGGACGTCGTATACGTGATTAGGGAGGAGAAGGACGAGTACAGGATATACGCTAGGTGCTCTCCGAGGATATTGAAGAAGGGCTTCGACGTCTCGGAGCTCCTCTCTTCCATCGCTGAGGAATTAGGTGGGAGGGGAGGCGGTCATAAGGGCGCGGCCGGAGCCGTAATACCGAAGGTAATTGGCTTAGAGGAACTCATCAATAAACTATTAGGTAGGACTAGTAGGCGGATTGCGAGGACCCTTGCTTAGAATCTACGTCGACATAAGGGAAAAGAATAGTGAGCTCCCCAAGTTGCTTTTGAAAAATGGAATAGTAATAACGTGGGAGCAGCTGCCCGTTGCCGATTACGTGATATCTGAGAAGGTAGCAATAGAAAGGAAGACCGTTAGGGACTTAATTAATAGCTTGAAGGACGGAAGGTTGTTTGACCAAGCTAAGAGGTTGAAGGAGGCGTTCGAAAGACCATTCTTTCTAATAGAAGGTGATTGGAGGGCGCTCAAGTTCTCTAAGGCGGGTCACGGCGTTCCCTCAGCAATAGCTTCTCTTCAATACGATTTTCAAATAGGGGTGCTCTACGCTCCGACCGTAGAGGACGCAGCTAGGGTAATAGCTTTCCTCACACGTAGAGAGCAAGAGGGTAACAAGAGGAGAGTGCCAGTTAAGGTCCAAGGTAAACCTCCGCTCAATAAGCTAGAGGACTGGCAGAGGTTCTTGGTCCAATGTCTTCCCGGAATAGGACCGGCCCTGGCGGAAAGGCTCTTATCTAGGTTCGGAAGCGTAAGAGCTGTTTACAACGCGAGCGAGGTCGAGCTGGCTAGGGTTGAGGGAATAAGCGAGAGCAAGGCAAAGGAAATAGTGAAAATACTCACCTCGCCTTGGAGGAAAACCTCTTAACGTATCTTTCCCATTGCTCTCCTTGCTTGAACTCCTTCTCAATTACTTCCTTGAACTCTAAAGCCTTTTCGCCGAAGGCCTTTACTGCCGCTTTCGCGAGTATTTGCAAATCCAATGCGAGTATTTTAGTCAACTTAACTGCGTGAACGAAATCCTCCTCGTTTTCCATCAATACGCCCAAGGTCTCTGCCAGGACCTCGTCAAGTTGGGTTTTAGGAGCCATTTGGGTAGCGTAAATTAGGAAGGCCAAGTGAAGCTCTTTCAAGTTCCCAGCCTCTTTATGTTCTTTATTACTTCCTCGGTGAATTCAGTAGTGCTGAGTGGTTCTATTCCTAAATGCCTAGCGATGTCTTGAGTTACCTTGTGGCTAGCAATGGTTTCTTCTATACCCTTTCTTAATAGATCTGCCGCTTCGTGCCAACCTATGTAGTCTAGCATTATTGCAGCGCTTAGAGCAGTAGCGGTTGGATTAGCTACGTTCTTACCAGCGTACTTAGGAGCCGAACCGTGGATAGGTTCGAACATACCTATGTTGTCGCCTACGTTAGCGCCAGGGGCTATTCCGAGGCCGCCTACGAGAGCAGCTGCCGCGTCGCTTAGGTAATCGCCGTTGAGGTTGGGCGTGACTATTACGTCGTAGTCCCAAGGCCTGGTTATTATTTGGTTGAACATGTTGTCGGCTATCCTATCGTTCACCAATATTTTCCCTTCGGGTACCTCTCCTCCTTGTAGCTCCTCTTCAAACACTACCTTATCTCCGAACTCCTCCTTCGCCAGCTCGAACGCCCATATCTTGAAGTATCCTTCGGTGTACTTCATTATGTTGCCTTTATGCATAACGGTAACCCTCTTCCGGTTGTATTCTATGGCCCAGTTCAAGGCGGCCCTCATTATTCTCCGAGTAGCGAATCTAGATATCGGTTTGAGTCCTATTCCACTGTCTTCCCTTAATTGTATGTTGAATTCCTTCTTCAAGAATTCCCTTATCTTCGCGGCCTCCGGGCTATCGTACTTCCACTCTATTCCAGCGTAAACGTCTTCAGTGTTCTCCCTGAATATTATAATGTCTACCTTGTCGGCGTATTTGTGAGGAGCCGGTATGCCCTTGATGTACTTGACTGGCCTTATGTTAGCGTACAAGTCGAGTAACTGTCTCAGAGCTACGTTGACGCTCCTCCAACCGGAACCTATTGGGGTGGTCATGGGACCTTTGAGGGCGACTCTAGCCGTCTTTATGGCGTTAAGGGTGTCCTCGGGTAGCAAGGTGCCGTAAATGGGCTCAGCTTCTATTCCAGCGTAGACCTTCCACCATACTATCTTCCTCTCGCCCTTGTAGCTGGTTTCAACCGCAGCGTCTACCATCTTCCGAGCGGCGTTGACCACTTCGGGGCCTATTCCGTCTCCCTCTATGTAAGGTACGATCGGGTTAGGCGGTACTACTAGCTTGCCTCCCTCGACTTTTATGAACTCCCCTCCTTCCGGTGGCTTGATCTTCTGGAACACGTTCTCAGTCCTCCTCCTTCGATTTTGAGCTATAGTTAATGTAGGCTTTCTTCGCTCCTATCGATACGAGATACCGCGGAACTGGAGTAGCGCATCATTGGAAATGAGGTTTAATGGACTATTGTGTAAATGCTTTTACTTACAATCGTAGAATGTATCCAGAGGCACTTGACCTTGGTTCCCGAGGACGGATGCTTGGATTTGGTGGTAGCTATAGATTATACCAAATCAGATCCAAAGGTCCTTAAAAGGAAGTCCAAGGGGAAAAGCGTTCTACGGACGGTTTACGGAATGGTTGCAGTTTACAGTAACGATTTGAAGAAGCTCGAAAACCTTGGACATTCGAGAGAGAAAGCGAAGAAGGAGAGATTGACCGCGTTGAAGAAGTTGCCGAGGACGTTAGAGGAAATGAAGAAGCGCGGTGTACAATTTTACGTTGTCGACTATGATACCGACCTCGACCGACTAGTAAATAGATGCAAGAACCTCCTAGAGAGAAGCAAAGTGCTACTGGTTGACGATCACGCTTACGAATTTATTGAAGAACGCTTTCAACAAGTCACTTGCATTGAAAGAATTCATCGAGAAGGAGGAATTAGGGATCCGAACTATCGGAGACTCCTATCTATAGCAGATCACGTAGCGAACTTCGTCAGGAGATTGGATGAGCTTTACTCGGGGAATCGGAGAGCGGTTGAGCTTAAGAAAGTATTGAGGAGATGTGAAGAGAGGTAGTCCTTACGGCATCTCATCCTCACCCGGATCATCGGGGGAACCTCACCCGGGTTATTGTCGATTGCCGTGTCGCTCCAATTATAGTTAGCATTTCGCCAATTATATATGTATGCCCATGTTGTCACTATTACCTTCAGCTGGGACTCGTTTACGACCTTCCTCGCTCCTAGTCTTTACATACCCCTAAGTTCTCTACCTTTACTTCTTGCGAGCTTTTAATACCGAACGTCCACTTTAATCCCCCTATGATTGCCCCTCCGAAGACCTCGCAAAGGGGTATAACGATGAGATCTAGAATGGGGATGAAACATAATGGTATCAAGCCTATTAGGAATATTGTAAAGATAGCGATTAGTGGTAATACAATGGCCAACTTTACGCCGAACAGAACGAGCTTGGCCGTATAATACAATAATTTGAACATTACTCCGCGTTCCCTTCCTCTACTCCCGTTCCCTTTAGAACTACTCCCGTCCGAGCTCTCAGGTTCCTGTTTAGGACTAGAAGTTAAGTACCTTAGAGCAAGAGCGCTCAGACATACGGCACACTTCAATACCTTGCTGGGATCCCTTTTCATTCCTTTTGCTAATGCGATCCTATATAGTTCCTCTAGAGTAGGGTTCTTGTCCTTGGTTTCGACTGCTGCTGAAAAGGCGTACTTTCGAACCGTTTCGTCTCGAATCCTTTTTACGAACTCTTCCATGCTATCGTGGGCCTTACTTCTTACCTTTAGGTCGTGGAATTCGAGTTCCTTTATATCATTCTCTACGCAGTAATCTTGCAGATAATGTAAAGCCCTACCCAGTTCTATTTCGTAACTTTCTTTTCTGTCATATTTGTTCTTAGCTTCCTTTAGGTACGCTAACCCTACCTTTAAACCTTCTTCCGAGTGGTGCGCTACCCTTCTTCCATCTACGAAATCCGGATATTTATCGGTCATTACGTTCGACTCAACGATCTTTTCCTTTTCTCCGAAGCTGAGCGGTATTGCTTGAAGCACGTACTCAGTGACTCTCCTGTGATCGCTCCACTTCATCACTCTTCCAAGAATTCGATCGGAAGCGTAACGTTTTATGGTAAGTATGAAACGAAAGCGTTCGATGGAACGAACTAAGCTTGTTCCTTCATGGCCCTTTCAATGTCTTTCTTCATCTCTTCTATTTCCTTTCTCAGTTCCTCCCTGAGCTCTTCCGCGCTTTTCGGCTCCTCCGCCCTGAGCATTATTACTCCAATCCAACCTAAGATAATTGAAAGAGCCACAACTACTAACCAATTGGTAATTTTGATTATCTGAATTGAAACGTCTAGGGGAGCGAAGAGGGAGTATGTAGTTAAAGCAATGGCAACTAATGAGATTATAGAGAGGGAGGCCCCCACGAGCTTTATTCTGATCAACCGCGTCACCTCGCTTATTAGAACGCTTCCTCTACAATAACTCTACTCGCCATACCCCTTCCTAGAGCGAACCGCCCCTCGCTAGTTTCTATAACTATTGGACCTATTCCACTGTTCTTTACGACCTTCACTAAGCTACCCTCCTTTATTCCGAGCTCCCTCAACCTAACGGTCGCTCCCGGGCCCGCGTAGATTTCAACGACCCTAACGGTCTTACCTTCTGGAACAGCATCTAGCGTGCTCCTCATTGGACTCCACCTCGTGCCGTCCGATCACCGCTCTCTAAGGGAGCTATTCCGTCATCGTCCCTCTTTATCTCCTCTTTTGCCTTTTCGCTCGCTATCTTGCTGTACCCTTCGGGATCTTTAATTATTATTGTAAACTCCCTCTTACCTTCTAACATCTCACCTAAGCGTTTCAACCTCTCCTCGCACTCCTTCTTCTCTTTCTCATCTGTCGCGTCTTTACAGAGGAATTCTATAATGTCTTTGAACCTATGTAGAACCCCCTCAACAGTCGTTAGGAAGCCTTGGGAAATAGGTCCCGGCGAAATTTCCGCTTGAAGTTCCGGTATTTCCAAGGTAGCGGTCGAGGACCTGAGTACCAACGTGTTCAAGTCTTTTTCGTTCTCTACTTTAAATTCTATCCTCTGGTTGCCTTTCCTTTCCAACGTCTTAATGTCAACGAACTTATATCCACAGCTAGCGCATTTACCCGTAACTATTATTACTGGACCTATCATTGGCATATCGTAACTATATATGCTAACCTTCATCTTCTCTTCTCCGCAAACGGGACACTTAATTACTTCCTCTCTTAAGAGCTTGTAGTTCTCTTTCTTCAGTTCTTCCAATTTTTAACCACCATTTCACGGTTTATACTATTGCTTTTGAATAGAGCGCTTGAGCTCGCGAAGGATTGGAATCTCACGCACTTTCTCTTCACTTAAGTATTGCCATAATATCCCCTTAGGCCTGTTCAACGGTTCGAACTTAAGCGACTTGGTAGGCGTGAAAGCGAAGCTCAATGGGACGTCCCAAGGGTCTTGCGGTAAGGGTCCCTCGAGAACTTGGACGTCGTGAACGGTAGTAGCTATTGGTACTTTTACGTCCATAAGGCCTAGCTCGGTTAATATACCGAACTCCAAGTCGCCGTACCCAGCTCCCTTCCCTATCCTCCTACCATCTAGATCGATCGCTACTGAACCCTCAATAACGAAGTCCACCTTGCTTACGGAGTTCAATAGCTCGTCTACCGTTCTAAGCTTCCTTCCCCACTTGAACGCTCCCCGTATAGTAGAAGCTTCGGAGTATTTCGAAGGCGGAACGGAATTCGGGTCCAATAAGAGAAACCCCTCCCTTAGGCGAGGCGTTGCCATCAGGAGGAGCTTTCCTTCCCTAAGCGCAGCCAAGCGAACCCATCTCTGAGGACTGTCTGGATTGGATTTCACTAACGAAGCGTTTCTCCATTCCGGAATGGAAGTCAGCCTCTCAGCGGCCTCCTTTGCTCCTTTGAAGTTAGGTATCCTTCCCTCTACTGGAAAGGGCGGTAGCGCATAGGGTTTTATCTTCTCCCAAACCATTCTCCTAATTTGCTCTTTGTTCAAGTTAGTGTAACCCGGAGAGGCATATATGAAAAGGTACGAATATCCGCTTTGCGTGATTCTTAGATACCTATAAGCTTGAGGTTCAGGGAATAATTAGTGTAATACTTAAACCTAATTCGATTGTTCGCATGAGATTTTATAGTAAATGCTATGTTGAGTGGCTTAGGTGTTCTGAAGGAAATGCTACATTGGACGGGATTTCCTCCTCTTATCGCTGCCGCGCTCTATATACTGACGGCCTACTACGCGTTTAATGGAAAGAAAAACGAACTAGCGAAATACTTGAAGTACTCAACAATAGCGCTAACCGTTTCGTGGCTACTGTACCTAATACCCTTCCTTACGCTGGACTTCAGCCTCCACGAGGTCTATTGGAACTCCAGCGTCGGTATGCCCCTATGGATGAGGCTGGCTACATCGTGGTCGGGAGGAGGCGGGAGCTTATTCCTCTTCGCCTTCATTGCTGGACTCACCTTATACTTCATTAGAAGCGACGACGCGAAGTTCTACTTGCTATCTATACCAGTGGTCTTGGTCGGACTCTTCGCTGCCTACATGAACGATGCGTTCACGCTAATACCGGGCAATCCAATAACCGGTGCCGGTCTGAATCCTCTATTAAAGAGTCCTTGGTTGTATCCTCACCCAGTATCCACGTTCAGCGGTTACGGTATATTGGCAATATCAGCCATAGCTCTCGCCTTGGGTATAAAGAGAGCTAAAGTATCCTTCAACGTTGGATGGGCGCTACTGACCCTAGGAATAGCTCTAGGTGCGTTCTGGAGCTATGAGACCTTCGGTTGGGGAGGCTACTGGGCGTGGGATCCCGTAGAAACGAGCGAGCTCGTAGTGTGGCTCGCTGCTACAGTACTACCTCACGTGGCCCCAATATTACCAGCGTTCGCCGAAGCGTACGCTCCCCTAATACCTTCCTCAGTCTTCCTAGCAATGTTCGTAACTAGAACGGGTCTCAGCCCATTGCACAGCTTCGCTGGAGCTAACCTAGGCAGCGTCTCGCTCTTAGTCTTGTCTATAGCCTACCTAATGTGGTTCATTAAGAGGCTTTCCGATTGGGACAAGTACTTGACCCAAATTAGATCAGCGATCGCGAAGAAAACTCCCTTCGTAATTGGAATGGGCCTAGCGTCATTAGGTCTTCTAATAGCCGCCTTCTTCGTCTACGGAACCCTGTTCGTACCTTCAATAATGGTAGCAATGGGTAAGGAAGCGTCCATCCCGCAAATGAGCGCTGGAATAGAGTACTTCCACCCCGTGCTTTACCCGGTACTCGCGCTGCTATTGATCTCCCTCCCTATGGTTACCTTGAGCGAGTTAGGCTGGAAACCGGTTCTCTTAGTTATAGCAAGCGCGTTGCTCTTGGGTACCTCTACCGGGTTAGCTGCCCTAAGGGGCTCCATAACGTTGGCTCACCTATCGCCCGTTACCACCAATGCAATGATGGCGTTCGGCATTCCCTTAGCGGCTATCGCTATAGCTAGTTCCCTCTACTACATCTTTACGAAATATAAGAAAATTAGGGACGTGGAAATAGGACTAATTCACTTGGGAATGGCACTAACGGCCTTAGGAGTTCTAATGTCGGGCACCTACGCCTTCAATAACGACTACTTCTACCATTTCGATCTCCCACCGAACAAGGCGGAGGCGCTACCGAATAACATGAAGTTGGTATTGGAATCCTACGACTATAACCTAAGCAAATCGTTCGTTGATATATTCGATAGATACGTCCAGAAGTCGAGCGTTTACTTCTACGCGTGGTTAGCGATAAAGACAATAGCCAACGACCTATCAGAATTTCTCCAAGAGGTGAAGAAGGGGGAGCAACTACTCCAAACGAACGACTTGTATAGGTACGTGGTAAACAAGATGTTCCACGCCAACCCAATGGTAAGCAATGAGGCAATGCAAGTTTACAAATTAGGAACGAGAAACAACGCGTCCTTCGAATCGGCGGAAATAAGGGTATTCAACGTAACCTCCAATGCTATCGAACTCAATCTGAAGCGCCCGCTGAAGCTAAGCGCTCAGAACCTAACCATAGCGCTCTACGTATGGCAAAAGAGGGACGGAACCTTCGGCTACGCGTTTACCACCTTAGCGGAAGGCCTCGTAATCAATAAGCCGATGCCGCTCACGCCTCACCAAGCGTTGTTAGTTAGGTTAGATAGACCTTACTCGATAGAGCTTGAGGAAGAAAAGATTGCAATCACGTTCTCCAACTTTACCATATATCCGGCTTCCGCGCCCATTGCGAACGAAACTCTGACAGTAATACCTCAAGCGTTCGTCATGTTCGATGGAGAGGTAGCGCTGGGCAACGGAACTTATCCCTCGACCGGTTCCCTACCGATCTCAATTACCGCGTACCTACATGCCCTCAGCGACCCTACCGTTCAAAGCTTAATGGGTACTGAAATGGGAGAGTTCCTATCGGATCCCAAGAACGTGTTGAAGGTGATAACGCCTCCGCCCGGAACGAAGTGCTTGAACCCCGACTGCGCAGGTTACGTTAACGCACCCAAGTTCGTACCAGAAACCGCTGACCTGACTCTAAAGTTCAAGGTGCTAAATCCAGACAACACTACCTACGAATTCAATGAAAAGATAAGGTACGAGGCGTACGGAGAAATACAAGGAATTCACGGCCTGGTTCCGAAGGTGGTTCACCCTAGCTACGGCCTAAGCGATCTTTACGTAGTACTTAACCCGCCCGTCAAGTCGTCTCACGCAATAACCGGCATATCGTATCACGACATGCTATTATGGTACCTCAACAAGTTACTCAACTCAAAGAACTACGATGAGGGACAGAAACTGGCTTTAACTGCGCTCTTCGCTGCCGGCTATAACGTAAACTTCGTAAACCAAGTTCCCAGGGACCAGTTGGCTACCTTCTTGGAAGTCGCGACCGTAGAGTTATACAATATGGCGAAGAATTACAAGAGCCTGATATCTACTCAAGGACTCTACGTGCAAGCAAAGGTAATACCGGGAATGATATTCGTGTGGAGCGGACCTGGCCTAATGAGTTTAGGAGCGCTATTAGGAGCAATATACTATTACTATTCTCAAAGGCTTGTATCTAAGACGCAAGTAAGCGAGAAGAGGGAGGTAGTTATCGCTAAGGCCAAACATTAATAAATAATCTATTTAAAACATTTTTAATTCAATAATAGGGGCAATTAATTGAAAATTCTCATGCTTCACGTAGATGATTTCTCCTACGAAGCTAAGAAGAAGGCCATAAAGAGCGCTGAGAACGTTAGTCAGAAGAGCTACTCTACTTCTAACGCGCTAGTAGTGTTCGCTACAGTTGAACCTAACGACTCGAAGGTATTAGATGACGTCGTTAAGGACATAGTAGAACAGTTGAATAGGCTAAAGGTAAATGAAGTAGTATTATATCCTTACGCGCACTTATCCTCGACCCTCGCAAAGCCCGGGGAAGCCATTAAGGTCCTACTTAAGCTCGAAGAAATGTTGAAAGAGAAAGGCGTTAAGGTCCACAGGGCGCCCTTTGGATGGTACAAGAGCTTTCAAATTAAGTGCAAGGGTCATCCGCTAGCCGAGCTTTCCAAGAGGTACTCGCCGCCCGAGTACAAGCCAAAGGTATTGGATTCCTACGTAATAACGATCAATGGAGAGCTCACCAAACCTAAAGCTAATGAATTAAACGAAGAAATAAGGATCGTATGGGAATCTATTGAAAAAGGCGACTGGAAGTGCGAAGAAGATCTGGCTTGCAAGTATTGCTCTAAGTTCGGATTTGTAGTTAAGAAGATAGGCGATAAGTGCTTTCCCGCCTACTTACCCTTAGCGTACTTCATGTTCAATGCGGTCCTAATATATGCAAGCACTTTAGCCTTGAACGTTAACGAACTAATACCAATTTACTTTATGAAAGACACGGACGTAGAAGAGGAATGCGAGTTCAGTCCAATAGTATGTGAAGGCTTCTGCTTGAGGAGTTCGGACGAAGAGCAAGCGATTAGCGTAGACGAATCAGATATAGCGATCTTCGAGATACTAACTATTTATAGGAAATCCGGTAACTGCGAACCTTGTAAGAGGGTGAACTCTTTCCATTTACCAGTAATATCGGCCTTCTTTAACGATAGACTTAACGCGGAGAAGTTCTTACTAATGATGCATGACTTAACGCATAATGAAGCCGAGAAGATAGGTCAGAAGTACGTTGTTATGTATAACTTGAGGAATGACGTAAAAGACGAATGGTTCGATTTAATAAAGAACATGGTGGGTAGGGATAACAAGGATGGAATAGTTAGAATAATAGAGGACTCGAACGCCTTAATAGACGTCGAGTACCTCCTCGTTTCCAATTGCGGAAAGCCCGTCGAGATCGGTAGCTTAAAGCTAATTATAGAAGGCGACAAGTACGTCGTTAAGGCTTCACCCTTGGGATCAATTGAAAGATACATCTACATGATCCTGGACAAGGCGGCTAAGGATTACAAAGAGGGGAAGCCTCCCATGTTACCTATGTGGCTAACCCCCATTCAAGTGAGGGTAATACCGGAAGAGAGGTCGGTATTGCCCTACGTTCTATCCGTCGTTGACGAGCTAAAGAGGGCCGGAATAAGGGTCGATATAGACGATAGGAACGTTAGCATGGGAACGAAGATCCGGGACGCGGGAAAGGAGTGGATACCGTATCTAGTATTAGTGGGGAAGAGGGAGAAGGAAACCAATACCGTAGTTGTGTTGAGGCGAATCGACAACAATAGAATAGACATGAGCGTTAAGGAATTGATTGAAGTAATTAAGGAGGAATTGGGCGAATACGGCCAATTGCCTCAGACGCTCCCGCTCTACTACTCCCGAAGAGCGAAGATCGCCTTGCCTTCCGACGTTAGCAATAAATGATCTCTCTCTTAGCTCGGAAGGGGAAAATCGTGAAGTGGATCGCGACCCTCTTATTAACTTTATGCGCTGCTTACGCGCTAACCGTTTACTCAGCTGGGTCCCTCTCCGTTCCGCTAAGGGAAACGGCGTTAATTTACCAGAAACTAACAGGAGAGAAAGTACTCTTCGAGTTCAGTGGATCCGTAGAGGCCGTTAGGAAAATAGTAGATCTTCATAGGTGTCCAGACTTATTGTTCGTTGCTGATTACAGCATCGTTCCTAAGTTCATGCCCTATCAATGGGTAGTAGGATTCGCGACAAATAGAATGGTAATTGCGTACACCAAGGACTCGGTGGGGGAGGCGCTTAAGAAGGACTGGATAGGGGCATTAAGTAAGCTTAAGATAGGTATTTCCAACCCGAACTTGGATCCCGCAGGATATAGGAGCTTAATGGCTCTAGCCTTGGCATCATTCGTTGACCAAAGAGCTCTCGATTTAATAAGTGGTTTGAGCGGAGTTTCAATTAAGAAAAGCAACGGGGACGTTACAATATACGTATATCCTTCGATAAGGAGCTCCGGCAACTTCGTTATAAGGGACAAGAGCGTCGACCTCATTTCTCTATTAAAAGTCGGAGTCATAGACGTCGCTTTCGAATACGAGAGCGTGGCCGTTCAGCACGGGTTGAAGTACTTCCCGCTCCCAGATTGCTGTAATTTGGCGAAAGATAACGAAAACTATAAGAGAGTAAAGGTAGTCCTAATGGCTTCAACTCCGAAAGAGAAAGTGGTTGAAGCGAAAGCTATAGTTTACGGCGTGACGATACCTATCTGTGCGCCCCACCCGGATAAGGCCCTGGAGTTCTTCTCGTTCGTTCTAAGTAGCGAAGGTAAGAAGGTATTTCAATCGAACGGACAAAGGTTCCTAGATCAAATGATATTCGTTCCGCCTGCGCAGTTCAAGACTAAGTGAAAATAGCTTTTCGGTACCCCCATCTAAAGGGTTTCACTAATTTGATTGCGATCTCATCGCCTTCTCGAATACACGTTTCCTTGTTGGACCTAACTGGGAACCTAGGGTATCTAGATGGGGGAATAGGGTTCGCCATCAAACTACCCCGAACGGTCGTCGTTGGGAGACCCTCTGAGGACTTCAAAGTTATTGGTCCCAGGGCCAACGAAGTTTACGAAAGGTTGAAGGGACTGAACCTAAAGGGCGAACTAGAGATACGATCTACTCCCCCGGCTCACATGGGCTTCGGTTCCACTACTCAACTGCTCTTAAGTTCCGCTAAAGCCCTCTGCTCATTAAATGGAATTAATTGTTCCTCGAGGGAATTGGCTATACTAACGGGTAGAGGCGGGACCAGCGGCATAGGGGTGGCCGTCTTCGAGGAAGGTGGGTTCGTTGCCGACTTCGGTCATTCAATAGAGGTAAAAGAGAAACCTTCGCCTTCTGGAGCATCGAGAGCTTCGCCTCCACCGTACCTTCGCTTGGAACTTCCAGAGGAATGGATAGCAGTGATAGCTTATCCCGATAAGCGGAAGGGGATTTACGATGAGGTAAGGGAAGTGACTGAATTTGAAGAGAGGACGCCTATACGTGAGGAAGAAAGTTCGAAGGCAATCAGAATTGCATATATGTTGATTATGGGTGGCGTTGTGGAAAGGAACTTGGAGAGGTTCTCCAAAGGCATCAACTCAATACAAGAAGTTGGGTTCAAGAGAATAGAATGGGAACTGCAGCCGAGTGAGGTTAAAGAAGCTTGTACCGAAATGAGGAGAGTCTTCGGAAACTGCGGACTGAGCAGCATGGGTCAAGCAATATACTCAGTTACTAGGAGAGAGAACGTGAGGAAGAAAGTATCTGAAATCGAACTTAATGGTTTCAACCTTCTCGTAACTCCATTCGATAACTCCGGAGCGTCAGTGAAGAGCTTAAGCGAAGCTTAGATCTGGTCTAGAATAATAACGCCCACCTTACAGTAACGTTCTTGCTCTTAGATTATACGCTTTGATTTGACCTCAACTCGTCATTGGCGTTCTCCTTCGTTTCAACGCGCTAATAGTAGAACGTCGAAACTGCGATCAATCTAGAAGGCACTCCAGTTATGCGGAATAAATAAGAGGAGTAATCGTTGCAATTTATAGTCGAGAATCGCTCGTAACTCTAGGTAAGGAATTCCCTTGCTAGTTGTACTTAAAATAGGAGGAAGCGTTATCTCGAATAAAAACGAACCTTACTCCCTCAGGGCGGACTACTTAAGGAAGCTAGGACCGATTTTGAGAGAATTCGTTCGCAAGGGCAATTCCTTGGTAGTAATTCACGGAGGAGGTAGCTTCGGGCACCCTAAAGTCAAGGAAATACTTGAGAAAGGGAGCGACTTAAGGAGGGAAGGTTGGGACGTGGTTAACTTAATGTTGGAGATGAGCTTAAGGGTAGCAAGAGAGCTCGGTGAAAACTTCGTCGTTCACTCCTCGAGTTCCATATGGTGTTCTTCGGGGCCCTTCGTGAGACCCATATTAGACTCCCTCCGCCTCGGATGGATACCGATACTCCAAGGAAACGTAGTGTATCCCGGAAGGGTCCTCTCGGGAGACGAAATAGCTGTAGCTCTAGCGCGGGAACTCAGGGCTGACTACCTACTCTTCGCCACTGACGTAGACGGGGTATACGACGAGTGGCCCCAAGGCAAGCCTCTGAAGTACGTTAAGGCTTGCGAAGTTTCGGCGAAGGAGAGCGATTCCATTGACGTAACTGGAGGTATGAAGAAGAAATTAGAGGAAATAAACAAATTACCGCCAACGATCTGTGCGAGGATATTTAATGGATTAGTTCCCGAGAACGTTGAAAAAGCTCTGTACGGCGAAGACGTCGGAACGTTGGTATGTCCTTGCTAAATGACTTGTGTGGCCCAAACGTAGACCCTATAGATTAAGTAAATGACTATTATCCACATAGAGAGATAGTATATCCACATGAGTAAACTCGCTAACCACTTACCGTCTTCCATAACCCCTCTCCATTGCAATCAGCGAAGAGCCTTCTTTAAATCACATATAAGTAAGCTATCGTAGGAAGGTGAGTAACGTTGACGAACTATGTGTTCGTAACCGGAGGGGTTCTCTCTAGCCTAGGCAAAGGAATCGTTACGGCCTCTACGGCGCTCCTATTTAAGAGTATGGGCTACAGCGTTACTGCAATTAAGATAGATCCTTACGTTAATGTAGACGCAAGCACGATGAATCCGTTCGCCCACGGAGAGGTGTTCGTTACAGAGGATGGGGGCGAAACGGACTTAGACCTCGGTCACTACGAGCGCTTCTTAAATCAAAACCTAAGCAAGAACAACAACGTAACTACGGGTAAGATATACCTATCAGTTATTGAGAAGGAAAGGAGAGGGGAGTACTTAGGCCAAACCGTTCAAATTATTCCCCACGTAACTAACGAGATAAAGAACAGAATAAGGGAGGTCAGTAGAGACTACGATATTGCAGTAATAGAGATAGGAGGTACCGTTGGAGACATCGAGAGCTTGCCTTTCCTAGAAGCAGCGAGGGAGATGTGGATAGAGAATTACGGCAAGGTAGCGTTCGTCCACGTTGCGCTAGTTCCGGTCCTAAAGACTACGGGAGAGCAGAAAACCAAACCGTTACAGCACTCGGTTCAAGAACTCAGGAGGATAGGTATACAGCCTCACGTAATAATAGCCAGATCAGAGAAGCCCCTTGAGCCTGAAGCGGCGAACAAGATAGCGCTCTACTCCAACGTTCCGCGCGAAGCCGTGTTCTCCGACCACGACGTGGGCTTGATTTACGAAGTGCCCTTAATACTTAAGGAGCAAGGATACGACAAGTACTTAACCAAAATATTAGAGTTACCCTACAAGAACCCCGATCTAAGCAAATGGGAAGAGTTCGTCTCAAAACTTAGGAACGCCGAGGAAGGACCTCCCATTGCTATGATAGGCAAGTACGTTAAGCTTAAGGATAGTTACATCAGTATAATAGAGGCCTTGAATCACGCTTCAGCCTACATAGGCATTAGACCGAAGTTAGTATGGGTCGATTCGGAAAAAGTAGAGAAAGGCAAGTTGAACGCCAGCGAAATAGCTGAAGAGGTCGTCGGGGGCATTGTGTTACCAGGCTTCGGGGCAAGGGGAGCTGAAGGGAAAATAGCAATGATAAAGGAATTGAGGGAACGAGGTAAGGGAGTTCTGGGAATATGTTTCGGAATGCAAATGATGGCCGTGGAAGTGGCTCGAAACTTAGCTGGCTTGGAAGGGGCTCATAGCGAAGAAATAGATCCCGATGCGCCTCACTTAGTAGTTAAGCTCCTTGAGGATCAAAGGTATCTAAAGTACCTCGGAGGAACGCTTAGGCTAGGAGCGAGGAAGGTCAAGCTAGTAAAGGGTACTAAGTTATGGGAAGCATATGGAAGGGATGAGGTTTACGAAAGACATAGGCATAGGTACGACTTGAACCCCGAGTACATAGACAAGCTTGAGGCAGTTGGCTTGAAGGTCTCCGCTTGGGACGAAAACATGGTTATACCTGAGGGAATAGAGCTAGAGAACCAGCTCTTCATAGGAGTTCAGTACCATCCCGAATACAAGAGTAGACCCTTAGAACCTTCACCCATATACTATTACTATCTGGAAAAATTACTGAGGTAAGGGCAATCCCAAGGCCTTCAGCACGTTGATTATTCCCTCCTTGCTCTGGGCTCCCATTATAGCTACTGCCTTGCCCGTGTCCTTGTCAAGGAATATCGTCGCCGGAGTAGCTATTGCTGGAAATATTTGGCTCGCTTTGGTGAGTTGCTCTCTATTCCATCTCTCCAGTTCTTGAAGTACTTCGTTGAGTTTCCTTTGAGACTCCTTAGTTAAACTCATAGGGCCCTTCATTACGTCTAAAACGTTTACTAACTCGAGTTTTCCTTCAACTAGGTCCCTTAAGTTGGACACGATCTCCTTTTCCAACTCGAAGAACCTATCAGTTTGGTTTGAGTTAGCGTAACCTTGTTGCACGTAAGCGAGCTCCAAGCTCTGTACGTAGCCCTTGGCGTTATTATGGAAGGCAACCATTACTACAACGAAATATACCTTATTGGACTTAACTAGTTCCTCTAGGTACTTACCTCCTCCTTGAGTATAGAACAGAGCGCAGTAAGGACAGAAGGGATCGAGGAGCTCTATTACCCATAACCTGGAGTTAGGGTTACCCATACCTCTTATTTCTCCGGAGAATACCTCGTTCAACTTCTCAGTAAAGTTACCGTGGTAAACGAATATCGGCACTTGGTTTATTGGAACTAAGCAGTAAGGCACACCAGTGCAATTTCGGTACACCTTAAAGTTGTTCATCTTACACAAGGGGATCTTATCTTCACTTACTTTAACGAGCGCCGAGGGTAGCCAGCCTTCGTATCCCGGTAGGTATTTTTCAACTCTTTCAACCAAGACGTCGTTCTTCAGAACTTGACCAGCTTGCAACTTAGGGTAGATCTTGAGAACGTTATCGTCAACGAGTATGACGGCATTATGGGTAACGTTTAAGCAAGCAGCATAACTTAAAAAGAACAAAGAGATGGAAACCAGTAACGCCTTCTTCAAGGCTTTTTCGCACCCCGCTATTCCGTCACGTCTCCCTTAAAGGTATGCCTCTCTTCTTCATTGACTCTTTGAGGGCCCTCCTCAAGTGATCCATGTCAACGAAGGCGTTGCCCGTGCTGCCTTCTTGGCGTATTACTTCCTTTCCATCAATGTATACTATAACCGTTGGAATATGGACAACGTTTTCCTTCTCCATTATCGATGGAGTTAAACTCACGTCTACTTCTACGACCTTACAATTTATGTGGGTTAAGCCTTGAACGAGCTTCTCGTACAACCTCTTGCTTTCTTCTATCCAGTCCACCGTGAAAACGAAAGCAGTAACTCCTTTCGATTTGAGCTCTTCGTACTCCTTCTCGCTCTTTACTATCAATTTCCAGCTCCGGAGGAGGGTTTCGCAAAGGGATCTGAAGAGCTTTCGCATAGGTGATAGGTTTAAATGAAGAACTTTCCATTGGGCTTCGAGGAAGATAGAGTTGACCTCGTGGACGTCGAAGAAGGTACTGGGGTACTTCGATGGCAGTGAGTATTACATAATAATAACTAACCCCAATGAGACCCCAGCGAAGATAAGGGTAAGATTGGAGGATCAAGACGTTTCGAAGGAATACTCACTGAAGCCCAGAGGTTTTCTCATAATTGAATTACATAAGGAGAAGGAGTTCGAAGGTAAGAGCGGGAACGTCGTTGTGGATTCGGACGTGGGTTTGGTCATTGAATGGGGGAGCAGGCTGTGTAAGAGGTGTAAGAAAGCTCCCCTTGAGTTGAGATTGATCACGGAAGGCATGAGGGAAGGGTTCCGCGTGACGTACGAATGGTATTGCAGGAAATGTAACTACAAGGAAGTAGAGGGGACAGTGGTAGTGGTGAAGAAAGATGGTGAGTTGGAACTTACCTACAACCCTGCCCAGTGAAGGGGAAACGTTAGAAGTAGCGAGAAAGGTCATAGAAGAGGGGTGGAAGAGAGGGGTAAAGACGGAAGTTTTCGTAACCTCTCTGGTTTCCCTCACTATAAGCTCTTCTAGAGAAGAATTAACCCTAAATAAGAACTCTAAATGGACCCTAGGAATTAGGGTTAACGGAAGCGGTCTAGCTTACACTAACGATCCAAGGAAGGCGTTGGATTCCTTAGAGGTAGCCATTAAGTCTTACAAAGTTCTAGGTGAAAGACCGCTTGCAGAAACTAAGCCGATCGTGGATAGAGTATCGCAAAAACTCAAGGTTCCTCCTTGGGACGTGGAGCTTGAAAGGAAAGTAAGGGACGTCAAGGAGATGGTTAAACTGGCCAAGGGCTCCGTTATTGCTGCATACCGAGAAGTATACGGTTACAAACTCTATTCCTCTAGCGAAGGGAGCGAAATAATTCAGAGATTAAGTTACTCAATTCACTCTTCAATGGTAACTTTGGAAGAAGGGGGGCAGAGGGGAAGCGGTTACTGGAGCGAAGGTTCGAGAGAGGGATACGTGACGGACCCCGTCTCCGTAGTCAAGAAGGCCGTCCGAAAAGCGGAGAATCAACTTCGGGGCAAGGGAATAGAGCCGGGAAGATGGGAGGTGCTCCTCCTACCTCCGGCAATAGGAGTTATGGTTCACGAGGCGCTGGGCCACATGTCAGAGGCCGATCACGTCAAAGCCGGTTCGCCGCTCAAGAAAGGTGAGAAAATAGCGCCGGAGTACGTTACTGTAATTGATTCGCCCGGAAGCGGTATCGAATGGGGATCGATATTCTACGACGACGAAGGCGTGAAACCCGTGGACGTGGAAATAGTTAAGAACGGGGTAGTGAACGGTTTCTTAACCGATAGAGCGTATGCAGCCGAACTGAACTTACCGCTCACCGGCAACGGCAGGCACGAGAGTCCACTTCATAGAGTAATTCCTAGGATGAGAGTAACCTACGTAAAGCCGGGAGATTGGAGTAAGGACGAGCTGATGAGAGAGCTGAGAAGGGGAGTCGTAATATACGATACCTCGGGAGGTAACGCCGAGAACGACGGTACGTTCTTCTTCATGAGCCAAGAGGCGTGGTACGTAGAGAACGGTGAAGAGAAGTATCCCCTGAAGCCGATGGGCATAGCCGGGAACGTTCTAGTGATGCTAAAAGAGGTTAAGGCCGTTGGGAAGGAAATGGATCTGAGGCCAGGCACTTGCGGTAAATGGGGTCAAGGGGTCCCAGTGAGCGTGGGAGGTGGGCCGACCCTAACTACGCTAAACTTATCTCCTATTTGATTTAAACCTTGTTGAACGTTAACTCGGTTGGGTGGAAATTGAAACTACTGGAGGTCAATCCGAGTAAAGGAGAAGTGAAACTGAGGGTGGAGGACGAGGAGGACCTCTGGACGTTATACACCATCTTAAGGAAAGGCGACCTCGTCAGAGCGAAGACTGTTAGAAGCATAGCTAAAGGTGGTTCTAAAGAGAAAATTCCGATGACCCTCACCATTAAGGTAAGCGATATAGAATTCCAACCGTTCGCCCAAGTATTGAGAATTAGGGGGACTGTAGTAGAGGGACCAGATAGGTTCGGATTGAAGGGTTCTTCACACGCAATAAGGGCTTATCCTGGAAAGGAACTTACAATAATAAGGGAAAACGGGTCCGAAGACATCGTAAGGAAAGTGAAAGCAGCGTCAATGAAGAAACCGAAGGTAGCTGTCTTAAGCGTTGATACGGACGACTACGCGCTAGCAATAGTGAGGGGGCAAGGCATCGAATGGGTCCTAGAGGGTTCTATGCAGATACCCGGTAAGCTAGACGAGAACAGAGAAGCTATAGTAAAGGCAAACGTAAAGGAACTAGCCAAGAAGGTACTGGAAGAGCTAAACAAGAGAGGTATTCAGAACGTAGTCGTTGTTGGTCCAGGCTTCTTTAAGGAAAGGGTTGCAGACGAGTTAAGGGCAATGGGTCTAAACGTAAAGGTAGATACCGTTTCGAGCGGCGATAGGGTAGGAGTTCTAGAGGCTATTAAGAAGGGGTCGTTAGGCGATGTAATAAAGGACTTGGAAAGCGTTAAGGCGCTCGAAGTAATTGAAGAAGCGATCAAAAGAATAGCGAAGGATAGGAGGGACGTATGCTACGGCCTAGAGGATTGCCTCAACGCCTCCGTAATGGGTGCTATCGAGAAGCTAGTCATATCCGATCGATTACTTCATCATGAGAACGACGAGATAAGAGAGAAAGCGATCCAAACCATAGAAAACGCGGAGAAGACGAGAGCTGAAGTGATAATAGTTCCCAGAGATACTGAGGCTGGCGAGAGGTTGAGGGCGTTCGGAGACGTGGTTGGTTTGCTGAGGTTCGAAGCCTTCTAATCGAGTGAAAATACCTCCCTTCCGAGTTAATCGGGGCTTGAGCTAAATGTTGAACTGGAAGGGAGCTGGGGCGCCGCTGGTAGACGCTCACGTCCACTTACACGAGGACCCATCTATGTCTAATGAAGTAGACGTCATAGTGGCTGTATCCGATGATCTGGAATCTTCGAAGAAGACCTTGGAAATGAATGCTATTAAGTGCATAGGGGTCCATCCGTGGAGCGTAGAAGAGGCTTCGGAGAAGGACCTAATTGAAATAGAGTCCCTAATCGAAAATGCTGATTGCTTAGGGGAAGTGGGGTTAGATAACAGGTACGTGCGAAACAAGGAAAAAGCGAGGAGGTTCTTCGAAGCGTTCTTGAGAATGTCGAGGGAATACGACGTACCGCTCAATTTGCACGCCCTAGACGCATGGAGGGAAGTATTCGATCTCTTAATTAAGTACGATATTAAGAGGGCTTACTTTCATTGGTACAACGGCCCCTTAGACTTGCTAGAGGAAATAGTTGGTCAAGGATACTTCATAGGAATAAACGCCGCTATTGATATTCAGAGAAAGCACTTGAAGGTCCTTCAAGCTACGCCTTTGAAAGCAATCTTGACTGAGAGCGACGGACCCTACAATTACAGGGGAGTGGTTTTGAGACCGAGTCGGGTGAGGAAACTAATCGGAATAATATCTTCCGATAAGGGCGTAAGTGAGGAGGACGTGAAGAACGCGGTATTCCTTAATCTAGTTAGATGGTTGGGGAAATACCCTCGGATAGGGGGGCCATAGACTTTCCTCACGAATCGGGACCCGGACCAGAACCTCATCGGTAAAGGTGGCACGCCACCCAGTGGTTGTGTTCGACTTCTATCAGCTCGGGCTCTGTATCGCACTTATCGAAGCGGTACGGACACCTCGGTCCGAACCTACATCCTCGAGGGGGATCGATCAAGTTTGGAGGACTTCCCGGTATCCATTTCAGTTCCCCTCCGCGGAGCTTGGGAGTTGCGTCTAATAGAAGTTTAGTATAGGGGTGTAACGGGTTACCTAGGACCTTTTCTATGGGACCGTACTCAACTACTTTACCAGCGTACATCACCATTACGTCGTCACTGAGTTCGCTTAGGACTCCGAGGTCGTGCGTGATCAGTATGACGCTTATACCGCTCTCTTGAAGCTTCTTCAGTTCGTTTAGTATTTGGGCTTGAACCACTACGTCCAATGCAGTAGTAGGTTCGTCTGCAATCAAGTACTTAGGGTTCAGAAGTAACGCTAATGCAATTACTACCCTTTGCTTCTGTCCTCCCGAAAGTTCGTGAGGATACCTATATAGAACGTCCTCTTTTAGACCGACCTTCTTGAGAAGTTCTATTGCTTTTTCGCGTAACTCCTCCTTTCCGGCTTGATAGCCGTGTGCTTTGGCAGTTTCGACGAAGTGTTGGAAGACAGTATATACTGGCGTTAAGGAGTTCATGGCTCCCTGGAATACCATACTTATTTTCTTCCACCTGATTTCCTTCCTAAGAGTCTTCTCGTCTAATTGCAGTATGTCCGCGTCGTCTATCTTAATGCTACCGTTAACTATCTTGCCAGGGGGCTCTATTAGCCTCATTAATGCCATGGCAGTGGTGGATTTCCCACAGCCGCTTTCTCCCGCAATGCCTAAGCTCCTTCCTTCTCTTAATTGGAAGGACACCCCGTCTACTGCCTTAACGACCCCTCTATAGCTATAATAGTATACTTTGAGATCGTTTACCTCTATCACGCTCTCTCACCTCCAATCACTCCCTTAACCTGGGATTGAGTACCACGTCCATGGCATATCCTATGAGGGCGAAAGTTAGGCCGAGTATGGCCGCCATTAGACCTGGGGGCGCGATCCACCACCAGTATCCATTAACGGCCGCTCCGTAAACGTTCGCATCATGGAGAATCCAACCCCAAGTAGGTACGTTAGGGTCACCTAAGCCTAGGAAGTCTAGAGAGAGCTCAGTTATTATAGCTCCCGGAACTCCTAGCGCGACTTGAGCCATGGTGTAGGGGAGTAGTTGGGGTAGTATGTGCTTGAACATTATCCATTTATTAGTAGCACCAGATGCTCTGGCAGCAATTACGAAGGTGCTGTTCTTCACTTGGAGAGTCATTGATCTAATTACCTTAGCTACTCCCATCCACGCGAATATCGAAATGAATACTATGATTAACCATATCGAAGGTTTGAACACTATTGCAGCCATTATAAGTAGCGGTAACGCGGGTATGGAGTACCAAGTTTCCAGTACTCTTTGCATAACCTTGTCAGTAATTCCACCGAAGTATCCGCTTACGAGTCCGTAAATTGTTCCTATTAGAGACGCTATTAAGCTGGAAAGGATGCCTACTAGCATTCCATATGGCAGTCCCAGCGCTAAGTAAATGAAAAGGTCCCTGCCGAACACATCGGTTCCAAGTAGACCGTAAACCTTGCCTTCAAGTATCATTTCGCAATCTAAAGTAAAGTTCCCGATTCCAATTGCTTCAATGACGAATTCATACTTACCTTTCAGGACCCTATTTCCATCCAGTTCCTTGAATATGACCTCAGAAGGAATTATTGCGCTAGGAGACGTAACGTTAGCGCCTTTCTCGAGGAGCCACGAGTACAAGCTGTTCTTGACGAGATCGAGTGTATTTATAGAGATTATCTCTTGGAGCTGGGACGCGGAAGTTTGAAGTAATTTAATAGCAGTGCCATCGGGCCTTTTAACGATCAAGACTACAGCGGGAGGTGATTGGTAGCTCGAATTGAGCTTTAGGAGGAGGTCTTGCGGGGGAACGTCGTAATGATAGTCAATTGAGAATACTAAAGTTACCTTCTTCGCTACCCCGTATACCTTACTCGAAGTTACGTTACTAGGTCCTATTACCTCCGTTTCGGGTAATTTCTGTGAAGAGAAGTAGTTGATCCACGATGGGGGGACTGCCTTGGGATATATCGCCCAATAGTCCGTGTCCTTCCATAAAGAGTAGTACTCTCCGTAAATAGTGGGTGTAATTACTGACGCGGTAACCAAGATCAAGAGGAGCACTACTCCAAGCAGACCAGCTCGTTGGGACAGAACTTCTCGAATCAAAGTACCACTCACCTCCTTACCCTAGGATCGAGTATAGCGTAAACGATGTCCAAGATCAACATCGTTACGACGAAAAGCAATGTAGAAACGTAGGTTAACCCGAGTATTACGGGAACGTCAAGGGTTTCTATTGCCTCCCAGAATAGCATTCCCATTCCGGGCCAATTGAAGACTATTTCAGTGATTATCGCGCCAGTAAGGGAGGCTAGTAAGCTGAGGGCCATTATAGTTACAATCGGTGGTAGGGAGGGTCTCAAAACGTGCCTAATCAGTACCGTTCTTTCTAACAATCCACGTGCCTTAGCTGCTAGCACGAAGTCCTCTTTTAAGGTTCCCAAGAGTATGTTCCTAGTAACGTATGCCCAACCGCCGAACGAGACGAGCACTATAGTCATGAGGGGAAGGGCCATGTGCCATAGGAGGTCTAAGTAGTAATCTATTCCGCTAGGCGGCGGTATGGTGTGCATTCCTCCCGAAGGAAAGACGTTTAAGGCGTAAGCGAACACTTGGATCATTATCATACCAACCCACCACATCGGGAAGCTCGCGGTAATCATGGCAAACACCGTTACGAGCTTATCTAGCAAGCTTCCCCTCTTCTTGGCTGCAATCATGCCAACCACTATGCCTATTACGATCGTTACTATTGTTGAAGTTGTGAAGAGTAAGACTGTTTTCGGCAACCTCTCCATAATTATGTCCCTAACTACCCTGGAACCGCTATTGGAGGTGAGTATCTGACTCTTCAAATCGAGGGTCACTACGCCGGAAAGGTAGGCCGGGAGGTTCTCGTACCACGGCCTATCCAGTCCTTGAGCCTTTATTATCTTCTCAGCAGTCTCTTGGATGTATTCCTTTACGTGCTCCCCTAATTTCTGGACGAGTTGCGGGTTCGACATTACACTTCTCTTTATGTTATCAATTATCATTTCCTTCTTTATTTCGGCGATTGTTCCACTGAACATTGCTACTGTAATCACGAGGACCGCTAGAAGGACTATTAGGGCATCTATTACTCTAGTTAGAAGAAAGGTAGTCAAGCTCCTATTAGTTTTGAAACCGTAAATTACTAATAGAACCCATAGAGGTAATGAATAGTATAAATTGTATGTTGAAAGGATCAGAGTTGCCCCGAAGAGCGCGTAACTAATAATGTTCCTTACTCGATCCTCAATCGTCATTACTCTTGCCCACGCCCGCAGTACTGTGCTTGACTTTGGTTAATACTGATTCGGTAAGATTAAGATCTCTTACGAAGATTGCTGTCTCTAGGCGAGTCTAGTAAAGATCTTGAAGGAACTGGGGAAGGGAACTTCGGTGGAGCGCAGTGGATGTAAGGGACCTTATAGTAAATCTACTGAAGAACGGTTGCGTGAAAGCGAAACGCCCGGAACTCCTTCTCTCCGAATTCATTTACACTAAAGGAAACGAGGTCTGTGTAGATTCGAAGGAGGACCTAGCTCTATGGGCGGTTATATGGGGTTACTTGAGCGAAGGCGAGGTAGCTAGGTACTTAAGTTGGCGCTCCTTCGAGAGGTACGTTATGAAGATATTTAGTGAGGCCGGTTTCCAAACTCGACACTCTGTTCGATTTAGAACCTTAGAGAGATTAATGGAATTTGACGTAATAGCGTACGATGGGAGGAAGGTATTCGTTATTGAATGTAAGGCATGGAACAAGGGCTCTATTCAAGCGATAAAGAAAGTTGCCAGGGAGCACAGGCTGAAGGTAATTGAGGCTTCGGATTACTTGAGGAAGTACGGGAAGATAGGGATACCGATAGTGGTTACATTGAAGGGGCGACCATTGATTTCCGATTCCATTATAGTTCCTATAAGATACATAAGGGATTTCGTTCAAAAGATGGACGAAGTAATTTACGATTACGATTACGTTCAGCTTGGACATTGAATTCCTAACATCTTCAACTGAGTTAGTACGTGCGGCACTCTCCTCTTAATTGCCTTACTTATCGGTCTCAAGGCGTAGTTAATGTAATAGTCCTTCTCTAGTAGGTATTCGTAATTAGTATAGTTGCCTTCGATAGTCAACTTATCTTTCCTAATCGAGAAGCTACCGTCGCTGAAAACTGCGCTCGCGCCCTTCTCGTCTTTGCTTTTGAGAGAAATCCTAACGTTCTCGTCGCCTATCACTACGGTTATTGAGGGGTCGTGTCTAGTTACAATCAATTTATCGCCATCAGTATAGAACTTCCAGTAAGTGTTGTTTACTAGTTTAACTTTATTGCCCTTAACAACGGAAGTGTCCTTCAAGTTCTGGAAACACGCGATCAACTTGTTAACTTCTTCGAGAATTGAAATCATATTAGTTAAGATGTTGGCAACAGCTATACCTCTGGCGCCTTCGAGCGGAACGTTGTCCCTCGCTCTCTCTAACCTATTTATTTTCCTTTGAACGGATGCGTTGGCATTTTCTAATGCCTTCCAAACATCCATCTCCAAACTCCCTGGTGAGGGGAAAGTGAAAACAAATAAGGTTTTACTCTTCTTTTATTACGTGAATAGCTAGGTCTGGACACGAGTAATCGCAAAGGTGGCATCCAGTGCACTTCGTAGGGTCCACGACTTCTACTACTGGGTATCCTTGATATCCGAACCTATCGCTCATTCGCAGTACTGGTTTGTCCACTTTGCCGCTCTTGTATAGGTTGGTCACGGGACATATGTTGACGCATATTTCGCAACCTTTGCAGAAATCCTCTATGATTTCAATCCTCCACTTCACCATTTATATCATCCTCCCTATTTTCATTCCTTCTTCAAAGGCCTTTAAATTAAGCTCAGCTTTCTGACCGAACTTCTCTTTAATTAATTCTTTTACTATTTCGGGATTAACGAGAGATAGCTTCGAGACCAATGCCCCCAACATAACCATGTTTGAGGCCCTGACGTTTCCGAGACGCCTAGCAATGCTAGACGCTGGGACTTTTACTACTTGGAAGTTCCCTATGGGTTCCTCGTCGATAACGTCTGAGTTCAATACTACTATTCCACCGTCCTTGACCTTCCTAATGTATCTGGGGTAGGTCTTCTTGGCCATGAATACAGTTATGTCGGCCTTCTCGAAGACTGGATATTCTATGGGATAGTCGCTGATTCTCATGTCGGCCGTGCTTTCGCCGCCGGAAATGAAAGTGTCGAAGTTCTGTATTAAGGTAGCGTACTTTCCTTCTCTAACTAGGGCAGATCCTAGTATTTTCGCCATTGTTAATATACCTTGACCGCCTATTCCAGTAATTCTAACATCAACTACCGTCATTTCCTTACCACCCCCTCACCCGCATATAGTAACTCAGTGTACTCGGGAGCCTCCCTCTCCAAGAACTCACCTACTAAAATCGGCTTACCTAGCTCTATCGATGCTTCCTCTAGGAACTCTTCGCCTTTAACTATCTTGCTATTCTTCATGAAGTACTCTAACATAGTCCAAGGATCTCTGAACTCATTATATCTTCCGAACAATACAGGGCACTGTGAGACCACTTCTAGGAAGCTAAAGCCCTTCCTAAGAGCCATTTTCTTGAAGGCGTTCTTGAGCTGAAAGACGTGGGCAGTAGTCCATCTAGCAATGTAAGTCGCTCCCGCTGCCGCCATTAACTTTGGTACGTTGAAGGATCTCTCGAACCATCCCCTGGGACTGTACTTCGTTCTAGCCTTGGGGGGAGTAGTTACTGTAGGCACGCCTCCAGTCATAGCTATGTTGAAGTTGTTAACCATTACTACCTTCAAGTCAATGTTCCTCCTAGCAGCTTGTAAGGTATGATTGAGTCCTATTTGGAATAGATCAGCGTCGCCTCCGAATACCCATACGTTGAGTTCGGGGTTCTGTAGCTTGATACCGGTTGCGAAAGCAATTGGCCTTCCATGGGTGGTGTGCATTGAATCCGCCTTAATGAAGCCACTTATTCTGCCAGAGCACCCTATTCCGGATACTACGACTAGCTTGTTTGGATCTAGTTTACCCTCTTTCGCTAGTTCGTCCATGGCTCTAATGAACGTGTTCAATATAGTCCCTATTCCACACCCGGGACAGAGGGTGTGAGGTAAGGCCTCTGCCCTGGCGAGCTCCATTTGGGGCATTTGAGTTAACTTCCTCCTAGCTTCTTCAAGGCTCATATGTAAACACCTCCTTCGCGAAGGATATCTTGAGGAGGTATGGGTATTTCACCAATCCTATAAACGAAACTTACCTTCTCTTCAGGTACAACCTTCAAAACTTCGTTTAACATTTGCCCGTAGTTCCATTCTACAACTATTACCTTCCTCGCCTTGCTGGCTACCGACTTTAACTCCTTGTCTGGGAACGGCCATAGCGTCTTAGGTCTGAATAGGGCAGCAGGTATTCCTCTATCTAGGAGGATGTTCACCGCTTCCTTAGCGGCCCTAGCGGGGAATCCATAGGCTACTATGAGTACTTCGGGTACGTTCGAACCTACTAGTTCGTATTCAACTATCTGATCCCTGTTCTTCCTTATCTTATCGCAGAGCCTCTTAACTAGTTCGTGGTGAACCCAAGGATCGTCGCTTACTGGAAGGCCCTTTTCGTTATGGGTGACGCCAGTTACGTGAACTCTATAGCCTTCGCCAAAGACGGGCATTGGCGGGACGAGGTCCTCTTCCGGTCTAAAGGGTTCGAACTGTTCCGGAGGGACCTTAGGCCTCTTTCTATTAACTATTTCGACCTCCCTCGGTATGGTAATTTCTTCCATAAGGAGAACTGTCATCTTGTCCGCCATTACCATTGCAGGTACTCTCCACCTTTCCGCTTGGTTGAAGGCCTTTATCGTGAAATCGAACATCTCTTGGACGTTGTAAGGAGCGTAAACGATTACCTCGTAGTCTCCGTGTCCTCCCCACTTAGCCTGCATGACGTCTTGCTGTGCAGCTTTAGTCGCTTGACCAGTGCTAGGGCCCTCTCTCATTCCATTAATTAGAACAACTGGAGTCTCGGTCATTGCAGCATAGGAAATGTGCTCTTGCATCAAACTGAAACCGGGTCCGCTGGTTGAGGTGAAAGCCTTCGCTCCAGCCCAAGAAGCGCCTATCGCAGCACCTAAGGCCGAAATTTCGTCCTCCGCTTCAAAGATAACCATACCGTTCCTTGGTCCGAGCTTGACCATTTCCTCCGCAATGTCAGTCGCCGGTTCTATTGGATAGTAAGCAAAGAAGTTGGCGCCCGCTACTAAGGCGCCCATTGCGGCCGCCCAAGCACCGCTTTCGAAGTATTTCCCAGGCTTGATTACCAACCTACTAAACCCAGCGAAATGAGGGAGAATATCGAGTATATATTTGTATTTGTTACATAAAGCAGTATAGTTAAATGTGTGGAAAAAAATTACTCTATTCTTACTCTAGCTACTTGTTTAACTGGTTCGAACATCCTCCCTCTGTCATTATAGAACTTAGTGAACCATTCGTAGAAGTGAAGCCTTATGTCGTGGATGAAGCTTATCAGGCCTTCTAACATTATTACTAGTATGTTAGCGAGCACGTATAGTATTGCTAGGAGCACTGGACCTCCTATCTCACCGATTACTTGGAAGGCGAAGACTAGACCCCAGTGCGCCAGTGCGAGCGCCATAATCCTGAGGTAAGACACTGTGTTACTGATTACTAGCAGGAAGTTATCGAACAGCTCCATACCGAGTATCGACGCTTCGCTCTTTCCGTGCTCGTGAACGAGCTCTAAGTGAATACCGTATCCTCTCCATAGTAGAGCAAGGATGAAGACTACTAGCAGAGGCCCTATGGTCCCTGCCTTCATGTCAAACATCCATTCGCTGAAGAACTTACCGCTTAAGTACATCATTTGCTCGATGTCGCTACCGAGTCCGCTGGCGAAGAAGCCAGCAACGAAGGGGGCTCCAGCTGCCAAGTACATTATCATGAACGGTAGTACGTAATGGTACGCCTTCCACTTTCTACCGAACCTAAGTTCGTTGATTATTCCTATTAGGTGACCTATTAGTAGATGGAAGTAACCAATAGTTATGCTCAGCAGTACGTACTTGAGTACGGTGTCGCCCAAGTAGTGTATCTCGAAAGTGAGCGGTGGGGAGTGTAGACCTAATCCCTTCCAGAGCCATATAGCTGGATCTATGGGGCTCTCTCCTATTAGAGGCCCGAAGAACTCGCCGGCAAGCCAACCAGTAATTATAGACGCGCTTCCGAGTATGATCATTAGTTTACCTAGGAAATCAGTGCCTTCGGTAAATCTCCTCAAGCCGAAGGGCTTAAAGACCGCTAGAGCCCATTCTCTCCTATTAATCAGGCCCCAGCCGAAGAGGTACAAAACTAACGCGTGACCCCAGTCCGGGAACATGAACATGTAAATGAACGGCAAAGTAAAGGCCATTATTACAGCTGGTACGAACTCATTGGGATGGGGGGCACCGTATATGTTACCTACCTTTAGTGCAGTTTCAACTTTATCGTTCTCGATGTTGACGTAAGTCGGAGGGGTTTCTTCGTCTAGGTCGACTTGGTGTACTAATGCGAAGCCTCCCTCGCCTATTAGCTCCTCGATTCTCCTCAAGGTCCTAGCTACTTTACTTTCGGGAACGTATCCCTCTATATAGATAACGTACTCCGTTTCTCTAGCTTTAGATAGCACCTTTAATGAGGATTCAACGGTTTTCAACAGAGCGTAGGTATCGGCGATCTTGCCTTCGTTGTCCAAAGCCCAAAGCCTGGCTTCTTCGAAAATCCCTCTCTTCTCCTCTTCGAGCACCTTCATTAGCTTGAGAGCGAGCTTCCTCACGAATTCCTCTGTTAATTTCAAGAGTTCCTTGGCAGTAGCGTCTAGGACCACTAAGTCCGTCTGTAATTCCGCGGGGAGTCTCTCAACTACCATATCGCCTACTATTTCCTTTAACTTCTTCACGGCCTCGCCCGGTACCAACTGGGGCTTGCTTAGGAGCGCGCTGAGTTCGAAGATCTTGCCTTCTATTTCTTTAATCTTACTTAATCTCTCTTCGAACTCCTTTTCCACTTCCTTAGCCTTTCTAATAGCTTCCTCGGAAGCCTCCTTCCAGCTCTTGAACTTGTATACTTGCTCGGGTTCGGGGAAGATGCTGAGTTCGAAGTACTCTAGGTATTGCTCGAACTTGTTCAAATGGTCCAAGATTACGAGCAAATCGTGGCGCGCCCATTCAATGGGTCTGCCGAAAGGTACCTTGGGTTCGGCGGGTTCGAAGCTTTGGAGTTCGCCTAGCAGTTCAACTAGCTTGTCAGCTTTCTCTTTAATGACCATTGCTCGCACTTTATACATTCTGTCTGGAAAAAGCGCTGCCTTTAGTCCCATGGTACACTCTCCAGATCTCATGCATCTTGCAGATTTATATAACTTGATCGAGAATTGTTGGACCGTTTTAAGGAAAGTAGGGGAACCATTGAAAGGGTCGTAACTACGTAGCTAACGCCTAGAGCGAACGCGAAGCCTGGCTGACCGATCGCGCTTACTATTAAGCCAGCAATTACGTTGCCCAAGTCCCTTCCCATGTTAACTAGGCCTATCCTAGCGCCGACGTCACCGCTCCTCGCGGCTGCCACGAGTAAGCCCCTCCACCAAGTTATCGTTCCTTGAGTAAGGGCTATCGACGCAACTTTCGCGTATGGGTCATGGACTATTAATAGAGGTTGGGAAGAAGCTATTGATGCAGTGGCCGGTACTACAATTGAAGCTGGGGATTGCTTGAGATCCAACATCTTACGTCCTAGGAAGTAACTTACAACGCTACCTATGGCGGAAGCCAACGACAAGAAGATTCCAGCCATGATCTTGCCGAACATTAAGTAAAGTAGGGAGATGGTTACTTCGCTATTGACCAACAAGTTGAGCATACCCGTTGCCATTGCCATAAGGAAAAGCGTCGAAGAAGGTGGGTTGAATAGGCCTTTTTCCGATTTGATCTTAGATAATTCTATTTTTATAGATTCCCTAAATAGATATATTGATAGACCTATAAGTATTAACGGAAAGACTAGGAGCGATTCCCTACTAAGGACACCTCCTATTAGATAGGCGAAGCTCATACCTATAGTACCAATGAAGAAGTACAGCGAGGAAACCTTGGCGCGCTCCTCTTTACTAGCTGTACCCATAACTACGGATTGCATAGACGGCCAAGTTATGCCCGAGGAGAATCCGTGAAGTACCCTAAGTAATGGATAGAGTTCGACCGGACCTAAGGCATAGGCTAGGCCAATGAAAGCTAGGGCGAGGAATCCCAACGCGGTTACTTTACTTCCATACTTATTAGCGGCCTTACTAGATACGAAAGAAACTAATGCTCTACCTACGGAAAATCCTATCGCTAAGCTCGCCATGAAGGTCCAACCGCTTTGAACCTCTTTGAAGGCACTGGCAGTTCTGAGGGTCATGCCGGCTACTACGCCTAAGAAGGTTACTACCAACAAACCTTTCCTCATGGTCTTTACGTCCCGTCACACAACCTGGAGAGGTTATTTTGAAAGCTCGGTGCACGACCGACTTCTTCACCGTTCGGCTGAAACACGGTTCCTCATCACCTACTTCACACGCAATCAAAACGTTTTTAAATGGACGTGGGGTCGAATTCCTTGAGCGCGCCGCCGTAGCTCAGCCTGGTGGAGCGCCGCCCTGGTAAGGCGGAGGTCCCGGGTTCGAATCCCGGCGGCGGCTCCACCTAAACAAGCTCCCCCACCTCCGGCTTTATCTATCCGAAAATAAGCTCGGCAAGGGTAGCGAATTACTTCGCTAGAAGTTCAAATTTCGAGGTCAAGGGAAGCCGAAAACTCAAAGATACACGTAAGACCTCAAAGCTACTCACGAAGGCAGCGGGAGATAATGGGACCCCAACGTGTTAATTAATGAAATATGCTCTCTCTTCTGATTCTCCTGCCACCCTACCTCTTTAGTAATGACCTCGGTTACCATTCACCCTCGAGTCGTTCCGTTAACGGTTCTTAACATCCAAGACGGTCTAATTAAGCCCTCCATCATCACGTCCTAATAAAAAGGTTTCCTGACCGACGGTATTCGCGAGGCTCAAAGACCCTTTAAGCTAGATTCGAGTGTTTCTTCCGAGGACGCCTTCGAACTTTCAGTGTTTTGAAAGCAAAGCGGTTTGGGAACCTTTGAGTCCTTGGAATCGAGTGGGGTAAGGTAATGGGGAGCTGAGCTACGTGAAAATATATATCGCATATGTCTCAGAATGCTCGAAGAGCCATGGAATACAAGGACCCCGGATTACCTGTTCATAAATTAATAGAAAAAGCTGCCAACGCCCAACCAGAAAAAGTAGCGCTGGTGTACGAAGACGGTACTCAGATGACGTATAAGGAGCTAATTGAGAAGAGTAAGGCAGCGGTCTTGTTACTTAGAGAGAAATGGGTAAATAAAGGGGACACCACGTTTCTAATAATTGTTCAGCAGACCCGAGTTCGTAACCGCCTTACTCGGTAGCCTCTACGCTGGCGCTAGGCTCCGATATGAAAGGGGGTAATGACATAAATTATCTTGATCGTGTCTGACACCGGAAGTCCTATTAGTGGATCGTAGTAGAAATAAGACCATCAAACCTCTCGGCATCATTGCTACAACTAAATGATTTTTGCGATAAAGTTCTATGAGGTACATTGAAAGATATATGCCTATTTTTATTGTAATCTCAAAATCGAAAGCAAAGAAGTGTAAGAGGAAAAGAGGAATAAAAACATAGAAAACTCAAAGGTGATCCTTGGTGTCAGCTTGTTAACGACTTAGGCAAGATGAAGGTTGAAGTAAAATGCATGGTTCCAAACTTGTATATCTATTTCCTAGATGAGACCAATTTATTCATCTACTCGACAAAGAAGTGCTCTGTAGTAGCTCTTATCAGAGTACGAGTATTCTTTAAAGCTTTCATTACATAAGGCCACAATATGTCCTCAACCATCGAGTTAAATGCATCCTCCAATGTATTATCACCCTTTAAAGGTTTCAATATAACACTATTTCCCATAATTATCTCCGCAACTTCTTTTATCCCTTTGGCCGAAGATAAACCTCATATCCTTTTTCTCCAACAATCATGTTCACCAAAATATCTTTCCTATAAGGACTATAATGATCGTATAACTGTGAAATTCGCCTATCAGAGGTTTCGGGCTACTAATCGTATCTAATATAAGAAAGTATTTTTGTTTATTAGGGAGTCAAGCCATCTTGGCTAGTCGCAAAATATCGGATAAAGCTTCTGGATAATTGCTAATGGCTTTTCAATCAAGAAACCCTTATCTTAGATCTATTTATATCTCTCCACTTTTCTCAAAAGCATATCTAAAGTTGGATAACCCAAAATGATACTAAAGATGATTCGAGAGATTCGATAACTTGATTATCATAAATCCATAGTAGGACGTTAACCTCTATATCAGCACCTTCAAATGGACCATTGTATACGAATATGCTTACTGACACAATCGGCTCCCCAAGCGGAGAGTATTCAAACTCCAAAACCAATGTACTCCAGTAATATTTTCCCACTTAACTTGAGTTATTCTATAAGTCTCAAGAATTCTCCTAACAAGAAGCTTAGTACTAGGATGTAACTCGTATTCTAAAGGTCTTGTATCTTCTCCAAGATAATACAAGTACAAGCTTGGATAGAAGTCAGCAAAAACATTCTCAATGGTACTAAACAAACTAACTATCTTGGTAGTGTGAGTGTCTTATGTATTCTTATATATTATAGCGTCTAAACACCAGATGAATGGACACACTTACCTCTTCATCTCAATACAAAGACCCAACTTTCTACCCCTACTAAATTTATGTCTACTAAAATAGAAATCTTTATAATCATAGAATCCCTATTTTTATTAGTCATGTATTAACTCCATTTACATTGTTTGAAGTGTGTATCGCCCACTAAATCCCTTGTTAAATACAACGAGAGAGATGCATAGACTAATCTTTTCAAATATATCCAATTTTTCACATGATCGTTCGTCTCAAGTAATCTTAGAGGAAGATTCTTTTGTTCTAGGTGATTCAATAGGCCAATCGCAAGCTGTTGCACAATATCATTTACCTCACGAACATATTTCTCTAATGAACATTGAGAACTATGCTTGCCCGTACAAATATTATAAATGTCTTTAAATGATTTAGCCATATCATTTTCTTTTATTATATCGTAAATAAGCCTTACATTTGTTCTACCAAACACTTTGGCGACTTTTAACTCGTTTAGAACAATGCCAAAATAGAACCAAAGATCGTCAGCTATATTCCGATCCTCACTAAGAAGTTGATTTATGGTTTTGCCAGTATAATATCTAAAAAACTCGTCTCCAAACAGTATTCTAAAAATGATACTGATCTTGCCGTCTTTTAAGCAGAATCCTCTCTCCTTATTAAGTACCGTTTGTAAGGATTCGCGATCTACATGTTCCTTACAATATTTGTCAAATAGCTCGAATCCTTTGTTAAGAAGCTTTTCAACTTTTCCCAAAATTTGATCCTCTTGTACAATGTAACTTATCAGAGAACTTAGGCGTCCCTTACTAAAGTTATAATTATTTAAAAGTTCATGTTGCTCCGAAAATAATATTGCAATATCCATATAGATCGACTCGGCAACATTGATTATCTTGGTATAGTACCCATCTATCTCTAAAAGGCGTAGTAGATCATTGAACTTATCCAATAAGGATAACTGAGCTGTTCTCCCCCCAGTATGCTCACTAGTTCTTAATTCTATGAAGTTCCATTCCTTCTTATAGCTCATATTAGATCTCCTACGAATTACAAAATCAATCTTTTTCCGAGAATTATATCTTACTTTGAAGTATTCACGAAGAATTGATCCCAAAGGGACGTCAGTGCCTAATACCTCAAAGATACCATTAGTATTGATCCAATGTTGGATTATCTTCTCTGTAAATTTCCCGAGTCTAGGTCCTATTGACTGATGAAGGAGCTTTGTGATATAATACCAAGAAATAGATACTCTACCTAACACATCATTCTCATCTATGTCTTCTAGATTCTTGAGTCCAGTAAATATTTCATCGAATATATGAAGGCGTTTATCAATGTCTCCTTCATATAATATTTTCATTATACATGGAGTTAGTGTTTTAGTTGCAGACCATTGCATCTCTAATATCTTGTTCGTCTTGAACAAGTTTTGGGGAGTTATATAAAGCAACAGCAATGGCCTAGACATTATACTAACCCTCTTCATACCTTCCTTTATTTGGTAATAACCAATAAATGCTCGGTAGGCGTCCTCTCGTCCAGTATACCAGTAGCGGGGTTAATTCTGGATTCAAACAACCTTCTCGACTTTATTGTATCAATATATGTGGCTACATGTCTCCATCCGTGAGCCTCCATATGCTCCCGGATTATCTCATCAATTGGAACGCGCAAAGTCCTAACCTTTACCGGCCCAACGAATATTGCCATAGTATCGACCACGTCCTGGTTTCTCTCAAAGAAGCCCAAGATGGACTTGAAGTATGCGTCGTAGAGTTTCAATAACTTCTTATTATTATAACCCTCTATTATTTCTCTCACGCTCCAGTAAGTGTTGCTTCGGATATTTGTCTCTGGAGGATTGTTATACGGTATTTCCCTGGACGATAACTCTCTGAGATCCCTATCATTGTATCCGAGCCAGGCGAGTTCGAGCTTAAAACTCCTAATGTACTCTTGTGCTTGCAGATAAGGTGGTGAAGTTATTAGTAAGTCAATGTGCCTATCCACCTTGTTTACAATACTATCAAATATTGCAAGTTTGTCGTTATTCTTCCAACTGGTCTTAATTACCACATCGATCTTATGCGGGCGATACCTTTTGAACTCGGATACTTTCCTAATTACCACATTAACGTTTTTCCAGTACATATTCCAGAGCACGGCTTTCCAATTTCCTTTCAATAAGCTTTCAACTTTCCTTTTAGCATACTTTGATCGATATGTTTTAGCGATTTTTTCATCAGCCCAACTGAAGTACCTCGTAATTTTGAAGAGAGGTATAGACAGAACGAAGGCCTTAGCCTCAAGGTTCCTATCTTTGTATCTTTCGTATATATTATAGTGCCAAAAGCCCCACAGTTTACTCAAATAGTTTAAGAATTCCTCAGGATACCAATAATCAATGTTGCTCCAACTAGGAACAAATTCGCAACCAGAATCGTCCTTTAAGATGAAATCGCTCTTCCTAAGCTCGCCGTCATACATTGATGCTAGAGCTAAAACCCTAGACATAGGGTTTAGATCCCAGAGAACTGCGTTTCTGTTCAGAATCTTCGCTTCAATACCAACCGTCCCGTGTCCGGCGAAGGGATCGAAAACAGTATCGCCCTCTTTGGAATATTTCTCTAGCGCGAATCTAACGACGTGTGGGATGAATTTAGCAGGATGCATGTAAAGACCGTGTGTGGCATATGTGGTAGACGGGACGCTTTTCACCAACTGTCTAAACGACACTTCAAGTGCCACTGTGAACACCTTCGTTACCAAAATATAACAGCTTTAGTAAAATAATCAGATTGCGTCAACAAACAACCTAGCAAGTAAAAGGTAAGGATCCTATTAGCTATGACTTCGCCCTGGTAAGGCGGAGGTCCCGGGTTCGAATCCCGGCGGCGCTCCAAACCGCTACTACCATTCCTTAACAGACTTGATATCAAAGTGCTCACCATTTGATATCCTCGAGGCATTCCTCTTTTCGTGCGAGAGGAAAGGCAATACGAACGCGACGCTATACGAAGATATATATCGCATATGTCTCAGAATGCTCGAAGAGCCATGGAATACAAGGACCCCGGATTACCTGTTCATAAATTAATAGAAAAAGCTGCCAACGCCGAACCAGAAAAAGTAGCGCTGGTGTACGAAGATGGTACTCAAATGACGTATAAGGAGCTAATAGACAAAAGTAAGGCGGTTGCGTCCTTATTGAAGGAAAACGGAGTGAACAAGGGAGATACTACCTTCCTAATAATGTTTAACCGACCCGAATTCGTAACCGCTTTGCTGGGTAGCCTCTACGCTGGGGCTAGAGTAGTCATAGTAGACGCTTTAACGCAGAAGGAAGACCTGGAGATGCAACTCGAGGACTCGAAACCGAAGGTAGTAATTGCCGATAAGGAAGTTATAGAAAGAGAAGGAGCCACGCTTAGTAATTACCCAGTGGTGAACGAAGAGGACCTCAAGAACGCTTCCGGTTCACACGAAGTAGAAGTGAATTACGAGGACGATGCGAGAATATTCTATTATGCTGGAATAGCTGGAAGGACCATGCAAGTAATACACACCCATAGGTCGTTCACTGGCGCGATAATGCCCTTAGTTCAAGCTGAGGGGATTGAAGGGAGCGACGTGAGCCTAGTTACTATTCCATTGACCCACGTACTGGGTTTGGACGCAGCCTTAATGACCGCGCTCGTGAGCGGCGGAACAGCAATTCTATTAAAGAGATTTAACATTGACAAGATAAAGGAGTTATCGAGGAAGTTCCCGTCCACGTACGTAGTAGCTGTACCTTTGGTATTCCAAACGTTGATGAAGGAAGACGAAGGTTTCGTGAAGGAGCTTGGTAGGAGCCTTAAGTGGTCAATGAGCGGCGGCGCTTACCTACCGCCCCAAGACCAGCAGAAGTGGGAGGAGCTTACTGGGAAGCCTCTCCTTCAAGTATATGGAATGACCGAAGCTCCTCAGATATTCGCCACCACTCCGCAGAAGCACAAGATTGGGAGCTTGGGGTTCCCCTTGCCCGGCGTAGAGGCGTTGCTAGTAGATCCGGATACGTTGCAGAAAGTTGAGGATCAAGGAGAGTTATTAGTGAGAGGACCGCAAGTAATGAAGGGTTATCCCGATCCTCAAGAGAACGAGAAGGCCTTCGTTGTGGTAGATGGAAAGAAGTGGTTGAGGACCGGAGATATACTCTCGAGAGACTCGGAAGGATTCTATTACTTCAAAGGAGTTAGAAAGAGGATGTTGAAATACAAAGGTTATCCCATATTCCCTAGGGATCTAGAGTTAATACTCCAGAAACACCCGTGTGTAGAGGAAGTCACGGTAGAGGGAGAACCGGCCGGCGACGTCGGCCAAATACCGGTTGCGAAGGTCAAACTAAAGGAAGAATGCAAAGGTAAGGTGAGCGAAGAAGAGATAATGAACTTCGTAAACAGCAAAGTAGCTGCATACAAGAAAGTTAGGAAAGTGGTCTTCACCTAACTCCTCTTTTACTCAATAACTAGATTATCGAAGACCTTCTTTTCAAAACCTCGCTCTAATCGCACTATCGCATCTAATTAACTGTGAGGTATACCAGCGCAATTGATGACTGATGAACCAATGGAAGGGAATAGCATTAGCGTTCGCGCTATCGCTAAGCTCGTCCGTCGTCTCAGTTAGTTTGCCCTACATGTTGTTATACCTAAAGGGAATCCTAGCCCCTTCCAAAACGTTGCCCGCGCAATTGGTCGCTATTGACTTAGGGGCTCTATCGACTGCATTCATGCTTAGTAGAACGGTTGCTTCTTCCCTTTCGCACCTCTCGAGGCCATCTATAGCGTCTCTAACGTTATTGATATCGCTAATTGGCATGGCGTTCTCAACGAGCGTTCCCCAGTTACTAATCTTTAGGATACTCCAAGGTTCCTCGCTAGGGCTCATCTGGCCCCACATAGAGTACAGTATAGCGAAAAGTGATAGGAAGTCCTCGAACTTAGCTTTACTGAACTTGTTTTCGAACTTGGGGTTCTCTACCGGAAACTTAATGGGAGGGTTCCTAATATTACCAACGCATCCAGCTAGCGTTAGGATCCCATTCGGCGTTTCAGCTCTGATAGCGCTTGCTAGCTTACCTCTGCTCGTCAATTTAAACGTCTATAAAGGTAGGGGTTCGACTTCGAGCGCCATGAAATACCTCTACCTAAGTGCCCTCTTCAGCGGTATAGCCCTCGGAATGAGGGTTTCCGTCTTACCTACTTACATTATCCAATACGTTACGGCATCTCCCAAAATGTATTCAATTGCAATGGCAATTCCGGGTTACACGGTTCTATTCGTCTCATACCTAATAGCCAGGAAGACCGACTTCTTAAGCATTGAGAAGAAGCTCCTCCTCAGTTCTCAACTTAAGTTCATACAAGCAATAAGCACCTCCCTGATAGGCTTCACTAGGGATTACGTTGCACTGGTGCTCTTGTTGATGCTCAGTAGGTTAGGCGCTTCAACTTCGGTATCGATATCCAAAGCAGCTCAAGGCGAAATGGGGGCCTCCGTGAAGCACTTCGGTTTCAGGCAAACGATGTTCGGTCTAGGCAACGCGATAGGGCCCCTAGTAGGGTCATTCCTATATACTTACCTCGAGGGAATAGGTCTTGGAGGAGGTTGGGTGTTCGCTTTCTCTGCCCTTATGAACGTGCTCTCATCATACTCACTGTGGAAGAGTATGGTACATTTGAGGAATAGCTGAACATATGGTATATGTTGTATTGGCATGCATAAACCTTATAGCTCAACTTACAGATACGCCCCTTGGGGCCTCCTTATGTCTCAAGATAAGTTGAACAAGGTAATATTGTGGTTCGAAGAAATAGGGAAGGAAGACATCAACCTAGCTGGAGGAAAGGGAGCGAACCTAGGTGAGCTAGTTAGGGCGGGTATACCAGTTCCTCCAGGTTTCGTAGTCTCTTCTACTGCTTATAGGAGGTTCATTAAGGAAACTGGATTACTGGACAAGATAAACGATATGTTGAAGGACATAGACGCCAGTAACGTTAAGGAACTAGAGGCAAAGGCGGAAGAGATAAAGAAATTGATATTGGAAACGCCCATGCCCAAAGACATAGAGGAAGCGATAAGGAACGCCTACAGAGAACTCGCAGCGAAGGTGGGAGTGGACGTAAATAACTTGAGGGTAGCGGTGAGATCTTCCGCAACCGCTGAAGACCTGCCCGACGCGTCATTTGCTGGACAACAAGACACTTACCTCAACGTTGTTGGTGAAGACTCGGTTGTGGAACACGTTAAGAAGTGTTGGGCTTCTCTATTTAATGCAAGAGCGATAGCCTACAGGATAAGCAAAGGGATACCTCACGAGAACGTTGCTATGGCCACTGTAGTCCAAAAGATGGTGAACGCTAGGAGCGCTGGTGTAATGTTCACCCTAGACGTGAGGAACGGTGATAGAAGCAAGATAGTAATAGAAAGCGCTTGGGGCCTAGGCGAGGCCGTAGTTGGCGGTAAGGTTACGCCGGATACCTTCGTTGTAAATAAGGAAGTAGTAAGGAAATACCTAGACGTGGACCCCACTCAAGTGGACGAGAACGTCCTAAAGGAAGCAATTATAGAGAAGCATATTTCCAAGAAGGAAATAGCAATTAGGTTCGATTGGGAAAAAGGAGGTACCTATGAGGAACCCTTGCCTCCGGAGCTCGCTGAGAAGCCCTCTTTGGAAGATAGGGAAATCTTCGCATTGGCGCAAATGGGCATCAAAGTAGAGGATCACTACAAGAGGCCCATGGACATCGAATGGGCTCTCGACGCTGACATGGAATTCCCCAAGAACGTGTTCTTACTTCAAGCGAGACCAGAGACTGTCTGGAGCGCTAGGGAAGAGGTAAAGGTAAGGCCTTCGGAAGAGGAAGAGGTGGAGCACGTGGAGGCCGAGGTATTAGTTAGAGGTCTCCCCGCTTCGCCCGGCATTGGAATAGGCGTTGCGAAGGTTTTAAGTGACCCTAAGAAGGACGCCGACAAGTTCAATGAGGGGGACGTTCTAGTAACTAAGATGACCGATCCGGATTGGGTCCCTCTAATGAGAAAGGCCGCTGCAATAGTTACGGATGAAGGAGGTATGACCTCCCACGCTGCAATAGTGTCTAGGGAACTAGGAATTCCTGCCGTAGTCGGTACCAAAGAGGCCACCAAGAAAATCAAGAGCGGTATGACGGTTACAGTTGACGGATACAGAGGCGTAGTTTACAAGGGTAAAGTGAGAATAGGAGAGGAGAAGAAAGAAGAAGTTACCGGTGGCACTGGTATAGGAATACCTTCCGAAGAGCTCAGATACCTCTTCCCAGCAACCGGTACGAAGATCTACATGAACTTGGGCGAGCCTAACGCCATAGATAGGTATAAGGACCTACCGTTTGACGGAATTGGGCTAATGAGAATAGAATTCATTATTACTGACTGGATAGGCTATCACCCGCTTTACCTAATAAAGGAGGGTAAGGAGACGTACTTCATCAACAAACTTGCGGACGGGATAGCTAAAGTCGCCTCCGCAATATATCCGAGACCAGTAGTAGTGAGGTTTAGCGACTTCAAGAGCAACGAGTACAGAGGACTCAAGGGCGGCGAGGAGTTCGAGCCCGAAGAGAGGAACCCGATGTTAGGCTGGAGAGGCGTATCGAGGTACATAAGTCCTACGTACGAACCGGCCTTCAGACTAGAGCTTAGGGCCATAAAGAAGGTAAGGGAAGAATTCGGACTCAAGAACGTATGGGTAATGTTACCCTTCGTAAGGACCACGTGGGAAGTAGAGAAGGTCCTAAAGATAATGGAAAGCGAGGGACTTCAAAGGAACAGGGACTTCAAGGTATGGATAATGGCTGAAGTTCCCAGCGTGGTGTTGCTAGCGGACGAGTTCTCGAAGCTCGTTGACGGCTTCAGTATAGGTAGCAACGACCTAACTCAGCTAGTGCTAGGCGCTGACAGGGACAGCGACCTATTGGCTAGAATGGGTTACTTCGATGAGAGAGACCCGGCAGTGCTCAAAGCAATCGAAACCTTGATAAAGACGGCTCATAAGTACGGAAGGACCGTCAGCATATGCGGTCAAGGACCTAGCGTATATCCTGAACTAGTGGAGTTCCTAGTAAAGGCTGGAATAGATAGCATAAGCGTAAACCCAGACGCAGTAATCAGAACTAGGTACATGGTAGCTAGCGTTGAAAGGAAGGTAATGCTCCAGAGGTTAGCCAAGCTCGAAGAGAAGTTAGGTAAGGAATGACGTTTCCATAGAAACGCATTAAGTTTTTACAATCTATACTTACCTTGGAAAGGAAATATGAAGCTAAAGGGAAGGAACTTACTTTCTCTAATGGACTTCGAACCATGGGAAATTAGGTACCTTCTAAGTTTATCTCTATCAATGAAAGAGGAATACCTCTTAGGCAAGAGGTACTGGGGATACTTAGAGAATAGATACCTAGCGTTAATCTTCGAAAAGCCTAGCACGAGGACTAGAGTCGCTTTCGAAGTAGCTGCCAAGCAATTGGGTATGCATCCCATATTTATCTCAAAAGAGAACAGCCATTTAGGTAGGGGTGAACCCGTTAAGGACACCGCTAGAGCTCTATCTCAGTATGTAGACGCAATAGCTGCCAGGGTCCTAAAGCACGAAACCCTAATCGAACTTTCCAAATATTTCGATGGAGTAGTCGTGAACGCTCTAAGCGATAAGTTCCACCCTACTCAAGCCTTAGCTGATGCCATGACTATCTACGAGAAGCTGGGTAAGGTGGAAGGAGTCAGGGTGGTCTTTATTGGTGACGGAAGAGATAACGTGGCCCACAGCTTGATCTTGGCGCTCACCAGTTTAGGCGCGAACGTAAGGGTCGTTACAGCACCTGGATACGAGCCATTGGATGAGGTATTGTTTGAGGCGATGGAAAGGGCCAGGAGGAGCGGAGGGAGCATGGAAATAGTTTACGATCCTTGCAAGGGCGTGGCTGGAGCGGACGTCATATATACGGACGTTTGGGTTAGCATGGGATTCGAAAGCGAAGCCGATAAAAGGAAGAGGGACTTAGCGCCGTATCAAGTTAACAAGGAGCTAACCAAATGCATCGGTAAGGATTTCCTCTTCATGCACTGCTTGCCTGCAGTTAGGGGAGAGGAGGTTACGGAGGAAGTAATTGAAAGCGATGTTAGTATAGTATGGGATCAAGCGGAAAACAAGTTGCACGCTCAGAGGGCCGTGCTCAGCGCATTAGTGCCTTGAGAGTATCACAGAAGTATCTCGGCGTATCACTGAAGAAGTTCTTAGGTTTCGTCCCGCAGCACCAAAGGGCACTACCTATAGCGGCCGACCACTCGTCTAGCTCGCTAGAATATATTATCGTATCACCCAGAACTGGTTTCAAGAACCTTATCCAACCTTCCACCACTTCTCGGGGAGCTCCGCATTCAAGTAAGTCCTTCTTCCTTTGAGGCCACTTAAAGGCAATGAATATCTCCGAATCGATGCATCCGGGAGTGCATCGCCCGGGGACCCCCCTAGTGGAGCCGAGAACGAAGGTGATTGCTTTATCGTTTACCTTCAATATCGAGGTGAAGCAACCGTCATCTATCAAAGTAAAGTCACTGAGGCCCTCTGAGTTAATCAAGTAGTTACATTTAGCCACCTTATCCGGAGTGCCGCTATCAACGGCGTTGAAGAGGTTCCATATCGGTACTTCGCCGCTAGCCCCTCCGGAAGGCAGTATAACTACTTCTTTGAAAATAGAACTTGATATGAGCTTCCTGAACCCGTGAGTCCCAATATCTCTTTCCGATCCTAGAAGGGAAACTGGATCTCTATAAATTTCAATGCCGTTTAGCTCCCTCCACTGAAGGCCCCCCGCAACGCATAACTTTTCAACACCTATACCCTTCAAGAAACGGATTAGTTCGAGTACTTCTTCCTTCCCCTTAGCCTCGCGCGCTAAGACTTTCCTAGTGCTGCAATCGAAGGCTACAGCTCTTATTCTCCTAGTACCGACGTCAATTCCCCCTACCAGGGACGTGCGCATTAGGGTTTTCCCTCTTCACGGGTATCTGCAATTTCTCAAAAACGACCTTTACTGCCGGGAAGTACTTCGGGTCTCCCGCCGATCCTCTTAATATACCTTTCACGTACTTGGCCTTATAGACCAATTCGCCATTCGAGTAAACTTCCACTGTACCCTTAACGCGCCTCTTTGGGTTCGGGTGAGGCACCTTTACCATGCTCACGATCACTAGGGCCTCCTTGTTCCCATACTTCAAATTTACCTCTTTCGAAATGCCCTCGGAGTAAGTTTTAGGCGGAGACGAGCCAGTGGGTTGAATTACTTCAATTACCTCATTGGTGTCTAAGTTAACTCTTGCAGCGAGTCTAACGAACGCGTGCTTACCGCTCTTGCTTCGCGATTTCTCTAAGATAACCTTAAGGGAGTGCTCGGATCGGCTCTTCTTCATCACTAAATCAGCCAACCCTGCGAACGTCATCGCTGTATAAAAGTAGCTATTCAAAATTTAAAAACTCGCTTATGCGAGTGTTCATCGGAGGGCCCGTAGCTCAGCCCGGCAGAGCGCCCGGCTGATAACCGGGTGGTCGGGGGTTCGAATCCCCCCGGGCCCATTACAACGCCTCTCAACAACCTCTTCTCGTCTCCCCATTCTCAATCTACTTAGACTAGGGAACCCCATCTTGTTTCGTCTAAGGAAATTAAAGACTCTCCAAAAAATTATAAATACTGTTCAAGGATCCTTTACGTGGGTTTTAGTGGACTGCGAAGAATATGAGAAAGGTTACCTAATATTGGAGGATGGCACCGAACTGGAAGGCTGTCTATTCGGAAAGCCCCAGACTTCCTTTGGCGAGGTAGTCTTCACTACAACAATGAACGGCTACCCTGAATCGCTAACGGACCCTTCCTACAAGGGACAAATATTAGTTTTCACCCACCCGATGGTAGGTAACTACGGCGTGCCTTCACCTAAAATAATCCACGAACCCTCCGGTTTACCCCTTCATTACGAGTCCGATGGAATTAAGGTAGAGGGTTTCGTTATATCGTGGTTAACTAAGCCAAATCACTGGGCCTCGGTAGAAAGCTTGGAGAAGTGGTTCGAAAGGGAAGGAAAAGTGGGGATTTGGGGAATCGATACCAGAATGGTAGTTAAGAAGCTCAGAGAGAACGGCGTAATGATGGGAGCTATAACAACAGATACAGAGAGGGAAGCAGCGAAGGAGAGGCTCGCGCAAGTACCTAGATACGATCAGAGGGACTTCGTAGAGAGCGTCGTTCCTAAGAAAGAGCTCGTCTACGGGAACGGAAGGAAGAACGTCATCGTAATCGATTGCGGAATAAAGTACGGCATAATTAGGGAGTTGGTCGAGAGGGGTCTAACGGTAACTAGGGTCCCATGTAACGAGGACTTGGATAAGTTCCTCGGCCAAGCGAGCGGGGTGGTCTTCGGAAACGGACCGGGGAATCCTACGCTGATCTACGAGAAATACGGATTCGAGAAGAAGATCGAGGCCGTAATAGAGTACGGACTCCCAATACTAGCAATTTGCCTAGGTCACCAGTTACTGAACATGTACTTCGGATCGAAGATTTACAAAATGAAGTACGGACACAGAGGAGTTAACAAGCCTGTTAAGGACGGCGAGAAGTGTTTCATTGTAAGCGAGAATCACGGGTTCGCCGTTGATCCCAAAACTTTAAACAGGACCAAGCTCGAACCTTGGTTCTTCAACCCCGACGACGGTACGTTAGAGGGGGTTAGGAGCAAGGATCGCAAGATACTGAGCGTTCAGTTCCACCCCGAGTCTTCCCCGGGGCCTCATGATACGAGATGGATCTTCGATTTGTTCGCGAAAAACGTAGGGATGGTGGAGTGAAGGTGGACTTAAAGAAGGTACTCGTCATAGGTTCGGGAGCAATAAAAATAGGTGAGGCCGCTGAGTTCGATTACAGTGGCAGTCAAGCGCTTAAGGCTCTAAAGGAAGAGGGCATCCAATCAGTTCTAGTTAACCCAAACGTGGCAACGGTTCAAACGACTTACAAACTGGCAGACAGGATATACTTCTACCCATTAACTGAGGAGTTCTTAGAGAAAGTAATCGAAAAGGAGAGACCAGATGGGGTAATGATAGGATTCGGTGGGCAGACTGCCTTAACGCTCGGAGTCAGGTTATGGAAGAAAGGCGTGTTCCAAAAGTACGGGATAAAGGTACTGGGTACCCCGATTAGGGGCATAGTAAATGCGACGGACAAGACCCTCTTTAAAGAACTCATGAATAGCAAGGGCATTCCAATGCCTCCTAGTAAGGGCGTTTCTTCAGTTGAGGAAGCTATTGAAGCTGCTAAGGAAATAGGTTACCCAGTTATAGTAAGAATAGCGTTCACCTTAGGTGGAAAGGGCAGTTTCATCGCATGGAATGAAGGGGAACTAAGGAAATGGGTGAAGAGGGCCCTAGCTCAGAGCGAGGTAGGCAGAGTATTAATAGAGAAATATCTCCATCATTGGAAGGAGATCGAATACGAGGTTGTAAGAGATAGCAAAGGCAACGTGGCCGCAATAGCTTGCTTGGAGAACTTGGATCCCATGGGCGTCCATACGGGCGATTCGATAGTAATAGCGCCTTGTCAAACCCTAACTAATAGAGAATATCAGTTACTGAGAGATACTTCCTTTCGAGTGGCTGAGGCCGTAGAGCTCGTAGGGGAGGGTAACGTTCAATTAGCGCTCGATCCTAGGAGCGAGGTTCATTACGTAATAGAAACTAACCCTAGGATGAGTAGAAGCAGTGCCCTAGCTAGTAAGGCAACTGGTTACCCGCTCGCCTACATAGCAGCGAAGTTAGCGTTGGGATACGAGCTCTGGGAAATATTAAACAAAGTAACCGGAGTCACGTGCGCGTGTTTCGAACCTAGCCTAGACTACGTGGTACTAAAGGTACCGAGATGGGACTTAGAGAAGTTCGATGGCGCTATCAAGACGCTCGATAGCGAAATGAAGAGCATAGGTGAAGTAATGGCAGTTGGAAGAAACGTCGCTGAAGCTTTCCAGAAGGCATTGAGAATGTTAGACATAGGAAGCGATGGATTGACCGATTTAAGCGAAGAAATAGAGAAGCTCAGTAAAGAGGAAGCCCTTGAGAAGCTCAGAAGGAGGGAGCCCTACTGGCCTTTCTACGCTGTAAAGGCTCTAAAGGAAGGGGCAACCTTAGACGAAATTCACGAGGCCTATGGAGTAGATAAGTACTTCCTATACTGGATCGAGGAAGTAGTTAGGGCTGAAGAGAAAGAGCGGAACTACGAGCGCTTGAAGAAACTAGGTTTCTCTGATAATAAATTAGGAGTAGACGTAAGGAACGGTGCCTTACCATGGGTTAAGAGGATAGACACCTTAGCCGCTGAGTGGCCTGCGATAACGAATTACCTATATTTAACGTACGATGGCATGGAAGACGATGTGAGTTTCGAGAATAAGAGGCTGAAGACAGTAGTGCTCGGCGCTGGCGTGTTCAGGATAGGAGTTTCAGTGGAATTCGACTGGGCTGTAGTAAACTTGGCTAAGAGCTTAAAGGAGATGGGTTCCGAAGAGGTAATTGTAGTGAACTACAATCCCGAGACGGTCTCGACCGATTGGGACGAAAACGAAAAATTGTACTTCGACGAAATATCTGTAGAGAGCGTTTACAAGATAGTGAAGAAGGAAAGGCCGTGGGGGGTCGCCGCCTTCGCCGGCGGCCAACTCACTAACAAACTTTACAAAAAGCTACAAGACTTAGGAATACCGTTACTGGGAACCAGCGGAACTAGCGTAGACATTGCCGAGGACAGGAACAAGTTCAGCGAGCTCTTGGACAAGCTGGGCATTCCTCAACCGCCATGGATTAGCGCGAGCAGCATTGAGGAAGTGAAGAGGTTCGTGGAAGAAGTAGGCTTTCCGGTGATCTTGAGGCCAAGTTACGTGATAAGTGGCTACGCCATGAAAGTAGTGTGGAATTGGGAACAACTAGAGGATTTCCTGAAACTATCTAGTAAGGTCTCTCCCGAATATCCAGTAGTGGTTTCCAAGTTCCTCGCAGATTCCATAGAGGCGGAACTGGATGGAGTCGGTGACTCTAAGAACACCATAGCAATACCTTTGAGTCACATAGAACCAGCTGGCGTTCATTCCGGAGATTCCACTATGGTCACACCTCCTCTATTGAACCTAGACGTAGTATCTAAGATGAAGGAAATAGCATACACGTTAGTGAACGAACTTGAAATAATCGGACCCTATAACCTTCAGTTCCTGATATATAACAACAAGCCTTACGTAATTGAACTTAACCTTAGAGCTAGCAGGAGCATGCCCTTTACGAGCAAGGCCAGGGGAATTAACTTAATGGAATATTCTGCTAGAGCAGTGTTGAGGGGCGCGCTGGGAATAGAGAGTTCCGAAGGCGTAATCGAGCCGTCTGCTCGAGCGTGGGGCGTTAAGTCGCCCCAGTTCAGTTGGACCCAGATAAAGGGTGCGTACCCGGAACTAGGACCTGAAATGAGGAGCACGGGTGAAGTGGCCGCTTTCCATCAAACCTATGAGAAGGCGTTGCTGCTTTCGTGGCTCTCAGCCACTCCAAATAAGCTACCGAAGCCCAACTCCAAAGTATTAGTCTATACTTTAGAGAATTACTTCAAGAGGGACCTCGAACACGCGATACAAGCCGCCAAGATCTTCGATGAATTGGGCTATGAAGTAATAACCTACGATAGAGCGCCTTTAGAGGGGTTCACTGCCCTAAGCAAAAGCGAGATACTCAGATTAATGCAAAGCAATGAAATCGGTCTCGTAGTAACAAGTGGTTCTAATAAGAACTTAGATTACGAAATTAGGAGATCCGCCGTAGACCTAAACGTTCCATTAATTCTCAATTCATCGCTCGGCATGGAGATAGCTAAAGCAATGAAGACCGTGAGGGATATAGAGAGCGTTGAGGTCTTGGAGTACTCGGAAACCCTCTTTAGTAAACGTTCAGAACCCAGAAGGCCATAACGAGGCAAGTTAGGACGTCAACCAAAATCAATATCCACTTAGCCACGCCCTTAAGGCCTATAATAGATGAGACGAATGTAGCCGTTTGAAACAATATACCTATTGCAATAAGCATTAGGATAGCGGCCACAGTGACCCTCAATGGGTCAGCGCTCATTTCCCGAGTTCCTCCAATGCCTTCCTAACCGCTTGAGCGACTACTTTACCATCGACCTTGCCTCTTACTTTCTCCATTACGCGACCCATGACGAGACCGAAGCTCCTATCGGGACCTCTCTTCATTATTTCCTCTCTCAAGCTCTGGACGACTTCCCTGACTATTCCTTCCACGTCTACCTTCTCCGTAAGACCTAAGTCCTTTATAGCATCCTTAACGCTCTTACCCTTGCTCACTTCCCTGAGGACGTCCGGTATCACTTCCTTAGCTATGGTACCTTTACTGACCTCATCCAATACCTCCTCTATCTGCTCATCTCTTATTTTATCTGTTTCTATTCCCTCCCTCTCTAGCTCCTTCAATGTATCAACGACCGTCCTCACAATAATTGAAGAGGGGAGCTTGCCGTGGTACTTCTTTATGAGCCTATACGTTAGATCGAACCTAACGCTAGAGATTGCCTTTTCGGCCATGTCCTTGGATAGGCCGTACTTTGAGGTGAGCTCCATCAAAAGTTCCACTGGATTCTTAGGCTTTAGCTTCTCGGCTTTCGCTAACATTTCCTCTGTTATCGTTACGGGAGGTACGTCGGTCTCGGGATACATCCTAGCTGCACCGGGTCTAGGTCTTAGGAATCGGGTGGTACCATCTGGATTAGCTGCGCGCGTCTCTTCGGGAACGCCTTCTATTGCCTTAGCGGCTCTTTCCTTCACGGCCTCTAGAGCCAGTCTAGCTTGATCGGAGGTCGCTAAGACAATTACGAAAGCGTCCTCTTCGGAACAGCCGAGCTCCTCCTTGATCGCTTTCACTTCTTCAATAGTTATCCCGTACTTCGGCAACTCGTCGCTGTGTATGATACCGCCAACGCCTGCCCAGAACTTAGCGTAATCAGCTAATTCTGTTCCGAACCTCCTGTTGGGCTGAACTTCCTTCCCTAGGAGTCCAGCGAACTTAGGTAACCTTATTGCCCAAGCTCCCGCTCCCCCATCTAACGCCTTTCTAACCAGCTTGCTTTGAGATCTCATCGCAATATGCGTTACGTCCTTTTCCTTTTGAGACAATACTTCCTCCTTCGTTACACCTCTCTTAATTAATTCATCCCTTATTTCAAGCAGTCTCAATTGACGCATCACTTCGTACTCAATTACTTTATCTATTATTTCGAGTTTCTGAACGCCCTTAATTTCAGTCTTGGCTCCTCCCTTTATCGAAACGTTCAAGTCTTGCCTTATAGTTCCAAGGCCCCTCTTCACTCTCCCAGTGAGCCTCAACATTTGGCCTATTCTCAAAGCTACAGTCTTAGCTTCTTGCGGGGTCTCAATGTCCGGTGCTGTAGCTATTTCTATTAGAGGTATCCCAAGCCTATCCAATTTGTAGTGTATGAACCTTCCTTCCTCCTTTATTTTCCTAGCTGCGTCCTCCTCTACGCATATGGTCTGTATACCTATCTCCTTCTCTCCTATCTTAACCTTACCGCCCAAGGCGACTAGCATAGTCCTCTGGAAGCCCGAGGTATTGGATCCGTCGATAACCATCTTCCTCATAACGTGTACTTCGTCTACGACGTGTGAGCCGAAGGCCCTAGCCATGGCTAGGGCAATTACAATGCTATCAGTGTCCACGTCGTGAGGTGGTTCCTCGTCAGCTTCAACTAAACAAGAAGCAGAGCGGGGAGCGTGGTAGACGTAGGTTCTTCCCTTCCTCCACTCGAAAAGGGCCGCTATGTCCACTTCGCCCAATTCGCTCCTAACGGGTCTCAGTCTCCTCTCGAACACATCTTCCTCGTCTTCTTCAACGAGTTCCGGTTTGCAGTGGCAGAACAGTTTCCTCTCGGTCTTCAATTGTTGGTGTAATTCGAGACCTACTTTAAGACCCAGATCCTTATAATTCAACTTGCGAAGTTCCCCGGAATGGAACCGACTCTCATCTTAAAAATGAGTTTCACGCCCACTGATTCGCTAAAGTATTATATATACCCTGTAGTCGTCCCCATCCCTTTCTATATCTATAGAGTAGTAGTCGTATTTCGATTCGATTAAAGATAGAAGAGAAATTACGTCGAAGTTCTTAAGATCCACGTCTAATCCATAGAGTTCTAAGATCTTCCTCATTGGATCTCGAGATTGCACTACCTCCTTCACCGCCTTCTCTTCTACCGCGGCTCGCAGAGATACTACCGCTCCTCTACGAACCTCGAGTTCCACGAACCCTATCACATCCTCGTACGGTTTCGTCTTGACTTTCTTGCCGCTTACTTCCACTAAAACGTAATCTTGTTGAGGAATTAAGTCGACCTCTAATCTCTCGCAATACTCCCCGTTCTCCTCAAAGCTCTCCAGAATACATGAGTAGCCCAAGCTCATCAACTCGGAACACAGCTCCTCCAAGTCCTCTCCGGTGGCCTCTATCCCAAGGGCGTTGAGGACCTCGTCAGGCAAGTTCCCCTTTAACGCATCTAATACTTTTTCTACGTCCTCGTCCCGTACAACCACTTTCAATTCCAAACCGCTCTCGCATTCCCGATAGACGAGGTGAGGACGTGACTTGGCGTTCCTAACAACGGGCTTCTGTTGGTAAGTGTCGTACAATATCTCTTTCATAAATTTACAACACCGAAAGCGAAGAAATAAGGGAGATCAAAAAATTAGTACCCGAATAATTGCTTCAGTAATCCTTGTTCCCATGCGTCCTTCCTTTGGGTGTATTCGTACTTAGGCTCTGGGTCCTTGCTACCTACAGGCTTTCCAGAGCTGAAGTCCAAGCTGAACTGTACGCTCAGAGTCTTCAACTCACCGCTCAAGTTACCGGCGTAGGCCCATCCTGAGAACTTGTAGTCAATGTAATTCCCACCGCCTACTCCGAGCATCTCCATGAGCTTTATGGCGGCGTTCCTAGCGCTTATCATAGTGACTTCAGCGTTCTTGGGGAAGGGTAACTTGGCTACCTCACCTATAGCAAAGACGTTGTCGTAGTCCTTCAACCTTAGGTCCTTCGGACCTCTTACTTCTAGCCAATTCTCGAAGAGCGCTGGTTTGTTAGGCGGTAGTATTACCTTGTAGTCGGCCTTAATTTCAGTTCCATCGCTTAGCACTACGCCTTCCTTAGTAACTTCGGTAATCTCCTTTCCTAGGTGAACTTCGATCTGTGCCTTCTCGAACAAGCTTAGCCATACGTCAGCTATTACCGCTGGCTGAGGCTTCTCGTTAGCGTCAACGAATATCAGCTTAAACTTGTCCCTAACGCCTCTGTGCCTCAGTACCATATCGATAGTCATTACCGTCTCGCCGGGCGCGGGCGCACAGCGGTAAGGCATCTTAGGAGCGTTAACTACGATGGTGCCTTCAGTAGCGTTCCATATCAAGTTCTTCAAGTCGAACAGCTTACCTAAGTCGTACACGTTGAAGACGTGGTCTTCAATCTTGATAGCATCGTAAGCGTAGCGGGTGCCTAATGCTATAGCTAGGTATTCGTATTCCACTTCCTTTTCAGAGGTTCCGTGTGCTAGAACTACCTTGTTATTATCCAAATCGACCCTAACAACTCTTCCGTACTTGACCTTCACTTCCTTGGGAAGGAAGTTGTATCCCCTAGTTATCCTGTCCACTTGTTGTTCGCCGCTAAGCACTAGAGGCCTGGAGGGACCGCTGATGTAATAGTCGTGAAGGCTTATTACAGTACTTTCGATTCCCCTAGCAGCGAGTTCCTTGGCGAAAGTAAGGCCGGCAACGCCACCGCCTAGTATCAAGATCTTTTCCTTCATCGAAATTTTCACCGTTTACTAAATGCTCGGTCTGGGCAATTATGTTAGGACGTTTTTCTTCTTATAGGAATTTTTAAAACCGAGTTAGATTTGATCGCGTCTACGCTAATTGGAATTAGAATTCGTTACGCTATCGCAGATACTTGGACCTAGATTGCACGCAAATCTCATAAGGGTGAACTCAGACTATTGTCTATTACCGTTGTTCAATAAACTAAAGCGTTAAACGTTGCACTAAAACTCTAAAAACAGTTCTAGAACGGATGGGGAACTCCATTAAACTGAAACGCGAACTTCGATAAGGATGGAACAGAGGAGAATCAAAAGAACGAAACGTTAGATTTAGTCCGATCTAAAGAAAACGTTTAGGCTTTAAAGTTAGGGCTTCTTCTCCTTTTCTTCTTCCTTCTTTCCAGCTACGACGATGTCGTCGATCCTGAGTATCAGAGTTGCCGCCTCAGTTCCGCTCTTGATGGCGTTAGCTGGAACTGCTACTGCCTCGAAGTTACCTTTCTCGACCATGTCTACGATCTCGCCAGTGTATACGTCGACGCCGCAGTGCTTGCAACCGTTGCTGTGCTTGGCTCTTAGTTGCATTAGCTTCTCTACTGGGTCGAGACCGGCGTTCTCGACGAGCGCCATAACCACTCCTTCGAGAGCTCTGGCGAAGGCCTCAACGGCTAGCTGCTCCTTGCCTCCAACCTTCCTGGCGAACTCTCTCAAGTCTAGCGCCAGTTCCACTTCAGGGGCTCCGCCCGCGCCTACTATCTTTCCTGCCTTCACAGCGTCGGCGACAGCGCTTAGGGCGTCTCTTAGGCTCCTCTCAGCTTCATCGACTATCCTCTCGAAGCCTCCCCTCACGAGTATGGATACTGCTCTTGGGTTCTTGGCGCCTTCGATGAATACCATCTTGTCGTCTCCTACCTTCCTCTCTTCGACTAACTGGGCCTCACCTAGGTCTTCGGGAGTTAGGTCTTCGATGTTGCTGATTATCCTCGCTCCGGTGGCTCTCGCTACCTTCTCTAGGTCGCTCCTCTTTACCCTCCTTACGGCTAGGATGCCGTTCTTCGCGAGGTAGTACTGAGCAACTTCGTCGATACCCTTCTGAGTTATCACTACGTTAGCGCCGACCTCTTTGAGCTTCTCGACCTTCTTCCTCAGTATCTCTTCCTTCTCTTCTAATAGGAGCTTGAGCTGCTCTGGGCTAGTTATCCTTATCTCTGCGTCTAGTTCAGGCTTCTCGATTTCTAACGGCGTGTCGAGTACGGCTATCTTCGCGTTCTCTACTCTCTTGGGCATACCGGGGTGTACTACTTCCTTGTCGAGGATTACGCCCTTCACTAACTTAGTGTCCTTCAGGCTGCCTCCGTGCTTCTTTACTATTTGTACGTAATCTAAGTCAACGTACCACTTGTCGCCTCTCTTCTCCTTGATAGTATCCACTGCCTCTACTGCTATTTCGGCGAAGTATTCGCGGGCCTCTTGTACGCCCTTGCTAGCCAGGCTGGTAAGGGCTATCCTCTTCAACTTCTCCTTATCAGTTGGATCAATAGCCTCTGCGACCTCGTTTATTTTCTCGAGCGCCCTCTCTAGGGCCTTCTTGTAACCTTGAATAATTATGGTCGGATGGACGTCCTTGTTTAGGAGGTCCTCAGCCTGCTTTAGGAGTTCTCCAGCGAAGATGACGGCCCTCTTGGTACCGTCGCCTACCTCCTCGTCTTGACCCTTGGAGATTTGGACTAGTAGCTTAGCTGCGGGGTGCTGTAGGTCCATCTTGTCCAGGATGGTTGCACCGTCATTGGTTATGGTGATGTCGCCCAAGCTGTCTACCAGCATCTTGTCCATGCCCTTAGGTCCAAAGGTGGTCCTCAACACCTCTGCAACGGCTCTAGCAGCCATCATGTTGCTCCTTAGAGCTTCCCTACCGTAAGTTCTGCTGGAACCTTCCTTTAGTATTACTACCGGGACACCCATGCTCTCGATAGGTCTCGCCGCCATCGCGTTCACCCACCATGGATGTGGTATTCACCGGTTCTATATAAGTTTTCTCTAAGGTTCGCTAAAGATCAACTATAAATAAATTTCCTTCTGTCCTAAAACCCAACGCGAGGTGCACGCGATGGCCCAAATATGGAAAGACGAAGACGTTAGCTTAGAGCCTCTAAAGGGAAGGAAAGTCGCTGTGATAGGTTACGGATCTCAAGGTAGGGCTTGGGCACTAAATATGAGAGACAGCGGCGTGGACGTAATAGTAGGTCTGAGACCCAACGGGAAGAGCTGGGATCAAGCGAAGGCAGACGGCTTCGAACCACTTCCCATTCCAGAGGCAGCTAAGAAGGCGGACGTAATAGTAATGCTAATTCCCGACATGGCTCAACCCGAAGTATACGAGAAATACATTGAACCCAACTTGGAAGAGGGGAACGCTTTAGTATTCGCTCACGGTTTCAACATCCACTACGGCCTAATTAAACCTCCTAAGAACGTAGACGTTGTAATGGTGGCTCCCAAGAGCCCAGGTCCCAAAGTGAGGGAAGCTTACTTACAAGGAAGGGGCGTTCCAGCTCTAGTGGCGGTTCACCAAGACGCTACTGGAAAGGCTTGGGATTTGGTACTAGCAATTGCGAAAGCCATAGGCTGCACCAGAGCCGGAGTGATAAAGACCACGTTTAAGGAGGAGACCGAGACCGATCTCATAGGAGAGCAAACCGTACTGGTAGGCGGTTTAATGGAGCTCTTGCTAAAGGGCTTCGAGAACTTGGTAGAACTCGGTTACCAACCGGAAATAGCTTACTTCGAGGCAATAAACGAAGCGAAATTGATAATGGACTTAATATGGCAGTACGGCTTCTACGGAATGCTAAAGAGGGTTAGCGACACCGCCAAGTACGGAGGCTTAACTGTAGGTCCTAGGGTAATAGACGAACACGTCAAGGAGAACATGAAGAAGGCTTCAGAAAGGGTTCTCAATGGCGAATTCGCGAAGGAATGGGTCGAGGAATACAAGAGCGGATCCAAGAAATTAACGGAGCTCATGGAGAAAGTTAAGGAACACCCTGCCGAGAAGGTCGGAAGGGAACTTAGGAAAATGATGGGATTAGAGGAAGAGTGAAACTACTTTTTATCTTCGCTAACTTCTCCCCTACTTTTCAAAGAGAGCGTCCACGAGGCTAGTCCTAGAACGAACGAAAGCGCTGAGAGTATGGGTAGCATCGCTGCTCCTTGGGAAGCTATGAACGCTCCTATGATTCTGCCCGCGTCGGCACTTGAGTTGAAAAGCCCGACCCTCTTCCCCGTTTCTTGAGCTCTGGAAAGGCCTAAGAGGGTTGATCTCCACCACGAGACAGCCGCCTTCGTAACTAGGACGCCTACGGACGAGGTCATGGGGGAAACGTAAATCAAAGTTGAGGCAACGGGGGTCGCAACAGAGGGTAGTAGCAAGGATAAGTGCGTTTCCAAGTAGTCTATTAACTTCCTATTAACTAAATAGCTAACGACCGCTCCTATGAGAGCCGCTACCGCCAGAACGATCCCGATGACGGTCTTTTCGAATTCTAAGCCTAGAACGGCGATCGCGACTTCCGTGTTCACTAATAGAGTCATGAAGCCTACTGCGAGTCCGCCTAACGCTATTGCCTCATTAGGAGGTACGAACCTCTTCTTCCCTTTGCCTTTGCCTTTTTTCGCTTTAACTCCCACTCGCACGTCTAACTTTAACATTACTAGAGCTATTAGAATCAATAAGGCTGACGAAACTACCATGGCGTTCCTATCTATAATGCTACCAATTAGAAACGCCAATATCCACGCTGAATTGGTAGCAATGAAGTATAGCGAGGAGGCTCTACCTCTCTTTTCCTCACCAACGCTGCTCATTACTAGCGTTTGCAGGGAGGGCCACGCTATACCAGAGGCCAAGCCGTGCAGTATTCGTAGCGGTAAATACGTCACCGCTGGGAGGACGGCGTATCCCAATCCGGTTAGTGCAATCACGCTTATCCCAAGAGAAGCGACCTTAGAGCCGTACTTCTCGGTACTTATTCCGCTTAGGTACGAGGACAGTATCCTGCCTATTGCAAACGTGGCGGCGAGCAAAGAAAGGAAGCTGAAACCTTCCGATATCGTCAAGAACGCTGTACCCATTCTCAAGGTCCTTGAAATAGTTGTACCTAAGAACGCAATTACGATGAGTGTCAGAAACTTATTATCCAATATACCGAGACCCCTCTTATCTGAGCGCGACTAATGATTATAGACTACACTCTTTCCATAAGGTACCTTAGAACCTTTCCAACTGCTGCTCTGTCTAACTCGTCACCGAGCCTGTAGCCTTCTAGGAGCAATTCAACGGCTTTGTCCACGTATTCGGGTTTTAGGAACCACCTCGAAGCGTAAACGGCTGCTTCGAGAACGTAGAAGAAGGAACGACTGGGCGGAGGCGCCGGTCTATAGAAGGCTTCTCTAGGTACGCATTCATATATAACTGGATCCGAGCCTCCTAGTTCGCTAACTTCGCACTTGATAGCTAAGTACCAGTGCTTAGGACCGAGCCCTAAAGGCGTTTCAATTAGCTCCAAGTCCTTAGTTAGCGCGGCCTCCACGTAATCGATTGGCTTAAACGACGAAAATACGTTTATTTCGTTTACGTTCCTCAAGCTTTCCTGAAACTTGCCTTTGAACGCCCTGAATTCCAGCGAGGCCCCCTCTCGAGGATATACTCCTAAACAAGAGTAGCCGGTAGGCGTTACGGCGATTACTTCGTTATACGTATTATGAAGAAGCTCAATAACTCTCGCCGCGTCCAATGGTAGGGATAACATGTTATGCACGAAGGTAGTTACGCTCAGATGATCATAAGCTCCGTACTGGATTTCCTAAAGAATAAGAATTTGGAAAACGTAAGGGTAAAGAAAATTAAGATGAGAATAGGCGAACTGAGCCTAATTGACATAGAAGCCTTGAAGAACGCAATGGAAATATATAGCATAGGAACCCCTTTGGAGGGAGCCCAGCTAGAGGTAGAGTTGGTGAAATCCGAGTTCAAGTGTAGGAATTGCGGGGCCCAGTGGAGTTTCAGGGACGTATATCCAGACTTGGAAGTCAACCTACCGATCCTTCACCTATATCCACACTTGATAAGCGAAATTTTGAAGTGCCCTAGATGCGGATCGTCTGACGTCGAAATCGTGAAGGGAGAGGAGTTTCAGATCGTTTCGATTGAGATTGAGAACGCCGGAGAGGAAAAGGCTAACCTAAAAGGATCCACCCCTACGAATTACCGCGGAGATGCGAAGTGAGCGGATACGTAGGCGCTACCGCGGTTGGCATTAAGTTAAGCGACGCCGTCGTGCTGGCGGCAGAAAAGAGGATGAGTTACGGAGGTTTCGTCATGAGTAAATCTATGAAAAAAGTATTCAAGATAGGGAATAGGATGGGCATGGCTTGCGCGGGGCTGTACGCGGACATGCAAACGATAAGCAGAATTGTAGAGTTAGAGGTCAAGAGATACGAATTAAACGTAAGGAAGGAAATGAAGGTTCGATCAGCAGCGAGGTTTCTGGGAGTACTCTTGTATTCTTATAAGATGTTCCCACTACTCACGGAAACCGTCTTTGGAGGAATAGATTCGTCCGGCCCACATATTTTCGTATTAGATCCAGTGGGTTCGGTAGTAGAAGAGAAGTACGCGGCTGCAGGTAGCGGTGCGCCTTTAGCGATAGCCCTCCTAGAGCGCGAATACAGAGAGGACATGAGCGTTCAAGACGCCAAGAACTTAGCTATAGACTCAATACGGGTTGCCTCTTCAAGAGATAGCTTATCGGGAGACGGAGTCGACGTATTGATCATCAAGAAAGGAGAAGAACCCATTATGGAAACTGTAACCTTCTAAGTTCAGATTTTCGATCTGAAGGATCAAAGTTCACAGACTTTTCTCATAATATTAGTAATTACCGAGGAGAACGCGTTTCACTTATCCTTATACTATTTTATTTCTCGCAGATTTCTACCATCAAAGGACGATACGAACTATACTATATCTTTCCACCTTTCTATTCCATCTTGGGACTATACTTCATCCTGTTCGCCATAATGAAAATAATACGCTAAGGAATTTCTATTCCCTATTGGATCTCTACAGGTACTCGAGTACCTCGGGGAGCAGTTCGACGGTGAAGACTTTCTATTCCCTATTGGATCTCTACCTGACGAACAGTATCAAAACCTTTGCACAATTGACTGCAACTTTCTATTCCCTATTGGATCTCTACGGAGTATACAGCATAGTACAAGATCTGCTCGGTAAGCTTTCTATTCCCTATTGGATCTCTACTGCCTACCATTTTCAATCCCCCTAGCTCTCAATATAGTTCTCTTTCTATTCCCTATTGGATCTCTACAATGGGGAGGAGAAAGATTTTTTAATAGACTGGGACATTTGTCTTTCTATTCCCTATTGGATCTCTACGGGTACACGATCTACGCCGAGTACTCCTCCCCCAATGGGGACTTTCTATTCCCTATTGGATCTCTACTTTTAAGCTTAACGCTCTCTTATTTGTGGAAAGTTCACTTTCTATTCCCTATTGGATCTCTACCTCTTATCGATATCGAGTTCACAGTCTTTGAAATCGTTGCTTTCTATTCCCTATTGGATCTCTACAAAAATCTGGAGGCCGGATGATCTCTTTCGGTCTCTTTTCTACTTTCTATTCCCTATTGGATCTCTACTCGAAACGACCACCAAGAGACCAAGCGACCTAGGGAAGAGAATCTTTCTATTCCCTATTGGATCTCTACGCTAATAAGGACAGCCAAAGCTAGGAAACTAATAAAAATACTCTTTCTATTCCCTATTGGATCTCTACCGTTGCCCTCCTATTTAAGCAACTTCTTTCTTACCTTTTAACCCTTTCCCTTCATCTATCTTTCCACAACCATACCTTTCCTCTTCGAATATCAACCCATTTTGTTGTCCAATATATGCATGCATATGCTTGTATAAGGAAGGCTTGAGTAGAAATCCCCATGATCATCGAAGTTCCCATGATCGCTTATTAACCCCTCAATGCAACTTCTCATTGTAAAGATCGATCTTGAAAGGACCGTGTACTGATGACTTGAGCTCTGGATTGGTAAATCTTGTTTGCTTTTGCAAATACGATGTTGAATGATTAAGTTGAAATGGAATTGAGCATTAGGAAGTCCGGTAGAAACTGAAGGTGCTTAAAAGGACCATTGTTTCTGAATTCAAATGGTTAAGGTTGAGGAAGTGAGTAAATTGATTATGAATGAATGGAAAATTTAATTTGGACAAGAGGTGGAGATGGGGATTCACCATGGGATGGTGAATAGCTAAAGTATAATTTAGATCCTTATTGAATAGTACATCGGAAGTGAAATACTAAATATACAATGGATGTTATTGAACATTCTCAATGATGTATAATTTTTAAGTTCTTGCCCCATTTTTGATAAGGCAAACCCGAGAGATAGAGGTGGTGATGAAGAAATGAGTGAAGCGACGTCCGAATGGCAGATCTCGCGAAAGCAGTTGAAGGAATTGTTGAAGGAATTGGAGAAATGGAGCGCGCCGGCAACCACGCTACTCTCGCTATACATACCGCCCGGGAGACCCGTAGGTGACGTAATGGAGCTTCTCAGAAAGGAGATGAGCGTTGCGGACAACGTTAAATTGAAGAAGACTAGAGAAGCCGTTAAGGCAGCGCTCACCGCAGCGATGGATAGGCTAAAAAGGTTCGATAAGGTACCACCTAATGGCCTAGTTATATTCTGCGGCGTTAATCCGGACACCGAGAAACTGGAATGCTACGCCTTCTCGCCTCCAGATAAGGTACCAGTGTTCTTCTACAGAACTGACAAGAGTTTCCATACGGAATTCCTAAAGGATATGGTCGAGGAACCGGAAGTTTACGGTTTAATATTGGTCGAGAGAGGTAAGATGTTAGTTGGTTTGCTAAAGGGTTCTAACATTGAGATTTTAAGGGAGGCGACGGGGTTCATACCTAGTAAGCACCACAGAGGTGGTCAGTCCCAGAGAAGATTCGATAGATTAATAGAGCAAGCCGCGGAAGCCTTCTATAAACACGCGGGCGAGGTGGCAAGCGAAGTTCTTCTACCTTACTTAGAGCAAGGTAGACTTAAAGGAGTCTTGATCGGAGGTCCGGCTTTCTCTAAACAAGATTTCTTAGAGGCGGGCGGCTTAGACTACAGGATAAAGCAGAAAGTGCTAGGCCTTTACGACGTAGCAGACGTTGACGAGCACGGTTTCTACGAACTCGTTCAAAGGGGGTACAACGAAATCCAAGGCCAGAAGTACGCCGAAGCGTTGAACGCTATGGAAGAGTTCAAGAGACACTTAGCGAAGGACACTGGTTACGCCGTTTACGGTAAGGAAGAGGTCATGGAAGCGCTTAGAATGGGCGCGCTCAAGTCTATCTTGATTCCCGAAGATCACCCCGAGCTTGAGAAGATAAAGGAAGAGGCTGAGATGTACGGGACGAAGGTTATCCCAATACCAGAGGGAGTTCCCGAAGCGGAATGGTTTAAGAAGACGTTCGGTATAGCGGGGATAAAGAGGTTCAAGTGAGTCCACTTTAATTTACTTGAGGGAAGAATATCCTCACGGGCTCGAAGTTGAGGTTAATAGAAATCGCTCTTAAAAGGCTCGATGAGTGCGTAAACGAAGCAATGGAATTAACGAAGAAAACTGTGGAACTATCGCTTCAAGCCATAAAGGAGAAAGAGAAGGAAGAGAAGAGGACTAAGGTTAAAGAATACGTGCAAGAGCTTAGGAGACTCAACGACGAAATCGACGAACTAGCCTTAGAAACCATTGCTCGATTCCAACCAATAGCTTCAGACCTGAGGAAGGTTAAGGCTTACATGGAACTCGGATACGATCTGCTGAGACTCGGCAGGTACGCTTACGATGCGTTAGCCGCCTTCAGTCGAGCTGAGAAAATGGGAATAGAATGTGAGACCAAGAGGTTCGATGAATTGAGGCCTCTCGTAGAGTCCATGATAAACGATGCTTTGAGGTCCTTTAAGGAATTGAACACAATATTGGCTTTCAAGGTTATAAGTAAGGACGATGACGTCGACGAGAAGTACCACTCGAACTTAATTGATATAATGAAGAACGAGCAGAGCGTTCCTTGCGCTGTAGTGGAAGCGCTTTCGATAAAGTTCTTAGAGAGATTGGCCGATCACGCCTCCCACATAGCGGCCTTAACAATATTCGTAGTAGAGGGGAAAATGCCAGAGTGACCTTCAGCCCTGCGCGGGCACATCATTTATCAGCCCTTGAAACTCACATCATCGGTCGGAAAGTAGTGGTAGACGTTTGGTCGCTAGCATTAATAGCTCTAGGATTTCCCCTAGGAGCTACTAGATTTAGGAAGTATTCAAAACACTTATCCATCTTTCTAGTTTATATAGATGCACCGATCCTAGGGTTTTGGGCCGGAGTTGAGCTGAAGGCTCAACTTCACTCAGTGCTGGCTCCTAGCCTTGCCCTTTTAGTAGCTTTCATACCAATTGTCCTCTTCAGGGACGACTGCCCAAAGAGGGGGGCTTTCGCAATTACTTCCGCTTTCGGCAACACGATATTTCTCGGAATACCCGCTACTTTAGCGTTAGGAGGTTCCGTTGATAGCGCGTTAGTTTACGCAATGGTAACTACTTTCATTCACTACACGTTAGCAGCTATAATATCTTGTAAAGAAGGCAAGGCTAGGATACAACCGTTTACTGTAACGTTCCTCTTAGGCCTTCTATTATCTACCTCCAATATATCGCTGGAATCAATAGAGTGGACGAAGAGGATTGGAGCAGAGCTCTCTAAACTGGGGCTTTTGCTCCTGGGCTTGAACTTCAATCGCGAAGTAGTGAGATTGAGCAAAGACGTAATGCTAATAGGGCTTCTGAAACACGTGGCTTTACCGCTCCTAACCTTACCGATTTTCTTGATGAGCAAGGACTTGACGCTTCTAATAGAGTCCTCAATGCCTCCCGCCTTTATGAACATAGCTCTAGCGATGGTATATGGTTACGACGTCACGTTAACTACTCAAGCAGTAATTACTTTGACCGTGCTATGGATATTCCCCTTCGCAATACTTTCCGTCCTCTTTCATAAATAGTGATATATACTCCCTATACATCTCTGGAAAACGGGTACGATCCAATGGAAGTCAAGAGGATATTGGTAGTTGGAGCGGGCGTAATGGGTCACGGTATAGCTCAAGTAGCTGCAATGAGCGGCTTTAACGTAAGGTTGATAGATATAAAGGAGGAATTCCTAGAGAGGGCCCTCAGTAGAATAAGGGAGAGCTTGGAAAAGCTCCAAGCTAAGGGCAAATTGAAGGAGAGCCCAGAGGTAGTATTGAGTAGAATCGAAACTATGGTAGCTAACCCGGAAGACGAGGAGAGCTACGCTAAGGCGGCTAAGGACATCGATTTCATGATAGAGGCCGTGCCCGAGATACTCGAATTAAAGCAATCAATCTTTAGAACCATAGATAAATACGCCCCTAAGCACGCAATATTAACATCGAACACTTCTTCTATTCCAATTACGGAGATAGCTAAGGCCACCCAGAGACCGGAGAAGGTAGCTGGAATGCACTTCTTCAACCCTCCAGTAATACTGAAACTCGTAGAAGTGATAAAAGGCGAGAAAACGAGCGACGAGACCGTGAACGTAATAGTGGAGCTAGCCAAGAAAATGGGGAAGGTACCAATAGTAGTTAAGAAGGACGTACCCGGTTTCATAGTTAACAGAGTAATGGCCCGCTTCCTAAACGAAGGCTGTTGGGCCGTCGAGAGGGGCCTCTATACTATGGAGCAAGTAGACGCGGCCTTTAGGTATAAGCTGAACTTCCCTATGGGAGCCTTCGAATTAGCGGATTACGTTGGGTTAGACGTACTCTATCACTTAATGAAAGCAATGAAGGAAAGGGGTATGAACTTAACAATATGCCCTAAGTTCGAGCAGATGGTTAAGGAGAACAAGTTAGGAGTGAAGAGCGGGGAAGGATTCTATAAGTATCCCGCTCCCGGCAAGTACAAGAAGCCTTCAATTCCAGCTTCAGCCGCAGAGGGCGTAGATTACGTCTACCTGATAGATAGCGCGATTAACGAGGGCGTATGGTTAGTTGAGAACGAGGTAGCTGGCGTAGAGGACGTGGATCAGGCCACCGTTCTCGGTCTAAATCTACCTATGGGAATATTGAAGCTAGGCGACTTCCTAGGATTAGATAACGTCCTTCAATCTCTTCAAGAGAAAACGTCTCTTGCAGACGATTACAAACCCAATAACCTCTTAGTTAGAATGGTTAAGGAGAACAAGTTAGGAGTGAAGAGCGGGGAAGGATTCTATAAATATGAACTAAAGGAAGAGGACAGAGGCGAGATAAAGGTAAGAAGGGAAGGGGAAACTTTATGGATAGTCTTTAATAGACCCAAACAGAGAAACGCGTTAACGCCTCAATTACTCTTAAAAGCGAAGGAGGCAATGGAGGAAGCTTGCAACGACGAGAAGGTTAAGGTAGTTATACTTACTGGAGAAGACGTGTTTAGCGCTGGATTCGATTTAACTTACATGAGCAAGGTGGAGCCTAAGAGAGCTCCAATTGAGGTCGCTGGGCCCTTCATCCAATTAGGAGAAAGCGTTGAGAACTGCTCTAAACCGGTAATTGCTTTCATAAGAGGTTACGCGTTAGGCGGAGGTCTCGAGGTAGCGATGATGGCCGACTTGAGGTTGGCAACGGAAGACGCGTTGCTAGGCCAACCGGAGATAAACGTGGGAATAATCCCCGGCGGTGGCGGCACCCAGAGGTTGCCTAGGTACGTAGGACTGGGAAGGGCTATGGAAATGATACTACTAGGAGACATGATAGACGCTAGGACTGCTAAGGAATGGGGTTTAGTTAACTGGGTAGTACCTAAAAGGGTAGCCGATGCGGAAATAAGGCTCGTTGCCAGCAAGCTAGCCTCTAAACCCCCAATAGCGCTAGCCGCTGCTAAGGAAGCAGTTAGAGCGTCGCTGGAAGTTCCCTTGAAAGAAGGTTTGAAGCTGGAAGCGGAGGCGTTCGCTAGGGTCCTCTCGACACAAGACGCTAGGGAGGGAATAACGGCCTTCTTGGAGAAGCGGAAGCCGAACTTCAAGGGCGAGTGATTTCGTTTCTCTCCTTAATCGGTCTTGATTACCGAGTAATAACTGATGCAAGTTAATTATGATGTGTTAGAAATTCTAACTTTTCTTGCACCTTTTTCTCTATTTCTGTGAATTGTTATATGAATGGAGAACTCGGAGTTGAATGCCCTCAGTAGGAAATGACGTTTAACTTTAATATTATATCACAATAGAAATGACCGAGGTATAGGTAGAGAAGAGCGCATTGAAAAGACTATCTTTCCAAACATTTAGCATCCTAACGCTATAATGAAATAGACATTAGGTAATACTGATAGGTTGGTTGATTTGAGTTGTACGTTTATGATCGGGACAGAGAGGTCGTTACTAGTCCTCGTCAAGAAACTAAACCACTTCACTTCATCCCCATCACAATTTCTCATGTAAATATAGCACTCGTAAACTACTTTCATTCCAGTCTAAATAATGACCCCGAAATTAAGTTCGTTCTAGACAATCTAGATACTACCATTCTAGGCGATATAATGGGGAGTAGCGAAATTGAGAGCGATAGCCCGTACCTTGAGGACCTCGGTCCCCGGAGGAAGGGCAATAGACGCGAGATCAAGAAGTTAAAAAAGCTATTCAAAAACGTGAGTAAAATAATAACCGAAGTAATAGAAAAAGTACCTCACCTTGACCTTATCAAAGAAACGATTGAAGGCTCTCCCGAAAACTACTTTACGCAAGCGTTAGTTGAGTTAGACGAGGTCTCTGAGATTCACTTCACCAACACGCTCAATCAGATATATGCAACCGAGATACCTTCCCCTATAGAGGTTTTCCGCCTAGAAGGGATAGCTGAGAACAAGGTCGTTTTCTACTTAACTGAGAACGTTTCCAGGCATTCGATTAAGTCTTCGTCTAACTTAGCGATACGTTTAGCGAAGAAGTACGGCATTAAACCGTTAGCATCAATGAAGGGCACTCGAGTTAGAATAATCAACGTATTTGACAATAGCTCCAATAAATCGCCAAGTCCTAGAAACGCCGCCATACCGGTGCTACCTCTAGTCTTTACCCGCGATAGAGAGACCTTGGAAGTGGTGGTCTTCGTACGGGAAATTAACGAGGAAGCGTTGAAGGTCCTTTTAGGGATGACAGTCGTTATTCCACTATCCATCCTTAAATTGGATCCAAACAACAGTAATCACGTAGCGTTCTTAATCGAGTACTTCAAGAGATTACTCGAACCCAGAACGACTTGCGGGTATCCTAACAAGGAGAATAACAAGGAATTATGTTTGGATAAGTACTGCTATAAGTTAAGCAAGGACGAAGTATACTTGGCGAACCTTTATTCTTTGAGAACCATCTTGAGAGCTCTATCGAACATCGATGTAAAAGAGAAATTAGACTGGTTCTCGTTACTGCTTTTACTCACCCTACCTCAGGGATTCCCTTGGAGGCGCTTCTTCCTTGGGCTCTTGGAGGGGCGAATTCTTAGATGTAAGGGAAATGAGGGCAATTGAGCTGAACGCCGAGGAGCTCGGTTTCACTGAGGAGCTAATGATGGAGAACGCTGGCGCATGGGTAGCTAAAATAGCATCGGAAAAGGGGAACTCTTTCTTAATACTAGCGGGAAAGGGCGGGAAAGGCGGAGACGGGCTAGTTGCCGCGAGACACTTAGCGTTGATGGGAAAGGACGTTAAAGTATTATTTCCCTATAAAGAATGCGAAGTTACGAAAGAAAGTACATTAAAGAACCTAATTCGGGCTAGAATGAGCGACGTTCAGTTCGTTAGAGAACCATTTGAGGCTGAAGTAATAATTGACGCTCTACTCGGCACTGGCGTCAAGGGAGCTCCGAGAGGCATAGCTAGGGAACTAATAGAGTGGGCTAACGGAACTAGCGCGTACAAAATATCGATAGACGTTCCTTCGGGAATGAACCCAGATACGGGGGAGTGCGAGCTGTGTTTCAACGCAGATCTAGTGGTTTCGGTACACAGAGCTAAGAAGGGTTTGAAGGAGATAATGAGTAAGGTCAAGGTAGTGGAAATAGGAATCCCTCGAAGGGCCGAGAGGTATTTGGGAAAAGGCGACTTGGAACTCGCCCCGAGAAGGAAGAGGAAGGGATTGAACGGCAAGGTCGCCGTAATAGGTGGGTCTGAAAAGTACCAAGGCGCTCCATGGCTCTCCGCGTTGGCGGCGTTCAGAGCGGGGGCCGACTTAGTCTTCGTCTATACGCCTAATAGAATGGATTATCCGGAACTTATTTGGAGAAGCTTAAACCCAAGCGATCTATTGGAGGGTTTATACAGAGATGGGGTCAACGTAATAGTAGTAGGCCCGGGATTACACGCTACTTCCAAAGAAGTCGTGAAGGTCGTTCTCAAATACATTGAAGAACGCAAGGAAGCGCGCGTAGTTATAGACGCAGATGGATTGAAGGCATTGGCTGAATTAGACGTTAAGTTCTCGTGGAGAGCCGTGTTGACTCCTCATTTAGGGGAGGCCTCGAGGTTGCTTGGAAGGGAAGTAAGCGATGACTTACAATCGAGAATCGAAGCCGCCGGGGAAATAGGGAATAAGTACGAAGCGTGCGTAATCCTAAAAGGAGAAACAGACGTAGTTTACTGCAATGGGAGAACTGTACTTAACGATAGGGGCAACGCGTATATGACCGTAGGAGGTACCGGGGACGTTTTGAGTGGCGTGGTAGGCGCCTTATTGGGAAGGGACGAGCCGTGGTGGGCCGCAAAGGCAGCGACCTTAGCGGTCACTCTCGCGGGAGAGAAATGTGTAAAGGAGAGGGGACACTCATCGCCTTCTTGTCTGATAGAAGAAGTGCCAAGAGTTCTATCAGGTTATTAAAAACCTCGCTCCATGGGAGTTTCCTCATTCGATCAGCCTATCGGAGGTTTGCTCATCGGAAAATTACGGACCTAGGAAGTCTTCGGGCTTAGGTGGGTTAGGCGGTAGTCCCTTCCTCTGCCTTATCTTTGCTACTAACTCCGGTAGCAATTGGTCGGGTACGGGCGCCCATCCGTAGAACTCAGTTCCCCAGAACGCCCTTCCGGCTGTAACGCTCCTTAGTTCCATAGGTAGGTCGAAGCTCTCCGCGATTGGTACCACTGCTATCACTCTGGCTTGACCTCCCATGTCTATTATGTCCAATATCTTGCCCCTGTGTTTGCTAATGACGCCAGTTACTGAGCCTATCATGTCGCTAGGAACTCTTATGTCGAGTTTCTGCAGGGGTTCCAATAGGGTCGGCCTGTCCAAGAGCATGCTAGCGTAGACGGCGTTCCTAACGGCTGGATATAGCTGGGCCGGACCTCTGTGGGCCGGGTCCTCGTGAATTATCGCGTCCCATAATATTACTTTAACTCCTCTAATGGGCTCCTTCGCTAGAGGGCCTTCTTTCATAGCGATCCTCCAACCGCCCAATATAGTGTCCTTAACTTCTCTCAAGTGTTGCACACCGACAGTCTTGTCAATGAATACGTTGTAGTTCTCATCGATTGCCCAGATCCTCCTGGCGGTCTCGGTGTCCCATCCCGCCTTCTCTCTTAGGATCTTGGCTCTATCCCTAGGATCTTGGTCCTCGGTTATCTCTCCCTTCTGAATTAGTTCGATCACCACTTCCTCGAGCGGCTCAACGGTAATGTAGAGCTTGTTGTGCTTGTTGGGACTCTTACCCTCTACCTTCGGACCAGCGCTCCTGACGGTTTCACGGTATGTGATTATCGGTGGACTGACCTTGACGTCCAATCCATATACTTCCTTCAATTGAGTTAACGCAATTTCGATGTGAAGCATACCCATACCGCTGAGCAAGTACTCACCGGTCTCTTGGTTTATGGTAACCTTCAAGTTGGGGTCCTCGATGCTTAGGGTTCTCAATGCCTCAATTAGCTTAGGTAAGTCCCTGGGGTTCTTCGGCTCTATTGCAACTGTTACTACGGGCTCGCTAACGTAGTGCAACTGTTCGAACGGCGCCGCTTGGTCCTTATAGTTGATATCAACTATAGTTTCGCCTGCCCTAGCGTCATCCAAACCCATCATGGCCACTATGTTACCAGCTGTAACGTAGTCGACAATCTCTCTATCGGGTCCCATGTAGATGGATACTTGGAGTATCTTGCCTTCCTTGCCGGCGTTAACTAACCATACTTCCTTGCCAGCAGTGGCAGTACCGGCCCAGACCCTTCCGGTAGCTACCAGCCTCTTAGTGTGTGGGTCTAACCTCATGTCGTTGATGAACACGACTAAAGGTCCCTCAGGGTCAGCATTTACCATAGCCTTACCCAATTCGCTGTTAATGTCACCCTTCCAGAGTCTGGGCACCCTGTATTGCTGGGCTTCCCTTGGGTTGGGTACCCATCTAACTACCATGTCTAGAAGGGTCTCGTGGAGGGGCGCTTTCCTAAATAGCTCTTCGATTGCCTCCTTGTTGCCGGTCTTGTAAGCGTCAACGAAGAAGCTGAACTTTATACCCTTTTCTTGAGCCATTGGTATTGTAATACCCCACTTGTCCTTAGCGCTACCTAAGGCAACGTGACCCTTAGCCGGATCCAATAACCACTTCTTGGCGAAGTCCTTATCTGGTGCGAAGGTGAGTATCCTCTCATTTACTTCCTTTATTATCTGAACTATTCTTTGTTGAACCTCTTGCGGAGAGAGCTTGAGCTCCTTTATTAGCCTATCGACTTTGTTTATGAACAAGAGAGGCCTAACGTACTCCTCCAACGCTTGCCTGAGCACGGTCTCGGTCTGGGTCATTACTCCCTCTACAGCATCGACTACAAGTATCGCTCCGTCTAACACTCTCAAGCTCCTAGTTACCTTACCGCTGAAGTCGACGTGGCCGGGAGTGTCGATCAAGTTAATTACGTAGGGCTTGCCTTTGTATTCGTGGTAGAGGCTGACGTTCGCTGCCTTTACTGTGATACCTCTCTGTTGCTCTACATCCAAATAGTCCAAAGCCCTAGCTTCGCCAGCCAACTTAGGACTCAAGATTCCGGCGTGCGCCAACAAGGCGTCGCTAGTTGTGGTCTTACCGTGGTCTACGTGAGCAATGATACCTATGTTCCTCACTTGCTCTATATTTCTCATTATTTTTAGGATGTCCTCTACGTGCTTATATTTCGGCATCTTCAGTCTACCGTTCCCGTGAACTTGAAAGGGATTAAAAAGGGGTACCTTATTTTATTCCCATAAAAAGGGCAATTATTAACGCTAGATTCGCTAACGCCGTCAAAACTAAAAGAGCAAATATGGTCGGATTCGATTGAAGCCATTGAATGAAATCCATTCCCCTCGCCCTCAAGTCTTACAACTAATCTATATAAAGTACTTTGCCCTAATGAAGATCGATAATTAAGTGAGGTTTACGCCATGCCGGCCTCCTATAGGTCACCCACGTTCCTTGACGATCTAGTGATGGTGGGCGTTAACCTAAAGAAGAGCGGGAAGGAGCTAGTGGAGAGCTCCGCTTTCCCGCAAATAGATGCTGCTTATTCTTCAATACTACGGGTACCGGCCGTTAGGGGCGTGGTCATACTTCAAACTTGCAATAGGTTCGAAGTTTACGTTACTACAACTAACAAGGGCGCTACCATCGAATCCATAAAAAGCATAATTGAAGCTAGGGTCGGGAGACCGATACCAGAGGAGAAGTTCGACGTTAAAATAGGTATAGACGTAGCGAGGCACCTGTTCAGAGTCGCGTCCGGCTTGGAATCATTGGTTTTAGGCGAAGGCGATATCTTGAGGCAAGTCAGAGAAGCCATGGAGTATTCCGCCAAGAAAGGTTACATAGATAAGGGGTTGAGACAGCTCTTCGAGGAAGCAGTTAAGGTAGGAAAGAGGGTTAGGAGGGAAACGGACTTAGGCAAAGGCAACATAGGGATCCCTTCCGCCTCTGTTGCTCTATTAAAGGAATTAATGGGCGACTTGAGCGGTAAGAAGGTACTAGTAATAGGCGCGGGGATGGCCGGCGAGATAATAGCTAAGAACTTACACAAAAAGGAGAAAGGAGTCGAAATTTGGATAGCTAACAGAACGCTGGAGAAAGCGGAGTTACTAGCTAAAGAGGTTGGCGGGAAAGCCTTCCCGTTATCTAAAGTGCCTGAACTACTTAACGAAGTAGACGCAGTTATCTCGGCAGTTTCAGTAACGGTTATTGATAGCTCAACTGTACGTAACCTAAGGAAACCTCTACTTATAATAGACATAGGCGAGCCTCCGAGCGTTTCCCCGGAAGTAGCCAAACACCCACTCGTAACTTTGAAAGACATGTACGCAGTAGCGGAGGTAGCCAATAGGAACGCTAACGAGAGATTGAAAGAAGTTTCTAAGGCAGAGTCTATAATCGAGGAAGAACTCAACAAGCTAATGGATCTAAGCCAGAAACTCCTAGGTGATAAAATACTGAAGGAGCTAATGGAGAGGGCCGAGCAAATTAGGCTAAACGAAGTGGAGAGGGCGAAGAGCAAGGTGCCCAAGGAGTATTGGCCAATCTTAGAGAAAATGAGTAAGTCAATGGTAAAGAAAATATTGAAGGACACTATATTGAGGGTCAAGGAAGCATCGCTAAAAGGCGATTTGCAGTTGCTCAGGTTAACGGCGGAGTTGTTCGGTTTAAAGGACAGCTTAAGCGAGCTGGAACTCGTCTACGAGTACAATGGCGTAAACGAGAAACTCTTACAAAGGAACGTTAACAAATAAGGTTTGCCTGGAAAGACGGGATAGGATGGTTTTTGTGGAAAGTGGCAGTAGACGTAGGCGGCACGTTCACAGATCTTTATGCAGTAAGTAGGAAGGGGGAGTCCGCGAGAGTAAAGGTACTCTCAACCCCCCAATCCCCCGAAATAGGGGTCCTCAATGCAATAGACGAATTCCTCGAAAGGGGCGTAAGGCCTCAAGAAGTTGATTTAGTAATTCATGCTACCACTATTGCAACGAACGCATTTCTAGGTCAAAAGCACTTGAAGTTAGCAGAGGTAAGCCTAGTTACGACCAAGGGTATGGAAGACATAATTGAAATCCAAAGGCAAAAGAGACCAAACCTCTACGACTTCACTGGCAAGAAACCGAAACCACTGGTTCCCCCGGAACTGAGGTTCGGCGTCAAGGAAAGGGTGAACTTCAAAGGAGAAGTAATCGAACCTTTAGACGTTAGCGAACTACTTCGAATAGCCCCTAATTTAAGAGGTATCGTTGCAGTTTGCTTCCTTCACAGTTACGCGAACCCCGTAAACGAGATTAAAGCGAAGGAGATCTTAGAGAGGTTAGGTTTCGATGTAGTTGCTTCACACGAGTCTACAATGGAAAGGAGGGAATACGAGAGGTTCTCAACGACTATAGTCAATGCCGCACTAAAGCCGCTAGTGTCTAGCTACCTCTTGAGGCTAGTGGAAGCGCTCAAGAGTAAGGGCATTGAAGCTCCTCTCTTCGTAGTAGCCTCCTCAGGAGGACTGGTGACGATAGAAGAGGCAATGAGTAGACCGGCTCAACTAATTGAGAGCGGACCCGCTGGAGGTGCCGTTGGCGCTGCGTACTATGCGAAGAAGTTGGGCGTAAAGGAGGCCCTAGCCTTCGATATGGGCGGAACTACCGCTAAGGCAGCAGTAGTCATCAATGGGGAGCCCGTCTTAACTCGGGAATACGAGGTCGGTGGGGAGGTTCACGCGGGTAGGCTCGTTAAGGGTTCAGGTTATCCCGTTAGATACCCATTCATCGACCTGGCCGAGGTATCTGCTGGCGGAGGCACGATAGCGTGGTCGGAAAACGGAATATTAAGGGTAGGGCCGATCTCGGCTGGAGCCAACCCCGGGCCCGCGTGTTACGGCCTTGGGGGAGAGGAACCTACAGTAACTGACGCGAACTTGGTTCTCGGGAGATTGCCCGAGAGGTTACCTTCTGGGTTGAAATTAAGGAAGGACTTGGCTTTGAAGGCCTTCGAGAAGCTATCCAAGGAGCTTGGTTCCGATCCAATTGAGGTGGCGGAAGCGGTAATAGAAGCGATTACTGAGGAAATGGGGCGTGCCGTCCGGATAGTTACGATAGAAAGGGGCATCGATCCAAGCGAGTTGATTCTAATAGCTTACGGAGGCATGGGTCCCCTCCACGCGGCCGAACTAGCGGAGCAGTTCGGGATTAAGGAAATACTGGTACCCATGGGTGCCGGCGTTTTCACTGCCTTCGGTATGCTCAATAGCGACGTTAAATACTCTATAACTAGAAGTGTTGTGAAGGAAGTAACGGAAGACCTGGAACCGTATTTCCTTGAGTTGGAAGCCGCTGTTAGAAGGAGAATGGAGCTGAGCGGTATGAGCGTGGACCGCTTCGAGAGAGTGGCGGACGTGAGGTACTCCACTCAAGGATGGACCTTGGAAGTGAAGGCGGACAAGCCATACTCACCGGAGAAGCTCGCGAGGAGGTTCGAGGAGCTGCATGAAAGAAGGTATGGTTTCAAACTCGACGTTCCAATAGTCGTTGAGAATATTGGAGTTACAGCAATACACTACGTCAACAAGGTAGGTTTGAAGGGATTCGACAAGGAGCCTCTAGAAATAGGGAAGACGGAGGCGTGGTTCATGGGAAGAGGGTTCGAGGAAGCGACCGTGTACGAGAGGTTCGGGAAGGGAGAGGTAAGGGGACCGGGGATAATAATGGATTACGACACGACCGTCCTAGTTCCATCCGGCTGGATCGCGAAGGCGTTGGAAGACGGCACGCTAATGCTTCGAAGGGCTTAGCTTTTCAGATGCGTTCCTCAGCTAATTGGGGGTCGCAACTACGTGAAGAGGAAGTGGAAAAGGGAACTCGAGGTTTACTGGTGCCCTTCCTTAAACGTGCCTGTTTTCCGTAGGTCCGATTGCAAGGGAGCCGTTAGGCTCAACTTATTCCTTCCACGAGACCTGAGGCCGGCGTGGGAAGGAGACGTAAAGCACCTAAAAGAAATTTTCGGTAGGGAACTTGGGAGAGGCGCTTGGACTAGGCTCACTGAGGGAAGGATGGCTTTCCTAAACAAAACGTCTTACATTGACCACGCTTACCAGATAGTAGTAGATGGAGACATACTAGCTAGGATACTATACGACCCGCTTATGGAGAGATGGTACCTTAGGCTAGGCTACTTGGGAGCCGTCAGGGCGCTTCAGAACAACTTGATTCGGAGTAAGGTTATAGACAATCCGAAGCCAGGAGAGATAGTAGGTACGGGAGACGAGCAAGTTGCGTTGCTAGATAGGTCAGGTAAGGTAATTGGTATCGCTATTCCAAAAAAGGGTAAACTTAGGGTAGATAAGGTTTGGAAACATCCTAGGAGAGGAGCACTAAGTACGAGGAAACAAACGCTAGAAGACGTTTACAAGGCGAACGAAAAGTTCATTAGAGAGCTCGTTAAAGAGAGCGTTCAAGTGATTCATAGGGGGTTACTAAGGGCAGACGACTTCGAGAAGGTAGTCGTGTCGCTTTCCGGTGGAAAGGATTCGGCTCTAGTAGTCTCCCTTCTAGACGAGGCCCTGCAGAGGGATCCTCCCGTAGGAGTATCGAGTAAGGAAGTGGTACTGCTGTTCAACGATACTGGCTTAGAAATGCCGGAAACGGTCAAGACCGTAGAGGAGGAAAGCGAGTTCTTCGGGTACCAACTAGAGGTCGTCTCAGCCGGAGATGCGTTCTGGAGAGCAGTTCGAATGTTTTCCCCGCCGGCCAGGGACTTCAGATGGTGTTGTAAAGTAACTAAATTTGGGCCCATAGCTAGGTACATGATGAAAACTGGAAGCGCGATCAATTTGGTCGGAAATAGATGGTGGGAGAGCCTAGAGAGGGCTCGGGCCGAGCCCATAATGAAAATGAAATACTTGCCTACAGTGTTATCAGTAAACCCAATCTTGAGGTGGCCTCAATTACTCGAGTTCGTTTACCTTATAAGGAATGGCGTTCCCTTGAACCCGCTTTACTTCGAGGGGTTCGATAGGATAGGTTGCTTCATGTGCCCGGGAGCTACGCAATGGGAATTCAAACTACTGAAGGAATTACATCCCGAGCTCTGGGAGAAATGGGAGAACGTTCTAGAATATTGGAGAAAGAGGTTGGGGTACGGGAAGTGGTGGAGCAAGGGAGGATGGAAGTGGTTAGCGCCCGAACACCCGAAGCAAGTCATGGCGTCGAGAGATAAAGACGAAGTTGATTGGAGAAGGGAATACGAACGCAGGCAAACTAGAGTCGTCTTCGAAGGACTTGAGGAAGGGGATGGAGCGTATAGGGTCAAAATAAAGTACAATAAACGGAGAGCCTTAGGACTAGCCGGAATCCTAGGTCATGAAGTGAAAGGAAATATTGTGAAGGGGCCAAAGGGCATCTACATCTTCAATGAGGGTGAAGTGATAGTTAAGTCGAAAGATAAGGAAGAGGTCTTCGAAGCTATAAGGGTAATTCACGCAACTAACGCATGCGCCGGTTGCAAGATCTGTGAGACGTGGTGCCCTACTGGAGCTATAGAGGTAGTTCCCGAAGGGAACGAAACCAAGCCCGTGCTAGTTGAACCCGATAAATGCGAGAGATGTAGGCTCTGCATGTATCTATGTCCGTCAGCGGACGTAGTAGCGGATAAACTCATTGGATCTCTTTTGTACAACGATCCGAAGGCGTGGAAGAGACCGACTAAACCGCACAAGGAAAAGGTACAAGAATTAGCGGAGAAGGCGTGGAAGTATTTGATTAAGAATAAGTAAAAAACGAACTTGCTTTTTGAGGACCCAATTAGCGTTGGTTAAGTTACTTAGCTAGAGTTTGGATCTGTTGCTTTAGTTGTTGTACTTCTGCTTGTAGTTGCTTGACGTTCTTAGCCATCTCGTAGTAGCTGATCATCTTGTTAAGGGCCTCCATTACGGTGTCAACTATACCGAACCAGTGAGCGAAGTCGGGACCCATCATGAAGGCACCGTTCCTCCATCTCCTGCCCTGGTGGTGCCAGATGTAGTACCACATTACCTCCATGAACTCGTCTAGCTTGTTGCTGGGGTCGTGTATTCCTTCAGCCCACGCCTTCTTCAGTAAGTTGAAGGCGTAGTGAGCTACTATGTCGTAGTCTATGATGTTCTGGTCGGCAGTCATGAAGAAGTTCTTGGTCCACTGAGTGCTGTGACATAGCTCACATACTTGCTCCATAGCAGCCCTCTTCTTAGCTAGCTCGCCGCTGAATTGGATGGTGGCAACTCTCGGGAACGCTAGCTCGCCGGCCTTAGGTCCGGGTATTACCTTGAAGTCACCGCTTACGGCCTTCTCAATGTTCTCGCCAGTTAGCACCTTGACGCCCATCATCACCGCTAGCTGTACGTTGTCAGGGTAGTCGGCCTTCGGGTAGCCGAAGAAGTGCATCTGGTCCCATACTAGCCTGGCTCTTAGGTCGTGAGTACCCTTCACTAGTATGGTCTTTCCGTCTGGGCTGGCTATGGTGCTCATGTGGCAAGTGGCACAAGTTGGTGCGTTAAAGTCGGTGCCTAGCTTCCAAGGTAGGGCTTCCATGTTCCACTTCTCCTTGTTAGCATCGAATATGTTACCGTGCTTGCTCTCTTCGTAGATCTCAATGTGCGGGTGGTCGTAACCTATGTGACACTGACCGCAAGTCCAAGGCTCTCTGGCCTGGGCAACGCTGAAGCTGTGCCTGGGGTGGCAAGCAGTACAAGTGCCTATGCTTCCGTCGGGATCAACTCTTCCAGCGCCGTTGCTAGGCCAGCCCCAGTATACCATCCTAGTGACTGGGAAGCCCTTTATTACGGTGGTCTCCATCTTGTAAGGTACTACGAGGGTGCCGTGGCACTCGTAACAAGCGTGGTAGGTGTAAGCGTTCTTATACATTGGGTGTTCCATAATGTTCTTTATCTTGGTTTGGAACTTCCACTTGCCGACGCCACACATGGCTCCTATCTCTGGTTCGTAGCCTACTCTCTCACCGACCTTGGTGGCTAGACCGCCGCTAGCTGGGTAGAGTGGGCTGATTATCCTCTTGAAGTCATAGTCATAGACGGTGCCGAAAGTCTTGATGTAGTTAAGCCACTTCTCGTCAACTGGCTTGCCGTTTAGGTAGTTGAAGAGCGCCTTAGCGTACTCCTTGTACCAGTCCCAAGTTATTAGGTCCTTGTGAAGCTTGGTGAATACTGGAGGTAGCATTTCCTCGGTTTCTCCATGTTCCTTGGCATAAGCGACTATCTTCTTGTACCATGGACTTAGGTTAGTGTTAAGTGCACCGAATCCGTGCCAAGTCCAGCTTATTTCCTTGGCTTCCTTGGGGTGGCACTGGCTACAGTCCTTTAAGGTTACGATGCTGACTATCTTGAAGCCAAAGTGGTTGACCACGTCAACTCTGTCCTGTTCCTTGAACATACCGTGGCATTCATAGCAACCGACTACGTAGGGATAGTTCTTGAACTTCTCGGCGATTGGTTGAGGGCCGGCTTGTATGGCATCATATATCTCTTGCACTTGCGGTGGCGTGTGAGTGGCGTGGTCGCTGTTGAGCCAGTCCATTACAATGCCGGGAGTTACCTTCATGTGGCACGCTAGACACGCTTGCGTCTGTGGGCTCACTTTCCCAGAGGCCTCTAGTTGCTGTAGCTTCTCCGGAGTAGCTAATCCACTGGCGCTAACGAGTAAGGCAGCGGAGAGCAATACGGCCAGAAGTGCGGAGAAGCGCCTCACTTTATTTCACCTTTTTCTCGTGTAGTAGGGATGAGGTTGTACCCTTAAATTCTATGTGGGCAACATTACCGCCGAAAATTTTCTATTTAAATAGACTATAGCTTAAGAGTGGTCCGGCGTGATTCCTTTAGGTGTTCGTAATGGAGTACGTAGACTTCGAGACCTTCTCGAAAATTGATTTGAGGGTAGGTAAGATAGTGGAAGCAGAGGACGTTCCCAATTCAAGGAAGCTGTTAAAGTTGGTGGTGGACCTCGGACCGCTTGGGAAGAGACAAATTCTAAGTGGTATAAAGAAATGGTATAAACCGGAAGAATTAATCGGTAGGACTGTAGTGGTCGTTGCTAACTTGAAGCCCAAGAAGATGGCTAATCTCGAATCTCAAGGAATGGTTTTGATGGCTGAGGAAGAAGAGGGTAGCAAGCCTGTATTCATTGCACCCGTTGAAGAGGTGAAGCCCGGCTCGAAAGTCTACTGAAGGCCTTTACTAGAACGATTGCGACAAACCAAGGTATTGCTCCTCCTAAACCCGCTGGGGGTCTTAGCACGTCTGGAACGCTCGTTAACGCAACGTATTCTAGTGGTAAAATAGCATTTATCACACCATGCAAAACGGCGTTAGGCACTATCCCTCCTAATTCAGTAATCAAGAGCATTAAGTACGTTAACGGTATTAAAGTTACTGCAAAAGGTAACAGCCCAAGTAACTTACTGTCTGGGAAATTGTAACCGTACGCTATCAAGGGCCAATGCCATAGGGCCCATGTTACTCCTATTATTATTGCCGCTTTAGTTCTCCCAATATCCTTTAACTCCCGATACATAAATCCCCTCCATCCTATTTCTTCGCCTAGGGCCACGATAGCGTTAGCTGACATACCAGCAATTATTCCCAATAACAAAAGCTGTGGTAAACTAACGCTTTTGCCTTTCAATATGAACAATGCTGTTGTGGGTTCAATCCAATAGGCCGAGAAAACCAAATAGGTTAGAGCTAAATGGAATAACGGTAGCGCAATTGAAATAGCCAAGGAGGTAGCTAAGTAGCGAACGTTCTTTCTTAGTAACAGAGGTCTTATCCATTTAACGCCGTGCATAGCTAAGATCGCCGAAATCGCCGGTGTCCACATATATGCTGTTGCAAGAAGCTTAAACGATGTTGGATCGCTTAAGTAAAGCAAAGCAATATATTCAACGATACTGAAAGCGAACAAATAGAAGAGGTATCGGTATAGTTGATTCAAGAGAACGTTCACCTATCGGTCAGTTCCGAAATCATTGCATTTAAACGTTACTCTTTGGAAAACGATACCGAACCTTAGGAAAAACTTATATAGAACCGGTGAATACCCCTTTCACGGTGGGTGAACGCGATGGCAACCGGAGTACCCGTACTGATACTCAAGGAGGGTGCAAGCAGAACTTACGGTAGGGAAGCTCTAAGGAGCAACATACTAGCTGCCAGGATCATTGCCGAAGTGTTGAAGACTAGCTTGGGACCGAGAGGAATGGACAAAATGATAGTTGACAGCTTCGGTGACATCACCGTCACCAACGACGGTGTTACCATACTCAAGGAAATGGATGTCCAACACCCTGCCGCCAAGTTAATAGTTGAAACGGCCAAGGCGCAAGACACCGAAGTGGGAGACGGTACTACCAGCGTGGTCGTACTCGCTGGAACCCTACTTGAAAAGGCCGAACCCTTACTAGATCAGAACATACACCCCAGCATAATAATCGAAGGTTACAAGAAGGCTATGGAGAAAGCGTTAGAGGAACTCGACTCCATTGCAGTCAAGATAGACCCGAAGGACAAAGATTACATCAAGAAGCTAGTGGCAACCAGCCTAAGCAGCAAGTTCCTAGGTCAAGAGGCCGAGGAGATTAAGAACAAGCTATTGGAGATGATAATTGAAGCTGCTTACACCGTCGCCGAAGAACAGCCTGACGGAACCTTAAAGATGAGCTTGGATGACATAAAGATCGAAAAGAAGAAGGGCGGAAGCTTGCTAGACAGCCAACTGGTAAAGGGCATCGTACTAGACAAGGAAGTAGTACACCCCGGTATGCCCAAGAGAGTGGAAAATGCGAAGATATTGTTGCTAGACACGCCACTAGAGGTAGAGAAGCCTGACATCACCGCCAAGATAAACATCACCGACCCCAGGCAAATAGAGGCCTTCCTCGAGGAACAAACTAAGATACTCAAGGAGATGGTGGACAAGATCGCTGAAGTAGGAGCCAACGTCGTATTCGTGCAGAAGGGCATCGACGACGTGGCCGCTCACTTCCTAGCTAAGAAGGGCATCCTAGCGGTAAGGAGAGTAAAGAGGAGCGATATGGAGAAGCTAGCCAAGGCCACCGGAGCCAGGATAGTAACTAGCTTGAAGGACCTAAGCGCCGACGCGCTCGGCGAAGCCGAGCTAGTAGAGGAGAGGAGAGTCGGTAAGGAAAAGATGGTCTTCGTAGAGGGATGCAAGAACCCGAAGGCCGTGACCATACTACTAAGAGGCGCTAGCGACATGGCCCTAGACGAGGCCGAGAGGAACATAACCGATGCTCTCCACGTCATAAGGAACATATTCCTAAAGCCCAAGATCGTGGGAGGAGGCGGTGCCGTAGAAGTAGAGCTAGCGGAAAGACTAAGGAAGTATGCCACCACCGTCGGCGGTAAGGAGCAGCTAGCCATCGAAGCCTACGCGGAAGCGCTCGAGGAGATACCAGTAGTTCTCGCAGATACTGCCGGTATGGATACTCTAGAGACCCTAATGGAGCTCAGGAGGCTCCACAGAGAGGGCAAGACTTGGGCTGGCGTCAACGTGCTCGAGGGTAAGGTAGAGGAAGACATGACCAAGATAGGAGTAATGGAGCCCGTCAGGGTGAGGGAGCAAGTACTCAAGAGCGCGACCGAGGCTGCTAACGCACTACTAAAGATCGACGACGTAATCGCCGCAGCTCCGCCTAAGGAGGGCAAGAAGGGCAAGAAGGAAGGCGAAGAGGGCGAAGAAGAGGAAGGGGGAAGCAAGTTCAATCCCCCTGAATTCTAAAGCTTTTTAAATTTCGAAGTAATCGTCACTCTCCATCCTCCTTTGAGTCTTCCTATAATAGAATGTCGGAACTTTCCTCAAGAGTTTCCTCCTCAATTCCAAGTCGGCTGTAGCAACTGGAACTGAATATCTCAAGGCTATATCAACCAATTCCTCATCGGCCCATTTCCTTCCTTCAGTTGGAAGGACGTAACAAGAGCTCTGAACGACCTTAAGGGCCAATCTAGCTGCTAACCCCTTCCTTCCACCCATCTTCGATAACTTCTCTAGTTCCCTTAGAACGGTAGTAGTAACGACGCACTTCAATCCACGCGAAGTCAAGTCTTCCAGAACGTTCGCTCTTTCCTCAATTAGCATAAGTACAGACGTATCAACTAGGACGTAGGACCTCGGACTCGATTCGATGTCCCTTACACTGATTTCCTTCAAAGCTTGTTCCCGATACCCAAAAATACGGAGAAGTAAATCGTTTACACCGGTAAAGACAAATGAGTAGGTATTTATCGATTTCAATATCGATCCTAGTATCCATCTTATTGATCGCAGACGCAGTTGTATCGAATCTAGTAGTCACCAAGGCGCCTATTCCAAGCGCAGTTCCTCTAGGTAGTCCGGCAGCGTACTTAAATGTTTACTTACACGTACCAATAGCGTGGGCTTCCTACATCTTGTTTACGGCAGGCTTCGTTCTTTCAATTATCTACTTAATTACGAATAACGAAAAATTCGATCGATACGCTTCGGCGTTCATATATACGGCCTTGGTATACGCGTTCCTCACATTAATTACGGGAAGCATGTGGGCCTTGGAATCGTGGGGAAGTTCGTGGAACTGGGATCCTAGGGAAACTTCAGTATTACTAATGTTCATAGCGTATTTAGTGTACGTCGCAATAAGGTATAGCATCAAGGAACCGGAAAAGAGGGCCGTGATATCGGCTGTCTATGCAATAGCAGCCTTCGCTTCCTTGCCAATAAGCTTCATAGCGCCCTACGTAATTCAAGGTAGCTTGCATCCGACTATGAGCAATACTAAATCGTTCGTAACCCAGCCGGGCGTAACGCCTTACTTCGTTTCAAAGGTATTGTTAGTGGTAATAACTTCAATCCTAATAGCCATCGGAGTTGCGATAGGATTCGAAAAGAAGATAGTGGTAGCTGGGGCCTCCATAGCACTTGTCATCTTCTTGTTTTCAGCGATAACGTCATTACCTCTGGGGCACGTGGGAAGGGTCGTTAAGGTAGAATTGACGAACGGATCCCAAAACGTAATAGCAATTAATTCGAAAGGAGAACTTCTACAGCTCAAGGGTTCGCTTAGGGTAACGGTGAGCTACGGCGAGGAAGAAACTAACGTAACTTTGAAGAGCCTCAAGGAAATTCCGACACCGCAACTAGTTCCCGCGCCCGGCTTCGCGAGGGGAAACGATCAGCTCCTAATAAAGTATAATAACGAAACGTATTGGCCTACGCTTTTAGGGCACTTAGTAAAGGTCGAAGGCGAAAAACTAAAGGTCGTCAAACCGTTCTGTGTAGCGTGGACCCTAATGACTTACGGAACGCTAGTCCCCCTCTATGTTATAGTTACTTCTTTAAGAAGGGAAGGGAAGTAAATTCTTTATCAAGAACGATAGCACGTAATAACGTTGAAGGTGATGGATCTTGCCAGGAAAGTGCCCTTTCGCCAAAGTCAAAGGAGTTTTTAAGAAGAGGGTCGTATGTTCCGTTATAAATGAGGAAGTAAATCACCTAGAGTATGGGTGTCTGACCCCAAATTATAGCTCATGCCCAATTTACCTTCTAAAAACTAAGCCAACTAGGAGCGAAGTGGTCGTACCGGAAGAGGAAGAACTAGTTGAATCGCACCACGCAGACAACTCTGAGAAAGAGATAGAGAGAATGGTAAACGAGCACGTTAAGAAATCGACTGAGAAGTTCAAGAATCCCTTGAAAGGCGAAGTACCGAGAAGTTGTTACGATTGCGTTTTCTTCTCTCCTACCACGAAGCGATGCGTTTTTCTGAAAGCAATTGTTGAAAACCCGGAGAACCCTCCTTGCAAGGAGAAGTTAAGGAAGGGTTCCTCTTGAAATATAAGGACGTAACGTGGATGGTTAAGGGAGTTGAACATCCTGAAGGGTTTGCAGTTGCCTTCCCGAGATACGTTGGTAACAGGAAAGTTAGTGACACGACCTCCTTAAGTTCCATCTTAAACCTAGTTAGGCGTTGCGACTGTGCACCCAGACCAGTTCCGCTAGTTCCTCTCTCGAAGGCAATAATAATGAATCCGTTGGACTTAATAGAAGCGGACAAAGTGGCTAAGGACTTCGCTTCGATCTTACCCAAGGGGGCTGGATTAACGGGCTCTAGAGTTGTTGGTATAGAAGGAGACTTGGATCTCGTTTACTATAACAACTTCGAACGCGTAATTAAGGCTCTAAGGGAGATGAGGGAAAGCGGGGAAACCGAGCCCCCGAAATGGGGCAAGTGGGATTCGCTCGGAAGCGGTGCAGTCGAGTATAGGAGTAGGGAAGCCCTCTTGGAGGGCGAATGGCGCGGTTATCACTACTCAATAAGGCTGGTCGGTCCTAATAGGGCTCCGACGAGGCCCTCGGTGATAGGCGCTAGAAGCGTGCGAGGAGTTATAGTCGAAGCGCAAGGCAACGTAATGCCGTACGTGTATCAATTGGATAATGGAATAGTAATAGAGAGCTTGAGGATGCAACACTCCGAATTGAAAGTTGGTATGGAAATAGAGGTGAGAGGTTCTTGGGAACTATCGACCTTGGGAGAGAGGCTCCACCTCGGGTTAGGCTCGTACCTAAATGTGATCTCATATTAATAGCAGAGGCCTTGGAGGGGGCTTACCCTAAGGCAGGCAACGTATACCCTACTAATCCTTCCAACTTTCAGTACTTCGACTTGTTAATGGAAGCCTATAGGTTGAAGGAAGTATGCGAGATGAAGCTTCCTCTAGGCGAAAGGTTCCTCGCTTTTATACCTAACCAAAGGAAGAGCGCGTTAACGGGCTTCGCTATACTTACCATTCCATTATTCAACTGCCTAGACGAGGGACTCGAAATGGGTAAGTGCGGTCTCAGAGAGGTTAAAGAGAGCACGCCAGAGGACGCTTACCTGTTCTTAAAGTCCTTGAAATTAAGCAAGTTAACCCACTTAAAGAAGATAGAAGCTCGAGAATATCCCGACGTTAGTCGTCCGGAAATAGCGTTGGAAAAGGGCTGGAACCTATACGATGTTCTTGAGAGAATGGGAGATACTATTTCAAGGGAAATACTTAGTGGATACCCCATCAGTATCAAAGGCGCGCGTTACCTAATACGGAGAGGATTTGAGGAAATACCTAAGTTACAAGGCTTAATTCTATCGGAGGTGTTGGACGACCTAGTTGCAAGGAAATGGGGGTTAAAGGTCGCTTACAACTTAACTTTACTAGCTAGGAAGGGTCTTCACGAAGAGTACATAAGGGAGTTAAATTTGAACCCGGGAACGACTGCTGACCTCATAGGTACTTCGATTCTAATTGCCGTCTCGGAATTGATGAAAGAGGGTATTGTAAAGTGATAACCGAGGAAGGTCTGCGGAAAGCCCTAGCTGGCCCTCCAATAGTGTTCGAAAAGAACGTAAAGGGTAAGGGAAAGGTAGGCGAATTGGTAGACATCGAGTTCGGGGACATGAAGCTATGCGGGATGTGGGACGAGACAGGTCCAGTGAGGCTGAGGTTGCTCCTATTTCACGAGTGTCCATCAACTCCCAAGGACGCGTTCGAAGAGCTTATAGAAAATAGCTATCGAGTGAGGGAGCTCAATGGAGCGGCCAATTGGGAAGCCTATAGGCTAGTTAACGGCGATGGAGATATGCTGTCCGGGCTAATTGTTGACGTATATAAGGACGTAGCCGTTTTACAGTCCTCGTCTAGGGCCATCGACGTTCACATTAGTGAAATAGCGGAAATAGTTAAGAGGGTGACTGGCGTCTCCAGCGTCTACGAAAAGAGCGTTCAGAGGGTCAGGAGGAAGGTTGGCCTAGAACCTAGGGAGGGTTTCATTATAGGCAACGTCAAGGAAGTCGTTGTGGACGAAGAAGGCGTAAAGATGTACGTGAACGTAACCTTACAGAAAACTGGGCTATATTTGGATCAAAGGGAGAATAGGGTTCTGTTTGGTCATCTTTCTTACGGAAGGGTATTGGATCTCTTCTCATATACTGGAGGTTTCGGTCTCCATGCACTTCACAACGGGGCATCTAAGGTTAAGTTCGTTGACGAGGATCCAGAGGCGCTCAGCGTGCTTAGGATAAACTTGAAATTAAATGGGGTAAACGAAGATAAGGCTGAGATAGTCCAATCCGATGTATGGAGTTACTTGAGGATCGAGAGGGGCTCTTTCGATTCGATGAGCGTAGATCCGCCGGCCTTCATTCCCTCGAAGGAATACTTCGAAATCGGTGTAAAGGATTACTTAAAAGCGTATTCTGAGAGCTTAAAGCGACTCGAGATCGGAGGCATCGCTGCGCTTTCGTCTTGTTCTCAACCTCTTACTCGAGATAAGTTCTTAGGTGTGATAGGGAAAGCGACTCGCTACGCTAAATCCCACGTAAGGATATTCAAGATAGGAGGGGCTTCTAGGGACCACGTTACCTTACCCCAGGTCCCTTACCTCGAATACTTGAAAACAGCGTTCCTCGTAAAGATAGGTAGTACATACTCATCCTAATTACATAGAAAAGCCAGAAGGGCGCTCCTTGGAGCCATACCAATGAGAACAATGATAGGGAGTCCAAAACAGAGTCGTAGACGCTCAAGGGATACCTAAATCCTAAGGAAAGCCACTTAGCTATTAGGTAAACGTAACCTAGAATGCCGGTCGCGCCTAAGAACCCGTAAACGTCGTAAGCTTTGCCGAGTAAGATTGAAACCAGTACTATGGAGCTCTCAACGGAACCCATCCATAAGGCCTTTACTGATCCGTAAAATAACGCTCGCTGTACCACTGTTATCCATATAAGAGCATCTATGCCGGCAACCAGCGCTACGGAGTACTTAGGCGTAGGTAGACTCATATTGCTTTCAACAATTCTTATTACAAATACTATGAGGACTGCTACTATTCTATCGCCCCTCTCCATGATGCCTACTCCTTCGCCCTTAATACCATCCATTTCGGCTGCCGCTCTTAGGGTAGAAGTTATTAGAGCTCCCGTTGCCCATAGGAAAGCCAAAAACCAAGGCGCTCCTATTGAAGGAAGGGCGGCTGCAATTATTACGTCGTTAATTCTATCGATAGAGGAATCTAAGAAGGATCCCGCCCTTGACGTCCTTCCAGTGGCTCTAGCAAGAGCACCATCGAGTACGTCCATTAAGGACGAAAGGAGTAGGAAGGCAATTGCTAGAAAGTAATCCCTTTGCCATGAGTAATATAGGAACGCTAAAGAGAATGGGAGGCTCATCACCGTCAATAGGTCGGGCGGGAGAAACTTCGGTAGTATTTTAACAATTGCATTAACTAAAACCGACGTCTTTGAACGGAGAACCGTGAGTATCTCAATTCACCTCGCGAAGTAATAACGCACCTTCTTTTACCAATTCCGGGTCCTAAGTAATGGAGGAACTGGTAAAGGTTTGCGTTAAACCTAATTCAGCGAAAAGCGAGGTCGTTGGTTGGGAAGGCGATTGCTTAGTTGTAAGGGTCGACGCCCCTCCTGAAAGAGGAAAAGCTAATAAGGAACTGATCAAATTATTGAAGAAATACTTCAAGGCGAAGGACATTGAAATAGTGAAAGGTGCCACTAGCAAGGTCAAACTAATCCGGGTAGTTAAGTAGGAGAGAAGTTAAAATAATTCCGACCTCATGGATACTAAATGGAGGGTAGCACGAACGTGACGGTAGAACTTAGGGGCAAGGAATACGAGTCCATTAGCGAAATTAGAGGACAGCTTCTAGTAGTTGAAGGAGTTAGCGACGCGGGATACGGTGAACTAGTAGACATAGAGTTGCCTAGTGGCGAGAAGAGGAGGGGTATAGTACTCGAGACTGGAAGAGGTTTGGCGGTAGTACAAGTATTCGAGGGAACGACCGGAATAACGCCCGCTGGGAGCAAGGTACGCTTCACTGGTAGGATATTGGAGATAGGGCTTTCCGAAGACATGTTAGGTAGAATAATGAACGCTTTGGGCGAACCCATAGACGGAGGGGCCCCAATAAGAGCTGTTGAGAAGAGGAACGTCTGGGGCGAACCAATAAACCCATATGCAAGGGAATACCCCGACGAGTTCATTCAAACCGGTATAAGCGCTATAGACGGTATGAACTCCCTAGTTAGAGGTCAGAAGCTCCCGATCTTCTCTGGTTCAGGTCTCCCTCACAACAAGTTAGCCGCGCAAATAGCTAGGCAAGCTACCGTGAGAGGCAAGGAAGAGGCCTTCGCTGTCGTATTCGCGGCAGTCGGTATCCAGTACGACGAGTTACTCTTCTTCAAGAAGGCCTTCGAAGAGACCGGCGCAATAAACAGGACGGCAATGTTCGTGAGCTTAGCGAACGAGCCAGCAATGATGAAGATAGTGACGCCCAGAGCCGCCCTAACTCTCGCCGAGTACCTAGCTTTCAAGAAAGACATGCACGTCCTAGTAATAATAACTGATATGACCAATTATTGTGAAGCGCTAAGAGAAATCTCAGCCAGTAGAGAAGAGGTTCCTGGAAGGCAAGGATACCCCGGTTACATGTACACCGATCTAGCAACGATCTATGAAAGGGCCGGTAGGGTCAAGGGATCCAATGGATCGATAACTCAGATGCCTATATTGACGATGCCTAACGACGACATCACTCACCCGATTCCGGACCTAACCGGTTACATTACCGAGGGCCAGATAGTACTATCGAGAGACCTTCACAACAAGGGCATCTATCCCCCGATCAACGTTCTAATGAGCCTATCCAGGTTGATGAGGGACGGTATAGGTAAGGGTAAGACTAGAGAAGATCACCCCGACGTCTCTAACCAGCTATACGCTGCCTATGCAAGGGCCGTTGACCTTAGAGGTCTAGCGGCAATAGTAGGTGAGGAGAGCCTAAGCGAAGTGGACAGGAAGTATCTGAGGTTCGGTGAAGCGTTCGAGAGAAAGTTCTTGAGGCAAGACTACTACGAGAACAGGAGCATCGAGGAAACCCTAGACTTAGCTTGGGAGATCCTATCAATACTTCCTGAGGAGGAACTCACGAAGATAAGACCAGAATACATCAAGAAGTACCATCCCAAATACAGGAGCAGTAAAGCGCTTGAAAAGGTGAAGAAGTAATGAGTTTTCCTGGAGCTAAAAGGGTACTTCCTACAAAGATAAACCTAATACGGTTGAAGCAAAGGCAAAAGGTCGTTAAGAAGATCCAGAAACTCTTAGAAGATAAGAGAGATATACTTCTAATATACCTTAGGAGAGCCATAGCAGATTACCAGAGGTACTACGATGAGTACTCGAAACATTTAGAGAAGGCCCAAGAATACATGGCCCTAGCCTTCGTCCAATCCGGAGCGTTGGAATGTAAACAAGAGGTCGCGTACATACCGGAAACGTTGAAGGCAAAGATAGCTACCCGATCGGCCTTCGGAGTTAAGATACCGGTAGTAGAATTCGAAAGCGCCACTGCTGCTTCGAGCTTGTCCTTAGTGTTCAGTTCTCCTTATATGGATGCTGCTAAGGAAGAAATGGAAAAGGCGATGAAGTCCCTAGCTAAAGCCTTGAACGCTGAGATGAGCATGTACAGAATAATGAATGAGCTAAGAAGGACGCAGAGGCTAATCAACGCAATAAAGTACTCCGTATTGCCCGATATACAAAAGAACATCAAGTTCGTGAAACAAGTCCTAGACGATAGGCAAAGAGAGGAATTCATGAGATTAAAATTGATACGTAACAAACTACAAAGTAGGAGGGTTGCGTAATGGAAGCGGGTTTGCCTACTAAGGATGAATTAGTTAAGGACCTCAAAGTGAAGATAGAGTCCTACTATACCGAGGTAGTTAATAAGCTGGAAAAGAAGGCAGAGGAAATAAAAACTGAGATGAAGAGAAAGGTTGATCAAGAGCTTTCTAAGGTCAAAATGGAACAATAGCTACATTAGAAGTCCTTTTTATCTGAAGCTCTACCTCTCTAATGGAGGTGTAAGGCGTGAAGGGTGGATTAATCACTAAGAAAGTACTCAAGAGGATGCTATTATCGTTCCTATTCATAACCATAGTTGGCGCTAGCATCGCTTACGCTGCAGAAACTAGCGCTGCAGGTATGGCAACCGGCCTAAAGGCCGTAGGCGCTGGTCTCGCCTTGCTCGGCGGTACTGTGGGTGCAGGCTACGCCCTAGGTGTAACCGGTGCCGCTGGTATCGCCGTAATAAGCGAGAAACCTGAAGAGTTCGGTAGAGTTCTACTGTTCATAGGTATCGCAGAGACTCCTGCGATCTACGGTATAGCTATGGCAATAGTGATCCTCTTCGCCATATAATCTCGTTACGTGTGTTCAAAAGCAAGGAAATTCCTTTTTATCGATACACCGACTACCCTAACTCCGGTGATAGAGCGAGATGCCTAACTTCTCGGTTCTAGTTAACGAGGACACTTGCATAGGATGTTCCGTCTGCGCCCAGATATGTCCAACTGACGTTTTTAGGATAGTGATGAAGAAAAAAGGAGAATACGAAAGGCTGGTCAGCGTAGTTGAAAGGGAAGAGGCTTGTATAGGATGTATGGCGTGCGTATACAACTGCCCTACTGATAGCATTAAGGTATTCAAGAAGGGGGAGGAGAAGAAGCTCGAGAAAAGCGAAGTGGCTGCCTGAAAAATTTACTTCTTTCTTTGGTCTAGGAACACTTGGAGCTTGTATCCCTTCCAGACGCTCTCTCCGGGCCTGATCCACTCTATCTCCACGTCGTCTGGAGACAAGCCGACCTCTCTAGCTATGATTTCCCTAGCCAATTTGTCGTAATCGGACGGTGGCGGTATAGGCTTCCTAGTCTCTATCTTTATCTTGAGTTTGTCCATCTTGTCGTCGTAAACTACTATGTTATATGCACCGGTAGTGTCCGGTATCTGGCTAACGGCGTTCTCTACCACTATGGGGAACAGCAGCTTACCCTTGACAGTGAACATCCATTCGACTCTTCCGGGTATTAGCTCAGCGAACCTGCAGTGAGTAATGCCTAGCTCCGGTGTAGGTTCACATATGAACTCATTTTTAACGTAGTCACCTAGGCTGTACCTTATAAGAGGCATCGTGTAGTGAGTCAGTAAGGTAGCGATTAGTTCTCCTCTCTCTCCTTCTCCGGCCGGCTCGCCGACATCGTTCTCCTCGTAACTTCCAGGAACTACTATATCGAAGATCTGAGTGTCTTCCCAGAACACTAAGGTACCGGGAGCGTCCGGTGGCTCTATTGCCATATGACCATCGGTGGTGCCCCACACGCTTATTACTTTCTCAACATTCGGGTGTACTTCCATTAACTTCTTCTTAGTATTCTCGGCTGCCGCTCCACCGTGGAGGAGAAGTACTTTGAACGGGGTTACCCATCCCTCAAGTTTCGCTTGCTCTCCTATCCATCTGTGCAACCACGGGGTAGTGGCGAAGACGTCTACCTTCCAAAGCTTCATTATTAACATGTGCCTGTCCTTCCATGTGAAGAAGGTCTCTCCTCCTCCCGCAATGGCAGTTGCACCGCACCTCCACATTGCTGTCTCGACTAAGGGTGGACCCCAACTATAGAAGCCGCTCATGTTCAAGTAATTGGCGTAAACGACGCCGGGCCTGAGGCCAGCGAAGGTCCATAGATACCTAGCTTGTTGCTCCTCGAAGTAGTCTAGCTCAACTCTACCCCAGCCTTGGAAAGTAGGCATTCCGGTACTCCCGGAAGTAGCTCCGACGAAGTGAATGTACCTAGCTAGCTCGGGTACCATGATAGTTCCGTAAGGCGGGTTGGATTGGAGGTCTGCTCTCAAGTCTTTCTTAGTTAGGACCGGAATCTTCACGACGTCCTTCGCAGTCTTTATCATATCGGGATGGAAGCCCTTGCTCTTCCAGAACTTGTGATAGAACTCGCTGTGCTCCCAAGCCCACTTTACTATTGCCTTTAACCTCTGAGTCTTTATTTTCTCTATTTCTTCTCTAGGCATCCTCATTACTTTGGGGTTCCAAAGCACCTCGTCCCTGTTGGGCGGGTAATCGGTTCTGATGAAGCCTTGTTCCCTAAACTCCCTTCCCTTCGCTAAGTAAGAGCCTAAGGGCGTGGCACGCTCGAACATTGCCCCTTGCCCAGAGACAAGTGTAGCGACGCTCGGTTATATAGTTGTATTTACCACATATACTTAACGTCTTTACTCTTCCTCACGTAATACCGACAAGGTAAACGAGAAGTGAAATTGGTATTGGGGCACCCGGCCTCGCAAGTCATACCGCTTTGGAAATACATGAAGGTGGAGGCGGTAATGCTAAACGCTTTCCAAATAGCATCTAGCAAGAAGTTATATGAGAGAGCAAGGGAAATGGGCCTAAGGGAGTTGTACGGAATACCTCCGGATATAGAGATATGGTTGGACTCGGGGGGTTACCAAGCCCTCAAGAAGGGGATCGCACTCAAGGTTGAGGACGTAACTAAGTGGTACAATGACTTAAAGCCAGACTATTGCATATCCCTAGACAACCCGGTAGGTCCTAACGATCCGAAGGCTCGCGAGAAAGTTCGACTAAACGTAAGTAACGCCAGGACAATGAGTAAGCTCGTTGATTGCGAACTCTTACCAGTCTTCCATCCAGTAGATGAAGACTTGTTTCTGGAGTACTTGAGCGGATATGACTTCTCTTCATATGCAGCAGTAGGCGGATTGATCCCGAGAATACTGACTGTGAAGAACGCCTCGAGAAAGGAGGGCCTTAAGTTCTTGGAACGCGTTAGAAAGGAGTTCCCTGGGCTCCTTCACGCTTTAGGTCTAGGTTCCTCCAAGATGATACCTTTATTGAGAACCCTGGGTTACGATTCCGCCGATACTCAGACGTGGCGTCATAAGGCGGCATACGGAAAGGTCATGTTACCGTTTAGGGGCGAGAGACACATAACTGATAGGCGAATAAACTTTGGAAAAAAGAGAATTAACGAAGATGAGCTAAGAGAGGTTGAGAAGATAGCCTTGATCCTAGGATTTACCATAGAAGACTTGAAAAGGGATTTCGTGAAGAGAGCGATATTTAACGCGTTCGTTATAGTTTCATCCAATCACCTTGGGACAATCAATAGCGTAACCCCAGTTCCAATCGAACTCAGTTAGGTTGGCCTCCATCACTACGTGAGAAGGTACTTCAACCACCTTCCTCTCCCAATAAGATCTCAAGAATGGGAGCTCCGAATGGTTCCTTACTTCCACGCAATCTTTCGGTACCACTACGTGAACCGCGAGCAGTTTCTTAGTAACGTTAGTCACGAATAATACCATAACGTACTTTCCTTGTACTTCCGCTGGTGAAAGCTTAACTAACAATCCCTTGTAAGTTGCATTGAAGTTAGCTACCCTGTAATCGGCTTCCGGAATGGATGCGTGACAATAATTGCATACTGGTCCTTCCCATCTCTTCGTTACAGTTACTGTTTTCCATAGGGTCAAGGTAGTGGTATTGTAAATTGTTGGAACTTGGATAGGACCGCAAGTACAAGAGGGAGGAGCTGTATATAGAAGTATTGAGAGTACTCCGACCATCAATAAGCTGACCACAGCTGCAACCATTTCCTTCCTAACTGCCATATCAACATCACTCAAAAGAGATTTCGAATTCGTCCTAATTAATGGGAGGGGATCAAATGGGATCCATCGCAACTTGGAGCTTCGAACGGGAACCCTTCCCTACAGTAAGCTACCGTCAGACCCAACCTCTTCGCTTCTTCCGAAACTGGTCTTAGTAGTTTCTCGCGCATTTCCCTCTTCAAGTAAATGTATCCACCCACTCTCTCACCACTCGAGTAGAACTCCTTAATGGTTGGGAACGCGGATACCATTCTCTTTAAGTTATCTGGTCTAGCCTTATAGGTTGAGGTGGTAACGTGGCGCGCGCCCATTGAAGCGACTGCCTCTACTAGCTCCTTAATTTCGTCTTCATCGTCGTTTACTGAAGGTATTATTGGATCTATACGTACTCCTACCGGGATTCCTTCTTCGGAAAGCTCCCTTATCGCTCTCAACCTCAAGCTAGGCGCTGGTGCGCCGGGTTCCAGTTTCCTTGCAACGTCCTCACGCAAGGTCGTAACAGTAATCATAACGGCCGCCTTCTTACCTTTGAGTAGATCTATATCGTTAGTCACTAGGTGGCTCTTAGTTGTGATCAAAACTTTGAAACCTCGAGACAATAGTAATTCTAAAGCCTTCCTCGTTAACCTAAGTCTCGATTCAATCCATGGGTATGGATCGGAAGATGTAGAGAGATTTACTACCTTTCCCTTGTCGGCTTTCCTTAAGTCTCTCTCTAACCTCTGGACAAAGTTCTTTTTGGGTATAGATGGTTTTCTCCCTATATAAGAAGTAGCGTAGCAGTATAAGCAGTAAAAGGAGCAACCAGTGTAAGGTTGTAAGCTATATTTCCTAGGACACGTACATAACTCATCCTTCCATGGATCGAACTCCCTTAATACCTCTAGCCTCACGACCCTCACCATCTAGAAGTACCAGTACCAAGCGCCTCTCTTCTCAAGGCGTCCTTCACACTCACCGTTACCTATACAAGCTACGATCTCATCGTTACATATCAGTGGGTAAGGTGGGTCTCTATAAGTAGCTAGTGGCGAACAGCCCCTCGGGCCCCTGACGCTCTTCCAGCCGTCGCATTTGCACACAACTACCTTGATCCAGTCTTTTTCAAGGACTTTACATGGAGGTGGCTCGTAGTGAGGACACGTACCGAACTCTATTCCATTACACTTTACGCACTTAACCCTATGCGGTGGTATGACCGTCTCAAACGGGTCAACCAAATAGCCTCTATGAAGGAAATAACAAGCTAAAGGCTTAAATATTACCCTCTGAACGCCATCTGTTCTAACCGTAAGGCCCAGTAGACAACTTTCCAGCTCAGTGGCTTCAGCCTTAGCTATTACCTCCCACGTTCTCAATTTTTGCCTAGGGTCGTTGGTTGTTTGCAATTTATAAGCCAAGAGCGAGAGCATTCGCGGATGATTAGATGGACGAGGAGGAGTTGGGGAGGCTGCTATACGTCGTTCCAGCCACGATTATAGCTCTAATACTCGTGAACCCTAACAACTACGAGAGCGTGGCGTTCCTTTCCTTGCTATCTTCTAGCGTACTCTTCTTTCTAGGCTATCCAAACCAAGCTTTCCTCACGCTCTTGTCCGGAATTCTGGGTATAGGAACAGTAAAAGTTCTATCAATAGATTCTACTGAAACTATTACGCGAACGAAGAGAGTTACCGTGACCTCTGCAGAAACAGTAACCGTTTACCTTACCGAGACCTTAACGAGAACTGTTACGCGAACCCTAATCAAGGAGAGTACCGTTACTGAAACGTCTTTCTTAACTCTTAGAGACTGCTCGCGAGAAGTCATCGTTACGAGCTTCGTGAATCTGGGTGAAATAGCGTGTTACGGGAAGCTTTTTTGCGAGGGCTCTAAGGAAGTTAACGCAATGTTGGGATACAACTTAACGGTAACTAGCCGCGTTATCGGAACGACTACCGTTTACTTACCAATTAACGGAACTATAGGGCCTTGCGTAAATGGGATAAGCGTAAAACCCGGCGTAACGTTCGTTCTAGCGAGGCCTTACTACGGTCAAGTACCGGCCACAGTAACTATCCGGATGAAGACCGAATCCCGGTGAGATCGGTGATCGGCTCTACCGCTTTACGGACGGTTAAATTTCGCGTCGAAGAATACGTTAGCGGGACGAATAGAACTTGAAAGTCACAATACAACCCTCTAGAGTTTCAGGAGAGCTGAACGCTCCCCCAAGCAAGAGCTGGGCACAGAGGGCCTTGTTCCTTTCCCTTCTAGCAGAAGGGGAGAGCGAAATAACTAATTTACCAGACGCTGACGACGTTCAAGCCTCCCTAGAAGCAATAGAGGCTTTCGGTGCTGAAGTGAGCATGGAAATAGGTTCAATTACAGTTAAAGGTGGAGACGTAAAGACGCCCGAAGACGTAATAAACTTGAGGGGTTCCGGAACTGGAGCTAGAATAGCAATTGGAATTGGAACGCTCGTCCCAAGGGGTACGGGAAGCGTAATCACCGGGAACGCGAGCCTCCGTAGGAGGCCTATGACTCCAGTAATAGAAACTTTTAGAGCCTTGGGAGCTGACGTTAGAAGTCTTCGGAACGGTCTCTTACCGGTGGTATCCTTCGGGGGTCTTCCCGGAGGAATCGCTGAAGTGGATGGAAGCGTAACTAGTCAGCACGTTACTTCAGCCTTAATAGCGGGTACTAAAAGCGAGAACGGAGTTTCCATTAGGTCTCCGAATCTAGTATCTAGAGGTTACGTTGCCTTAACGGTCGAAGTTATGGAAAAGTTCGGTGCCTCCGTAAGTTGTAACGAGTCGTTTACCGAATGTAGCGTACAGCCATCTCATCTAAAGCCAGTTGAACTTGAAATACCGGGCGATTACGCTTTAGCTGCCTTTCCAATGGCTTTAGCGTTAACCACCAAGGGCTCAATAACTGTAAAGGGTTTGCCGTTTCCAAGCGAGGGACCCGGTGATCACAAGATATTGGATTACTTGAAAGCATTTGGTGCTAAAGTGAATTACTACAGCGGTTCCGTTGAGGTACGTATGGACGAAAGACCGAAGGCGGTAAGGCTCAACTTGAGAGATGAACCTGATTTGGCCTTACCGCTCATAGCAGTAGCTGCGCTAGCTGAGGGGGAGTCTGTCTTTAGGGGTCTTTCGCACTTAGCATACAAAGAGTCTAACAGAATAGAACAAATAATAAATACCCTCAAGTGCTTCGGCGTTAGCGCCAAGTACGATGCAGGTAGCATAAGGGTGTGGGGTACGGTCTCCCTAAAGCCATGTGTTATAACGTGCCCGGACGACCATAGAGTGGCAATGATGGCTTCCATACTAGGCGCTCATATAGGAGCCAGAATTGATAACGCCGAATGCGTCAGAAAGAGCTGGCCGGAGTACTGGGACGTATTGAAGAGAATAGGGGTGAGGATTCTTGAGCAATAAGTGGGACGTAATAAAAACGAACAAGGGAATAGTGATAAGGGGCGATGACGTAACCATATTGATCGATCCGCAAGGAATACCCGAAGACGCAATCGATATCGATTTCGTGATTTTAACGTCGCGGGATAATTACAACGAAAAAGTCGTGGAAGAAGTTCTCTCTCAAAGCGGCGCTGCCCTGATCACGCCCTTTAACGTCAGGAGGAACATAATGAAGAAATACTACGTTGACATAGTAGATCAAATCAAAGGCCTAACTGATGACGTATGGGTATATGCGAGAAATAGGGAACTGGCGCTTTTCCTCTATGATGAAGGAGGACCCTTGGTAGTCACCAATTCCATTCCAAACGACGAAATCGATGAGCTATCGAACGCCGTATACGGTTTGAAGACATCAAAGATAATAAGAGGGAAAACGAAGTGAGGTTCGACTCACTTATAGGCCTAATAATAGAGGAAAGTAGCTTAGCACTAAAGCACGTAGTAGCTGCTTTGATTTCCCTCGTATTTAATCCGTATTCGTTCGCTGTGGCGTTGTTTCCCATAAGCGCGTGGAAGGACGGTAATCCGTACTACGCCTTCATATCGCTCGCCTCTTTAGCCATTTTCCCATTCACTTTCCATTATCACGGAGTAAAGAGCGGAAAAACCAATTGGAACGTCGATGAGAGATGGAAGAGGCCTAAGTACTTGCTCTTGTCCTCTACTGGCGGCTTCATTGGTTCCTCCCTACTGGGCTTAATGGGAGCTAAGTACCTTTCAATAGCTACGGCCGTTTACGCAACTACGGCTTTCTTCGTTGCGATAGCTTCTTACTTTATAAAAGTGAGCGTCCATGTGTCCACGGCCGTGACCACAGCGATAGTGTTGGGCTGGGCGCTAGGCTTATGGTGGGGCGTGGCCTTCGGGGCGATAGCGTTAGTAGTGGCTTGGTCGAGAGTTGTACTAAAAGCACATAGACCGGTTGAGGTAGCGGAGGCGTACGCGATATCTTCGTTTTCATCGATATTAATACTCTCAGTGCTAAGGGCTATACCAATGTAACTAAACTTATTAGGCACAAGGCTCCCCACACCATGGAGCGGGGGTGCCCGAGCCTGGTCGAAGGGGGCGGGCTCAAGACCCGCTGGCGTAGGCCGGCGTGGGTTCAAATCCCACCCCCCGCACCATAGGCGTCAGTTCTCGCTTCTACTAAAGTTTATTTGCGAGAAGTGAAGGAAATGAAGAAGGCGTATCTAATCAAGGTAAAGGGACTAGTGCAAGGCGTCGGGTTCCGACCGGACGTTGCCAGGTTAGCAAGGAAGTACGGTCTAGGGGGATACGTGAAGAACGTTTCCGGTGGTTCGGTCGAAATATGGGTAGAGGGCATCCAAGTGGAGAACTTCCTAGACGACTTAAAGAAGCTTCCTCCGCCTATAGAGATAGAGCAATTGGACGTAATCGAAGCGAGCCCCAAAGGGTTCGAGGATTTCCGCATCCTCCCGAGCGGCGGAGCAGGGAAAAGGTCCCAAGTGCCTCCCGATTTCGCCATTTGCGAAAATTGCCTAAAAGAGATCTTGAACCCTTTCTCTCGGCGCTTTCGTTACGCGCTGAACAGCTGCGCGAAATGTGGTCCTAGGTTTTCAATGATCAAAATGTTACCATATGACCGAGAAAATACGTCCATGGCTCCGTACCCGCTCTGCCCGGAGTGCGAGCGAGAGTATTCCTCAATAGAGGATAGGAGGTACCACGCTCAAGGAATTTCATGTAATAGATGTGGGCCCAGAGTTACCCTAAGAGATTCGGACGGGAAAACTGTATTAGTGCGCGACCCGATCACCGAGGCCGCGAAGCTACTAGAGGAGGGGTTCATTCTAGCGATTAAGGGCATGGGTGGGTACCACTTAGCTGCTAAGGCAACGAGCGACGAAGTAGTTCTAGAACTTAGAAAGAGGAAGAACAGGCCTAGGAAGCCCTTTGCTCTGATGGCGTTAAACTACGAGGTAGCATTGGGAATAGTAAAAGACTTAGATAGGGACCTGTTCTCGTCGCCAGAGGCTCCGATAATTCTGGCTCCGAAAAGGGAGGGAGCTGTTAGCGAATGGGTCGCTCCCGGACACGAGTTAATAGGCGTCATGAGAGCGTATACGGGCCTTCACTACCTACTACTAATGCAAACTAAGGAAAAGTTCTCAATAATGACGTCAGCCAATCCCACGGGGAAGCCTACTTGCATAGACTTGAAATGCGTTTTAGAGATGGGGGTAGCAGATTACGTTTTGGATCATGACAGAGAAATAGTCCACCGCGTGGACGATAGCGTAATTAGGAGGACTGGGAACAGTTACGTGTTCCTTAGGAGATCCAGAGGTTACGCACCGAGGTGGATTGAGGTAAGGTGGCGCCTTCCAGAGGCATTGGCGGTTGGGGCAGAGCTTCAGAACGTAGGAGCGGTTTCATTTGAGAACAAGGTCGTCATGACGCAGTACATAGGTGATACGGACGAGTTAGAGAACTTAGAGTTCTTGGAAAAAGAACTGAGATGGTTCGTTGAGCAATATTCTGTTGAGCCGTCTTTCGTAGTAGTGGATAAACACCCTCTCTATAATTCTCGGAAATTGGGTTTAACGATAGCGGAGGAAATGGGCTCGGAAGTAGTTGAAGTACAACATCATCACGCACACGTTAATTCGGTTATGGCTGACTTGGGGCTTGAAGAGGCAGTTGGAATAGCTATAGATGGAACCGGTTACGGAGAGGACGGAGCTATATGGGGAGGCGAAGTAATATATAGTAACTTAAGGGGCTTCGAGAGGCTCTGCCACTTAAGGTATTACAAGCTACCCGGCGGAGATAGAGCAGTTAAGTACCCAGCTAGAATAGCGATCTCAATACTTCACGAATTAGGGGAACTTGACCGATTCTCTGAAGAATTATCGGAGGCGTTGCCGGGTAAGGAACTCGAGTTCGAACTAACGCTTAAGACCCTAAATTCGTCACCCAATTCCTCCTCTTTAGGAAGACTCCTGGACGCAGCTTCAGTGTTACTAGGTATTTCGAAGGTTAGAACGTATGAAGGAGAGCCAGCAATGCTACTGGAAGCGACCTCGTTTGGAGGGAAACCTCTATTCAAGGAAGACTTCGTTAAGGGAAACTTAATCGATGGACACGAATTGATCCTAAGAGCACTAATGGAACTTGAAAGGGGGGCGAGAATTAAGGACGTCGCCTACACCATCCAATTCAACTTAGGTTATAACTTTGCTCTATGTATTAGAGATATGGAACTACCTAAGGTAATTTCTGGCGGTGCAGCAGTCAACCAACCCTTCTACGAAGGAGTGAAAGACGTACTGAAGGAGGTCTTCTTACCGAAACGCGTGCCTCCGGGCGATGGCGGAATATCGCTAGGCCAGCTCGTAACGTTGAGAGAGTGAAACCAATAGAAAGCCAAAGTAAATATGGGAATCAATAGTAAAGCGTTAACGGGGGATTTCAAATCACGTCCACTGAAGGGAAAGTTACGCTAAGGACCATATTAAAGAAGTACGAGAAAGGAGAACGCATTGCCATGGTCACCGCTTACGATTACCCTACCGCCAAACTGGTTGATAAAGCTGGTGTAGATATGATATTAGTCGGCGATTCGCTGGCTATGGTGGTATTAGGTTATCCTTCAACGAACCAACTGAGCTTTGAGGAGATGCTGATTCACGTAGCTGCCGTAGCGAGAGCGAGGCCTAGAGCAATGATAGTAGGCGATATGCCATTTGGTTCTTACGAGTACTCCGTCAACGAGGCCGTGAGGAACGCTATAGAAATGGTCAGAGTTGGCGCCGAGTCAGTTAAAATAGAGGGCGGTAGCGAGATGACCGACGTTGTGCGCGGAATAGTTAAAGCCGGTATTCCCGTAATGGGTCACTTAGGCCTAACCCCACAAAAGAGACACCTGCTAGGCGGCTACCGCTTAAGGGGTAAGACGCCCCAAGAGGCAAAGGAACTTATCGAAGACGCTAAAGCGCTGGAGGAAGCCGGCGTTTATTCAATAGTGATAGAGTTCGTCAAGAAGGAAGTGGCAAAGGAAATAACAGAGAAGGTGAACGTCCCAACTATATGCATAGGAGCCGGTCCTCACTGTTCCGGACAAGTGCTTGTGATTCACGACATATTAGGCCTAAGTGAAATTAGACCTCCTTTCGCCAAGGTCTATTTCGATTGCTCAAAAGCTATAACGGAAGCCGTGAGGAAGTACGTCGAGGAAGTAAAGAAGGGAGAGTTCCCAAACGAAGAGTACAGCTTCTAGTGAGGTGAATGAAATGGTATGTCCCTATTTGAAGAGAGGGTTTATGACTGCAAAGTGTACCTTGACAGGTCAAGTTGTAAATTTGAAGAAGATGCCTTGCCTCAAGAACTACGAGGAGTGTCCAATATACAAGGCGCACGTAACTGAAAAGATCAAGGAGGTTAAAGAGGAAGTTGAGAAAAGGGAGGCAAAGAAGGAGGAACAACCTCAAGAAGTTCCTGGAGTGTCATGCGAAGACTGTCTCTATTACTCGAGGATAACTCACATATGTATTAGATTGAAGCAGAGAGTTGACGACCCGAAAAGACCTCCTTGCGGAGGAAAGTACTTCAGGAAGGCGGAAGTTTAAAGGAAGTACTTGTTCCTGGCGAACCTCGGCTTAGATATTTCTTCTTCTATTCTGAGCAATCGGTTGTATTTGCACGTTCTCTCGCCTCTGGCCGGTGCACCAGTCTTTATCGCTGGAGAATAGCTCCCTACCGCTAAGTCTGCTATAAAGGTGTCTTCAGTTTCACCAGACCTGTGGCTAACGATGGGGGCCCACTTGTTTTCTTGGGCTAACTTGATTACTTCCCATGCCTCCGTAACGGTACCAATTTGATTTACTTTAACTAGAACAGCGTTAGCTACCCCTTCTTCAATGGCCTTCGAAACGATAGTTGGATTAGTTACGAGTAAGTCGTCACCAACTATTCTAATCTTTAGCCTCTTAACAGCTTCCTTAAAGCCTTCCCAATCGGTCTCTTCTAGAGGGTCTTCAATACTCTTTATCGGATATTCCTTTATTAATTCCTCATAGAATTCAAGTAATTTCTCTCTATCGAGCTCCTTTCCGTCAATGAGGTAAACTTTCTTGTTTGAGTCGTAGAAGTGACTGGCTGCTGCGTCAAGCGCGAGGGCAACTGATCCCTCGTATCCGCTCATCTCTATTGCCTTCATCAAAGCGTCAAGAGCCTCTCTAGTCTCCCTCATAGGTGGCGCGAAACCTCCTTCATCGCCTACGTTTACGGCAGACTTACCGTACTTCTCCTTTAGCAAGTTCTTTAGCGTGTGGTATATTTCAGAGGCCGCCCTCAAGGCCTCAGAGAAGCTTTCGAAGTTCCACGGAACTATCATGAACTCTTGTATTGCCAAATCGTTACCAGCGTGGGCCCCTCCGTTTATGACGTTCAATAGCGGGGTAGGTAACTGGTCTGCTAGAGGACCACCGAGGTACTTATAAAGGGGGAGATCTAAGCTATTGGCAGCCGCCTTAGCTACTGCCATGCTAGTTGCAACTATTGCATTTGCCCCCAATCTCGACTTGTTAGGCGTCCCATCTATTTCTATCATTTTATAATCAATTGCTCTCTGTTCCAATGAATCCATTCCAATTAGGGCCTTAGCTATCTCGTTATTCACGTTGGAAACGGCCTTGTTAACGCCCTTTCCATGGAACTCCTTCCCACCATCCCTTAGCTCCAGTGCTTCCTTAGTGCCTTTAGAGGCTCCAGATGGCGCTGCTGCCCTTCCCAAGGCACCGCAAGCGGTAGTTACGTCAACCTCAACGGTGGGATTGCCTCTGGAGTCTAGTATCCAACGACCTTTTACCGAGACGATCTCAGTGCCGTTCAAGACCAGAAACACCGATTGTGCCTAGACTAGAGAGACCTTTAATTCTGCATTATACTCCAAAAACCTTTACCCGAAGGGATTTAGGGAGATAATGTGGCGAAGTGGATCGTAGGGAGTGCGTGGCCTTACGTTAACGCAGTGCCTCACTTAGGAAACTTAATAGGATCAATACTATCGGCGGACGTCTTCGCGCGCTTTCTGAGACTCATGGACGAGGACGTAGTAGCCGTTTCGGGAAGCGACGAACACGGAACTCCAATTGAGGTGGAGGCAAGGAAGAGAGGTATGGAACCTAAGGAACTGACTGACAAAATGCACAATTACGTTAAATCCCTCTTCGAGAGGTTCGAGATAGCATTCGATAATTACACGAGAACGCATAACGACGTTCACATAAAGTTCGTCCAAGAGACGTTTATGAAGATCTACGAGAACGGATACGTCTTTACGAAAGATTTACTAATGCCCTACTGTCTCAAAGACGAAATGTTCCTTCCTGATAGGTTCGTCACAGGTACGTGCCCTTACTGTGGCGCTAAAGGCGCTAGGGGAGATCAATGCGACTTCTGCGGGAAACTGCTGGATCCGGTCGACTTGATAGATCCTAAGTGCAGTTTGTGTGGAAGTAGACCGACGTGGAGGAAAACGAAGCACTTCTTCTTCGATTTACCCAAAGCTGCTAAAGGTTTGGACCAATGGATAAAGGAAAGCGATCTACCAGAGAACGTAAAGAACACGACGCTGCATTGGCTCAAGGAAGGGTTAACTCCAAGAGCTATAACAAGAGATAATAAGTGGGGGATACCCGCTCCGTTTCCGGGAGCGGAAGGTAAAACTATATACGTATGGTTCGAGGCGGTCCTTGGATACCTATCTGCCGTAAAGGAACTAGACGTCAAGAACGGAACGAACCTCTTCGAATACTTCTGGAAGGACCAGAGCTCGAGACCAGTATATTTTATAGGGAAGGATAACATACCTTTCCACTCGATAATCCTACCAGCACTTTTAAGGGCGACCGGCGAAGAGTATCCGCTTCCATATAACATTTCCGCTACTGAATACTTGATGTACGAAGGAAAGAAGTTCAGTAAGAGTAGGAGAATAGGAGTATGGATAGACGAGGCGTTGAAGTTAGTTCCCGAACCCGATTATTGGCGCTTCGCATTGATTCGCATGAGGCCTGAGGATAGGGATACCAATTTCACGTGGAGCGAGTTTTACAGAATAGTCAACTCCGAATTAAACGATGACATAGGTAATTTCGCTCATAGGGTCCTTACATTAATAAAGAGAAAGTTGAACGGCAACGTAAATGGGAAGATCGATGAGGAGATAGCTAGGAAAATAGAGGAGCTTCACGATAAGTACGTTAAAGCAATGTACCAAGTGAGAATGAAGGAAGCCACGAACTACTTACTTGAAATGGCTAGATTGGGGAACAAGTACTTAAACGAAAAGGAGCCATGGAAGTTACTTAAGTGCTGTCCCGAAAAAGCCTCCGACGTCTTGTATACCTCTCTCTATATACTAAGAGAAATAGCGCTTCACTTAGCGCCTTTCGCTCCCGCCTCTGCGCAAAGGCTATGGGAAATGCTAGGGGAAGAAGGAGACGTCAACTCCAAAGGAACTTTAGCGAAGGAACACTCTAGACCTCCGAAGAACGAGATAGGCGAGCCCAAGCCTCTATTCAAGAAGTTACCCGAAGAGTTCTCAGATCCCAATTACGTTGAAGGGTTACTCCAGGAGATCAGGGAAGAAGTAGAAAAGGAAAGACCGATACCCTTCTTTACTTAGAATTACTTGAAAAGAGCCTTATCTTTAGATCGTCCGGTAGCCTGTCCAAGTACTTCTCAACTAGGTCGGGCATGTGTTTCTTTACCAACATTAACATCTCTAAGTCGCTTAACGCAGTCAATCTACCATGTTCGAACTGTTTCATGACATCTCTATAGATCTCTTGTACCCTTGGATCCTTTTTGTCTACCTTTTCATCGTCCTTCAATTCAAAGGTCTTGTTTATCCAATAAACTATTCCAGCCAACCCGGCATAGGGGGTTATCGCTATTCCGGGCTTGACTCCCAACAATTCCTCGGGATCGAATGGTAAGTACGTCTCAGGGTTCTTGAGGAGTCCATCTGCGTGTATTCCGGCTCTAGTAGTGGCGAAGTTCCTACCAACAATCGGATAGTAGGGCGGTACCTCGTAACCGAGCTCTTTGCGATAGTATTCGGCTATTTCCTTGATTACTTTGGTATTCATTCCATCGAAGCCGTGTTTGAGCTGGGCGTAAATGAAGACTAGTGCTTCTATTGGAACGTTGCCAGCCCTTTCACCTATACCCAATAGGGTTCCGTTGTTTAAGGCCGCTCCGTAAAGCCAAGCGCTCATAGCGTTCGCTACCCCTAGATGGAAGTCGTTATGGCCGTGGAATTCCAGCCACTTCGAGGGCACTCCGCAAACGTGCCTTAGTACCCACGTTAGCTTAGGTATGCTCCTAGGCAACATCGCTTCGGGTAGCGGAACTCCTACGCCGAGCGTATCGGGGTACCTAACCTTTACCGGTAGCCCGTATTTCTCACTTAACTTCATTAGCTTCTTTACGAATGGGACGACCACCTCGAATACGTTCGCCCTAGTTATGTCCTCTAAGTGAACCCTAGGAACTATATCCATCTTAAGTGCTTCCTCCACTACGCTCAAGTATTTGTCTATTACCTTTCTCCTACTGGACTTGAACTTGAAGTAGATGTGGTAATCGCTAATGGAGGAAAGTATGCCCGTTTCCTCTATCCCGGCTTCCTTAACGAGTTTCAATTCCTCCTTATTGGCCCTAATCCAAGCAGTAACTTTCGGACAATTGTAGCCTAAGTTCTTTATCTCCCTCACGGCCTTCCTATCTTTTTCCGTATAGAGGAAGAATTCGCTAGTTAGAACCTTACAGTTCGGACCACTTAGTTCGTGAAGGTACTTATATAGCTGGACCATCTGTTCGACTGTATATGGTTCCCTGGCTTGCTGACCGTCTCTGAAAGTAGTATCGGTAATCCATATTTCCTTAGGAAGTTCGGTATGTAGTATTATACCATCAAAGAAAATCCTGGGTGCTGATTTGAAGGGGAACATAAACTTGTATAGTTCAGGTTTGGGAGCGTCTATAACTTCGTAGTCCGGCGTATCTATACTCTCTTCCTTGAGTCTTCGTAGCGTCTCGCTCCTGACGCTTCTTAGGCTACTAGCAACGTGCATGATATGAACCCTTAGGTTACTGAGCTATATTGCGAATAAATATCTGTCCCTATAACTTAATCGAAAAATCGCATCACTCTAGTACCCTAATTACTTCTACTCCTTCCTCTAGTTCAGCCTTGCCACCGCTCGGCCTAAGCAACTGAGTTCCGCACATTATACATCTAACCGGGTAAGTTGCGTGTGAAAAGACGATCTGTTCGTTTCCGCAAGTTGGGCATTTGACCTTAATGAACCTAGAGCGTGGCTCGGGAACCAGTATCTTATAGAGCTTCCTCTTCCTAGGCACTCTTCTCTTCACCCAATTGAGCTTCGAAATCGAGGGGCTTTATAATTGTGTTATTGCATTTTGGGAGTGAATGAATTAAAGGAGAAGGGATCCTTAGGATGCGTCGAGAAGTAGTGGGCCCGCGGGGATTTGAACCCCGGACCACCGGGTTATGAGCCCGGCGCTCTGCCTGGCTGAGCTACGGGCCCTCCGTTTGTAGCATCGCGTTCTTGGGTTTATGAATCTTTCTCAAAGGTTTTTCGTTGAACGCACTCCTTGACCTTTTCGTGCAATTGGAGGTATTCCATCAACTTTTTCAATCCCTCGGGAGTTATGCTAACTATCATTTCTGGGTGGGAACCTAACGTATACCTTACCGCTAACAATCCTTTAGATTTCATCTCTTTGACGTGTTTCCACGTAACTGACTTAGATAGACCCAAAGCGGAGGATAGGTCCTTCAGCTTAGCCTCACCGACTATACTCAAATAAGTAAGTATCGACGCCCTCGTTGGATTAATTTCCACCTCCTTTAGTTTCTTGGCTATTTCATCGCATTCACGCATTCTTCTATCCCCTTTGCGTTTAATCCTAAGATCGCGAAGACGTCGCTAGTGACTATAATACTGAGGACGTACACCAATGGTAATCCCGTATAGTATAACTCAACGAGGGCATAGACTATCGATCCCAAGCTCCAGAGGGCGGCCGGTAGAGCTACTTCCGAGGGTTCTATTAAGGTATAGAGTATTCCAGCATTTATTATTATAATTGAAACGATCAAGAAGCTCTCGGTCATAACGTAATTATTCGTGACCGTGGCTAATGAAATTAGGATTAGAGCCATTACAATGAACATTAGTTGAAGTTTAAAGTCCTTTTGAGAGAACTGCGATAGATTCTTACTCATAAGTTTACCTATTCTCAATCTCCCACTTAATCTATCAAGTATTGGTACGTTGTTGTTAGACGTGACATTTAATCTAGCCAAGAGTAATATTAATGAACGCAGTATTAGGAACGTAACTATAAGTGAATAGATGTCTAACGCGTTTACTAGGGGAATGAATATCAACGAAGTTATTGCTGAGAATGATACTATAACGGTCCAGTAATTCGTGATGGCCGAGCACAAGTTCGATTTAAGCAACATATAGGTAGGTACTTCCTCAGAGTTCAATTTCCTGTGACTCCCAGTAGAGGAAAGTATACGCTACCCTATATATTCCGTTAATCGGTCGGGATGCCCGGGTAATAGTTTGAGAAGTAAAATGAAGCTATTAGAGACTATCGATCCGAAGAGCATTAGGATTATAGCGATCTTCCTTACAGCTGTCCTATTGGTTGCATCCCTCTACATCCGCGTAATTCCGTTCTTTAAGTACTCTAAGTTCGGAATATGGTTACAATACGACGACAGCCTCTCGGTCTACTGGCAAAGCGAGCAGCTCTATCTACATGGATTGGGATATTGGTGGAAATTAACACCGGAAAATACGAGGTACTTGTGGTGGTGGCCGGAGGGCAGGGATTTCAGAATAACCGACTTTCCCGGACTAGCGATGACCGGAGCGCTCTTCTACCCCGCGTTAAAGACGTTCGGATTGAGGCTAGTTGATTGGGTCGGTCTCCTCCCAGCAGTATTCGGTGCACTGACCGCCTTAGCCGTTACTGTGCTAGGATGGTTAATTGGAGGTCCGCTTCTGGCCTTTTTATCGCTTCTAGCTGTATCCTTCCAACAAGCGTTCTTACAGAGAAGCATTGCTAGTTTCGTTGAAAAAGTTTCGCCAACTACCTTCTATTCAACTTTGTACCTGATAACTTACGCATGGGCTGTAATGGAATATAATAAGGGAACGAGGGATCCGAGGAAGTACTTCGTAATAGGCTTGATAGGCGGTCTGACCCTTTCACTTTCGTCAGCTTACTGGAGCGGCTTCTTGGGCTTCGTTGGGATTACAATCGTTGGACTGTTGATTCTTCCATTCATAACTCCAGAAAAGGATCTACCCAAATTAATGGCCTTCTACTCGATAGGTGTATTGATAGGTTACGTGGCCACCGGATGGTGGGTAACTACCGTTTGGATGACTAAGCTGAAATATGCCGCTATAGGATTAATAGCTCTACTGGGAATAATATCGGCAACAGAATACATCCTTCTGGAAAAGTTTAGTGATAGAGGTAGAAAGATATGGTTCGGAATATTATTAGCCTTGATCCTTTGGGCAATAATAGTTGAACAGCACTTTACCATACTATTCAAGTTCTTACCCGGAAGGTACGTAATGATGTTAATGCCATGGATAAAGAAAGAGGTCGATCCCTTGGCGCAAAGCGTCGCCGAACACCAAGGTATATGGAACGTCATCAGCGTCTCGGCTGCTCCTAACGTCTTCGGAATAGGCATCTTGGCACCAATAGCTCTGCTTAACGCAGTAGCACTGATAAGTAGGAAGGAGGGTCGCAACGACGTCGTGGCTTCCTTACCGATGCTAGCTATGGCTCTCTTCGGTACTTATTTGATAACGGTTAACACTTCAGTGTACCTACTGACCTTAGTAGGCTACATGCTCGGATTAGGGGGCGCTTTAGCCCTTTACTGGTCAATTAGGGAGTTCCTTTCTCTAAGGTCGTTCGATATAAAGAAACTTTATCACGCATCAGTAATATTACTGGGACTGATAACGCTCGCTATAGGCATATCGAATGGAGTAACGTTCGCCATTAACTACCCTGTTCCGAGCTTCTTATCAGCAGGGACGTCGTTTTACACGCCGCTCTTTCCGGAGACGTTGGAATTCATGAGGGGCAAGTGTAAGTTCGCTGTAGCTTGGTGGGATTACGGATACATGCTTGGCGTCGTGGCGAACACTACCACCTTAGTTGATCCGTTAGCGTATAACATGGTCAAAATCTCTAAAGTTGCAAAGGCCTTAACTGGAACTGAGGACGACTTAGTAAATCTGGCTAAGGCTTTTGCGCTACCGCCCAATAGAACTTGCGTGTTCACTTACGAAGTGTTCTCATACATACCTTCCTCGAAGACCATTCTCGGAATACCTCGGGCGGGCGATTTCGCTAAGTCCATATGGATGCTTCGAATAAGGGGTCTCAATGATTCCCAGATATTCGGAAAATACATAATGTACCTTCTAATAGGTAGAGATTTAAGCGGAAGGACGGTACAACTAGTTATTCCATCGCCTTCAACATTAAGAGTCTCGGGTAACGCTATAGAGGCTAGAAGCGTTGATGGAAGGGTAGTTCTCCTATCTGCCGTAACGAACTTAATTCCTCTCTTTAATATAAAGAAAGTACTACTTTATAAACTAATATACAACGGCGTTATTCAATCTGGCTATAACTTCGATACGATACTTCAGAGCTTGAAACCAACTGAGGTTCGTTTCAAGCACTTGAAGTTATTGAAAGCGTTCGTAGAGGACCTAAGAGATCCGGACACGAACGCAACTATACCCGGAATTAAAGCGGTTAGCGTCGTGTATCTGTACACTGGTTAAACCTTACGCCTAAAGTTTCTTCTGCGTATCTTATAGTTCTATCTATTATCTCACTTACGTTACCCAAGTACGTAGTTGGATCGCATAACTCCTTCAACTCGCTTTCACTTAAGTACTTTCCAAGTTCCCCTTTAAGGGCCTCTTCCAAACTACCGTACTCCCTTACTGAGTTCATAACGAGTTTGTGTGCATCGTTCCTGGCTAACCCTTTCCGAAGGGTTAGGTAAACCATAACTCTCTCAGCCAAGTTAACGCATCCAGCCTTCTCTAAGTTTCTCCTTATTGCGTCGCGATTCACAATTAGTTTTCTCAATAGCTTCAGCATCGACTCCAGTTGTTCGTCGAGTATTAGGAACTGGTGTGGAATTATTATTCTCTCCGATGAGGAGTTAGTTAGATCCCTTTCATGCCAAAGAGGGACGTTCTCCAATTCGCTTACAACTAACCCCCTTGCGACCTTTGCTAACCCAGATATCTTCTCTGAGATAATTGGATTAGCTTTATGCGGCATCGTACTTGATCCGACTTGCCCTTTCTCAACGCCTTCAACTATTTCGCTTATTTCCGGCCGGCTTAATTCCCTTACCTCTAAGGCGAATCGGTCAAGCACTGAAGAGAGTATTGCCAGATTCGATATCAATTCAGCGAATCCGTCCCTAGGGGCCACTTGCGTCGAAATTACGTGAGGTTCCAAGCCCAGTTCCTCGGCAACAATTTTCTCAATTAGAAGTCCCTTACCTCCCCACGCAGCCATCGTTCCTACGGCGCCGCTCATTTTCAGCCGGACTACTCTCCTCTCCGTTTCCCTCAAACGCTCGTAAGAGCGAGTTAGTTCGTAAACGTAATTAGCGAATTTGAAACCTATGGTTATGGGTAGAGCCCATTGGCCGTGAGTCCTGCCAAGAGAGACTAGGTCCTTATATTCAATAGCCATACAAGAGAGCTTCTCGATTACTCTCTTCAATTTATCGTAGATTAGAGCTAGAGCGTCTCTTATTTGTAAGGCCCAAGCTGTGTCTACTATGTCGTAACTCGTGGCACCTAAATGGACGTACTTGCCAGTTTCCGGATCGAGCTTGCTCCTTAAAGCTTCAGTGAAGGCCATGACGTCGTGTTTGAGTTCCCTTTCCAGCTCAAGTACCTCTCGGGGATTCACTTCCACCTTTCGAAGCTCCTCGTAATTGACCCTCGGTATTAGACCGGCTTCTACCAACGCTTTCAATAGAGCCCTTTCTATCTCGACCATAACCTTTAGCCTATTCTGGAGGCTCCAGATCTTCCTCATTTCATCGCTTCCGTATCGCCACTCAAATGGACAGACGCTCAAGCGCTAGTCCCCCTCGTCTCCTCGCTTGGGAGGTTTTGGGACTTCTCACCCTTGCCTATTTTAATTACGTTAGCCTTGCCCGGTATTCTCTGAACTATTTCATTGATATCGATGCCTTCTATTAAGCCCCTTATTTGAGGATCTTCGATCTTAGAGGTCCAGACCTTCTTTAACCTCTCCGCTATCTTCCTCTTTTCCTCGTCTCCTGGAACTAAGATAGCGTAAACCACGGATCTCTCTTTGATTAGGTCGGGGGGTCCAACTATAACCCTAGGCGAGCCCTCGAAGAGCTCGATACCTATACCCAGCCTTAGCGGAACGTTCCTCACGTGTTCCCTACGGCCCTTTATTATGAATGCACCCTTAGCTACGTATTGGCCTGAAGGGGGGCTCTTGCTTACTTGCGAGCCCTTTACGTAAAACACGTCTACGGAAGCCCTTCCGTCCTTCCAAGCCTTCGAGTAACAAGCAGTTAGACACGCTGCGTCGTAAAGATCGGCTTCAGTGGCCTCTCCTTTCAGCACTACTGCAGGAGCTCCTTGGACCTCTGCGTGAAGGAAGTAATCCTCCTCCTCGAGGTATCTCCTAACTACCGCCTCGTTCTGGGAGGCGTCCCTCCCGCCTATCGCTAGGAGACCGTTCCTAGTTATTAGCCAGTGATACTTCTCATACCATTCTCTCCTCCTTACCTTTGCCTTTTCCTTGGCTATTTCCTCCAAGACCTTAGTTTCGACGTCTTCTAATTGCTTCTTTAATTCGTCCAGGGCTTTAAGGGCCTTCTTATACTTCTTTTCGTAGTTCGTGGCCTTCGAGTATAGTTCTCTAATGAACTCATCTAAGGTTAACTTAGGTGGAACTTCCACCTCTATATCGTCCACCTTTATTTTCCTTCCCTTTCTTAATTGTTCCTCTACTTCAGCATAGTTAAGAGCTATCTTGGTGGCCAGTTCCCTATATTCCTCGGCTCTCCTCTTGTATTCCTCAACTAAAGCCTTCTGTTTTTCCATTGCTTTTTTCAATTTTTCCACTTCTATTTCTATTCTCTCTTGAACGTCCTCCTCCACGCTTTCTCCTTCGAACTCAGTAAAGTACTTATCAAGCACCTCATTGAAGTCACCCTCCTCGAAGTGGAAGCCGCTTTCAGTTAGGAGGACGCTCTTAAACGGTTCGAAAGCGTAAAGTCTTCCGTTCAAGTAGTAAAGGTAGCCCTTTCCGAGCATCGATTCCTCATATACCTCCCTTATGGCTTTCCTAAGTTCTTCTACTTCATCTTCGGTAAGGTCTCTAGGTTTCTTCGATTTGTCCACGTTCGCTCTAGCAATTACTTCCTCGGCTACGTCTGCCGGGAGTTTTTGGCCTAGAACCAGGCCCCTAACTACGTCCTTACCCTTAGAAATTCTCTCTTTAAGGTCGTCTAAGTCCGTAAAGGGATCGAACTGAGGCGAGGGAGGTGGTACGTATTTCTCCAACCTTTTTATTACTCTATCTCTCATCTCCTTGTATTCGTTCGCATATAGTATCTTCCCGTCCTTATCTATTAGAGTAATAACGCCTCTCGGTATCAACTCACCTATTAGTCGAAATTCCTCTCCGCGAGCCATTATAGAAATCGAGAGAATTCTATCGTGACCTAGGACGTCTACTGAAATTATTTTCCCTCCATTTAGATATTTCCTCAAGCCTCCAGCGAAGGGATGGAGTCTCTCCGGTGCTTGCAACTTCCTAGAAGTTACGTAAGCTGCCTTTCCGGGTTCAATTAGTAGAGTTACGTTACCCGTTTTGCTTCTAAGTTTCAACCAGAGGAGCTTCCCATTGTAGTAGGCGTTCTGAATTACGCTCCCTTCGAGTCGCTTTCCGTACTTGTTTACCCACGCGATTAAATCTAGCAAATTCATCGAGGTCTTTCTCTTCACTTCAAATCGTCCTACTTCAAAATACTTGAAGTACCTAAAACGCTGATACCTATTGTTTAAATTTAGTGAACTGTTCGAGTAATTCGAGCTTGCGATTTTTACACTAACCGTTATTACACGACTTCGACTTGACATTGAAGGTTCGTCTTTGATTCCATATGTCTTCGTGAAAGCAACTCTTATTGATGTCTGGAAGCGGTGCTTCAATTACTTCCATCTATTTAAATAGATAAAATGGCGTTAGCTTAAACACCCCCATGAAAGCTAAATGTAGGGTACGAGCGTTGTTGGCTCTCTCAAAGAGGGATAACCTCATTGAAGTAGGTTTCGATGCAATAGCAGACTTCTTCTATAAGTTAGCTGAAGCCAAGGACAGACTGAAGGAAGAGGGACTCTGGACCTACTTACCCGACCCTTCAGAAATTAGGGAAAAGGTTGCAAGCGGTACGGTTAGGGTTAAGCTAGGCTTCCCTATTTATCAGAAAGGCGGCGTAATAATGGACGTAACTAACACTGAACAAGCCGAAATAGCCGAAGACGCAGGGGCCGTCGCCGTAATGGTTCTCGACAAGTTGCCGTACGACATTAGGAAGGCTGGCGGAGTAGCTAGGATGGCCGACGTCAACGTGATAAAGGAGGTCATGAACTCTATTTCATTACCAGTAATGGCCAAGGTTAGGATCGGTCACTTCATGGAAGCTAAGGTACTAGAGGCGCTAGGGGTTGACATGATAGATGAAAGCGAGGTCTTAACTCCGGCCGACGAACGCCACCACATCAATAAGTGGCTCTTCAAGGTACCCTTCGTTAACGGTGCCAGGAACTTAGGGGAGGCCTTAAGGAGGATTAGCGAAGGCGCTTCTATGATTAGGACTAAGGGCGAAGCCGGAACGGGGAACGTGGCTGAAGCAGTGAGGCACATGAAAACCGTGATGGGCGAATTGAGAGAGCTCATCTCAATGGAAGAGGAGGACAGGGTGTTAAAGGCTAGGGAAATGGGCGTAAGCTACGAACTAGTCGAGCTTACGGTAAGGCTGAGAAGGCTCCCAGTAGTGAACTTCGCCGCTGGCGGAATAGCCACTCCAGCCGACGCGGCTCTAATGATGTGGCTAGGGGCGGACGGCGTTTTCGTAGGCTCCGGCATATTCAAGAGCGAGGATCCGAGGCAAAGAGCGGAAGCGATAGTCCTAGCTACCTCGCTATGGATGGATCCGGAAGCAGTACTTGAAGCCCAATCGATGATAAGCGAAAGAAAGAGCATGATGGGTATTGATATAAGGCAGCTGAAGCCAGAGGAGCTCCTCCAAGTTAGAGGGGATTGAAACTATTTCCCGGACGCTTTTTACGGAAGCGGATTCTCGGTTTTCGGGTAAAGTAGTATGGACATAGTGGGCCTGCTCTTCTGGTTGCTCTTCCTTACTGTAATTTCTGAACCGCTTTTCTCATTCCAAAGATTAAAGGCAGCTCGAATGGCGTTGTTGAAAAGAATAGAAGAAAAGTACGGTTACAGAGTAATAACAATGATACATAGGCAAGAAAGGGTAGGGCTGTTCGGTGTGCCCTTCTATAAGTTCATTGATATAGAAGACAGTGAGGCCATAATAAGAGCAATAAGAACCACGCCCAAAGACAAGCCTATAATGTTAATACTGCACACTCCGGGAGGAATGGTCCTAGCAGCTGCCCAAATAGCTCACGCATTGAGCCAACATCCCGCTAAAAAAGTAGTAGTAGTTCCGCACTACGCCATGAGCGGCGGAACTCTGATAGCCCTAGCAGCTGACGAGATATGGATGGATAAAGCGGCCGCCCTAGGTCCGGTAGACCCGCAAGTGCCTTTCGAAGGGACCCACATCGCCGCCCCCAGCTTAGTAAAGGTTGCAAAGGAGAAGGGTAAGGAGGCCTCGGATAAGTTCTTGGCCTATGCAGACATCGCCGAAAAGGCACTGGCTGAAATGTACGACTTCGTCCTGAGGTTATTGAAAGGTAAGATGGAAGAAGAGAAGGCGGAGGCCGTTGCCGAGGAATTAGTAATGGGCAAATACACGCACGATTACCCACTGTTCTATGAAAAAGTTAAGGAATTAGGGCTACCAGTAAAAGGTCAAGTGCCACCGGAAGTTTACGAATTAATGGAATTATATCCTCAAGCGCAAACTAACAGGCCTGGAGTTGAGTACTTACCCTTTAACTTACCTACCGAGCGAGGCAAGGAGAGGTTTCAGTAAATGTGTAACTTAACGTGCGTTAAAGACCCTTGTTTTTGTTGGAACGAAGAAGTCTACCAACCCTCCGAAGACACTTGGTTCTTGTGGGAAGTAATAGAGGATCTTCCATATGTAGGCGGATTAGGGGTAGAAATAGGTTGCGGCTCGGGCGTTCTATTAAACGTAATTTCCAAGAAGGTAGAGAAGGTAATTGGAATTGATTTGATGGAGTGCGCAGTAAAGGCATGTAAGTCTTGCGGTTTCGAAGCGATCAGATGCAACTCCATGAGCTGCGTAAGGGACGCGAATCTGGTAGTTAGTAACTTACCTTACTTGCCTTGCGAAGACGATATAGCCACTTGCGACAAGTGGGCCAAGGAAGCATTGAGGTTCGTAAGGGTTAGAAAGGGGGGCTTATTGGTATTGCTCTATTCCTCCCTTACATCTTTCGATGTATTAGATGCGATTAGGAGAATGGGATTTGATCTATTGGAATTAAAGAGGAGGTCTCTAGGGTTAGAAGAGCTTATAGTTATAGTTTCAAGAAAAAAGTTATAGAACTGGATGAACGGGGTTGAGTAAAGAAGCGTTCTCTAGAGTGGCGGAGAGATACGATAGGTGGTACCAAGAACACGAGGAGATCTTCAATCGAGAGCTAGAGTGTTTAAGGAAGGGCGTCAAGGGTAAGAGAATCTTGGAAATAGGGAGCGGCACCGGTGCCTTCGCTAAGGAATTAGGTGCAGTGGCCCTCGACCCGGCCTTAGGCGCTTTGAAAATAGGGAAAGCTAAGGGGCTCGAGAGCGTCTTGGGCGTTGCCGAGAAGCTCCCCTTTAGGTCCAAAGCGTTCGATTGCAGCTACTTCGTTACCTCCTTATGCTTCGTGGATTCAGTAGAGGATGCCATTAAAGAGGCTGAAAGGGTTAGCAAGGAGGTAGTAGCATGCATAATACCTAAGGAAAGCGACGTAGCTAAATTGTACGAGGAGAAGGGTAGGAAAGGTCACGAGCTTTACAAGTACGCTCACTTCTTATCTAAGAAACGTTTACTGGAAATGGGCTTCAATATTGTGTGTGACTTGGAGTGGTTTACGTGCCTAAAAAAGTAATCCTACTTAAAGCACTCTTCAGTTACCTTTATCTCCTCCTTTACTTCATCTCCAGACCTCAGCTGAAAAACTAAATTCGATACGTGAACCCTAATGCCGGCTCCTTCTTCCAGTTTCGACTTTATCAGATTATCGAGGTTCTCGTCAGTCTCTATTACTATGTTTATTCTCAATGTCGCATGTTCCCCTTACGCTTTCCTTATTGCGCTTTCTTGACTTCTACTACGCTCTCCTCGGAGGGCTCCGCAGTAATTATCAGCTTTCCTTCCACATCCTTTATCTCCATTATTATCTTGTTAACGCCCTTCGCAGTTAGAGCTCCGAAGAGCTTCTCCAAAACTGCATCGTCTATTTCCGCTTCCATGTGAGCACTCATCTTCCCCATACCACATCCCTCAAGTGTAAATTAGCAACCATTGGATTAATCTCTTATGTTAGAGAAAAATGCTCGTATTTATATAGAAAGAGGAACTTCCTAGTTCGATTTTATATGAGAAGTACGGAGAATTACCTTTTCTTAATTGAAAAATTATGGTTCGATTCTATGGAAGGGATTTAGGTTTTACTCCAGTTTCTTCCTCAACTTCCTTATAACCCTTTCCAATCATTTCCTTGAGCTCTTCATCGTATTCGAGGAGTAAAGCTAGGAATTCCCCAACGTGTTCCTTTTCCTCTCTAGCAACGTTTAAGAATACCTTTCTTACCCTTTCATCGTCTATTGCCTCGGCCAGTTGCTCATAGAAGTTTATCGCGTCTAATTCAGCTATTACTCCCCATCTCAAGGCTTGAGCTACTTCAACTTTCTTGAATTTCCTATCTTTGGGAATCTTTAGAGGATTTTCGCCTAGCATAACGCTTCACAACCTAAGGTGCTCATTAGAATGATTAAAGTATAAGGCGGTAGTTATCGAAACGATAACTACTTTAAAGAGCGAATTTAAAATTATATAGAGAAGAAACTTGTATTTATGTTATAAAAAGAGATTTAGTGTTAGAAGATGTAAATGTTGTACTTAGCCGATGCCGTTTGCTCCTTCTCGCTAGTGGGTATCTCGTCGGGCCTAGCCTTCCTCACGTACGCAGCACACGTCTTGAAGTCTGGCTGGAAGAAGTAGGGCTGTACGTCGTAGTTATCTAGCGTGATAGCGTTGGCTAGCTTGTTGGGATCGAACCATGGGATGAAGGTGTAATCGTATCTGGGTCCTCCGAGACCAGTCCTCGGGTCTAGTACCTTGGCCTTCAGTACTATCTTTCCTCTCGGGCTCTCGACGGCCACCCAATCACCGTCTTTGATTCCTAGGGCCTTCGCAGTGTCAACGTTTATCTCGATATACGCAGAAGGCTTTACTCTCCTGAGCTCTGGTACCTTGAGGGTCATTGTACCGGTGTGCCAGTGCTCGATGACTCTTCCAGTGGTAGCGACCATCCAGTACGGTTCGGCTTCCCTTAGGGTTATCGTTTGACCGTTCTCTAACTTGTATTCTAGTTTGAATCCAGGTACTTCAGCAGGAGCTAGAGCTATGGCAAATATCGATTCTAGATACTTCTTGTACTCTGGGTTGGAGATCATCTCGCCCCAGCTCTTAGTCTTTAGCATCTCGAGGGCCTCATTGACGTCCTTGACTGGTTTACCTACGTGTTTCTCAGCCACGACGAATGGTCCTTTTGGTGCCTCGAAGATGTTTATCTTACCTTTGAAGACGGCGTCTGCATCAAGCTTCTCGTAGGCGATGATGACGTTGTCATTTATGGTTACCACACCGGTGTTGTGATCTATGTTGACCGGCAACCACGGCCTAGCCCATACGGTCATTCTACCAGTGGGCTTCGCATAGAACAAGCCGTACCACTCTGGGTTGAGCTTGTTAGCTTCCTTGTAGGCAATGTCGTCGATTTCCTCGACAATGTTCTTTAATACCCACTTCAGTAGCGCTGGATTCTTATAGGCCTTAGCGACCCACTTGTGTTTGTGTATGGGGTGCAGTTCCTCGTCTGGAATACTCATTAGGTAGTGCTTTATCTCCTCTGGATCGTTCATGTTCTTTATCTTATTGTATATCTCTTTAACTAGCTTAGGTTCCGGCATTAGAGGATCGTACGGATAGGCGTATCTGGTAGCGCTCTCGTATTTATCGTATCTCTCCTTCACGTTCTTGTTAACAGCGTAGGTCCATGGCCATGGCCATCTGTAACCGTGCTGTTCTTCCCACGTCTTCTTCCTGAATATTTCTCTTTTTGCGTAGCTGAAGTCATAGTAGGTGTTCTTAGATAGGCTCAGTATGTCTACGTCGTATATGTTGTCTAGGAACTTCATATGCCACTTCTTCTCTTGGCTCTTCTTAACCACGTACTGAACCCAGCTGATACCTTCCTTCTTAGCGGCCTCGTCAACGTTCTCAGGGAAGAACCCACTTACGATGCCTTTGGGCACTAGGCCTTCGTCTTCTAGGGCCTTTCCTACTAAGGCGAATATTACGTGGTCGCCTATAGCCTCTCCCGGAGGCCTTATTGTGTAATTAACTACTGAGTACCTTCTCTCAGTACATCCATAGAAGAACTCCTTCTCAGCGTAAGCGGCTGCCGGGAAGACTAGGTCGGCTACGTCGGTCGTTCTAGTTGGGTAAATATCGCTTACAACTACGAACGGGAAGGCCTTGCAATCGTCGTGTGGCTTGGCCATTCCCACTCTGTACTTGTATACGTTCGGTAGGCTTTGTCCGGGGTTGGTTTCGGCTATCCAGACGATCTTTAGCTGTCCGGCGTTCACTCTTCTGAACATCTCGATTACGTGAGGTCCGGGGGATGGGTGGACGTAGATCTCCTTCATTGTCTTTTGTATTTCGCTCTCGCTGTATCCTTGCCTTCTCATTAACTCAGCAGTTACTTGCCTCCATATGTTTTCGACTTCCTCTCTAGCAGCCTTAACAGCAATTAGCCTTCCGTAAGGTAGTACGTGAGCCAAACCTCCTTGGTCTCTGATACCTCCGCAAGCGTTCGGCTGTCCGGTAAGGCTTAGGGCACCGGCTCCCCACTTCAATAGCTGGCCAGTTAGTGCGAGGAAGTTGATTATTGTGTTGACTGTGTGGACACCTTGCATCTTCTGGTTTACGCCCATGGTCCAGAACACTAAGGTCCTGCCCTTCTGACCCTTCTCGTTAGCCATCCACTTCGCAGCTAATCTCAGTGCTTCGACAGGGTCTATCTCAACGAAGGGAGTATTAGCTCCTAGGTTAACCTTCTCAGGAGCTAGCTCGCCGGCTGCAACTAGCTTTTCGGCCAACTTCTTGTTGATTAGCGGTGCTTGGTCACCGAAGAGTAACTTGGCCATTATTTCGGGCTTGTAGGTCTCAAGGAACTTCAAGTATAGGGCGAAGCCCTTCCACCAGTCCCTCTCTACGTCCTCTTCGGAGGCGTACTTCTTACCTACGCTCGGGTACATTCCGTAGTTGGTGGCGGCGCTTGCAGTGGTGCCCATGTCCCATACTTCGTTGAGCTCTCCCATCTTGTTGTACTTGGTGTTATAGTCCTTCTTAGCCCAAGTCTTCTGGCTGTTCTTAATTACGGCGAAGTCAGCATGCCTCTTGAGCCACTTGATATCAACGTACTTCTCATCGCATTGAACTATACCTTTCTCTACGTCGATGACCTTACAGTGGTCGAGTTCGAAGGCAACTATGTGAGCGAGAGTGTTCATCAGAGCGACGTCCATGGACCACCTTAGAGGTAGCCATAGATCGGCGATAGCTCCGCTCCTGGTCTTCCTTGGGTCAGCTAGTATGACCTTTGCGTTGGGGTTCTTCTCCTTAACCTTAGCTATTCTACCGAAGACTATCGGGTGAGCCTCAGCAGTGTTAGTACCTATTAAGAAGAACGTGGTTGCGTGCATCTTAGAAGCGGGGTTGGCCTTGTCTACTATGTCGATGTGATCGTAGGATACCTCGGGCTCGTCAGCACCGAAGGAGGTAATGAAACCACCTACCGCTGAGACCATACACATTCTCGGGTTTCCGTCTAGGTTGTTAGTGTGAATACCTCCCTTGGTTAACTTGTTGATTACGTAGCTCTCCTCGGTTCCTAATTGTCCGCTTCCGTAGTAAGCGAAGCTGTGAGGTCCGTACCTCTTAAGGGCGTATTTGAACATAGTAACGAAGAACTTTACTGCAGTGTCCCAGTCGACTTCTACCATGTTCTTTGCGTAATGTTCTTCTTGAGTCAGCTTAGCGTCGTAGTTCTTGCTAACTTGACCGTACTTGACTCTCGGTGCAAGGAATATCTCGTCTTCCTTTATCGGAGGCCTACCTAGTTCGGGAATTATCCAGTCCTTAATAACTGCTGGTTTCTTGAGCCTTAGTTTGTAAGCTTCCTTATTACCACCGTAACCGAGCGCTTTATGGATGTAGAATGCTTTCGTACACATCGCTCCCCTGTTTACTGGGTACTTAGGCATACCGAGAATAGCTAGCATATCGAGGGTTTCTCCAGTGGCAGTGTCAACCTTAGCTAAGGCTTGCACGCCACATCCAGTTCCACAGAACCTACAAGGACCTACTGGTATCCTTTCTATTCTCACTGGAGCCATCCTAACGTTCTTTTGAAGCTTAGAGGTAATGCCCTCTAACTCAGCCGCGAGTTGTTCGTTTGGAACTTTAGAAGCCTTACTGATAGCAGCGAAGGCAGCGCCAATGGCAATGGTCTTTATAATCTTTCTCCTAGTTTGGTTCACTGAACTCAAGCACTCACCATTGGAATTCTCTCACTGTATCACTAATAAGGGTAGCTGAAAACATAAACGGTTTGAAAGATCCTTGGCGAATATATCTTCGAGATCCTCCTTTACCGACCATTTAGACACATACGTTTTTGAGACATATATCTATTATTCGGTGACGGTCGGGATCAGATTGAGGGTAAAGAGGGCGGTCATTAAAGACCATTGGATAATAGAAGGATCTAATCTAGACTACCTCCTAGATGAAGATTCCTCTAGGGCCCTTCTCGTTTTAGATGATCTTTATTCAGATCTATATAGCGACTACATTTTCATGGGTTACAATTTCTATCCTATTCCAATAAGCTCAGAGATGACAGAGGTCACTAACTTACATGATGCTCTCTCTATACTGCGTCATAAGAAGACCATAACTATATGTGGAGACGATCCGAGACCTTGCGTGGCCCTTTTCTCATTGCTCAAAACAGCCGAAGGGGAAGGAGAATTAGAGGAAGCTCTAAGCACTGTAGCATCGGAAATAGCTCCTTTGTATTCTAACTCTACAAAGGATGTAAGCGTAGAAGTCAAAGGTCCTCTCTTAATGGGTGTAAAGGCACTCGATTTACTTTCCAGAGAAATGGGTACATCGAAATTGGACTTATTACTAGCGATAGCTCGGAACTACGACTTCGGAAAGGGGGAGAAGGTTTTCAACGACAGGATTTCGTGGACTGTGGCAGCAGACTTACCCCTAAGCATAGCTTACGCACAATTAGTGCGGTTCTTAATAGAAGGTCACGGTTCCCCCGAGGAATTGCTAGAGGTAAGGCTAGATGCGCTCGGAGGCAAGGAAGAGGTGGAATCAGTTATTGGGGAAGAGGCCTTGAACGTTCTCGAGAAAATGGCTCGCGAAGAAGAAGACGATGACGTCAAGGTGATGAAGTTAATAGATGCGCTTAATCCCGGTTCCTCAAATATATATTTCATCGAGAGGAGTGATAGCAGAATTGTCGTGAAATGCAAGGGTAAATGTAACGTAGACTTGAGAAAGATCTCCAAACTTCTTCCAATAAACAAGTATGGAATAGAATCAATCGAGTTCGTGACTCTATGAGGTGGCGCCGGGGGCGGGATTCGAACCCGCGCCCCCCGTTAGGGGGAGTGGCTCTCCAGGCCACCCCCTTGGGCCGCTCGGGCACCCCGGCACGAAATCCTTCATTAATTAGACTTAAAAGTATATCGAATAGTGCCCGATGAGGAATCGGATTTCGGCCGAAGGTTAATGTGGTGAAAAGGTCACTGAGGGCATGGAATCGCGAAGTTTAAACTGTTTTCCATTTACGTAAGGCGGTGAATAGGAAGTTGTTCGATCCAAATGAATTTATTAAGAGAAAAATCGAGGAAATAAGGAAGCTTGTAGGTAACGAAAAGGTCTTGGCAGCAGTGAGTGGTGGCGTTGATTCAACGACTGCGGCCGCTTTAGCTTTCAAAGCTCTAGGTCCCGAGCAAATCAGAGTAATATTCATTGATACAGGGTTCATGAGAGAGGGAGAGCCGCTCTGGGTAAAGGAAGTGTTGAAGGACGTAATGCCCATTGAGATAGTGGACGCAAGCGAACGCTTCATGAAGGAACTAATCGGAAAAAGCGATGCCGAAGAGAAGAGAAAGATATTTAGAGAAATATTCTACAATGTGGTTTCCGAAGAAGCGAGAAAGTGGGGAGCACGGTGGTTAGTCCAAGGTACCACCGCGCCGGACTGGATAGAAACGACCGGTGGGATAAAGACGCAGCACAACGTCTTAGAACAACTAGGAATAAACGTAAGGGAGAAATGGGGCTTCAAGTTACTGGAGCCTCTCGTAGAGCTTTATAAAGACGAGGTTAGAGCTGTAGCAAGAGCCTTAGGCTTGCCAGAGGAAATAGCTTCTAGGCAACCGTTCCCTGGACCCGGTTTGTTAGTTAGGTGCGTGGGTGAGGTAAGGACCGATAAGCTCCAAGCTTTAAGGAAGGCTACTACAATCGTTGAGGAAAAATTGAAGGACCTAAACCCCAGCCAATACTTTGCCGCTATATGGGAAGACAAGTTAGGGGAAAAAATTATGGATAACCCAGAAACGTACGTATTCGAAGGAGTGAAGGCAACGGGCGTCAAGGGCGATCTAAGGGCATACGGCCCAATAGCCCTGGTTACAGAGTGGGAGAGACCATACGAAATATGGAAAGAGATAATAACCAAGAGAAATGATGTTACGCACGTAGTAGTACAAGTTTCAGAGAAAAAGGATGGTAATTACACTCTCTCAATCAGGGCTGTCTTAACAGATAACTTCATGACAGCTGACGTACTTAAGATAGACAGGAGCTTATTAGAAGAGATAGCAGAAGAGATTTTCGAGAAGGTTCCTTCAATAAGGAGAGTAGTATATGATGTTACGCCGAAGCCTCCGGCTACTATTGAGTACGAGTAATTGGTCTTAGATCCCTAGCTATTTCCTCTATCTCGTTTTCAAGCATTGACCTTATAGTTGGGTACTTAGCTAGTTTTTTCCTTATTAAAACCCTTGACACTAGGCCTTCGCAACCTCCCTTATTTCCGATCTCAATGAGTTCCTTAAGCAACTCCAAGTCTTCGTTAGCTAACTTCCTTAGTTCTTTAACCAGTAACAGTGAGATAGGCGACCTTCTTTCTAAAGTTAAACTTCTGCTTCCTATCCTTAACGTTAACTGGTTTCCATCCACTGTTAGCGATGAAGATATTCCGAGCGAGTTGAGTTCGGTTACCAATTTCGTCACTTCAGTTTGAGCATCTATCTCTCCGCAAACGTTAGGCCATCTCCTATAGACCTTGTCTTCCAGCTGACGCAATACCTTACTCTTAGGAACTCCTCCGATCCTTTGTTCAACCGCTTTGGCCAATGCTTTGTAGAGCCAACAAGTTTTCCCAGTCGGGGAATAAGGTAATTCTTTATACTCTTCGTAAGCTTCATAGGCAACGCTCTGACTTCCGTAAAGTATCTTCAGGACGCTCCAAGCCTTCTTAGGTTCTACCCACAACGCAATTGACATTAACAGCTCGCTAGGCTTTGCCTTCACGCTATCTATTCCATCGCTTATAATTATTGAATCGCTTTCTATTGAGGTTTTCAAGCCTAGTCGGTTCTCTATTTCCTTAGCTATTTCCTCAGCCTTCACTCCGTTGATCCCTTCTGCCTTCGACCTTCAAGGGGTATTAAGCTAGGGGACGAGCTAATTCGTGGACGATTGAAAATGAGAATAGGTATTGTGTCCTCGTTTCCTCCAATGCCTTGCGGTATAGGAGAATACGCGTTCTCATTATCTAAGGCATTGTCTGAAAGAGGTCACGAAGTCGTCGTGATCGCGACTAAATGGGACAATGCTCCGGAGGAAGAGGTTGTGGATGGAGTGAAGGTTATTAGAAGTTGGGTAAGGGGGAGCCAACGCTACCATCACCAAATAGCTGAAAGCGTCGAGGAATTAGGGCCATTCGATTACCTCGAGATACAGCTGGAATACGGATTATGGCCCACTATTCCATTGGACTCTAGGGCATCTTGGTTACTGAGATACGTGAGGCCGTTCGCGGACGTTTTAGTCTCCACTATCCACACTGTTCGAGTAAGATACAACGAACATTGGATTTTACTACATAAAGAAATTGCTGAGATTAGCGATGTAATACTGCTTCACCATGCGATCCAAGAAATAGCGTTATCGAAAATGATCGATAATTTAGAGAAAACGGTAATAATACCTCACGGAAGCGAGACCCTAACCGCCTCAAGAGTCGAGGTGGAGTTTCACAGACCAGTACTGTTGTTGTACGGACTCCTAAGGAGAGATAAAGGTTTAGAGGAGGCATTAACGCTAATAAAGAAGATAAGGGAAGGGACGTTGATCTTAGCGGGAAAACCCCTCACTGAAAGAGACTATGAGGCGATAAACGAGGTCAAACGTAAGTTAGGCAAAGGTAGGGTCGTACTAATTGAGAGGTACCTAAGTAGGGGCGAACTAGGGGCTCTAATTAGACTCGCGGACTACGTCTTGATGCCCTATAGAGACTATCCTAACGATTACGGAATTTCCGGTGCACTTCATACGGTAATAGGGAGTGAGGGCAAACCAATATGTTCCAGGGTTCAGCGGTTGATAGAGTGTTGGGAGGTAGCTAAGGAAGTTACTTTTCCCGTAGGGAACGTCGAAAAAATGAAGACCTTAATAGAGAAGGGTGTTCAAGAAGACGTATGGGGTAAGTTATGGAGATACGCCCAAGAGACTTCGTGGAGTAATGTAGCGCTTCTTAGAGAAAAGTTATTAGTTAGTTAATTCTTACAGCCTTCGTTGCCAGCTAGGTATATACCAAGCAAGAAAGGGGTTAAGGAGAATACTACCTCCTTACCAACGCTCGTTAACCTATACTTTACTCTCTTGGTTCCTGGACCATCAACCTCCTCCTTAACTACTAGTCCGTTCTTAACCAGCTCTTGTAGTTTATCAGATAGTACCCTTGAGGACATGCCCAAAGTGTGCTTAAGTTCGTTGAATCCCATCCCACCGCTTAGGAGTAATGCGTAAAGTATATCTGGAACCCACTTGGAAGTAAGAAGCTCCATTTTCGGTCTGATCTCGCTTAGCTTGTCCTTTAACTCTTGTGGCGTAAACCTCTTATTCGAATAGTTTTCATGCAACTCCTTCAACTTCTCAATGCACTCAGAAATTACTTTCACTATCTCCGGTTGAGACGATTGGTTTGAATCGTAACCTAAATCTCTACCACTAGTCTCGAGTTTCATGTTTACTCCTCAGCAGTAAATCACGCTAAATGGACTTATTAATATAGTGTAAACAAGTAACCCATTATCTCGATTAGATTGCTAAACCTTTTTCCTTAATATTGAAATAAAGAATCCAGGTTCTTTGTGCATATGAGGAAACACTTTAATAGGCGTTTTGCCCCAAGGGGTTTCGATTTCTAACACTTCAAAGCCCAACCGTTTGGCAAACTCTATAACTTCTTCGTTCTCTTTTCTAGTGATTGTGCACGTTGAATACAACATTAGACCTCCCTTCTTAAGTAGTCTGTAAGCAACCTTAACGAACTGAACTTGATAGTTATAGGCGTTTATTAAGTCTTCGTCGCTCTTCTCATCCCACAACTTAGGAACGACTCCGATGCTGGTACAAGGTGGATCCACTATTACTCTGTCTACCTTACCCAAGAGCTCCGGGTGCTTGAGATCGAAATATCGTCCGTCTTCTCTTATTATTTCTATATTATGACCTAATCGCTTCATTTCCTCAATCATTTTACTTAATCGCTTTCGGGATATATCGACAGATATCACTTTCCCTTTTGAAAGTTCGTATGCGTGAAAACTCTTACCGCCTGGCGCGGCATTGAGATCAACAATTAGACCTCGTGGCTGGAGAGCCTTAACGGCTGCAACGGCCGGTGCGCTTTGCGGGTAAATTCCGCCTTTCTTAAACGCTTCTAGTTCCCTAAACTTAGGAGCTTTATAGACGCTCATTGTAACTTCCACTGCTAAGCCTCTAGGAGCTTTCTCGGAAATCTTCGCAAAGCCAATGCCTACCGGATCCATCGTTCTCTCTGAAAGAATTGTTACTTCTTTTCCTTCCTTTACATTTTTCATAGAGATGATGCCAGGCGCGTATAAATTAGCTCCAATGTATACGCTTTCCGCTGCGCGCTTATCTGCTATAATATAAGAATCTAAGATAGGTATTTCGAAAGGGCCTTCAACTTTAACGCAGACTAATTCTTCAAGTTCCTTGTACGGTTGGTATGGCTTGAAACCCTTTAATTCCATCTCGTACATGACGTCCTCTGGTTTCGCTTTGAGTCGGTTAACCCTTACGCAGAGGTGTTTCCCTGGACTCAAGAGGGATTCCAATATTTCATTTAAGTTTCCTTGGGAACTGAGGTCCTCTTTTATTAATTCACCATATTTAAACCTTTCTGCAATAGTAAAGCGCCGTCTCAATTACTCTCACCCTACTTCGGTGAAACTCGTATCTCATTTTGAGAGGAAACTTATACAGAGCTAGGACTTCGCACTCGAAACCAGCTTTCGAGGCCCTATTAGAAATAACTTTAAACAGACTAGGGGAACTCGGCTGCAAGCTATATACGGACTTGGAAATAGCTAGTGCAGCCATCCAGAACGGTCTGTCAGCCTTCTCCTTCTTGGTACCAAATGGAGGATTCATTATTACCGTATCTATGCTCCTCAAAGGAACGAATGGCACATATGCCCTAACCTTTTCTTTTGTGGGAGACTTAGAAAGCAAGCTCCAGTCTACCTCTACGCAGATTCCCCTCCCACCTAGCAACTCTACGCCATAGGAGAACTTTCCAGTACCACAACCTAGGTCTGCTACCACCTTCCCGCTAACGTCGCCGTTGAGAAAAGCTCTCCATAGTACGTCAGCCGCAATGTTCGAGGGGGTCACGTATTGCTCGTACTTAATGCCTAAAGACCCCTTTACGTCCAGTACTTTTTCAAGTTCCAGTTCCAATGCTTTCTTGGTTATCAAAGTCGACTGAAACCCTTCCACTAAAATAAAACTATATCGAATAAACTTACAGTGAGGGACTTTCATATGGAAAGCGCGCAATTGAGGACTGTCTCAGCTTCTGACATAAAGAAGGCAAGGATTGTTGAAAAGCCTTGGGGTAGGGAAATATGGATTGCAGACGAGGAAGAGTACGGTGGAAAAATTCTAGAAATAAAGAAGGGTTATTCAACGAGCGTGCATTATCATAGGATGAAAAAAGAAACCATTTACGTCGATAAAGGAAGGTTGAAGATAAAGAGCGGAAATGAGGAATACGTCTTAGAAGAAGGAGAGGCCGTAACGATAAGGCCCTTCACAGTCCATCAATTGATTGCATTAGAAGACGTGAGACTCATAGAAGTTTCGACGCAGCCATTGAATGAGAGAGTGAGGGTAGAGGACCCTTACGCTGCCCTCAGGAAGGAAGGTGACTAGAAATTTCCTCAGCGACCTCGTAGAACGTTTCCATTTCTTCCGGCTTCCCAATACTAACTCTAAACCACTCGTTCCCCAGTGGCACACCTCTAACCATCACACCTTTTTCCTTAAACTTGTTTACAATGTCCTTTACGTTCGTCTTGACTAGGACGAAATTGGTATAGCTCTTGAAAGGTTTCCATCCAAGAGATCTAACTACCTCATATAACCTTTCCTTCTCCTTTTCGACGTAACTCAGATAGTCATTGATGTAATTGCTATGACGGAGCGCTGATATAGCCGCTTCTACCGAGGGGGAAGGCATATCGTAAGGTAGCAATAACTTTGAAATTTCCTCAATGTACTCAGGATTTCCTATTAGGAAACCAACGCGAAATCCGGCCAATCCAAAGACTTTGCTCATTGTTCTTGTAAATAGAATATTCTCATGATTAGTGACTAATTTCGTCAACTCTTTGGGTTTGAATTCAGCGTAAGCCTCATCAATTAGAACAACCTTGAATTTTTTGGATAACTTCTCTAAATCGTCTTCATTTATTAAAATGGATCCGGTTGGATTATTGGGGCTATCGATCACTGCCGCCTCTGCATCCTTACTTAAGAAGTCATTTAGATCTAGTTCAAAGTCGTCCTCACCCTCGATTAAATTTGAATATACCATGGTAGTGTTGGAGGTGCTGGCTAAGTGAGGATAAGCTTGGAAGCTAGGGGAAGGGAAGACTGCATTTGAACCTAGAGCACATACTTCAAAGAATAACTTAAGGGCAGTATCGCTACCTAAGGTAGGTAAGATCCACTCAGGTCCTGGTAAGGAATAGAAATTTGCTGCTAATTCCCTTAGAAGGAAGTATCGTTCGGGATCGGGGTAGAGGTTTCCATGTTTCACGGCTTCGTAAGCCGCCTCAACCACCTCTCTAGGTGGGGGATATGGATTCTCATTTAAGTGAAGTCTGGCCTTGACTCTAGGAGGCTTTTCCGGTAACTTGTACGCTTTTAAGAGGCTTAACCACTTCCTCTTGTTACACTCCATTCCCACTACCGGCACGGCATCCAATAAAAGGGATTAATAGCGTAATCGTTCATCTCATAGATTTTTCCCGAGTAATAGAATTAATTATTTCAATCGCCCTATCGGGATCTCTTTCAAAAAGCGTACCTAAGACTATTCCGTCAGCTCCGGCGTTCAGTAAGGATTTAGCTGTCTCAATGGTTCTTATCCCGCCGCCAACTATCAAGAAGACGTCGTTTCCGACCACATTCTTAACTGCTTTGACCATTTCAGGGGGAACGTGTCTCTTCGCCCCGCTTCCGGCCTCTATGTATACGTACTTAAAGCCTAGGTACTTCGCAGCTAATACGTACATTAATAGTATTTCCGGTTTCTCGAACGGTATTGGATTAGCATCACCTATCCATCCAGCAGTACCGCCTTCACCCACAATCAGATAAGCTGTAGGAAGCGCTTCTAAGCCATATTTCCATACTAGTAAAGAACCTTCCAATTGATCCTCTATTATGAACTTCGTTTTCCTGGAATTAAGTAGGCTCATGAATAATATAGCGTCGGCCTTAGGCGTAACGTGCGCTGGAGATCCGGGAAATATTATCACTGGTTTATTGCAAACGGACCTCACGAGGTCTATGGTCTCGTTTACCTCGCATTGGGAAAAACCTGTACTTCCTCCAACCAAGACCGACGCGATTCCGCTGCAAGCCCGTTGAAGGTTCTTTGCATACGTATCCTTTTCTTTAAGGACTTTATCCGGATCTAACAAGATGAATACGTTCTTACCCCTATTATCCAGCAGTACCTTATCGACCGCCGTCACTGTCACTCCTTCCTCGTCACTTTAATATCGCTAGGAAATATTAATGTGGTTAGCGAGGTCAATACCCTTTACTCTTTATAATGAATTTGATCGTTAACTTGGATTCCATCTTCTTTTACTTCATAATGGAAACATGAGTGATACCCTTCGTGGCAAGCCTTTAGAGATGCTTGGCGTACAATCAGTAGAACCGAATCCCTATCACAATCAATATAGAACTTCTCTAACACTTGAATATGACCGCTCGTCGCTCCCTTTATCCACAGCTCTTTCCTACTTTTACTCCAGTAGTGAACTACCCCAGTGGTTAAAGTTCTTATAACTGCTTCCTTATTCATTGAAGCAACCATGAGAACCTTGCCGCTTAGGTATTCCTGTGCAACTGCTACTACGGTTTCGTCAGGCCACCGATAGTTTAGCGTGGAAGCAATTTCTTCCGCCTTCTCTTTGCTTAATTTCATCAAACTTCTCTCACCCTCTTAACTTCAACTTCCCCTTCGAAGGGAGACTTTATGTAAAGGTGATCACCCTTAACAACACTTACCTTCAAGAGTTTATCATTAACATATACGTACCGTGGACTTCCTAGGAGGTGATGGAGAACGCTGGATATCTCCGCAACATCACTCTCTTCTAGTTTAAACGATATTGTAACTACGTGATCTATTAGGACCCCCGCCTTGGAAAGGGGAGTACACTTCTCAACACTCAGAACCCATAGAGAGTTATGAGCCAAGAATATGTTGGATTCTTCCCATGACAAGGATTGAATTCCATCATTTAAGTGCTTATTAACGATCAAGTTCCCTTCTAAGTCAATGATTCCAAATCTCTTAGTAATGAGATCACCGAACGCAATCAATTTGCAGTCCGTATCGAAATCGAGGCCCCAAACGTTTTCGAGACCCGAATAGTATTCCATAACCCTCACCGGTTTCTCTATATCTGTTGTGTCGTAAACTATAATGGATCCGGGCTTGAAAGTGCTTACAGCCAGCTTGTTACCGCACCAACTCACTCTATTAACAGCTTCAGCTACCTCCTCCTTCCAAATAATCGTTGGTTTCTTGACCAAGTATACGTTTCCATCGTGGCTAGCAACAGCTAGGACGTCGTCTTTCCAAGCCATGCTCCATACGTTATCGTTAGCGAGAAACTCCCATAGGTACTCCAAACTTGAATCCAAAACGCTTACCTTATCTCCTCCTTCGCCTTCTAGAGATATTGCTAGCCTTTTACCGTCCGCAGAGAAGACGCATGCATGAATAGGAGATCCGAAATTCCTTTGATCTATTAAATTACCCTCGTAATCAAAGACGTAAAGGTTACCATCGTCATTACCGTAAATTACCCTATCACCCATCGGATCGAATGCTGTACAATTAAACCCCATGAGAGCCTCGTATCTCCAACTAACTATTTTACCATCTATCCTTCTTACAAGATAAGCGTAACCCCTAGTTTGCGAAATGTCAGAAGGTAAGTTAGTGGGAGGCATTGAAACGGATATAGCAACTGTATTCTCATCATTTGCTTTAAGAGATATGGTCCCTCTCTCGAGGGGGAAGGTCCACGCTAAGTTTAAGTTTATTCTCCCCTCTTCCATTTGAGTCACTTCCGAAATGAAGTTGTTAAAACGAATATATTAAGCGAAACCGCTTCTTCGGTCGGTTGATCCCTCATCATCTCGCGTTCAGACCTAAAGGCCTCCCACATCCTTTCAAGTTCCCTAATCTAACCATGGAACCTCCACTTCGTCTAAACGCCATCTCTGATAAACTAACGCTTCGAGGGGTTTAACTCTGATACCATATTTAAGAAGCAGTAAACCGGTCCACGCTATCATGGCCCCGTTATCGCGAGCGTATTGATAAGGAATAGGTTTGTATTGCGCACCGTATTCTTCGACCATAAGCGTAGTTTTCTCTTGTAACCTTTTCGAACCGGCTACGCCTCCTACTAACACTACTTCTTCTAATTTGCTATGAACCAATGCCCTTTCGGCAATTTCGAGAACCATATCGTATGCCGTTTCCCAGAGCCCGTAGCAAACTTCGCTTCTGTAACCCCTTTGCCAAGCTTTCAATGCGGCTGTCAAAAGACCCGAAAACGATAAGTCTACTCCATATACCGTGTAAGGTAGAGGATACGGTTCCTTCGCTCCTTCGGAACATAGCTCGACTACGTGAACGCCGTTCTTCACGAATGGTGGACCTAACTGGGTTTCCCGCGCGAACGTATCTAGCAAGTTTCCCAGACCGATATCTAGGGTCTCCCCATAGACGCTGTATCTTCGATGTCCGGGAGTGGCGATAATAGTGCTTCCTCCCGAAACGTATATGCTCAAAGGTCTCTCGAAGCCAGTGTATAACCTCGCAATTTCTATGTGAGCTAGGCTGTGGTTAACTGGTACTAGAGGCATTCCGTATTTCGCTGCTAGAGCTCTAGCTACAACCGCACCTGTTCTCAAGCATGGTCCCAATCCCGGACCTGCGCTATATGCGATTGCGTCGACGTCTCTAATACTAATCCTTGCTTCGTCCAAAGCTTGTCTTAGAAGTTTCGGGGCCCATTCAGCGTGATGGCGCGCAGCCTCTCTTGGATGTATTCCACCTTTCTCTGGTACATATGTATGGAAAACATTTGCTAATATATAAGGTTTCCTATCAGTGGCTATTCCTACACCGAAGGTATGGGCTGTACTCTCAATTCCAAGTACTATCAAAAACTTCACCTTTCAACTAAGTGATGAGCTGGGCTTCTAGAGTGGTTAAACGAAAATAGTGTATCCACACTTACCGCAATGCCACCTTTCAACAGGTTTCAGATGATGGGCCATCCAACTACCGCATCTAGGACATTTCTTGTTCTTCGGTTTTATGGTCCCAGTCTCTGGATCTATTTCATAGAGCTTATGAGGCTTAACTTGCGCGTGTTTCGGCATGGTCTATCACCCACATTGGTTCTGTTTTATCGCCTTTTGAGGCTCAATTTCTTCTAATCTCTTTTGGTTGTTGTAAATGTGAACCTTTCCTCTGGTTCTTCCTATTCCATATTCCGTTACGAGCTTCCTAACTATCACTAGATTTGGATCAATGCCTAACGATTTGGCGATCGCTTCCTTGACTTCGCATCGCTTTGGAGTGGACTTACCTACGTGGTGGATAACTATAGAGAGTTCTCGTCTTTCTATCAATGGATTGTATCTGTCTTCAACGACGTGAATTGTGAAGTTCTCAGATACTATTTCTTGCATCTAGGCCTCACCTCTCCTCTAGTTCGATCTTTTGCCTCCTTTCTTCAACTTTCTTCAAATGGGTTATGTATCCAGCTATTTGGTTTCTTAGTTTCTTCGAACGAACCTCTATTAGCTCGTTGACCACCTTTTTATTGTGTTCGAAATCTCTTATAAATAGATCAGGATACATGTTCAAAAGTTTTCGTGCCGTCCTCTTCACTACATTGATCCGGATCTTTCCCATTTTCGCAGCCCCCTCCTCCTTCTGCGAAGGTTTTAAATAATATGTCTCATTTCTTCTCTATGAAATGGAGATTTGTTTGTTTATTAACTTTTCCAACGTCTAGATCCCAGAGCGGGGCTCCGCGTGAGCGAGACGCTTCAATTAGATAACGTTGTGACCGGAATTCCCGAAATAGACGAGTTGTTGATGAAATACCTCGAATTTCCTGGAGAAACCGTTGAAAGAGATTTTTAATAAATTCTCTCTGGGTCTACTACGTTTCGGAAACGCGTCAACAAAGGGAAACCGTTTTTGCCTCGACATATCTGAAGAAGCGGGTATTTGAGAAATGAGCAAAGGCTTCATCGATTACCTCAACGAAATAGCAAAGAAGTGGAGAAGTGAATGGGAAAAAGCGAAGCTTCACGAAGCAGACGTAAGCGATAAACCCAAGTTCTTCATAACCGCCGCGTTCCCCTATCCGAACAGCCCCATGCACCTAGGCCATTCCAGAACTTATAGTATAACAGACGCTTACGCGAGATATATGCGAATGAAAGGTTACAACGTATTGTTTCCTATGGGGTTTCACTATACTGGAACACCAGTAATAGCTATGTCTGAAAAAGTTAAGATAGCTAATGAAGTCCTGTCTAAGGTAGAAGGTAAGGTCGACCTAAGCGAGTTCCTACGTACCATATGGAATAAAGCCAGAACTTACCTCGAGAGAGGAGAGTGTTCCTTTAATTCATGCTTTCATAGGGCCCTAAATGAAGAATTGAAGAGGCTCGGTCTAGGTGAGGTGGGAAGTAACGAAGCCGATGCTGTTCTTCAAACAGCGCTCTTCGTAATAGTCTTCGATTTACCTCTAAATGATGTAAAGAAACTAGTAGATCCGCTTACGATGGCGGATTACTTCTCTTCTATTACTGAAGAAAGCATGAAAGAAATGGGCTACATGATAGATTGGCGCCGAAAATTTAGAACTATAGACGACGATTTCAAGAGCTTCATAGTATGGCAATTCTATAAGCTCAAGGAATTGGGGTACATAGAAAAAGGTACTCATCCAGTCGCTTGGGATCCCATATATAATACTCCAGTGAGTCAGCATGACACGTTAGGCGACGTTGAACCCGAAATAGAGGACTATGACGTCATACTCTTCAAATTAAAAGACTCGGACCTATACCTTCCCGCTGCCACTTTGAGAGCTGAGACAGTCTTCGGCGTAACTAACATGTGGGTTCATCCAGAAGTCGAGTACAAAATCGTTGAAGTGGAAGGGAAGAAATGGGTCCTCAGTCCCAAAGCTGCCTATAAGATAGGTTTCCAAAAGAAGGGAGTTAGAGAGATCGGCTCTGTAAAAGGAACTGATTTGTTAAAGAAATTCGCGATCAATCCAGCCACTGGAGATGAGGTACCGGTCTTACCAGCCACCTTTGTTGATCCGAACATAGCTACTGGCGTAGTTATGAGCGTACCTGCCCATGCGCCTTTCGATTACATAGCCTTGAAGGATTTAGAGGGAAATGAGGAATACGCAGACATAGTCAAGAACATTTCGTTGATACGCGTTATAGAAGTTCCCGGAGAAGACGAATTACCGGTCTTAAGGGTTATAAGAGAACTAAACATATCATCGCAACTAGAGAAGGACAAATTAACTGAAGCGACCTCAAGGGTATACTTGATTGAGTTCAGAAAGGGAAAAATGGACCCCAGCGTTTTCGAAAGGATTAAGGATGAGAAACTCGCAGCAGCCTTAAGAGTCTTGTTGGCAGGAAAGAGCGTTCCCGAAGCTAGAGAACTTACGGCTGAATGGTTAAAGGCAATGGGCTATGGCGACGTATTTTACGAAATAAAGAACGGACCAGTTTATTCGAGGTTTGGTAACGAGGTAGTTGTGAAAGTTCTAGAAGATCAGTGGTTCATCAATTATGGCGACGAACAATGGAAGCGTCTAGCTAGAACGGCCTTATCCCAAATGAAAATAATCCCAGAAAAGTTTAGGAGGGACTTCGAGGAAACAATTGAGTGGCTTCAAAGAAGAGCGTGCGCGAGGACCAGGGGACTTGGAACGCCCCTACCTTGGGATGAGAAGTGGGTGATAGAAAGCTTAAGCGATTCAACTATCTATATGGCCTTCTATACTGTAGTTCACATTCTAAGAGAAAGTGGTGTAAGCGCAGATAAGTTGAAACCTGAGGTATGGGAGTACATTTTGCTAGGAAAGGGCGAAGTAAAGGAGTTAAGTGAGAAATATGGTCTGGATCCGAACGTACTAGTGAAGGCAAGGGAGAGTTTCTCTTACTGGTACCCCTTGGATTCTAGGCATTCAGGCAAGGACCTAATTAAGAATCATTTAACGTTCTTCATATTCAACCATGCAGCTATATTCCCAGAAGATCTCTGGCCCAGGCAAATAGTTGTGAACGGTTTCGTGACGCTTGAAGGAAAGAAAATGAGTAAGAGCTTAGGCAATATAATTCCTCTATACAAAGCAACGAAAAAGTATTCTCCCGATGTAGTTAGATTGGCGTTACTATATAGCGCTGAATTGGAAGGCGATGCCGACTTTAGCGAAGAGGTAGTTGGCAGGGTCTTAAGTAATCTCAGTAGCATTAAGGAGATAGCAGAACTGGTAGCAACTTTCGGAGAAGTTCCGAAACCCGAGGAGCTGAAATCGCTAGATGCATGGATGATGAGCTACTTCGTTCATAAGTTGGATGAAATAACTCGCTGGATGGATGAGTTACGTCTAAGAAGCGCTGCTAACGCGATATACTTCGAAATATTGAACGAAATAAAGCGATATGTAAACGAGGTGAAATCCACTATAGGCGATTTAACTGATGCGAGCAAATGGGTATTGAAATACATTGTTGAGAGATGGATTAGAACAATGGTACCTTTCACGCCATATTTCGCAGAAGAGTTGTGGCATCTCTTAGGCAATTCAACGTTCGTCCTAAACGAAGGATGGCCTAGAGTAGAAAGAGATTACATGGATAAATCAATTATAGCTAAGAAGGAGTTCGTCGACATGTTAGCAGACGATATAACGGAGATAATTAAAGTAGCTAAGATTACTAACGTAAGCAAGATCAAGCTACAATTCGCTGATGAGGAAAGCTATAACATGTTGAGATTGGCGCTGAAGATCTTGAAGGAAGGAAAAGGTATGAGGGAGTTCATGGCTGAAGGAACTAAAATATTCGGGAAGTCTAAGGCGAAGGATCTCAGGAAAATATTTGAAATAGCTCAATCGCTTCCCGAATCATTGAGAAGCGCTATACTAGAGGGCAAGTTCGATGAAAAGAAGTCCGTAGAAGAGTTCAAGGGCTACCTAGAAAGGAGAGTTGGAGCACCAATAGAGATAACTGAAGAAGGAGGTAAGAAGAAACCTCTTCCGACGAAGCCTGCTGTTTACGTCGAATAACCCTTATTTTCTCTCATTAACACGTAAAGTTACGGGGATACTTTCGTGGAAATAACTATACTCTCAGACGTTTACGCTGGTCTAATACCTCAGTTAACCCAAGAGCTTCTTGCGGAATACGGCTTTGCTGCGCTCCTACAAAAAGAGGACGTTCAAATACTTTTCGATACGGGGCTTACTGGCGACGTTCTACTACACAATGCAAGCAAATTAGGCGTAGAACTTAAGCCCGATTACATAGTTATCAGTCACGGTCATAGAGACCATACAGGTGGTTTAAAAAAGGTTTTAGAGGTCGCAAGAGCACCCATAGTGGTTCATCCGGACGCATTCGATTCGAAGTTTGCTAGAATAAATGGTGTACTAAGAGAAATAGGAATTCCATTCAAGAAAGATCAACTAGGCGTCCCCGTCATAACAACGAGACTGCCTTTGGAGTTAGTTGATGGCGTATACTTCTCTGGCGAGATACCGAGGGAATGGGGACCTAGCCATAGCGGTTTAGTATATAGACTAGATCCCGAAAAGGGAATAGTTCAAGATCTCGTGAAGGACGATGCAGCACTATACGTTAAGACGCCGAAGGGTCTCGTTGTAATAACTGGATGCGGACATGCCGGTGTTGAAAACGTAGTTGAATACGGACTTAAAGTAACTAACTCAAGCAATTTGAGAGCATTGATAGGTGGTTTACACTTACTTGGAGCTAATGAAGAGAGGATACGCGAGGTTGCGAAATATCTCGCTTCCAAGTCCCCCGAGTTAGTAATACCTACTCATTGCACCGGTCAAATAGCCCAATACGTCTTAATGAAGGAACTTGGAGATAGTTATCGCCAAGGAGGACCCGGAGTGAGATGCTCTTTCTAGGTAACGCCTTAATTAATATACCTATCTGAACCTCAAATCACCTTTCGGGGACTGGAAGAAATGAGTGAAAACGAGATCAGACCTAGGTCTATAGCAGACCTACCGGGAGTCGGGCCAACAACAGCCTCTAAGCTAGTAGAAGCTGGCTATACTACTATAGAGGCAATAGCCGTAGCTACTCCCGAGGAGCTCGTATCAGTTGCAGGGATTCCCCTCGCTACGGCACACAAAATAATAAAGGCTGCAAGGGAGCTCTTAGACATACGTTTCAAGACGGCAAAGGAGGTAAAAATGGAAAGAATGAACTTGAAGAAGATAACTACCGGCTCGAGCAACTTGGACGAATTACTAGGTGGAGGAGTTGAAACTAAAACGATTACTGAATTCTTCGGTGAGTTCGGAAGCGGTAAGAGCCAGATATCTCACCAATTAAGCGTTAACGTCCAATTGCCTACTGACCAAGGAGGACTCACGGAAGGGGAAAACATCGCCAAAGCAGTTTACATAGATACCGAAGGTACCTTCAGGTGGGAAAGAATAGAACAAATGGCGAGGTGCGCGGGCCTGGATCCAGAACTTGCAATGGAGAACATATACTATATGAGGGCGGTTAACAGCGATCATCAAATGGCTGTAGTTGAAGAGCTATTCGGATTAGTTCCTAAGGAAAATATTAGGTTAGTCGTCGTGGACTCGGTAACTAGTCACTTCAGGGCAGAATATCCAGGTAGAGAGAACTTGGCCGTTAGACAACAAAAACTAAATAAGCATCTCCATCAACTGAGTAGACTAGCCGAAATATATAACGTAGCCGTCGTTATTACGAATCAAGTGATGGCAAAGCCTGATGTATTCTATGGTGATCCTACTCAAGCAGTAGGTGGTCACGTACTTTACCATGCGCCGGGCGTCAGAGTACAGTTAAAGAAGAGTAGAGGCAACAAGAGAATAGCAAGAATGGTAGACGCGCCACACTTACCCGAGGGAGAGACCGTCTTCGAGATAACGGAGTGTGGTATTCGTGACCCAGAGGATTGAAGACCTAATAGACGTTCTTAAAAAGAGTAAGGGTCCGCTCACCTCATTGCAGATAATCGAGGAAATGGCCTCGAAGGGATACAATGCAGTAGAGGCGAGGAAAATAATTGCTGAAGCTCTAAGACAAGGATTGATTAGAAAAATTAGGTCAAACTCAAAAGAGTTGTTCTCGCTACCTGAAAAAGGTGAATTTTGAAGCGTATAGATCCAGATCTATGTGCGAGGTGTAAGGGTTACAAGAGATTATGTGGTCTACCTCGGTGCCCGATACTTCAAAGGCTACGCGCCTTCAATAGAGCCAGATGGGAAGGTCACGTAGCTGATGCCCCTTCACCGCCATCCCCCTTAGTAGGAGAGAGCGGGTACCCTAAGGTACCGCTAGCGCTCTCCCTTTCACCTTACGGCGATCCGAGGCTTCGCGATGCACCTACGGAGTGGGTCAGAATGAGGCTAGGTTTAGAGGAAGTAGCTAATCTCAGAATGGAGATGCTTAACCCATTTAAAAAAGTAGATGTGAGGAGAGTTGAGGAATTACTTGATAACGAGGTAATCTGGGCGGGAATTTCAGAAAAACCCGTAGACGTAGAAGCTAGAATAGAAGGTAAGGTAATTCCACCGAAATTAGATGGCTTAATTGCACCGATAGGTCCAAGCGCGCGAGCGCAAGAGGTAAAGGTGCAATCTAATCCGAAAGTCGATTCTTTAATAGAACGTAAGTTCGAGGAAAGAATAAAGGCCGAAGTGGCTTTAAGGGAACTTTACGAGTACGGTAGAGACGTTTACGCCCTCCAAAAAGCATTGAGCTTGGGATTATTGGGAAAAAGAAAGAAATTGGTGCCGACGAGATGGGCAATTACGGCTGTAGATCAAATTATCTCAAAACACTTAAAGGAAACCATATTAAAGCGAAAGTGGGTTAATTCTATTCATCTAGGAACATATGAACATTACAGTAATAGATATATAGTTATATTGAAGCCAGGACCTCCAATAGTAGAAATGTTTGAAATATGGAAGAAAGGGACCTTATGGAGCCCTAATAAAGATGTAATTATTTATAACTATGAAGGTCCACTGCCTACATCTAAAGCATCAGATCCTTCCGATGGTGGATTCCATGCAACTAAGGCAGGGGCATTACAGGCTTTAGCAGAAGAAGGCACTAGCGCGTCGGTACTGGTGATACGAGAAATAAGTAAGGACTACTACTTACCTTTAGGAGTATGGCAAGTTAGGGAAGGCGTAAAACTCGCTGTACGTAATGCCTTAAGTGGAATTAAATTAGATGAGAGGGAATTCCAAAAGATTGTGTTGAATGAGATGCCGTTCTTGAGTTCTTCTAAACTACTTAGCCAAAGAAAACTAATGGATTACGAGTCATAAATCGATTACTTATCACTGGAAGTTTCACTTACTTGTACGGTGCATTCTTCAGGCAACTCGCCTTCCCAGTAATTAGGTTCTGATAGAGATTTTTCAAGATCGCTCGCATTCGAATATAATTGGTATATAGCCTTCCATGTCACCTTACCGCGACTTGTCTTAACTTCGGACTGCTTCAAGCACTCCGTTTGCTTAATTCCTTGTTTCTTTTTCTCTTCTTTGCAAAGCATGTAAACTACATGTTTGATTGCAATCTCGGTTAAATACCCTATTCTTCCTCTTCCTTGAGATAATCTTTTAATGAACCAATCACCAATGGTCTGTAACGCTCTAATTACTATTTCGGGATCAACGTCAAATGGTAGGCGAGCTTCTACTTTACCATCAATTGATTTTATTTCGTTCCCATTAATCACAAAGCCTATGCAGCGATGGATATATTCCCTTCTTTTACCTCTGATCAGTATTAAGTATACAGTGTTGTCTTTTCTATAAACCTTTGCCGTGTACTCTGGCATCCTCTCACTCTAACCATTCCGTTCATGCGAAACATAAGTAATAATCTTTCTTCTACCTTTTAGCCTCCATATTGAATAGGACATGATTATCATTAAACTGACAATTGGTATTGAAGACGTTTCACTGTTTGCGTTTTCGAGAGGTTTAAAGATAGGGGTAAACGAAGTAACGAAGTTATACGTGATTGTTCTTAGTTCGTTAATACTCAGAATGGGAATTTCTCCTAAACACGGTTTTAAGAAACCCATTGCTTTGAAAGATGTTTCTGGTAGGACGATTTTGCCGCTGCTAGTAATTGCTCCTCGACTTACGTACATCGTAGCATAGACTTGTGAACAACGGACCTCACAACTAGGCATGAGTTCTGCTGGAGATGGGAGTATTTGCGTCCAGTTTACTCTTTTCCATTCATCATGAGCAATGGTGATACTGATAATTTGCCTAAGAGAATAAAATGTAGCTGTATTAATAGTAACAAAGACGTCCAAAACGACTTCCTTACCTACGTAGGTCTCATTCATCTCCGCGATTCCACTACATTGCATAAGTTCAGCCTTCTCTGGAAAGGAAACAAGGAAGTAGTTTCCAGCGTCCATTATTGGTGCATCTAACACTTTCGTGCCTATAACAACTATGCAACTAGTCGGGGTAACGGTCTGTGTTACTATCTTCAGTTTGTATATAACTGATGCTTGTCCCTCGAGATGTAAATCCTTTTGCCAATTTATGATAGTATAGATGTCTGTCCCGTTTCTAAAAACCATAGTCAGAGTCCTTGGGGCACTATAATAGACTGCGTTTACAGTTCCTAAGCAACTTAGAATGATTATCGTTGTGTAAAGTAAATTTTTGCTCATATAGACCTCAAACGAAGTTAAATTATTAAGTATAATTAGTTCTAGCCTGAGGTGGGTTTTTGGATCTTCTATATGAGGGAAAATCCAAAAGGGTATACAAGTTAGACGAAGACAAGGTTTTACTTGAGTTTAAAGATACCTTCTCTGCATTCGACGGCGAAAAAATAGAGACTGTGAATGGTAAAGGCGAAGTTAATGCAATCTTCACAGAGGTTTTAATGAGATACTTAAATGAGAGAGGCATTCCGACTCAATTTGTAAGCCGAGATTCTAACAAAATAATAGCACTACGATCAGAACCTCTTCCACTGGAATTCATCGTCAGAAACTACGCCTTCGGAAGTTTACTTAAGAGAATGCCATTATTTAAGAAAGGTGAGAAATTGAAGAAACCTATCTTCGAAATACATTTCAAGAGTGATGAGTTACATGATCCTTTACTCTCATACGATGATCCAATTGCTGCCGGATTATTAAGTGAGGAAGAACTTAAGCACCTAAGAGACCTTTCGTTAAGGATAAATGATATTCTCAGAGAATTATTCGAACGAGCCGGATATGAACTAGTTGACCTAAAATTAGAGTTCGGTAAAAGGGGGGATGAGTTCATATTAATAGATGAATTAAGTCCCGACGTATTCAGAGCGTGGAAAGATGGATCCTCTTACGATAAAGACCTATTCCGGAAGGGAAAAAGCGGTAGGGAAACCTTAGATGCCTATAAAGTGCTCTTAAATGACCTAATAAAGGTGCTATGAGTTGACATCAATGGAATACCAGGTAGAGGTAATAATACGAAACAAAAAAGTCGCACGAGATCCAGAAGCAGAAACGATATTTAATGAGTTAGTAAGTCGTTCCAATCTGGGAAAAGACGTAACTTCCTTGAGAACTGGGAAGTGGTTCTTATTTAATGTCGTTGCTGACAGCGAAGAATCTGCCATTGAGAAAGTAACTAGATTATGTAAGGAGTTAAGAATCTTTAATCCAGTGATTCATGAGATGGAGGTGAGGTTATATAAAAGTAGCAGTACTCAAATTTCCGGGTACTAATGGAGACGAAGACGTTGCACACGTAGTTAGACTTTATGGAATGACGGCTGAAATAGTCTGGCATAAAGACTTCAAGGAAAAGGATTACGACGCAATAGTACTAGCGGGGGGCTTTAGTTACGCAGACCGACTAAGAGCCGGCGCGATTGCTGCGCGTTCAAACGCTATGGAAGAGGTTTCTATAGCAATAGAGCAAGGGAAACCTGTATTGGGTATCTGTAACGGTTTCCAAATGTTAGTTGAGAGAGGAATATTTGGTGATGTCGCATTATTACACAATATCAATAATAGGTTTATTTGTAAGTGGGTAAAAGTTAAGGTAGAGTCAGTTAAGACGCCTTGGACAAGAGAATATGAAGAAAACGAGGTGATTGATTTACCAATCGCACATGCAGAAGGTAGATTCTTTTCAGTTACTGAACCGTTGTCTGTAGCGTTTAGGTACATTGAAAACCCAAATGGTAGCCTTTGGAACGTTGCCGGATTATATTCTGAGAAGCACCCTAATGTCGTCGGACTAATGCCTCATCCAGAAAGAGCTGCTGAAGAGATACTAGTACCTCCTAAGAGAACGGCGGGGGGTAAGAAACTTTGGATTAGTTTAAGGGAATCGCTTAAGAATGGATGGTAGTACATACAAGTTTCCTTATTTCTGACAAGATTCTCTCTTTCTCTTCTAGTTCTTTTTGAAGAGATTCTATTCTCTTCATTAGTTCCTCCACCTTCTCTTGGGTCTCTGTTTGCTGAAGTTTTTCCTTAAGCTCAGCGTTTTCTTTCTCTAGTTCTTTGACGCGTTCTTCGAGTTCCTTAATTTTATCTTGAGTTACTAGGACGCCCTTAATTGGAATTACTAACTTCAGTTCACCTCTGGCAAGAAGTTCGTATGTTTCACGCACGAGTTTTCCTGCCTTTGTTTTGCCTTTGAGATGATTCCTTACAGTGGATTCGCTTCTACCAAGCTCCTCTGCGATTTTGGAGATAGGGTAGCCTGCTTTCTCTCTTGCTAGAGCTCCTGCTGCGACAGCTAAACTGTCTACCCAAGTAGCCTTCTCTACTGGATCGAGGATAAGCTGTAACACTTCTGGTCTGTATATTGTTCCAATAATTAGAGCTGTTTCTAGTTCCATGATCTCTTTCTTGGAAGATGGACGTAAGGGTACGTGACTTAAGTCTATCTCAATTAGATCGCCCTCTTTAAGAGAAATGCTTTCGCCTACCATTTTCTTTATCCCAATTTAGTATGGTAGGCAAATAGTTTACTAACTTATCTATACATCCCCATTTTGGGAATAACTTCAATGAGGGTTACAATAGCACTCTTGATGGTGTTAATTGTAGTCAATTCAATGCAAATTAATCTGACAATAGATTATTCGAATCCCTCAGCGTTAACTTATTTAAAACCATCATACATGCACGTATCAATTGACGGCAATCTAAGTATAAGAGACTTAAAATTCAATAATTTGAAAGTAAGCGTTGAAACTGTGTCTAAATCCCTTCAAGAGAAGGTGGAAGAAGCGATTGAACGCAACCTAACTAGATGTTTAATCGAGCAAACGCCATTGATTTCTATAGCTAGATGCGTAACCAAATCCATATTTCCCTTTATCGGAGTATCTCGAATTATCTCCAAAAACGTGACGTTTAACGAACCTGTTCTCTTACCGAATGGTCATGTACTCTATTCCATCAAGTATTCGATGACTATGACATCTGAGAGCACCTTCTTTAATGGATACAGTGTATACCAAGTAGAAGGAGGTTCAGAGAATTTCAATGAGAGGTTACATATAATTCTTCTCAGCAGTGGTGAGAATGCGTATTTTAAGTTATCAGCAAAAAGTTCTTCGGAATTAGGAGACCTAGCAGAATACTATTTAGCTAACTGCAACAAGGCCAAGCTAATCCTTACTAGCGTCAATCCGTCATCGCCTCCACAAATATTAAATATAGGAGGAATAACGAAGATAGTGTTTACTTTCCCTACGATTAGGTATGTAATATCTGTTTTCAATGATTTTCAGTTCCTTCCGGTAACCTCATGGCAATATTACGAAAGTTTGGCGAAAGACGTAATAGTACCACTCTCTTGCAATACTGTTAAGAAACTGTCCTCTCTGGGGACTTCCGAGTACTCGTTAGAGTGTGAAAGTGAGATCGTTGTAGCATCGAATCAATCTAATTCGATTCTGATAGAGTCACTAAAGGGCCTAAAAATACGCTCTACCGCACCACCCTACGTCAGTTTGAGATTAGCAATACCGTGCTCTGGAGATGCTATACTTAGGGTAAACAACAGTACATTAATAACATCCTTCGATTTGCTTTCCAATTCCAAAATTATCGTAATACCTAATGCACCAGTACTAAGACTGGTCAAAGTGGAATCCGATGAAAAGTTTGCCTTGATAATAGATTCAAACCTAGTAGAATGTCCTAAAGAGTGCTATTTAGCGATACCTCCAACAACTCAAGTAATATCGATAGCCTCTCTCAATGGAAGTAGGATATCTAAAAGCCTAGTTATATCGCCAACAACAACAAGCGTCTATGTAAAAGTACCGAAACCCGTATCCTATACTGCTTGTGGCGCCTTCCTAGTTTCACCGGAGCCTATATCCGTAGACTTATACTTCAACTCTACTTTAATGAGACTAAAAGTAGGACCATATCCACAATACGTGCTCCTTCCGTGTAAAGTCGATATCAACGCCAAGGTAAACAATTCCTATTATACAACCTTTAGAGTAAACGATGGAGATTGGGTAGCCTTCTGTCCAGGTAATGGCGTAAAGAGCGGTCACACCATTGAGGTTTACTCGGAGCTACCGTCACCGCTTTCCGTCAGTTGCAACAGTGGGCATAGCTGGGTAGTAGTAAAGAAGGATAGATTCAAGCTAATCGTTCCCGATTACCCAGTCTTGCCATTGAGAGTAATCGGTAGTGACGATTCCGAGTCAAGTTTACTTGTGCCACTCGGCATAAATGAAATAAGGCTCCCTATCTTATACAAGAAACAAAGGAACGAGACAATTATACCTCCACAGCCTTTAACTGAGATGATTAAACTAAACCTTCATGGTGCTGAAAATGGCATATTAAAACTAAGAAAAGATATATACACTCTAAGCTACGTTATCTCAAATGAGACAATAATAGCTCTACCGAAGGACTGGGTCTCAAGTACGTTATCGGCTACACTGATAGTAAATGAGAACAATACGCTTAGGATGTTAAACTTCACCTTACCAGTTCTAAAAGTAGGAAATAGTCTCTCTGATATAAATATATTCGTCAATACAACGTATGCTTTCTATAATTACTATACTGTAAGAATTGTAGTCGAAGATCAAGGAGGAAACGTAACTAAAGGAATCGTAATTTTAGACAATAAGTATCGGCTCCCAGTAAATGGTGCAACTGTCATTGTATATCCAAAGAAGCTCTTGAAAATCACATTTAATGGGAAGGAATACAACATAGCTCTAAACGGCCAGACCGTCTACCTAAAGGTTCCATCTGAAGAGCACTTGAGTAATCTAGATGCATACATGGTAATTCACATGTTAAGACCTGTAAGCGCAATAATTTCAATATCGGACGGAGAGGAATACTTAAAGTATTTCGTTAACTCTAGCAGTACGTACATAGCAATACCCTCAGATTGGCTCAGTAAATATCTTCTACTTAATATTATAGTTAATCAAAACGTTCACAAGACGCAGATACCTCCTCTACTGACCAACTTCAATGGAACTGCTATACAATCCCCTCTCTATATTCTAATTAAAGAGACACCTAGTTACAACTATTACTCGTCCAAGATAATTGCGGTCTACGATGAGGTTAACAAACCGGCAAACGTAGACGTAATCCTCGATGATAAATACAACCTTCAGATAAACGGCTCAATAGTTCTCGTATACCCTAAAAAGGAAGTAACTTTAACGGTATTGAATAAAAAGCTTAAGTTCAACTTAGGCGGTAACGAAATTATCATAAAGATTCCCTACAAAAGAGAGCTACCACGATCTCCACCGCCGTATCCTCTAGACACACCAATTAACGTGTATCTCTACGGATTAAACGGAACTAACCTTGTGTTAACCGATGGAATGTACTCGCTTAATTACGTACTATCTCAAAATAAGACTTCAGTACTAATACCCCAGCAATGGCTCGAAACGCCATTGACCATACTAATTGATAACAACACGATCAGGGGCGTTAAGTTATCTTACAATAAAGTACCAGCATCTATTAGCATAATTTGCAAAGGATACCAGACAAATCCGAATTACCGATATGCTACAGTCGTTACCCAGTACAAGGGCACGCCCATACCATCTATAATAAAGATAAATGGTATCCCGGTGCGATTGGACAACGGCGTAGGCATAATCATCGTACCGAGCGATTCCGCAGTATTACAAGTTTCCGATAAGATTTATAACGTAAAGTTAGACGGAACTACGATTGTAATAGACGTCCCTACGCCCCAAAAGGTTGCACCAGTTAATGCGACCGTGACCTTTACTGTGCTTAAGTATGGAAAGCCCTATGATGTTAAACTAAAACTCTATTCAAACGACACCTACCTAGAATATTCGGTAAACGGAACTACTACTGTCATGGTTCCATATGAATGGCTCTCAGGGAACATAGATTTAGAGGTAATAGAGAAAAATGGTATAGTTCACAAAGCTACGTTGCCACCGCTCTTAATATCGAAAGGATTTAAGAAGCTCGTGGCTCCAGTAGTTATATATCTAGACGATCCACTAAAGTACGATTACCATTCAACTATCATTGAAATAATAGAATCGAGAAGCTTATTTAAAGACTTGAGTAAAGCGAAGATAAAGATTGACGATAAATATGAATTAGAAGTTAATGGAGCCGTGGCACTAGTATACCCGAAGGAATCAATTAAGGTGACAATAGGAAGCAAAGAACTAATGGTACCTCTCGGAAACTCAATTATCCAACTGGAAGTAGAAGAGAATCGTAAGCCTATTGAATCTGAAAAAGTGCAACCCATTGAGGAAGTTCTACCAAAGCTCATGAGGAGTGGTACTATACAGCCCTGGAACCCTTGGAGGAAACTACCTTTAGTAATACTACTCTCTAGCGCGATGCTACTGTCAATTGGAATTGTCAGCTCTACTCAAACACCAGGTAACGTACTTCAAGCTATGTCCTTTGCGATAAGTTCCATTACAATAGTGCTTACGTTGATTGCGCTAAGCATATGGTTCGCTAATTTAATAGGCACACCATCTTGATAATCCTATTAAAAGAATGCTCGTTTCGTGTTTTCTTATAAACCCTTAACAATTCTATCAGTTTAGCTCTATCGACGTTTAGGAGGTTAGCTATTCTAGATGAAGGAAGTGAGGGCTTTAGTAACAAGGCCGAAATTAGTGAGGTTAAGTTCGAAGGTCTCCTATGTATAGATGAGCTATTGAAATCTATAAAGACCACTCTGTTTTTACACACTTTAACGTGGTCCCATGGTCTAACCAATTCTCCATGATCTATACCTCTTTGATCAAGCTGATAGCCCGCTTTTAGTACATCGCAAACAACTTTTCTGATGCTTTGAACGTTATCTTCCGCCAATAGTCCTTGAACTACATCTAATAGATCTGGACACTCAATGTATTCCATAACGAGAAAGTATTTCGAGTATTCATACACTTTCGGTGCATAGGGATAGGCTAACTTTTGATTTAAGGCTTCTTGTCTCATATCGTAAAGCCGATCGATTCGGGGAACCTTCACCGCAACTATGCCAGTAGAGTGTCTCGCAAGGAAAACCAAGCCTCTAAATCCAATGCCTAAGACCTTATACTCGCCGATTTCTCGCCTACCATAGGAGATTGCGCACTCGATGTTGCTTTTCTTGAGTTCGTCTCTAATAAAACACCCATTAGTTTGAGGATAGCATACTGGAAACTCGTCGATGTCGTAGCATTCTACGTCCACCACCAATACTTCCCGTAAACAAACCACCGAAGCCATTCAGTTTTAGGCTGAAGTATCTTCTTAATTTCAACGCTTTCCAAATTTATGCTCTTTGACCTATATCGACTTATTACACCTCTTACGAATTCCGTAAACGAAGTTACATCCCTAGGTTCTATCAAGTACACTCTATCGCCTTCTACCCAAGGCCCCGCTAACACTTTATCATGTGCAGTGAAGAAACTTAGGAGATGTTTCTTCTCCCATATTGGTGGACCTATCCGGACTACCTCGCGACTCAATACGTCATTAATCATCTCTATAGCTATGGCCGCCTCTTTCTCTTCGTCACTCCATAACTTGTATCGCGTTATTTCAAAACCTGCTCTGCGGAGAGTCGATATGAGTGATCTAGATATTCTCTTTAACTCACCCCAGATGGTTTCCGGAGGATATCCGGGATTCAATGTAAAACTAATCAAGTAAGTAGGCCTTTCTGCCTTTACATCTGGTGCTGGTGGTTTAAAGTAGAACCTTGGTGACGGATTAGTTATGTACCTCCAACTAGCCAAGCTAGCCAAAGCTAGAGATTCAAGTGATACTGAAGCTGCCGCGTTCCTATTGGGGTCAACTGGATCGGGTAGTACCATCGGTGAACCACGGAACTTGTGTAGGAACTTAGCTTTCGAGCCGAAGTTCCCTGGATCCACGAAAACTGGTGGTCGCCATTGAGAAATAGAGCTCAAAGCTTCCGCGAATCCACCATAGTTTATTACTAAGAGCTCTGTAACGTAACCCGAGAAGCCTTGTACTTTAATTTCGGCCCCATAAACTTCTATTCCCTTAAAGAAAGCTTTTAACAATCGGACCTCATCACGTGAGTTCTCACCCATTTCGTTCAACTTCTCTATTACCCACTTAGTGTGAAATGGCGTCCTATCTACAGCAGTTATCGCTTCGCGTCCGTCGCTTACTTTGAAGGCCGGGACGAGGTCTACTTTCACGCCCTCAACTTTCAACCTCACGTAAGGATGCTCCGCGTATCGTATCTCGTATTTACCAATTTTTTCAGCGATCTTCTCAATTATTCTTAGGCCAGTCACTTTTAGCCATTCCTTTGTACTTACGGGAAATAATACGAATACATCTAGCTCTAAATTGTTTCTTATCCATGTTTCCTTGGCTGCACTCCCTTGGAGAGTGACCTCAGCTTCAACCTTTTCATCCTTGAGAACTCTAACAGCTACTTCCTTTATCTTCCTGAAAAGCTTGTCTCTTTTCTCGTATTCCTCTTTGGTAGGCCTGATCTTCTCTAGAACGCTTTCCTCGAGAATTTTATGAAGTAAGGTCAAAGCTCAACCTCCCTCAAGGTTTCGTATATTGGACCGCGTGGAGTAAGGATTGATTTCTTAAGTCTTATTTTCTTCACCTCCAATTCCCCTATTTCTATATCCCTCATTGTCTCTATCCATTCAGATAGTTTGTCTATGTTCCTGTAACCTTTAACTCGAGCTAGAGTTATGTGCGGGACAAACTGCTTGGTGTCCACCTTAATCCCCTTCTCTCTCAAGCTTTTCGTGAGTCTCGAAGAAATTGTTGTGAGTTTTTCGGCGCCCTCGAGTCCCACCCAAACTACTCTGGGTCTAAAGGGGTTTGGGAAAGCTCCTATGCCCTTGAGGACTACTTTATGTGGCTCGATACCGTTAACCGAATGTTTCATTATCTCTTCAATAGTATCGATCATTTCCTCATCTATTTCGCCTATGAATTTCAACGTAACGTGAAAGTTCTCAGCCTCAACTCCCTTTACCGGTGCTCCGGTGGATTTGATTGATTCAACTAACTTCTCGAGTTTCGAAGCGAGTATACCTTCAACATCAACTGCTATAAACGTTCTTATCTTGCCCATTGTTATCATCCCATTCAATAAGCGCTTGAAGTAGACGTATTGCTCTATACAGGTTAATTCTCCCAGACCAATGTGGAGGTGACCTCATATATGCCTCTTCTACTTCCTTTAAGGCCTTTTTTGCTATTACTCGTACTCCCTCCATACGTGACCACACTTAGTGCATTTGTAGAACCTAGTAGGTGGTTCATCGCCAGCCCTAGTTTGCACGAACCAATAGTAAGCCTCGTCATGTCCGCATTTCGGACAAATAACGTCCCTGGTTTTCGGTAGAGTTTCGACGTTCACGTTCTTATCGATTACAATAGTTCGTTCCCTCACGCTATGTTGTATCTTCCTTGAAGCTCGGATCGGCTTAGCTTGGGAAGCATCCATTTCGTATCCACATTTCATACATTTTAGAATAACCTTACCTTGTACCCTTCTTGCAACCATCAAAGAACCGCACTTTGGACAAAACTGAACCATTTTCCTAACCCCTTGTTGCTATTCGATGGATTAAGCTTTAATGAGTTAATAGAGCGCTTCAGATGCGGAACACTCACTTCCCACCATATAAGTTTGGACCTTGCGTTACAAGTCTCATACAACACGCAACGATTTTATAAAAAGTGTTACATTACCGGACTTGGCGATAGTGATATGCCAACTTCTAGGAAGAAGTCTTCGAACAGCTTGTCAAGGGGAGGAATAGGGATAGTAATAGGCGCCTTCATAATGTTAATACTCTTCTTGTTAGCCATGATGATGTTCGTCCAAATAATAAATAGGCAACAAGAAATAGGCATGGAAATGTCTACTCCAAACATAGGTGCTCAAAAGGCTTACGTAGCGGCGCTGTTAAGCGCGGGACTCTGTGCATGTACTTCAAGCACAATTAATGTAAAAGGCCTCCAAGGCTCGTTCGTCAACATAATATATAAAGAGAATGTAAAGCTGCCTAACGAAGTATTGCTAGCAGTAACCATCGCTCTTAATACAACCTTCAAAGAAGGTGCCCATACCTTGAGCCAAGTGATTCTAACGCCTTCCTCGCCGCAATCGAGCGTAACTCTAATCGATCCGAAGACCGGCCAGTCTAGTGTTGCCTTGTTAAAGCTACTATTACCCTTGAACGCCTCGTCCCCTACCTTCGAGCTACTCTATGAAGGCGCCAAAAAGAACGATTGGGAAGTCTTGGTAGACGGTAACTCCACGGGTCTATATGCAATAGCCTCCGTGCAAGTATCGTTAATTGGTCAAACGGATCGAATAGAAAGCATTAAGGTAGATAGCGTAAAGGTAACAACCATTTCAGCAGACGTTGAACTCACGCCTTGCAGATTAACGCTCGCAAACGCAACAGGAGGTTTGAGCATTGCGTCTTTCCAGTTGCAAGGAGGGATAACAACCTCTCAATGTAACTGTACCTGTAAGATAAAGGGATTACCTACCACGCAATGGATTTCCTTAGCAGCCCTATTCGCTAACCAAAAGTGTCCGCCGCCTCCAGACGACAGAACGGCAGTATTCTTCATACCATTCGAATTGAGAAGTACCATCCTTAGGAACGACTTCCCAATAGTTATTCCGGTCAATGCTACGAAGTTAGCAATGGGCGATGGGGCCGGAGGAAAGGGATTCCCGGAAAGGTATCTCGAATTGGCCTATAAGGGCGATCCGAACTTAGAAGAGAGACTTAACTTCTTTAAGAACACTTGCGGACCTGGAGGTTACAAGTGTTCATATATCTACGGCATCATGGCGTGGGTTAAAGATCCTAAGTCGGATACGAAAGTTCTAACTGACTGGAGCTTTACTCCTACTATTGCAACGTTGGATGAGGTCGAATACGGTAGTACTGAGTATTATCGTAGCAGATGGTATTGGTCGATATACTCCCATATCAAGTCGTTAACGTTCTCATCCCCCTACTTAGGCAACGAAGTAATTCTAAAAGATGAAGATGGAAACTTAGTTCCTGAGGTTTACGTTGAATCTAACGGCACTCAATTGAAAGTATTCAATGCGCCATACTACTTGAGCGATCACTGGGGCTTCTTCAGCCCAAGCGTGAAGTTCCAATCTAATTATACTCTATATACGGTGAACGGTATTCCCATCGAGCCCTCTACGCCATCTCAAGTTCCAGCAGGAGACGTTCAATCGAGTGACGAACTTACTATCCAGCCAGAGGAAGTGATTGAATTTGCAGGTAAGGGATTATTCGGTGATGTTATTGAGAAGAAGGGAGCAGATAAGTTAATACTGTATGACGATAACGTAGTCACTGGCAAGACAGCCTATGGTGTAATAAATATACCATTTACTGCAATGATAAACGGAACAGTCTTCCTAGAAGTGACCAGCTACGACGTCGGTTACAAAGTCTTCCTAGACGGTCAACCAGTGTTCTCAAGCTGGATAGAGAGAACCGAGAGAACGATAACCGAAAAAGTATGGAAAATAGAATTAACGAACATGCTATCTCGAGAGTTAAGGGACGTTGAAATACCAATTAAACTACCTTCTGAACTAATAGGAAAACCGATAACCGTAACTGACGAAAACGGAAATCCCATACCTTTCTGCTACGAGGAAGGTATAGTACAAGGACAGCTGAGCTCCTATGGGCCTTGTACCACGGAGCCTTCGCCCAGGGACGTACGCATATGGTTGAGAGTTAGCTTGCCTCCGGGGCCGAGCGCGCTTAGGCTCAACGTAATAGTGGGTACTAACGGTGCTACTGATCCCAAGAACGTGTTCCATTACTACGATAACTTCGACGTCGATATGGGATGGAAGAGCATTGGTGATGGGAGAGTTGTAGTTCCGAACGACGAAGTCGCACCTCTCTATAGTAGAGGTGCCGCGAAGAAGGACGGCGCTTGCGATCCCCAAGGAGGGTACCTAGAGATACCGGACCTAAGAGCTATTCCGGATAGCTTGAAAATCACTATAAGGAACCCGACCGGTAATGCGTTAAACAACGTCCAAGTTAGAATAGAAACGCCGTTTAAGGGAACGAGCGTTTCAGTGAAAACGGATGCCGGCGACTTACCCTTCTGCTACGAAACCTCGACTGGCGAATGCACGACTGACCATACTAAGAGCAACGGTGCCCTTTGGATACTAATAAGCTCTCTAGCTCCCAATGCCAGCATCAACGTAACCGTAACTAGGGGCGAAGAAGGGTTAGTTACCGATCCAAGAAATATATTCTTACTGTATGACGACTTCAATGGTAATTCGCTGGATCCCAATTGGATTTCGGTGAACAACCCCTCTGGGCAATTCAGCATTGAGAACGGTCTCCTAATAATGTGGGGAGATTGGAACGGCTGGTGGGTCAGATCCGAAGGACGAGGAATGGCCTTGGTATGGAGCTCCCCCATAATAGTAAACAATAACGAAAAGATAATAGTAGAAGGAAGGGCCAGAGGACAAGGCAACAGCGGGGATAGAGACCTAGGCGTAATGTTGGTAAGGGACCCCAATCATCCGTACGACAGGTTCATAGGCGTCGCAGCAACCACGACGTATTCCAGAGTGTGGGTAGTGAGGAACCCCAATTGGGTATACGGAGGTTCTAATAATCTAGACGCTAACTCTTGGAGGTTCTTCAAGGTAATTTACGGCAACAGTAGGGCAGATATATACAGATCAACCAGCTACGAAGGCATCCTATCGAACTCTGGAGACTACGACCCAATTACCAATGCACCCAATTGGCAGACCATCTACGTAGCCCTCCACGGCGATTCAGACAGAAATAGGAACCAAGGCAACTCGCAACTAGATTGGATAAGGGTAAGAAAGGAAGCGAACGTTGAGATAAGGTACTTGAACTGGGCTCCCTCAAGAGGCGTAACGGTCGATGAGAATCACGGTTACGTGCTCGAGTTCTTTAACTACAGGCTCAGAGAACACATGAACTGTCCAATAACTAGAGTGGGGCTGGAGGACGATAGTTTCAATGGATTTACCACATACGTTGACTTTAATGGTCAGTCAATCGGTATAGACGAGAGAACAAACGGTAACGCGTACGCCCACAGTTCCGGCGGTATCGACCTAGTAAGGGGGGCGTGGTACTTCACTCAACTAGCGATCTTGCCTCATGAAGTAAAGCTCTTCTTAGATGGACCCACCACTGGTACTTACACGCTAAAGGACACCGAACTAAGGAGGTTACCGAGCACCCAGAGAACGTATACGAGGATAGTAGTTAGGGGAGGATGGCCCTACTGGATAGATGAACTAAGAATAAGAGAATATGTAGATGAGACTAAAGTGTATGGTAGGTTCGTGGAAGAGGTAGTTACGAGAAACGAAACCATGCCTTACGAAATGACGCAGACTATAGCTCTGCCAGTTAAGCCCGGTGCGCACGTGGTAACCATCCACTTCTACGATGCTCTAGATACCGGATACCTAAAGTTCGCGATAACTGATAAGAAGGCCGGAATATTCTATAAGCCTCTACTAAGTGACTATGGCTACGGCAACGCAGCTGGTTGGGTGACTGTAAGGATACCGTTCACGGTCTATCCAGGAGAGACCGTGAGAGGTGGCGTATGCGTTTACGTCAAGTACTGGCCTCTCGAAATATGGTACCAACTAGGAGGTCCTTACATGGGCACTAACTTCCTCCCACCGATCAACGTTAAGCCTTCGAGTACCTACATACCGCCTCCGCAAGGGAACTACGGCGTCTTCTACGCTCCACTAGAAAGAGGCTGTTACGATAACATACACCAATCTAAGACAGACTGTCCGTCTCCATACCTAGTTAACGAACACGGTTCGCAACCGAGCCTCCTAGTAAACATACCGTTCAAGGAAGACTTCAATAGGATATCTTCAAACGAACTGGATATCGGAAAAGCCAATGCTGAGGTCATGAAGGAGGCGGGTAAGTGGAACCTACAAGGCGACGTATACGTAGGCGACTTCGATACCTACTTAAAGAGCCTTGGTTACCCGATTGAAAACGACAATGGAGATATGGAGGTACTCCTCCAAAACGGATTCATAAGGTTAAGCGATTTCGTAATGGATAACATCAGAGAGGATCTATTAAAGCCTTGGGTCGCATGTTTCAATGCACTCATCGCGACTAGGAACTCTTACAGCGGGATAACGAACGTTGGCGGACCTGAAGGAGGCTTTACGTTCAGCTTCTACAAACAATTCGATTACATAGTACCCTCCAATGCCCCAGACTTGTTAGGCTTCTATGGAACCGGCGATAGCTCGGGCTTTGGTGTAGAGTTCGACCCGAGATATACGACAATGGCTCAATTCGATGGTACCAATAGCTATTGGATAGATAATGAACCTCTAGCCCCTCACTATGCACTGATATATAGAGATATGTTCACCAATTGGTTACCGGGAGAGGTCCTAGCTAGGTTCACAACGACGTTCGAAGACTTCCTAAACGCATGGAAGAGAATTTGTGTCATAGTTAAGCCCGAAGACGTTGTAAGTAGAGGAAATGCCTATTTCCAGAGAATGAGCGTGGTAGCGTACGAGATGGATGGAAACGGTAACGTAAATAAAGTCCTACTTGATGCGCAAGACGTAACCAAGGCCACCTATGGTAGTGGAAGCGCTATAGGCCACGACGTCTTCGTCTACGACGAAAACGGTAACGCCGTGAAGTGGTACGTCGCCCTCTTCACTTGCAGTGGTACGACGTGTGCGACTCAAGAACCGAACAACTACAACGAAGTACCATCGAACGCGAACCCGGTCAACCTAGACGGTAGTTACGTTGTAGCTAACGCTAACCCATATGAATTAACTGATAGCTTCCCTATCCCGCTTACGAAAACTCCGGGAACGTCTCTAGTATTCGTCGCTAAGCCCGATCAAGGCGTAACGGTATTCGATGGCCCCTCCGAAGGCTACGTTTACGAGTTCGATTACATAGCGGAAAACATAGTCTGGACCAAGAGAAGTGGTGGTAGTAGTAGCAGTAGGGCAGTAATAGTGGCGGAGTTCCAAGCATCGAGTAATGGAATAGTAGTACTTGAAGCGTACGGAAGCGACTACATAAAAGTATGGCACGAGTATCAAGTGCTTCGAGAAGATGGGAGTACCGAAACTAGAATTGAACCGGTGGTCTCCGGATGGTTCGTAATGGCTGGTAATCCGAAAATACTATGGACAATCTACGCTAGACCCGGCCTCAATAGGATAATTGTGCAGTGGGGCAATTCTTGGTGGGACGAACCAATAACTCTCAAGCTCTATAATGGAGTTGGTAAGCTAGCGTGGAAAGTGAGGCTATTCTATGACGACAACTTCGATGATTGTCCCGGTCGCAACCCCAGAGTCCCGCCCGATCCAAGTAAGTACATCGTGCCGAACGTCAACGTCAATGACGAAATAAGAGAACTACTTAAACCGCCAACCTCTTCAATACCTAACTTCTTCGATAACGGCAACGCTTGGGATCCGGGTAACGTCTACGAAGTGGCCAGCAACGACGAAGACTCTATATGGTTCCAGAGAATTGATCACATCACTGTGGATGGAGAAGAGTATAGATATCCAATAGGCGTAATACAACCACTCGGAACCTCTTGGTTCCTAGGAAGTAACGAGGTTGTTACGTACGACGGCAGATTAAGGCAAATAAGCGGTTGTTACGGCATAGTACCAACTGATGCAGCAACTTACGTAGTATATCAGAGGCCACCCGAGTTAGATGAGGCTGCATTCGTCAGCGCGTACTCAATAGTTCAGATAACTAAGCCTACGACGCTTCAGTTCCAAATAGCTGCCGATGACGCCCAAGCCGTTGCTGTTGCGAAAGTTAAGTACGACGAAGAGCAAGGAAAATGGATAATAATAAGTAAGCCAAGGATCGTCGAGAGCAACTGGGCCTATACACCCGGGAGGGTCAGGACGTTCAGTCTGAACTTCCCAGAGCCAGGCTATTACATTGTCGTGATCTACTTCGCGGACAGTTGTTGCGGAGGAGGACTATACGTAAAGGTAAACGAAGTAGTTAGCGAGCCGAGCTCCGGCTTCTATATCCCACCGGCATGGAGCATCGGGTTCACTTCGAGCGGTAACATTGGGGATCTATCGACCGTTACCCTCATCGATGACTTCAGGCTATGCCAGCCTGGTACTGTAGAGAACTTAACTGAGGTCGCTAAGCTCTGTGCAGCGGACGATTACTACGTCCATGCGCAAAGCGGTGAAATAAAGGTCCTAGTGGACGACGATTTCAATTATATGGCGAACTGGACCGTAATAAAAAGATACGAAGCTCCACCGGGCTCTAACTCCCAACCGAAGCTTGGACTCAAGGCGCTAAACCAAGGAGGGAACGGACTGATAGAGTTAGTGTCAGGTCAGCCGAACCAAGCCAGTGTTATATTAGTCGATCCGAAAATCATGGAGAACATCAGATGGTTACTGCAAGGAAGACCGTGGTTATTGAACTTGAAGTTCAAAGTTGAGGGCGATCCCGAAGGCTTCGCTGTCGCTTTCTACAAGAAATACTATCCGTTAGAGAGCAAGGACTTCACGAGCGTATGGCAAGTGAGACCGTGGGGAGGTTCCGCGCTAGGCTTAATAGCTGGACCTAACAGCGGCTATAGTCCCGGTTACGCAGTAGAAGTAGACTTCCACAGGAGCCAAGCGCCTCCAGTAGAGGCACATAGAGTAAAGAGCCTTGGTCTATTCATGGAGAATAATATTCTGGTGGACGCGCATGTCGCATTAGTGAAGGATTCACCTTACGCACTCATAGGATACCACGCAATCTCACCGTCTTCAATAATAGATGGAAACTGGCACGAATTGACGATATACGTTGATCCTCAATGGTCCGGTAACTGCTACTTCGACGTATCTCAATCAATAGGCGAGTTCAGTTACATGACCTACTGCTTGAAGCCTAACGTAGGCTTCAGCTCCTTCGAGGCGTGTTCGCAAATAGCTACGTGCGGAGGAAAGGTAATGGTGTGGATAGACAACGAACTAGTACTAAATACTAGCGTGGGACTCGAAGGATTCAGTATTCCAGAGGAGTGGTTCCTAGGATTCACTGCCTCTAACTCGGAAGAGCACTATGGTACGGTCAGTATAGACGACGTAATAGTAGTCGCTCCGAAGAGTCCGGAGGTTAACGATCCTAAGAAATTACTAGAACTGGCTCGCAACCCGTGGGTTCAAGCGAACAGCTTCTACGTAGTCTATCTCACTAAGAAGGGATACTACATAGAAGAACCGTGGAGCCGCAGAGGCGCTCTCGAGAGAAACAACCAAATATGGGGTCTAACTGGAAGTAACACCCAACCTCTCGTGAAGTGGCACGTAGAGGTGTACAAGGCCTTCCCCATGGATGCAGACTGCCAATGGGGTCACCAGTGTACCTTCTCTACTCACTATCAACCTCACTGGGAACCGGACTCCCCTGGAGATAGACCATGGTTAGATCCGCAATGGCAGTGTTCAGAGAGCTGTTCGCTTGTCGCTAAGGTGGACGCAACGGTTCCGACTAAGCCGGTAAGCGGTTCGCCTACGACTAGTGATTGGGACTACAGCGTTGCCGTGTATAGCAACGAAACTCTACCAAACGGTGGTCCATGTTGCGCCGCCAATTGGTGTACGAACCCAGAGAGCTACTGGTTAATAGGTAATCCCTTAGTAAAGATACCATATAGAGGGCCTAGATGCTTACTAGATGGGAAGCACTGGGCCTACTACGGAGTAATGAATACAACTATGTACTTCACGCCGGGAACTAAGATCTACATACGCCACGACGATGGAATTAAGGTTTGGATAGATAACAATACAGCACTAGACCTATGGGACCCGACGGCTCCTAGACAAGACTATTACGTCATAGAGGTACCTGAAGGATACCACACCGTTACCATACAATGGTACGACATGTGTAACGGAGGCGTACTACAAGTGCTCGTGGCTACTGAGGAGTCCTACTATCGCTACCCGAGCGACGTAACGCCCATTGGGTGTTGGCACGCCCCTCTAACCCTAGACGACGACTGGGTGTGGTTCAAGGCAACGCCTTCGAGTAGGGAGGACATACCATCGTTCGATCTATCGCAATTCCCGTTCTACGGCGTAAACTGGCTCAACTGGATAGCTATAATGGTTAACGGCGACATGTACTTCAAGGACGATTGCACCCAACAAGATTGGTTCCTAAGGGACTACACGCCCAACTGGAACGAGTTCTTAGGCCACACTGGTATATATCCGTTCTTCAGCGACTTAATAGCTTGGACGAATAGCTTCCTGTATGCGGGATGGCACGGAGCACATATCGAGAAATGGACCCAGTACGGTTACAGTCACGGTCAGAGGTGGGCATCAATATGGTGGGACGAGAGCTTCTATCCATATTGGGAAAACGATCCGTGGTTAAGGGCTAGGTTCGGAGCGACCCTATACGAGAGCGGTGACGTTGTCTTCCACTACGATAGGGCTGACTTAGTATTAGGAGAGAACTGGACTTGGCCGTACATAGCTCTCAACTGGTTCTTCAGTGGAATAACTAGCGGTAACAACGCGGGATGGAGCGCTCTAGTTAGCACTGTGAAATCGTTCGATAGCAATGCCACGCCCGAGAACACTGGCCAACAAGTCGGTATCTTTGCTGACGTATGGAGCGGCCTAGATCTCTTCGATAGACCGAAGAAAGCGGAAAGGCCCGATATGCTGCTAAAGACCGTCAACGATACCTCGCTTGGAGAGGTCAGTTTGAGCGAATGCAGAGCTTACGCCGAACAAGATAACCAAGTTAATTGCAACGCAAACTACGAGAGCTACGCCTTCACTAGCAGCAAGGACGTGCTCTTCCAATATCAAGGTAGCTTATTCACGGTAGTAGGAGGTGCCGAGTGCCTCAACTGTAAGACCCCGGCAATTCAGCCCCCGCCCAGTCCACAGCCAGCAAAGGTAGCCGAAGAGCCGCCGGACTGTTATTGCGTATGCGGGATGCAGAGTCAACCGACGAAGCTAAGCGGTAACGTAACGTCCACTCAAGTAGGATTAATAGCAGTAACGTGTAACATGACTATTCCAATCAAGTAATTTTTCCCTCAGTGGGGGCTTCCGATCACTCCTCTCCCGATGGCGTACTCCTCATCGGGCTAAGCTTAACTAATCCTCAATTCCTAATTTCATCACGAGGAGTGCCTCGGGGATCCACGTGACGCCCGATTATCGGGAGAATGACCCCGAGGTCTCCCGGCCTCTCATTCTATTCACATTTACCAAACGTTTCAGTTTCAGTGACCATTGAAATGTTTTACAGTCTAGAACACCATCGGTGAAAGGTTCGTGGGTTTGATACTAGCATGGATCTTAGGGTTCATCTTTCCACCCTTAGCGATATTACTGTTACCAAACGAGTGTGAAAGGGACAAGATAGGCGACTTCGTAATAGCACTAATCTTGACGTTCTTGCTGATAGTCTTCGGCTGGCTATACGTGTTTCCAAAGATTTCGGCGTGTGAAACTATAATACAGAGTCACTCCACAGCGCTGAGTCCAGCCATTCCACAAACCGTTCCAGTACAGACTACTGGTCAAAGCGTTGGGGCTGCTACTGGAGGTAGCGGCCAAGTAATAGTGGTTAACGTAAAGGGATGATTTTTTAAAATAGGTGAAGGGGTATCCAAGGTTCCTTGCACAATAACCTTCCCGCTATAGCGCAAGCGCCACATATCCCCATTCCGCATTTCACTGGTACTTCCGTACTCCCGTAACCTCTTAAACCCATGGAACGAGCCATTTCGCCTAAGGCCCTCATCATGGGAAGGGGTCCACATGAATAGATGTCGCTCTTAGCGAGATTTTCCTTGAACGCATCTATAACGGTACCTTTAATTCCCTTAGAACCGTCCTCAGTAGCTACTATTACCTCTCCCCCAAGCTCATCTAGAGGTATCAACATCTCTGAGTTCCGAGCCCCATATATTAACTTTCCTCCCCATTCGCGTCTCATGTAAAGCAATGGAGCGACCCCTATTCCACCGGCTATCAAAGTGGGTTTCGAAGAAGGTCTGGGTGCCTCCCTTCCCAAAGGACCCATTAGTCCAACTTTCTCTGCACTATATAACGCCTTAGTAGTTTGACCTCTTATTTGAACTAAGAACTTGAGGGCGCCTTTATCCCAATCGGCTACGGAGAGTGGTATGGCTTCGAACCCCGGCAGCCACACCATGAAGAACGTTCCTACTGGAGGTTTCTCAGCCCATTTCACGTAAATTTCGTATACGTACTTATTGAGTTTCCTTTTCCTCAATACTCCCGATATCTTATATTCGTACTTCAAGTTACGTCACCATGTACTTACTAATTTCTTCCTCTTCGATTATACTCTCACAATAGACACACTGTAATCTAAGCGGATTTTTATTTATGACTCTAAACTTTGAAGCCACTCTAACCTTTTCGTTTCTAGTTATACAAGTAGGATTAGAGCATTTCAATATTCCGGATACCTCGTCGGGTATTTCAACGCCTTTCTTCTCTACGACTTCCCGGTTCTTTATAATATTTATGGTAGCAGTCGGTGCTATTAAGGCTATTCTCCTTATTTGGTCCTCAGATAAATAGAGTCCCTCTATCTTTACTATGTCCTTCCTACCACCTTTCATCCTGTTTGAAGTTACGTTCATTGCTACCAGTATCATTTTACCTTCCTTTCCAGTTATGCCTAGTAGCTTGAGTACCTCCAGGGCTCTTCCTGGAGGAATATGGTCAATTACAGTTCCATTGTTTATTTTGCTTACCTTCATTTCCTTCATCATACCACCCCGTAGCTCCACGCTAGAGCGGCCATCCTAACTGGAACGGCAACGCGTACTTGTTCCAAATAACCGGCGTGTGGCGTACTATCTATTTCGTAATCCAACTCATCGAGCCTAGGCAGTGGGTGTAATACTAGCAAATCGCTCTTGCCTCTCTTCACCAATTCAAGCGTTACTCTATAACTTCCCCTTAATTTCTCATATTCAGCTGGATCGGGGATTCTCTCCTTTTGTATCCTAGTTACATATAAAACGTCTACCATTCCTATAATTTCATTTAAGTTATCCGTTTCGAAAACCCTAACGTTATTTCTCCTTAGTTCTTCCACTATCCATGGGTGTGGTTTCAGCTGGGGCGGTGCAACTATATATATTGATTTAACATTGAACTTAGTAAGAGCCATTAGGAGTGACTTAGCCGTTCTAGCGTATCTCAAATCTCCCACTAATGCGAAACTGAGTCCATCAATGGTTCCGAATCTCTTCTTTACGGTATACAAGTCTATCAGCGTCTGAGTTGGATGGTAGTTACGTCCATCGCCAGCGTTAACGATAGCATGCTTAGCTATTTCCGAAGCGTACTTAGCTGCGCCTTCCATCCAGTGCCTTATTACTAACACGTCACTTAGTTCATCTAAGACCATAACGGTATCGTGAAAACTCTCGCCCTTTGCTAAACTTAACGCTTCTTCCCCAACCGTAGGAAGAACGTTGGCACATAACCTCTTGGCCGCTAGTTGAAAACTTAAGCGTGTTCTAGTGGAAGGCTCGAAGAATGCTAGAGTGACCGTCTTGCCCTCTAGGAGACACCAAGAGCTTTTGTGGAGGCGTTTACTCTCTATTTCAGAAGCAATGTCCCATATTTCCATCATGTCCTTCTTAGATAATTCTCTAGTTGAGATTAGGTGACGCAATAGTTATGCCCGTTACTTCCTAAGACGAACGATTTGCAATTAAATTAAACTGAGGAACGACTAGAACCCGTGGCCCATTTGAGAGGTGCTGCCTAGTGGAAGGAAGTGCGAGATTGGAGCTTCACCTAAGCGTTCCCCTCAACCTAGTCGAGTTCTCGAAAGTATTAGCGAAATACGGTTTATGGAGCGCTAAGGTCCTCCCAAAAGAGGACGGTACATATGAGATACTAAGCATGGAAAATTTGCTAATTGGTTATAAGCCTTCGGAAGATCTCCAGTCAATAGCATATAAAATATACGTTACTCCCGATGCGAAGAACATCATACTGTTTGGCGATATAGATAATTTTAAAGATTATGTAGCCGAACTTATTTCCTTCCTTACTGAGATAAATTACAGTGAAGACCAAATTGACATGTCGACCTTAATAGCAAATGTTCCAATAGAGAACTTGAATTTGAACTTAGGTCTCTTAAGAACAGACTTTTTAGGAGAGTTGATAGTAAACGGCTTAGTAGCGACTTCTGAGGGAAAAGTTATTGCTGTAAGCCCCATGGGAAGTTACCACTTACTCACCGTTACGCTAAGTGGCGAATGGAGGGAAGTTCGACCTAAAGTAATGGTTTTACAACCTCTCATAAGTGAGGTAGTGGAGGTGCTGAGGAAATGGACCTCTCAAAAGTAGAAGTTGTTGCTGCAGACGTAGATGGTACCTTAACAGAGGGAATTTCCTTCGTCTTGGATATAGATGCGATAAAAGCGCTGAGGGAATTGGAAAGATATGGAATAAGGGTCATACTGGTAAGTGGTAACAGCTTCCCTATCGTTGCTACCTTAAAGAGATATCTAGGTACCTCCGCACCTACTGTATTCGAGAACGGTTGTGGCGTAGGAGACTTCAATTGGAGGGAATTGGTGGTAGACGAGGAATTATGTAATGTAGCGAAAGAGGCTGCCGAAATACTACTAAAGGTACTATCTACAAACGGTTGGAAACCTTCCTGGCAAAACCCTTGGAGAATGTGCGATTTCGCCTTGAACTCTCCTACGGGTGAGGTAAAGGAAAGCGATGCCCAGAAGGCTGAGGAAATACTGAGAGAGTTCGGCTACCTAAAGCACGGTATAAGGGTGAAAGCGAGTCGTCACGCGATACACGTAATGCCAGAGAGATGCGGGAAGGGACTAGGTGTAGAGAGGATCTTGAAGAGGTTCGGTATACCGTTAGAGAAGTTGGCTGCCGTTGGCGACGCCGAAAACGATCTCGACATGATAAAATTAGCTGGCATAGGGGTTGCCGTTAGCGACGCACAAGACGTTTTGAAGAAGCATGCTGATATAGTAACCCCGTACCCTGCTGGAAAGGGCTTCGCTTGGTTCGCTAAAGAGTTACTTAAGGCAAGAGGGTTAAGCTCTTAAATTTTCTTATAGTTGGCCTTACCGGCGCTGCGGGGGTGCCCGAGCCTGGCCAAAGGGGTCGGGCTCAGGACCCGATGGCGTAGGCCTGCGTGGGTTCAAATCCCACCCCCCGCACCACTTCACTAAAACTGGGGCTTAGATAATTCATCAAGTATCTTCTTCCAGCATTTCGAATATTTCCCTTCCAATTTCCTATACCTAATTCGTAAGATTCCATTATCTATTCTGCTTTCGACGAGGTTTTTCTCAAGACCTATATGGGCCTTCATATGTCGAGGATTAGGAGAACTGATATTGCATTCTTCGTTGGACCACCTCCCTTTATCTATTACAATATCGCAACCCTTGTTCTCGTTAACGCATTTCCTTTCATAGTCATTAATTTCCGATTCGAGTACGCTCTTGTAGAAGCTACTTAGGTGTGGCGACATTAATTCCATTTCATTGAGACTGAGTCCTTCTCCCTCCACCTCAGCAAGTCTCTGAGTACCAAGCTCGGATTCGTATTTCTTTAAAATGTAATAGCTTAGTGCGAAGGCCTTTAGCAAGGCAACTAATTCCTTACCCTTTACCCTCATAGGTAATTCTATTCTCTTTGAGGATCTATTGATTAAGGTTTTACTTATTAGTCCATTAAAGAGCGTATCTGCGAGGTGCTTTGCTCCTTTCAAATAATCGTAATTGAAGCTGAGTAGATTTCGAGCGATATAAGCCCCCGCCAGGGCCATCGAATAAGCGAAGACCCTGGCCGAGGCTATTGAGTACTTTCTTAGTAAATTCGCATTTACTTTAAATGCGCTATCTAGAACCCTATGATACTCACTAGCTTCCCCTCCCTCAAAAAATCTTGAATCAAGCTTTAGTATGGATTTAGGTGACTCGCCTTTTCTATTTAATTCAAGGGCTACGTCTTCGGCCGCTTCTCGGGGACTTATTAGAACTTCGTCTGTTTTATGGATCGGTATTCGAGGGATTTCGCTTTTCGGAAATGGAAAAGGTAATGGGTTGCTATTATAGAACACTACCTTTACTTCTCGCTGGAGGGTCATGGAATATAACTTAGCCACGTCAAGGACGGCGTCCTTTAGGGAAGCGACTACGTAATTCGGGCCGTGAGAGAGATCTACTACTATTTCATCTGGTTTCCTATTCGATTACCGTCCTTAATAGGTCTAAAACCATTAATGGGTATGCTAACGAATAAGGTTCTACGCTATTTCTCATGAAATAGCTGTATTCCCAATTACCGTACCTACCTACGTTTGGTTTACCGAGAACGTTATTATTTCACTAACGTATTCGTGATCCGGGCAACCGCATTTTCGGACCCCACTCGAACGTTCTCTGTTTAACGTACTTAATCACTTCATTATAGCTGTTAGAAGCCTCCGGTAGCTTATCTGATGTTGTTGTCCTTTGAACGCACTCATTTCTCGAACGAACTAAAACAGACGAGTCCAAAAGGAATACTTTTTCGTATACGTTCTTCCCGTCTCTACAAAGTTGGAGAAGCAATGGAAACGTTGAGGATCTGCAAACGAAGGTTTCAGATGAGTTCGGAAGGACATACTCGACCTTCTCTCAACCGAAGGGAACTCCCCATACAGCAACGACCAATATTGATTTATTGTACATATTAGTGATCCCTCCTCTAAGGATGCAATTTTATAGTTAAACTTCTCGTATTTATGTGCGAGAGTTTTCAAGGAACTACCTCAGAATTAAACAAACATATTATTAGAGACAGTCGATCTATATACTAAGACTCGAGGAGGCGTATGACGTATCATACGTAGTGCGTGACGCAGAAGTTGATGGGAGAAATCCCTTACACGAACGGATTCGATAAGTTTTCGTAATCTCTTCGGATGTTCCGCAAAGCCCTCATGAGTCTCTTGATAACGTTGGTATACTTCCATCGATACCCTCCGGGAAGCTCCAGCTTATACTTTATACTCCGGTCCCACTCTGATAGTCCCATACCCTTATGTTTACCTGTTTTCTAGATTTTCTGAACAACGATATATAGCAAATGAAGACAATGTAAAATAGTAATTAACTATAATAGGGTTCGCTAGTAAATTACGTTACGTGAGGACGTTTTAGAATGAGGATACCTCTCGCCTTAGCTCTGCTAGCGGTAGCCCTACACGCATTGGACTTACAGCTCTTGTGGACCTTCGATCAGCCTAGCGATGTCATTGGAGACATGGCCCTCTCGTCCAACGGCAACTTGGGAATAGCCTCTTGGGACAATTGCGCCTACATTGTTGATCCCAACGGGAACTTGCTTGGGAAGAAGTGCGGAAGATATAGTATGGATGGGGCCGGCTACTCCAACGGAGTGTTCGGGTTCGTCAATCTCGATGACTACGTCTACCTCTTCTACGAAAACGGAACCTTCTGGAAGAAGATAGCGGTTGGGGACAGCCACGATACTGCAATTGTCCTCTTCGATAAAGGCTTCATAGCTTGCGATGGGTACTGTGCCAAGTACGACTTCAATGGGAATAAGTACTGGGACACTAACGTTGGCGGTGAGGTTCAAGACGTCGTAGTCCACAAGGGCTACGTTTACGCAGCTAACCATGGGAGCTACAAGCTCCAAATACTTGACTTAGACACTGGGGAAATAGTCAAGGAGATAAGCTACGATTACTATACCGGTAGCGTCAACGCTTGCGGGAACTACCTAGCGGTAATCGCTGATGAGCTGTACGTTTACGATATCTCCGATCCAGTCAATCCTAGGCTGTTGTGGAAGAGCGTCGGGCTGAACGTTGGTTGGGGGGAACACACTCCTGCCTTCTCTCCGGATTGCAAGTACATAGCAGTGGCCGATACCCGCAACATGCTCAATATATTCGACATTAACGGGGACGTGGTCTATTCCAAGTACATGGGCGGAACTTGGAGCGTAGCTTGGTGGAGGGATAGGCTAGCAGTTGGCTACTTGCTCCATGACGGAGGTAATTGGGACGGTAAGGTTGAGATGTACCGAGTAGTTGGATATACCCCTCAGCCAGTAACAACCACTACTACGACAACCACGACGACTTCCAGTTCCACCACTACGCTGAACATATCGAAGATTCCGGTCATTGCTCTGGCAGCTGCGTTCTTGATGCCTAAGCTGAGGAGGAAGAGGGAGTAACCTAGTTTTTAAATGGGTATTCGCTTTCCTAACCCCCTTCGAGCTGGTTCTCGATGAATAATTACGCTCCGATTCGAACGTTATCGGGAAGATGCCGTTTGTGCCTAGAGGGTCTTCCCTTGTAAGATAAGGGTCGCCTCTAGAGACTTCCACTTCGTCCACAACCCCTCTTGGAGGCTGTGGGGTCATGGGCGGCCATCGAGCCCAACAGCGCTTCTTCTTCCTCCCTTTGCTAAAGACTTAAGTTCTTGAATGAGTTTCTCCAAGTATTCTGTATTTGCTGGTCGGTTTAACGAATACGCTCTAATGTTCTCTTCACATATTCTCATAACTATCTCGGCGTGCTTACGTTTTATGATTAGATACGGATAAACTTGTTTCAGTAGAGTTTTTACATTAAATGAACCTTTTATTTCCAGCCTATAAATTAAGTTCCAATTTGGATGTTTCTTTGTATACGAGGAAGATTGTTGTGCTATTGTTCCACATCCACAAATTTCTTTAATTCTCTCAAGAAACTCTAAGTTAGTGTTATTTATAACTGTCAAGGGTATATAGTTAATATTCCCATTATCTTTTCGCCGTTTCTTTTTAAGGGTAATTGTGCCCTCGCCATCAATTATCCCAGCTAACCAACCTCTCACCCATTCGGGTAGAGTAGATTTGCATGAAGACTTCTTCATTATATCTCACCTAAGTTAGGCACGGGGCTCCCATCTAGGATAAGGCGCCCTAAGGAGCTTGGAACGTTGCTCCCATCGCCCCGCAAGGGCTCCTAATCTACAGCAAACTACCCTAATTAACCCTAATAAACGTCCCCCCATGCCGCAACGACCAATGTTGAGTTATCGGACTCCACGTTATTATTCCCGACCATAAAGATACACTTTTAGCTAAATATTCCTTCTCTTTGACTTAACGTACTTTTGAGGGTTCGTCTTCGCAAGCCTTAAGGAACATGTCCCTTGCCCTCTTTACCCCTATAGCTTTGATCAATCTCCCAGCTCTCGGTCCCCGGTCGCTATCTAACAAAACCCGATACACGTACTTGAATGCCTCTTTGGGAGAGAGTCCGAGTTCTCTCGCTATTTCGTAAATTGCGTTATGTATCTCTACATCGCTCATCTCTTCTTTAAGTAATTGAGCTAGCTTTGAAAGGAACTCGCAGCCTTTGGGATCGCCAACTTTTCCTTGTTTAATTTCTACCTTATATTCATCTGGAACGAAGTTCCTCTTGATCCATTCCTCAACGTACGGTGCTAAGTCTTTGATGGATTCAACGTCTCCAACGAGTTCTGCAACCTTCTTCCAATCCCTATATATCTGGTAATACACTAAGAGATCAGCGAAACCTACTTTCCACACCTTTTTACCACTTAGTTCCCACGCTTTCACTCTCTTGGGGTCCTTATCTTCCCCGAGGGCAACCCTCCTATATTCTTCATATAACTGAAGCAGGAACCTTGGGTTCATTTTGAAGTTCTTGTTTTCAACGATATCGTGTTTCAGAATGAAGTACATAATTACCGCTGGGTGAAGTAAGGCCATTATTTCGTTGAGAGCTCCTATACCCTTACTCTTACTCATTTTCTTACCATCCATTAGTACGAATCCGTACCTGAAACCAACTGGTGGTTCTTTCCCGAAAATTCTCTTATGTATCTCTCGGGCCGTATCCCACGAACCTCCCTTAGTGAAGTGATCCACTCCGCCTCCTTCCGCATCTACGCCCAAGAAATCTTGCCTAGAAGGCCAATCGACTCTCCACGCAAGCTTCCATCTATGAGAAGATATATCGATTGATCCTTCGTGACCGCATGCTTCGCATTTGTAATATATTTTATCGCCTTCGACCTTCTTTACCTTCGTTTTATCTATCCTTCCACACTTCTCACATATTGGCTTAACGAAGTCCCACCAATCTTCGGGCAGCTTCCTCATAGCGGTTTCTTCCATTATCTTTTTCAATTCAGTTCTCCTTTCAACAAATAACCTCAAGTAGTCGTCATACCATCCTTCTTTGTATAGATCAGATGCCTTAAACACTTCGTCAGGCTCTATTCCAAACCTCTTCATGAGTTCCAAAAATTCCGCGAGGAAGTGCTCGCCGTAGCTGTCGTGGCAACCATAGGGATCTGGAACCTCTGCGAGCGGCTTGCCTAGGTACTTCTTCAGCTCTTCTGCCTTGTCTTTCAGAGTTAGAGGTATGTCATCGAATGCGTCCATAATGTCTGCAACGAATATGAATTCCGCATCGTAGCCCCTCTTCTTTAGTTCTTGAGCTATAGAATATGGGTAAATGAATTCACTTAACGTACCTAAGTGAGCTGGTCCTGAGGTAGTCATGCCTGAAGCGATAACGAACGCCTTACCTCCTCTCTTTATTATTTCGTCTGCTATTTTCTTTAACCAGTCCATTATCTTCGGCCCAAGCGCATATGCCTAGGGGAAGTTTATGTGCCCCGCCGTGGAGGCGGGTTTGCCCATCCACCGGCGTTCGCCGGTGTGAGGCATCCCAGCCGTCGCCGGGAACGGCGGGGCGTTAGTACCATTACTAGGCTAGAATTTTAAATAAGAATCCTTTTTCCTCTTATAAAGTATGATTCCAGAGATCGCTAGTAGTAGCGGTAGCACTAATATAGGCAAGAAGTACTCAGAGAGTGACTTGAACAAGGGTACATGTATAACGTAAACCTCGACTGTACCATCTGCGAGCGCTACGGCAATGTATCGGCTCCACCAATCAACGGAAGTAGCGTTATTAGAGAGCTCTATGCTAAGGGTTAGGTTTCCTTTGAGGTCGTATACCTTTAGGTACCTCGAAGCGTCCGCGATAGCTATGTAGTTACAATCTGGAGAGAAAGATACTCTAAACGGTTTGCTTGCATTAATTGCAAGTATTTCACGTGGCTTCGTCAGATCGAAAATTTCAAATATATAAACGCTATTAGAAGTTGCCACTGCGAGGTTTCCGGAACATACGGTTGCATGCCAAACCGGAGACCTAAACCTTATTCGATATCTAATTTCACCGTTTCCTAAAGATACTATTAGCAACTCCTTAAGGTCTCTTTCGGGAATATAAACTGTTTTCATGTAAACTGCAGGTCCGTTCTCAACCCAATGAAGTGGGAGCTTCCAACGAATCTCCCCTAACTTATAGTAGACGCAATCCCATTTGCACGCAATGTATCCATCTGATAGTAACGTAATCGCATCGCTACTCCCAAACCCAACGAAGTGAGCGCCAACCAATCCCTTCTCTGGATCGATCACGTAAACGTAGCCATCGTAACATGAGAAAGCAAATATGTTTTTAAAAGACGATACGTCAGACATGCCTTCCGTTCGACACACCTTCTGACGTAAGTTCCCTTGGATATCAAATACGTACGCACATCCATCAGTTCCGGCTACGCCTAGGTAACCGTCTGCCGAAAACTTTATTCCTTCCGTGCCTTGTAACTTGACGCTCCAGAACTTGTCAATGCTAAGACCAATTACTATTTCGGTACTGACCGCAATTAGTGAAAGAGCGAAAAGTATTCTCCTATCCATTACTTCGTTTCCTAAAAGGGAGATTATCTCATATTTTAAATAGTTTTATTTCTTTACCATCTCAAATAGCATCTGATGGATTCTAGTATCGGACGTGAGTTCTGGATGGAAAGAAGTGGCGATGACGTTGCCTTGTCTCGCTGCCACTGTTACGTCCTTGAACTTAGCAAGCACTTCAACGCTACTACTAAGCGGTTCAATAACGGGTGCTCGTATGAAGATTCCTCTGAATTGGCCTATACCATTGATATTAAGGTCTGCTTCGAAACTTTCTCTTTGTCTTCCAAAATAGTTTCTGATCACCTTTACGTCCATTACGCCCAGGATAGGTTCATATTCCTTATGACTTTGCGCGTCAACTACTTGTTTAGCCAAAGCGGCTGCACCAGCGCATGTTCCGAGAGTAGGCGTTCCCTCCAGTATCTTCTCCTTGAGGGGTTCTATCAATCCCAACCTCTTAGAGAGTCTATAAATAGCAGTACTTTCGCCACCGGGTATTACTAATACGTCTACTTGCTCTAAGTCGCTCTTGCTCCTAACCTCAATCAATTCAACATTGATCGAAAGCTTCTCTGCTGCTTTCTTTAACATATGTAAATGTTCCACTACACCACCTTGTAAGGCTAAAACACCAGCGCGCATCTTAGACTCCCATCTAAAAGCAGTCTGTGGCTAGGGTTCATGTATTTGAGGGATCAGGAGGGGCGGAAACTCTTCATCTCTCTGAATTGGAGTCACTCTTCATCCCCTAATAACTTTCGATATTCAACTACTCTCGGGGCGTTATAGCTTTGAGGATCCTTCACGTAAGCGACCTTCACGGATCAACGAAAGCTTTCGAATTGACTAAAAGACTATACAGAGAATTAGGAGCGGACCTACTAATTGTCTCAGGAGACCTAACGGGTAAGTGCGTTTGTAATTTAGATTCAGTTTGCAAATGCGTATGGGGAAGACGTAAGGATCTATCAATGGGGAGAGATAAGTTCGAGGCGTCTGGAGGTTACGTGGTAGATGCGAGCAATAGGGAAATAGAAGCCAGGGCTCCGGGTTTGTTAGCTAAAGCAGCTCACGATAGGGTGAAACAGTGGTTGGAATCTCTGCACGATATCAATTACTTCGTAATTGCTGGAAACGTTGACCATTGGCTTATGAACGAGGCCTTGAAGGAGGCTTCCAAGCCTATGGATTTTAGGGGGTTGAGAATAGACGGATGCAGTCTAGTGCCATATACTCCTTTTGGAACTTATAGAGAGGGGAGCGAGGAGGACGTATGGGAATGCTTACCTCACGAAGCAGATATCTTAGTTTCACATACTCCACCGAGAGGAGTTGTAGATGTGAGTAACTATCACGGCGGAGGCCACGTGGGATCCACTTCCGTCCGAAAATGGATTGAGGAAAAGCAACCGTTGCTATCACTTCACGGTCACATACACGAATCCAGAGGCTACGGGAAGATAGGTAGAACCGTAGTCGTTAATCCAGGTTCGGAAGCCGAATGGGGCAAGCTATACTTCGCTATAATAGATTTGGAGGGCGATCACGTAGAGGTCAAGCTAGGTGAGAGGGAATACTATTGAAGAGATTGAAAAGTTATAGGGAAGCGAAAAAGGGTTTGATCTGTCATATTTCGGAAATGGATGATTTCTTAACCGAAATTAAATGGAACGAATACAGCTTGAAGGCCAAGGTTATAGCTTCTATATACGGTTTAGAACCATCTAGAGTAGAGGCTAGCATGAGAGTAGGCGAAGTAATAGATTTCCTCGAAGTACCCTACGAGGAAGTGGACCCCGTCCCGTTATCGAAAGGCCTTTACAAATTGCACGGAAGGGCCATAGTAGTGAAGAGGGGTGAGAGGTACTTCATAGAGCCAGCTTTCTTAAGTGAGAATGGATTTAAAGTATTAACGGAACCTGAGAGAGCGCTGGAGAGGTTAAAGGAGGAGTTAGGCGTTCCTTTCTTAATAGTAAAGGAAGTTCCGTTCCATTGCTGTTGGGTTACCGTCCCCATATTGGGGTGCGCTAAGTACTACGAGGTTCCTGGGAAAGTTATAGGGAATAGACTTACGGAAGCACCCATTTTAATTGATCTTCCTAAAGAGGGGTGTTGGGACATAGATCTCGAGCCGGGGAAGTGCTTTTACGGCTTTCCAGGTTACGTAAAGAGCAATTCGCTCAATACTTTGCGTAAATTAATTGTACCAATAAGGTACAAGTTATGGAAATACGTACCTTGGCCTAGCGAATGGGGCGTTCAGAGGAAGTTTTTTAAGTCATCGAAAAACTCGTTCCGGGCATGACTCATCATCGAATTTAACCACGTCATTCCATGCCAGTTATCTTAGAGTAAAGTTCGGCGAAGCTAGGAACCTCCACGCCAACGGAACTGAAGAACCTCCTAATTTGCTGTATGTCGTGTCTTAAGAACTCGTCTGCATAGGGGTGGCTTAGAGGTACCGCTTGACTGACGTCTATTATTACAGGTTCGCCTTGCCAGTACATTATATTGAACTCGTTTAAGTCCGCGTGTACTAATTTAGCTTTCTGATACATTTTGACCATGTAATCAACGACCGTATCGAATATCTTTTGCCATTCTTCAGTGCTTAGCTTGTTCTCTGGTTTGGCTAGCTCGACTAAGAGTGGGGCACGTTTGCAGTTCTCACCAATGAACTCCATTACGAGTACGTTTTTATAGACAGATATAGGCTCCGGTACCCTAATACCAGCCTTAGCGAATCTCTTCAAGTTCCTAAACTCCTTCCTAGCCCATGCGTAGATAAGTCTCCTAAGTCCTCTGTTAGCTATTTGTTCGAAGCGAGGGTCTCCTAGAATGTATTTCCTGATGCCTTTCCTGAACTCGGCTGTGTTAGTTAGATATATCTTTACTGCGAGATCCTTTCCTTCCGGAGACTTTGCACAGTAAACCCTAGCCTCCTTCCCTGCAGAGATCGTTCCGAAAAGTTCACCTATAACGCCTCTCCTCATCAGTTCGTAAACAGCCATAAGAGTTGAGGTATCGAATACCTCCTCTACAGTTTCAAACATGTCCTTATCCTTTTGACGCTTTAAGAACTTTCTCTTCTGAACTAATTCCTTGGGTGGTGGGCTCTTCTCCTCTACTTCCTCGAGCAGCTCTTCTTCCTCCGTCTCTTCCTCTAACTCCTTTTCTAGTTCCTCTAGTTCCTCCTCGGTAGGCTTTTCGAGTTCTTCCTCGGTTTTCGTTACGAACTCATCCACTTTCTTGCTCACTCCTCCTCACCCTCCTCCATTGTGAGTTGCTGTAAGGTAGCTTGAATTTCTTCTTCAGTTATGTTAGCTAATTCGGCTATTTCCTTGGGTAACAAACCCTTTGCAATAAGTCTCTTCAATTCGTCTCGTTGATACCTATAAGTAATGTCAGCCCTATCTGGCTGGAAGTCCCATACTGCAGCAATTACTATATCTCCTTCTCTTATCCAAACTCTCCTTCTCATTCTTCCGGGGATTCTAGCTTTCCTAACTCTCTCTGGATCGTCAAGACACCTAATCAGTGCGTAGTCAGCTCCTATTATTCTCTCAACTATACACAACACTTCGCCTTCGCCGGGAAGCGTCACTTCCTTGCTCTTTTCCGTACTGGGTTTCTTCTTCAAGCAGACACCAAAGGGAAATTCATCTTGAAGGTTAAATATACCAACCCTTCATAGAGGTCCTACATCAGGCCAACCTTGTCTTTGACCGGTTCCGGCGAGAGGCGTTAAGCCTTGAGGGCCCTTAGTTAGAATTACTGCGAGGTTCTCGGCGTGTTCCCGCGCCCTTCCTAGTGCTATTTCCTTCAACTTAATTGGTTCAGCTTCGTCTTCATGAACAGTTACGTCTATTACGTGTCGTCCATAGTTTATCTGAACCATTTGTAAGGCTATGGACATAGCTAAGTAAGAGTACTTATCTGTTTGAGTAGGCCCAACCCACCCGAAGGTCATTGCTGCGTCGCATCCTTCGTCGAATAGTTTCTTTACTGCTACTGCAATGTCCTTTATGCCAGGCACTGTATACCGTTTTACTTTGAGTCCAGGAACCTTTTTCCTCAAAACCTTTATCGCTTCCGACGCCATGTCTACCCTAGAGAAGGTCGTATCAACTATAGCTACACATACCAACTTTATTTCTCCGTGAGGGCTTCTTCTAGTACCCTCATTAAAGCGATTCCATTGATAACAATTATCATGGCAACCAAAAAGGACCAAGCTATTGGTCTAACAAAGGCTTCGAAGAGGTAGGCAATAACTGAAAACACACTGCCCTTAGCATAGAAATAGTACTTACCCAAATACGTCATTCCAGAAAGTGCAAAGTAGAAAACGGTTGGAAACACCGAAATTACGTAAAGGGTTAGAGTGATTGAAAGCAAGTTCGCCAGTTCTGTTAAACCTAATACGTAGAGTGAAAATAACATAAACAAGTAGTTTTGAGGCGAAACGATTTTGTTGAAAATCATATAAGGGACTATCATTGCAATAGACCAGATTAGATGATCTCTTATAGATCTTATACGACCGTACTTTAAGAAAAGCGCAAACACTAAGACAAATAGAAATATTTCAATTACCATAGCCAAGTTACCGAACGAGGTTATTATTTTAATAGGCTCCCCTAGAATCAGTGGGAAGTAGTTAACCGCTGCTATCTCTCTATGGCTTTGATAGTACAACGTAATGAAAATGAATTTATCCAATCCGAGGCTCTTTACTATTATTAAAGAAGGAATATAGGAAATTAATATGCCAAGGAGAGCTAAAACCAATTTCCTCTTAGAAATATATTTTATAAAAGGGAGAAGGTAGATAGTTCCATATACTTTAGTAGTAACGATTCCACCAAAGAAGCCGGAAATCAAGTAATGCTTCTTACTTTTTGAAACCATATATATCACTAAGACTAAAAAGAGTAGAAGCATTGGTTCAAACATCTTCCAATAAAATGTTATTAGAACGGTAAAGGGCGAATACATAAACATCAATACTTTCTCTTCTTCAAATATCCTTTTCGCAATAAGATATGTGGCATACAAGAAAATGCCGAACCATAATCCTAGTGTAAAATAGTATATTAGGTGATTGAGTTTAAACGTCCAAAGTGAGTACATACCGAGAGTTAACGCATCCGGCGTAAGAGTATATAGAAAACCTGTTGGATTGAAAAGCGATTGAATAAATGAGAGTGGGAATAATAGAATGGCTATCCAAGGCGTTATGTATGTGTAGCCTGCGAACATAGGATAATGGCTCGGGAGCTTCACCTTAGCCATCAGTTGATTCGAATAAGTCCATTTATAGAGAGAAATAGGATCGAAAGAATACTTAGCGAAATAGTAACTCATTATGGCATCCCAATGAAGAGCAGTTATTGATCCCATGAAGCTCATTAAAATGACGAAGACGAAGAAACCACGTGGGGTTCTCAACTCGTTTCTTATTTTTCTCCACGTAATTACTGCGATCAGGGGCATTATTATGATCGCAATCACGTTCATTAATCCGTTCATAGAATAAGCAAGAAACCTCACGAATAAAGGTGAGGGTTGACAGCTTTTCTCCATATATTCAGTAATACCTTCGAAACATAAACTTAGGTTACGTAACTCTATCTTACAACTATTCGCTGTAGGTTGTGTGTATATTATTAACTTACTCCAAGGAGTCGCTTTAACGTTCATTATAGAACATCCTTTCAGTTTTAGTGAGAGAGTATAGCTCATATTTAGAAATGGGAGAAGCGCTTTCATCCTAAGAGTAGTACTATCGAAATCATAACTTAGCAAATGATTAGGGAAGAATTCCAAAGAAATCGAAGTTACGTTACCTCCAATTAATGAAATGGTGGACAATTGGGGTGATACTACCTTCATGAAGGATTTTCCATTACACATATAGGTTGCAATTACCTCATTTTTTATGAGTCTCGTGTAGGTCTCACATGTTACGAGAGGAATAGCGTCAATAACGGTGGCTTCGTCATCGAGCGCAATAAGCGGGTACTTGATTAATGGTAAACTCGGGTCAATATAAGAGATTAGTGGACGCGCGCTTTCTCTAATTACATAAGCATATAAGACCTCGTTCGAGCTAACTTTTCCCTTTAATATTACGTCTCCGTTAACCATCACAATCGCTATATCAGTTAGGTTAACGTAAACTATTGCTAATGCGACTATTATTGAAACGACTATCGCTAACGTAATAGTTAACTTCGCTAATTCTTCTGGTGCTCTTAACCTGCTGAGCTTCACTCTTATTCTGCCCTTTAGCTTCATCATACGTATAAGGTATTACCTCTTAGCTCACGGGCTCCCATACAATTCCTAATTCCGATGCATACTCCCTAGCCGCCCTTACTTCCTCGAGAGTCGGTGTTCGTGCGATATCTGGCCACCTTTCGGGATACCTTAGCACCAAATATTCGGGTCTGTATTGATCCATAATATTGACTAGGACCTTGTCTTTCAAGTTCTTAGCTATCCACTCAAGTATGGGGAAAGTGTCGCATTCCAGATGGTTCGGTAGTATTAGATGCCTTATTATCACGTCTCCGCTCTTTGAGGCTCTTTCGATGTTTCTAGTGACCACTTCTCTATAATTCTTCACACCTGAGAGTCTCAATGCGCAATTATCGTTCCAGTATTTGAAGTCGGGGAGCCATATGTCTATCAGATCCTCTATTATATCCATCAATTCGGAAGTCATATACATGTTGCTGTTCCATAGTTGTGGAACGTTTACGTTCAAAAATCTCATTGAAGAAACTATTTCGTGAGCTGATGGAATAGGATCTCCACCTACGTGATTCACGTTCCTAGCTCCCTCTAATCTAAGACCTTCTTGTATTCTAGCAAGTTCTTTCGCGTACGTAATCTGTCCGTTCCTAGCGTTAGCTTGACTCACGTCCCAATTCTGACAAAAGACGCACTTAAACGGACAACCCCCGTAGAAAATGGTGCCTGACGGTACCAACGGCGCTTCCTCGCCTAAATGAAGAAACGCCGAATGCACGTAAACTTTATCGTCAACGAAACAAGCACCTATTCTCTTTGATCGATCAACGTTGCAACGCCTTTCGCACAAGCGACATTTCGGCGATACCAGTTTCCGTACAAGAACGGCCTTCAAGTCTAGGAAGTTACCTTCTACTGTTTTGAACCATTCGCCCTTCCTAGCCTCTTCCCACTTATACGAGAATTCCTTCTTTAAGGATGAGTGTAGTCTCCAGAGTTCTTCCTCTGTTAGTTTCGTTAATTCTTTGAAGGTATAACCGCTCGGGATCGACCTAGCTATTAGGAACTTCGCTTGCCTCTTGTTAAGCATTACTGATTTATACCATTTCAGTCTTCTATTTACTTCAGGATCCTTCCACACACTTATTGCATCAGGCCTTAACAAGAACCATTCTCCGAACAACCTCTCACCGTAAGATCAATGCAAAGAAGTCTTCGTGGTGACGATCGCTTCCTTATCAGTTATAAGTATAGTGTGTTCCCATTGAGCTACTTCTCCTCTCTTCGCCTCTAGTAACACGGGGTAATCTATCAGAATTCCCTTCTTGGTCAATGACGCTAATATTTCGATCAGTCTATCATAGGGGTAAACGTCTAGCAGCCATCGCGGAGAGAATGGTAACGTCTTGAACCTATTTTCTATTTCAACCATTAAATGTTTCTCCTCATCGCTTACCTTTAGTAAGGAGTGTTTCGGGGGTCGAGGATTTAGCGAGAATATCGTTACTTCTTCTCCCTCTACAACGTATCCCGCACCATCCGTACCGAACGGTTCTATTGCATAAGCACCTCCTTTCTCTAATCTAAATGGTAGTCTCTCCGGTACGTTGGGAATGCTTACGCCCGAGTGAACTAAGTACAAACCCAGACTGTGTCCACCTAAGTTCCTGATAGGCTTGAAACCCTCCTTCTTAAGCGTATAGTTAATGGTAGAACCGATTAGAGCGACCGGTACGTTCGGTTTGACTTTCTCGATAGCTCTATGTAATGCCATTTTAACGGCGTTAGACAGTTTCACGTGCTTCTTAACGCTTTCGTCTAGAACAATGCTTATAGCTGCATCCGCTATCCTGCCTTGTACATGTGCGCCTAAGTCAAGTTTTACTATACCTTTCTCGGGCAGTTTCTTGTTGTCGTCTGGTATAGGTGAATAGTGCGCCGCTTCATAGGAAACGCTCAGGTTACATGGGAAGGCTGGACCATCTGACAGTTTCCTAATAACGTCTTCCACTTCTTCGCATATCTCCAGAACGCTCGCGTTGGGTTTTACTAACTCGAAACCTCGTTCAAGAGCCTTGGAAACGGCCTCACCGGCCTTCAAGTATAGCTCGAGGTCGTTCACTTGCTTCTCGCCTCTATCAGTCAAGGAGCGGAAGGACGTATTAGTTAAAACGCTACCTGATTTTCCTTATCATATAGTTCCTAATAGATCTAAGTAAGGGGTAAAGGAATACTGCTAGAGGAGTTGAGGGCACGCTCGAGCTAACTTGACTACTGTTGGGAGGTTCGTAGAACGGAGCAATTGGTACGCCGTAACCGCTTTCTAGATCCTTTCCACTAGATAGAACGTCCATTGCATGGTTCGCTAATATCTTGAAAAGTTCGTTTCCTTCTGCATTAGTGTATTGCTTCCATAAGGCAGCTATTCCAGCGACGAGGGGTGACGAAAACGACGTGCCGTCTAGTCTAACCCACTTAGTGTAGTTACCTTCAGTACCACATCCGTCTGTAATCAACCTAGCAATGAGGGAATCCTTAGGTACAGGTAAGTACAGACCGGAACCAAGTGACGCGAAGTCTACGCCTAATCCCGTAGTACTAAAGGAAGCCAATTTCCATTCGCCGTTGTAATACTCTAATGCAGAAACACCTACTACCTCTTCGACTATTGCCGGTATTGAAACGACCCTATCGCCCGAATTCCCAGCTGATGCTACAAATAATACTCTGTTACTATTTTCGCTAATTGGTTGTTTGAATATATACCAAGCTAACAGCTCGTCTCCGAGGTTTATTACGGAAAGATATGAAGGCAATGGATAAATTACGCCACCCAGACTCATGTTAACCACGTCAACATCGTCATTTGTATTCGGTACTCCATCAGGGCCGTAGACTGCTTTCGCAAGGGCCCAGTGAATGGCAAGTGGATCAAGGAGGCTTTGAATGATGTATACATTTCCTCGATCGTCAATATCAATTAGGTCTATGTTAACCTTTGCCGAGTAAAGGGTTACGTTCGGTGCAACTGAAAGGACCGTTGCCGCCACAGCCGTACCATGACCTATCTCGTCAACTGGGGAGAGAGGAATTGCCACGTATTCCGTTCGCCAAGAGTCCAACTTGTACTTATCTATATAGCAATATTCAATGCCATTAATAGTCAAATTGCCTAAACATAAGTCCTTGTATACTTCATAAGCTGCATTGAAGTGATAATCAATCTTCCTCCCTAATGCTTCTTGCAAAACGTTATCATCAACGCCACTGTCTATTACCAATACCTTGACTCCAGTACCATCGAGACCGTGGTCCCTAGCGTAACTAACGCCTAGTACCTCGCTCCACCAACCGTATTTACAAGAACCAGAGGACGATTGCGCAACGTGACTGGCAACGTAATTATCGAGTAGCAATTCGCGAATGGGATTCCCACCACCCCTAATGGCAGTGAGGCCGTTAGGACCGTAAATCCAACCAATGTCCTTCAATTGAATTACCTCAGCAGAAGCTGAGAACGATAGCAAGAGGATTAAGAAGAACGTTAACAATATCCGCTCCAATTACATATCACCTCAACAACGAAGGTTGAAACTATTAGAGCTAGAGCGAAAGATAAAGACGATATGAATACATTGAGGGCGAAGTAGTAACCAAGGAGGCCATAGCCTATTACGGTTGAGATCAAACCAGCAATTACTAGAGAAACTAGGAACTTATTGTAATTCAAGCACTTCAATTTCCTCAGCCGATTGACATGTGTCGAAAGGAGGTTTATTCGGCTTCTTCATAGACGTCTTCAACCTTCTGTGCAGCCTTCTCCATCTCTTCCACTACTTTCTCAGGAAGTTGTTCGATGAAAGCTCTACCACCTCTTACCCTTAGAACTTTGTTGTAATACACTATCAAACCGTGATCGGTTATATCGAAGGGGTGACGTCTCATGGAGTGTTTCGTTCCCCTCATTTTCCATACAATTAGCGACCTGTAAAGTTCTCCGTCGTACTCATCCAGATCAAGTCTTATTATACCGTCAGCCGCGTGCTCAACACCGGGCCCGCCGAATCCCCTCTCTTGGGCAGATACTTGGCTTACGAGAATGCTAGTGAGGCCTAAACCGCTGAGCACCCTCTTGAGTTGCATGACGACGCTCCTAGCTATTACAGGTTTAGTTAGGTACAAGGTTGAAACGGAGTCTATTGCAGCTCGCTTCGCACCAGTATCCCTTATGGCCTCCTTTATTACATCTACAAGCAAGCCCACATCGGTTGGATCTCTAACTACGTACTTCTCCCTCTTTGCGGTCTCGCCAATGCCTCCGGTAAAGGCATCAACGATGGCGAACATGCCCTTCTTTTCATAGGGCCTAACATCCCATCCGAATTGAATCATATTTCTCTTTATTTGAACAGGGTGTTCCTCTAGAGCCACGTAGATGCCTGGTTCGCCTTGCTGAAGGCCATACCACAAGAATTGTTGAGAGAATATGCTCTTCCCAGTACCAGGACCTCCGCTTAAGAGAACTACGTTCCTTTCGGGAATTCCTCCGTAAAGTATTTCGTCCATTCCAGGAACTCCAGTTTTCACTCTACGAATTATCATGATCTCCAACCTATATGCTTTATCTTAATAGAAATATATAAGTGATGAAGGGCTCCTCGGCGCTACAATGTATCCACATGAGTTCTTCAGTCCGCCCATCGGTCTTCATCGGATGTTCGCGCTCTAATGCCAAGCGATTACATATATGTATATGACTACGAGGGCTATCGCTATTTCTATAACATCTAATAGTATGACGACGTCCTTTTCGGTTGCACAACCTTTTATCTTCTTTAAGACTACCATTAACAGATGAGTAACACTGTATATTTTATCGTAAAGCGGTTCTAAACATCCGTTAACGGGCTTGCCCCAGCATTCTTTCTCTATTCCATTTAACTTGCCTCGAACGTATAAAGCGAACTCTAAGAAGTAGGGTGCGTACAGAATTAAGGCTGCGCCTTCAAGATTCCCTAGTATAGCTATTGTAGCTACCATCGCACCAACGGAATAAGTGAAAACGTCTCCAGGAAACACCTTAGCGGGATACTTATTCCATAGGAGAAAGGCTATTGCAGAAGCGGTTAGTATTATTGAGAGAGCGCACGCTAGCATGGCCCCATGATGAAAAGCAACTATAGCTAGTGTAGAGAATATTATTATAGCCATGGATGCTTCTAAGCCATTAAGACCTGCCAATATGTTGAAAGCATTGGAAGCGCCAACGACTCCTATTGGAACTATCACGAGTGAATAAAATATGCCGAAGTCTATAGGACCTATGAAAGGTATGTTCATTACGGACGTGCCAGCCTTGACGGCCATTAGAGGTATAGCTATAGGGATAGTCGATAGTACCTTAGCCTTATGCGAAAGGCCTTTCTTCCAGCCAAGTATGTCATCAATGAAGCCCACGAAAGCTGCCATCAGTAGTACTGAGAGAGAGGCCAACAAGTAGACTGTGTAATTCCTGACCCCTAAGACGAAAACCTCTATTCCTATCATTAAAGAGATAGCGAGAGCTGAACCCATAACGAACCCAACACCACCGGCCTCCGGTACCATTACTTCATTAGGTTTGTTCATGTCTTTACCAACTAACCCGACCCTTTTAGCTAGCCTAATCCATTTCATAGTTACGTAGTAGGTAGTGATAAACCCCGTTATCGCCGCTATCATAGAGGCTAAAAGCATTGGCTCATCCAAGAGCTATACCCGTTAGCGGCTTTGAGAGGTTCATTATTTCATTTTTAGTATCGTTACCATTGGCTCTTTCGGTTGGGACCTTCTTCCTTATTGCTTACGGCGGTGAATTGGGTTTTAGGGGATTCGTTGCTTCATTGTTTTCCAAGACGGTGTATTATACACTCATGGGAGCCCTAGGCTCTTACTTGATAAAGGAGGCTGGACCGGTTAAAGCGTACTTAACACTAGGCATAGTTCTGCTAGCAATAGATTTCCTATATAAGTTCCTAATAAATGTCGCTTTCGATATAGCTTTCATAGCTTCTATGATTATTGTTCTAGAAGCCTCCCAAGAAGCGAGTTAATTCTGTTTTTCAAAGGAATTGCAATGTGTCTCGGCCCTTCTACCCACACTTTACCCTCTCTATATTTAATGAAAATTAAGTATTCGCCCTCTGCGTTCAAAACTTTATATATTAGTCTAACTTCAGATTTACCTATCTTTCCTTTTTCATATTTGTAATTACCTATTCTCTCTCGAAGTTCTCTAAACGCTTTCTCAGTCGAAGCTATCAATGCCTCTAATTCTGTTTTTGAGAACATGACTCAGACACCGAGGATCAGTTCCGGGTTCGTGCTCATCAATCGCCCCTTCCGAGCGTCCTCATCTCTATCAACTATTACTACTGAAAGTTAGTTATTTGTTAGTTATTTTTCAATATCTCTAAGACTTTATCGAAGTTCTTTATTAGATGATCAAATTCCCTCCACGTCTTTACGCTAACGACGTTTCCATCAATAACTAGAGGGGCATCTTCAACTATTGCTCCAGCGTTCCTCAAGTCGTCCCATATACCTTGACTCCCAGTTATCCTCTTACCTTTGGCTATCCCCGCGCTGATTAGAACCCATCCTCCATGACAAATACTCAAAATTAATTTCCCTTGATTGAACATTTCCTTTACAAACTTTTTCACGTTCTCATCTCTTCTAACTTTGTCTGGAGCATAGCCCCCAGCAATAATCACAGTATCATATTCGCTTGGATCGAGCTCAGAGAACGACTTGTTAGGAACTAGCTCTAGTTCGAATCCTCTCTTTCCTGTGACTGGTTTTCCGCTTTCGAAAGACGCTACATCGACTTCGAATCCATGGGCCTTGAACAACGCGTAGGGTACAACGACTTCGTATTCGTCCACTAACGGACCAATCAATATCACTGCCTTCATGTTTCTCCCTAATTCAGACCTTAAGCTAGGTTTAGTAAAGAGTTAGTAAGATAAAAACTTATAAAGGCTGTTGGGTGACCCCAATATGGGCCGGTAGCTCAGCCTGGAAGAGCGCTCGGTTGGCATCCGAGAGGTCCCGGGTTCAAATCCCGGCCGGTCCACCAACATCCCTCGTGCGGCGGTCGTCTAGCCTGGACTAGGATGCCGGCCTTCCAAGCCGGTGATCCCGGGTTCAAATCCCGGCCGCCGCACCACTCCTATTACTATACCTATGTACTCTCTCAAGTCATACTCGCAATTTATAATCATCTTTATATTGAGCATATTGTGTCCCTTGAAGTTATACCTTATTATTCTAAAGGCTAAGAATAAATCCGCGAAGCGGGAACATTGAGTCATACACCTTGCGATTGAATTCCAAATGACTTAGACGAGACGATTCGTCTTAATCTCGGTTTAATCGATGAGGTCGAAACAAGGGTGAATCCTATATAATTCTGTACTCGGGAATACTTCGGGAAATTGAATTATGAGGCTTAGCACGCTAATAGTTTCACTAGTGCTCATAACAATAGCAGTCTCTAATCCGATTAACAGCTTCAATTACACTGCCGTCACAATTAACCTAGTGAATGGGAACCTGGTACCGTTAGATTTCACGGACCTGCCGAAGACGTACATTTCCCTTAAGACAATACTCTTGATGAATGCGACGAATAACCTCGACATACCTGAATTGAGAGAGCGATTAATAGAGTTGACTACAGAAGCCATCAAGCATTCAGATTACCTCGATGCTGCATACGGTATCGCCTCACTTTCCATCCTCAATTCCGAGTGTAACGAGAGTTTGCTAAACTTCATTTCGGATGTTACTAATAAGATACTAAACACATCAGATCCTTTAGCCAAACTCATTGCATTAGAAGGGCTATCTAACCTAAAATGTAGGGGCTTTAATGAAACATACTCAGTTCTAATTGATGGGATTGTTGAAGAGGTAGCAATGAAGGCCAGATCTCTAATTGGTATTAACAACGATTGGGTCGCTGAGGCTTACTTCCACTTAAGGGTTATGGGTCGCGATGACCTAGAATTGAAAAATTGGGCAAAAAGGATTATCATCGCTTATTCTGTTGTTGGGAGGGACTTCCATGAAGCCGTCAGGAAGGTTTCGATAATATCTAGGTCGTCTGTTCTTACTCCGGAAGGCTTCGGATGGTTAGTTGATTCACTAAGCTTAGAATATGCTCCGGAAAGCTACGTAGGATTGAACATGTTAATTACATCCCCACCATATAACGTAATGTTTGCAATAGCAAATTTGAAGCTAATTAAACTTGATACGCTTCCTCCTAACTACGTTCTCACGACTGTTACAAACTTCAAGACAATAACAGAACTAAGGCCAGTTGAACTGGAAAGGACTTATACAGTAACGACGTTCAAGATAGTCAAGTATACAAGCACTATATATACTACCACTCTTATTCCAGCGATCCTAAAGATACCCTATACGGTAGGTTTAGCCGCCTCACCACTATCTCCTTTAGAAAGTCCGATTACTGAAATACCTGTCGAAACCACTATCGAAATTGAGTACCGAAACTTCACTACAACTATTACTACCCAAGTAGAGGTTCCAGTAGTAAACAAAATTAGTAATGTGATAACTACTAAGGTAATGAAAATAGGCAGATCCTACGTTACCTTTGCCATAGGTGAAGGAAGCTACGAGGTTACAGTCACATCTACCTATACTACAACTAGACTGGTGGCAGTCCCATCTATCTCCACCATAGTATACACTGTAACGTCAGAGGTAACGAAAACTCTCACTAAGGTCATTGAAAACGTTATATCTACTACAATAACTCTCTTAAAGTACTTGTTGTCTTCCGTAACCACAACCACTACAGTTACATCGTATAGGACCCTTACAACAATAATTACGCAAGTTATAACTCAAACTCTCAGCAAACCTATAACAACCTCGCTAATGACTATTTCCGAACTGATAAGCTTAATTACTACAATTACAAGATACGAGACAATAACTACCACCTTAACGCTAACGCATTTACAACCAATCGAACTGACAAGTACTTACACGAAGGTGATTTATTACGTAAGCTCTGCTTTCTTTACTCGTGAAATCACTACAACAATAACAAGTACCCTCGAAGTAACGAAAACCGTCTTCGCATCTATACCAATCACATACACCAAGGTATACTCTATCGTAGCAACTTCTACTAAGACCTTAGTAGAACCTATCGTTAAAACATTCACAGAATATATACCTACTACTATACTAACTACCTTAAAGGCAACTACAACAAAGACTATTACCATCTATTCAAATAGCTGGATTACTACGGCAATAACTTTCACATCCACTATCATCGAAAGCACTACCACAACCTTAACTAGAATAGTAGAGAGAACGTTCACCCAACTCAAAACGGTAACTCAACTAGTCACCTTGACCTTAACTAAGGAAGTTCCAAAACCCTATCCCATAATATCAGTTATTACTACAACGATTGAAAGAGTTACTACAAGCATTGTACCTAAGCTATTTGTAACTACTTTGAGGATTACTGAGACATTAACTAATACGCGCCTCCAAGAAGTCATAGTAAACGTTTTCAAGACCTTGACTACAACCCTTACTAACGTTATGGAAGTAACTAAAACGATTACTACGACTGCTACCTATGTAAAGTACTTAACGAGTATCGAAACATATATAACCACGACAACTATTACATCATTAAAAGTATTAACGAACTATTTGACTAAAACAATAGTAACGCCTATCCTAATTACCCAGAAGGAGCTAAGTACTGTTATAAAACCCGTGGAAAAGACGTTAACTGTTCCGTATTTCGTATCTCAAGTATCTTTAGTAAGTCTGGTAAGCACTATAACCTCAACATTGACGCAAATTCTAACCAAGAGTTTACTGATACCTCTACGTATCACTTTGAGTACAAGCTTAGTAACGACGGTAACTCAAACGCTTACTATCATACACGAGATAACCCAAACTCTAATCAATACATATACCACAACTATCAGTAAACTTGTCCCAATTCAAAAGGTAGTAACGCTTCACCTTACTACCTTCATGCCTGTGACTTCGACGACAACGCTTTACGAACCTGTCCCAGTAGTAACTACCGAGACCGTCAAAGTCTTTGTACCGTTAACTTACGAATATACCAGGACGTTACCTTATACAAAGATATTACCACTAACCAAAACAAACACAGTAACTAACTTCATTCAAGAGGTATATACTACCACGAAGTCCATACTAATACCTCTAGAGAAGAGATTCACTAAGAAGATAACGATACCAATAGAGATTGAGAGGGTTAAAAACGTAGTCACAACTAGAGTGATGCCAATAACCACCACTAGGACGCTCATATTACCACTAATGAGTTTGAAAACAACTACGATTACCATGTTAATTGATGGATACGGACGTACCCTAACGATTACAAAGACTATTATAATCCCAAGAAACCTTGAACAAACTACGACAGTATATAGATTACTAATAAGAAATAGTACTTTAACGGTTACGTTAACAAATGCAATAACGCTCACGATTACCACTATGCTATCTAAATTAGCCGAAATACCAGTTACAACAACAATTACTAAGGTCCTAGGTATTACAGTTTCTCCATCAATAGTCTATACTACAGTAATAGCGTCAATTCCCTTGATGATTAAGTCTACTATAACTTTGATAACAACTGAACTAGTAACGAAAGTAAAGCCAATTGTAATAAACTCTATAACAACTATGTTAACGTCATTATTAATTCCAATTACGCAAGTGCTTACAACAACTCAGTTATTGCTAACTGGGATTCACGTAACAGTTACCTCAACGCTTACAAAGGCCTTCTTAGCATTCGTCACTTCTCTAAGCACTATTACGTCTCTATCAGAAGTGACGTTAGTTAAGACTATAGAGAATATTGTTACTACAACTTCAATTACTACAACTACCGTCTCAAAGGAGATAACAACCACAATAACCAAACAACTGACATTTACAGTAACAATAAAGACTAATATAGAGAGGATACTTAATTACACAACAACAGTAACGAAGGTCCTTACAACTACAATTCTACAAACAATACCTTACTTGAACGACCTAATAAGAAACATATTGCAATTGCTAACGTATTCCTTGAAGTAAGTATAACCTAAGTAAGTTTATACACGTATAAACCCCCTTATTCCCAGTTCTACGGGTTCCGTGCGTTGTCTCTAGTCGAGGTTAGATGGCACGGTCGAGGTGGTCAAGGAGCCGTTACGGCTTCGGAGATCGTAGCTATAGCCGCTATAAGCGAGGGGAAGTACGCTCAAGCGTTTCCTTCCTTCGGCGTCGAAAGGAGAGGAGCACCGGTAGAAGCATATACTCGAATTAGCGATTCTCCTATCTACGTTAGATCTAAAATATATACACCAGATATTATGGTCGTATTAGATCCTACTCTATTAGAACCACGACTAGCGCAAGGCTTGAAGGAAGGGGGAACGGTAATAGTTAACACGGAAAAATCTCCTGAAGAGGTCAAAAAGATACTAAATAGAGAAGATGCTAAAGTCGCAACTGTAGACGCAACGAAGATAGCCCTAGAAACTCTAAAGAGGCCGATAGTCAATACAGCCATCTTAGGCGCTTTCGTAAAAGTAACTGGTTTAGTTTCTTTAGATTCAGTACTAGAAGCTGTAAAGTCTAAAGTCCCCCCAAGAACAGTAGAGGCCAACATAGAAGCTGTTAAAAGAGCATATGAAGAGGTGATAGTCCCATGAGCTCAAAGTTACCTGGTTGGAAGGAATTACCCGAAGGAGCAATAATCTCCGATCCAGGAAACTCTGAGGTAATTTCAACTGGCGAGTGGAGAGTCTTCAAACCAGTTATAGTAGATGAAAAGTGCACTAGGTGTAGACTTTGCTGGATATACTGTCCAGATGATGCAATACTTGAAATTGACGACCCTAATGCTAAGCTAGGAAAAAGATACGATGTAGATTATGAACATTGTAAAGGTTGTGGTATTTGTTGGAGGGAATGCCCAGTTAATGCTATAGAATGGGTACCCGAAGAGAGGTGATAGATATGGTTAGGAAAACTAGGAAAGCTCTAACAACGAACTACGCAGTTGCACATGCTGCCAAAGACTCTGATGTAGACGTAGTAGCGGCGTATCCAATAACTCCATCCACGCCCGCTGCAGAGAAGCTAGCAGAATTCGTCGCGAACGGAGAAATGGATGCCGAGTACATACACGTTGAGTCAGAACATTCCGCTGCTTCCGCGCTAGTCGGTGCCTCTGCTGTAGGTGCCCGAGCGTTTACGGTTACGGCCAGCCAAGGATTGGTTTATATGGCCGAGGTCTTATACATAGCCTCAGGACTCAGGCTACCAATAGTTCTAGGCGTGGCTTCAAGGGCCTTAAGCGCTCCCCTGAGCATCTGGGGAGATATGCACGATATAGCGGTATTAAGGGATGCTGGCTTAATCATATACTTCGTTAGCTCAGCTCAAGAAGCATATGATACGGTCATTCAAGCGTTCAAAGTAGCTGAGGATCCCAGAGTTCACTTGCCAGCCATCGTCGACTACGATGGATTCGTTATGAGCCACGTCACTGAACCGGTAGATGTATACGATAAAGAAGACGTGTTGAAGTACATTCCAAAGAAGATAACTTGGAAAACGCTAAACCCGAAGAACCCGGTGAGTATGGGTGTAGTAGGAGATCCAGATTACTATTACGAGTTCAAATACCAGCAACAAGTAGCAATGGAGAACGCTCTAAAGGTTGCGGAAGAAGCCGACGAGAAGTTCGGTGAGATGTTCGGCCATAAGTACGGTGTAATTGAGACGTACAGAATGGATGACGCCGAAGTAGCGATGCTCGCCTACGGTGCTCACGCTGGAACGGCAAGAGTTGCTGTAGATGAAGCCAGAAAGGAAGGCATCAAAGTCGGATTGATAAGGCTAAGGCTCTGGAGGCCCTTCCCAACTCCTCACTTAAGGAAGGCGCTAGAGAACGTGAGCGTGGTTGGGGTTCTGGACAGAGCCTTCTCCTTGGGGGCACCTAGACAGGGACCAGTATCTCTGGACGTTATGAGTATGTATGCAAGCGATCCTTCATGTGCTCCCAAGTTAGCTAGTTACACTATCGGAATAGGTCAGAGAGATGTGAGAGTAGAAGACCTAGTAGCAGTCGCCAAGCAGTTAAAGGAGTTTAGCGAGGGCAAACAAGTACCAGACAAGACCATTCCAATAGGTCTAAGGGAGTAATTTTTCAATTATCTTATTGAATAAGTCTATGATGTTGGAGGTGGTGATGTATGGCTCTTAAGGAAGTAAAACCCATGGAACCAATAAGAACTCACATGCAAATACCTAGAGGAGAGCTAATAGCACCTGGTCACTCAGCCTGTCAAGGATGTGGTCACTTCGTAATAGTTAGGCACTTACTGAAGGCGGCCGGTCCTAATACGATAGTAGTAAACCCTACGGGGTGTCTAGAGGTCGTAACATCGGTATTCCCATATACTAGCTGGAGAGTTCCATGGATTCACGTAGCTTTCGAGAACGGTGGAGCGGTCGCTTCCGGTGTTGAAGCCGCAGTAAAAGTACTTCAGAAGAAAGGAGTCCTACCGAAAGACGAGAGGATCAATGTAGTCGTATTCGCCGGAGACGGAGGTACTGTAGACATAGGCTTCCAGAGCCTTTCGGGTATGCTCGAAAGGGGTCACAAAGTAGTATACGTTCTCCTTGATAACGAGGCGTACATGAACACTGGAATTCAGAGGTCTGGTTCAACGCCATTCGGTGCTTGGACTACTACGACGCCCGTAGGTAAGAGGTGGAAGGGAGAATGGAGAGTTAGAAAAGACATGATTCAGATAGCAGTAGCTCATCACGTACCGTACGCCGCAACAATAAATCCTGCGTATCCGGTTGATATGTATAATAAAATGGTTAAAGCGCTCAATGAAGATGGACCGAGTTTCCTGCACGCCTATAGCCCCTGCCCCACCGGGTGGAGGTTCGATCCCTCGCTAACTATAGAGGTAGCGAGGCTGGCCGTCCAAACGGGCTATTGGATCCTATACGAATATGATCACGGCCAATATAAGGTCACCCAACCGGTGTTAAAGAGGAAACCGGTTAGAGAGTTCGTAAAGATTCAAGGTAGATTCAGACACATGACAGAGGATCAAATTAGGAGGCTTCAAGAAATAATAGACGAACAAGTAGAATTCATCAACAAGCTCGTAGGAAAAACCGTAATAGGTCCGGTGGTGGAATCTTAAGAAAAGTTTTTTGGATCGCCTTTCACAATTTCTCTCAATACACTTGTAGCGTAATAGCCCCTCGGCAGCTTAAAAACTAGAACTACGTCCCCATCCAGTTTATGTAATCGAATTTGAGCGTTGTAACAAGGTAATCTGTGAACCCCTCTTATCCTATATCGCTTGAGACTTTTCCTATCTACTTCATTTAGTTCAAAGTATTCCCGATAAAGCCCCCAAGTATTATAGCCCGGAGTCACATTGAATCTGTTTATTTCGTTTTCGCTTGTCAGAGCTAAGTTATATATGTATGCTTGAAATGCGTTTAAGAATAGATCGAATATGCGAAGTCTCTTTAATGCGTATTTGGGAGAATATCCATTAAGGAGCATGAGTGAAACTTTCCTTTCTATATCCATATATTTAGGTGCGTCTAAATAGGCTTTTGGGCCTTCAGAATAGTATCTTTTTCTAATTTCCCTCGCGACTGGACTTTCCCAAGGCGTTGGTTCACCTAGGAGGACGTCAAGAGCTTCATCGAATGAGTCTTTTAGTATAAGCTTACCTATTACGTGCGTTATGGGTCTCTTAGTCCCAAATCTTTGGTATCCATATATTCCAGGAACGCAGTAGAGTTCTGATAAAACTCCATCAATGTATTCCTTAACGTTACATTCCGGGCGAAGCCTTATTACGAACACGTTTCCCTTGGTCTTTCCTTTGACTAACTTCCCGACTCCTACCTTCTTAACCCTTACGCATTTCTTTCCCTTAGACAGAGTCATTTCATTCTTGATTGATGACCATGAACTTACTAACTGAACCGTGACTGCATGCGCGTCTTTCAATCCCGAATACTTCCAAGTAGTTCCAGTCGCTTTTTCAAGTTCCCTTACTGCATGAATTGTATCTATACAACATTTTTCCATTATATACAAGTTTTCATTACCTTGCTCTAAATAAGGATTTTCTATTACATGAAAATCATATGGACGCTCGATTCTAATTTCGCACGGCGGCGTAACGGAAGTGAAATATTTCTGTAGACCAATAAATCTGTCTATGGGATGGGGCTTCATAGGTAGGCAGCAACCTTTGGTGGTGTTGGTATCTTAGGTACTACTTTCTCTTTCATGAAGTCTTGTAGACCGGCGCTCTCTATGGCCTTTAAGACTTCTTCGTCACTGGCACCCTTCTCTATTTCAATCTTCTTATCAAGAGGTTCGATGTGCTTAATGTTAACTCTTCTCCTCTTAACGCCGCTTAGGCTCTTTGGTCCAGTTATCAACACGAATTTATCATCTATGATATCCACTATTACGCACTTCTTTCCAGCTTCCCTTCCAGCTATCTTAACGCAGATCCTACCTACCTCAATGGCCGGCATTGCTCAAGTCCCAGACCTTACGCTCATGGCCAGTTTTTAAGAATGATTGGCTCGGTCAAGGTGCGGGCTAGATGAGATGGAAGCGTCTGGATTCGCAATGCTTTCGGTACTTATCGCCAGTATACTGGCTTACTTTATACCCGCTATAAGAAATGGTAAGAGAGTCTTTTCACCCATGCCGGGAATTATTGCTCTAAGGCTAGAGATAAGGGGTAATGCCAATGCAACGGACAATATCTATACGAAAGTAGTTCTAAACGCTTCCTTAGTATTCTTCCTAATTGCGATGTTCATGGGATACTATCTATTAATCTCTAACCTACTTCCAAAAACTCAGAAAAGCGTGACACTAGTTCCATTACTACCCGGTATAACAATATCGTTCTCGAGACTTCTTTCGATACTTTGGATTATTGGATTAAGCATAGTTATCCACGAATACATGCACTACTGGAGCTCCATTAAGCAAGGCGTGAGCGTGAAAAGCGCAGGAATCGGATGGGCATTCGTATTCCCAATTGCTTTCGTCGAACCCGATGAAAACGAGCTATTGAGAGCTCCCTTACTGAAGAGAATTAGAATTTACGCCGCCGGACCCGCTGCCAACATGTTCTTGGCCCTCCTAACCTATCTGATAATATGGAATCTACTAAAGCCCGGTATATTCGTTATCGACGTAGTAGAAGGCTCGCCGGCTTGGAATTGCGGTATAATGAAAGGTGACGTTATACTTTCAATCAATGACATCGAAGTGAAATCCCTTTACAAGTTAAAGGAACTTATCTCCAATAATGAAGTGCTTAAGATAAAGATACTTAGGGGCAATAAAGTAATTGAAATTATAGCTAAGCCCGAAAAGGGCAAATTAGGTATTATAGTGCTACCGTTCGTTCCTGCGTGGCCGCTTTCGTCTCTACCCTTAGAGATGTTGCAAGCGGTCGTAAGTTCGTTAGTGTGGCTAAATGGAATAAACCTGGGTTTAGCTGTCATAAACGCTTTACCTTTATTCATATCCGATGGAGGCAGGGTTCTTACTGATGTTGGGCAAGAATTCAAGAAGTTCGAAAAAGTTACATTGGTTGTACAAGCCTTAACAGTCTTCTTGGTCGCCCAAGCGTTAATTGGTTCAATAAGAAGTTTAGGTTAAGATACTTTCGTAAACGTTCCTTATAGCCTTGGCTGCTCTTTTTAACCTCTCTTGCTCCTCTTCATTGAGGAGTTGAACCAGAGGTTTGAGTCTTCCACTAATTATTGTGGGTACCGAAACTGCAACCCTTCCAACACCCTCTATGTTTTGTGGTAACGATATGGGGATTATCTTCGATTCGTTGGCTAAGTGCGATACAACTATTTCTTGGAAAGTTGCTGCAGGGCCCCATATGGTGGCTCCTTGAGAGGCAATTATGCTAGCAGCTACGTCTTTCACGTACTTCTCTATTTGTTCTCTGCTTATATTAATGTTCCTTTCCTTGATGTATTGATCTATGTGTATACCTTTTATTGTAACGGTACTCCACGCTACGAACGCCTCCTCACCGTGTTCGCCAACGACGTAACCATCGACAGCGACAATAGGCACGTTGAGGAGTTCACTAACAGCTGCCCTGAACCTGAAAGTGTCTAAACTCGTACCGGTACCAATGACCGTGCCTTTACTTCCTATGACGTCGTCTAATACCATAGTCATAACGTCTACCGGGTTAGTTACAACAACGTAAAGCGCGCCTGGATTTCTATCGCGGAGTTTATCTCCTATATCCCTTATTATTTGGGCATTCACGTTTGCTAGGTCCCTTCTACTCATATCTGCCTTCCTAGGCTTACCTGCCGTTATCACTATGGCATCAGCGTTCTCTACTTTACTAACGTCTTCGAAGGCTTCAACTGTGATGCTTCTCCTGAAGACCGCAGCAGCGTGTTTAATGTCCTCCATTACGCCCTTCGCTAAGCCCGGGACTACGTCGACTAAGGTCATTCTAGCTATTCCGGGTACTACTGCCATTGTATAAGCGAACGTTGCTCCAACCCTTCCAGTTCCAATTACAGCTACTTTGTAAGGTATTCGCGCCATACGGAGGCACCGTAATGAAGGTTGTAAAGAGGGCTTAAACTAGTTTATGCTGTATATACCTTATGGAAGTTAATGGAGGGAATGGGTCGACCCCTCGGCTTCCGGCTTTCATCGCCCGTCGATGCGGCGGCCTCCGGCCGGTCCCATCCCATATAGTCTTTCGTTAAATCAGACATATAATAATATAGCACGTAGGAAAGAGCGAAGGATGCCTATGAGGAGTGGTGACGGAATCGACTTGAATGAGAGATAGACACCTCGCCGAGGCGTTGATTATGAAAGCTGCGCTCATGGAGTCTAATGTTAAAAGTAACGACGTAATTGAGCTACTGCTACATCATTACTACTTACTGTTATGTGAAGGGTGCTCGAACTACGATTTCGAAAAAGTATATCCGAGGTCTTCTAAGGTTAAAAAAAGCAAGAGCGAGATAATAGTAGCCTCGCCACGCAATCTAAGCGAAGCTAGATTATTTGCAAAAAGTAGGATCGTAGATATAGTCAGCTTCGGAGCGAGCAACCTAAGATACTTAGATAGCTCCCAGGTAGAACTCTTAATTCAGTCTGGAAAGGCCATAGAATTGAGAATAAACGAACTAATAACAGACTATAAAGCCTTGGGAAGGCTGAGAAGGTTTGCGAGTCTATTAATAAATAAAGAAATAGCAACGTCGTTCACGTGCTCGCCCTCAAGAGCGCTCGAAATATGCGTCCCACATCAAGTAATTTCATTACTCAAGACGTTAGAGTTGGGCGAAGAGGACTCGTTGACCCTATGGTCGCTTTCAACTAATTACGTCTTGAGTTTAGTAGAGTCGAAGGGGATGAAGAAGGTTTTAAGACGCGATTGATGAGCTCGAACCCACGCGCCTTACCCCTCGTACGATACGTAGGCCACCTTAAGGTAATCTTCCAATCCCCTTCTTATTGGGTGATCGGGGGCCGAACCCCTTACTTCTAGAAGACTATATGGTTCCCTAACGCTGTCATAGACCGTTGAAATGAAAAGAGGTAGTTTCATGCTTCGTGAACATGATGAAAGTACTGAAATGTCTTTCGAGAGTTGGGACGAAAGTACGTAAACCTCTTTGTATCTCTGCAACCCATCTTTGTAATCGTCCATTAACGCGGGTGGATCGACTGAAGTTACCTCATAGTTCAGATCGCGTTTGACGCTCCTTCTGAGAAACTTGAAAGCGTCCTCCTTAACTATCCTTACGCGCGAATCATCGATGTTATTCAACTTGAGGTTCTTCTTGAGGGCAGACAAGGCTTCGGTGTCCTTATCAACGAACGTTACGTGCCTCGCTCCCTCATGAAGAGCGTTTAAGCCAAATCCTCCAGTATAAGAGAAAAGATCGAGGAAGCTGCTTCCTCGTGCGAACCGCCTAGTATATACCCTATTTTCACGTTGATCTAAATACAAGCCCGTCTTCCTAGACTTTAGGCTAACGTAATACTTTATTCCCTCTATATCTACTTCTACTATAACTTCCTTTCTACTACCTAAGTGAATCTTCTCTCGGGGTGGAAGATTGGACTTAGATCTAACCCTCTGAACGCTTTTTTCCGCTACTGTATCTACTCCAGTAACTTTCACTAACTCTTTAACAATTATCGGGATTATGGTATCTATGGCCATACTAGAAGATTGAATAACGGCTAACGGTCCGTAAACGTCCACGATCAAACCAGGGAATAGGTCTCCATCCCCGTGTATTAATCTATATACGTTTTCGTACCCCATTCGCTCCCGAGATTTCTTGGAAAATTCAAATTTCTCAAATATGAGATCATCTAGGCTGTTTGGACATTCATTGAAGTTCAATATTCGGGCACCTATTTTGTCCCAGATACCACATGCCACTGGGTTCTCTTCTTCATCTATTAATTCGACCATGTCCCCTATCTTAACTGGCTTCCTACTCCGAATCCATCTCTTGAAGATGATCAAGTTACCATTAATAAGTTGATTAAGTCCTTCTCCAAACACTTCTATTTTAACTACCAACTTACCTGTCCACCTATACTACGTGCGATCTGTTATGTACGTTAGTTAAAGGAGTGCGGAATGTATTACTTCATAGGAAACTTTATTAGTCTAACAATAACTAGGTTAAAGTGAGAGAGGTGAAGTGGTGATGAGGAAGAACTTGTTGAAGGTAGGTGCTCTAGCAGACATCCTAGGTACTGTCTTCCTAATAGTCGCTGCTGTAGTACTACTACTAGGCTTCGTCGGTACCCTACTAAACGTAGTTAAGGGTCTAGGCGTCGACCTAGGTCCCTTAGCAAACGCTAACTTCCCCAGCCTAAGCGCCAGTGCTTCGATCGATCCCAGCCAGCCAACTCTAACCGAAGTCAGCATAAAGGCTTAAATCGCTTAGAACTTTCGAAAAAGAACGCTTTTTTTAATACTAAATCCTATCCTCCCAAAGTATTATTTCTCAAAGATTTTAAATTCTAGGGATCTAGGGAAATAGTAGAGATAGAGGATCAACTGTAATCTCCTAAATCGTATGTAAAATATCAACGTATTTAATCTGGCCCACTGTCATCCCACAGGGTTCAAATGTTGCGCTCAAGGATTCAGAAAACGGAACTTGAAACTAAGGGCGCGAAACAAGAAAGTATAAACATGGAAAAGCTCGAAGCAATACTAAAACGAGCGAGAAAGTATGTTCTAGAAATGGCGAGCATCGAAAAAACTGTTCACGCAGGTTCGAGTCTTTCAGTGTTAGATATACTTGGTTCTATATGGTACCTAGAAATGAGAGATAGGAAATGCGACGAGGAACCTACTAAACACAATTGGTTGATCTTGAGTAAGGGTCACGCTGTACCAGCGTTTTACGCTGTATTAGCTGCGTTTGGGATCATTCCGGAGAATTGGATTAGTACAATTAGGGACATAGCTAGTCCCCTCCAAGGTCATCCGGACGATACCTTAGCGTGTGTCGATGCGCCCACAGGTAGCTTAGCGCAAGGCTTCAGCTTCGCAGTAGGCGTAGCGAAGGGGCTGAAAATGTTGAACTCGGATAGGTGGGTTTACGTGATTCTAGGAGACGGCGAACTGGACGAAGGCGAGGTTTGGGAGGCAGCTTCTACCGCAGCCTCACAAAACTTAGACAACTTAATCGCCATAGTAGATTGGAACAGATTCCAACTAGATGGTGCTACTGAAGAAGTTAAAAGAAAAGGTGATCTCCAAGGTAAGTGGAGGTCGTTCGGATGGCATGTGATAGTACTCGACGACGGTCACGATCCTAATCTAATAATTGAATCAATTCAGGAAGCTAAAGAGAGTGCTAAGAAATTGAAGCGACCTGTAGTAATACTTGCTAAAACTGTAAGAGGCAAGGGTATTCCATTAATAGAAGATACGAAGCAGCAGAGGATACCTCCCGAAGAGGCCAGAAAACTGCTCGAGAATTGGAGGGAATGAGCAACGCTTATAGCTATTACTTAATATACGTTTCACGATACTCCTTCAATATGGGTGATGAGATATAACGATTAGAGAAATGGGTTACGAGAAGCTCTTAGAACGCGCTTATAGCCAATTACCCGGTAAGGCTGAGTACAAGGGAAGGTTCCAAGTTCCCGAACCGAAGGTCCTAATTATAGGTGATAAAACCATAATCCAGAACTTCAGCCAAATATGTGATGTTATACATAGAGACCCTAAAATTGTTAGTAAATGGTTCGCAAAGGAATTAGCTATCCCAGTCCATATCGGAGAGAAAGGCGAGCTGATATTAACCGGAAGGTTCTCGTCTAGGATACTATCTAAGCTCCTCCAGAAGTTCGTTGATCAGTACGTAATCTGCCCAACTTGTAAGGGCCCCGATACAGAATTAATAAGACTGGACAGAAGGGTTTGGATATTAAAGTGTCACGTTTGCGGTGCTGAAACCCCCGTACCGCCTCTATAACTTCGGTGATCGAGCCATGAATTCAATTAACGTCTTGCTTTGCCCGAGATGTAAAATCCCAATGACGTTAAACATTGAATCGACTATTTCAAGAGACTCAATAAAGGTAATGTATTCATACAAGTGTAAGAATTGCGGATACAGAATAGATGATGCAATGGTTTTGATAAAGAAGAAAGATGGAAACCTCGAACTCATTGCAACGGAGATTAAGAGTTAATTACATTAAGCGTTTCTTAGCTCTTCTACCGATCTATATTTCTTAAAGTATGCTAAAGACACGACGAATATAGCTAACGGGGCTAACATGCCTACAATGATAAACGAACAATCGATTTTCATCTTATCAATGAAATATACTTGAGATAGCATTTCCACACCATCTGTGGTCCATTTCGTTAGCAAGATATACGAAATAGGTATGCTGAGCGCTCCAATGACCGCCCACCTGAACAAGAAGGCCAGACTCAAATCAACCGAGGTCATTCCGAGCGACTTTAATAACATCCATATTTTCCTCCTAACACTCAAATCGCTAATAGCGAAAGTCGCGACAGCTAGGGTTGTTATTATATAAGAACTTAGGACAGTCGTTTTAATTGAGTCTGCAACGAACGTCAAGTCCCTCATCATTTCCCTTTCGTATTCATCCCATGTCATGGATACAGCTGCATACGCATTTGAAACCAAGAAACTCCTAATATAGTTAGACAACTCTTCAGGGTATTTCGTTTTTATCAAAATAGTAAACACACTGAACGAATCGATTGGTGGGAGCAACGCTGGATGTAAAATTATTGTCGGAGGAAATTCCTTGCTATTGTAAATTCCAACTACCTTAAGCGAAATGACCCTCTCCTTCGTGCCCTTCGTTGTTAGACTTACTGCTATTTCGTCGCCTACTCGTACATTATATCTATATGAGAAAAGTGTGCTGACTATCGTTTCGTTTGGATACTTTAACATTCGACCCTTTACTATACTAATGAAATCTATGCATTTACCTTTAAACGGAAGTAGACACGACGTCGCGTAAATAGGCACCTTTTTATTACCTTCAATTAATTGCGCCTTGATGTTAACTGATCCATAAAGCGATTCAACCCATATGCTAACCTCGTTCGCCTTACTCCAATCAGCGTTGGAGAGAAAGTAACTTAAAGAGGGACTTATCTTTGGAATTATCATCATTATAACCTTTACATCGAACGATTTACTTTCGTTGAACGAAAGTAGGCTTGATGATAATGTAAAGGGAAGCGAGATTAATGCTATACCTAACGACAATAATATAATTGCAGCAATGTTCCTCCATGGTAACGTTCTAATTTCTGAGAGCCCTACTATCATAAAGAAAGGTAGTCTACTCTCTCCCTTTATTCTTAGCTTTATTCCGTAGAAAGTAAGGGCGTCGATTAATCTCATTTTATATACTGCAACTAGTGAAGATATCCATATTAAGAGTAGGGTCGTAAGGCTTAAGATAATCGTTTCAACAATGGTCATTGGAGGAAGCCTCACCTTAACGAAATCTTGAAATGGTTGAAGTCGCGGATGCGAAAGGGCACTCGCAATTATTACCTTGGTTAAAAGGTAACTAATTAAGATGCCCAAAATGAGACCGCTAAGTAAACGGGATCCCCATAAGGCTATAATGTACTTACTTAGTTCGGTTGCAGCACCCCCTATTGAACGTAAAGTAGCTACCTCCTTTACGTTTTTCTCAATATACATTATTGAAAATATTACGAGTACTATGGTTACGACAATCCATGAGGTTAAAGATATGAATTTCAACCCTATAACTGTCTCATTTAAGACTCCTTGACCTGGATAGAACTTCAAATCCTTATTAGTATCGAAAACGAAACCTACGTATCCGCCAGCGTTTTTAATTATTTCAATGAGTTCCGTAAGCACTTCATTATCCGAAATACCGTCTTTACGGACCACAGAGTATACAGTGTATCCACCAACAACTTCCAATAACTTCTTGCCATCGCTTTTTGAAAGGAATAGAACTGGTCCGGCTGGAAGAGGTAGCCCACCCTCAACGTAGCCTACTATTGTTAAATTAAATATAGATTCTTCATTAATAGATATTGTGGGATATGCCGTTAATTTCATCCCTATACTTAGACCATCAGACCCTTCTCTTAGAAGGAGGGCTTGGCCTTCCTTAAGCTTAATCGCCTTGAAACCTCCCAGGAGGGTGTCGTTCCTGTAGGCTGCCTCAGTATAGCCTAAGAGAACGGGTCTTTCGATACCTTGTGAATCGGTAGCGTACGCTGGAACTACTACGAAACCCGTGAAGTCCCTTACGAATTTCGATTCCTTTACTATTTCATCAACAATAGAGGGGACGTATCCGACTACAAGTATATCTCCATAAGTAGTACGAACGTAGTTCCTAAATAGATCTACTACGCTTTCATACGTCATCTGAGAAGCTACGTACAACGATATAGAAACCGCTATCATGAAGACTATAGATAAGAACTCGAGTTTACTCTTGACAGACGACCTTAGGGCTGACTTAGTTATTAGGGACAATTTAGTTCACCTCTCTTCATTTCGCATACGATGTCAGATACGCGAACTAGCTCGTCTTCGTGCGTCGTTACAACTACCGCTTTACCTTCGTCAGCCAATTTTCGGAGGAGCTTGGAAAGCATTATTCTATTCTGCCTATCTAAATTCGAAAGTGGTTCGTCAGCAATTATGATTTCCGGATCGTTGGCTATCGCCCTTGCCAAGGCCACCCGTTGTTGTTCTCCCCCAGACAACTCACTTGGATATCTATCAGCTTTGTCGATGAGGCCGACTGTTTCGAGAATTTTTAAAGCTCTCCTAACTCTATCTTTGAACTTTTTAGATAGTTCGAGGGCTAGGAGGACGTTTTCGTAAGCCGTTAGGGTAGGAACCAAGAAAATGAATTGGAGAACTACGCCTACGTGATCTCTTCTCCACTTAGCTCTCCAATCCTCGCCTCTGGGATAAACGGTCACACCTAGGTGCTCTACGCGCCCCTTACTAGGTGAATCTATCGTAGAGAGAATATTTAGTAGAGTAGATTTCCCTGCTCCTGAAGGTCCAACAATTGAAACCAGTTGCCCGCATTCGACCTCTAGGTTCGTTTCTTTTAAGACCTTTACTTTCTTGCCATTAATTACGTAACTCTTAGTAATATTAACCGTCCGTATGCAACTCGCCAATTCCCCTAGAACCGGACGGATAGGCATATAGACTATTTATGAAACTTGAGGGAAGTCATTCAACACTTTCCTCCAATACCCACCTTCCCAGACTTCTATCGAATATTAGCAGACCGTCTTCCCGTAAAGCGCTGAATAACATCTTAAGGGCTTCCGAGTCTAACTTCTCTAACACTTCAGCGTCGTCGCCACTCGTGCTCTCATTAAGTACCTCCAAGAATTTCTCCCACACATCCGGATGAACAGCTATTCTACCATAGCGACTCGTAGTTAGTATCTTGGCACCCCCTTTCCTCAATTTCTCAAAGAAGGAATCTTTGAACTTTATCGTTCTTAAGTCGCTCTCGAAAATTATTCCTTGGGCTTTGAGTCTATCTAACGCAGTAAATCTCCGTCTCTCCTTATGCTCATCCATCCGTCTCTGTTTTCTTTCGCTTACCTCTTCCTCCTCTTTAGTCTTCTCAGTATTGACTTTCTCTTTTATCTCTTCGAGCTCCTCTGTAAGCTGTGCTATTCTCTTAGCTAGATCGTCTATTTTCTCAGTCCAAGGAATCAGTAGCTTCTGTATCTCTCGTTCAATCTTCTTGTTCAGTTTCTCGAGTGATTCTACCGAAGAGACCTCATCTAGAGGTAGTTGAGAAGCTAACTTAGCAGAGAGGGCCTCCTCTATGAGCCTCCATATAGCGTCTTGAAGCCTAGGAGGTAAATCGCCATTCTCTATTCTCTCTATCCTCTGCTCAAGCTTCCTCGGGTTGAAGGGCGTCTTACCCAATTCCCTGTTTATTATATCTCTAACGAAGTCGCTAACGAGAGTATATCCCTCCTCTCTTGCTCGTTTCTCTAACTCTTCATATAGCTCCTCTGGTAACTTGATTAGTACATATCGCGTCATTAATACTTCAACCCTATTAGATTTCATATTATAGGCTGACAATAAATTAAGGTGATTACGAATGGCTGGTAAGAAGCTGGTTGTACCAATACCGACCCACTTTAAGGAAGGCGATAGATTCATAGCTACCGGAATCTTACCCTCGTGTGAATCTTGTTGGCTTAAGGAAAAATGTTCCGTATTAAAAAGAGGGTGGCTCTACGAGGTAAAGGCTAAATTAGGTGTCATAGAACACCCATGTAAGATACACGGGAAAGTAGTAGTAGCTGAAGTAGAAGAGCTGGGCGTGCCTTTAATTGTACCAGCGAAGTTAGCCCTTGAGGGTAGCATAGTAGAATATACGCCCATCTATTGCGATAACAAGAAGTGTCCTCTATGGGAGGAGTGCACGGGACGTAAGCACAAACTAGGTAGGAGGGTTAAAGTAAGAATTAATGAAGTAATAGAGAAAGTCGAGTGTCCCAAGGGCTACACCCTTTATAAAGTAATAGGGATTCCCCAGAGGGTTAACACGAGATTAAAGAGCGAAAGAAGAAAGAAAACTTTTTAGATTGGATTTGGAGTGGATTTCACGAGGGCCCGTAGCTCAGCTAGGACAGAGCGCCGGCCTCCTATCCGTCATGCGGGGTTTCGTCGGGAAGAAAGCCGGTGGTCCGGGGTTCAAATCCCCGCGGGCCCGCCACTAGGCGGAGGGCTCCTAAGGGGAGGGGGTCGCGAGCCGGGAAGGTGGGGGGAACCCCCGTGACCGGGGTTCGAATCCCCGCCCGGCTACCACACACCCTTTAACATTTCTCCGATGTATCCTCCAGGTTGTAAGAATTGGACTTAACTCAGATAGAGAAGGAATTGGGATTTCCCGTAGATTTAATTGACGAAGGGGAAGTAAAAGTAGTCGTACCATCCATGAGTTTTTACGTGAGGAGCGATGGTATTTACGAACCGGCACATGCCCCCGTCTTCTATAATCCCAAAGCGAAATTCAATAGAGATACTGCAATCGAAATCGCCAGAATATATAGAGCTTCTAATAACTCTCTGACGGTCCTAGAACCCCTAGCTGGAAGTGGCGTAAGAAGCGTTAGATACGCTAAGGAAGCGAATGCCGACTTCGTTCTAGCAGCTGACTTAAATCCCTTAGCTATTCGTTTACTTAACGTAAATGCAAAGCTTAATAGCGTTGACAAAAAGATCAGAGCTATACAAGAAGACGCCCATGTTGTCCTTCATTCGAAGAAAATTAGGGAAACTTATTACGATATCGTTGACATAGACCCATTCGGTTCCCCTATACCATTTCTAGACGGTGCCGTGAGGAGCGTCAAGAGAAATGGTTTAATTGCCTTAACAGCAACCGATACCGCCGCCTTAAGCGGAGCTCGTCCTAATACGGCCCTTAGGAGGTATTCAGTAAAGATCGTAAGAACACCTTTTTCGAAAGAAGTTGCGATAAGGACGTTGATTTCCGCAGCTATAAGATTAGCCGCGATCAGGGAAGTAGCTTTAAGGCCTTTGTTCTCCTTTTTCAAGGATTATTACGTACGAGTTACCTTTAAAGCAGAGAGGGGGGCTGGAAGGGTAGATGAGACGTTAAAGAACCTAGGATATCTCTACATTAATGGTTTAGAAGTAATCCCCATAAAAGGTTACCCCTTACCAGAGGACGCGGTAAGCAACCCAAGGAAGCTCATAGGACCAATTTGGTTAGGTAACCTTACTGACGAGAAATTCTTTAAGGATAAACTGGAGATAGTTAAAAACGAGGAAATAAAGAAGTTCTTATTAAGAATCCTTGAAGAGGATTCCATCGGGGTGCCCTATTCATATAGTATAGAAAGCATCTGCAGTTCCCTAAAAACACATATGCCCAAACCTAAGCTGGTCGTTGAAAGACTTAAAGAGCTAGGATATCGTGCAGTAATTACACACTATGATTATAGGAACGTAAAGACGAACGCACCGCTCGACGTCGTAATGAACATCGTTAGAGATCTTTCTCCCAGGTAATTTTGATCCCAAACCAATCTGCTACTTCAATTAGAGCATTTAGTAACCTACCGCGCGGTCTATTAACAACTCTTATTTCCTCGGCACCCAGTATCTCTATTATTAGTGAAGCCATCTCTCTCATACTAACGTTACTGCCTAAGTTAATTTTAATTTCGCAGTCCCCACTTTCACAAACGTCCTTACATCCCTTATGACAAACTTCTACCACTATATCTTCCCTCATTATCTTTCAGTAAAATGAACGTTCTCCCTCGTATCTCTAAAAGTTTAGCCCCTACCATTTCAGCAACTTGGTAAGCAACGTCTTTCCTGTCAACTCCTTGATATCTAATAATGTTTTTCTGAACCTTAACTTTTACGTATCCTTTGTCGTTAAGCTGTCTCTTTATTTCAGCAATAACGCTTTCAGTTACTCCATTTTTTCCTATATAAACAGTAGGCTTACTCTGATGGAGATCCCTTACTCTCAACTTCCGTTACCGGATATCTACGTACGTATCCACAATTTAAACATGAGAGGACGATCGTTAACCTCCCTTTGCGTCTCAATCTAATGCGTGCTGTAATACCTGGAATGAGAGGTATGTGGCACCTCCTACAGAAGGCTCTCTTAGTCTCAATAGGTACTCTTACTTTTCCCTTCCGAGCCACTTTGAAAGCCAGTTCACCTAACTGAGAGGCCCTTTCCCAGTTTCCACTCCTTACCTCTTTTCTGGAAATTTCAATAAGTTCGAAAAATGCTTCCCTAGCCACCTGGCGTTGTAACTTCCTTGAGTCTTTCTTCATTCCTCTCGCTTCCAAGGGGTAGGTTTAGTGAAAAATAAGTATATCAAGTATTTCCTCTTCTAGCCTATCGAGATCGCTTAAGGCCTTTCTCTTTTCCTCCTCGCCTATTTCGAAAACATTACATACCTCCATAACGTCTCTCTTCCATTGATCTATCTTAGTAAGCATGTAAGTAAGGAAGTGGTAATCGAAATCGTTATCCCTAGATGTCGAGACGTTCATACTCTAGGTCCACCCTTCTTCTAATAGATGTAAAAAGTAGTTCAAAGTGGGTACATAGATGTACTTAGAAATCACCCGAGTATTACAGAGAAGATTCTGTATACTATAGATGCCTCTATTGCGGAAACTATCGTGGAAAGAAGTATCGAAGCCAACGTCCATTTCCAGCTTCCAGTCTCTGAGTAAATTACTGCTATCGTTGCTACACACGGTATACTTAGAGCCACTGCAACCATCAGACCTAACACTTGAGCTTGATTCAAATGAAGTTTAACTACCATTTGATCGACGGACGAAGTGCCGGTGAGTATTGCTAACGTTTCAAGTATTACCTCTTTCGCTATTGAGCCTACTATCATAGCAAACGACAAGATCCATGAAGTTTCCTTACTTGTCTCTAGCACGACCATTGGAACTACTTCAAATAGTTTCCCTAGATACGCCGCAATACTTTCCGTCTCTTCTTCAACATAGGCACCCGATGGACTTACGTGTAACAGGAACCATAAGACTATTGAGAAGAAAAGTATAACTGTTCCGGCCTTCCTTAGGAAGTGTTTTGCGTTGTCCCAAGCCATCCACGTAACGACTCTCAGCTTCGGGACGTGATAGGGCGGTAACTCAAGCAGCAACGGTTCCTCTGATTTCTTGAACACTATTCTCATCATGACAAATGTTACCAATAGGAACGTTGCAATTGACAGTATGTACGTAAGGACAAGCGAGGCGGAGTTGAGTGGCGCCGGTAGTACTGAAGCGAGTGCTAATAGAACGACCAACCTGGCTTGACAGGGCAGGAACGGCAAGCTTAGAGCCATTGCTATCCTGGATTCCCTCTCTCTAAGCACTCTAGTTGCCATAACGCCCGGTACGTTACAACCTAAACTAACTATAGATGGGAATACTGCCTTTCCGTTTAAACCAACGGCTCTGAAGATTGTATCCATAGCAACCGCTATCCTAGTAGCGAGACCGGAATCTTCCAGTAAGGCGAGCAGTAGGTAGACTGTGAAGATCAGTGGGAAGAAGGTAAGTACGGCACCAACTCCAGCAATTACGCCATCACCTATGAGAGATCCTATTGGCTGTGGTAACGACGAGTTCGCTATCTCTGTCATAGAATCAAATATCGAAGATAGTATGCCGGAGAGGCTGTAGTTTTCTAAGGCTTCTGCGATTGATTCTTGGCCTAAGTTCTCGAATATAACATTTAATGGATAACCGGTATTAATTGTGAACGCTATTGTAAAGATGCCAAATAGTATTAGAATCGATGCTATGAAACCTCCTATTGGGTGCATGAACACGTTATCCAATAGCATCGCTATCGTACTACTCTCCTTGTCAGCTACCTTTTCTCTATGAATAAGACCTTCAAACAATTTCTCGATGAAATTAATTCTGCTATCGATAACGATCTTATAGAGGTCACCGAGTTCCTTTGCAGCCATTTCCCTCATTTCTTTAGCTTTCTCATAGATTTCAGCGTCCTTGTTCTTGATAATTTCGTCTACTAATTGATTGCCTAATAAGAACTCGGCTGCATACCACCTCGGATTGCCTTTTAGGTTTAGTCTCGAGATCATCTTTGAGATTTGTACGACATAGTATTCCAAGTCTCCGTAATCTATGTCTAAATACTTCGGCGATTGCTTTTCGAGAGCCTTTTCGATTACCTCGTGAACGCCTTCTCTCGTTACAGCTGATATCAGAAAGACTGGTTTGCCTAACCTCTTACTTAAGGCCTCACTATTGATGTGAATACCAGCTTTTAGTGCTCTATCGTACTTATTTAGGGCTATTACACCTATTCCCAATAACTCGAGTACTTGGACTATAAGATAGAAGGTTCTGTGTGGAGCCGTTGCGTCACCTAGTAGAATCACGTTGTCGAAATCTTCTTCAAGTAAGAATTTCGCTGTCACACGCTCTTCTTCACTACCACCACTAAGAGAATATGCACCGGGTAGGTCTATTAAGCACACCTCACGATTGCCTACTTTTGCTTCAATTACCTTTACCTCAACGGTTGCTCCCGGCCAATTGGCTATCTCTGTAACATACTCTCCAAGGACTGCATTAATAAAAGTCGATTTTCCTACGTTGGGCTGTCCCGCTATTGGAATTTTTAAACTACACGTCATTCGAAGCCCCGTTAGGAATACCTAATTGAAAAAATAAGTCTTAGCACTCATTAACACACCTTTCTAATAATTAGACAAATGGAAAAATGTAATGAAAAGATGTAATGTTATTCGAATCGCGATATTACCTTTAATACGTCATCGAACGTCTTAACTAGACCGAGGGTACTATCTGTTTTCCTTATGCTCTCTTCTTTCGATACGTTAGTGGCGAGCGCACGGATCGCGTCAATGTTTTCTGGTACAACAATGCTTTCTTGATGAACGGCTTGCATTAAGAAGAGTTCCTTTCCGTTCACGGAAATACTTTCCTCAAATACGGCGAGTTCGTTGAGATCGTATCTCTTCCTGCCCATGTCGCGTGCCATTTCAATTATTTTGGCCGTATCTTTAATGCCGCTAAACTCGCTCGGTATTACTAGGATCCTAGGTGCTGCCTCGAGAGCCTCTAATATCTTCTCTTTACTTACGTTCTCTTTTAGAACTATATTTAGTACGTGTAGGTGCATGATAGTAGTTGGAACTACCACTGCTGTTGTTGCAATGTCTATGTCAAGTACTGTTCGAACATCGATGCCGTGATGGCTAGGTAGAGTTACCGGATTCGGAACAATTGCGTTGATGGGCCCTCTTTTTGTTTCATGGGGATCTGCGCCTCTCCTTACGATTGTGGCCCTTACTTTCTCAATGCCTATTTCCTTGTGTAATGTACAGAGAACTCTCAGTAATCCCGTTGTGTTGCATGAGACTACTCTAGCGTACTGCTTACCGTGAGCTTCCTCATAGTTACATAGAGTCGAGAAACTGAAGCCAGCAACTTCGTGTTTCTCGCCTCCTTGAAATATCGCCTTAACGCCGTACTTCTCGTAAACTTTCTTGTACTCCTTACCTATGCCGCCCGGGGTAGCGTCCACGACAACATCGACTTTCCGTAAAAGTTCGTCGAGCGTTCCGGCCACTTCTATTCCACTTTTCTCGAAGTCTTGGAGTTTTTCCTCAGGTACGTATAATAAACCCCTGAGAGAAGCTGCTTTGGCCAAGTAATCCGGTCGAGTTTTAGTGACGCCAACTAATTCCATATCGTCTTGCTTAAGAACGGCCTCAGCGACCCTCTTACCTATAGTTCCAAATCCATTTATTGCGACTTTAACGGTCATGAGAACTTCTCCTAAATTAAATACACGTTCTTCTTTACAAATTCTTTTCCTCAGCTCTTTGCGAGCCTCAAATATTCCTCTATGGTGTCGAAAAACGTTATTGGGTCAATGCAACTGACGCCCAGTCTCCTAGCTAATTCGCATAGTCCTTCATCGTTACTCACAAGCACCGCATTCAACTGGTATGCCAATAATATAGCCTCAATATCTGAAGGAGAATCTACTATACCCTTCCTCGTACTTTCTCTATACTTTTCACGTAACGTTCTAATGTGATCCCCTATGTCGCCACCAGAATGTGCTCTTCGGGTACTCTCTTCGGCCACTCGCAAGCCTTTATCGAATCGCCTCCTAACTTCCTTTACGTACTCTACGAATAACGACGCTGGTATCTTTATTTCATCAAGGGATGGAGAGAGGGGGGATATCCAGACGTTGAGCTTTGAGATTACTGATGGCGGTGAGGAACTCCTCTCTAGAAACCCCACAATTTCCTTCAATATAGATGGGGTTGCGTAGTAACTGAATCCTAGCCTAACCTTAGCCAAGGCCATGAGTTCGAGCGATTTCTCTATACATTCCCATAGCTCTTTTGATTTAAAACGCTCGCGTAGTCTCGGATCAGTTAAAGCACTTGTATCAATAACGAACTTCAACAATTCCCTTAAACCCTTTCATCAAACGTTTGGTCGCTTATGAGCATAATCAACATGTGAGGTGCACTATTAAACACGATTTCCTATTGAGATTTACTTGCTTAACGAAATATGTGATTGCTTGAGGTGTTTCACTAATTACAAGTTCTCTTCCTTTCTCTTGGAGATACCGAATGACTCCATCCATTACTTTCATTCTACCATTATAACCACTACCGATTATTATCTGTTCGCATGTAGACAGGAATGGTTCATATTGTAAGAACTCTTCTAACGAGAGAGGTGTGTGGAAGTATATATGAGAGTATTGCTTAGATGGTTTGGAGTTTCTTCTTAGTATCTTCCCATCCCATCTAACTATTAAGTCTCTGTTTGTGATAAGGTTGTTTACATGTAACTTGAACCATCCGATACCACATAACCTTAAACTAGGTACTTCGTTCATATTTCGATGTCCCTGATCCTCTGGTTTAGGTACTTTCTTGGGTTAACAACCTTGCCCTCGATCGCACTAGCTGCTGCCGTTGCTGGGCTAACTAGGTAAACTTTGCTATCTCTATGTCCACTCCTACCTCTGAAGTTTCTGTTTGTTGTGAATAGAGCAACCTCGCCGGGTCCCAGAACGCCGTAGTGTGCACCAACGCACGGTCCGCAAGTTCCAAAAGTAACTAAACATCCCGCTTCCGTTAAGGTCTCTACGTACCCTTTCTTGAGAGCTTCCGTGTATACGTTCCTAGAGGCTGCGATAGCTATACATCGAGTTCCATCGGCAACCTTCTTTCCTTTCAATATCTTAGCAGCAACCGCCAAGTCCTCCAATCTACCATTAGTGCAACTTCCAATGAATACTTGATCTATCTCCATGCCTTCGAGTTCATCCACTGCTACCACGTTTGCAGGAGAGTATGGTTTAGCTATCATAGGCTCTATCTTCTCTAATTCCATTTCAAATTCGTCCTTATAGTGAGCTCCCTTATCGGGATACGTGAGCTCCGGTTTTGGAGTCCCTCTGGCTCTACCTTCTACGAACCTCATTACCTCTTCATCTGCTGGCATTAATCCAACTTTGGCTCCCATTTCAACTACCATATTGCTTACGGTAAGTCTCGAGTCAATTCTCATATCCTTTAATCCATCACCAACGAACTCAGCACTCATATAGGTCGCACCGTCCTCACCTAGTTCTCCAATAATAGTGAGAATCAAGTCTTTACTCATTACTGCCTCTTTGAACTTCCCAGTTAAGTTAAACTTTAGGGCTTCGGGAACCTTGAACCATAGCTTTCCTGTCATCATAGCTATTGCTGCGTCGGTCGAACCCACTCCCGTTGAAAAGGCCCCCAATGCACCATAAGTTACTGTATGAGAATCGGCTCCTACGACTACTGCCCCTGGATACGCATATCCGTATTCGACCATGAGTTGATGACAAATACCATTCCCTACGTCAAATAGTCTACAACCGTGTCTTCGAGCGAATTTCCTCATGAGAATATGAAGCTCCGAGGTACCAGGATTGTTGCTGGGGGCAGTGTGATCAATTACCAGAACTACTTTAGAAGGATCCTTCACGCGTTCTCCACCGAATTTCTCATTCATGACCTTTATCGCTAGAGGGGCAGTGCCGTCTTGCGCCATGACTGCGTCGAGTTCGACAACGACTATCTCGCCCGGGGAAACATCCTTTCCTGCTTTAGCGCTCAGTATTTTCTCAGCTATCGTTTTTGGCACGTTGGACGCACCCTTTCGGAGTTGTGCGCTGTAAGGGTAAATTAAGTATTGTACATACGACTACATTACGTTTATTCGCGTAAACGGCCTTAGGTGAAAAGTATTAGGATAAGTGAGGGGGTTTACTTACTTACTGGTCCTCCCTTGAATAACGAAGGTCAAGCCTTTCTAATAAAGGCGAGCGAGTGTAACGTAATAGTCGATTCAGGGGCATACGGTGAAGTGGCTTTTCAAAACATGCTTTATTATGGCGTCAAGCCTTGGGAAGTGGAGTATTTAGTTAACACTCACGCTCACGTTGACAGAACCGGTGGGGACTGGCTCTTTCACAAATATGGAGTTTCGATCGCTGCCGGAGAAGTAGATGCCGAGGCGATTCAGAGAGGTGATGAGAAATACACTGCATCGGATTACATTGGGATTAAACCTAAGCCAGTACCGGTAGGATGGAGAATATCAAGCGATTTGAACATATGTGAGATAGAGGTTATCCTTACTCCCGGCCACACGGCAGGATCGCTTTCAGTATATTTCAATGGAACCCTACTGGCTGGTGATGCCTTAGGTCCGTTGTGTAAGAAGTGGGGAAGTGACGAACGCGCGTGGTTAGAGTCGCTCCGAAAGCTTCTCCAATACGAAGCCGAAGTTCTGTGCGTAAATAACGAATGTTTTTACGGTAAGGAGAAGGTTAAACAAGTATTAGAGAAGTCAATCGAGTTAGGACCACCATGGTTGGAGGATAAGGAGTGTAAAATTTTTTAACCCCATATCTAGCAAGCATTAAACGGGAGAAACGCGGGGCGTGAGGGCCCGTAGCTCAGCTTGGTAGAGCGGCGGGCTCTTAACCCGTAGAGGTGGCTTGGCCCACCGCGGAAGTCCCGGGTTCAAATCCCGGCGGGCCCGCCACCCCGCCTCGGGGCTCCTATATCTCTTCTTATTATTCCAAATTACTTAATGGTGATGCGCAGAAGGTCGATAACCTTTGAAATTCGATGTAGGTAAAGCTAAGTCGGCTCAGCTAGAAATAGCTAAGAGAATTGTAAGAGAGGACTGCTTCGAAAAGCTCAAGAGCGTTGGAGGCCTCGATGTGTCTTACAGCCGTAACAGAGCTTTCGGAGTAGCCGTCTTGAGCATCTTAGACTACAATACAAGGGATCTCTTGGAAATTAAGTATTCTTACTCACATGTCCCTATTCCATATATCCCAACGTTCTTGGCTTTTCGCGAAGTACCTCTATACTATCCCTTAGTAAAAAAGGCCGATGTTGATGTAATTCTGGTTGATGGACACGGTATAGCACATCCGAGAGGTGCCGGCGTGGCTTCACACGTGGGCGTGGTCGCAGACAAACCCACCATCGGCATTGCGAAAAAGAGGCTCTATGGGAAAGAGGGTAATTGTGATTTCGGTCAGTGTCTATTTGATGACAATGGAAACGTAATAGCGGTTACACTAAGAAAAAATAAAAAGGAACTCTTCGTTAGCATTGGACATTGCGTTTCCTTGAAATCAGCCGTTGAGATTACTAAGAAGTTTCTAAAATACGGTCTTCCGGAACCAATTCGAATAAGCGATACTGTAAGTAGGAGGTTAGCGAAATCATGGTTTGGGAACCCTTGGCTGCCGAAACGTTAGGAGTAAGAAGTATGAGCGTGAGATATGACAACGTGGTTATCGATCCATCTGCCTCCCTCGCTCCAAGGCGTTTCGGTCTTCCACCCCATCCTTTGGAATGGGAAGAACTCGTCAATGCTGCAAAGAGAATAGTTAGGGCTCTCGATGGATCCGATGTTGTAATCATAACCCACTATCATCGCGATCACTACAACCCAGGCTGGTTATATGATAACTCGATATTAGATGGTAAAATATTAATAATTAAGGACTACAAGAGGTTCATAAACGTTAGTCAGAAGATAAGGGCCTACAAGTTTCTCAAACAACTTCAAGAAAAAAGGGTAAACGTAAGGATAGAAATAGCCGATAACTCCTTAATGGAAGTATCTTCTCACATATTCAAGTTCTCTCCTCCACTACCTCATGGGGATTCGGAAAGGCTCGGGTACGTAGTTGCAGTGGAAATAGACGGTGAGTTCGCTTTCAGTTCAGACATCCAAGGAGGACCATTAGATGTTCACGATTGGTTGGTAAAGAGTGAGGCGAAGACAGTTGTAATAGATGGGCCCCCACTGTACTTAAGTAGAATCAAAGTCGATGATAGTCATTTTAAGTTAATAAACATACTAGGAGGTAGAGCAATCGTAGACCACCATATAGCCAGAATAAAAGAATGGAGGAAGTTCCTAAAGTTTAAGGTCAAAGCATTCAATGACGTCTTAGCGATTCCGGAGAAATTACTGGAGGCGAAACGAGATGAACTCTACGAGAATTACCCCGTTGAGGACTCATGGTTTAAATTAAGCTTCTCCGAAATGAGGTCACTATATTTCCCTGTAAGGTGAGACCAATGAAAATGGATTTCAACAAAGCCATTGAAAATAGAATATATTACGACGCAATTGCAAGAGGGTACGACGAACTATATGGGAACGAACAGAGAAGGAAATACCAAATAGGATTAAAAGTTTTGAAACCTCAAAGAAGGGTATTGGACATAGGTTGCGGCACTGGTTTACTAATGGAGGAACTAGAAGACGTGTTTTACATTGGTATAGATATAAGCTTAGGGATGTTGGAACGGGCTCGAGAGAGGAAGACGAAGCTCTTAGCAGACGTAATAAGAGCGGACGCGAGAAGCTTGCCGTTCCGTTCGAACTCATTTAATACTTGCTATTCCTTTACTGTGCTCCAAAACCTCTCTAGTCGGGAGACTTTTTACTCGGAAATTCGTCGAACGTGTCGTAGTACGCTCGTAAGCTCGCTTAAGGGGATAGGGCTGAGGTGTGAACAAGCAATAGAGGTTTACCCTGATTTAATTTGCGTCTACGATCATTCGTCCAACAAGTAAACGAAATCTTTTGAGAGATATATCTCGGGACATCGCACTATGGCCTTTTGGATCTCGTTCTCATCAATAGTAGGTTCTCGCGCCTTAATATATTCGATTACGTTCTTTACAGGTAGGGGGGAACCGTGAGAGACCAATATTTCCTTTAAGATTTCATCCACCTTCAACCTCACAACCCGTTGAAGAGGGTAGAATAGACCGATTTTAAATTAGTTAACTTGCATTCAAACGGAATTCGATGCCGTTTTAGTTACGACGCCCTTGAGAACGTCTAATAGTAAGTTCAAGTTTAGCTGAGCTCTAGCTGATACGGGAACTATAGAGAAGCTCCAAGGGTAGTATTCTTTCAATAGTTCTTCTAGAACTTCCATCTTGGATTTCCAGTCGCGTGCTATGTCTATTTTGTTTAGCGCCACAACTAAGGGTTTGTCGATCGCATCTATTTCACTCAGCGTTTCGAGGCTACTCAGAGTTTTATTGATTACACGACCTTCCTCTTCTGAAGAATCGATTACTAAGAGAATGGCATCCGAATAGGTGACCTCGGCCAACGTTGCGTGGAACGCCTCAATCAGTTGAGGTGGGACGCTTTCGATGAATCCCACAGTATCAATAAGAACTACCTCCCAGCCGTTGCGCCTTACTTTGACGTGCTTCGGAGTTATTGTTGTGAACATCTCAGGTCCTTCCATTAAATTAGATTTAGAAAGAGCGTTTATTAGAGCAGTTTTACCAGCACATGTATATCCCGTTACGGCCACTTCGGGTGCACTTAAGCTCCTCCTCCTGCTTAGTTTTTGGGTCATTCGCCTTTTCTTCACTTTCTCTAGCTCGTTTTCTATTTTCTTTATCTTCCTGTGAAACGCCTTGATGAGATATTCGGCTGCGTATTCACCAGGACCTAGGAAGTGAACTTGTTCGCCTAATTTCTTTCTCCTAATATATTCCTTTGATATAGAAAGTTCGTACTTTAGGCGAGCTAGCTCGGTCTGGAGCTTAGCTTCTTTGCTTCCACTATGGAGTTCGAAAATTTTCAGTATTAACATAACCCTATCTATAACTTCAACGCCCAATTCCCTCTGAAGCCTGTAGTATTGGCTTGGTTTGAGCTGCGTATCGATTACGATTGCATTGAGGGAGTCTTTCTCCACCATTTCTTTCAGTTCCTTTAGCTTACCTTTAGTAAGGTAGAAACCTGGATCCGGCTTCTTACAGAAATTGAGTACATCTACCACTTTTAAGTTGGCCGTGTGACAGAGCGCTAAGGTTTCCTCGAAGTTGTCGCTCCGAGTACACGCTACTAATATCACTTTCCTATCCAACTATTCCTAACCGCAATCGTATCAATTGCTCTTCCCTTAAATGTTAGTGAGTTTCATTACTCTAATGCCTTCACATCTGTTAAGTGCGTAAGCTATTTCGTAAGTCCTGACCTCGCTGCAATTGGGAGTTACGCAGAGGTCCCAAGGATGCGGTAGGTCTAGTTCGCTTAATTTACCGCTAAATTTCTTAGAGAGGAACTTTGCAATGAACTCGACTTGAGCTTCTTCTACTATATGTGGATTAGTGTGAAAGTCCAAGGGAGCGCTCCAGCCTGGGGAAATTATCTCGAGGCCCCTCCTCTTCAACTTCTTAGGGGGTACGTACTCGATTATGCGTGAAGAAGGTTTCGAGTACTCGATTGCGTTGACGTTAACATCGATTTCGTTCTTGACCCGTTCCGTTAAGTCTTCCGGCGAGTAGTTTTCCATGTAGATCACTTTATCTGACTGGACCAAAACTTGGGATGAGGCATTGGCTATCAATAAAACGCTTATTCCCTTATCCTTTATTGAGGAAAGTTGTTCCGAAAGGGTTCTTATTGTTCTTGTACGATACAATTTTCCTATTATAGGATCTAAAAAGAGGAAGTTCGTTGCAGTGTAATCTTCATCTATAGCAATAACGTTAGAGCCGACCTCTACAGCCTCCTGAAAGGAAGCAGCTACGCTGGTTGCACCGGAAGCGTCAAGAGTGGTGAAGCAATCGCTATTTGGAAGCTCAATGAATGACCTTACGTCAACGCACTTAACTACCCTTCCGTCTTCCGAGCGAACGTAAACGAAGTCCTTTGAAGTCACAACTAATTCTCTACCATCCCCTTTAACGTGGGGCCAGATGCTTTTCGCAAGCGCTTCTAGAAGCGTCGTTTTTCCATGGAAAGCCGGTCCTATGACCGTCGTAACGCCCTTGGGTACACCCATCCCTTCGAAAACTCCGAATTTAGTCTCTATTTCTACCTTCATGGAGGTGGGACTTTCGAATGGTACCGCACCCTTTAACGGTTCTTCGCAGTAATGGCATGCCCTCGGTAAGATAGAACCGTTCCCTACAAAGGCAACTAATTTCAATCTTCCTAATTTGTTCCTTATTTCGTTGAATACTAGGTATACTTTCGAGTGTTCTTCGATGGAACCTTTTAGATCGCTTAGGCTCGAATTAAACGCCTTGAGAACGCTTTCGATGAGTTCAATGGCCTCAGTAGCGAGAATTCGTCTTCTTCGGGAAGGCAATCCTACGTTAATTCTAACGGCAATATTTTCATCAGTTACCTTTACAGAACTTCTCTTTAGAATAGAATTACTCGGACGAGGTACTGAGGCTTCACCGCTTCTCCCCTCACCTCTCTTTTTTGAGACTTTCCTTAAGTTCTTATAGAGAACTCTATGAAGTAAATCCTCTAAAGCGACTTGAGGGTACCCTTTCAGCGTGTTCGGAGTAACTATTTCCAATACGCTTGGTGGGGCGAACGGATCGGATTGAATTTTCCTAAAGCTCAGGTTAATTCTACCAATCTTATATCTCTCTTTAAGAAGCAGTTTGTAACTCTTGTAACCCCTTCCATCCATCCTCATTAAAATCTTCATCAAATTTTCAGGTAGTTCGCTCCTAATCGCTCTATCCCATTGCTCCTTTCCACCAAAATTTATTAACTATCTTAGAAGGCCTATGAATGGTGTCGTGGGCCCGTAGCTCAGCCAGGCAGAGCGGCGGGCTTTTAACCTATGGAAGAAACCCGTTGGTCCCGGGTTCAAATCCCGGCGGGCCCGCCACCCCGCCTCGGGGCTCCTATATCTCTTCTTATTAATTATTATATAGCGAATGGAAGGAATACAATCATATAGTTCATCCTATCTCAAGTTTCGTGTACATGCACAATCTATTTAGTACTGTTCCGCTATTTAATCTTCACATTTAAACTTATTCTTATTCGATTCTATTGCTGTCTATTGATAAGGTACAGCGACACTGAATATAAAAACATATTATGAATTAACGGTGTATCGAGATTAATCCTGGGGGTCTTCGTAAGAGTTGGGAGGTAATTGTTAGAAAAGGTAAGAATATGCTCTTAGTGAGCGTGGATTGGTGCCGCCGCCGGGATTTGAACCCGGGTCACGGGCTTGAGAGGCCCGCATACTTGGCCGGACTATACTACGGCGGCTCCGTGAGGGAGTGGTCTTAGGGATTTAAAAATTTTACTTATTGTGTCTCAATCCCCTTACTTCGGCAATTAGATGGCGCAAAACTGGTAGGAGAACGTCTAGAGCAGTACTTACTGCATCTTTAGAACCAGGGGTTACGACAACGATCGTGCTATCAACTATCCACATACCGGCTCTCGTAAGAATAGCAATGGGACCTCGTTTCCTATATGTTTCCAAACGGAATATTTCACCAAAGCCCGGCACTTCCTTTCCATATTTCGAAACAACGTCTACTGTTAAATCGTTCGGACCGAGACCACTCCCTCCGATGAAAATTAGTACATCGGAACCAGTCTCCTTCGCTTTTTGAAGTTCATTTAAAATGTCTTCTTGCGAATTAGGTATCACTGAGAAATATACTACTTCGTGTTCCTTTGAAACTCTTTCACGAGCATATAAACCGCTTTCGTCCTTCCTTAAACCTTTAAATACCTTATCTGAGACTACAACTATAGAAACTTTAGCTTTTTTGGGTCCGAAAGCCTCGTGTTCGTGCATTCAATGTCACCCGGTGAATAACTAATGATCGAAGACATTGAAGAACACGTCGATATCACTGAGGAAAAAGTTGATGACGAGGAAGAGTTTGCTGAAGATGATCTAGAAATTATAGATACTGACGCTGAGACGTTCGGTAACGATAACGTAAACGAGGCGTCATTAACCGATGTCACACCATCATACATCTTGTCCTTGTTCGGATGGTATTCGAAGTTACTGCAGCTCCGTGATGCTTTGAAAAGGGACTTGGAGTCTTCAAATGGTATTGAAAAAGAGCTCGTAAATCACGAGCTTTCCGAAGTAGAGAAGGAAATAGGTTACGTGCTCTGGAGAATATATGAAGGATTGAAAACTTATAGATCCACGTGTAATAAGCAGTGCGGCGAATGTCCGCTAGAGGTGGTCTGTAAGAAGTTCTCTCAGCTAAGTGCACCTCCGAGAAGGAAGGGGAGCTCGGAACCTTGGCTCATACCCATACTACTTAAGAGATACCTCATAGAGTAGAGGTGTTAGGCTCATGAGTAATACCAAGACGGATAGACGGAGAAACGTTGTTGATCCGAGAGAAAAACTTTTAAGAGAAGTATATGAAGTCCTCCCAGATGATTTAGGTATACAAAAGATAGAATACGAAGGACCTTCCATAGCTATTTACGTAACTAACCTCTTACCAATATACGAGAATCCCCAAATAATAAAAGACGCAGCTAGGAAGCTGAGAAAGAGAATTCTAATAAAATCTTCTGAAGACAAAAGACTCCCTCGGGACGTAGCTAGGGAAAAGATAATAGAAATTTTAGGCCACGAAAACGTATCTAAGATAGATTTCGAACCAACAACTGGTGAAGTCTACATAATTACTCCTAAACCGGGGTACGTAGTTGGTAAGGGCGGTCAAAGACAAAGACAACTACTAGCAGAAACTGGATGGAAGCCTGTAGTAATTAGAGAACCTCCTCTCCAGTCAGCAGCAATAGATGAAGTAAGAAGCATATATAGAGCTGCTGCGAAGGAAAGGTTGGAAATACTTAAAGATATTGGACTGAGAATACATAGGCCACTCCTATTCAAGTCCGATGAGAATCACGTGAGGGTAACTGCGTTCGGTGGCTTCATGGAGGTTGGTAGGTCTGCTATACTTGTAGAAACTAGGGAATCGAAGATATTGCTGGACTTCGGCGTTAACTTAAGCTCATACGATCCCTTGAAACACTTCCCGCGTATCGAGGGCTTGGATTTAGAGGAATTAGATGCGGTAGTGGTGACGCATGCTCACATGGATCATTGCGGATTAGTTCCATTACTATATAAGTATGGATATAGAGGTCCGGTATACGTAACGCCCCCTACTAGGGATCTCATGTACCTGATGTTGAAAGATTACATAGAGGTGGCTCAAAAACAAGGACGATTACCTCCCTTTAGTATGCTAGATGTAACCGATATGTTACTAAGGACCATCACCATAAACTATGCAGAAGTAACGGACATCGCTCCAGACGTGAAGTTGACCTTCTATCCTGCCGGCCACATACTAGGAAGCGCAATGGCCCATTTACATATCGGGGAAGGGTTCTACAACATCCTTTATACGGGAGACATGAAGTATGCAAATACGAGATTACTAGAAAAAGCCAACGACAAGTTTACGAGGATTGAGACGGTTATCATGGAAAGTACTTATGGTACCGAGGACTTACCGCCTAGAGAACTTTCCGAAAGGATGCTTATAGATATAATAAAGAAAACCTTCGAAAGAGGGGGCAAGGTACTCATACCAGTATTAGCAATAGGGAGAGGCCAAGAAATACTATTAGTTCTCCTAGATGCAATTAAGAACGGATTACTAAAGCTTCCGGACGGTTCTAAACCAAAAATATACTTAGATGGTATGGTTTACGAAGTGACCGCAATCCACGCTACGTACCCAGAGTGGCTTTCGAAGAAGATAAAGGACCAAATACTTAAAGGCGAGAATCCCTTCTTGGACGAATCCGTCGAAACTGTAGGGAAGAACGATGTTGATAGAAAAGACGTAATAAAGGGCGATCCGGGCGTTATAATTGCTACTTCAGGTATGCTCACTGGTGGTCCGGCACTCGACTACTTTAAGGAAATGGCTGAAGATCCTCGTCACTCTCTCGTGTTCGTAGCTTATCAAGCAGCTGGGACACTAGGAAGACAATTGAAAGAGGGATATAATAGAGTATGGCTCCAAGAAGGTGGGATCTCCGTACCAATAGACGTGAAGCTCCACGTATACTCGGTAGAAGGTTTCTCTGGTCATAGCTCGAGAAGCGAGTTATTGAATTGGCTCAAGACACTAAGTCCCAAACCGAGAAATATAGTTCTGAATCACGGCGAAGCAAGTAGGATAGAAGGTCTAGCTAAAGCCATCAAAAGGAATAGCAGAAGGTTGGGCTTGCCTTCAGACTCAGAAGTCTATACGCCAAAGATAAGGGAGAGCTTGGTGTTTCGTCAAGAGGACTTGTGATTGGATTTCCTTATTCCTCTAGCTCTTCTATACCATTCGCTCGCTCTCTTAGAGAATCCTCTCCCAGTGAACCCACGATATACTATTTCAAACGCAACCGAGGCCAAAATAGCTACTACAGAGGTCCAGAAGGCTTTCTCGTTCGTAATGTACGTATAGTACAGTAGGTTAGCAGACATAAGGCTCACTGCGATTATTGATAGTGAAATAATAAACGAGTTTCCATTGGTGTACTTCCTCAACTTCCAGTGAGAAGCTATTACTGCTAAGTATACGATAATTATTGAGAAGGTAGTAAGCTCAGCTATACCTTCGATATTCAACGATACCGATAGTAAGAAACCTAAAATAGCAGTAATGAAGAGTCCCTCTGGTTCACCGAACCAGACCTTTCTCTCAAAAACTCTTGGTAGTTCGCCTTTCTTAGCTAACGCGTAAGCGACGTTGGCCCCACCATAGAGGGCCGAGTTTAAAGCTGATAACGTCGAGACGAGAGCTCCGAAACTTACTAGATAGAACCCTAAATCGCCCAATAAGGGTCGAGCTATTACCGCTAGAGCGTAATCCTTATATTTTACCACGTTTCCGATCTCCGTAGCGCCTACAGCTACGATCGAGATTAGTAAGTAGACTATGAGGGATATTAGCAAGCTTAGGTAAATAGCTAAAGGTACGTTCCTTTTAGGATTTTCAATGTTTTCTGAAGCGTTAGTTATAACACCGAACCCAGCGTAACTTAGAAGAGTTAGAGTAGCTGCAGTAACTAGCTTCCTCAATCCTTCTTGACTCAAATCGGGCACTAGCTTCTCAACCTTTAAAGCAACCAATCCAGCAGTTATTAGTAAGAATAATATAAACAGCTTCAAAAAGACGAGTACTGTTTCGGCATTTCCTACGGACTTGGCTCCCTTGAAGTTAAGGGCCGTAAAAATCGATATTATCGTTGCATTCGTTACAGAGTGTAGTAACCAGTTCTTTTCTAATCCCAACGCTCCGAGTAAATAACTCGAAAACGTAAATGCGAACAGCGCTATTGAAACCACGTAGCTTATCCAGTAGATTGTCGCTAGGAATCCTATGAATACGTTATCTCCAAATGCATGAAGAGCGTATTCAATCGGACCTGCATTAGACGTTATTATTGTTCCTAGTTTCGCATACGAATATGCTATCCCAAGAGCCACTATACCCGAAAGAAGGAAGGCTTCTGGTAGGTTCCTTCCCGCTATTTGTATATCTACCCCTATAAGCGAGAATATAGATGCACCTATTATAATACCAACTCCGAGAGCTACTGCATCTATTAAACTCAGTTTCTCTTGTTTTTCCATACTTAAGAGGCCCGTGAACGTCTACTGGAAAGGACTATTTTTAGGTGATTAACGAGAAGTCTTCCTAGGTGTGACATAAGGAAATGTTGCTAAAGATTTGCGGTTTGACTAACGAGGAGGACGCGTTATTGGCTGTCGAGGTCGGTGCTCTATACCTGGGATTTATAATAGATGCTAAATCGCCCCGGTTAGTAAACCCTCAGATTGTTAGAGATATAGCTTCAATTATTCCGAGACACGTGAAGATCGTAGGTGTAATTGACTCGCGCAAGGAACCTAACATTGACGTGATATTAGGTAGCAGCGTTGATATTGTTCAACTTCACTGGGCAGAACCTGAAAGTTACGAAAAATGGCGTCACCTATTAAGCAACTACGATATAGGTATAGCTCTAGCAGTAAACTCTCAAGAAGGATGGACGTTGAACAAAATTAGAGACATCGAATACTTACTCATAGATGTGAAGAATCATAATAGTAAGGTAACACTGACCACATGGTTTAAATTCCTTTCCCCACCGTTATTGGGCGTTGCCGGTGGCTTAAGGGTAGAAAACTTATCCATATTAAAGGAATTAAACGTGGACTTAGTTGACGTGAGCAGTGGAATAGAGTCCAAACCTGGAAAGAAGGATCCGGTCTTAATGAGGATGTTCGCTGAAAAGGTTATTGGACTAGAGCTTCTTTGAACACTTAACAATTACCTTCTTACTAAGCTTCTTAAAGCCAGCCTTGCGCAAATTCGACTTAAACAACTTAATGTGATAACTACTGCAGACTTCCACGCTTAAGACGTACAGTCCACCAATCTCATCAAGTGATAGGACCGTGCCAGGATAGCTAGCTAAAATCGCATCTCTCTCATTCAAAAATCGGAGACAATTTACTATTCGGTTTAAAGTGTAAATTACCAAATAGCTCCCGTAATAAAAATAGTTCGGATGATGAGATAACGCGAACTACTGTGTCTCATTGGAATCGTATTGAGTAAATACTTAGCTTCAATGTTTAGTTACCGACAGTTATACCCTTTGAGAGCATTTGCTTTAGGTCGCTCTTAGGATCACTGACTAACCTTAAGTCGAAGCGCTTTACGAACTCTTCTGCTATATTGCTTGTGAAGAACTGAGGAAGAACGGGTCCTATGTATATCCCCCTTATTCCTAAATAGAGCAGCGTGTAAAGTATTCCAACAGCCTTCTGTTCCATCCAGCTAAGGACAATGCTAACTGGTAGCTGGTTAAGATCCTTACCCAACCTCTTGGATAATTCAGCTGCTAAGACTATTATCGAATATACGTTATTGCATTGACCGAAGTCCATGAATCTCGGTATACCTTCTATGTAACCGTAATCCTTGGCATTATACCTAAACTTGGCACATGCCGCACTTAAAATTATGCTATCCTTAGGAACCAAACTGGTTAATTCCTCGTAGTAACTCATTTTACTGTTCGGTAGATCGCAACCACCTATAACGAAGACGTGCCTTATCTTGCCCTCGTGGATCAAGTCGATTACTTTGTCCATTAACGGGAGTACGTTAGTATGATGAAAGCCCGTGACGATCTTACCGTTTTCTCTTTTCTCCAACTTCTTAGTTTCCAGTGCCTTCTTTATCACTGGTGAGAAGTCGAAATCGTTGATGTGTTTCGCGTTCTCCAATCCAGCTACGCTAACTGTAAACATTCTATCAGCATAGGTAGGCAAGGGCTCTTGGACGCAGTTAGATGTCCCTACAATTGGTCCAGGGAATTGCGAGAACTCCTTTAGTTGATAGACCCAACTACCTCCCCAATTACAGCACAAATTACCGAAACCCTTGAGTACAGGATAAGAGTGCGCCGGCAACATTTCGGAATGCGTATACACATTTATTTCGTTCTCTAAGCCCTTCTCTTTTATCTGCTTAAGGAGTTCATAGATCGCCTTGTAAGAGTGTCCGGTAACCAGTATTCCGTGACCTTCTTCAGTTCCTGTGGGCACTTCAGTAGGTTTCGGTTGACCGTACGTTTCGACGTAGGCTTTATCGAGCAATTCCATGGCTTTAAGGTGTATTTTACCAGCTTCTAGAATGAATTGTATGAAATGTTCTTTATTGAAATTAACGTTGGTTAGGGTAGTATATAGAGCTTTCGCAAGAAATTCATCTATCTCGCTATCTTTATAACCGTGCTCGAGCGCGTGATAATAGTATGCAGCCGTACCTTTAAGTCCATATATTAATGCTTCTTGGAGAGAATTTAGATCAGGGTCCTTTCCGCAAACTCCCCTAGAGGTGCATCCGCCGGGAAGGCTCATAGCGCATTGATCACATCTCATTGCAAGACTCACAGTCAAGGTTTTCTCCTCGATACCTCAAATTACGAATTAAAATTTTCAATTCTAATATTGAGTTCAATTCATGAATTGAATTGAAACAGTTAGGAGTTGCCGTGAGCAAAATATACTATCCATAAAGTCTGTTTAAGTGGATAAGGGATCGAATGAGATACGTGCGCGGAGCTTACATGCTCGTTTTGGAAATCGAAAGGGAATACAATGAGAAGTGGCGCCTTCAGGAGGGTCTATACGTCTACATAGGCTCGGCATGGGGAAGTGGAGGTCTCTATAGTAGAGTTAAACGTCACCTATTGAAAACATTCAAGAAACCTCATTGGCACATCGATTACCTTGCCCCAATCAGTAATCCGTTATTAGCTTTCCTTTTCCCTTGCTTAACTGAAGACGATCTCTACAATCTGGCTATTGAGAATATGGAAGTTGCTATACCTAAATTCGGTTCTACAGATAAACCGAACCATGTCACCCATCTCTTTAAAGTAAATGAGTTAGGCGTTCTCTCTAAAGTTTGGATAAAGGGTACCGCTTTGAGCAAATTGCGATGTAGTGAGAATGAAGACTAGCTACACTGTACGTTCCGTCACATTTGATTCTTTGAGTACTTCCTTAAGTGCTTTCTCTATTTCTTCAATTCTTCTAGGCTTTAAGAAAAGCTTGTGAATAAGTTTATCTATGAAGGTGTAATTGAGGCTCGCGCCTGCCGCCGCCGGATGTCCACCACCGCCCAACTTTCTAGCAAGTTCGCTTAAGTCTATTGTTTCGCTTCCCCTCCTCATATGAACGCTCCCTACATCGCTTACGAAAACTATTACATCGTAATGCGCTCTCTTCCTCAACTCTTCGGCCAAGAAAGAAACCAGAGCTATTTCCTTCCGCGTTATTGGTATGACTATTGCCTTGATCCCGTTTACTTGTAACTCGACTTTCTTGTTTAAGCCTCTATCTAATACTTTGTTCATATATTCCAATACCTCCCTATAGGCGTCCTCCCAATCTCTATCCCATCCAATACACTTCCATAGCTTATCTACTAGAAATCCACGCCATCTCAAGTTCCCTAAGGCCAAGCTCATTTTCTCGCTTCGTGGATCAGACCTTATCCATAAGTCTATATCGCAACTCAAATCGACGAGTTCCTTACAACAATTGCATAGGCTATAGCCTTTAGATTCTACGTATCTAGCAGCTAATCCGGCACCGCATGTACTTCTATCGTAAACTACCTCATCTGCGAGCTCGTTCACGGACTTGAGGACTTCGTCGGTCCATTTATGATGATCCATCCAAATTAACTTAAAGTTCTTCCCAGTGAGTAAGTCCCTTAGCATAGGTATTTCGCTTTCATTTGGTCCTATATCAACTACGTAGAGCACATTGGGTTTCTCCTTTACGGCTTTCTTGAAATTCTTTAGGAAGTTCCTTCTAGATGAACCAATCGCCTTAAACTCGGACGACGAATGATACCTATAGAGCGCTACCGCACCCATGATACCGTCGAAGTCATTGTGATGTACAACAACGACTTTCTCTCTCTTTACAGGCCTTTTACGATGCTTGAGTATCATTCGCATTCAGCCTCGGGTAAAGCTTAAATTATATAGATAATATAGAGTAATATTCGTGCATTTTACATTTCCTTAACGTGGAATTCGCAATATTCATCTCCGGAGGGCATGTGTTTCTTTATTTCAATAACTATCTTAGGATTAGTACTGCCCACCTTCCTCTTCTTCAGTATCACTTGTACAGGTTTTCCTCGTAAGTCTTCTATTATACCAGCTTTCACGGCCGCACATGCAACACATGCAAACGGTTTGGTCTTAGTATACTTGAAGTGGGGACACTTAGTAACTTTAACAATGACCTCGTTATCGGAAACTTTCTCTTCTTCATGTTCAAAATCCATTCCGACTAACGCATAGGGTAGATAGCAAGCCTTCAAAGCGTCTTCGAGACCTTTTATTTCCATCACTTTCTTTATTTCTTCACCTAGCGTTTCTTTAGCACCTTTCTTAACTATATTGTAAATAAGTGCTACTGATGCACCCTCCCCAATGTACTTGCTCAACTCCTCTGGTAGTATGTCAAATAGGAATTTTTCACTGAAGTTCGCGAAGGCTTTCGCTACTGTTTCAATATCAACGTTATCAATCCTAATACCTTTGTCTCTAGAATTAGAATTTTCAGGCATATCCTTTACCCCCTCTATCTAGTCCATTTAAGTCTGAAGTGATTTAGTAAGTAGGTAATTAAACGAAACCATTGATTTTTGGGCATCTAATCGGACAAACAAGCGAGTCAATTCGCGAGAGAGGTAGAGAACGGATGGCGCCGGGGGCGGGATTTGAACCCGCGCGGGGTTTCCCCCACCGGCTTAGCAGGCCGGCGCCCTAACCAGGCTAGGCGACCCCGGCTCCAGGGATAGGTTCCATGTGAGATTTAAAAAATTAATCCTTACCATTTCAAGTTTCACTTCAACCCATCTTAAAGTACTTCGCTTTGGCTTGCTTACATCCTCTACCAGTACATCTCGCTGCAATATGGCCAACTTTCTGGCCCGGTGGAGCTTCTCTGGCTCTAGTTGTGGGGAAGCTTGGACTCTGGTGGCTACCACCACCGTGGGGGTGGTTCACCGCGTTCATGGCAACTCCTCTAACTATAGGCCACTTCTTCGCTTTGGCCTTCCACTTATAGTAACTGTTTCCAGCTTTGAGTAATGGTTTCTCCGTTCTGCCAGCTCCAGCAACGATTCCGATAGTTGCTCTGCACCTACCGTCTATTTGCTTCACCTTGCCGCTAGGCAGTTGAACAATTACCTTGTTCCCGCTTTTACCTACTACCAAAGCGTAAGTTCCACCGGCCCTAACTAGCTTGCCACCATCGCCTGGCCTAAGTTCAATATTGAATACTTGCATACCTTCCGGTATATTGGAGAGGGGAAGTATGTTCCCGTTAATAGGTTCGGCGTCGGGTCCTATCTTTACCTTTTGACCAACGTACATTCCTTCACCGGCTGGTATCCAGAATTCAGAAACCCCGGGTATCACTACTCTAGCTAGCGGGACCCACCTACCAGGGTCATGTCTCATTTCTAAGATTACTCCCTCGTAGGTCTTGGTGGGATCGAGGTAGGGGTACCTTGCCGGTGCTACTCTGAGGTGTCCTCTGTTCATCCATTGGGGCGTTCCTCTACCATGGCGCTGTTGTCTAAGCCTCTTACCCATTTGCGTCTACCCCGCCTACACTTCTTGGTGAAGTATTAAATTGTGATTGAGGGGTATAAGACCGGAGGACGTAATCTCAAAGGAGTATAATTTTTCAAAGAAGTTCTCAACCTTAGACTTCACGTCCTCATAGACGCTCCAATTCTCTAGAACAATAACGAAAATTGATTTCTTAGCGTAACTTCCAATAACTCCTTCGATTTCATTTACAAAGCCTAGTTCTCGTGGATATGCTCCGAGATGTTCGGAAAACTTTCTAGAAACACCTAAAAAAGTTGATAGGTCACGTTCTTCCAATAACTCCTCCCAAAGTTTCTCAAAGAAACTATAGTCTGATATCGATGATAACATCGATGGCGTATCTTTCCATGAACTCTTAGGAAGTACACCAATGATTACGGGTCGGGCTCGTTCTCGTATAGATAATACTCGACCCCATCCTGGCCCACCGGCCTTAATTCTAATAGCTAATCCGTATCCGTAAGATATCGCCATCACGTCACCCAAACCAGTTCTCATAATGACCTCTACTTCGTGCGCCTTAGATACCGCGCTAGTGAATTGACTGAAGTTTAGTAGTGCGTGGGCTAGGGAGTAAACGGCCGAGGTAGAGAAGCCTTTGCCTAGAGGTATTTTAAACTTACAGAGAACTTTACGTTTGAAGAATCTATGATGAGGAAGTACTGGAAACGGTTTTATTGAAGGACAGCATATAACACCAGGACGTAGTATAATACCAGCTCCTAAAGAACCCGTGCTTATCGGTGATGGCGTATAAACGGGTTTCCAAATACCACTAACGTTAATCGGAATTTCGAAGCAAGTCCTTGCTTTCATCCACAATTGCCCTTGCGACCAGTAGTTTAGGGAGCTTAGGAACGTGTCTTATAGTTTTATCTTTCCTAATAATGTATACTTCGTTCATATCAGAGGTAAAGCCTATGTCCTTTCGATCAACTTTATTGGCAACGATCATATCGAAGCCGTATGAATTCATTTTCGTAAGTGCAACATCTATTATGTCCTCTCCCACTACTGCCGTAAATCCAACTTTCCTCTTTGCAGCGCTAACTTTCGCGACTTTAGGTGTAGGTAATAGCTTAATCTCGATTTCAGTCTTGGAATCTATTTTCCCTGGGAAGGTTTCAGCTGGCTTGTAATCAGCTGGAGCTGCCGCGAAGAATGCCAGATCTACCTCCCCGATGTCTTTTACAACCTCAGCCATTTCCTCAGTTGTTTCAACGTCATATATCTGGACTTGAGGGGGGAACGAGGCAAACGATGGGCCTCTCACAACATATACCTCAGCACCTCTTGAAAACAATTCCCATGCTATGGCTGCACCCATCTTACCGCTACTCGGATTAGATATGAAGCGTATCTTGTCTACGTACTCTCTAGTAGGACCGGCAGTCACTAAGGCCCTAACGCCATTTAAATCTCTACCACGTAAAGTCACGCTTTCAATTATATTAGCCGATTCTAGCGGATCTAATATCTTAACTCTTCCATCCTCTAGGACGGGTTCAATAAGAACAATGTTTTCAATGTTTTTTAACATATTAAGCGTATTGGAGTACTGTGGTGAATCATACATGGATCTATGCATTACTGGGAACACTAGTACGTATTTGGAGTACCCGATAAAGTTCACTGCAGTTAAGGTTACTGGATCGTCCGTTATTCCATAGGCGAGCTTCGATACTACGTTTAACGTTGCTGGATATATTACCATTGAATCGCATTCCCTTGATAGAGTAACATGTTCAGTTTCTCCACTAAGTTTATAGACGACATCGTTTCCTGTGGCCCAATGAAAGATTTCCGGAGAAATTACCCTAGAGGCTTCTTGAGTCATTACAACTTTAACGTTTGCACCACGCTTTATCAACTCCCTAGCTAAATCAATCGCCTTATATAGAGCTACGCTGTAACTCACACCCAAAAGTATACATTTTCCCATCAACGAATTCCATTTACTACCTCTAATCTCTTCGACCGGATGCACGGCCTTCCACTACCCTTTCAATCTAGTAACGATTTAAAATAATCTTCAAACGCGCTAATCTATTGAAGTGGTACGTTAAGGGATGGGCGAAAATGACTGTAGTTGAAAGGGGCATTGTAGTTAGAAGAGCAACGAGAGAAGACCTACCGGCAGTTGTCGCAATTAATAGGAGGGAACTACCAGAGAACTATCCTTATAGTTTCTTCGAATGGGTACTGTACAAGAACCCGGACTTGTTTTTGGTGGCCGAGCTTAATGGAGAAATAGTTGGTTACTTAATGGCGGAGAGAGGTGTTATAACGTGTCCTATAGACGTTGCACATAGATTAGGGATTCCGCATGACTCAGTCATCCACTTACTCTCGATAGCTGTTAAACGAGAATACCAAGGCAGAGGAATAGGTTCTAAACTGCTCGGGGCTTTGATTGATCACTGCTCAAAAGGTAGCATTACGTCCGAAGAGGTATTTAGGATAATATGTTTGGAAGTTAGGGTCTCTAATACCCGAGCACAGAATCTCTACAAGAAGTTTGGATTCGAAATTTTTACCACACTTAAATTCTACTATATGGATGGTGAAGACGCTTATTTAATGATAAGGAAATGTTTTTGAGTAGTTAAGGATAAAACTAAAGAGTTGCTTCTAGGGCGAAGGTAGGGTTAGACAACCATGCCTCAAACGATGGCCGAGAAAATACTAAGTAGAGCAAGTAAACGAAGCAGTGTTAGTCCCGGTGATATAGTTGAAGCAGATATAGACCTCGCGATGGTTCACGATCTAACAGGCCCCCATGTCGTAGAAGTAGTGAAAGAAATAGCAGGAGAAGTAAAGGTATGGGATCCAGACAAAGTAGCGATAATCTTCGATCACCACGTCCCCGCTGATAAAATAAGAGCTGCCGAACTTCAGCTAATTATGAGAAGAGTATCAAGGAAACTAGGAATAAAGAAGTTCCACGACGTCGGAAGGGGTGGTATTTGTCACCAAGTTTTAGTTGAGGAGAGATACGCTAGACCCGGAATGTTAATAGTTGGAGCTGATTCGCACACCGTTACTTCGGGCGCTGTAGGAGCGTTCGCAACGGGAATTGGAGCGAGCGATATGGCAATGGTTTGGCTTACGGGCAGGCTGTGGTTCATGGTCCCGGAGAGCGTGAAAGTAAATATAAATGGGACTCTTCCGAAGGGAGTTTACGCGAAGGACGTTATACTCCATATAATCGGAACAGTCACGGTCGATGGAGCTACCTATAAAGCAGTCGAGTATCACGGAGAGACTGTTAGAAGAATGAATATCGCAGACAGAATGACGTTAGCTAATATGAGCGTGGAAATGGGAGCCAAAGCAGGAATGGTTCCCGCAGATGAGACGACCGTAAGGTTCTTCGAGGAAGTAGGTATTACTATTAAGCCCTTTGGACCTGATGAGGGTGCGGAATATGCTGACGTATGGGAATTCGATGTCTCTAATTTAGAACCACAAGTCGCCGCACCTCATAGTGTTGACAACGTTCGTCCGGTTACTGAATTAGAGGGAACGCCTATAGATCAAGCCTTCATAGGAAGCTGTACTAACGGTAGGTATGAAGACTTCGTAGAAGCAGCCAAGATATTAAAAGGAAGGAAGATAGCAGATGGCGTTAGATGTATAGCTATCCCGGCTTCCCTCAAGCAGTACATGAAGTTATTGAAAGAGGGAATCATTGATATCCTCGTAGACGCTGGATGTTTCGTGGCACATAGTACTTGCGGACCATGCCTAGGGGGTCATCTGGGTGTCTTAGGACCTGGCGAAGTCGCTATATCTTCAAGCAATAGGAACTTTAAGGGAAGAATGGGTCACCCAGAGAGCAAGGTCTATTTAGCAAGTCCAGCAACGGTGGCTGCTTCAGCAGTCGAAGGTAAAATAGCTGATCCGAGAAAATATCTCTAACCCATTTGAAGTCTTAATATAGGTGGTGGCAAATGACCCTTAAGTTTCACGAAGGTATTTGGAGATAAGTCCTCTACATTTATTACTACACCTTTTCCTAGTAGTCCTCCTAAGTCCACGACGTCCCCGGGCTTAGAGTTTGGTACAGGCAACAGTCTGACGCCTAAAGGCTTCTGGTGTATCACTCCTATAGTTAATTGATCTGCTATTATAGAGGCCAATGTTTCCCTTGATACAAATGGAATCGGAACCATATCTAGACCTGACGAACATACTGCAGTATATGCAATCAACTTATATATATCTATCATCCCCTTTTGGGCAGCTTCCATCATTCCCGCGTCTTCGCTCAGTGGTATAAATAAACCGGAGAATCCACCGAATCTGGAAACTGCCATACTACCTCCTTTCTTTAGAGCGTCTACCATAATAGCTAAGGCAGTTAAAGTTCCCGGTGAACCGAAAACTGGTATTCCCATAGCTTCAACGATTCGCGCTACGCTATCTCCTACTTTAGGAGTTGGAGCTAAACTTAAATCGACCGAGCCTGGCTCTACAGATAATCTCTTCGCAACTTCCCTAGCAGTGAATTCACCTAGTCTCGATATTTTAAAAGCTACCTTCTTTATTGTCTCGTGGAGTTCTCGGAATGAGTTTACTTTCGATCTCCTAATGGCGGCTTCTACTACACCGGGGCCGGAAACTGCCACGTTTACCTCTGCCATAGGTCTCCCAAACCCATGATGAGCTCCCGGCATGAACGGTACGTCTCCAGGCAAGTTAACGCTCACGAGGAACCTAGCATTTCCATGACCTTTAGTTTTACTTGCCGTATCTAATATCACGTCAGCAAGCTCATAGATTGCGTCTAAGTTGAGTCCATCAATAGTACTACCTACATTTATGAAAGAGAAAATCGTTTGCGTTCTGCTTAGTACCTCAGATATAGCATCTATAACCTTCCTCCCATTGTCGTCTATAGAAACGTTAACGAAAGCACCGAAGCCTCCAATTGCATCAATTCCTACTTTTCTAGCAACTTTATCCAGTTCTAGAGCCAGTTTGACTAAGTCTTCGCTCCTGTGATCCTTTTTAAGGAGAAATTGCACGGGAGGTAACGCTATTCTTGAAGTTACTATGGGAACCCCGTGCTTATTGACAACATCAGTAACTGCTTCTCGTAGTTTAAGGCCCCACTTTTCTATATATTCTATCACTTCTTCCCATTCTCTTAAATGCAATACGTTCAGTGAAAGCGTAACAGCCCTTATGTCTAAATGTAGATAATGTAACATTTCTATTACTTCAGCTATCTCTTCGCTACTAAACCGAATCACTTCTTACACCTCTTTCTCTTATAGTATCTTATTTGCATAGCCTTCGAGATCCAACTTCTTTCAACCAGTTTGTATAAACATATATTTGGTGTTAGATCCGTAACCCAAAGCGTTTCGGGGGGAATCTCTATATCAGCGAAGTAGGCTGTTTTCTCGCCTTCAATTTCCTTTCGAGAGAGCTCTAATGCCTTACTGATCTGAGTAGTTAGATGATAATAGAGAAGGACTTCTATGGGGAAATTCCTTGAAATTGTGCATCCATACTTGAAGTCTTCGAATGCCATTAGGGCTGCGAGACGCAATCTCGTTGGATCCATACCGAATGCATGGTCAAGTCTTTCCGGTACTTTCGATAAACCCCAGTATGCGTGTTGCCACTTCATTATCCATACCCTCTCTCACCGCCTCTTTAACCCCTTCAGGATCTTGATTATAAATTTCGAGAATCTCCCATGGAAATAGTATCCATCTATCGTCTTCCAGGCTCCAATAATTAATATTGAAATCACATGTTCTCTTTTTTACAAGGACTGCAAACTTCATCTCGTCTACTCCTCTGAGCTTCAAATAACTTGAAAGAACCTTGAAAGTAGATCCCGTATCGCAAACGTCATCTACTACCAGTATTCTCTTACCTCTCAACTCAACGCAGGGTTCGTCGTATAAGACTGCTTGGCCTTGTAGTTTCGTTCCCTTGTACGCTTTCAGTTTTATTGCTATCAGATCCGTGTTGAGTAAATCAGATAAAATAGATGCTACTACGTTTCCTCCCCTCACCACACCAATTACGTAATCAAATGATTCTTTGGAAGACTTAATTGCCTCTGCAAGTTTAATTGCGTTCAAATGTACCGAATTCCAATTTAGCACAAGGTATGCTTCTTTACCCACCGTTCCTTACCATATATTCGGGTATATTGAGTACGTTTAAGCAGTTTAAATAAGTCGTGGAAGGTGTACCCTGCCCCTGACCCTCCGGCTCATTAACCGGCTTCACCGGCTTCACCGGAGTTCTCAAAGCAGGGCTTCCGATGAGAGTTACTTACTCGTAATTTAAAATCTTAATAACTCTTACTTCAATTAGAGCAATGGGGTGAAGGTATTGAAGAGTCAAATGAAGGGTTTAATATTAGGTCTGAGCACCTTCGAAGTTATTATATCCATACTAAGTTTCATAGCAGTACTTGGATGGTTGTATTTAGTATTTAAAGTTTCAAGTACGCTAGACAACGTAAACCAATCGTTGCAAGCAACTCTAGGGGCGCTCCAAGGCTAAGTTTCAATCCATTGAAAACTACAACTGCTACTTGGCTTTTTTAGCTATAGTAGTTATGCCCCTCGGGCACTGACGTGAGAGTGGTAAGCAAGTTCGGTGGTTCCGTTCTACGGGATGTAGAAGGGTATAGAAAAGCTGCTCAAATAGTTAAGGAACTCTTAAACGATACGGAGAACGAAGTCGTAGTCGTTGTCTCTGCAATGAAGGGCATAACAGACTCTCTTTTAAGGGTTTCAGAGAATCCCCATAGAGGTTGGAGAGAATACTTAAGAGCTCTGCAAAGACGCCATGAAAGAGTGTTAGATCAACTTAACGCTGATGAGAAGTGGAAAGAGTCATTGAGGGAGTTGTTCGATAATTTAAACAAAGTATTATGGGCCCTCGAAATACTCAAGGAGAGTACACCTAGAACTAAAGACTACATACTGTCCTTTGGTGAGAGGTCATCGTCAGTCCTCATGGCTGCAGCATTAGAAAGCGTAGGCATAGACGCCGAACCCGTCTTCCCTGAGAGACTGGGAATTTACGTTGAGGGGGAACCTCCGAACGTAACAATTCTCTACGATATGACCTTTGAAAAGGTTAGAGAGAACTTAGGCTCCATATTGTCTGAGGGAAGAATTCCCGTAGCTACGGGGTTTTTAGGGATCAACATTGAAGGTGTTATAACGAACCTAGGAAGAGGTGGAAGCGATTTGACGGCAACAATACTCGGTGCCGCATTAAATGCTGATGAAGTTAGGCTCTACACTGACGTTGATGGAATAAAGACTGCCAATCCAAGAGAGTTTAAGGAAGCCGTAACTATACCCGAATTAAGCTTGTATGAGGCCATCGAATTGGCCCGACTGGGTGCTAAGAGGCTTCACCCCAAAACCTTTGAACCACTATTAAGAAGACCAACTGATGTCAGAATATTGTCGCTCTATAATCCCCATGGTTCATCTACGTTAATTTCTTACAAGAAACAAGGGCCAAACCTTAAGGCAGTCGCAGTAATGAACGACTTGGCTCTAATTTCGGTAAAGGGAGTTGGAATGGTTGAAATGAAAGGAACAGCTGCGAAAGTAATGGAAGCTTGTGCCAAGGTTGGTGCAAATATATACGCTATATCACAACCAATTTCGGAAACCTCCATAACCATAGCAGTTAACAAGGGATTTACAGATATAGTTGCCAAGGCAGTTAAGAACTCATTAGGTCTCTACGGTATTGATGTTGAAGTAGATATTAAACCAGACGTCTCTGCTGTCTCAATAGTTGGAAAAGGACTCGAGGAACCCACGTACGTTAGCAACGTCCTCAGGGAGCTACCTAACGAACCAGTGTTGCTGGTAACTAAGGGACCTTCCGATTTAAGCCTAACGATTTTTACCACCCATAGGGCTGCCAGATCTATAGCTTCGAGTTTTCATAAAGCCATATTGAAGGAAATGGAGAAATACTACGGCGTAGCCAAGTAGATGTTGTCTTTGTTATTAATAATCCTAACAGTAACCCTCTTCCCGATATCTCCGGCTACACCAACTAAAGTAATTACAACGTTTCGGTTCGGTATCGGAACTGCGAGCCATTCTCCCTTGATATGACCTCTGGACACTATTTCGACCTTCACTCTAGATCCCTTCTCATAGAGCGTCGGTAACTTAGGCGCGTAACGCATACCCCATTCGTCCATACTCCACTTCAATTTCAAACCGTACTTGCGTTCGGTTTCATCTATCCACTTCCAAAAATAGTCCCAATCCCATTCCTTCACTCCCTTGACCTTCCTACCTCTCTTATGTCTCACGTACTTCTGGACAGTGAATGGTGGCCACTTCTTTCCTACACCTATCTCCTTTCCCCAAAGCAATATTTCTATAACGTCGTTCTCATTAATGCCAGGTAAAAGAACTGGTGTTAGGTGAACATCTATAGGAGTATTAGAGACTGTATATTCTATTACTTCTTTAACTTTCGAGACGTCGTAATCGTCCCTGCCAGCTAGGAACTTAGCTTTCGAGGGATTCAGTGTTTCAATGCTGAGATTTATTCTATCTAACCCGCTTCGAGCTAGTTCATCCACCAGATCGAAACTTAGCCTTAGGCCGTGAGTTTCCAAGGCGATCGATTTAACTCCTTCAATCTCTCTAAGACCGGAAACTATTTCAGTGATTTGGGGGTGCTCTAAAGGATCCCCTATTCCATCTAAAAGTATTTCGATGTCACCCCCTTTGAACTTGACTACCTCAGAAACCCACCTCTTTAACCATTCGATGTCAGTTATAACGAACTCGTTCCATCTGCTCTTAGAACACGGACCAGCATCAACGCTGCAAAACTTACAACACATGCCGCAAACGCTAGTAACCCTCACTTGAAGGACGTTAGTTCCCCTGTCTATTATTCCGAATGCAATCGAACCAATGAGAGGTATTGGTTCCCTTATTTCAGTAACTGTTCTACCCTCCATCTTCCTTGCCATAACTATTTTTCCTTAAATCAATTGGTGTAGTTAGGGGATTAATAATTGAACAAGACTTTAATTGCCTTTTCGTTATTGATATTCTTAAGTACGTATATAGCCTATGCACAAAACAACCCACTAGCACCTCTAATCATTAGTAGTTCAAAGGAGAGAGTATTATTTTCGCTGGCACAAAGTTACTGTCAAACTAAAGTTAGGTGGGAACAATTCTATTCGACTGCAATTTCCCTAAAACCAGCATTAGACTCTATATCTCCAGACATTAACGAACTTCTAGACTTGTTGAGACCTGGAGGACGTTTATATAATCTCGTGATCGGTACCTGGTATAATAACTACGTAAATGGATTCAATAGCTTGAAACCGCTAGTTCTTAATTACCTAATTAACCTCCAAGGCCTAATCTCGGCATCAAATGCCGCCGCTAGTTACCTCGACGGTATGTACGGTCAAACCCTTAGGGCACAGCTCATTAGGGAGTATTCCAATCAGTTCTCTCAGTCCTCTGTCAATATTCAAAACTATTTGCAGAACTACATGGCAAACGAAATGATGGCAGAGCTCTCAAATACAACCCAACTTCTTCATTACAAAGAGCTTTTAGTCATATTAAATGCAACCTCGGTCACACCTTCAGCGATTAACAACTTGAATACTAGTTTAATAGAAAGTGTTGTTCCTGCTCCGGAAACAGCTTGGTATAGTTTCACTGTGTGTAGCACGGATTATTCAAACAATACATACAAGCTATGCTTCACGGATTTAAATGCAACAACATTGTACGGTCCGCTTTTCGTAGGCTTTCAAGTACCTTCTAAATCGAATGCTTACCTATACTATTATTCTGAACAGTTGGGGGGAAGTTGCCCAGTTAACTATATCCAAATACATACATACATGATGCAGCTATATAGTCTCTATAATCAAATATACTCCCAATACTCTTCCAACGTAATGCCATGGGAAATTAGATTAATAGTAACCCAAAACGTCCTTCAAGGAGTTCTTGGAAGTCTCGCGAACGATTTACTATCTCCATTATTGGGTCCTCTCTCGAAGCTCTCTACTTCTACTGCCTCCTCAGTGATTAGAAGTTGTTTATCAGTACTTAATAACGTCAATGTAGATATTACGAGCACGTCATTAAGGAACTATCCCAACGGTATGCGATACTTGCAAGTAGTTGCTACTAACTTAGAAAATATTTACAAGAAATTATATAGAGTTGTAGATTGCATTAACTTCTATATACCTCAGCTCCAGAGAGTTAACAATGCTTACCTATCGGCTCTAAAGTCGAGATTCGAATCGTTAGCTAATACCGACATAGAATTGTGGGCAACCAACCACGGAATAAATTGTGAGTATACACCTTCTGTCGATACAGTTTCTGCAATAAAGCTAGTAGTACGAAACTACATAGCCATACTGGATCCGAACTCACCCTCTAGTTTCGTGAACACTGTTCTAACCAACACTGCCATAATAAGTTTCCCTAACGTGTTACCACCAACATCTTTAAGCGAGGGTGGAATATGTGGCTAAAGGGGGTCCACACCCGGGGGTAGGGTCGGAGGGCTCGCCCTCCTCCCCCCGTAAGGGGCCCGAAACGGGCGAAAACGCGGGGACCAGTAACCTTACACTGGACGGGACGTTGGCGGACTATCCGTACCGCGTCAAACTCCGATGAACCCCGCCCCGCGGGGTCCGCGGTGGCGGAGCCCCCATCGGAGGATGGGGGTAAACCGCCTTAACCGGGGGAACCAGGTCAGGCCCGGAAGGGAGCAGCCTAACCCCGGCCGCGGACGTTCGCGGGAGCTTATGGGGCTGAAGGAGAAGCGCGGTACGGATAGTCCTTAATAACACCAACGTCCCGTCCAGTGTAAGGAGCCCCGGGGGACACACCCAAGCATTCACTTTTTACCTCGAAGTTCATCGAAACAATGAAGGAGTGCCGAGAAATACGTTTGCGGTATTAAGAGACCGAGAAGTACTACACCGGGATGAAAGAGGTATTTCATAATAGACTTACACCTTCCCTTAATTATCTCAATAAAGAATAGCTTACTTATATCTATAGCCCTGGCACTCTTTGAATAGTACAAGAAGATGCTTCCTACAAGTGCGTCAGCTATAACGCTCTTCTGCGAACAATCAACTACTGCTTGTTCAGCATCTATTAAGATTACTTTTCCATTTTCCATTTTAAGGAAATTGTCCCATTTCGTGTCTCCTATTCTCCAACATTTACTATGAAGATACTTAACTAGATTTATTACTTTATTGATGTCCTCTAAGGATATTATATTTCCTTCAACATACTCCCTCACTTCGTATTTCCCGTTCCAAAAGTATACCTTAGGTACCCCTTGGTACTCGAAGAAGCTTACTTCTCTGATTACTCGTTCAATAGGACTTATAGTATAGGGATAGATACCTTTAAGAAATATGAGGGCCGGTATCCACTTAATGGACGTCCATGTACTGAAGTTCTTTACTACTACCTTTATTTCCCCATGTTTAGAAAAGGTTGTCTGATATAGCGAGCTTAATATGTAACTGAGGAGATTTGAAAAACGTTTTCTTAAGCATTCTTTCATATTGTAGGCACCGATAGAACTGGTACGAAGTACATGACTAGTAATAACAATGCTAGGATCCATGAAAAGACATCAATACTACTAATTCTTACATCGCTTCGGTCTTCCGGTTTCTTCGAGAGATAGCCTACTATCTTTATATAACTGTATCCGGAAATGGCTGTACTAACGACTGCAATAATAGCGAACGTCGTTAGAAGCCAAGGCGATATTTTACTTGAATGGAATAATGCCAGTAAAGAGAATAGCTTCGCATTGAAACCCGCTGTTGGTGGTAAACCCAATAGACTAAGCACAGCTATAGCGACAGCTAGTGCTGTAAGAGGTTTCTTATATAAAAGAGAGAGTTCGTTTACCGTTGCATCGTCCTCAGCCTTTACCATTAAGACTGACGAGAAGGCTACGGTATTTGCGATCGAGTAAACGAGAGCATAATAAGCTATTACTGACGCAGTCAGCTGCGTTGGATACGCTAACGTCAGAGCAACGAAACCTGCGTGAGCCACACTAGAAAAGGACAATATTCGCTTAACTTTGGTTGTGGCTACCATTCCTACAGCTCCAACCACGTTAGAGAGCGTTGCTAGAAGTAGGAAAGGCAAGAGTAACTGCCAATAACCTAATTCATAAGCGTATCTCAGAGGTCCATAGGCCAAGATAGCTAATGCTATCATAGCTCCAGCCTTCACCGAGCTTGATAAGTAGAGAGCAGCGCTCGTACTGCCTTCCGAGTAAACGTCAACTGCCCATGCGTGCATGGGAGTTATTGCTAACTTTATCATTATGGCTGCTACCATTAACGCTAGACCGACTATTGCTGTGCTAGTTTGAGTGAATCCATTCGTTAGTTGTATGGATCCACCGCCAGCGAAATAGAGAGCCAAACCTAAGAACAACATTATTGCAGCCATGACGCTAAATATTAAATAAGTTGTTGAAACGCGTAGCTTGTCTCTAGAACCTGGATAAAGAGCAACTGCAGCAGCTGCAAGTGACATTGCTTCTAATGCAACAGCTAAGGTGGCTAGATTCCTTGAAGCTGCTACTAATTGACCGCTTATAGTCAAGAGCGTTATAAGTATCACGAAGTGTCTTTGAGGTCTTCTATGGAAAAGTAAAGTCACTACCGCGGGAAGAGTTACGGCGAGCATACCTACTTTCGTGAAGGAGTCTAATACTAGACTTCCAAGTTTTGAATATCCGAAGAGCAATGGTACTAGTAATAGAATACTCGATAGATATTTGCTAACGTAAACTGGGAAAACTATTGATTGGAGTACAGCAAGGAAGTAAACTATCATTGTGTCTATCACTCTTCCTTCACCTCCTTCTTAAAGGTGTGGATATCAAATGTCTTGTACTGGTATGACATCGCAGTAGCAATTGCAATTAAGAGGGCTCCCTCAATACCTAAAGCTACCAATGCTAATACACCGAGAACTTCTCCCATGCCATTCCAATGAGCTGCTGCCGCCGATCCCAATATTGTTACCGTACCTGCACCAATCACTTCTAGAGATATCATCATCCGAACCAGATTTCGCCTTGCAATTAGACCATATAGCCCTATTACTATAAGCGGAATAGTAATCCAAATGGCAGGTCCGAGTTCACTCACGGCCCCTCACCCCCTCAATAACTATATATCTTATGATGTATGCCGACGATATCAGTGCAACTAAGAGAAGTATACTCAGAGTAGCAACTAGACCTAAATCACCAAACAACGTGGAAGCTATATTAGATGTGGTCGAAGTATAGAGAGTAAATATACCCGGGGTGGAGATTGTTAGAAAACCTATACCAATACCCAGAGCTGAGAGTACGAGTGCACCTAGGGTTCCACCTTGAGGTGCTTTCAGAATCTCTCTCCTTCCCTTAGACGTTATAGCTGCGTATAAAGCCAATATCGCAACTGCTCCTGCGCCAAGTATGACTTGTAATGCCCCTATGAACCACGAACCTAGAGTCAATAGCGCCAAACCAGAGAGTAGGAAAACAACTACTAATGATATGGCTGCTCTCACTAAATCGGGGTCCCAAACTACTGCTGCCGACGCTATAGTCGCTAGGGTCATCAATAGAATGAATGTTTCTATCATTTGTTACCCCCTAGTGTCTTTGACTCTATCCTCCTTTTGACTTCTTCCGATTTCTCTTTAACCAGATCCTCGATTTTATCGTAATCTATAGCATCGTACTCCCAACCTTTTTCTTTAATTAACTCACTAATTGCTGCCCACTCCCAAGGACTCCAATATATCTTTTCCTTTGACGAAACTATTGATACTAACGAAGAGTGGCTCAAGGAACCAGAGACAGGGGGACATGCCTCAACACAGAGACCACAGAATAAGCAATGAGTAGGTTCGAAAGCAATGTATATTCCGGGTTTGTTCTTCTCTGTCTTTGGGCCAGGAACTTTATATAGGCACTTATTTGGACACGCTAAAACGCAAGCGCCACACCCTATACATTTATCTATATCATAGGTCAAGAGGCCTCTAAATGCTTCGGGGAGTTTGTTCTTCTCAAAGGGATACAATGTAGTTGGTCTTTCCTTGAACATATAGCTGGCCGTGGCCATCATAGCTTTTATAAGTCCACTTGGACCTTTACTCAATCTCCATTTCGATCTTACTTCAACGAATTTCTTTTCTTGCATCATATAACACCTCCTATCTTCAATGCAACTGATAATACGAACGCAATGATACTAAGAATCAATAACTTAAACCATCCGAAGTCGAGTACTTGATCCACTCTAGGCCTTGCAACGCTTGCCCTAATCCAGACGAAAAGGAGGAAAACCCCGACTAGTTTCACTGTGAACCAGATGAAATTAGTTAAGGACATAGGAAGACCCGGTATAGCTGGTCCTAACCACCCACCAAGAAGCAGTATCGAAATTAGTGCTGCTGCGTAAAACGCTTTTGTATACAGATAGAGACCGTAGAGGAGTATGAACTCTCCCGCTCCATATTCTATGTTCCATCCATGGACTATTTCCTCTTCGGCTTCGGGATGGTCGAAGGGTTGACGCTCGCTTTCAGCTATTAGCGAAATGGTTAGGACCAATGCTAGAAGGGGATTCACAAATAACAGTGGACCGAGCAGTTGGGAGTTAACAATACTATAAATGCTAGGTCCTGCAAGGACAGAAGCCGCTGCTATTGATATTATAAAAGGTACCTCATATGTGACGAGCATTAATATCGTTCTAAAGGCTGCTATGGAACTATATTTGTTGCTCTGTGCCCAAGCCAAGATATACATTAAAGGCATTGTAACAGCAACTATTGCCACGTAACCAAATAGCGATACGCCTGGCATCACATTGTCTAGTATTCTGGAAATAGCGTATTCGGTCAGATTAACTTTAATTCCTACAAGTTCAGCTAGTCCTTGCAATCCAGATAGTACTACGTAGTCGAAAGGTAGGAGTACCAATGGGACTGTTATTACAGCTATTAATGCTACTGGCACCCCATAATACAATACCTTATCTACGTTTCGTGGTGAGAAGAGCTCTTTAGACAAGTACTTTAAGAAGTCTGCAATGAGTTGGAGCAAGCCAGCGTATCCTACGTGTGAGGGACCGTACCTTTGCATCGCTCTACCTAGAATCTTTCTTTCGAGGTAGATAGTAATTAGATCAAGCAGTCCAGCATATGCGAACGCCAACAGTATTGATGTTAAAGAGAATAATACTATCTCAGTGCCCGCTAGCAATATCGTTACCCTCTTATTACACCCTACTGTCGAGCTTTTTCAAAGTTCTTTACTCAATTTTCTTAGCATTAGACCATCAGCCTAAAAGAGGTTCTAATGAAGCTAGTAGGTGGTTTGCAATAATGAGGAATCGTATGAATTTCTTGTATACTTATACCTTGCTTAGTTTGGTAGTACTTACCTCTATAGTAATTGCAACGAACTTTACAAATGAAGTTAAGGGATGTTGGGGGTACGCTCCAGCGGTAGTAGGTGAGAACGAGGGTGCACTTTCGATTTTAAGTGTAGATGTTAGAGAAGGTAGTGGGAGAGTCTTCATTGGTGGACCATTACTGGGAAGCGATTTTCAAGGTTCAATGTCTGGCGCGTCTGTAGCAGCAAGCATAATTAGCGGACAGCCACTAATACTACACGATTTCTCTTATTACCTTTCAGATATAGGGTATAACGTAACTATCAATGCCGCTGGTCCTAGTGGCAGTGCGTTGGCAGCAACGCTAGCATTATTGAAACTAGAGGGGTTCAATTGTACTAAACACGTAGCAATGACAGGGATGGTTGGCCTCGCCGGTGAAGTCTTGCCAGTTGGTGGTGTTAAAATAAAAGCTTCTGCTGTGCGAAGCTACGGTTTAGTTCACTTCTTAGTTCCAGTGGGCGAGAGCGTTGAGGTCAAAGGGTTAATCGTAGACGAAGTACCCTCAATTATTGACGCAGCTAAGCACTTTGGTTACTACTTGGAAAGAAAGTCTTGCGAAGTCCCCCAGAGGCTTGAAGCTTCAAAGCTCGTCTTCAAATCACACTATGAAGAACTTTTAAAGAACCTTAACATGGTTATTGAAAAGATTAAGGTAAAAGATAATGAATTAAATAGTACTTTAGATCAATATCTTAGAGATGCCAAATTAAGTGCAAACAATGGAAATTACTACGCCGCTGCTAGTTACGTCTTTACTGCTCTCATAAAAGCATACGCTAGATACTATAAAGAGATCTTAACTAGTATGTCTAACTCAAGTTTCCCACAGATAGTCGCCTCACACATACATGGGATGAATCTAACTAACATTAACGACAGAATAAGGGACTTCGTAAACAGTACGTTAAGCGAGCTCGAACATTATACAACCATTGAACCAAGTAATTGTTATTCAAATCTATGGAGCTTGGAAGCATGCGCTGCTGTATATAGCAGAGAATATCGACTCAAGAATTATCTTATCAACATTAAAGATCAGCTTCATAGTAATGTAACTCTTGATGCACTATCGAACTTACTAGCGTTAGCTCGTGCCAGGGCAATAAGCATAGAACTATGGGTTAACGCTGTAAACGATATGTCAAGTAACAAGGACGCACCTAAGGTAAATGACGTCGTATTCTTGGCACGAGAGGCACTGCAAGTAGCTTATGAGTCAGCGAAATACGCGTTGGGCCTCATTCCAATAAGAGGATCAATGGCATCTGATATAGGCGACATGGTTGATGAGGCATATAAAGCAATGTATAATAGAAATTACGCAAAGGTTATTGGAATGTCCTCGTTAATTTACGAAACGAGTGCCTCTACATTACATGGGTTCACGAACGCCACTATTGTCTCCACCACCATACTTCCAGAGCTAATGCAGAGAGACTTCTGTAATCCGACCCCTTCATTCATAGCATACAACTACTATACGTACGTAAACCACTTGTTAAGAACAGATCCAGAGTCAGCAGAGGCGTTATCATATAGTCCTATCTTCTTCATTCATTTAAGTGAGGTCAATTCAGTAGGCTAATAGCAGTAGAAGAGCAAATATTTTAGATATCGTTGAACTCCCTTTTCGGGTATTATTGTGATAACAACGAAGTTAAAGTTGTTGCTAATTACGCTAATCTTAATTGCACACTTAAGAGTATATTCGACCTCGTTTACATTAGACTGGAATCAATTATCTCTTAACGTACCAATAGAAGGGATATTAAGTGTCTATAAAGTTAGAATCGAGCCAAGAGACTTTGGAGACATATCAAACGTCTTTATTCCGGCTAATGGTTCGATAATCTATGTAAAAACGGCGAATGGATACTTATTGAGGTCGTTAATTTCAGGGGATAAGCTAGTCGTTCTAAGCTATACCAATATGGTGGATTCAGATCCGATAGCACTGGAAGAAGATAAGTCAAACGTGTATATATTAACGAAAAATGGTACGTATTTCGTCCTAAATAAAGCATTAAATATCATAAAAGAGAAAAAGTGCGGCCTAGGTAAAGTTCGATATTTGGGTAAGGCATGGAATAAGGATCTCTTTATAACTTCGAGAGGTTACATAGTAAGCTTAAACCCTACTTTGAACGTTCTAGGAATATTACAGCGTGGATACATCCCTGTCTTTACGTCTCCTAGCGAATTTGTTAAACTAGATGAATCTGTTCTAATTGATTCACTGAATATCTCGTTGAGCAATTCAAAGTTATTAGTGAAGAACAACGTGACGATAGTAGTAAGTAAGTCCCGAAATGAGATCAAGGTGGCCTATATAACTTATGACTTAAAGGCCAACAAGTTCAAATTAATTAATTATAAAGAACTAGCAAATTCAACAATAATTGAGAACGAGAGAGATATTATAATAGCAAATAAAGTAGGTAATGCATGTTCACTAATTCCGCTTTTGAGCAACCTAAGTCTGAAGGTAAGAAATTGCGAATCTATACCTAAGAATTTAAGTGACTTAGGTATTTTCGTTGACGTATATGGCTTTAGATCACGGGTGTTCGTTATTGATAATAGAGTTATAAGCGTAAGACCGAAAGACAGTAACATTCTCTTTAGTATGTATGGAGCGGATTCATGCTACAAGATAGATTCTAAGCTTTACTGCATATCCTCTGGATCCCTCTATAGAGTAGATGATCCCGCAGACTCGCATACTATTCTAAGGATACTTCTTACACCCAAATTCCTAAACCTTGTAAGGAGTAGTAAGATAGTCTCAACTTTAAGCGCCTTGTATAACGTAAACGTTAAATGGAATATTGAATTTAATGCGAATGAAAGGTCAAAGGTAATAGAAGTTCCATCAGGTACCTATACTCTAAGTATAGATACTGAGATAGGTAGGGTAATGGAATTAGTCCCAGCCGTACCTGTATCATGGGACTTCGACCCACCAATCATAGAGATAGATATATCTCCGGAAATCATTGTGCCTTATGTATATGTATTGCAGCTAAGAATAATCGATTCACAAACTAAGAAGCCCATTGAAGGAGCACAAGTCATCATTTCCGGAAACACTATTAGAGGCAAATACATAAACGTAGGTCCATTATTCTCTAATGAGAATGGAATCGTTAGAGTTAATCTTGAAAAGGGTTCCTACGTCATCCGAATATCCCATCCATACTATAAAGAATATGTAAAGAGAATTAACCTAAACAAAGACGCGAATGTAACGATACCTTTGGTGGTTAAGGGAAGGGAAATCGTGTTCGAAATATACAGTAAGGGAGCACCGCCATTTATAAAGAAAGGGCCAATTGAAGGTGCATCGATATCTATCTCTGGACCGATGAACTTACACATAATGACTGATTCTAAAGGTCAAGCTAAGTGTATATTAAGACCGGGAACATATTTAGTAACTATAAGAGCTAAACTACATAAAGAACTCTCAGGTTCCATTCTAGTTTCGCCACGAGGCGAAAACAAGCCAGAGGTATTGAAGTATGAATTAGATCCAATACTTTACAACTTGACCCTATCTATATTCGACGCTGTGCTTAAGAGACCAGTGCTACCGTCCACAGTTTCCCTTAAAGCGTTGTCTATACCTGGAACACCTATTATGACGATATCAAATCCTGCTTCAAACATAATTTCGGTCAAGGTACCACCTGGCGAGTATTTAATAACGGTAACTGCAAAGAACTATAAAGAATACAAGAAAATAATTAACATACTCAACGATACTTCTCTTAATATTTACTTGCAATTGAAGACAATAAAGATTAAGGTATTCGTGTATGACGAATTGAAGAGATTAGTTGATTCATTTAATCTAACTCTCGTTAACAAGTACTTCGGAATAAAGTTGAATTTCACACTTTCGTCACAGTTTAATGTAATAGAAATTCCGCCAGGTCTCTACCAAGTTAAAATAACAGCTACCGGTTTCGAACCTTTAGTTACTGAGATAACCATTGATGAAAACACGAAAGTTCTAGAGTTTACAATAGCTCATAGGACATATAAAGTTGTTATAAAAGCAGAAACCAAGGATAAACTACTACTAGATTACATATCTTATTGTGAAGGTTCCGTACAAGGTGGACCATTACTTAAACCACTTACTTTACAGAGAATGGAGAAGCCCTCCTTATCCACCTCAATAAACTTACCAAAAGGTACTTATCAAGTGTCTCTAAGTTGTAAAGCAGCAACTGGAAAAGTTGCTGCAACGGGTATTCAATCCTTTACTGTTCCAGTAAACTTGGAAGTCTCCGTTCCTTTGAAGCCTACTAAGTCAAATGTAATGATAAGGATTTACGATGCCAGAAATAATAAACCTGTTGCTAGAGCCGTTGTAAAGTTCTACTTTGATAATAAACTTATTGGAGAAGGGATGAGTAACATCAATGGCGTGGCTATTGTAAAAGTCAATAGCTATTACATAGGAAGAGAAGTATTAATGACTGTAGATGCTCCCGGATATACAACGTATAAATCAAAGGTCATCCTAGCTCCAACCTTACCCATCGTATACTTGAAGCCAGCACCGACGATAATAGAAATACTCTTAGGAAACCCTATGCTAATAGTCGTAATTGCTTTCATTGGAGGTGCTGGAGCTTACATAATATCAACGTTCCTAGGTAAAGGAGAGGAGGAAGAGGAATTTGAAGAGCTATTATAAGGAACTTAAAATCACTATACTGGATGAATACTTCTACCATATAATAGTTGGGAGAAACGTACTTGAAAGATTAAAAGATTTCCTAAGGACAGCGTACTTCAATCCGAAACTAGCTATTGTAGGTAAGGGCGTTCACGACAATTTCCCTAACCTTACGTCAGAATTACAAAGAGTCTTCGAAGATGTAATGGTAATCGAAGACGGTGAAAAAAGCAAGGAACTTGAAACAGCCCTTTATATAATCGAAAAACTATGGGAGAGGAAGGCCTCTAGGTGGGATGCGATAGCATGTGCATCCGGAGGGAGTCTTTGTGATACGGTAGGTTTCGCAGCCTCAATATATATGAGAGGTATACCTTTCGTCCAAATTCCCACTACATTACTGGCAATGATAGATAGCTCCTTAGGAGGTAAGACTGCAGTAAATTACAAAGGAACGAAGAATATAATAGGTTCCTTTTACCACCCCTCGATAGTCGCAAGCGACCTAAGGTTCATTGAAACGCTACCCGAAAGAGTTTACCTATCGAGTTTGGCCGAAGCCTTGAAGTACGGATTTACGCTCAGCGAGGACTATCTCAGTTTCTTAGTAAATAATAGAAAAGAAATAATTTCCAGACGGGATGACGAAGTAATGGAACTAGTACTACGAGCTTCTAAATTGAAGCTGGACGTAGTTAGGGAAGATCCTAGAGAGAGAAAAGGTATTAGAGAAGTTCTAAACTATGGACACACGGTAGGTCACGCATTAGAAAGCGGTTCCAAGTACGAGCTACTACATGGAGAAGCAGTAGCTTTAGGTATGATTGTTGAGACGAAATACTATGATAAGATTAATGGGACTGAACTCGACAAAATCGTGAGCAAGGTTATATCTGATTACGAAATACTAAAATTCGTTAACCTAAATAGCGTTTGCGAGATCGAAGAGGAAGCCTATACTTCCTATATACTAAGGGACAAAAAGAGAATTGGAGATAGAATAAGGGTCCCCGTGCTCTTAGGTATAGGTAGATGGGAATTGAGAGAACTTCCAGTTACTTCGTTCGCCAAAGAAACATATTCCATACTAAAATCTGAAATCTGTAAAAACTAAAGAACTTCTAACCCAATGGCGATTGCTTTCCTTGATTCCACGTCGTAATACTTTTTGTAGACTTCGAGTGATTCCATGTAATCGTAACCAGGCATTACTCTTGTTAGATCTTCTAATTCCAATAGCTTCTTTATATTATCATACACCCTTAGGGAAGTTATTCTAGCGTAAAGCTCCTTCGAATTCTGCGTATTTACAAACTTAATTACATGTCCTACACGTAATTTCTTTCTTTTCTCGTCAAGCAATCTCACTTCAACGGTTTTTTCCTCCTTAGAAATTAGTTCGAACCATTGCGGCTCTAATTTCATTTCATGAACGAGTGTTGGACTATAGATCATACATTTAAATGGGTCGACGTACTCACCAGCGTCTAATAATTCAATTGTTTGGAAACACTTGTGCTCAGGTTCATTGAAGTTTGAAATTAACATGTCTACATGTATTGAAGGTGGAATCCGACCAATCCCTACAGACGTCTTTTCATCAACTAAAACGAGGCCTTCTGGGAATATTGCGACGCTAAACCTGAATAGATCGATCCATCCCTCGGTAGGGTTTTTACATCGAACTCCTCGGGGGCAGTAATGAGCTTCCTCATTATCAACAAGAGAAATGAAGAACGTTCCTCCAGGAGTGTTGACTGATATCTTAAAATCTTTTGAAAAAGCAATATAAGAATTATTACCTTCATACTTCACTATCAACAGCAACACCAGAGCTACTTCGCGAATAATGGGATATCTATACTTATTCTTCCGATCATCTAATTTAACAGGGAACTAACAATGACCGTATACATTGAAACGTTTACTGTAAGTAGCTCCAGGAGAAAGGAACTCATTGATGTTACTCAAGACGTAGAGAGAATAGTTAAAAGAAGCAATATCAGAAACGGTCTCTGTACGGTCTTTGTACCGCATGCAACTGCTGCAGTGATAGCTAATGAGCACGAATCGGGGTTAATGAGTGATATTTTAAACGCTTTGGAAGAACTGGTGCCACCAGATAAACCTTGGCGACATAACATGATTGATAACAATGCGGATGCGCATATCTTGGCTTCAATTATTGGTCCTTCTAGAACGTTTCCAGTTATTGAAGGTAGATTGATAAGAGGGACATGGCAAAATATATTCGTTGTTGAACTAGATGGACCAAGGCCCTCTAGAAAGGTTGTCGTAACTGTAGTCGGTGATTAGTAATGTTCATCGCATCTCCAGATGAAATAAAAAGCGGAGAGGCCACAGATATATACTTCAAACGTACCAAAGAGATAGTTAGTAAGTCCGGAGTCGACAAGAACGTTAGAATGGAATTTCATGTATACTCCTTTCCTAGTGGTTACGAATGGGGCGTATTCGCAGGTTTGGAAGAAGTATTGGAAATAATTGAAGGAAGGAACGTAAATGTATATTCCGTTCCAGAGGGCACTATCTTTTTCGAGAAAGAGCCGTTAATGGTGATCGAAGGGAAATACAGTGAATTCGCTGACCTCGAGACATCGTTATTGGGTGTGTTAAGACATAGTACGTCAATAGCAACTAAAGCCGCTCGTGTGAAAAAGGCAGCCGGTAATAAAATAGTAATGTTCTTTGGGTTGCGTGCGGTTCATCCAGCCATTCAACCTATGGTTGATAGGGCAGCATACATCGGTGGCGTCGATGCAGTAGCTGGCACATTAAGCGAAAAGTACTTAGGTCTCAAACCAGTGGGAACCATGCCACATGCTCTAATAGTAATTATAGGCAATAGCGAAGTTGCATGGAGCATTTTCGACAAATATACTGATCCATCTATCCCGAGAATTGCTCTGGTCGACACCTTCTGTGATGAAAGAGAGGAAGCTCTAAGAGCTTGTAAGACATTGAAAGAAAGATTGAAGGGTGTTAGATTAGATACGCCAGGCTCTAGAAGGGGGAATTTCCGTAGAATAATTGAAGAAGTCCGATGGACCTTAGACATTAACGGTTGTAAAGACGTTCAAATAGTAGTTAGTGGCGGACTAGACGAAGACGTGATACAAGAACTTAGAGATATCGTTGATGCGTTCGGTGTCGGAACTTCCATAGCGTTCCCGAAAAGCGTTGACATAAGTGCAGATATAGTAGAGGTGTTCGAAAACGATAGGTGGGTTCCCAGAAGTAAGAGGGGGAAACTCCCCGGCTTCAAGCAGTTGTACGTCTGTAACAAAAAGAGACTAATCTTACCATGGAACGTCGAAGCTCCGGAAGGTTGTATACCATTATTAAGGAAGGTCATTGAAAATGGTAAAGTTATCGAAAAGCTACCTTCAATAAACGATATAAGAGATTACGTACTAAATCAATTGTTTAATCTCTAAGCTAAACCCTTACACAGCTTGAAAAGTTCATCTCCCAAATGGTGTATGTTCTTTATTACTTTCCCCTTCTCCATTTTCTTAATTTCCTCTGACGAGTATAGAGCTTCCCCTACTGCTATTGGGAACGGTAAGTTGACGGAGTAGACTAGAACCAAATCTCCCTTATCAAATTCTCCCTTCACCTCTACGATTCCAGGTCTCATTACGTCCGCTCCATTAGTAATATGTTTTACAGCTCCTTCGTCTACAACGACGCCCCTAAACTCTAGTTTCTGACCACATAGTATTGGAATGAATTTGTTTTTTATTCTGGCAAGCGTTGGTTTGTCGTTAATATAAATAACCAAGTACTCCTTTCCACTCCTATCAGAGACTACTTTCGCTTCCTCTATCTTTTCGTTAAGATCTACCTCTATTAACTCGCGCGGAATCTCCTTGATTAATTGCTTCTTTTCTCTTTTAGATAATGGCTTCTTAATAATTCTCATTAACCCTTCCCTCCAGTTGAAGTTACAGGAAACAATTATGTGAGTTAAACTGGCCGAAGCAATGAGGATTCGTACGTCGGGCGTCTGAGATGGGTGATGAAACCCCTGGCTCCTGAGTAGTAACTCAATAATACGAAGTTCTCGAAAATACTATTCTAAAACTATCTATTACTAAAGGGGAACGTGCATATGTGTGAACCAGTTTACCCGGCCCACTTATTCGTAATAATCCAGTCGAGATACGATAACAAGTTCTGGATAATTAAGAGTAACAAGGAAGTTATCAAGAAGGATATCGAAGGTTTGATCTCAGAATTCAAAGATTGTTATAATTCGCTTCGTGTAAGCATATGTCCTAACGAAGGAAAAATAATAATATGGAGCAAGAACGGGTACAATGGTATAGGAATAGAGAGAGCTGACTTACTCGATGAGAATACGTGGTGTAACTTAAGCAAGTTCGCGCATTACGTTAACGATAAACTCAGAGAGCCCATAACTCCTTCTATGATAGATGCTGCAAAAGAAGAACTCTTATGGTTACTTGGAGCGCATCATTCAAAGAGCTTAAATGATCTCATTATAGAAGTATAATGAGTTTTCACACCACTCTTTTCAAATCCTATCACATAGTATTACCTTCTGGGAAGATAAGATATGGTGAATATTGAGAATAGGAGGATCCTCTACGTAGATTTAACAAGAAATTCTATCGAAAAGAGGAAAATACCGAAGGACGTCTCCTTAAGGTTCTGGGGAGGTAAGGGATTCTGTACGTATTATCTTTATAAAGAAGTAGGTTTACCAATAGATCCCTTAAGCGAACACAATGTAGCTGTAATAGCACCCGGAGCGTTATCGGGTTACGCTCCGGGCTCCGGTAAGACTTGCTTTGGCACAATTTCTCCTTTAACGGGTTTAATACATGATTCTTATGCTGGAGAAGTTTTCGGACCGAAGTTACGCATGGCTGGAATCGATGCAGTAATAATTAAGGGTAGGGCCAGCGAACCAGTATATCTATATATTGAAGATGATTATATTGATATAATAGATGCAAACGATTTATGGGGCAAGAGCGTATCGGAAACTGTTAATAGTTTAAGGACAAAACACGGAAAGGTAAGCGTAGCTGCCATAGGTAGGGCTGGTGAGAATAAAGTTCGTTATGCATCAATTATTGTAGACAAACTGAGGGCGGCTGGAAGAGGGGGTATAGGTGCAGTCTGGGGTTCAAAGAATCTAAAAGCAATTGCTGTAAAAACCGCAAATCACATAGAGGAACCCGCTGGGGGTTGGGATGAATGGAGAAAATACGTTACAGAACTCTACGTTCGTTTGGGAAAGCAGTCTAGATTCTCAAAATATGGAACTAATAACGCTCTCGTGCAAGCCGACATGCTAGGAATGGCACCTCATTACAATTTCAAGTTCACGCATCTAGGCGACGTCGGTGAGTTAAAAGGAGATGAAATAATTAAGAGGGCAATAAGTGTCGCTGAAGAAGACCCATCAACCTATGGTTACATGTGTCCAGTCAAATGTCCTAAAGTAATAGAAGGAATTAAGAGCGAATACGAGCATTTAGGTATGCTTGGTGCAGCGGACGGAATATATAAATTGGATGATGTGCTAAAAGCAATAAAAACTGTAAATGAGCTAGGATTAGATAGCATATCTACCGGAAACGTGATAGGTTGGCTAATGGAAACGACCGAAAGGGGCTATAAGCTCTACGATATAAAGTGGGGTGAAGCAGAGAAGCAAAGAGAATTGATGAAGCTGATAGCTGAGCGGAAGGAAATAGGAGCATTGCTTGCAGAAGGTCTTAAAAGAATAACTGAAATCGTTGGATATGGAAAGGAATGGGCCGTTCACGTGAAAGGGTTAGAGGCACCTGCTTGGGATCCAAGAGGTTTGTTAGGGTTTGGTTTAAGTTACGCAACAGCTGATGTGGGTGCAAGTCATCTGAGGGGTTGGCCTCGACCTCATAAACCACCTAAGGAGCCAGCAGTCAATGCAATCGATAGTCTAATAGAAGATAGGGATAGGGTGAGCGTCCAAGACCATATGGGCACGTGTGTTTTCCTACCATACAACTTCGAAGACTTCTCTAAACTACTAGAAATTGTTTATGGTATTTCCATCAGTGTAGAGGAACTACGGGCCCTCTCTTGGAGAACGGAAAGTCTGAGCAGATTGTGGGCAATAAAGAGTGGTATAAGAAGGTCTGATGATACCGTACCTCCACGATGGATGGAACCTGCACCTACAGGACCAGCAAAGGGCTTGAAAGCGTTCCTAAGTTACGAGGATATGGAGGAAGCAAAAACAGAGTATTATAAGAAAAGGGGATGGAGTCTGATAAATGGTATACCACTTCCTTCTACCTTGAAATCGTTGGATCTACACGAATTCGTTACAGATTCAGAGTATTTGATTAAAGCCTTAGATGAGATGGACAAGCTTTAATAGTAATACATATTACTTTAATATTACTAACCCCTAGGCTTCCTCTGAATCCCACACCTATGGGACACAATACCTCGCAACAAACGTACTGGGAAGTATTACACCAATATATACAGGTGGTTTATTTCGTCTGTAACTCTACATACTCACTTTATTAAGAAGCGAGTTTTGTATAATTATTCATAAACAAAGTTGAAGTACATTGATTGAAAAACGTGTTTCAATTAAATGAATAACATACAGACAACAAAATCTCTCTTCGGTGAAATTGCAATGAGAAAATAGCGAAGGCTATAGCAACGATGCAGTTCTTGTAAGCCAGTATTTGGTCCCAATTTGTGTGCTGTTGAAAAACGTCCTTAGTAATAGTATAGTAACACTAAGGAGACGATATTGAGGATCAAAGCAAATACAGGAGTTACACAATATATAATGGGATAGTAGTGGGATTCAGAGGAAGCCTAGGGGTTAGTAATATTAAAGTAATATAAACCTTCGAGAAGTACCAGCTAGTAAAGACGAATCAAAGTACGATAACTTTCTCTAAAGCTAGAGCTTAAACTTTTATGATAGATTTATTCAAAACTTTACGGAGGGTAAAAAAGATTGGAGGATGTGAACAAGGAAAAGAAACCCGTTGATGATGTCCAAGAGGAAGTAATAAACAAACTCGAAAAAATATATGAAGATGACGAAATAGTGCTTCTAGCAGCTCCTGATGACATCGAATTGGAACAACTAATTCTAAATATATTGCAAGAAAAGAGAATGAAGTTCAAAGAACTCAAGGAGGTGTTTTCCGCTACAGCAGGTGAAGATAGACTTAGAAGAGCTCTCTTAAAACTCTTAGAAGAAAATAGAATATTTGAGCTTCCAGACGGCTCCTATACAGCTAATCCAGAAGAGCTTGCAAAGTTTCAAGAAGAGGAAGTTCCTCAGACAACCGAAGAGGAGATTGAGGCTATCGAAGATATACTGGGCACTGAAGAGGAAGCAGAGGAAGAAGCTATTGATGAAGAATTAGAGGAGTTAGAGGCATTAGAAGAGCTGGATGAGGATGAAATTTAATCCTAGAGTGCTTTCAGGAATAGTTCAAATACGAATTGTATTCTATAATAAATAGTTTACAATTTATTGGTATAATTTACGATATATTATTTTCAATGACCGTAGAATCCGGGAAAGACCTCATAATAGGGATGACGAAAGGCCTGTATGGGGAGTGTTGGTGATGCCTAAGTATCCGGACTTCTTGCGTCAAGTCTTCAATGTAGTTATTGCTGAACATCAGAACGAAATAGGATCGAGACTAGCTTCTGATTTAAGGAGAATGGTTTGGACAGCCGAGAGTAAATTTAAGTTCAATTCATTCGAAGTAGAAGACCCACGGGAAGGTCTCAAAAAGTATTTTGAGACGGAGTTTGCTGAGGTATTGAAACTATTAAAGCCTTATAAAAACGTCGTCGAAGACCTAATTGAAAAAGTCGAAGAGTACTATGGCAAAGAATTAGCAGAGATCCTAAGAGAAAAATATAAAAAGATTGTTTCTAAGGAGAATTGAAGTTTGTACTTTAACTGCTTATGAAATCTTTTGATATTCTAGGGTTATTGAGTTGCCTCTACTTGAGGTACGTTTTCCTTGAGTTTCTTTGGGAATGCCCTTATTTCACCAGTTTCAGTATTTATCTCTAATACATAGTCCTTATCGTACTTCTCTACGACGTGCTTTGGTATGTAGATGTTCAGAGGTAGAGTATAGTAGGTGTACCTGTATTCTTTCTTATTGACCACCTTCCGTCCTACTACTTCCCGTACCTTTACTTCTCTCCTTCTTAACATATTCCTTCACCACCTTTCTATATTATTTGAAGTTAATAAATATAATATTCGAATTCTATACTTGAAATGCACCGTTTTGATGTGTAGTGTACACAACTTAACTGCAATAACGTTTTCTATGTTTTAGCTTTTCTAATCTCGTATTTAACTTTAATTCTCTTAAGGCATTCTTCCAGAGATTTCAAAGAAAGCTCATGCGTTATTTCTGAAGATGTTACTTCTTTCCTCACCTTTTCGAAGACCTCTTCTGGTAGACATTTAATGCACTCTAATCCTAATTCCTTGCAAGCTTCTTCCAAAGCTTTTGCGCTTTCACTAGAAGGCTTCAAGTAGTATGCGATTACCTTATACTTATCCTTATGACGTAGTAAGTATCTCTTTATTCTCTCTTTATTCACTTTAATATAGAGTCTCTTTATTTCTTCGGTTTCCTCCCACTCGGGCCAATCGTAGCTGTTAAAGGGATATTCATTGGAAAATTCTTCAGGAACTACTCCTGGTGAACTTATCGCAACGAGGTGCGTCACACTTCTTAATCCAACCCTTCTTAGAACGTTCAGTATTGCTTTCCACGTCTTACTCTTATAATATGGTTTTCTATAAGAACAAGGCACAAATAAGAGAACCGATTTCCTTCTAGGTGGAGTATAGAACCTCGTAATGAAGTCTTGCCACACTTCGTAGTACGGATGAATAAGCTGTTCCTTACCGGCCCCTTTTATACGTTTCCTTAAGCGTTTTGGAAAGTTTGGTTTGAAAGCGAAATTGTTGAAGTCTATTGATATCCTCGGATTATTTAGATATGGTTTGACAATTCTCATGAAATGCTCTTCATCTAGAGGCCTCCATTTCCCACTTATCCATAAAGTGAATAGAGGTGATTCTGAATGTGGGTAAGTATTGATTAACACTACCTCATCGGAGTATTTCAATGCAATATCTACGGTCTTATGGAACAAGTCTTCCCAATCTTTGATAGGAGGATTTACTAAGACGTAAGTTCTAGTTCCAACTCCCAGATTCCTTAAGGTAAGTGCAGTCGAGATGTAACTTTCAACACTCATGGCAGGATACTTACCGAGTTTCCTAAGTGCGTCATTATCAGCCACCTCTAGTCCCAAAGCTACAATGAGTTTGTATGATCTTCCGAGGAAAGGTTGCAATAATTCGTACTTTATAAACGAAGGTAAGCTCTCAACTTGAAGTTCTTCCACGCAGGTTCTATCTATGAATTCAGCTAACCATAATTGGAAATACCTTGGATATTGGTTCTCATCGAATAAGCTTCCAGAAGTATATATCTTCAACCTCTTTGGTACTTTCTCTCTTACGGCTTTCCTTATTTTATTCATAGCGTTATCGATACTTTCCGTACCTTCCCTCTTACCCCATCCGCAAAATACACATTTACCCCAACTACATCTACCGACGTTCAGTACAATGCTTTTCTCGAGGCTTTGCCAACAACTCAATGTTTCAATTACACCCTAAAGCTATCAAAAGACGGTGAGATTTGAAACTAGGGGCCTTCAAGAAATGCGAAGTCTCTCAACTCAAGATTGGTTAATAATAATGGTTATTGGTGTAGTGCTCCTCTGGACAATTATTGTAAAATATATCGGTCCAGCAATAGCGACTTGGATAACTACTATATACATGTTGCTGACTATGGTTCTTGCCCTAGTAGCACCTACACGGGGTCACGAGGAAGATTAATAAAGGATTCTCAGAGCCATGTTGATGGGGCCGTCGTCTAGCTTGGTAGGATGCGGGGCTTGGGCCCCCGTGGTCCGGGGTTCAAATCCCCGCGGCCCCACCAATTCGTCTTTTATAACACATTTTATGATATCTATTAGGAGATAAGTTTCTGAAGTATAGCGCCCTCAATTTGATTTAAGAAGATTGAGAAATCGAAAATGAAGAATGCGAAAGTACAATTAAATACAAAGTTTTCAAACTCGACAAAAAATGCCTAATAGGATATTCTGTGAACGGATTCAACCTCTACCTCACTTACGCCCTCAACTTCTTTTAAGAGGTCTTCAAGCGCAGAGGTTCCGCCCTCGGTTTCTTCCGGCATTGTTATATAGAGCTTTAGTAAGTTAAGGCCGAAGGCAACCGGTATCCTTTCTGATTTAATTATCTCGTAGTTTTCTGGGAGTTTACTCTTTATTGACTCTTCTAGTTGGTTTAAGTCTCTTTCTACGCTATCGGGATATACTTTTACAGTTACCAATACTTTAACCATGTCCATCACCTCGCTTACTCTTCATGGCCCCTCAAAACCACACTTGGGGCAGCGATAAGGTTTAGTCTGCTTCCTACAGCTAGGACATCTCCAGATAATTACTTCGCCGCAATTAGGACAGTAAAACTTAACACCTACTTCCTTGCCCTTCGGTACAACGAGACGGTTGCAACTGCTGCATACAGGTGGTTTAACTACCTCTACTTCGAGCCTTAGGCTCAACTTCAGTTATCACCGTTCCTTGCGTATGAGCGAGTTAAATAAGGCTATTTCTTCCTGTTGTCCTAGGGATTCATGATATGTATGAGGTTGAAATAAAAGCTAAGGTTAAAGATCCTGACGTAATACGTAGAAAGCTCCTTTCGGCGAAGTACTTAGGAAAAAGAATCGAAATAGATGAATATTTTAATTTTGACTGCGAGGGAGGATGTTGTCGAGACTTCTCTGTAACTGATGAAGCAGTAAGACTGAGAAAAAGTGATGGGAAATGCGTGTTAACGTATAAAGGACCCAGACTCGATCCGAGCGCAAAGGTTAGGGAAGAGATTGAAGTTGAATTAAATAGTTGCGATGCAATTCGCCAGATATTAGAAAAACTTTGTTTGAAATCCGTCTTCGTAGTTGAAAAAACTAGAGAAAGGTGGAAATGGGAGGATATAACAATAGCAATAGATAACGTTAAGGGGTTAGGTTGGTTTATTGAGTTAGAAAAAGTTGTTTCTAGTAATGAGGAATTGGAGAATGCAAAAAATGAACTTCTTTTGAAACTACGGGAGATAGTGCCCGATGCGGAAGTGGTAAGTAAAACGTACCTCGAGTTACTTATAGAGAAAATCAGTGATCGCTGAAGAGTATTAGTAAATAGTTATTTTCGAATAAGTAAGTTGAGTATTGTTAATGTGAGAAGCTTTGCGTTAAAAAGAGTAATAGTTGTTTTACTTCTTTAACTTGATTTCAACTTTCATTGGCTTGACGTCAGTTACAATACCTATACCTACAGTCTTACCCATGTCTCTCATTGCGAATCTTCCAAGTGGTGGTATGTCTTGGAACTTCTCTATGACCATAGGCTTCAGTGGCTTGAAGGTTACAATTGCTGCATCACCGGCTTTGAGGAAGCTCGGATTCTCCTCTACCACTTTACCAGTTCTTGGGTCTAGCTTTTGCTTTAGCTCAATGATCCTGCATGCAATGCTAGCAGTGTGAGCGTGAACTACTGGGGTGTATCCCACTGCGATGGCGCTTGGATGCCATATGACGAAGACCCTTGCCGTGAATTGATCGGCAACGGTAGGCGGGTTGTCTGGGTGGCCAGCGACATCGCCTCTCTTTATGTCACCCTTACCAACACCTCTGACGTTGAAACCTATGTTGTCACCGGGCCTGGCTTCTTGTATCTTCTCGTGGTGCATTTCGATAGATCTGACTTCACCGCCTACACCCGGTGGCATGAATACGACCTTGTCTCCTACTCTTAGGACACCAGTTTCAACCCTTCCTACTGGTACAGTACCAACACCCGTGATAGTGTATACGTCTTGTATAGGTATCCTTAGTGGTAGTTTCATCCACTTCTCAACGCTTGGTGGTTGTAGTTGATCTAAAGCTTCAACTAGAGTTGGTCCCTTGTACCAAGGCATGTTTTCGCTTCTCTTAATGATGTTGTCACCGGTCCATGCACTGACAGGTATGAATGGAATTTGATCTACTTTGAAACCCAAGCTCTTCATGAACTTCTTCAAGGTGTTGACTATCTCGTTATACCTCTTTTCACTCCACGGTGGTTCGGTGGCATCCATCTTGTTTACAGCGACTATTATTTGGTCGATACCCATGGTCTTAGCTAGCAAGATGTGCTCTCTGGTCTGGCCCTCTGCGCTCATACCGCTTTCGAATTCACCAGGCCTTGCGCTTACTACCAATATTGCAGCGTCAGCTTGACTAGCGCCAGTGATCATGTTCTTAATGAAGTCTCTGTGACCGGGGGCGTCAATTATGGTAAAGTAGTACTTGGGCGTCTCGAACTTCATGAAAGTTAGGTCGATAGTAACTCCTCTTTCTCTTTCCTCTTTTAGCTTGTCTAGCAACCAAGCATACTTGAAGCTCTCCTTACCCCTCTTCTTTGCTTCCTCTTCCAACATCTTCAAGGTCTTTTCATCGACGAAGCCTAGCTCGTATAGTAGGTGGCCCACTAGCGTGCTCTTGCCGTGGTCTACGTGTCCAATTACTACTAAGTTCATGTGAGGCTTCTCTTTCTTGCTCATGTTACCTCATTCCTCCGTTACCCACTTGACTCTGTGCGTATTTAAAAATTAGTCGACTAGTATAACATCAGTCTTATTAGATAATACCGTAATAGCTTTATCTCTTTGTAAGTTTTTCGAGAATACGATTAGATGATTTAGGTTTTATGCCTTTGGCAGCCTCTAAGTACTCGTGTTTAATTATAGGCTCTATATTTAGATCTACTTCAACGTCGCGTCCAGCATCAAGCACTTGTACAAGCGTTTCGATAACATCATGTAACTTCTCTGGTGTTGTAGCTAGCGTAGGTAAGAACCTAACTTCTATAAAGGTTCTTTCGAGACTCTCAACGAATGGTTCAGTGTTTCCTCGCAAATACTCTGTTAACCACTCATTGGGTATGTTACGTGAACTCCACCATCTAGGAATGGCTGGGTTAAATATCCACCTCTGCATTCCTTCAATAATTTCTCTCGAAGAAGCAGTAGAGAGACTCATATCAAAAGAACGGGCTAAAACTTGGCCACTGCTTTCCATAAGCATCGAAGCAAGTTCATTTAGCGAATATCCAGAGAGATCCTTACACATCGAAGTTTCTTGGAGCCTTCCTGAAAATAAATAATCTAATATGTCTTTCCATGACCGAAATACTTTAGGTAACCACGTTTCAGGTACTGTAGCCCACGAAGTTATAGCGAATTGGCGCCATAGTTCAACGCGATACTCTTTCCATGAACAACATTCTGAATTTGCGAACTTTTCTAATATACTGGGTGATATCGCGTTTATCAGTGAAAGAGTTCGTGGCAACGCATTGACTGGTACTTCCAACCATATTTGCGTAGATGCCATCGAAGCAATCTTCCAATGAGAATATCCATACCAATGAAGCAACCTATAATGACCTCGAGGAGAAGCGTTTCTAATGTACCATTTGATTCCAGGATTAGGATAGTACCCAGAAGGATATAATTGGAGACCTAGCTCAGATATCAATTCTCTCACTTTATATATTTGGTTAATTAAACTTTTGGTATTCGTAACAGGCGGGAAAGAGAACTCCCAGATCATAGAGGTAGTATCGGTCTTTAAGGTAACGTTGTTTTCAAGCCTTGTACCGACTATGTCGTTAGTACACGGATCTCTTAATATTTCGCCTTTCAGTTCCTCTTCGATGATACGTAAGAATTCGGTCCGAGTTAAAGGTTCCGATCCTTTTAGCACTAGAACCTCTAATTCACATCCAATTGAATTCAATTAAGTACACCTGGACAGACCGCTAGGTGTAGTAAAATATTATTTCGCTGAGTTAATGTTTATAGCGTTTATACAAATTATGATCGATTTTCATGACGTCTAAGATTTTGCCTACGATAAAATCTATTATATCGAGTATAGATGAAGGATTAGGGTAAAAGGCCGGGATTGGTGGAACTATTTTAACTCCCAGTGTAGAAAGTTTGTATAAATGTCCTAGTTCAATGCTTCCCAAAGGAGTTTCTCTAGGTACTAGTACTAGTTCTCGCCCCATCCTTAATGCGTTCAATGCAACACGTGTGGGTAAGGTATTTGCGAGTCCTAAAGATATGGAAGCAACGCTCTTCATCGAAGCTGGAACTATTACGACTTTATCTGGAACGTTTGAACTGGAAGCATACATTGAAGAGAGGCTAACGTCGATACCAACCCCCATACTTTTAATGTATTTGACTAAATCACATGGCTTTAGATCCGGGTACGTGCATGGTTCTTCACGTGCTACAAGTAAGGCACCTTCGGATGCTACTACGTGAACGTGTATGTTACTATTTTGCCTCAATACATCAATTAACCTAGAAGAGAGTGGTAATCCGGATGCACCAGTTATACCTACCACTATCTTCATTTCTTCGTCACCATTTGAAATAGTTCAGTAAGGAAGTTCCAATACAAATAAATTAACAACATTAGTGAAATGCCCCAAACTACTATAATAATAAAGAAAAGCCTTCTTTTTCGTGTCATTCTTTCCTTCCGGTTATATTAGAAAGGTACTTACGGAGTTTTTCAACGTTCCATTCATGGACAGTCTTTCTCCTTTTATCAATTGGAAGACCTAATTTGAGCGCTCTCTTGAAATCTAGACCAACTGCTTCAAGTTCACCCTTACTAAACCCTTTACCAGTCCTTCTCTTGGGCTTCTTACCAGCGTCCTTTCTAAGTATTGGTGTAAGTACTTCTGCCTTTGGTACCTCCATTTATGGTCACCAGCTGAACGTTCTGAGAGAGGTTATAATACTTGAATTCTCGCGCTTCTTAGGGATCAGTTTAAGAGAAAATAACAAAATAAATATATATTTCACTCAAAAGCTAGGGATGGCGTTGATCGAAATGTTACTGGTGCCTTTGCTCAGTGTGGGTCCAAATGAGATGCTAATATTACTGATACTAGCGCTTCTCCTCATCTTAGGGCCTTCGAAGATACCCGAACTGGCTAGGGGATTCGGCGAGGCAGTAAGGGAATTCAAGAAGGCAATGGAGGGTGAATACGAAGAAGAGAAACCCAAAAAGAGAGAGGAAAAAGAAGAGAAGAAGCTCACTGATGAACAAATTAGAGAAATAGCTAAGAGACTTGGAATCGAAACCGAAGGTAAGACACGAGAGGAACTCGAAAAGGAAATAGTTGCTAAAGCTAAAGAAGAGAAACTAACGGAAGAATAAATTCCGCATATAACCCTAGGTCTGAAAGGGTTACGAAATGAATAAACTTTTAAAGAAAATATTGAAACCGTTAAAATCTGCCTTTGAATGCGAAAGCGAAGCTGCGTATTCAGAGGACATTACACCACATATCGAAGAATTAATAATAAGAATTAGACGTTCGATATTCGCGTTCTTAATTTCGGTATTGATAGTAGTATTCTTTCCAATAAACTGGATTTCGTGTCCGCTATTTGGGGTTTACTGTAGTCCCAATGATGTTGGTAATATAGTTGGTGCCGAGTACCTAAAGGAGCTCTTGCGCTGGCTCGGTTACATTCCAGCAATGGTTGCCCTTCTTAGAGTAGTTACCGTAGCGATAGATAGAATGGGTATTACACCCATAATTTGTAATGCTGAAGGTTTGATGAACGCGTATGTTGTAATTATAATCTGGGGCGCCCTCATACTTTCATTGCCTTACATAGTTTACCAAATGCTATGCTACATATGGCCAGCACTCGAAAAACATGAAAGGAGAATGATAAGGAACGGGATATTGAGTACTGTTGGTCTCTTCTTACTAGGTGAGGTATTCGCAATTACTATAGTAGTGCCCTTCGGACTTCAACTCGTGGTGATATTTGGACAAGTAGCAGGTGCTGAAGTGAGGTGGTGCTTATCCGATGTCATAAACTTCGTTATATTTACATCTCTAGTAACGGGATTATCGTTCCTGTTACCCATAGTAGTTTACTATTTAGTCTTACTTGGAATCTTAAGACCTGAACAGCTAAAAGGAAGAAACTTGAGGATAGCTTTCTTAGTGATAATGTTTATAGCAGCTGTAATAACGCCTGGAGGTACCGGCGTGAGCATGCTTGCTATTGGTATACCAATGTTCGTTCTATATTATCTAGCTATAATAATGGCAGAAAAGGCTATGAGAGAAAGAGAATCGCAAGCTAATGCTTAATTTTAAGTTCATAATTAGTGCCTAAATGAATCTAGAGGTGAACGAAAATAGTTACGGCAGAGAAAGGCAAGTGTAGACCTATTCTAACCACAGACGTAGTACTAATGTATAAAGATAAAATATTGCTAATAAAGAGAGGGAGGGAGCCGTTCAAGGGTAAATGGGCACTTCCAGGTGGGCACGTGGAATGTGGTGAGAGAGTTGAAGATGCAGCCCTCAGAGAACTAAAGGAGGAGACCGGTATTGAAGGCGAGTTAGTAACTCTAATATCGGTTTACTCAGATCCTCATCGAGATCCACGAGGTCACTACGTTAGCGTTGCTTATTTGGCAATACCCAAAGAGAGAACGATGGTCACTCCTACCCCAGGAACAGATGCAGAGGATGCTAAGTGGTTTGAGATAGCTGAAATACCTTGGGAAGAGTTAGCATTTGATCATAAGGACATAATTAAAGACACTCTTAAAATGGTAATGTATTTACGACAGCAGGGTACGAAAATATGAAGATAATAAGGGTTGATAAACAAAGACCGTCTCCTAGCTTAAAACTTTTTGCCATTCTCTTGGTCGGCATCAATTTCGTTTATTCGTTTCAAATAGTTACGACTATAGACTCCTTAGGAATGATTGCAAGATCTGTCTTTCCTGGTGCTCAAGTAAAGGTTCTGATACCACCTTATACTTCACCCTTAATATGGAAACCTTCTCCGAATGACGTTGCAACTTCGCTAAAGGCAGACATTTTCCTCCAGACAGCACATTGGCCCTTTGAGGTTCAAATCGCTGAGAAAAGATTAGAACAAGGTAAGGAAAGCGTACCTCAAATAACCACCTTTAGTAACCCAGTCATTCAGCTTATGTCTCATGGATTCGTCATTCTGAGCGTTGCTAACGTTGGACTGAATCCACATGGATGGTGGTTATATGTACCCAATGTAGAATTAATAATGTCTAAGATGGTATCTATAGCATGTAAAATAGAACCATCGAAGTGTAACATGTACGTCAATAATTTGAAGACCGAATTTCACAATATTGAATCAATACTAGTACAATGCATACCTAGAACTCGAGGCTTAAGAGTTATTACAATGGTACCTGGCGAAACCTATCCGGTACTCAATTTCGGTGTAAACGTTGTTCACGTAGTTCAAACTAAGGGCGTACATACTAGCTTAACTGAACTAAGTAAGGTCAAGAAGTTGCTGAAAGGTGTAGATGCAATAGTAGTATCGGAATTCTCCGAGAAGCTTCCTATTACTAAGATAGTTCTTAAAGAAGCAAAGAAGTTAGACGTACCAGTAATTAAAATCAACATACTATGGGAAACACCAAGCACTTTCAGTAACTATTTAAGAGATGTATGTGATCAGCTCTTGAAGGTAAAATGATCGCTTTCATTATTTCGATAATACTAACAGTGTTAACGACGGTAGTTGCTGAACCAAGTCTAGTAATAGCCAGCTCATCTCTCTCTATGCTTTCCCCTACAGTATCGTGTTTCATTGTCTGTAGTGAATCAATAGGGATACTCTTTAGCTCAGGCTTGTTGGGTTTGATGGTATCGATGGTAAGTTCTATTCTACAATTATCACCGTACTATACGATATCTATACTTTTTCTTCTAAGCGTGGTATTGAGTATATTTTTTGTATATGCTGAATCGAAAGAAAAAACCGAAGAAGCCTCAGAGATAGCCACAATAATTATTACGCTTATCGTAGTAGGAGTAATGCTGACAAATTCAGAAATAGCGTTCGAAGCATTCTACCAAATAATGAAGGACTTAACGTTAGTTACCTTCGATGAAGCAGTAATATACTTCGCTATTTCATCACTTCTCGTTATAATCTCAATGCTTATTAGAGATCACATTGTCTCCATAATATTCGATAAGGAGTATGTCTCTGTTATGAGCTCTATGACGTTCTTGAGAATTGCAGTAGCTGTTTTCATTAGTGTCTTTGGAACTAGTTTAACGTCGTATTACCTAGGTCTCTTTACATCTCAAAGCTTACTCGTCCTTCCAACATTGCTTGCTGTTAGAGGATTGAGGAGGGATTTAGTGGACGTAGTTGATATAACGTATATAGCCTCAATGATATCGTTGATTATTGGAATTGAAATATCGTCCTTCTATAACGTACCAATCAGTGGTGCTGCAATAATCTTCTTGGTATTAACAATTGTATTACTAGATGTGGGGAATTCCATAGGTAAGTACCTCTATAGCCTAAAGGGACGTCCAATTGAACGGTCTAATATCAATAGTCGAGAGAATAGAAAATAAGAAGACTCGAAACGGCGTATTTCAAGAAGCATTTAATATATATAAAGAAAAGAAGGATGATATCCTAAACATTATCGGAAAGTTAATAGAAGGTGTCCCAATCTCTAAAGAGGAACTAGAGCTCGGTATAAAAACTCTAGTAATAGATCCCCAATACTTCTTTACGAAAAAGATAGTTATAATGACACCTATTGGATTTTACTTACTTCGAGGATATTCTCCCGAGGAAGTCTATTCTGTCCCTGGAACTATACTATTAGAGGGAGAGGAACTATTCCTAAACTCTATTGTCATGGATTATCACGAGTATCTCTTTGGTTATTTGCTTGAAAACATAACTGGAGGCGACACAGCATTATTTACACCTTGTTCTAAGGTGAAACCCTATCGAGATAGCTTCATGTATAGAAAGATAGAGGCTATAATAAACAAGTACGGTGTAGACGTATGGCGCTTCGTTGTCAGTGAACCATTAGTTATTGTTCCCAGGTTCTTTGACATCTATTATCCGGCAGCCCATTACGATTACCCTCCCGAGAAGCTTACTGAAAATGAAATAGAAATATACGTAAGACTCTTAAGGAAGGCATTGGGAATTTTAATGAATAAATTTGAGAAGTTCATCTATACGCTACCTAAAAAGCATAGGGCTATATTTGAAGAAGCAATAAAAGACTTAGAACTCAACATTCATTACAATCCGTACAACGTCTATTATTTCCCTAAACTAAAGAATCTCTTAGTTTCAATGGCGATATAAGGGTAACCTTTTAAATACAAAAACGTTTTTGCACAAGTGAAATGAGATTAGATGAGGGTGGGAATTATTGCTAGATATAAAGTCATTCATTGCTGAGAGAGTAAACCTTATGGAATCTTCGGAGATAAGGGAAATTTTGGAGTTAACCGAGGGAAAGAACGTTATTAGTCTTGCTGGAGGCCTTCCTGATCCAAAGTATTTCCCTGTAGAGGAACTCGCGCAGATTTCGAGTGACGTAATTCGTGAATACGGTTGGAAGGCTTTACAGTACAGCGTTACTAGAGGCGTAAGGGAATTCAGAAACGAACTTGTAAGATTTATGGAGAGAGCGGGTATTCCAGGCGAGAGACCTTATAATATAATAGTAACCTCTGGTAGCCAACAAGCTTTAAGTTTACTTTCGCAAATACTGATAAATCCGAATGACATAGTAATTGTTGAAAAGCCTACTTATCTGGCAGCAATTAACGTCTTCAAATCGGTTGGCGCAAAATTCGAAGGTGTTGGAATAGACGAACATGGAATGAAGATAGAGGAACTTGAAGAGAAGTTAAAGGAGTTTAGAAGAGAGGGTAAGAAACCGAAGGTTGTATACACTATTCCAACTGCACAGAATCCCTCTGGAGTAAGTATGAGTAATGAGAGAAGGGAATGGCTCCTAGAACTGGCAGAAGAATATGACTTCTTAATTATTGAGGACGATCCATATAGCCATTTCATGTTCGAAGATCATATAAGGTTTGAACGTTTAAGAGCTAAGGACAAGTACAGAGTGATCTATACAAGCACTATGAGTAAGATATTGGCTCCAGGTTTGCGATTAGGATGGGTAGCAGCACATCCAGATATTATTGATGCACTGGAAACTGCCAAACAAAATGCAGACTTGCATACTTCAACTTTTAATCAACTCATAGCAGCGGAGGCCTTGAAACGGGGCGTTGTTGATAGTCATATACCTAAGGTCAAAGAAGCCTATAGAGCTAAAAGGGACGCTATGTTAGAGAGCTTGGAAGAGTATATGGATGGCGTTGCCAAGTGGACCAAACCGGTAGGCGGACTCTTCGTATTCGTTTACCTTGATGAAAACCTAGATACCAAAGAGATGTTACCAATGGCTCTGAGTGAAGGTGTAGCTTACGTTCCTGGCTCGGCCTTCTACATCGATGGAAGTGGACGAAATACCATGCGGCTGAACTTCTCCTATCCAAGCATTGAAGAAATAAGGGAGGCCATAAAGAGGCTTTCCAAGGTCGTGAGGGAGTATACAGCCAAAGTTTCGGGTTAAAATAATTATTATATTTATCGCGTAGCTATGTGAATTGTTGTTTAAATCTATTTAAACCGAGCTTGAGAAGTACCCCACTGGGAGGCTAACGTGAACAAGAGGAAGGAAAAAGGAAAGTCGCATTCTAAGAGACCAGTTAGAAATACGCCACCTAGATGGGTAAGATTCAGCAAAGAAGAAATTAGAACGATGATAGTTGAACTAGCCCACAAAGGATATGGTCCATCGATGATAGGCATAATTCTACGAGACCAATTTGCTATTCCATTAGTCAAACCAATAGTTGGAAAGAAACTTGTCCAAATAATGGAAGAGGAAGGTGTGGCACCACCAATACCGGAGGACCTCTTCCATTTAATGAAGAGAGCAGTTAGAGTTAGAGCGCATTTGGCCGAACACCCGAAAGACAAACACTCACAACGTGGACTCATAGAGATAGAGTCGAAAATAAGAAGGTTAGTAAAATATTATAAGAGGGTTGGTAAACTACCACCAGACTGGCAGTACGACCCTGAGAGGGCGAGATTGCTTGTCCAACAATACTCAACGTTCTTCGAATCCTCGAAATAACTTACTAGGCTTCTTAGAATCACAACCCGACCTACGCCAAGCTTTTGAAAAAGTTAGAGAGATTATTTCGATCATCCGAGATTTCGGATACGTCCGTATATTTACTTTACCTACCTTCGAGGAACTAATTGCAGCTGGACAAGTTCTAAAAATATTAGAAAATAACGATATTCGGGCATCAGTAAACGTTTTTCCATACATAGAGACTTCTGAGGACGTTCCAGTAATTTCGATAGGGATGAGGTTTCCTTCAAAGAAAATTCCGGTTATTGAAATAGTACAAGGACCTCTAGTTAAGGACGAAAACAGGGTAAGTTTCTGGTTAAAAAATGGACTAGTTAGCTCCATAGTTATCAAAGTTCTTGAAGAAATTTTCGTTGTTAAAGATGATATCAAAGTTTACAGTTTAGTTGCAGCGTATGCCTCACTTAACAACATCGGTGAATTGGAAGAAATTTTAATTGATGAACTCGAAGAGGCAGGTATAGTTGAAAAGGGATTTACGTTTTCATTCTATAAATGGAAACAACTTCCCATACATTATTCAGTTGCTTATACTGCTATCCCATATTTCTTAGGAATTAGTGCGAACCCCCAGAAAGTGGAGTCCTATTTCAAATCAAAGAATATAGATGTTCCTTCAGACGCCACCATTCTAGATATACTAAGTGAGGAGGACAAGATTACCCAAGTAATAAAAGTCTTGTTAGAATACTTATCGAATGTCAGTAAAAGGGAAAGAAATGTAAAGGAGATACTTTATGAAGGTGTCGATCTGAAAGAAGACGCTAGCAAAAGAGGTGATTTACCCCTAATATTAAGACACGGGTTCAAGCAAGGAAGCATAGTGTTTCTGACAGTTCTAGACGTATCACTATATCACGTAGTTAGCCTAGTAACGTTGGGTAAGTATTATTACCGAGCCGAAGACCTTTATATCTCAACTTTGAAATTTAATTCGACCGAACTTCCAATCGCCCTTTCATCGCTTAAGGTAATTAATAATGTGGGAAGAAAAGGCTCACTCTTACACTTCAGTTCGATACCTCCCTCACCTACGCTTACTTTCAGAATAATACTCGATTTAGGTTATATACAAGAAAAATCTCATGTAGTAGGATTTTCTGATGGAGACCAGATTTGCGTTCCTATAGATTCTATTAGGTATGCAGGTTTCGATATAACTAACGTAATTAGAAAGGCAATAAATAAGGGATGGCAAATATCGAAAGGGTGTTTATGTAAAGTTGGCGGATCAAAGGAATTCAAAGAATTCTTGTCCTTATAAAGTAATACTAAGGATCCATTCATCTAATGTTCAAATATACTACAACGCTTTGCGTCCGGACGACGTACCTGTAAAAGATCTAGAGTATAGCTCTACAGTTGATAACTCAACTCTCCGGTACGTATTCGTTTCAAACAATATCTTAAAGATTAGAACGGCGGTAGATGACATTCTAGAGAAATTAAAACTTACAGAAGAAGTAATTAAAAAGTCGCTTCAAGCGAGTGAGTAGGGGATAAAGATTGTCATCGAGGAGGAGAGGAGCTGTTAGAGATAAATGGAGGATAAAACAATGGTACAACATCATCGCACCGGAGGTCTTCAATAAAGTTATAGTAGGTCAAACACCTGCGGACGAAAGTTGGAAAATAATAGGGAGGGTGGTTGATACAACCCTTTACGATATAACGGGAGACTTCACCTATGTTCACATCCACGTATACTTACAAGCAATAGACGTAGATGAAAGAAACTTACAAGTATTTACTAGATTCAAAGGCCACGAGCTTGCCAGAGACTACATTAGAAGTCTTACAAGGAGAAAGAGTTCTAAAGTAGAAGGTATCTTTGAAGTAACTACTAAAGACGGATACGTCTTAAGGCTAACAATCGACACGTTCACTGCCTATCGATGTCAAACAAGCCAAAAGAGAGCTATTAGGAAAATACAAAAAGAGGTTGTGGAGGAAATAGTTCCAACAGTTACCTTAGATGAGCTAATAAATATGATGCTTTTCGGTGACCTTGCAGAAGAGATAACGCAAAGAGCAAGGAAGATATATCCAATTAGAAGAACTGAAATATATAAGTCGAAGTTACTTTACGTGCCTAGCCCCGAAGGACCGGTCAAGGCAGTTGTGGTCCCACAACCGCCCGCTTAGTATTGTATCTTTAACCAGAATTGTTTTCAATTCTTGCAGAGGGACATAAGTCCCTTAAAGGACATTTTTCACATAGAGGACGTTGTTTCTTGCAAAACTTTCGTCCTAGTAATATTAGATACATATGTGCTTGCAAGGGGTTCTCAGGAAATAATTTTAGCAGTTCAGACGACACTGCCTCATAACTACCCTTAGCAAGACCTAACCTTTTAGAAACTCTGAAGACGTGGGTATCTACCGGAAATCTCTTGTGGTTGAATAATGCTAGTACTACATCTGCTGTCTTTGGTCCAATGCCGCTTATTTCTAGGAGTTTATTTCTATCTCCTTTGAGTATAGCCTTCTCTAACTCCTCTGATTTTTCACAAACGCTCTTTATAGTTTCAGCCTTTTGTTTGTATAATCCGGTAACCCTTAATGCAGACATCAACTCATTGATATCAAGATCACATATTCTTTTCCAATCACCATGAGTCAATGACATTAAGTTATTCCATGCTTTGAAGGACGCCTTCTCTGTTGTATTCTGAGAAATTATTGTGGCTATCAACGTTGCTAATGGAGATTTTGTTCTTTTCCAGACGTAAAATGCTATGAATTCGTTCTCGGGTAATTCTTTAAAGGTATCTTTTAGTCTCTTCAATGCCTCCTTAGCGAGCTCAGTAACGTCTCTATTATTTTCAAGGGGTTCTGCGTTCTTCTCAATTCCTCTAGTGCGTTGATCATGTCTCCTAGGTTCTTGAACTGAAGCATCCATGCTAACCATCCTGTAAGCACTATCATGACTGCAGATACAAATACTACACCTATAATTTTCAAGGATATTCTCCATAGATACCATTTCTTTTCAATAGGTAGCAGAATCTTCCTGTTCACGAGGAGGTACGTTACTTCTCTCAATATACCAAATATTAGACGTGCATCGAAATAGAGTAAAATAAGTAGAGGTACGACTATTAGGGACGCTAATAGGTATATTTGGTTCTTGTTAATGAAGTCGAATAATTGGTCTCTATATTTTATTATTTCAGATGGTAAGTTCTTCAAGATTTCTTGTATGTTCCGAAGATCGACAGGAAGACTTTGGGAGTATGCAATTACTAGTAACGTTGTTAAAACTAGGACTCCTCTAGCAAATGCCAGACCCATGGTTTCTCACCGTTTTTACAACACCATATTTTGGGAGCTATCGGATAACACAATCCCCTTTTAGAATGGATTGAATGTATCCATATAAGGATTATTAGAATCAGAAAGGGTAATAACTCTATTCGATATCCGCCTAGGATACATATTAATTCATATAATAGGATAAGGATCCTGCTTGTACTCAAGTCTAGAGATAGCCATACAATAGTAAGTAAATCGTTATTTAGTTGCCAAATGTAAGTCGAGATAGCAAATTCCCAAACGTAACACATAGTGGCTCTAAGTGGACTAGGATTCCTCACCTCATCAGTACTCGGGTTCCTCTTCATCGCCCTTTCGATTTCTCATACCAAGTCTTATACCATTCAGGGAGGTACTCGTATCTTTCGGTCAATGGATCGGGAACTCCGGCTTCCATAAATGCTCTTAATCTAGTTATGCATGCCGGACATTTGCCGCAAGGTCTCGTTCCACCTCTATAGCATGTCCACGTTAGCTCCAAAGGTACTCCAAGTTTGACTGCCTCTCTAACGATATCTGATTTCCTAGCCTTTATGAAAGGTGCATAAATCCTTATTGATGCTTCTCTTCCTTGGGCTCTTGCATTGAATACAACCGACGAGCCCTCGTTTATAGCCTTTTCTAGTGGTTCAACGAACTCGGGTCTAGTATCTGGATATACAGGTTCGTCTTGTGAATAATCTGTTCTATGAAACCCGACGCTTATAATCCCATGCGAATCGCTACGTTCTATAAGGAGCTTTTCTAAGAAGGCGGCCGCTACTGAGATTAAAACCAAGTTCCTTTGGGGTACGTAGGTAGATGGTACTAAACCGGCCCTCAGTTGAGATGCGTCAGGAACGTTACCATTGAGCAACGACGAGGTCTTAATAACACTGTAAACGTTAGTCAAATCAATAACTAAGTGAGGTACATTGTAGTATTCAGCTAGCGCCTTGGCCGACTCTATTTCCCTTTTATGTGTTTGACCGTAAATAATTGTTAGCGTGACGCTGTATTCAGGAGAGAAATCTCTCAGTGCCTTTGCAAAAGCGGTAGCTGAGTCCATACCTCCCGATAACAGCCCTACCAGTATCAAACTTTCCCCAACCCCTCAAATCGAAATAATGATTTTAGAAGTGTGCATTTATTCAATCTACAATCCTATACCAATTATCCCGCTCCTTGGGCGTACATCCAACTTCTTTAATTAAATTCTCAATTCTTTGAGTGGTCGGAATCTGAATCCTCAGTCCAGTAGAGGGAATAACTTTCTCTTCATAGAGTGTTCCTCCCCAATCGTTAGCACCGAATTTAAACGATAGTTGGGCAACTCTTTCTCCAACTGTTAACCATCCGGCTTGGATATTTGGGATAACCTCCCTGAAGGTTATACGTGCAGTCGAGATAATCCTAAGTAATTCGTAGCCGCCATAAGGATATTTTATCTCGAATTCGCGACTAAGTTCCGTATTATTCGGTTCGAAATTCCATGCAATAAAGGCAAGACTACCCGGAACCCTTTCGTTGAGTTCATATAATCGATAGAGGTGTATTGCTCTTTCATAGACAGTTTCTATATGTCCATACATCATAGTAACAGACGTTGGTATATTTAGTTTGTGAGCCTCTTCAACTATTCTGAGCCATGTCTCGGTAGATATCTTATTAGGGCTTAGAATCCTTCTTACTCTCTCAATTAATAATTCAGCGCCACCGCCCGGTAAGGAATCCATACCAGAGTCTTTCAATCTTGAGAGCAGCTCTCTATAACTCATTTTATATTTCTTGGAAAGGTAATCGATTTCGACCGGGCTTAATGCGTGGATTGCAACCCTATTCCGAGTAACTCTTTTTATAGATTTAAATAAGTCTTCATAGTACTCGATTCCAAGAAGTGGATTCACACCGCCTTGTATTAGAACTTGTCTTATACCATATTTTTGCCAATACGCATAAACCTTCTTGACAGCTTCTTCAATACTCATGGTATAACCATCATTTATGTCTCTGTAGAAGGCACAGAACTTACACTTAATTATACATATGTTCGTATAGTTTAGAATCATATTCTTTATATAGGTACATATGTCGCTATGAAGGACTCTTTTAATAGTAGTAGCTACTTTTCCCAGTACCCACAGTTCATCCGATTTAAGTAAAGCGTAAATGTCGTCTACGTTGAGCTTCTCCCCTTTTAAGCTTTTTTCAACTATAGATGCAATATCCGATTTATTTACATCAGGATCGCGAAGCACTACTCCTTCTATTGGTTTCAAAGCGTTATCCCCTCAACCACCGTACGTTTTCAAGGATGATATCTAGATCTGCTTTGTAAATACCTATTGCGTAATCAGCAACCCCACCTATCCAGAAAATTTCGTTTCCTCTTTTCAACAATCCCGAACCATATATAACCATAGGTCTATCTCCATACAATTCTTCTATTGTTGAAGGCCACAGTAAGTAATCGCTTATTCCTAATAACTCACCTTGCGAATTTACCACAGCGATACCGTTTGAATATATTAAGTTTTGATCTATTCCGTGCCATCCTATAAGGTATTCGTCCGACCCTATTCTAACTGGTGGCGTTGAAACTCCAACTTTTACTTCCCACGACTCATTAACCATAAAAACGTCCATATTTTTGTAATTTAATCTCCATGCCTCCTCGTCAGTTTCCAGCACACCTCGCCATATTACTTCGTGGCCGGCGACAAGAGGCCTAGTTAATATGTTTACTGTCTTACTACTATACTTGAGAGCTATTGTGTTCTTCCAAGAAGGTAGTTGATAGTCTGAAACGCCATCTGAGAGGTATAAGACGCCCTTTTTGGTTACTTCTAAGGATGTTGAATCGATTATAGCATAACCTTGCTTTGGCCATAAGCTACCATCTCTTAATCCGACTGCTGTATAAAATATTAAGAAGTCATTGAAGTATTCATGTGCTCTCGGATCTTCAGTCCCTCTTTTGATTTCATTAGGCGTAGATGGATATAAAACTAGCTTTGTGTTGAGATTCAGTTGAGGAAGCGCCTCTACTTCATTAATTTTTATTTTACTATACCCTATGGACGAAACGTAATCGTAGTAATCAAAGATTAGACGAATAAAGAGGTGAACTTCGTTATTCTTAGAAATTAGAGATGGATTAAATGCAGTTAAAGGTCTTCTTGGATAGTTTGTGACGGAGATTTGAGAAGCAGTTACGTAACCTATGCGTTCAAATACATTTGGAACTTTCTTCTTCTTTCTTATTCCCCGTAGAGACTTGTATGAGTTTAAGATCTTTCTTACCAAAGTTTCTTCGACCGTTTCAAGACCCATGACGTCAGAGACCCATTAAGCCCCTTACTTAGAAGGTACAAAAATTTCGAAATCCGTGACGATAACCTCTACTTAAAAAGAGCTATTAATTCATAAGAATTTCGCGTTTCTTCAAATATTCTAGTAAGTTGTAATAGGCACGTATTCTTGAAATGTTGGGCATGTGCTTCGGACCCGGGTTCTTCATGAAGAATGCATTGAATTCGTATACGGTTCCTCGTTCGCCCTTATCTAATAAAGCTTTACTAATTCTTACTGCATCCACCGCTAAGCCGGCTAATGCGGGAGAATCGTTTATCCTCATATTCACTATCAATTCGTCTATCAGACCATTGAAGGTTATCCATTCGATATCCATTGAAACAAACTTCCTATCTCCTATTTCCTTAATATATCCTGTAGGTTTAATGTAGTGAGGAGCATCGTAACCCAATATATCCTTAACAATACTTGATTTCGTTTTCTCCTTCATTAAGTTCCTTTCGGGTATTGAAAGAGCTAAGAAGTCAGTATTACCGCCTATATTAAATTGAACTATATATCTAACATATCTATTCCTCTCCTTTAAGTGCTCTAACAAATCAGCAGTCAATGGTGTGGCCCCGGTAGCTCCATCATCTCCTAATATTACAGAACTAGCCTCTTTGTATAGTTCAACAAATACGTCACTGTTAGCTAGAGGTGACGGTATGAAGTTTACGAACGCAATTGGCTTTTTAGAATCTATTGCTGCTAGGTACGTGGCGAATGCATATGCTTGGGAAGCACTTAACCTACCTTCCTTAATTCTACTTTTCAAGTCCTCCACAGACTTAACGTCCTCAACGTTTTCTGTAGATATTAAGTTTAGAACGACGTCAACTGACGATCTCTTTAAGTCTCTTGTTATCTCCTCAATGGCATCCTCTAGACCGATTTCTTGGTCTAATCCTATCGGTTTGAAAATCTTGTCTAGGCCTGCACTTGACCCCCCTAAAATCCCCTTCTTAATCTTTAGCTGCGGTATTGAGTCAGGAATCGGAACATCAACGTTAATGTTCCTTTTAATAACTTCACGTAGTTCATGACCAACTTTATCTTCGTCTACATCGTATACTGTTACCACTTCTTCATCAGTAAAGTTATATGGGAGTTTGAAATCAGCAAAAGGTACACCATAAGGCTTCAGTGTGCCTTCACGTAATCTGTATAATCCTGTTATGTAATGCATAGAAACTAGACCAGATCCGAATATACCTACTTTGATTGTCATTCGAGTACCACCGAGCGTTTATTAAGAACGATGGCGTTTATAGTGTTTCACAATGGAGTAACGCTCATACAAAACGATCTATCCATTAATAATAAAATGAAAATGGGTCCGTTAAGGCTACTTTCTCTTCCTTCCTTTTCCTCCCTTCTTAAACTTACGACGAGCACCACCTTTACGAGGAGGTCTTCTAGCCGGTGGTGCCTTCTTTTCCTCTTTCGCTTCTCTCTTAGGTGGTTTCGCATATACCCTCTTTATCTCTTCGATCCTCTCTCTCAGTTCTTCTCTTAGCTTATCACTTATGTCCCTCCCGGTGAAGTAGTCAGTTCTAGCGGCTATCGCTAACTTGGATGCTAGCGCCCTAGCTATTTTACCTCTTTGCCATTTAGGTGATCTATGTATCTCGGGATACTGGAATATAACTCCGTGTTTCGGTGGTTTTCCACCGGTCCTAAGGGCTCTAAATAAGGCCTTTTCTGCTCCCAGTACTTGTATTGTAGAGGCTGGCATCTTCGCTAATTGCTCTAGGCTTCCGGCTAAGGATAGGAGTCTAGCACCTAGAACGGGACCCACTAAAGCGCTTACGTTTGGTGCAACATCTCTCATTATATAGTCTATGTATTCAGTTAAGTCTCGTCTTAAGGAGTACATGTTGTCAATAATTGAAGCTAGTTTGACGAGTTCTTCAATATCCCTCTCTGTTAAGTCAGCACCGGTGCTTCTCTTCGCAGCCTCTAATATCCTCTTGGCTAGTTCCTCGCTTAATCCCATCTCTAGCAGACCTTCTAGCGTTATGTTATCTCTATTCCCAAAAGTTCTAACTATTTTAGCATAGGTTTCGTGATCTTTTATTAGGTCATCTAGTTCCGGGAAGTGTAAGCTATACCATTCTCGTAATCTTGCCATTAACAAGTTCGTTATTTTGTCTATGTCGTCAATGGTCCTTACAGCATGAATTGCTAACTGGTCTCTCTTTTCGGCCACACTCCTAAGCTTCCTTCTAACTACTTCTATCGTTACTCGATGTAACCACTCATAGAATTCCTCTTTTGTGTCAAAAATTCCGTAATCAACTACTATATTGGAAATCTTTTCGCGAACGAAACGAGCTTTCTCATTTGCTGGCTCAACTTTTACATCGAAGCCCATTTCAGAAGCTAACCTAGATTCAAGATCTGTTTCGAATACTAAGGTGTCCTTGAAACCCTCTTTCTTTAACTCTTCCAAGAGCCTCCTTGTCCAAGTTGCTAGGCCTACAGGCCCAACTACACTTCCCTTTCCTTGCCATCCTTCTATTAATAGAGCATTGTTTACCGCCTCATTCAAGTCCTTCAGCGGCGGTTCAAATCTCTCTATTTCATTGTTTTCATTTACTAGAAACGCGCCAGCGGTGTGCTGAACGAGCCACTTCAAGTTCTAGTCCCTATACCAGAAGCCGCTATTACCCCTTTATATAGTGTAGTAACTGCTTTCTCGCGATTTTTATTTCGTATCACAACTTGCTTATGATTTCCTTTATTATTTCGTCTTCGCTTTTCTGTATAGCCAATGTTTCGCGTCTTCTCTTCTCACATCTCTTTACGTACTCAGTCCTAACTTTCTCAAGTTCGTCTTTATTTAAGTGGATTTCTACGTCCCAAGGAGACGTTCTAGTGATCGTGACAGAATAATCGTTTACATAGAGTATAGGATTATTAAGAATCCTTTTAAGGTCTTCACAAGACGCCTCTTGAATAAAACTGTTTAATTTAACTTCAAAGTCAACTGAATTCTTGAGTTCCTTATCGCTAAGTACGTATCCACATACGATGCATGTTCCATCTGGCCCAACTGCTTTGAAACCGCACCTCGGACAAGTACCTATTGGTCCACCGTTTCTTTGACTCCACGCAAGTTCCCATAAATGACGTATCTCATCTATTCTCGATGGATCGAGCCTCTTGGAGATATCTATTAGCTTATCAATGTATTCAATGACAAATGGTCCTATATAACTTAATATGAATTCGAACTGATCTGGAGTTATAGAGCTCGGATCCATGGAGTCTAGAAGCCTTGAAGCTATTATGGAATATATTTTGTCTTGCCCTCTTCTAATTGCGTTTACTAGTGTTTCCGGTTTAGGTTTTGTTACTCGATCTCCAATAATTTGTATTAAGATATCTTTTAGTAGCGCTTCCATTTGCTCATCGCTTAGACCCAATATATCGAGACCAACCATTCTAGCTACTATTGGGGCCATTTTACTTGCGTATTCCTCTGGGTTCCAACTTCGCCTCCTAACGCTTTTCTTAGATTTCTTCTTGGGACCTTTTTTCGGCACTTACATCACCATATAGAAATCTTCAAGTCGTATCAAGGGTTAGAGAACAACCTTTAAGTCCTTAAGGCAAGTTGAATGAAAATTAAATAAATTTAAAAGTCTTTATTCTGACGAGTCGGTTAGCGCTCTCTCACATTCAATACAGAAAGAGGGGTTTAGTAAGGCTATTAGTTTTCTTTTCATTAAATCTAATATAGCTACGCTCGCTGGCTTCATTTCTACGTTTATCTTCAGTTCCCCTAAAACCTCTTCCAGCTGGGGGTTGTGGGATATATACAGAGCTCCTGGATGAACGCTTTCAAGTAGTACTCCTAAATTGAGTTTTCCAGGTGCTAGGAAGTCCGCTTTCTCCACTCGCACGTTTTTGAAAAATTCAGCTATAATGCTTGCCGTTTCCATCGCCCTTTTTAAGGGGGAGGTATAGATAATTGATGGTCTCGTGAGGCACTTGGCTACGGCCTTGATTTCCCTTCGTCCCTCTTCCGTTAGCCCTCTCTCCTCATCTGGTTTCGATTCAGATTTAGGCTCAGCTTTTCCATGTCTCATTAGCATTATGATAACCATAGTTCTCCTACCATGCTCGCTATTCCGAAAGCACCTCTAAAATTTGGACGCTTGGGTTAAATGGTAGGGTAAATAATTGACGGTGATAGCGTTTTCGGATGTTCACGTACCTCGCTACTTAGCCCTTTTGGAAAGATCTATAAGAGATTACAGTGGCAAAAAGATAGACCTCGTTCTAATGGCAGGCGATTTAGTTGAACGATCCAATGTACCTAATCTTAAATTGTTATTGGAAACCTTGTACAAATACATCGAGGTCCGAAAAATAGTGTCAGTTTTCGGTAACGAAGAGTATAGGGAACTTGAAAACGAGTTTAGAGCACGCTATCCTGAGATAACTTGGTTAAACGATGAGTATACCGTTACTGAAGCTGAAGGAAAATGTCTGTCCATTGTCGGTTCTCGGGGTTCTTTGGTAAAACCCACTTCATGGCAGAGAAAGAATATACCTAACATTGAAGAAGAATATAAAAGAAAGCCATATATAATTAGAGAACTAATTAACGAGGCTCGGAAAGAATGTGAAAATGTAATATATTTGAGTCACTATGCTCCAACATGGAGAACACTAATAGGTGAGAGAAGACAAATATGGCCCTACTTAGGCGATCCCCGAATAGAAAAGGTTTTACTAGAAGAAGGGGTAAAGATAGCTATCCATGGTCACGTTCATAGGGGTCGCGTTAGTTTTGCAAAAATAGGAGATTTAACGATATTCAATGTGGCATTGCCCGCTCGGGGAAAGGTCACTCAGATAAATCTTGATACGTAATCGTTATAAAACATCGCGGTAGAGCGTGCGAACGGAACAGAAGAATGGACCTTTGGAAACCCTTGGTCGTAGCCGAGTTGCTTTACCTATATGCTACGGCCCCAATACTCGAAATAATACTTGAGAACAAGCTACGAAGAAAGGACCTATTTGCGCTCACTTTCGCTACGGGTTCTTTATTACCACTTTATGCATATGCATCCACTATGCCTATTTGGCTTATTCCAATTATAATGTCACATCTAATGGTAGCGTTAATGGTTAAAGAAGAAGGATGGGAATTCCTGTTCTCACCTTATCCATACCTTCTCGGTGCGTCCTTGATGTCGTTGATATATATTAGGAGCGTGGTAGTCAGATGAAAATACTCGTTATTGGAATAGGCGAAATAGGGAGACATATAGCAAGTACGTTAAGTATGAGAGGTCACGACGTTGTTGCGATAGATAAAGATAAACACAAATGTGAAATACTCTCAAGAGAAGCAGACGTTTCGGTCTATAATAGGGATGCGACTGATCCAAAATTATACGAAGAGATAGAACTGGAGACATTTGATATGGTTATAGCTACCACTGATAGGGACGAAGTAAACCTCTTCGTGGCGGCAGTAGCACATGAGTATGGTATAAACAAGATAATAGTTATAACTAGGACTCAAGAAGCGGCACATTTGATTTCAACTCTGGGTTTCGCAACGATAGTAATTCCGTCCTCTGTAATATCGGCGAAGATAGTAGAGAGTTACGTAGAAGGTCAGTATTCACTGCTCCCTGTAATAAAAACTCTAAGCGGAGAGTATAGCATATACACTATCGCTATAAGTCCAGGCGATAAGGCAGTGGGAATGAAAGTAGGAGAATTGAAAAAGGAATTGCCAAAGGAATCAATGATTCTGGCAATTTTTGATGGAGAGAAATTTATTGAACCTGAAGATAATGTAATAATTGAAGAGAACTACATCCTAATATTATTGGTTCCCGCTGGCGAAGAGCAGATAGTGGAAGGTGTCATTAGGTGATGGAAGTGATGATGGAAAACCTATTGATAGGAGTAATTTACTTTATTGGGGTAATTACCCTATACTACTTAATATCCTCGAAATTACTTGGAGAATTGAGATCGAAAAAGGTAATCCCACACGGAACTACGCACGAATTAGAAGTTATGTTAAAATGGTTGTTTATAGGCCTGGGCATATTCGGATTAGTGGTAGTTCTCATTAATATAGATATGTTAGCTCTACTGTTGATTACAATTCTTGTAATCTTCAGCCTGATATCAAAAGATATAATCGAATCTGCGATGTATTATCACTTCCTAGTGGTTACTAAAGCCATATCACACGGCGAGTACGTAATTATGACTAGAGGCATTCGTGGATGGATAAGGAGGCTTACTCCTTTGTACGTAGAGCTAAGCGGGGAACAAGGGGAAATAATAAGGATACCTAATAAGCTAGTTGCATCGGAACCCATAAGAATACCAGCTAAGGCGTTACCACTGACTATTGTGATTAAGCTATACTTAGAAAAATTGGATGATATCGAAAGTTTAAATAAGGCGGTTCAAGAGGTAGTTAATTTTACGAAAAGACATGCAATAGTACCACCAAGGTTTAGGATAAGAACCATTACTACAAACTCCGTTGAATATGAAATTACATATGGAATATCAAATCCAGAATCTTCTAATATAATAATTAAGAAGGTTGCCCAGAGATTACAACAGCTCTTCAAAGAGGGAGTTAAATTTGAAGTTAAACGCGAACACTCGATTATAAATAAACTATAAACACCAATAACTTTAGCTTATCAATCATTGTAAGATAATGGGGTAACAACAATTGAATAGTAATGAAAAGGAGATTAGCAAAAAGATTGGGTGTCTAGAAGTTAGGCTAAGGTCAAATTCAATCTCGGTAACTAACGTGGAAAGCTCCGAGGTTAAGATACTTCGATTAATTGTCTATTATAATTATACTGTCGAAACACCCGACAAGAAGGTAGTGAAACGTAGAGGAAAGGAAGAACTTGTAAAAAATATAGATCTTACTCCTGGGGCAGTTTTCAGTACTAAGTTTGACATAGAAATTACTGGAGTCCGAATAGTATACCTATGTAATGACGAACTAAGAGACGATGAAATTATCTTTGAATAAAACTGTCTAATGGAATTAATTACATAGGGATAAAAATAAATTGACGTGCAAAGGATTCGTAACCTATATAGATAGGTATGCTTCAACAACGAGTATCTATGTTTATGTTAATTGTGATGAAAGGAGAGGTAAAATAAAGGTTCCAAATGCAATAAATTCCTTGTTAGAATATGCGGAGAACTATAGGATCAATATTATACCTGTCAGAGGTGGGCCGGTTAAGATTAAACTAAATAGCTTCGAAAACGCCTTTGAAATATTTTCATTATCTCAAAAAAGTTCGTTTATAATCGACTTTACAGCATATATCAAAAAATATTTCTATCCAATAATATTTGATACAAATATCATTAAAGGATACAACAACGTCTTCAGAATAAAGGACGCAAGGACGACCTTCACTAGAAGTAAAGAGCTTACTGGAATCCTTGCTCTACATTCTGATGAATCCAAAAATTTCGAGTTAATAGACGTTAGATTCTTACGTTCATTAATAAAAGGTAAAAATATAGACTGTATTGATGTAGCTGCATATCCTCCAAATACTATTGTAAGAGCTATAGATAATGACGTTCAAATAGTCCAATATCCTAGCACTATAAGAGGCAAGATCAGATTACAGGAGAAGGTTATTGGATGTGCCGTATTCAATTACTCAAACTTGTTGGCGTTACATACCGAATCCAACTCAGTGAAAATTTATTCTCGGAGAGAGAAAAACTGGATAAAACGACATGATTTCGCCTTTAAAGAAGAGATAAGAGATATCCGCTGGAGCATCCTCATGGGTTCGCTTAACTTAATCATCGATTTTCCGGAAAGACTAGACGCTTATAATCTTAGAGGAGATAGGACATCCATTAATCTAGGCCCACATCTATCGGCTAGATTATCCCCACTAGGGAATAGGATTGCTGTGGCATATACTGACAAAATAGACATTATCGATACAGTAACTGGTGATGTAGTTTTTGAGAAGAATCTCGAAAACGTTAGAATTATGGAATGGACACCCTATGGAGATTACTTAGCGCTTTGTAATCAAAATGCATGCTATATTTATTCTGATTTAACTCAAGAAATAGTTGTTGGAAAAGTCTTTAGGAGCACTATCTCCTCAGTTTGGTGGAGTCCCAGAACACTTTCTCTATATCTCGTAACATCGTCTTCCATTAATATATGGTTCTTCGATCCGTATCTAATTACTAACAAGAACCTAGTAACTCGTCTTTCCATTGTTGAATGAACTTAGGAAACGCCTTATCAGGCTCGTACCCTTTCTCTGGAACTCCTTTAAGTACTTTCAATTTCGCTAACTCTAACGCCTTGTCTATCTGTGATGATTTAATTAGGTTGAATACATCTGGATCCAACATGACGTACCAGTATGTTTGAAAACGTACCTTAGGATCCTTTATTTCTCTTTTAACCCATTCCTTAAATAATCGGGAAAACTGATTTATTGAATGAAGTAAGCTATTTCTGCGTAAGCATTCCTCTATTACATAAAGAGCTATGTGGGCAGCTACTCCAGCAGCTCCTTCACTAGTTACAGCGAACCTTATACCATCTACGGAACCTTCAAATGGTACATGTATATGACTCCTCTGTGCATCAGTAGCATCGTTTATGAACTTTCCTAGGACTTGTGCAATTGAAAATACCTTGTCATTTAACTTCTTTGAATTTGTTGCTATTACAACTATATCTGCGTCCTTTATCGCACGGATTACTTCAATATCGTTATCTAAATCTTTTTTCTCAATGACTATTTTGCCACTTTGTGCCATCTCTTTAAGCTTCTCTGTGAAATCGTTTGCTACAACTTTTACCTTTGCACCCGCCTCTAGGAACTTTAATGCTCTCCTTTCCCCCACTTTTCCTCCGCCTACTATAACGACGTTTCTACCACTAAGATCTATATATAAAGGAATCCTCACTCTCCCGAACCTAGTTAGATGAAGAATGATGGCTTATTAGGTAATTCATAATGTTCCGGCGCACATGCCCTATTCACACACCGTTGGATTTACAACGGCGTTATAGGGCAATCTAATACGGAATTGCTAAGGATTTAAAATATTATTTCGACGCAGTACATTTGCCTTAAGATAAGGATATGAGGAAGTGGGCAGCCCCTGAACAGTGATGAACCTAGTCTCACTCCGATCCTTAACTTCCCCGTCTTTTAATCGAAAGAGAGACAGACATATATTTCGAAACGTTTGAAACGCTAGTGGCACCAGTAATATGAAAGCCTTTAAATTGGGAACAAATGGACGTATCCGAATTCTCTTAGTGCTTCTAATAATTTCAATTGGGTTGCGTGCGCAACCTCTACCTTACTTAAACATAGAAATGGTACACATTGATCACTTAAGGTATCTTCAAAAGTCTAATGTTACCTTAAACGTGTGTAACGTCTCACCAATACTACTTCAAGGTACCTCATTGGAAATTACTTCATCAGATTCCATAATTCTAGGTGCTAGAGAACAATCGTTAGGTGCCCTTCAGCGTAGCGAGTGTAAACGCGTTAACTTTGAGATAGTGCCACTCAATGATACAGCGAACGTATTAGTAGTAGTATATACCATGGTTCCATCGAAAGGAGGGTTTAGCCAATTAGTAGGCAAATATTTAATTACGCTTCCCGTTAAGTTAAATGACATATCCGTAAGGACTACTAAGCTGTTGGATAGATTAGTTATTAGAATCTTTAATAACAGTACGTTTGAAACACCGTTTTTATTACTAAAACTACAGCCCTCTATTGGTAAGTGTCTGAGTAGTAAAGTAATCAAAATAGGTACAATAAATCCCAACGGCTTCAAAGACGTATACATAACTGTTGATAGAATGGAGAACTGTCTAGTGAACGTATCTATACTCGACAGAAGAGGAAAACTATTCTACAAAGACATTATAGATCTCGATTTTGAGTATGTTAAACCATCATTAAAGTTCATTCCTTCAACAATATTCTTATGTCCTAACCTCGTTCCTTTAAGTAACGTAACGATAACACTTGACTCTACGAATTCCATTATTGAGCCTTCGTTAGTAAAATTAGAGGAATTACGGAAATGTAGAACTATACAATATCTCTTGATGGATCCTAAACCACCAATTACAATTACTGTAAAAGTAAAGTCGAATAACACATTAGCCATAACTGGGACATATAATATTGAGAATATTGATTTGAATTTAGAAGTAAATAGAACCTCGGTTTTCTCAGGGGTTAGAAATACAATCGAGGTAGCTCTTCATTCACCCTATAACTTAAAGAATGTATATGTTGAAATAATCCCCTCAGTAGGCGTAGTAGACCCTAACGTGGTTTACGTGGATACGAACAAGACCTATACGATAACTTGGCTAGTTCCAGCAATATTACCAAATAAAGATCTGGAAATGAAATTCAAGCTACTTAATCGAGAGATCGTCAAACGTTTTGCTGTACATAGTATCGACTACGAGTTCGGTATCACGTACCTGCCGGGGCATTTGACGGAGGGAAGTTTTAATAATCTTAAAATGTGCATTAGGAATTATAATAAGGTAAGATTGAGAGATGTGAAGATAACAGTAGATTCAGCCTATTTTACTAAGAAATTCTATCTCTCAGAAATAAATGCCAATTCCCAGAACTGTATTGACATTTCTAATGTACCAGTTCCATGGGACGTAAAGGAATATCGTATGAGAGTCAATATCAATTCGAGGGAACCTCAAGTGAATAAAACAATAGCTATTTCCATTCCTGTAGTCCAAAACCTAAACATTCCTTTAGTGAACGTAAGCTCCTCGCAATATTTATTGGAACCAGGTACGCAGACAGTCTATATTAATATAAGTAACATCGGACTTGGTAGCTTGTACGATGCGGTACTGAAAGTAAATGGTAAGAACGTTATCTTTCCGAGGGTCGAAGTACCTCTTGGAGTAATAAAGCCATTGTCTGGAAAAAACGTTAAATTAGTGCTCAATGTGCCACCGACAGCATCAACAGTTGATGTGAATATTGAGTTAAGTTACTGTAAAGGCGACCTAGGAATACCATGCTCTAAAGAGATCATAAAGAGAAACTTGGAATTTCAAGTGAAGACCTATCAAGGACCTTACATAGTGGCCTTGTACCAACCACAGAAAACAATCAGTAACATTCTGCAGAAAGTTTCGTTCAAGTTATGTAATGAAGGCGACTTAGAAGCGAAGGAAATAAGAATAGAATTTAAATCACCAAGCAATGACGTTGAGCTCGTTAATAACACGATAATTGTTATCCCGGAGCTGAAACCAAAGAAATGTACTCACTTAGATGTTTCATTCATTGCATTTAATGTTCAAAAGGAAACCTTCATTGATATCCCTTATAGAATCGAATATTTGGATAAATGGTTGAGCAAATTCACGAAAAACGGTATCCTCAGAGTAATAGTAACACCACAAAAAGTAGCTAAGATAAGTCTCACACCCTTTTCAAACGTCCTCATAGAAGGTGATAAAAGAATATTGCGAGTAAGCATAGTTAACATAGGCTCCAAGGAGGCTTCCAACGTACGCCTTTATCCGTTTTCTAATGATATAATAATAATACCACAAAACGTTAGCTTGGAAAGAATCCTCCCTGGTCAGAGGGTTGTGATAACCTTTACTTATTCAATACCTTACGGAACCCCTACGGGAAACAATAATTTAGGCTTCCTCGTGAAATACTTCAACGGAAATGAGGAGGTTTCTGAGACATATAATTTCCCAGTTAAGGTAATTCGAGGACCTCATATAAAGATAGGCGAGATTCAACAATATCCAGATAAGGTATTCGTGGGATCGGTTTGTAGTCTAACGTTAACTATATCCAATGACGGTGATTTCAATGCAAACAATGTGATAGTAAAAATAAAGACCAGTAACGGTTTAAAGGTAATAGGAAGTAGTTCTATTAACCTAGGTACGCTTCAACCTTCCTCTACGGTACCTATCTCTTATGTTCTTAAAGTCCCCGAAGTAGCTTCTCCAGGTACATATCCTGTAGAGATAGAGGTCGAATACTACTTCAATGGAGTCAGATATACCGATAGAAAGACGACAAGTCTAATAGTTTTGCCAAGTACCCCAGCACTCGAAAAAGTTTCATGGTTAGGGAAAGCGTTACGTTCAGCATATTTCCTATACCTGATGGCCTTAGTAATAGTTTTGGGAGTAATAATTGCGAAATTAATTAAAAAGAGGGTCAAGAGGTAATGATAAAGGAATTTATTCTATTAACAATTAAGGACGTTAGAAGTACAGGCCTCAGGTCCCTCCTTGTAATTTTAAGCGTCGCAGTAGGGGCAGCGTCACTTATCGCGTTCGTATCTCAAGCCGAAGGCATGAAATATAACATCGAAAACCAATTCAAGGGACTAGCTGCCAATGTTATCGTTGCTGTTTCGGGAGACAGTTTTCTCTCCACACAACAACTCATGATAATTAAGAGCTTCCCCCACGTCATTGATGTCAAAGCAGTTCTAATGGATACAACGAGGATTAGGGTCAATTCCAAAGTCTTAATAGTAAAGCTTATAGGGCTTACTAATGATACGTTCAATTTAATCTTCCCGTCTTCAAACCCATACATGGGTTACATTGATTTAGATATGGAGGGACCAGTAGTATGCGGTTATGAGCTGGGAATGAAATTCTCAATAATACCTAACGTTCTGTTAACTATGGAGTTAAGCAATGGAAATAAAATTGTAAGCCCCGTTATGGCCGTATTAAGTAAAGTAGGCGTTTCGCCTTTAGCGGTGGGTTTCGAAGCAGATAAAAGTATATACGTAAACTTGCACTTGTTACAGAGAACACTCAAGAAGTTCGACCAGTACAATTTAATTTACATAATCGCGGATAACCCCCAAAACGTAGAAATTCTTCAACAATCCCTTAAAGATTTCCTAGAGAGTAGGCGGTTCCAAAGCTTTGCACCCATAACGATACTAAAAGCGTATATGTCGGCAGCCAACTTCGCTGAGAGATTTTTATTAGCGATGTCATTAATGGCATTTATTGCAAGCGGTTTTGGAATAGCAAATACAATGATGATAACTGTTATCGAAAGAACACGCGAAATCGGTGTGATGAAAGCAGTAGGTTTCAATTCACTTCAAGTATTGGGTTATTACATAATGCTTTCAATTAGTTACGGCTTGATTGGTGGCCTGATAGGCATCGTTGCAGGATACGTGCTAGCTAGCTTAGTTAGTAAGTACGTTAGTATCATTGGTCTCGGTGTCCAACAATACGTGCTTAAATATTTCCGTCTTAACTTACCAAGCGCTGTTGTAACACCACAACTTCTGATAGAAGCATTGGTGTTCTCAGTGATCGTTTCAATCATTGCTGGTTTATATCCGGCGTACAAGGCAGCTCGCTTAGATCCCGTACAAGCCTTGAAGAGCGAGTGATTACCACGTCTTCGTCCCTACTCAAGCTAAATTCCTTAGAGTTGGTCTGAAGTATCCCCAATGCATATCTGTCTCCACATTCCAGTATTACGGGAGTCCAAGACCTTGAAGTTTGAAATGGTACCTCTACTACGTCCTTCTTCCTTATATATTGTCCGCAGTTCTTACTCTTTACTCTAATACCCAATTCGTGCAATAGATAAGGACAGGGTTCAATACCAGACGGTGTGAGGACTCCTATTATCGTCTCACCAATGGAAACTTTCATGTCAGATACTTTCAGTTTACCTTGAGGCACCTTAAAGTCCTTGTTATAAGATTCGAATATGTTCAACCTTAATTCCTCTAATAAATTGGTATTAGTGGGTCCCTCAAAGGCGCGGAAGATCGGATAAGAAGGAATCTTGGTCTTTTTGAAAGCTCTCTTGCTAAGCGCAATATGATCTCTCCACTCTTGATAAAGCTCTACGTAACCATCTATCAGCTTTGGGTGAACGTGCGCTAGCGATAACGCCCATTTCTCAAAAGTACCATACAGTATTCTTTCCCTTATTTCTTTAACGATCTTAATTGCCACGTTTAAGTTGTACGTTGCGATAAACCTTTCTAACTCATTTCGATTCAAATCTTGAAGTTCTCGAGGCGAGAGCGTAGGACAAATCTCGCATTCTTCGGGAAAATCTCGTAATTTAGATACTTCTTCAACTCTTAACGTTCCAAAACGAGTTAAAAGCCTCAAGTCCTTAGCCGCGAGAGAATACATTGCAGAATCGAACAAATCCACACCCATTGATACTAGGAAAGGAAAGACGAGTGGATGCCCCACTCCAAATGCATGAACTAACGACCCCCATGGTCTATATTCGGTTGTGGCCATTACGATATTCGCTAATTTATTGAATTCGTAGTTTACTAGAAGTGGCACAATCCCCCCTATCGCAAGGAGCTTCGCTCCCTCGGAAGCATACTTCTTAGTTACTAACGATCTAACCTCTTTATATAATCCACCTTGTATAGGTGCGCTTACCAGTTTACCTCTAGCTAGATCTAGGGCCTCTTGCCATCTATTAAACGATATCAAGGCCTTTTTGAGAGCATCTTCCTTACTATCAGTCGGTAAACTAAACTCATCTACCGGAGTCACAATGTCTACATTAGATTCTAATTGATAGATAACGGATTCGAGTGGGTCTACTCTAACGCCTTGACTATATGCTTGGTAAGTTCCTGAATCAGTATAGAGAATGTACTCCCAACCCAAATGTTGCTTTAAATTTACATGTCCTATTTTCCTCTTGGCGATGTAAGAGCTAGTCATTATAATCTTTATTCCCAAGTTCTTGATAATGTCTAATGGTACGAGCTGCTTCGATGGATCGGAATCAACTACTACGAGTAAGTGAGGTATCTCTATTTTAAATCCATTTATATATGCATATCCAGCGCGAGCCAGGCCATCTCTTTCCTCTACTCTGACGTCTACTTGCACGTCTTAAACCCTGCAATTTTGAGTATTCTAATAGCTAAATAGGCGCCATTTTTCGCATTGTCTATTCCGACTGTAGCTACAGGTACGCCAGAAGGCATCTGTACTATACTGAGTAAGGCATCTAAACCCATTAGTTTGACGTCTCTCGGGACTCCAATCACTGGTTGTTCTACTCTAGAGGCAATGAATCCAGGTAAGTGTGCAGCTAAGCCAGCTATAGCAATATATACCTTTACGTAATTTTTGCTTTCCTCTAAGTATTCAATTAATTCCTTCTGATTTCTATGAGCAGACAATATCTTTAATTCATATGGTATACAAAACTCATTTAGGACCTCCTCTGCTTTCTTGGCCAATTCCAAATCGCTCCTAGAACCTATTATTATAGATACTAAGGGCCTTTCAGTCAACCTAAGAACCCTCTGATTTCGGCTAGCTTTACTATATTTGCCTTTGCTTTACTTATATCACTATTTTCAATAGACGTTTTAACTTCATGTAATAACTTAAAGTATTCTTCGGGGAGCTCCTTTGGGGTAGGAAGTTCTCCGAAGTATTCCTTCACAGTCTCAATATCTCTTCTAATATATTCATAGGTCTTGTCATCCACGTACTTCTTAAACACGTCTAGGTCCGTTAGGTGAAGATCGTAACCCCAATCTTTCTTTAGAAGTGGAAGGAATCGCAGTAATATATCTAGGTTCTCTCCGTTACCTTTAGCTAAGTCTTCAATAACTTTCGCACCTATTAGAGTAGGACCTAATCCCATAGAATAGAGCGCGGCACAGAACTTTATAGCTCTGGGTAGTTCCTTACCTGTTTTAGCCTTTCTCCTATAGGTTTCGAGCCTAGCTCTCGTACCAATTACTAATTTCGACATAAAGAGAATATGTTCCGCTAATCTATCTATCTCTCGTGTATACACCTCAGACGCTTTCCATGCAATCCTAATTAGTGAGTCTTGTAAGTCTAGCTGGGATAGATCTGGTTTCTGTCCTCTACCTTCTGCGATCTTTAATACGGTAGCGACGTAATCCTTTCTCTCAGTATTAAATCTTAATGCCGATTGAATTGTTGCTGTGTAGTAACCTTTCCAAGCATCTACCCACTCGGACCTAACCCATTCCGCCATGTGTCCTCTCATTGGAGGCTTTCCCATGCCTACGATTGGGTAACTTCTAAACATCGTGTCTTCTTGCCACTTCCACATTTTCAATAATGCCATCTTAATTGCGATGGAACTGGCTAAGTGACCGCTATTTATTGCCGAATCGCTTTTTCCTACAAATATTCTGAAATTCCTTTCAACTAGTCCAACCTCCTTTATCAGAGCCACTCTTAGTCCCTCTATTATCTCGTCTATGTGCATGTGCGATTCCGCATTTTCAAATAGAGGTATCAACCTTACTATCTCTTCACCTCTTAGGGAGAACTCCTCTGAGACTAGCCTTTGGACCTTTATTATCCTTCTTTGAACTTCTGCTACCTCAAGCGTACTACTTGACATAGGTAATATGACGTACTTTACTGCATTTGTGTTGAAATATAATTGTGAGTACATGTTAGCTGTAATTGCAGCAGTTATTGTCAAAAGGTGTCTATCCTTATCTTCGAGCTTAGGGTTGGGTATTCTGGGTGTAATTAGGAAATCTTCTCCGGGAACTATGTCGTAATATTTCGCTTCTTCTATAACAGCTCTTATCTGATTGTATGGGGTTGCTTTACCCTCATAGTCTATCATTTTTTCATCGCAACCCCTTCCACCCCTTTCGAGTGGCAAGACGTCGTCAATCGCTTCCTTTACTTCGTCTTGTGCCGTGAATACGATCGTGCTGTCAGGATGTTGCGTTGCCATTAGCTTGGGTATATTCATTGTTATTGTTCACCCTTATCTATCGAGCTCCAGACGAGGTATATATCTGTATATTCATTTCTCTGAATACTAATGTGCCCTAACCTCAATGAATTTAAATTTCTTCTAGAAATCGGTGTCGGGAACTATCAAGTGCCCTTTGTAAAGAATAACGAATGGGTGGTGCCCGGCCAACCTCTAGCAGCAACAGAGGAACTCATGCCAGGTAAAGGCACATTCGTAGACAATGGTATCATTAGGGCAAGCATACCTGGAGTAGTAAAGATAGATATGCTAAATTATCAAATAGAGGTTCGGGGAAAAGACGTAGCACAAGAACTCCCATCTCCCAAGAGCAGTGTAATAGGTTACATACTAAGTATGCGGGACGAACTTGCTCTAGTAAAAGTAACCAAATCACCTTCGCACGCACTTAAGAACGTCATAGTAACTGGAGCTTTACACATATCCCAAGCGTCTTCGAAGAAATACCTCTCCAGTCTGTATGACGGTTACGCTCCCGGTGACATAGTAAAACTTAAGGTAATTAGTGGCCCCCCATACGTTTTAACTGCTAAAGGCCCACGGCTAGGTGTGTTATACTCAACTTGTTCAGTTTGTGGAAACCCTCTCTGGCTGGAGGAGAGTTCCGGGAAATTGAAATGTCTCGTTTGCGGACATGAGGAAGAAAGGGTGGTATCTACTGACTACCTCCTTAAATTAAAATGAACTAGGTGTATACTTGAACAGAGGTTTCCGTAGAATGCTCACAGAACTACTTCATGCAACAACCCGCGATGAACTTGCAGCTCGAATAGATCAAACTATACTCACCCTAGATAACAAGGAATTCTCTACGGAACTCCGAGAGTCAGTAAAGCACCCCTTCAGATGTATACTCACATGGCCCATGAATATACAAAAGGTAAAGGAGGTATGGAGAAATAGGGTATGTACCGTAGCAAACTTTCCTTCGGGAATGCTACCTCTACAAGCACTAGAGAAGGAACTCTCAAACAGCTGGGATCTGGGAGCTGATGAGGTCGACGTTGCTATCTCGCCTGTTCTCATAAAGCTTGACCCTACGAAATATAGAGAATACGTAAAGTACGTAGTATCTATTTCAAGAGATATAGGGTTCAGCACTGTAAAGATTATTGTGGAAACTCCTCTTCTATCGATTGAGGAACTAAAAGTTGTTACCCACGCAGTAGAAGCCTCCGGTGCTGATTATCTTAAGACTTCTACTGGAATCTTTAGTAAGAGCAGTCTCAAGGACGTGTATGTAGTTAAGAGCATTTCGCCACACGTCAACGTGAAGGCTTCTGGGGGAATTAAGGGTGCCTTAGAAACACTTGCTTACATTGACTTAGGTGCTTCAATAATAGGGAGTAGTAGCGGTATTAAGATACTAGAAGAATTTGATCAGCTAAAGAGGATCGGATCCCTAAAGTAGTAAAGGGGGTCTGTTGAGACAGGTGTCTTCATCGTGTTCAGAACCCCATGAGTCTTCATCCCCTATGAGGTAACGACGGTAATCTGAAGGTATGATGACCGTTTCCCTTACTGAGGGAAGCTAAGAGGAATAAAAGGCACGCAAGACGTCGCCACTTCGGTTCAGCCTTAATATATCCTTCACCGTAGTATTCCTTACACGATTCATCGTGAAACATAACTTCTTTAAACTCTTTAGATGTAGCTATTTCTAATGGATTATCCGTTATATAAATTGAAGAGAATGAATCCCCTCTTACCACTACTATAACGTATGGATTGGATCCACAACATACAGCGACCCTACTTTCCTTCTTCAAGCTCTTCTTTGAACTTTTCAAGGTAATTAATCGCCTCGTCTATTGTTTGAAGGAGTGCATCTAAAGGATCGATCTGACCATCGGTCCTAATTGTTATAAATAGGTTTTGTTTCAATGGGTGTTCAACGTAGTATACCGCCATGTTAACATGAGGTTTCTTCGAAGCCAATTTAGTTATTAAGTTACCTAACGTATGACCTTCGTTAGGTATCTTTATGCGAAGCTCTGTAGGACTCTTCGAAATCAATTCAACATCTAATTTCAAGCTTGACATCGTTAAACCCCTATTTTGGGCTCTTGAAGAGCTTCATAAGTTTATTAATTACCGCGTTAGCATTCTCCTTTAACTGATACCTGAAGGAACCTTGCTCGAGAAATCCTTGGGATTTGAGTAATTCTATTACCTCATTCGGAGGGGTATCTGTGATCAGTGATAATGTTATAACAACCCTTTTCGCTGCACTGGATAGTTTGTATTTAACTACCTCGTCCTCTTGTATCTCTTTTGACTTCTTTACTATTTCTTCTATTATATCCATGGGAGCATTAGTGTATAATTTATCGTCATCTACTTCCACGTAGTAACCTCTCGATTTAAGTACAGTTGAGAGTACCTCTATGGAAATAGTACCGTGAAACAGTTTGCCTAGTTCATGCAGCTTGATGTATTTATTACCCTTTATATGTTTACTTTCAATCTCTTTTTTGAGCATTTCAATGTCATACTTTATTTCTTTTAATTCATACGGAAGTCCGATTACCTCTAGTTGTAGCGTATTACCTTTTATCTCTGACTTTAGGAAACGTGAACTTACGTTCTCAGTTATTTTATTAAGTAACTCCAGGCAGCTTTCGTTAGACCTACACTTTACTACTAAACGTTTCTTAATCAATGTATTTCCACACGATATTGAGGATCAGTGAGTAGCTTATTTACTCTCACGGTGGTTGCGCTATAAGGGATTTAACGTGAGTGAAGTCAAGACTTTTCTAATAGAGGGTAAAATGTTAATTTCCCATGATAAGAATCCTCAATGGCAGAAGTTTGCAATCTATAAAAGAGGAATCACTGAAAGAGATGTTATAGAAAGAGTATTATCCGAGCTAGGAAGTCATCACAAACTAAAGCGATATCATATAAAAATAGAAAATGTAAGGGAAGTTAGCGAAAATGACATTGAAGACTTATCGGTACTACAGCTGCTTCATCTAAAAGAATGGGTTTCATTTGATAGCGAAAGAGTTTGGAGAAAATACAAACTCGGATGGTCGATCGATAACTCGAGGAAGTGATACAGCGATGAGCTCTAATGAACAAGCAGAAATTTACGCCTTAGTCTACGAGTACCAAAACTTAAAGAAACTTGCCGAAATACTCGGCTCTGAAATCGAAAAGAAGAGAATTGATTTGAGTGAAGTAAACGTCGCACTAGATGAGATTAATAATTTAAGAGAATCCGTGGAGGCCTTAGTGCCTCTAGGACCAGTATTCGTTAAAGGTACGTTAACGAATAAAGTTATAGTACCAATTGGGAGTAACTACTTTGTAGCAATGAAACCTGACGAAGCTAAACAAAAACTCAATGAAATAAAGGCAGTTTTAGAAAAACAAATTAAGGAACTCGAAGGGAAACTCAACGAAGTACTTACTAAAATAAGTTCTATAGAGTCACAGCTGCTAAAACTTCAGGGATCTAGTAGTGCTAGGGAAACTCAAGAAGGCTCTAAAGAGTCTAGTAAAGGAAGTTAGTAGCAAAGTTTCTACCGAAGAACCGATCGAACAGCCGAAGCCAGTAAGCGAGGAGGGGAAAGAAACAACAGTCATTGCTAAAAGAAAGGACATCGGAAGTAAACCGAAGGAAACAGTTGAGAAGAAGGGATTTTTCGCTAAGGTAAAGGAATCCATTGCGTATAAAGAAATAAATCTAAAGAAACTCGAACCTATATTTGAGGAATACGTACTAACGTTAGCTGAAGCTGACGTCGCTTATGAAGTCGCCGAAGATCTCATAAACGACTTTAAAAGTAGATTAGCGAAACTAAAGATAAGGAGAGGCGAAAGCGAGGAAAAAGTCATCGAAAATGCATTACGTGAGAGTCTCCTTAGTATATTATCTGTTGAAAGTATCGACTTAGTAGAGATAGCTAAAAGATATGCGAATGAGAACAAAGTACTCAAAGTTATGGTAATGGGTGTTAATGGTGTTGGCAAGACAACGACTATCGCAAAAATAGCCTATTTATTGAAGAAGACAGGCGTAACTCCCGTAATAGCAGCAGCTGATACTTTTAGAGCAGGAGCGGTTGAGCAGTTAAAAGTTCATGCTGAACGGATAGGCGTCCCAATAATAACCAGGCCTTACGGCACAGATCCAGCTGCTGTTGCATACGATGCTATAGAGTTTGCACGAGCACGTGGATTTCACGTAGTCCTAATAGATACTGCCGGTAGAATGCACGTTGATTCCGACCTAATGAATGAGTTACGGAAGATAAATAGAGTAGTACGCCCCGATTTAAAAATATTAGTGTTAGACGCCCTTACGGGTAATGACGCTCTCGAGCAAGCAAGATTCTTTGATGAAGCTGTAGGTATTGACGCAATTATCCTAACCAAGGTCGATGCGGATGCAAAAGGAGGAGCCGCCTTGAGCGTTATTGCTACTCTCAAGAAACCAGTTATGTATCTTGGCGTAGGCCAAAGTTACGATGATTTGATAAGGTTCGATCCTAAATGGTTAGTGGAAAGAATTATGGGGAGTGATTAGAGAATGGATGTAAAGCTGAAATCGTTTAGTTATTACATTAATAAGATTGTAGAAATGATTTATGAATGGAGATCGATATTAGCGAAAGCGTCTAAGCCCTCTCCAGAGGAGTTCAATGCCATAATTAAAGTAGTGTTCTTGTCTATGGCAGTGATTGGAACATTATCGTACCTAATAAAAGCGACAGCAGTCATGTTTCTATTTAAATAGAGGTGGGATATTCATGCCGTTCTATCCTGTGCGAACAACTACTGGTAGAGAGATAGATGTTGCATTAATAATAGAACGTCGTGCCAAGTCTTCTAGACTCGATGTGAGGTCAGTTGTAGTACCACCTCGTCTAAAAGGATTCGTTTTAGTTGAAGCGCCCGCACCCTACGTAGTACTAGAGGTCATTAGAGGAATAAGGGACGTGAGAGGAGGGCCAGGTAGAAGAATGGAGGTTGACGAAGTAGTAAAGTTAATAAGACCAACACCAGTAATAGAACTCATAGACGTAGGAGACATAGTCGAACTCGTTGCAGGTCCATTCAAAGGGATGAAAGCAAGAGTTGAATTCAAGGATCCTTCAAAGAACGAAGTTGTACTTAACATTTTAGAAGCTGCGTACCCCCTCCAAATCACAGTGCCTGTGGATTACGTGAAGCCCGTGAAGAGGTGAAGACGTGATGCCTAAGAAGACCCTGACATTTACGATTGAAGGTGGGCAAGCGAAGCCTATACCCCCAATAAAGCCTGCCTTAGAGTCAGTGGGATTACCAGTAGAGGAGGTTGTTAACAAAATAAACGAAATGACAAAGAGATATAAAGGCTTTGAAGTGACAGTGAAGGTAATCGTAGACGAGGAGACCAAGGAATATGAAATAGAAATAATTCCACCAAACATTACGGACTTGTTATTGAAGAAAGCGGGAGCTTCCAAACCATCTGGCGATCCAATACATCAGAAAGTAGGTAACTTAACCTATGAGCAAGTTATAGAAGTTGCCCTACTGAAAGCACCCGAGCTGACTGCTAAGACTCTCAAGGGAGCAGTCAAGACAGTTTTAGGTACTGCCAGAGCGATAGGACTTACTGTAGATGGTAAGGATCCAAAAGAAGTTACCCGATTAACTGATGAAGGAGCTTATGATGAAGTATTAAGCAAGTATGAAGAAGAGTGGGAATCAGTTAGTTAAACCCTTTAATGTTACTGACAACGGGTGAAAAGAACCGTGAGTGCCGAGTTAGAATGGATTGAAACTGCTGTAAAGGATGCCATAGAAAAATCGCCGAAGAGGAACTTTCTCGAGTCAGTTGAAATGATAGTGGTCCTAAAGGACATAGACTTGAAAGGTCCAGAGGGAAGAATTAGAGAAGTAGTTGAACTACCATACCAACCTCATAAAGATGTCAATATTTGCGTGGTCGCCGATGGTGAAATGGCGTTAACTGCCCAGAAACTAGGTGTTAATGTAATCACGCGCGAGGAACTTCAAAACATGGATAAGAAACGAGCTAAGAAATTGGCCAGTACTTGTGACTGGGTCTTAGTAAAGGTCGATCTAATGGGTCTCGCTGGTAAGGTATTAGGTCCAGCCTTAGGTCCACGAGGAAAGGCTCCTATACCGGTGCCTCCTAATGCACCTCTTCAAAATCTAATAGAGAAATATAAGAAATCCGTGAACATAAGGATTAGGAAACAGCCGCAAGTGATGTGTAGAATAGGCACCAAGGATATGGATGTAAAAGAGCTTGCCGAGAACGCTTATGCTGTGCTTCAAGCATTAGAAAGGAAGCTACCCAACGCGCAACATCAAGTTAGTAAGGTTATAATAAAAACGACTATGGGTCCCCCATTTATAGCAGTTAGAAGGTGATGAACCATGAGCGCGGTCGAAAGCTTTACCAGAGCGCAAGTTAGAGAACGATATCCCGAATGGAAAGTCAGAATGCTAAACGAAGTGGCAGAGCAACTAAGTAAACACGATGTTTTCCTTGTAGTAGATCTAACTAAGACACCAGCGAATGTTGTTCACAAATTCAGGAAGAAGTACAGGAAAGAGCTAGAATATATAAGAACTTTAAAGAACAACATTGTCCGTAAGGCTTTCGAAAAATCGAACATAGAATTGCCAAAGGAAATGGATGAAGCGCTTACTGGTACTAACCTATTCATAGCAACTGACGAGAACCCCTTCCTTGTGGCTCTAAAGATATCAAAATTCTCCGTACCAGGTTACCCCAAGCCCGGCGATATTGCGGAGACCGAAATAGTCATTCCAGCAATGGATACCGGTTTGAAGCCCGGTCCAATGCTTTCAACCTTTGGAAAATTGAAGATAAAGACTATGGTAAAAGGCGGAACTATACATATTGCGAAGGATACCGTAGTAGCCAAACCGGGCGATGTAATCTCACCCGAGTTAGTGAGCGTATTGATGACCTTAGGTATTACACCAGTAGAAATTAAATTGAAATTAAAGGGAGCTTACATAAAGTCCCTCGGTAGATGGGTACCAGCATCCGAACTATTACTTGACATCGAAAGCTACAAGAAGGAACTAATGGAAGCATATCTGAATGCATTGAAACTTGGTGCAGAGATAGCTTACCCCGTTCCAGAGGTACTCGAACTAAGCCTCACAAAGGCCATGCAGAACGCCTTAAAGTTAGCTGTAGAAAGTGCGTGGTTGACAAAGGAGTCGGCGCCTTACCTAATGTCAAAGGCCCAGGCCCAAGCCTATGCGTTAGCATCTCAGCTTGGTGACTTAGCGAAGGAACTAGGAATAGAGATTTCAAATATACAAGCTACGCAACCAGTTAGCACAACTCAAGAGAAGGAGGAACAAAAAGAGGAGGAGGAAGAGGAAAAGAAGGAAGTATCTGAAGAGGATCTAAGCGCCGGCCTCGGAGCGCTCTTCGGATAAACTAAATATCTATCAGAAACAATTTTTATATGTAGATATGTAACCATAATTGAAACGAAAGCCTTTCTTCTAGTTTTTAAAGCATTACGATACTAATTTTGAGCTGACTTTAATTACAATACAGACAAAGCTTTGATGTTTCTATCAGAGGCCAATCTAGCCCCCACTTTCATCCACCATCTATTTTCGAGATGGCGTCAAGTGGGTGTGCCGCAGTAAATAGAGATCATAGGTTCATTTATAATTATTCCACGTCCCTACTACTCATCGGTGATCAATCATGTCAAAGACGTATGCAACGCTTGGCGAATTGAAAGTTGGTAACTTCATCATGATTGATGGTGAACCTTGTAAGATAGTCTCTATCAGCAAGGCGAAGACAGGAAAACATGGTAGTGCAAAAGCTAACGTAGTTGCCATAAGTTTACTTAGTGGTTCCAAGAAAACGTTAGTAGCACCGGTTGATACTAGAGTCGAGGTACCTATAATAGAAAAGAGGGTTGGACAAGTACTTGCAGTAACCGGTGATAGTGTTCAACTAATGGATATGGAGAGCTACGATACATTCGAAGTACCCCTCCCAGAGGAAGAAGAGATAAAGAGTAAGCTTGAGCCCGGAGTTGAAGTTGAGTATTGGATATTACCACCTAATGTATACAAAATAATGAGAATAAGAGGTGGCGGCAAGTAACTCTTGATTTATTATTAAAAATCTGGCTTTAGGATCGAGATGAACGTCTCCTCAAAATCGGAATCATCGTAAACAAGAGGTAAGGGGCAGGTACTTCGTAAACAGTTGTAGTTTCTTGACTCTCCGTATCTGTGAAGAATAGAGATGTGACGTTTGCTTCTTTCTCTAAGGTAGTTACTAACGTTATTGTAGATATTATCAATGTTTCATTTGAGATCTTCAGAGTGGTTACATTTGAAGTACTCGAGGATAGGTTCCCTAACACTCTTTTTCTCTTTTCTACAAAATTTTTAAGAGAAGAATGAGGGTCTAGTACGAACCGTATAGTACTATTCATTCCATTTAGAATTTCATAAATTCCATATACTAACGGACTATAAGTCAAAACTCCATTTTGTAGGTGTATTATTGAAAGGTAGATCCACTGAAGGACCTTTTCAAGTTTTTGGGAATTGAAAATGTTATATTTATCGTTGCACCACTTAATAGCTATTCCTATGGCTGCCAAGTAATTAGTATCTTCATTAGAAATTAATTCCCCATTCTCATATTCTCTATATATATTATCAAAATCGGTTTTCACAACTTTTTCACAGATCCCTCTAAGTTCCTCATATGGTATTGCAGCAAGTATAGCTAACCCTCTCGGTAGTTGCCTTAGGTAGTATGGTGACTCACTTGGTGTGTTTTCAATCCACTGTATGTACTCGCTCCAGAAGTCCTTAGTGAGCAGAGACTTGTATTTAGTTCCATTTAAGATACCATCTCTTTGCGCACTCTTGAAGCTCAAAGTTAAGGAAAGTAGCGTCGGGAATAAGTCGTATTTTATTCCACTACCGTAAACGTACGAGCGCATTTCATCTGAATAGAATCTTACACCAATATTCGAAAAACTGGCAAGGATCCATTGTTCGAATAATCTTACCAACTTGGACTGAGAATAATCATATCCAAATGATAGAAAAAGTAGGGCCGGTAGAAACGTAAATACTTCCGGCTCATTTCGGCCCTGCTGAGGAGGTAATATGGGTATTTGGGATATCAAGTCCCTGTTTGAATCAATAACGCTGTCAAAAAGCACTAAATATGACCTTAGAGGATTGACATCTAATGGGTATAGGGCCCCGGCAAGTATAGATTGAATGTCAACAGTTACGTCGCTGGCGTATGCAACTGAGCACGTAGTCCACGTACCACATGGTTTAATTGTCTCATTGAGGAAGGATATTTCCTTAAGTAGTACTTCGGAGGGTCCAAAGGCCATGTTTTCAGAGAGGGCTAGAATTAATAATGAAACGACCACTAACAGAGTCTTTGCGTTCATGGACCATTACCCAAGAATTGATGTGAGTGTAAATGAACGTGGCAGTGTGGATCGAAAGTAGTCGTACGGAAGACTTCAGTCAATAAATATTTTACTTTCTTGAGATGCAGTAAGCTTAAGTTTCAGTCGCAGGTCGTGACTTACTGATATATCTGAGTAAGGACCTATTATTGAATCTATTAACCTAGAACGCCCTAATTTAAATGTGGATGAGTCCAGTACAAGAGATCTAGTTACGTGTCCGCCATCGATTTTCACATCCTTTTCTAAATCTACGTAATGCTCTATTACGGTATTTTCCGAAACATATACGCCTTTACCTATGTATGCAGGTCCATAGACTTTTCCGTTTACAATAGCACCTTCCTCTACTATAACTCGGCCGTAAACTTCACCGTTAACCTCACCTTTTATTTGACTACGATCCAAGTAATTATCCATTATTATCATCATTGCATCAATCAAGTCCTCCGGTTTCCCAGTATCTTTCCACCATCCGTCAATAACTATGTATCCGATGTTCAGTCCTCTCCTTATATAGCAGTTAATGATGTCCGTGATTTCGTATTCTCCTCTCCAGCTCGGTTTAAGTGTCGAGTAACACTTCCTGAAATCCTCTGGGTCCTTAAAGTAATATAAACCAACTAGAGCTAGGTCCGAAGGAGGTACCTTTGGTTTTTCAATAAAACCTACAACTCTGTCATCCTTAATTATAGCTACACCGAACCTTCTCGGATCCTTAACTCTAGCTAAGAATATTATAGAGTCGTAGTCTTTAAACACGTTCTTGAAGTTGTTTATCCACGAATCGTTAAGGACGTTGTCACCTAAGTATACGAGAAAAGGGTTATTAATATCTCCTTCCGTAAGTGCTAAGTTAATTGCATGTGCTATACCTAAGCGTTTCTCTTGTAGTACATATTTTATTTTAATACCGAACCTTTCACCATTTCCTAAGACCTCTTCGAAGACTTCATGGAGCCATCCAACTACCATTGTTATCTCTTTTATACCAAGTTTCTTGAGTTGCTCTATGCCATAACCAACTATAGGTCGACCCATTATTGGAATTAGTGGTTTTGGTATCGAAAAAGTTATAGGTCTTAAACGTGTACCTTTACCTGCTGCTAGTATAATACCGTCCAGTTTCATTTGATATTAACCCCAGTTTAAGCTATTCAAACCGCATTTAGAAAAATCGGTGTTGGTGTAGACTAGAGGACAGTATATCAATAACTTTTTTATACCCCATCAAGAGAGTTGAGGTCGGTGAATCGGTGTGAGTGTGCAAGCACCCCAAAGCAACGAGGTAAGAGTTGGTAAGAAGCCCGTAATGAACTACGTATTGGCAACTCTAACTCTACTGAACCAAGGTGTAGACAGAGTAGAGATCAAGGCGAGAGGAAAGGCAATCAGCAAGGCCGTAGATACCGTAGAGATAGTCAGGAACAGGTTCCTACCCGGTCAAATAAGGGTAGCCGAGGTCAGGATTGGAAGTCAAACCGTAACCAGTGCCGAAGGAAGGCAAAGCAGGATTAGCACCATTGATATAGTAATCGAGAAGGTAAACAAGTAATACGATTGAACAAATATTTTTCTTGGCAAAACATTTAATGCCCCTTGGCGTAACATGTATGTCCTCGGTGCGTATCTTTGAGCGAACGATACGTAGCGACACTTGAAGGAGAGGCTAGAATAAGAAAACTTAATATTCCAATCATGAGGCTAGATATAACACCAGAGGATTTGAATAGTCCGTTATCCTTCCAGATATTGATGGAGAAGATCATGGAAAGTGTCACAAAAACTTTGGAAGAAGAACCCCATCCTCAATACATGGCTGAAGTAAGTATTCGAGACTCTCTTGGTATGCCAGTTAGGTTCGTTGTTAACTTAGGTGATAAAGTACCTTACTTTAGCAAGGACAAGGTAAAAGTACGACTCATACTTGAATTCTATGAAGAGGAAGATTTGGAGCGCTGAGAGAGGTATCTGAAACTCGATTCTTCAAGAATCGAACAGAGGTCTTGGATTTTATATTCCATAGGTGATAGTTGAACTATTAAGTTCAATTTCTTTAGCCTCTTAAAGAGGTTCATGAATACTTTTTTCGTAAAGTAATTTCGTGACACTTCCCATGCCTCACCTATGTTAAACACGTCTTCATTGAATTTGGAACGTAATAGAAAATACAATGCCAGTACTCTTTTATCACATAACTTCATCGAGCAGCTCCCTCAAACTTAGCTTAGCTGAGTATAACGCCATCCCTATTATTAGGGAATCCACCCCAGTTTCTAGTAGCTTAAGTACGTGACCCTTACTTCCTATTCCCCCGGCGTACTCGAGTACCTTCCCGGGCCTTAACGACTTTATTTTCTTAGGAGTCTCGAAGTCGGGCCCTTTTAGCGTTCCTTCAGTATCTATGTACGTGTATAGAATACCGGTATATGCTTTTTCCGGCAGCATCTCTATAATTTCTAAAGGTGTATAATGCTCGGTTTTAGTCCAACCATCAATTGCAACCCTTCCGCCTTTGGAATCTATTGCAACAATAACTTTCTCACAACCTATCTCTTTCGAAACTTCTTCTAAGAACTTAGGATCCTTGACAGCCTTGCTTCCTATTACTATTGAATCGGCCTTGGAATATAATTGTGCGACGTCTATCGATCTTATGCCTCCAGCTACCTGTATCCACATACCGAGTTCCTTAGCTCTACTTATTAATTTCAGAATCACGTCCTTATTTACAGGATAGCCCTTTTCGGCTGCATCTAGATCAACGACGTGAATCCCTAAGGCCCCTTCGTTATACCAAAACTCTAGCCATTTAATAGGATTGCCCAATTCTAATCCAGTTCCTCTAATACCTTTTACTCTCTTCACCACTTTACCTTCAGAAATATCTAAGCTTGGAAGTATCTTTGGTGGCTTCTTCAAGTCCTCCTATCACCGTTACGTATGGTTGAATAAAGTAAAAATCTGGTTTCGAAAAGCTTAGAGAGGATAATGGAGGTATGTTTCTATTAGCTAGGGGTTCTGAAGCAGATATATATTTGATTAGATACCATGGGTGTAAAGCTGTAATGAAAATAAGGAGAAGAAAACGTTACCGACATTCAACTATTGACCAACGGATAATAGAAGAACGTACTAGAAACGAAGTACTCAATATGATTAAAGCTTACGAGAATGGTCTCAACGTCCCTCTTGTTCTAGACTTTAATATAGATCAAGGGAAAATAGTAATGGAATTCATCGAAGGTATTCCGTTAACGGAACGATTAAACAAAGAGTCTATCAGGATGGCAGGAGAACTATTAGCCAGACTCCATCTATTAGACATTGCACATTGGGACTTCACGACATTAAACATACTTTACACTACTGGTGACAAAATATACGCTATAGATTTTAGTTTATCTCGTCACACGAGAGATCCTCGTGAGAAAGCCGTTGATGCGCATTTGATTATAAGGTCGCTAAGGTCTATCCATAAAGATGTAGAGGGCAAGCTAATCGATGCGTTTTGGGAAGGATATTCTAAGTATGGCGATGCTAAGTTAATTCAAGAACTCGTCGAGGAGATAGAGAGTATGGGTAGGTACGTGAAAAGCAGAAGGAAAACGGTGTGGTAAAAATGAAGGGACGTAAGAAGCTGTATGTTGCATCAACAAATAAACACAAAATAGATGAAATTAAATTCATTATAAGGAAAATTCTGGGAGATGAAATAGAGATAGATATTGCACCTTTTAACGCAAAGGTAGAGATACAAGATGACGATCTAAAGAAAATAGTCCTTTATTCAGCATCAATTTTAATGGCTGTTAACGACAAGAGGCCGATCATAGTCGAAGATAGTGGCTTGTTTATTGAAGCATTGAATGGATTTCCTGGACCGTATTCTAATTACGTCTATAGAACATTGGGTCCTAAAGGAATTTTGAAGTTAATGGATGGTGTTCCAAAACGCAATGCTTTCTTCAAGTGCGTCGCAGCGTGCATTTGCAATGACGACAACATACTCGTTGAAGAGGGAGTTGTTAAGGGTTCGATTGCACACGAGATCCGTGGCTCTGGAGGATTTGGCTTCGATCCAATTTTCATACCTCAAGGTTATAGTAAAACATTCTCTGAGCTTCCAGAACAAGTGAAAAACGAGATTTCACATAGAGCCCTCGCGATCAGAGCATTGATTGTATCAATGGAGAAACGCGGTTATCTCTGAGGAGCTTATTGTATAAGGTGTATTATCCGGGGAAACAGAGTGACCCCGGTTCATCGCAGGGCCATTAGCCCCTCTTACCGGGCAGCCGCCATCCTAGAAGGAGCTGAAGAGAGTTATTAATTTAGTAAATGTTTCGAATAAAACACTGCGATTGAGTGTTTCCAATAGAGAAAATCAAAATTACACACTATATTATTTGCATCATTAGTGGTTCCAAGTTCTATAGTGTTAGTTGGTACTAAAGGTCGGGACAGAATAGTTGGGTCCAAACATTGTCTTATCTAAAGGGTCCTCTTGGTAGCCCTAACCTCACCTAATCGGAATCGGTGGTTCAGTTCATCCCCGTGTAGTAGTATTTAAGAAGACCCAAAAAAGGTGGATTACGGGTGAACCAAAACTGCCGGAAGAGTTCAAGTATATTGTACGAATTGGAGACACAGATATAGACGGCTCATTACCGGCTGTTTACGGTTTGGCTAAAATAAAAGGTATAGGTTACACTACCGCTTTAGCTATCCTTAGGAAACTCAACTTGGACCCTCTTATGAGATTAGGATACTTCAGTGACAATAAAATAAAGGAATTAGATGAAGTAGTAAAAGATATCACTAAGCTGGGCTTCCCTTCATGGCTTTACAATAGAAGGAAAGATTATACCACTGGTGAAGACAAGCACCTAATTGGAGCCGAGTTAATATTCTACGCAAGACAAGACATCGAAAGAGAGAAGAAGATAAAGAGCTGGAGAGGCGTAAGACATGCGTTAGGATTAAAGGTAAGAGGACAAAGAACTGCTACTACTGGAAGAATCGGCATGACAGTAGGCGTATCCAAGAAGAAATAATTGTGAGGTGAAACATCATGGGAGATCCTAAGAAACCCAGGAAGAAGTGGACTCCACCTAGCCATCCTTGGGTTAAATCTAGATTAATAGAAGAAATGAAACTAATGGGTGAATATGGATTAAGAAACAAGAGGGAAATATGGAAAGCAGCGACAATCTTAAGAAAGATAAGACATAGAGCCAGAGCTCTCTTGGCATTGCCACCGGAGGTTAGGGAGGCAGAAGAAAAAGCATTACTAGGTAGGCTGTATGAAATGGGTCTCGTAGATGAGAATGCGGCTCTCGATGACGTCCTCTCTCTAACTGCAAGAGATCTACTTGAGAGAAGACTCCAGACTCTAGTATATAGAAAGGGTCTTGCAAGAACCATACAAGAAGCAAGGCAACTGATCGTACATGGTCACATAGCAATAAACGGTAGAAGAGTCACGTCGCCAAGTTACATAGTGAAGAGGAGCGAAGAAGAGCTAATCGATTACGCCCCCACCAGTCCATTTAAGAATAAAACCCAATAACGCGTAGTGGGGTTGATGGGACGTGCCAAGGGAAATAAGATGGGGCATTGCACACATCTTCAGCTCTCCAAATAACACTTTCGTCCATATCACCGACATTACTGGAGCTGAAACAGCTTCTAGGATAACCGGTGGTATGGTTGTTAAGGCGGATAGAGAGAAACCCTCGCCATACGCAGCTATGTTAGCAGCTGCGAGAGCAGCCCAACAAGCTATGGATAGGGGAATTACTGCTATACACATTAAAGTGAGAGCGCCAGGTGGGTACGGTCCGAAGACTCCAGGTCCCGGTGCACAAGCTGCTATAAGAGCCTTAGCGAGATCTGGATTCATCGTTGGAAGGATAGAAGACGTAACGCCGCTTCCTCACGACAGTATCAGAAGACCCGGAGGAAGGAGAGGTAGGAGGGTCTAACGTAAGATGCCCATTGAGATTCTGGAGGAAACACCTTATTCTATTAAAATGAGGGTTTCAGGATACCCCCTGGAAGTTTTAAATAGTATTAGAAGGGCCAGCATGGAAGAAGTACCTAAGATGGCAGTTGATTTCGTCGGAATTGACAGAAACGACAGCGTGATGTTAAATGAAATACTAGCTCACAGATTAGCATTAATACCACTTACCTCTGAAGAAGCACTTTTCAAATATGGAAGCCCAGAGGAATGCTCTCGATGTACTCCCGAAGAAGCTGAAGCTGATAAGTGTTATACAACTGATAATAAACCGTGTTACGTACGTTTAATCCTAGACATCAAAGCAGAGACGGATAATGAGATAGTTTACAGCGGCGATCTAAGGAGCGAGGACGAAGACGTCAAACCAGTATTATCTAATATACCTATCGTTACGCTACTTAAAGATCAATCGATACGGTTAGTCGCTTATGCGAGGTTGGGGAGAGGTAAAGAACATGCGAAATGGATGCCAGCGACAGTAGCTATAGTAAAACCAATCCTAGAAGGAATAACGTACAATGAGAAGCTATGTAATGAGAAATGCCAGAAGGAATGTGTAGAGAAGTGTCCCTACGCTTTCGAGTTTAAGAACGGTAGGTTAGTCTTAAAGGATAATGTATCTTTATCAATGCTTATGTACTGCATAGAGTACATTTGTGAAGGCAGTTCAATAAATCCCGTATTTAAAAACAATGAGTATTATTTTGAATTAGAAGTAGATGGTTCTCTCTCTCCAAAGAAAACTTTAATTACGTCAGCCAATACTCTAATAGAGAAACTTAATTCAATAAAATCCCGCCTAGAGGAAATCGGGGGTGTTACGAAATGAGTTACAAGAGGAAGTTCACGAATATAGTGTTAAGGAAAACAATTGATGAGTTAAAGAAAACCAAATCACCCGCTTGGAAAAGGGTAGCTGAGCTGTTGCTACGCCCGAGCCGAAAGAGAATTGTAGTGAATGTTAGTAAGATAAATAGGTATGCAAACGAAGGCGACGTGATAGTGGTTCCTGGAAAGGTCTTGGGTGCTGGCGATCTGGAAAAGAAAGTTACAGTCGCAGCAATCTCGTTCTCGTATACAGCTTTAGAGAAGATAACTCAGGCTGGGGGGAGAGCTATTCATATCTATGAATTAGTTAAAGAAAACAGAGAAGGAAAGGGTATAAAGATTATTACTTAATGCTCGGAGGGAGGTAAATTGAAGAGAGTCGTAATTGTGGATGGTTCGAACCAAATATTGGGTAGAATGGCTTCGCATGTAGCTAAAATGCTCTTAGATGGATATGAAGTTCATGTAATAAATGCTGAAAAAGTGGTTCTATCTGGTGAGCCTAAGAGGGTTATAGAAGGCTATAGGATATTGCTGAACGTTAAGACCCATAGAAACCCCTACCGTAATAAAATAAAAAGACCTAGAAACCCGCGTGCATTAGTTAAAGACGCAGTGAAAGGAATGTTGCCTAAAGACAAGAAGAGGGGAAGAGAAGCATTAGGTAGGCTTAGAGTTTACGTTGGTGTACCTCAACTGAACGTAGATGCACCAATAATCAAGTTCCCCGATGCTGATAGTTCCCGTTTATCTAGGAAGTTCATTACAGTAGGTGAGGTTACAAGGAGATTAGGATGGAGAGGTGAGATGTGATGGTAGACGTCCGATGGGCTAAAGAGGAGACTACTAAGAAAGGTGTGAGAATAGTACTCGCTACCGGGAAAAGAAAAAGAGCAATAGCTAGGGCAGTAGTATATCCCGGTAATGGTAAGGTTTGGATCAACGGAGTTCCTGTAGAAATACTTAAACCAGAAATACGCAGATGGAGAGTACTCGAACCCCTAATGCTAGCTGGAGAGAAGGTTATGAATAACGTTAATATCAAAGTATGGGTCAAAGGTGGTGGTTTCATGGCTCAAGCCGAAGCGGCGCGTATGGCTATTGCAAGAGGTCTCATTAAGTACACTAACAGCGAGGAATTAAAGAACCTATATGAAGAACATGATAGATACATGCTTTCGGGAGATCCAAGAAGAACCGAGCCCGAGAAATGGATGAGGTATTCGGCTAGAAGGCGTAGACAGAAGAGCTACAGGTGATACTTTTTGATACCCATCCGATGTTACACTTGCGGGCGTGTGATAATACATTATTATGATGAATTCCAAAGAAGAGTAAGAAATGGTGAAGATCCCGGAAAAGTGCTAGATGATCTCAAAATAGATAGGTATTGCTGTAGACGCACGCTACTAGCAACAGTGGATACGACTAAGGATATAATTAAGTTCAGTAAGCACGTCTATAGGTGGTAACACAATGAGCGCGGAAACCAAGGAGTCGGTTGTTGAGTTACTAATACCGTTGGAGTTATACCTCCAACATGGAGTCCATATAGGAACTAAAATGGTAATGAAGTATATGAATAAGTTTGTATTCAAGAGGAGGAACATCGATGGACTTGCAATATTAGATGTTAGGAAAATAGACGAGAGAATAAGGATTGCAGCAAAGTTCCTATCGAGGTTCGAGCCAGAAAAAATAATGGCTGTATCCGTGAGACAATATGGTCACAAACCCGTCTTGATGTTCAGTAAATTCGTCGGAGCCAAACCTGTAATTGGAAGATTCGTACCAGGGACCTTAACTAACCCTGCATTAGAAGTTTACTACGAGCCAGATGTAATCTTAGTAACTGACCCCAGAGTCGATCAACAAGCAATAATTGAAGCATCCGAAGTAGGAATCCCCGTAGTCGCATTCTGTGATACTGACAGTAAAACTGAAAACATCGATCTAATAATACCCGGAAACAACAAAGGAAGGAAGAGCCTAGCACTACTCTACTGGTTGCTAACGCGTCAAATACTTGTTGAGAAGAAACAACTAAGTCCGGACGCGTCTTTAGATGAACCGGCACCAATTAGCGAATTCGAAACTAAGATAAAAATGATATAATCCGGTCTTCTTTTTATATATCTCAACGTGGTTAACTGCATCAAGATTTCAATTGACAATGAAGCAAATTATCTCACAATGTTAAGATTGGATTCCAACAGACCATCGAGTTCATAATTTACTCGTACTGCGAGGAACTGCCTCAGTGGGCTCCTAGTAATCATTGCAATTAACGCTCATTGTCCGCCACAATCCTCATCGGCCAGCAATATCCTAACATAACTCATAATAAGGCCACGTATAGATAGCCTAAATCGAGGGTGAAACGGGTATGGTGAAGTATAAAGTAACCATTGAGGTAGAGAAGTGTATATCCGACGCAGTTTGCGTTCACTTGTGTCCAGACGTATTTGAAATGAACGAAGAGTACAAGTCAGTAATAGTTGAACAATACAGGGTTGATGGAAATCCCGCAATAGGTATCGTTCCCGAGGAATTAAAGGACTGTGTAGAGCAAGCGGCACAAGCTTGTCCAGTTCAAATAATTCACGTAGAACCTATCGAAGAATAACCGGTTACTTAACTCCAAATTTTTTAGTGCTTGCCTTTTCCTTCATTTCAATTGCCTCCTCAAGCTCTCTTTTCAAGTTTTGTGCCGCTGGTAGAACGACTTCTGGGGGAAGCACCTCTAACAATCTTTTCAAAAATTCCAAAGCACATTTTTTACTATGAAAATAGAATTTTTCTCCCCCAATCGTTATTTCGATTCCTTGACCTTCAAAGAAATATCTTCCACAGAACATGCATTTCCTTCTCTGTTTTTTCAATTTTACACTACCCGGATCGAAGTTGGGGAATCATAACTTATATAACCGACTTTACTGTCCTAGATGCAGATACAGTCACGAGAGTAGTGGTAGAAGGTGTAGTTAAAGGAGGTGCATTGGACAGTGATAAGCGTTGAAGAATTGAGGATTCCGAGCGAATTACTTGAACTAATTAAGAAGAAAGGTTGGACCAGATTAACTGAAATTCAAGAAAAGGCGTTCAAACCAGTCTATGACGGTAAGAATACCTTAATCATGGCACCTACAGGCTATGGAAAAACGGAAGCGGCCATCTTACCAGTATTAGCAAAGATGATTTCAATGAAACCAGAACCGCTAGCAGTAATCTACATCACTCCTCTGAAATCACTAATAAACGATTTAAAGGAAAGAATAGAATGGTGGGCCTCACCGTTAGGATTTAGAGTTGCCAGAAAGCACGGTGACGTTTCGGCCTCCGAGAGAAGTACTAGACTAAAGAAAGTACCACACATATTACTTACAACACCTGAAGGACTTGAAATAGATCTAGACTGGGCTACTCAATTTAGGAAATATTATAAGAACGTCAAATGGGTTATAATAGACGAAGCACATGAGCTAGTGAGCAATAAGCGAGGGGCTCAACTCTCTGTATTACTTGAGCGACTCAAAGCCTACACACAGTATGACTTCCAGAGAATAGCATTAAGTGCTACAGTAGGAGATCCGGAACTTACCGCTAAGGTGTTGTTTGGTTCATCAAAGAGAGATACTCGAATTGTAAGTGTATCTAAAAGGAGGAAGATAACTCTGGAGATTGATACCGTCACTTCAACCGAGAACACCAACTTCTGGTCTGAATTAGCCAAGAAGGTCTTAGAGAAGGTAGATCCACCCACTCTAGTTTTCGTTAATACCAGGTTCGCTGCAGAGAGATTGCACGAAGAAATAAGTAAAATCTCCAACTTAAAAGTAGAAGTTCATCACTCTTCGGTATCGAAAGACGTGAGAGTTAGCAGCGAGAAACTTCTCAAAGACGGTAAGATAGACGTGGTAATAGCTACGAAGACTCTAGAGCTTGGTATTGATATTAATAAACTGAAGAAAGTAATTCAAGTTAAGTCTCCGGGAAGCGTTGCGGCTCTGCTCCAGAGAATTGGTAGGGCTGGACACGAATTGGGTGGGGAGTCGAGGGGCTCTCTGATAACGACAACTGAAATAGATACGATAGACTCATACATAGAATCAATCCTGGCTGTCAGAGGCATAGTTGAGAAACCTAAAGTAATTGAGATGCCATTAGATGTATTGGCACGCGAGATAATAGGAATGGTATTACAATATAAACAGCTTGATGTGAATTTCGCCTATGAGGTCGTAAGGGGATCGTATCTCTTTAGAAACCTTACACGCGAAACATTCGATGAAGTTATAGACATATTGGTCAAGAATAAACTCTTAAACAAAGAAAATAATAACTTGAAGATAGGATATATGTTCTACAAACTATGGTGCTTCGATTGCCAAAGCAAGAAATGGTGGAGTAGACCTTTCGGTGAGTTCTTCTCTATGATTTCAGAAAGAGATACCTTCGTAGTGAAGTGGAACAACAAGACAATAGGTGATTTGGACGCCTTCTACGTATACAAGTACCTAAGACCTGATAGCAAGATAAGACTTGCCGGAAGAGTATGGAAAATAATTAATATCGATGAAGAAAATATGAGAGTGATAGTTGAACCTTCTACAGACGACAAGGGCGAAGTACCTCTATGGCGTAGTGATGAATCAATAAGAAGTCCTTTAGTACCCGTTTATGCCATTGAAGTTTTGACGTCTCAAGAGGTACCATCCAACGTTAGAGTTTCGGAAGAAGCTCAAATGAAAATAAGAAGGGTTGTTGAATGGTACCAAAAGAGAAAAGTACCTATTCCAGGAGGTAACCTCTACTATGTAGAAAAATTAGACAAGGGATATAGCATAACCGGATTTATCGACCACAGAGTTGCAGAAACTATTGCTCACATATTGATGTACCTAATATCATCTGAATATACAACTTCGGTTCAAATAAGGTCTTCCATGGTAGGTATTGCGGTAACTATAGAGACTAACGAAAAGATACCTAATGTTGTTCAATTACTGAAGAAAATAGATAACGTAGAAGAACTCCTTAAGAAATCGCTTGAACGTTCACCGTACTTATTCCAAGTGGCCAAGGAGATTCAACTAAGCTTCGGGAAGATAGGTAAAGTTACGCCTAATGATGGGATAATATATGAAGAAGCAATTAAGCAAACTATCCAGAAGCACTTCGACATCGAAGCAACCAAGGAATTCCTTGAAGGGATTAAAAGTGGCAAAATAAAGCTCAAGTTACTTAAGGCGAAGACATACTCTCCATTTACGGAATATCTGCTATCCCTGCCTCCCGTTAGACCATGGCTTAAAATGGTCGAGATGAGGATAGTGAACACGCTTAAAGGCGAAGCCTTTACAGTTGAGGAACTTGCTCTAATGCTTAACTTGAGCCCAACAACTATTGAAAACAAGCTGAAGGAAATGAGAAAACCCACTTCAAAGAACAGAACCCTACAGTTCATCGACGTCGAATTCGGTGAGACTAGGTGGATACTTCTAGATGATCTCGATGAAATAATGAAGAGAGATGAATATAGTTCCTCCTTTAAGCCGAAAGACATCCACGAGAACTTCGTGGTATACTTTAGAACATCGCCTAAGGACGAATATAACATGAGATACTTTAAACCATTAGAAATACTCCAAGACCCAGAGGGATTCTTAAGCAAGTTCCCTGACGAGGAATATTACGAAGTAAAGGTGATGATACCAGCTGATACTCTCATCAAGAACATGGTGCCGAGATACTTTTATATACCTAAGAAGGCGCTCCCAGCGGTCCTGTTGAATGCAGTGGCGTACCTTCAGAGGATCAGGAGACACACGTAGATCATCGGAAATACTATGGGGGCTAATGCTTTCTATATCCGTCACCGCCTTAACTCTTTTTATTGCTCCTATCGTTTCACTTACGTATCCATATTACGACATATACTCCTTATCATCCCTCTTAATATCATCAATATTATTCTATATAGTTAAGAAATACTTCGAGGTACTGAGGACAGTTACTGCCCGGACCATACTAAAGGCATTGGTTATCTTCTGGTTCGCTACACCGTTTTTCCTAGCAATACCTTTCTCTATTGTAACAAAATTAGATATAGCGGATTCCTATTTCGAAATGGTGAGCGGTCTCAGTGGTACTGGCTTTACAGTAATCGAGCCTTCTAAGTACACGCCCTTCGTTAATGCATATAGAGCGACGTCTCAGTGGGTAGGAGAAGTCGGGACTTTGTTCCTAGTCTTGATACTCGCTCTCGTCTACAATGTATCTCCTACCGGTATAGTCTCAGCCCTTGGTAAAGGAGAAAAGGTAAGACCCAGTATGTACCAAACCGTTAAGGATCTAATTATAACGTATATCGTGTTGACCGTAATACCAATAATATACATGACAATTAGTGGAATGAGCGTATATAATGCTATTGTTTACACTTTCGCTGCTTTAGCTACTGGAGGATTCTCACCTACAGATATGGGGGCGGGAGATCTCAGTTTCCCTCAACAGCTAGCAGTCATAATAACGTGCATACTGGGTGCTTTGAACTTCTCAATTTACCTTAACATAAAATATGGTAAATTGAAACAAGCGATTAAACACGTTGAGCTTAGAATGCTTTTAGCATCAATCGCTTTCTATGCAGTTCTCCTCATGATTTCTTGGGGTAAATACGACTTCTATACTATTTGGAACGCGTTTTTCCATTCAGCAAGTGCAGTTACGACTTCTGGTTTTTCCATAGTTGATGTATCCAAGTATCCGCTATCTTCAAAGTTCATATTGATAATTGCTATGCTTATAGGTGCATCAACTTTCTCAACAGGCGGTGGTATCAAACTATACAGAATTTACGTTTTCTGGAAAATAATCAGAAGGCAACTCAGATCGTTAGGCAAACCAGAAGGATTTGTAAGCACACTCAAAATCGATAGGGAAATTTCTGAATCGGAACTAACTGCCATGATGACTTTCGTAGTTCTGTACTTCTTGACCTTTCTAGTCATATCGGCCGTGTTAGTTGAGCTCGTCAAATTACATAAGATAAGCGTATCCCCAACGGACGTGATGTTTGAAGTATCTTCTGCGATGTCTGGAACAGGCTTATCTTCAGGTCTAACTTCCTTAGCGACTGTAGATATAAGAATGATATTAGCAATCTCGATGATAGTTGGTAAGCTTGAAATAGTGCCAGTACTATATTTCATCCAGTCCGTAGGAGGGGAACTTTGTCATATCATTAAAAGGAAGAGGCTCAACCGAAAAGCAACTTTCTAGCTCTCTTTAGTGCTTCGTCTTCGTTCTCAGCTTTTATGTTAATCAGAATGTTTGTTCCGGTAATTTTCACAACGTAACGTTTCTCTCCGAGAGCGGAGTATTTCTCGATAATTTCTAATTTCACTTTATCTTCTGTTGACATCTTCTATCCCTAGACCAACTGTGGTAGTGGAAGGATTGATGGGTGGCCCTGGTCCCGCCGCGGGGACTCGAACCCCGGGCCACCCGGTTTCTGCTGCCCACCCCTTCATCTGGGGGCTGAGTGCCCCACTCCGGGGGTGGACCACGTACGGGTCCTACAGCCGGGCGCTCTACCGCTGAGCTACGGCGGGTTCCCGTGATGATTACGCCTCTGCCGAGGCTAATAAGTTTAACTTTCATACGATACTTAATTGAGTATGCTTGATAAGCACACTTGCGAAGGAATGATGAGAATGATAACAAGGGGATGGTATATGGTGCCGCGGCCGGGATTTGAACCCGGGTCACGGGCTTGAAAGGCCCGCATACTTGGCCGGGCTATACTACCGCGGCTCGCCGTAGCACATCCATACTTGAGTGTTTAAAAATTTAATCTGAAAGATGACGTAAGGGTTCTTCACGTGGCTCGGTATTGTGTTGTACTAAGCATAGGTTATGGTGTAGTCTTACTTGCTCTGTGGAATTCCGTTTTAATCGCTCTTGAACTAATTAAACCATATTCCATCCAAACCTTCTTGTCGTTCTCGTTACTCTCGGTGATAGCTACGTTAACGGTAGTAGTACTCGGATCTCTGTTGAACTGCTTCTTCGAGTACATTGGAAAAGAGGCATTTGGCGTTTCGCCGGACATCTCTATCACAGCTGGATGGATCCTCATCGGATTCATTCTAGCAATAAATCAAGTACTTCCGCAGTACGTTAATCCATTCGAGTTAAGCACCTTCCTAAAATTACTTTACGACGTAGGTACAAGTTCATATTCATTCAATGTTTTAGCCTCACCAATATTGTATATTATAGGGAATACTACATTAAACCTCTTAGGAGCTGGTTAGTTTAGCCTCAAACAGGAGTTTAGGAGTGAACATCGAGCCACTGGAAGATTACGATGCACCAGTCGTTTTGTTATCAATAAAACCTAAGTACGCTCAAAGAATCTTAAGCGGATATAAGAAGTTCGAGCTGAGAACTTGGATTGGACTTGATTTAGTTCCTGGAATGCTAGTCGTAATGTACGTTTCTGGTGAGATAAAAGCCATAATAGGTGAATTCCGAATAGGTAAAGTCATAAAAGGTCGTCCCGAGTACGTTAGGAAACGAATTGAACAAGAAGGCGGGGAAGAAGTTACTGGTATCGGCGAGGAAGATTACTCATATATCTCTAGATCAAAGAAAGCCTTTGCGCTGGAAGTCACTGAACCCAAGAAGTACAAGAGGCCTATCTACTTGAATGAGCTACGAAACGTGATTCCCGGATGGAACCCTCCCATGAGTCATACGTTGTTAGGTCCGGGTGACCCCCTGTGGGAAATGATTATTAAAAAAGTTAGGGAACTCTAAAGCCTTTCTATGAAGTTTAGCGAACTTTTTATCACTTTTTTAATTAAACCCCTTCGCGGCTTAAGGAAGACATATAAAACAGAGGTCCTAGGCACGAGCGATACGTGAAGAACGTTTTCATCTAGTACAATAGATTTGAGGTCGTTCAAGGTAGGATGATTTTCTTCAGTGTTAGTCAAGTAGATCGTACCATTTATTATAACTTTATTCTTTAGTACATTTCTTAGCTCCTTTGCATTGTATCCTAATGTCTTAGGGTGAACTATATGAATTTCCTCTCTAGGAATTTTGGTTAATCTGAAAACAATGTATAACCTGTCGTGACGTAGTGTGAGTAGAGATATAGGGTAATAGAGTAAGCTCTCTCGAGGCATCAGACCAAGTGAAATCTCGATTTTTTCGATCTTTTCATTCCTTACTTTGAACTCGCTTTTAAAACCGCTATACAATCCCGTTAATGTGTATAATTTGTCTACAGGGTCTAGCGAACTCTCTATTTCCCTAACGTAGTCTCTCATTAGTTCCAAGTTAGTTCTTCTACCTCTAAAGAATTGATAGGTAGTGGCACCGGCAAGTGCAAATAAACCTAGCCATAACAACACATGGGTTCACCCAAATACTTCTTTGCAATCTCTTCGAGCTCCCTTACTCCTCTAGGTGGCGGTACCAAGTATGGGACTTTTACTATACGATAATCTTTAAATGAGCTTTCAATGAAATTTATCCACTTCCTTTGCATTTCCTTCATTTCTAGTAGAGTTGGATCGATTGAGTCTGCAACTATAACCTTATTTATAACTACTCCGCATAAAGGCATGTCGAACCTCCTTAAGACGTCTCTTATTCTAGCGGCTTCCAAGCAAGGCATTTCCTCTGGATTGACTACTATTGTAATTGGCGAACTCTTTATACTCTTAAAAGTTTCTTCAAGAGCCTTATATTTCTCTATCTCTGTATTTAATATTTCCAATACTTTGTCTTCTATGGATTCAGCTCCAATTAGTTTCCTTCGCTTGAGTATTTGTAATCTAAGTTCCCTTATGTGGTTCAACCAGGTAAGCATTATCTGAGGTAATAGAAGTACCCTAACTGAAAGCGCTGTAGGCGCGTGATCAATGACGATGTAGTCGTATTTCATTTCCATTAAACGAGCTATAGTTTCTAATAATACTTGCTCCTCTACACCGGGGGTATATTCAATCGTTCTGATGATCTTATCTAAGTTTAAGACTTTCAAGTACTTGTAATGGCTTTCGATCTCCTTCGCAATGCTTTTACCGTATTCTTCCATAAGCTTCGTTACGTCTGGTTCCATGGCATGCAAGTTCTCCTTAACCTCCTTAGGTTCCTCTCCTAGTTCAATCCCAAGCACGTCTCCTAAGTTATGTGCTGGATCTAAGGAAACTAGCAGTGTTTTCCCCTTCCTTGACAATAGAATAGCTTGGAGCGCGGAGGACGTAGTCTTACCAACGCCTCCTTTTCCTAGGAAATGAAAGAGCCGTGCCACGTCTTTCCACCTCATTCTATGTCGAAACCTATTATACCTAGCTGATCGTCAAGGTATTCTATCCTATTGAACATAAGATAGATCTCCTTCTCAAGGTACGGTAGTAGCTTAAGCGAAGTCGAAATCGGTATGAGAGGATAACCCGCCAAGAAGCCCAACGTTATGAGTGCGAAGAGGTGCTCTAGTTCTTCTAGTTCCATTTCAATGTACTCCGTGGCTCTCAGATTAACGAAACCTATTACTGTTTCCAAGATCTTCTCAAAGAACTTCATTTCTTGCTTCACCCTAATGACTCGGTTATTGCATGTTTAAATGACAGTTTAAATATAGCATTCCTTCTCAAAAGAGCAATTAATTAAAACCTACTAGTTTGCATTAGAGAGATGGTGAGAGATTGATAACTACCACTTTACTGGTTGTAATAGCACTCGTAATTTACGCTACTACCTATATTCTCTATGGTCGCAACGTTCTCGAGAAGAAAGTGGTTAAGGCTAGCGCAGAAAGAGAAGTTCCCGCGAAGAAATTCTTCGACGGCGTTGACTTCGTGCCAACGAACAAGTACGTGTTAATGGGCCACCACTTCGCTTCAATTGCAGGTGCCGGTCCCATAGTCGGACCGGCAATGGCAATGGGATGGGGTTGGCTCCTACCAATACTTTGGATATGGTTTGGGAACGTCTTTGTCGGTGCAGTACACGACTACCTATCTCTCATGGCTAGTGTAAGGTACGACGGAAGGAGCATTCAGTGGATATCTGGGAGGTTGATAAGTAAAAGCATGGGAAGGGCCTTCTCAATATTCATATACTTCGCCCTCTTGTTAGTAATCGCGGCCTTCGGTGCCGTCATAGGCAAGCTGTTCACAGCAATACCAGTAGTCGCAACGGCGTCGCTTACTCAGATAGCTTTAGCTTTAGTTCTAGGTTACCTAATGTATCAAAAGTCATTGAAGCCAACCTACGCGGCTGGAGTGGCAGCGCTTTTCATACTAATTAGCGTCCTAGTTGCGGAGAACTTTCCTATAAAGTTATCATATAACGAGTGGATAGTAGTCTTGTTAGTTTACACTGTAATTGCCGCTAGTCTTCCAGTATGGGTTCTCTTACAACCCAGAGACTTCATGAACTCTCTGCTGTTGTATTTCGGCCTAGCTATAGGCGTCGTGGGCTTAGTTGTCTTATTTGGAGAATTAAAGGTACCAGCCTATACTAGCTTCATGGCACCTGTGCTCGGCGTTGCCTCTCCCTTCTGGCCAATAGTACCTTTAGTAATAGCTTGCGGTGCATTGAGCGGATTCCATAGCTTGGTCGCCAGCGGTACTACTTCCAAGCAGCTGGATAGCGAATTAAGCGGTCTCTTAGTAGGCTACGGTTCCATGTTCGCAGAAGGCCTTTTGTCTACACTAGTAGTCGCCTCGATAGCAGCTATGCTGCCTTTAATGCTAACGAATCCCTCAGCTTACGGTATAACATTAAAACTTCAGCCTCAAGAAATTTCCGCAATACTATCGAACCCTGTTGAATTCGGGAACAAATACGCGAAAGTTATGTCCGCTTTCGGTGGTCCAGCCGGTATATTCTCAAAGACCTTCGGAGCGGCCGTTGGAACGGCCCTTCATCTACCTATAAGTACACTAGCGTTATTCGCGGGCTTGTGGATAACTTCGTTCGCTTTAACGACTCTAGATACTACAGTAAGACTAGCTAGGTTCACGTGGAGCGAGCTAATGGAGGACTTGAAGCTCGATAAGACTCTACTAGGTAATGCGTGGGTCAGCTCAGTAATCGCCGCGTTGTTAGGCTTCAGTTTAGCTTGGAGTGGAGCTTACTTACTTCTATGGCCTGCATTCAGTGGCGTTAATCAGATGCTAGCTTCCATAGCGTTAATGACCGTTGCAGCATGGGTTATAAAGGACCTAAAGGCACCAAAGAGATACCAAGTTACGGTCTTGGCTCCAGCGGGCTTCCTATGGGTTACCGTCACCCTAGCGCTCCTCATTTACGTTGCCTACATTGCTCCCGTAACCATTGCGGCGAAGGGTAACGTTACACTCGCAGCGGTCGAAGCGATAACCATCGTAGAACTAATATTCAACTTCTATCTCCTAAAGGAATTCTTGAAGGTTATGAGAGAAGAAAGGAGCCAAAAAGAAGTGGCAGTTAGTGCCAAACTCTAGCTAATCTGAGCTCGAAATTGAGTTTATTCCATAATTTCTTATCGCGATCTTTGAGATAGCTCATAAATTCGCTTCTCTTTTTCTTTGGGAGCAAACGCAGAGCCATTACGGCGTACTTGACTTCGTTTACCTTGTTGAAAGCATTTATTACATAATAGGTCCTATCCTTCCATTTAGGTCTATTCAACGAATTAACTAGCTGCGTTATCAACATGTATTTCTGCTCTTCATTTAGCTCTTTTATTAGCTCAGGAGATTTTAGAACGTCCTCGAGCGAAGGTGGTTTCACACGGAGCCATGCAACGAATAGAGTACCAGCCTCCTTACCTACGAAGGCACTCGCTAATGCAGTAAGTTTCCCTGCGATACCTACCTTCTTGCTTCGAGCATGAGCGGATGACTCAACTGGAGACTCCTCTCGTAGTTTATCGATCTCATCCCTCCAAGACGTTTGAAGCTCTATAGCTAATTTCGACCAAGCCCTCGGCGTCGGGAACGGTTCCAGTCCCTCTCCTTCACTTGGAACAGATAGGAACAAGTTTGGATGTTGAACCAAGAACGAATAAACCTCAGGTGCCCAATTCTCTCCATATTTTTCTTGCATGTAATCGAGCCATTCTTCTAATTTAGGTGCTCTTACGTAAAATACTGCAAGCCTTCCGGAAAGTAATGGTAGAGGGAGTGGTCTAGCTAACGTACTATATTCAGGGGGATTACCCGCCGCCACTACTAGCTTGTTAAACTTGTACATATTTACGCTTTTGTTGAGTAGTATCTCGAATGCTGCGCTCATCAAAGTATCGTCAGCAACGTTCGTGAACTCATCTAGGAACAACATGCCCCCTGCCGATTCTCGTAAAACTTTGACCCATCTAGGGAGTTTGTAATCGAAGACTTCTTCGTCACCATGGATTTGCGGTATTCCGGTTAGGTCCTCTGGTTTTATCATATCCAATCTCAGTGCAACCAAGGTAAAAGTTTCGCTTAGAGGTTTCTCTGGTTCCTTTCTACTTTCATATATCCAGAAATGAAGACCCATTTCGTTTGCCATTATACGCGCGCTTTCAACTATTGCTTCGCTTTTACCTATGCCCGGTGCACCTAAGAGCAGTATGCCCGGTGTCTCCCCCGTTTTCTGATAACTTCTCATGAACTTCAATATCATTTCTATTACTTCGTTAACCGAAATTTCCATTTCTCATCCGCCTTAATTCCGTGGACAAACCTTTATGACTAAACGACTGACTAATACAAATATAACCATCTAGGCCCACTTCCAGTGGGCTGAGATACGTGGCAGTCCAAGCACTCGTCTTTATGACAGTAGAGCCGTCAAGGGTAACGGAACTTCCAGATAAGCTAAAGCAGATAGATGGCGTGAAGGAGATATATGAGGTAACCGGAACGTATGATTTCGTTATAAAGATGGAGGCCAGTAACTATACTGAGTTAGCTAAAATACTAAGAGAAAAGGTTCTTAAGCTGCCAGGAGTTATAAGGACTACGACATCGTTCATCGTTGCAAAGCACTTGTAAAGGCTGTGAAGAAACTTGGCCGGTCCCGAGTGGATGAGGTAGGTCCAGCTTCAGAGCCTCTTTAATTCCTTATCTCCAACCAACCAATATTCACCGTCAACCCTCCTCTCTAGTTTCCAAATTGGAACCTCGTGCTTCATTTTTTCCAAGAGCTCCCTTGCCCCTTGAAACGCCTCTTCCCTGCTCGTGGCAGAGGTCGCGACAATTAGAGTTTTCTCTCCGACCTTTCTAGGTCCTAAGAACTGAACTACTAAAGCATCAATTAAGTTTCTCTCCCTAACAACTTCATCTATCTTCTCTTCAATGAATTTTTCTAAATCTTCGTGGGCTTCGTAGACTAACTCTTTGACGAGACCTCCTTTCGATTTGACGAATCCAACGAATAAAACAATGGCTCCGCTTTCCGGGTTAGATAAATCTTTTATTACTTCATTCACATCTATATCTTTATCGAATGTTACAATAGCTCTCCTTCTCCCCCCGGCGGCCGGTGGTATTACGTCAATCCGATACTCCTCACTAAGCGGCTCCCTTTCGTCGGCATATCTCTTATTGACTAAAACCACTGGTTTGGCTAATTCATAGAGTTCGCCGAGTTCTTCTTTTAAAATTTCCAGAAGGTCACTAACGGTCGCTCCTTCCCTTAGTTCGTACTCTTTTTCCTCGCCTAGCTTGTCTCGATATACTGAATAAAACTTAACTTTAACTTTCACAGGGACCTCCACTTCTATAATTGCTTTAATCTAGATTAACGTTTGATAGGCCGGGTACCGAAAATTAGATTTCATGGTGAAGTACCATGTCATTAAAACGCTTAAGAAACAAGAAGCAATTAGAACCTATAATAGAAAGGAAAATGGATCTATGGGATTACATGGAGAAAGTGAAAGACGTTGTCAAAGAGATAAGGCTAAACGGTATGGAAGCTCTCTCCAAATACGTCAAAAAATTCGATAACTACGACGGTGAGAAACTAATATTAGAGAAAAATGAGTTACAGAGAAATGTTGATGAGGAACTTGTAAATGTCTTTCAAGAAGTCTTAGATCAGCTAGAGGCCTTTAATAGGTCAGTCCTCCCTCCCAATTCATCCATTCGAAGCAATGGAATAGCGGGCGAAATTCTCTGGTTTCCTATTAAACGACTGGGAGTTTATTCACCCGGAGGTATATTTCCGTACCCTTCTACGATCTTAATGACGGCTGGATTGGCTAAAAGACTTGGTGTAAGAGAAGTAATTGTGAGTACGCCACCTAAGGCGGCGTTCAATCCCGCCGTTAGAGCCGCTCTCGTTGCATCCGACGTAGATGAAGTAATACTAGCGGGTGGTGCTCACGGCATCGCGGCACTTGCATACGTGGCTAAAGTTCATAAAATAGTAGGACCAGGAGGACCATACGTTCAAGCGGGTAAGGTTCTCGTAAGCGTTGACGTACCAATTGATATGATCGCTGGACCCACGGAATTGGTCGTAATAGCCGATGAAACAGCGAACCCTAAGGAAGTGGCGTACGATATGATGGCTCAAGCGGAACACGGACCACTGAGCTTCGCACTCCTCTTAACTACATCGACTGAGCTAGAAGAGAAAGTAAGTGACCTCGTCTCAGATTTTGAACACGATAATTTATACTCCTACGTCGTCAGAAATATTAGTGAAGCGATAGAGATAACCAACGAGATCGCACCCGAACACGTCAGCTCGTTCGTTGATTCCTTCGAACTACCTATAAGCGGTGCGATAAGTATCAAGACCCCTAGTCCATTAATTGATTACTCCGCAGGCCCTAACCACGTTCTGCCTACTTCTAAATGGGCGAGAGCTAGAGGACCCCTTTCCCCTCTAGACTTCTACCGATGGATGGCAATAGTCAAGAGCTATCCCGAATCGATTAAGTTAATTGAACTAGCGATCAAGATCGCTGAATTAGAGGGTATGAAATACCATGCTGAAGCCCTAAGAGTTAAGTTAGAATCGCTCAAGCATCACGATGGGTAATTAACGAATGGTAAGAATAGCAGTTATCGACAAAGATCTTTGCAAGCCTAACAAATGTAACTACGAGTGCATAAGGTTCTGTCCAATAAATAAAAGTGGAGTGAAGAAGGCAATAGAGCTAGGTGAGGATGGTAAACCGGTAATATACGAAGACGTTTGTACAGGTTGCGGTATATGTATTAAGAAGTGCCCATTCGGTGCAATCCATATTGAAAATCTACCCGAAGAGATAGAGGACAAACTAGTGCATAGGTATGGTGAGAACGGCTTCGCTCTCTATGGCCTACCAATACCTAAGAGAAATGAAGTTATTGGCATTATAGGAAGGAACGGTGCTGGTAAGAGTACTTCAATGAAGATTCTAACCGGAATTTTGAAACCCAATCTCGGGAAGAAGGAAGCCAGTTGGGACGAAGTTCTATCTAAGTTCAAGGGAACTGAGTTATTTAACTACATTAAAGACTTGAGAGATGGTAAGATAAGGGCTGTATACAAGCCGCAATACATAACCCAAGCAGCGAAGTTACTCAAAGGAACTGTAGGTGAGCTACTTAAGAAGGCTGATGAAAGAGGGGTATTTAGAGAAGTAGTTGAGCAACTAAACCTAACTCATCTCCTTAATAGAGATGTAAGAAACCTTTCGGGAGGTGAGATGCAGCGGCTTCTAATTGCAGCAGTCATTGAGAAAGACGTGGACGTATATGCTTTCGACGAACCCACAGCGTACCTCGATGTCAAGGAGAGGTTATCTGCAGCTAGAGCTATAAGGAACTTAATACCAAGGAATCGCTATGTATTAGTTATAGAGCACGATCTTGCTGTGCTTGACTACATCTCCGATCTCGTTCACGTAATATATGGCGTTCCTGGTGTCTATGGTATAGTGTCTCAACCCTATAGCGTTAGGGTGGGCATCAATCACTACATAAAGGGCTACTTACCTTCAGAAAATATGAGAATAAGGGATAGACCAATAAGGTTCGAAACCCCTGAAGCGAGGGAGAAGTTCCTTCCAACAGAAGTATATTTGACCTGGGATAGGATGTTCAAGAGGATTGGTGATTTCGAACTAGAGGTAGAGCCCGGTGATGCTAGGAGAGGAGAAGTCATTGGAATACTAGGTCCTAACGGAATAGGTAAAACTACATTCATTAGAATGTTAGTAGGTGAACTGAAGCCCGACGAAGGATTCGTTCCAACCGAAGGTCTCAAGCTCTCCTATAAGCCTCAGTACGTGTCACCAGAAATGTTTAAACGATTTGGAACGGTCAAGGAGCTCCTGAAGAGGGTCCGAGAGGACTTCTTGGATACCTCTTCTTGGTACTACGTAGAAGTGGTTAAGCGCTTAGGTTTGAATAAGTTATTGGAAAAAGAGATAAAGGGACTTTCCGGCGGTGAGCTCCAAAAGGTGGCAGTGGCAGTCGCTTTAGGTTTGGATGCAGACGTTTATCTCTTTGATGAACCTTCTGCGTTCCTAGATGTAGAAGAGAGGCTAGCCGTGGGAAATGCTATACGTCACGTTGTAGAAAGTAAGGGGGTAACGGCCTTTGTCGTTGATCACGACCTGGTAATCATGGACTTGATAGCTACAAGGGTCATGATATTCCAAGGAACTCCCGGTAAACGCGGTCATGCATTACCACCCATGAGCTTGAGACGAGGAATGAATGAATTCTTGAAGGAACTAGGTGTAACGTTCAGAAGAGATGCCGAGACAGGTAGACCTAGAGTAAATAAGGAGGGTAGCCGTTTAGACCGATATCAGAAATCAATAGGAGAATACTACTATACTCTGCCTAGCAAGGAGTAGCTACCTATATTTAAATTTCGGATAGGGAAGAAGTGAAACTCGCGGGGAGGGATCGTGATTCCATTTGGGGACTATTTGAAGGCATCCGAAGAGCAAATAAAATTGCTTGAAGAGCTCCAAGATATAATAGAAATGCTGAAGGAGTTGCCAAGCGATGATGGGATAGACAATAGAATAATTGAAATCCTAACTCGTTTAAGGGAACTAAGGAGGTCTCTTAGAGAGATGAATGAGGGCGAAGGGGAAGATTTCGAGTTACTAAGGAAGTACTATAGGCTCGTAGGCATTGAAGACGAGAAGGAGATCTTAGAGGAACTTCTAAAAATGAGTCTGAAAGGACGCGTTAACGTTCCCCAAGAAATGATACTTGAGGAGATAAACGATCTAAAGCAATTTCGCGAGACGCTCTTCGGTGATTGATACTTCGATTGATACCTCTTAAAGCTAGAGAGTTTGGTGAAAGTGAACTGAACGAATTCTCCTTACAAAACTTGGATATAAAGTCGAATACGCGGTCTTACATTTGTGTCACCTAGTAATATTCCGATAATACGACGACCCCTCTGAAAATGGAGCATAGTGCTAGTAAGTATTGGGAATCGGGTATGAGGATGCAAATACCTAAGAAGAAAGGCGATCACCTAACGCAATTGGGCTTCACTAACTCTAAGCAGCCTAGCACAACTTTAGAGGACCTCATGGGGAGAAGCGTAAACAGCAACGAGTACCAAGGTCCAAACAAGTTGCTTCTCGAGGCTGCTGAGAGGTATCTATGGGAGAGCGTCGTTGAGGAAGTCATGCCAAAGGACATGATTTCTGCACATAAGGAGGGTATAGTATATGTTCACAAGCTACCGCAAAGCGTATTCCTCCCCTACTGTAACGGTAACGACTATTCGAGAGTGTTAAAGAAGGGACTCAAGACCCCTACTATAGTTGCGGGTCCCGCTAGGCATTACCAAGTTGCGATGGCCCATGCGGCTAACTTCCTTGCCATGATGCAACAATACTGGACAGGTGCTCAAGCGTATGGAAGTTTAGAACTTTGGGTCGCTCCCTTCATAGCAAAGGAACACCTCAGCGATGAGGAGATAAGACAAGGTATTCAGACCTTATATTACGAACTTAACTTGCCATGGAGGCCAGGAATGCAAACGCCTTTCACTAACATCACTGTGACGTATACCGAGAGTAAGTATATGTTAGATCAACCAGCTGTAAATGGAGGCGCCTCCACCGGCGATCTTCTAGGCGACTACCTAGACGAAGCTAGGAGGTGGTTAATACAACTAGGTAAGGTACTTCAAAGAGGGGACGCTCAGAGGCAACCGTTCACCTTCCCCATTCCTACTTTGATGCCCACTGCCAAGGACTTCTATAATGACGCCGAGCTCTTCGATGCAATATTCGGAACGGCAGCTAAGATGGGAAGCTACTACTGGCTAAACACAAAGGTGATTGATCCAGATTCAGCCTTCGCAATGTGCTGTAGATATGTAGTCAAGAAGGACGACGTTAACAAGGCATTGCTCGGCGGCCTCCGCTTAAAGAGCTTAGAAGATCAGAGGAAAGAAGAGCTCGAAAGGCTAGCAAAGGGCAGACTCGGTGGGATGTGGGCAATTCCAGACATAACTGGTAGTATAGGCGTCGTCACGGTTAACCTACCTAGAATCGCCCTCGATGCAAGGGGAGACGTTGATACGTTCTTCAACATCCTTGAAGAAAGAGTAGAGTTAGTTGCTAAATGGCTTAGCTGGTGGAGAGCTCACTACTTGAGGCTGATGAAGAACTACAGAAACTTCTACAGCATGGTCTGGGAATACAGCCCCGAGTGGACTAAGACGCACTTCAATACCATTGGTGCAATAGGCATGCCCGAAGCAGCAGCCATCTTGCTAGGTGACCCCGAGGTCTGGACGAGCGAGGACGTTGGTACTAAAGAGAAGGCTATTCAACTAGAAGATGAAATGATAAAGAGGATGGCAGATATTGCTTCGAGGCTTACCGTTGAAATGGGTGAACCATTCAACGTTGAGGAAGTACCAGGTGAAACAGCGGCAGCGAAGCTCTTCATGAACGACTTAAAGCACTACCCGGAAGTCAGGGAGTACGTTCCTGAAGGAGTAGACATGTACTCTACTAGCGTGGTTCCCTACTACGATCACGGAATAACTCTATGGCAGAGAATAAGATGGGAAGGAAAGGTCCAACAAAGGTTCACTGGCGGTGTTATGATGCACATATTCCTAGGCGAGCAACCGGATCCAGAAGCGCTAGCTAAACTCACGCAGAAAATAATGGACGCTGGTGTCGTATATTGGAGCTACACGCCCGCGATAAGCGTATGTGAGAACGGGCACAAAACGGTAGGCCTCTATACTAGGTGTCCTAGATGCGGCGCCAAGACTGAGATATGGAGTAGGATAATTGGCTACTACCGGCCAGTGAGTAACTGGAACCCATTCCGTCAGAAGGAGTTCGGCATGAGGACTCATTATGGAGAAGACTTAGGTAAAGGTAAGTTGGCTGTATACAGCCTCGAAGACGGTAAACCAATGTAGCTCTCAACTTTTCCACTTGCCTTCCCTAGAACTTATTCTAGTGTCTAATCCTGGTACGCTAGATCCTTTCTTATATTCAATATTCAAGCCCTTTATCAGTACCTAGAACATACCTCCCCTCAGTGGCGATGAAGAGTACCAGGCCGGACCAGAAGGGTGAAGAACCCCTAGCCTACACCGAGCCACATGTTTCTCTTATATCTCATATATCGTTACTTAATCTCTAAAGATAATATTCGTTAAATATCTTGTAGTTAATTTTATAACCCCCACGCCCCTACTGGAAAACACGGAGAGCGCCGCGGGGCGCCGGGGAGAAACCCGGCACGCGGCGAAGAAGCACGCTCACGGGAAAAATGGGGGCCGGACAGAGGTCCGGCCCGACAGGGTCGCCGAGGTGTCGGATGCGAGCCCGCTAAGACCCGGGCCCTCCGGCACCCGCCCCCTCAGGCCGTTGCGGCCGTGGCTCCGGTTGATCCTGCCGGACCCGACCGCTATCGGGGTAAGGCTAAGCCATGGGAGTCGAACGCCCGCCGCCGCGGGCGTGGCGGACGGCTGAGTAACACGTGGCTAACCTACCCTCGGGAGGGGGATAACACCGGGAAACTGGTGCTAATCCCCCATAGGGGCGGTGGCCTGGAAGGGTACCGCCCCGAAAGGGGGAGGCGGGGGTTATCGCCGCCTCTCCGCCCGAGGATGGGGCTGCGCCCTATCAGGTAGTTGGCGGGGTAACGGCCCGCCAAGCCTAAGACGGGTAGGGGCCGTGGGAGCGGGAGCCCCCAGATGGGCACTGAGACAAGGGCCCAGGCCCTACGGGGCGCACCAGGCGCGAAAACTCCGCAATGCGGGCAACCGTGACGGGGTTACCCCGAGTGCCCCCATTACGGGGGCTTTTCCCCGCTGTAAACAGGCGGGGGTAATAAGCGGGGGGCAAGTCTGGTGTCAGCCGCCGCGGTAATACCAGCCCCGCGAGTGGTCGGGACGTTTATTGGGCCTAAAGCGCCCGTAGCCGGCCTGGTAGGTCCCCTCCTAAAACCCGGGGCTCAACCCCGGGGGTGGAGGGGAAACCACCAGGCTAGGGGGCGGGAGAGGCCGAGGGTACTCCCGGGGTAGGGGCGAAATCCGATAATCCCGGGAGGACCGCCAGTGGCGAAGGCGCTCGGCTGGAACGCGCCCGACGGTGAGGGGCGAAAGCCGGGGGAGCGAACCGGATTAGATACCCGGGTAGTCCCGGCTGTAAACGATGCGGGCTAGGTGTTGGGCGGGCTTCGAGCCCGCCCAGTGCCGCAGGGAAGCCGTTAAGCCCGCCGCCTGGGGAGTACGGCCGCAAGGCTGAAACTTAAAGGAATTGGCGGGGGAGCACCACAAGGGGTGGAGCCTGCGGCTTAATTGGAGTCAACGCCGGGAACCTCACCGGGGGCGACAGCAGGATGAAGGTCAGGCTGAAGACCTTACCTGACGCGCTGAGAGGAGGTGCATGGCCGTCGCCAGCTCGTGCCGTGAGGTGTCCGGTTAAGTCCGGCAACGAGCGAGACCCCCACCCCTACTTGCTACCCGGGGCTCCGGCCCCGGGGCACAGTAGGGGGACTGCCGCCGTATAAGGCGGAGGAAGGAGGGGGCTATGGCAGGTCAGCATGCCCCGAAACCCCCGGGCTGCACGCGGGCTACAATGGCGGGGACAGCGGGTTGCGACCCCGAAAGGGGGAGCAAATCCCTCAAACCCCGCCGAGGTTGGGATCGAGGGCTGCAACTCGCCCTCGTGAACGCGGAATCCCTAGTAACCGCACGTTAGCATCGTGCGGTGAACACGTCCCTGCTCCTTGCACACACCGCCCGTCGCTCCACCCGAGGGAGGAGGGGGTGAGGCCCCCGGGGGAAACCCCGGGGGTCGAACCCCCTCCTCCCGAGGGGGGAGAAGTCGTAACAAGGTAGCCGTAGGGGAACCTGCGGCTGGATCACCTCCAGCTTAGAGCGGTCCTCCGGGGGAAGTGCCGGAGGGCCCGGGATGGCGAGAGGTTCGCATCCGACACCTCGGCGACCCTACTCTGTTGATATTGTCTCAATTTAGCTTTCGTCCTTTCTTTGCTCACGATTGGTTGGAAATTTCCAGCTAGTTCTTCGTTACTTCTGTTGGGCGTTAGATCATAGTGGATTAAATGGGGTACTTACATTGAAAGGTCCTACGGGCATAATATGGATACTAACTGGTAAGTGTAACCTTAATTGCCTCCATTGTTACGCTTCTCGCTTCACTAAATGGGGTCCGGAAGTCGACAAGGAGGTTGTTTCGAGGGTATTGAACGAAGCTATTGAAATGGGTTTGAGATGGGTAAACTTCAGCGGTGGCGAAGTACTAATCTATAAGAAGTGGTTGTTCGAAATATTCAAAGATCTTTTGGACAAGAAGGTTTATCCGAGCGTGGTTTCGAATGGCACTGCTATCACCGAGGAGACAGCGAGGAAGCTCCGCGGGGTTTACGTGTACGTTAGTATAGACGGGCCTAAACACATTCATGAACAAATAAGAGGAGCTGGAACGTGGAACGCTGTTCTCAGGGGTATTAATAACTTGAAGAAACATGGCGTGGAATTTGCCATAATTATGGCAATCAATCCCCTAAATTATAATAAAGTGATAGAAGTCGGTGAACTGGCATACAAGCTAGGTGCAAGCGAATTCATCATTATCCCTACAATGCCGTTCGGTATGGCTAGGGAAACTAAGCTACATATAGATTGGAAGAACTTCCTTCTTTCACTTCATCAAATGAACTATCTACTTACACTGTACGAAATTCGAGGCGGAGCTTGGTGTGCGCCTTGGTCGAGATTTATCGTACGGAACAAACGCTTTCATGCTGGTAACTGTAGGAAACAAAATACGATTGACATAGGACCAGACGGTTCCGTTATGCTATGTGACGTGCTTGATTTCAGATTGGGAAAGGTTACGAAATCGAGTTTCAAAGAGGTTTGGTTAAATTACTTGAATCACCCGCTAGTAAGAGAGATCAAGAGGCCCAGGGGTCACTTATGTTCCAAGTGCCCGTTCTTTAATGAATGTTTGGGCGGGTGTTATGCGAGAGCCTTAACGGAGAGAGGGACATTAGAAGGTGATCCATTATGCCCATTTTTAAATGAAGGATTTCGCATCCTTACGCGGTATTAAATTAGGTATTAAATAACGCCAACTTTTTAAGTGAAATCCCCCTTTTTAAAGAGGGTTAAGAATATTGTCCTCAGCTTCTCCGAAACCTATTATTAAAATCGAAAACATAGTAGCAACGGTATCCATAGATCAAAGGATAGACCTAGAAGAAATAGAAAGGAGGCTCAATAACGTTGAGTATGAACCAGAACAATTTCCCGGTCTGATATTTAGATTAGAGCAACCCAGGGTCACTGCCCTGATTTTCAAGTCCGGTAAGATGGTTATAACTGGAGCCAAGAGCACGGAGGAGCTAATTAGAGCAGTAAAAACGATCTTCGCGATATTGAAACGCGAGGGTATAATTGAGAAGGCTAGACCTAGGATTCAGATTCAAAACATAGTTGCTTCCGCTAACTTGAACGTTCAAGTCGACTTAGAGAAAGCGGCGTATCTCCTCGAAAATAGTATGTATGAACCAGAACAATTCCCGGGCCTTATATATAGACTCGACGAACCCAGAGTAGTCCTACTTCTGTTCTCATCTGGCAAGATGGTTATAACTGGAGCCAAGAGAGAGGAAGAAGTGAAAAAGGCGGTTGATAGGGTCTATAAGAAACTAGAGGAATTGGAATGCATTAGGAAAATGGACGAGGAAGATCTGAGCGAAGAGGAGCTCTTCGAAGACTAAATAACTCACTCTTCTCCAAGCAGCTCTTTTACTTTTTCAACTATCAGATCTAGCTCCTCTTCGGTTAGTTCAACATCTGATGAAATGTCCAGTAGAACTCTCAATAAGCCCTTGTTCGTGGGACAAATGTTCTCGATAACCACCCTTACCTCTTCTTCTAAGTTGAGATTCTTTAGAAATTCGTCTAGTTCCCTAACTTTATCAACTGAACACTTAACGAACTCCCTCAGGATCCTAACCGCGCTATCTAGTGGTCTATATTCAAGCTTAGAGACCTCGGGTCCCAATTCCTTCCATCTCTTTTCTAGTATCTCTAATGCTTCTGCGTTCGATATGAATCTTGCCTCTATCTGTTCCCTCGGCACTCCTACTACCCTCGTTACCGGATATGGAGGAGGAGTTTTTGAGGAGTACCTTATTTCTGATGGTCCTTACCAATGCTCGCGCATCTCTCGAAAGCTTGTATACCCATATGCCTTCTTCCACTTTGACCTTAGTTACAACACCACTCTTTATAAGTATAGAAAGATGATAGTTTAGTTTATCGAAATCTGTTTCCAAACCGTTCTCTTTGAGCGCGTTTCTTAACGCTTCCCAAACTACGCCTTTCTTCGACCTAAGTAGGTATAACGCTAACGCTAGTCTGGCCGGATGTCCTAAAGCGTTTAGCATGATAGCCAATTTCTCAAGCTCGCTTGATATACTTCATCCCTAGACTGCTTATCCAAGAGGAGCGATTTAAGCATATCTCTTTTGATGGAATACTAAGATAATACCATATTCCTAATGCTAGAATTTGATGAAGATATATACTCTTCTTCCTTTTCGTTAATTCAGGTAGGCGTTCAAATGAGTGGAATAACGGAGGAACGGAAACCGATCTTAATGGTTGTTTCAATAGCTATTGTATTCGCACTGGCGTTTATAACTTTCTTAAACTTCAAAGTTACTATGATAGAAGGACCTCTTGAGAAAGCTATTCATAAGATACTACATCAGTTCCAGATGAAGCACTGCGAATGGTTGAAAATAGCTGAGGAATATTCCTTACCTATTCGCGGTACTTGCGAAGCAGATATCAACTCTTTCACAACAGCCCTTTCCGAAGCTATTGCGTTAACGGCCTTCGTAACGGCGATACTAGGTACTATTCTATACTGGAAGAAAAGGTTAAGCTACGTCATGCTCGGTGTGACTGCCCTATTGCTTTTCGGAGTAGCGCCCTTCGAGTTGATAATAGAGCACATGGAACTAGGTTTGATATTGTTCCTAATTTCTATGATGATTATCGTTGAGTACCTAAGCGAGAAAGGGGTACTCGAATGGATAACAATAAAGATGATAAAAGCAAGTAAGTTTAAACCGCTAAACTTCCTTATCATGCTTGCCTTCCTAAGCTGGATAATGGCAGCTTTAGTTGACGAAGTGACGAGCATAGTTTTCGTTACGAGACTAGTTATATCGCTCTCAGGTCTAATAGGAATAGAACCGTTACCGTTGGTGATGTACGCAGTAATGGCGACTAATATCGGTTCGGCGGCAACGATGATAGGTAACCCAATAGGTATTTACATTGCATTACAGTCGGGGAAGAGCTTCGAGGACTTCTTAGTATGGGCAACGCCCGGAAGCCTATCAGCGCTTCTAGTCTTCATCGGAATAGGAATTCTATGGCTCAAGAAACTTGGAGTTACGAAAGCTATAAGGAAGTTAGAGGAAAGCAATATAGAACTAGACGAATGGGGCATATTCAAAGGAATCCCAGCTGAGTACATTAGAGCGTACATAGCCAGGAAAAGGCCCTTTTTGGTCAGTTGGCTTGCCGGTAAAGTAAGCGACCCTGGCGTGCAATTGAATAAAGACGATGAACAAAAGATCGAGAAGATATTGAAGGAGTTCAGAGACGGTTGGATATACTTCACCGCAGTAATTCTGCTAATAGCGTTTCACACGTCCCTATCTGGGGTAGTAAATAGCCTTCTTAACGCGCTGTACTCTTTAGATGCTCATTCGATCCATGCTACTATAACGCCTGAAGCTTTACTTATATTCAGTCCAATTATAGTCGCTTCGATCGTTATGCTCAGATATGAGGAGCCTAGGAGGCTCGTTGAACATGGCGTTGAGTGGTGGACGCTTATCTTCTTCATGTTCTTATTCGCAATTGCATCAGCTTTGAGCTACACGGGAGTTACTGATAAGATGGCTTACGCCTTAATAATGGGTGTTGGTGAATTAAACTTATCTGTTACAATAATGTTGACAGTATCCGTTGCAGTGATCTCCGCTTTAATATCAGCGTTCTTAGATAACATGCCAGTGGTTGTGGCCCTTGCGCCCGTAGTGAAGACGCTAGTTGAGATAGGTTTACCTGGAGCGGACCTCCTTTGGTGGGCATTGCTCTATGGTGCTACTATGGGTGGCAACATGAGTATGATAGGAAGTACGGCAAACATAGTAGCCTTAGGATTACTAGAAAGGCAGAAACATAGAGTATCGAGGTTCATGGAATGGCTCGTAATAGGTACAATCGTTGTAGTGGCTACTCTGGGTGTAGCATTGCTTCTACTAATATTCCACGGTTTACTGGTATACCATTAATGTGACTACTGCCCTAACTCCCCACAACCTGGCCGCGTTTATGAGATCCCTATCTATGTCATAAGCCGAGAAGTTTGTGTCATATAGCAACGTTTCTGGTGATTTAAATGAGCCTTTTCGGAGTATTATTTTGCAACTGCCTTCGAATTGATTGCATTTTCCTTGTATGCACGTAGCCCCGTATCTCGAAATTATACATAAGACTCCTTTCCTTCCTTCCCTACACATTTCCCTTAGCTTCTCTGGCTCGTGGGTGGAGGAAGTAAGGACTATGCAATCCCCTCGGGGCGTTAACCTCTCCTCGCAAGTTATTTCAATCGTGGACTTATGCGTTGCTTGTACGTTCGCGTGAAATTTTCCTAAGAAGTAATACTTGAACGTAGTGCTTCTACGAACCTTTGATAGAGGGCTTCCACCACTAAAGGATGATCACCGAGTGCTTTCGCGAAGACGACTTTCTTACCGCTTCCCTTAGCTACCTCTTCAATTTCCTTCTTCAAGTCTTTGACTACGTGGCTCCCCTCAGCTATAAAAAATGGTACTACAATTACCTCATCGCTCTCTGCAAAGGCCTTTTCGGCTGCTTCCCTTACAGAGGGTGTGCCGAGCAAGAACCCCACGTATACCTTCCCTGCTTTGCGTTTCAATTGCATCGCAACTCTTAAGACCATCTCATTGAACTTCTCGTTTTTACTTCCATGCGCAACAAGTAGGAGCACAGTCAAGATCTTCACGACCTTAGGATCCTAGAGCGAACGTAATTCTATAAGCCTTTCATAGAACTTCCGAGGCTTAAACCGAGCTAGGGTTACATAGGGTCCGTCCAAACTCGAAGAAATGTTTTTCGCCTTCGTACTAATTATGCCATCTATTAATACATCGACCTCTTCCAGATTATATTCTATATTAATAGTTACTTCAGCTGTAGAGGGCAGCACTACAGGCCTCACGTTCAGTTGGATAGGATTTACCGGAACTATTAGTATTGCATCCAATCGAGGATCGATTAGAGGACCCCCAGCTGATAGAGCGTATGCTGTTGAACCCAGAGTAGTTGAAATTATCAAACCGTCACCTTCCAAGCCTTCGTATATCTTCGAACCATCTGAGTACACCGAGAGTTTGGTTACCCTCCGACCCTTACTTAGTACAGCAATCTCGTTCATAGCATTGAATTCACCAAATCTCAAGCGCTTATGCTTTTCAATGGAGTATCTACCTTCTAAGAAACTTTTCAAGCCATCCTCTACTTCCGATTCTTCGAGTTCCAAGAGAAAAGCCCTCCTCCCAGCTCGTATAGTAATTATAGGCGGCGTATCGCAAGGGGTCTTAGAAGCGACGTAAAGAAGGGTTCCATCACCACCTATAACCACTACGAAGTCCGACTCACATGGATTGCAATTAGGAAAATCGCACGTTTCGACCCCATGCCTTCTTAAGATTTCAATAGCCTCCTTGGCTATTCTATCCGCTAACTCCGAACCAGGTTTCCTTGCTATTACTGCTTTCATTATATGACCAAGTAAAATCGCATGTAAGCGCTTTTAGTAGATACTTCTGTATCACGGGAGGTCAAGGAACTATGTCGAACATCGAATGGATAATCCCGTTCATTTATCTGATACGCGAAAAAGGAGATGAGAATCTCTCCGATGAACTGAATTTACCCAAGTCCACACTAAGGAAGTATCTATATTTCGCTGTTAAATTCGGTTTACTGGAGAGGAGCTCTGGGAAGGCATATAGATTAACGGAAAAAGGTTTAGATGCACTTAGCAAGTACTTAATTAAAAGGCTCTCAAGGAGGAGGTTCGTGCTAAAAGGTGTAGATGGATGCTTTTTAATTATTATCCGGAAGCGTTACTCCAAGGCAATTAGAATTCCTTGCGATAATTTCGATGAGATCCGCGTCTCGAACCCCTGAAGTTATTTCTAGGACGTCTCCTCATGTCTCTCCCTTCAGCTTTCGGCCAGTTATCGGGTATCTCGTCTTCAGAAGGACCTTCTTCGTTTAGAACTTCTATCTCGCTCCTTTGATTGACGTTGACCTTTACTTCACCACGGAAGGAGGTCGTCCAGCCATCTCTGATTTCTACTACCTCACCCTCCTTAAGAGTTCCCGCCTTATCTCCCCAAAGAGTTACCCTTACCTTACCCGTCTCATCGCCTATTACTGCCTCGCTTAACTCTCTCGGGCCATACTTCGTTTGAACGGTCTTGACCTCACTGGTTTCGAGGACCTTCCCTTTTATTGTAACGCTCTTGCCTTCCTTTAAGTCAGAGATTTTATCTACCAAACTAACACACCACTACACTAGTGTTCCTTCAAATATCGTTTTTAAGTTATTTACGTTAGCTAATTACGTTGCCTAGTAGCATTGAAATTATTGTAGCACCAATTCCTAGTATGAGGTATTGTATAGCTACCTTGACCCTGTTACTGCCCCCAAAGCTAAGCCCTATTAGAGAAAGTTCTAAATGGGCTAAAACTATGCTTAGTAAGACTCCTAGTGTAGTTTCAAGTACTCCGAATTTCGAGAGAATGATTGGTATTAAAGAGGTTAGTGGAAGGACCAGCGAACCTACTAAGCTCCATAAGGCCACGTAAACCGAGGCGTAATTAACTGCTTTAGCATAGAAACTTTTGTTTAACTTCCTCGCCATAGCCCTTTCTATTTTTCGGAGTTCCTCTAGTCTCTCGGCCCTCTCAGTTATATAGACTCCTACGAATCCGCTTAAAAGACCTAATGAGACGGCACCTCCAAGCACGCTACTTAAGTAAATGTTAGGGTCATTGGAATGAGTTGCGCTTAGAGTTCCATTGAGGATGCCTATAGTTGATAGTAAGGAGTCTACGCCGTTAGTCGCTAACATTCGCCTTGCAATTTCCTTTACGCCCAAGCTTTCAATTACTTCCTTAGCTCTCTCGTTCAATATGCATCTGAGTTAGCTTAGCAGCGGGAAATAAATAAGGACTTGGTGCTCGAGCCCGGCTGATTCATCATTTCCATCAGTTTCGCCATAGTATCTTCATTGCACCGAAACGGGTGCGGTCACGTTTATTACAGTTGGGGGAGTTAAGTTCTTAGTTATTGAGGAGATGAGGAAGAATACCGTGCTGCCGAGGGCTAACCATAATGCAGCCAATACGGCATCCTCTATTAGCGAATGCCCGAAACGCTTTATTTTCAGTATTGGTATTGGAGCACCCCTTAGCATCCACCCTATGACCCACGAGAGACCTACCATCGCCCAGGCGAGAATTGAGAGCTTCAGTGTCCAATCATAGATCATGTCTATTATGCTTCTAAAGTCCATACTAACCCCTTTAGTAGTCATAACCAGCTAATCGGAAACACGCGTGTAATCGAAAGTTTACATCAATTAATTGAACGACCAGATTCAATGTATTTGGGGTTGTGAGGAATGACTGAACAAGAATCTCCCCAAAAAGTGGATAAGGAAAAGATAAAGAAGGAAGTAATTGAGAAAGTATTGAAAAAGGTACACGATCCCGAAATACCTATCTCTGTATGGGATCTAGGATTGGTGTACAACTTAGACGTAACGGATGATGGAATTGTAAAGATAAAGATGACTCTAACTTCACCCACGTGTCCCATAGCAGGACAAATACTGTGGCAGATAGTAAATGGTATCAAGGCAATACCCGGTGTCAAGGACGTGGACTTGGATCTCACTTTCGATCCCCCGTGGACTCCATTTAAAATGAAGGAGGAGGGTAGGAAGAAGTTCAAGGAAATATATGGTTACGATATCGTAGAGGAATACAAAGCGAAATATGGTAGCGAAGAAGGATATTTACGTGCTATGGGCTACATAGATTAATCCATAGATCAATCTCTCCTTAATAATTCTCTCATCCTTTCTTCAAGGTTTATTTCTTCCAAAACCTCAGCGACGCATTTCGGTACTAGTTCCTTCCACCTCTTATCTCCTTTCGCTATCAGTGCGCGTATGTTAGTAGCTACGTAACTATTTCTTTCGAACGCAGGTGGTTCTAAGACTTCATATCCTGCTTCTCTAAATAAAACTTTGACAAGAGGGTTCCTGGAAATTGCAACGTGAAACTTAGGTACGTAGGTCTCAACATGTGAGACCCAAGCTCTATTCATCAAAATGTCGGGTACGGGTATTAAGTAAACCTTGGATAGATCAATGCCTTCGCATTCGAGCGCTCTTTTAATGGACAGTACTCTCTCTCCTGCAGTCAATGGATTTTGAAGGGTATGGCTTTCCTGAGCACTCCCTATAACTATTATTACCTCATCCAGTCTCTCGAGGGCCCATTTGATCAAATGTAAGTGACCTTTGTGGAACGGTTGATACCTTCCGGGTATTACACCCCTTTTAACACCCATTACGATTCCCGAGTCTCAATTTACCTAGCGCTAGAAAGTAAATTCTCATCCCTCTTTTAGCTCAAGTTAATTTCTCTAATGTAACTATATTTCCTTCCTCTAAATCAAGTTCCCTTGCAGCATTGCCTAGGTACTTAGCGATTTCTAAATATCCAAAACTATTAACGTAAACTGCCAGTTCCCCTTTACGAACCTCGGAGAAGGTCTTGACTACCTTAGCCTCGAACTTATTGTTGATTAGTACTTTATCTCCATACGAAAACGGGTTACCTTTATACCATAAAGCTACATTACCGAACTTATCTACGTATATGACTGTACTCCTTAACATTGAACCACTAAGTTCTCTTACTAAATTTACAGGTAACTCTTTGAGAGAGGTAAGGTTGCCTAAGCGTTCTGGGGAGCCACCGCATTCTAAATACGCTCCTACGGGAACGAATATATCGCGACCGTGAAAGGTATGGGATCGATATTTCGTTAGTTTTTTCTCTATTCTGAATACATTACCTACGCCGTACTCAAGGGCAGCCAACCAAACGACCCCGTTGTTGGGTGCTACTACATACCATTCCCCTATCTCCGCTACTATAGGTTCTCTAGAACTTCCGACGCTCGGGTCCACTACCACAACCAAGCTAGATCTGGGAGGTAGGTGAGGAAGAGTTACAAGCGTCGCGTAGGCTCCCTTTAGTATATTGAAACTCTCTATACCATGTGTAATATCAATGATTTCAGCGTTTCTACAAACTTCCTTAGCAACGACCTTTAGTAGCCCCGCATATACGTCATTATACCCATAATCCGTAATTATTCCGATCAAGACTAACGCCTCCCGTTTAAAGTACGTGACACCTAGCAGTAGAAAGATTAATCTTTCCCTTAGAAGCTACTTAACGGGTTAGAAGAAATGAAGAGAATCCAGCTTTTGCTTCCGGGTCCAGTTTCTCTTCATCCGGATGTAGAACTAAGTCAATCGCTCCCAATGATAAACCATAGGGGACCTGAGTTTAGGGAATTAATGAAATCAACTATTTCTAAGTTAAAAGAAATATTTGGGTGCGATTGCGATATTGCATTGTTGACGGCCTCCGGAAGTGGAGCGGTTGAAGCCATGGTAAGTAGCTTTGTAAGCAGGAACGAGAAGATGTTAATTGTTCAGACAGGAACCTTTAGTGATAGAATGGCCACCATAGCTAAGTACTTAGGTATAGATGTAGAATTAATTGAGCCTAAGGAAGGAGAGGGAATAACAGCAGAGGAACTAGATAGTGCATTGAAGAAAACTGGCGCATCGGTCGTTGGAATAGTTGCTAATGAAACGAGTACTGGTGTAGTTCATAGGAACTTAGAGGAGCTAGCTAAAGTTGTCCACGAAAGGGATGGTCTAATACTAGTTGACTCGGTTAGTCATCTAGGTGCACACGAACTATCAATGGATGTAATGGATCTAGATGCTGTCGCTTCAGCTTCCCAGAAGGCACTAATGAGTCCTCCGGGGTTGTCTTTTGTTGCATATAGGGAAAGAGCCCTAGAGAAAATGAAACGCGTTGAAAAGAAGTCTCTATACTGGGACTTAGAACAATACAAGAAGTTCTATGATGAGAAATTTGAGACGCCAGCTACGCCCGCCGTTTCGTTAATTTACGCTTTGAACAAAGCCTTAGAGAAAATACTTTCGATGGGTCTAAGTAATTGGATAAAGAGGCACGAAGCTTTCTCGAAAGTACTGAACGGTATTGTGGAAGAAGCCGGTGGTCGAGTGTATCCCAAGGAGAACTGGCGTTCGAACAGTATTGTGGTGCCGATATTACCAGAAGGCGTGACGCCCGCCCACGCGAAGAATCTAGCAAAAGAGAGATACGGTATAGAAATAGGCTCCGGTGCTTGGAAGCTGAAAGAGAAGAGCATCAGAATTGGAACTATGGGGTGGTACGAATCAGATGTGGTTTACAGGGCTTTGATGTTCCTAGCAGATTTGTATAAGGCTAACAAGGAATTGGTTGATTCGTTCTATGGAGAGTATTTCTCGTTACTCTAAGCCTAGGCCCGAAAACGTCTACTCTAGTCTCGATAGATGGACCTATATAACTACTACTTCTTCCTTTCCTTAGCACTAGACCACCGGAACACGCGAGTTCATCTCTCGCACCAAAGACGAATTCCCATAGTTCTCTACAATAATAACTTCTATTATGTTCTAATTTCGAAAAGAGAAGGGTTAGATTAATAGGTTCTAGTATGAGTTTCTCTAGGCGTTTGTTTCGATAAACTTTCAGACCTCTACATTCGTAGAAATTCCACGAATTCTTCAAGTTCGTCTCAACGATTAAGCGTGGCCATTCTAAATGAAGTTCCACATGAATTGATTCGTTGATGTCTATTAGTGCCAATTTGTATGGAAGAGATGCCGTTACCCTCATGTTACGCCCCCTCATTGAGGGCTACGTCTAAGTATTCGTTAATGATTCTCGAGAGTTCTTCTGGAGAACGTACTATAATGAAGCTTTCGAACTTCTCCAAAACCTTAAGCTTCTCTACCTCTAGCCAGTGAACGTTTATCTCAACCTTTTCGAAGCAGTTAATTGCTTCGTAGGGACATTTGGTTACACATAATTCGCAACCTATACACCGATCTAGAAGAATTCTCTTTTTAGATATACCGTCAACAATGGCTTTCGTAGGACAAGTTTCTTGAGGAGGACATACTGAACAGTTGACGCAGTTATCGTGAACCGTACAAGGAAGGGCCGTTTCCTTTACCCAAGGCGCATCAGTAGGTAAGAGAATTGTAGTTACACCGGCTTTCCTAGCCATAGCTGCCGCTGTCGTAACCAAATTATCTGCTATTCCATCAGCTATTTTGTTAGCGGTGTTCGCTGATAACGGAGCTAATACGAATAACTCGTACTTCTTCGAAAGAACTCTTCCATATATATGAGAAAGGGGATTGGGATCTACTTCAAGTTCGGAATAATATCCACCGGTATATTTCTTGAACACGTCTAGGACTCCGTATAGCTTAGCTATCTCATAGCCGTTACGAGTCATGATAACTGTAACCTTGGTTCTAGATGCCACTTTTTCAAATATCGAAGCGGATTCCCTCATCCAATGGCCGGCACCGGTAACTCCCCATAATACCTTGACCAAATTATCGTCCCATAAGCTCTCGATAGCGCTATTTTTCGAAGCTTCGTCGAAAGCTCGACGCTTTTGCTTCGAGTACTTTGATAGTTTGTATCGAAACCAAAAATTTTCACCTTTCGTGAGATAAGTCTTGCTATGAATATAGCTTTGTCTCCATCACTGAATGCCGGAATACAAGGGATTCGGAGCGATGGCGTCAATAACTGAGATACGAGTATCACGTTTCCGTAATCCTCCAATACTTTTACCACTTGGAGAATCTTCTCGAAATTATCGCCATGAGCAACTAGGAATAAGGTGGATCCCGCCATCATTTCTTCCTTCAACCTTTCGAGCGTTACTCCGTCCATGTCGCTGACTATTACGTCAGGGTGACCATCGAAGACGTTCAATGCGCTATCAACTACCATTGTTGAACAGTCTTTAGGTAGCTCAGTCGACTCATATTGTGGTCCAATTACGACCAAACAATCGAAATGGGGGATTCGGTAGGTTAGACGTATTTTTTCAAGTTCGCTAACAGCCCTAAAGTCTTTTCGTAGGTCAAACGAAAGCCATTTCGAAAGATCACCTAAGGCTATCTTCCAATCGTTACATATTTTCGCAACCATATTCATAACTGTAATCGACCCCCGTATTAACGGTCGTTAGTAGTGAACGGCGCTACCAGAGTAGACGTTGTCGATCAAAATAAAACTTTGAAGAATGCCGAGGTGCTCAAGCTCGAGCATGATAACGCCAAAACCTATATGATTATCTACAAAAAGAGAGGTAAGCAACAAGTTCTCGAAAGCTTAGAAGACGAATTTTACGTCTTACCCATAGTCAATAAGTTTCAGAAGACTGTAGTAGAGGAATTGGATAGTAAGGAGGAAACGCCATTGATATACAAGCTCAAGATACCGTCTACTTTCCTCTCTAGCGAGGAGATAATAAGGGGGATGATAAGACCATTAGTTAGATACTATATCCCTTCTGCTTTAGAAGAATACGACGTTAACTTGGCTTACTCTATAATTGACGCTGAGAATAACAAAAGGAGAATAGCGTTCTTAATAGCGCTCAAACCTCAATGTCAAAAGAAGATCAAACTAATACCAATCACGATTTCCTCAGATGTAGAAAAACTGACTAGAGAGGACGTCCTAAAAATTTTTAGAAGAGAAAGAAATGAACTTCGAAGGATCCTTAAAGAGTTAGAACGAATAGGAGAAGTTCCATCAGATTTCACGAAGAAACTTACTATTCAGAACTTCTTGCTAGTTAGGATTGCTAATATATTTGAGGAAGACGAGGTAGTTGTGGACGATGACGATGACGTATCTCTAAGTTTAAAATTGAGAAAACCCACATGGGATTTAAGTCAATTCCCCAGAGAGCTATCTGAGCAAGTTAGAACTATCGTTATTAACCCTATTCTTGGTTCAAAGAAATATGCACTTAAGGGAATAATCGTTACTGGACCTCCCGGAATGGGCAAATCAGTACTCGTAGAAGCGATTAGTAAGGAGTTGAATAGGAAATTACTAGATATAGATCCGTCAACTTATAGGAGTATGTGGTACGGTCAGACTGAGAAGATACTGAAGAGTATTTTCGACAGTATAAAGAATAGGAGCGATATAACTGTTTTAATAGATGACGCGGAATTCTTGGCTAGTCGAACTATGGCTGTTCACGAAGGTTACTTAGCAGAGGTCTCTGTTTTCCTAAAGATGTTGCAAGAGGAAAGGAAACCTTTGATAGCTCTAACTGCAAATCATCCTGAAATTATAGATCAAGCGTTAATTAGACCTGGGAGAATCGATGCCATAATCGTCATGGGTTATCCTGATAAAGAATTCAGGGAGAAAATAATTACTAATGCCTTGCGTCGCTACGACGTGAAGCTAGCTTCCCATGCTCTTTTGGAAGACATGGTTAGAATAACTAGGTGGTTCAGCGCAGCCGAAATAGACGCTTTCGTAAGGATGGCTGCAATGAAAGGTAACGGTAAAATAGATCGAGATAGCATATGGTGGGCAAGGAGGAAGTTCAACATAAACGAAAACGATAGGAAGAACCTCCAGGAACGAATCATATGGAGCTTGAAACAAGTTCAAGGAATAGTTATTGACTATGTAAAGACCCCAGATAAAATATGAAAGGGGGGATTTGATGTGAGCTTAAACTGGACGCCCCGATGGAAGATAGTAGAGATAGATGTAGAAGGTATAAGGTTGAGAGTTCCGCGAGACGAAGTCAGTGGCTTGCTCTCATGCCCAATATGTCACTCTATTGAAGAAAGTAATGGGAGGTACTTCTTTGACGAACGTTCTTTAATTAATCACATGATTACTCATGCCAAACTTTAATTCTATTCAATTTTACTCCTTTATATTGTTCAGTCTCCTAACCATCTTAACGGCTGCCTCTACAGCCCTTCTCGCATATTCTTCTATCCTTTCAGTAGCTTGCTCTCTTGTAGCATTGGGACCTATTATTCCGAGCGCTACTGGCTTATTATATTCTAACGATAGGTCTAGAAGTTTACGTGCGGCTTGATGAGCTACAACTTGATCGTGGTCCGTCTCTCCTTTTATTACAGCACCTATTACTGCCACCGCATCTATATCGTCCCTTTCTAGTAGTACCTTGGTTGCTAATGGTGTTTCAAATACGCCCGGCACGTAAACAACTTCGAAGTCAACGCCTAAGAATTGGGCATGAGAAACGGCCTTCTCTTTCATCATATAGGTTATGTCATAATTGAACTCAGCTACTACAATTCCTATCTTCAAATTCTACTTCCCCAAAACGGTTCTAAGCACCTCTTTTATGCACTCCGGGGGAACGTAATTAGTAACCCTGATTTTCTCACTTGCTTTATAAACTTTCAATCCCTTCGATTTCAAGCACAAGGGATCTACCTCAAATACAACGATGCACTTGCCTTTCCTCTTGGCGTTTTCTATAGCTATGTCTAAGGTTGTAGCCAAATGAACATAAGTTCTCTTCATAGGTTTTATACCTTCGTTAATAATTTTCATTGCGTTCTCGCAAGAAGTACCATGGAAAAGTTTCCCTTCGTAATCCTCTTCCATTTCAATGGTTACTGGAAACGTATGACCGTACCGGGCCCTTATCTTATTTCCGGAAATTTCATACCTTCCCTTTTCATCTTCTCTGGCGATTTCAATTATGTCCTCCAAATTTACTTCCGGAAATTTCTTCCTAACTTCTCTAAGAAGCCTATCTAACGTGACCCAACCGTGCCTATCTACGAAATCCGGCTTGTGTCTGAGTAAGTAAGTCATGTACTTGCTAATTTTAACCTTAGTTCTATCATCCATGTCTTGAGTCCTCATCGACCGAATGAAAGTTAATGGGTAGCGATTAATTATTGTTCCAGTAAGATCCCACCTGAAAGTCTCGGAAATATAATCCTTCTATGGAATCTTTAGATTGGTGCAGCGGTTGAAGCCAAGAATGCCCGAGGGGACGAGATACTTACGTTCGGACGGCACGCCTAGTAAGCTATCTAGAAAGCATAAAGAAGAGAAATGGATATCATACGTTAAAGAACCTGAAGAGGTACACTCGCCTCAAGCTAATCTCAGGTCCATAATTTTGGAATTATTAAATTCACGCACTATCTCTAATGTTATTTTAGCCGATGGGGATAAGTACGTGGGCATAGCACGCTTACCTAAAATTGCTGCTTCTATCGCATTGTGGCATGAAAGGGATACGCCGATTTATGAAATCTTCTTAGAACCAGTAAAAAGAGTCGAAGAGAAGGTAACTCCAATCGACGGGGAAATGAGCGATAAAGAAGTAAGGGAACTAATAAAGAACGAACCGCTTATTGACTTATACCCAGTAGTAGAGGAAGGAAAGGTAGTTGCCAGTTTACCTATAAGGGAAATCCTCGCAACGCGCGTAAGCGATCTTCCTGCAATACAGTTAGGGGAGCTCGCACTCGAGCTACCGAGAGCTAACACCTTAGGAGAAGCACTGATGTTAATGGATGAGAAGGTGTTCCCAATAGTTCTAGTAGGCGATAAGGTTCTGAAAGCTAGAGACGTTCTCATGAAAATATGGGAAGAAAGGAGAAATCCCATTGGAGAAGTTAGTTTCGATGGATTGTTGAAGGAACCTCATATAATCAGTGAGAACGTAACTTTAAAGGAGGTAATTGAACTAATTAAACCCGAAACAGATGATGGTATACTAATAAGTGTAAAAGGAGAGGTAAGGTATGTCCCTTGGAGTTTGATTTTCAGTCAAATGATATGACAGAGCCATGCTTTTTGGCAGATGCAATGTTAGGTAAACTAACTCGATATTTGAGGATATTAGGGTATTCTGCCGAGTATACCCAAGAAGAAGACTCGAAGATAGTCCAACGCTTCAAGAAATCCAGATGTATAATACTAACAAGGGACAAATTTCTCTGTCAGCGGCTCCCTAGAAACTGCGTATACGTAAACTCCATCGACGTAAAAAATCAACTCATAGAACTCAAACTTAAGACAGGTATCCGTTACGAACTACCTATAACACCTAAGAGGTGCAGTCTGTGTAACGCTCCATTAAGGCGAATAGGAGTAATGGGTGACAGGGAAGTATGGGTTTGTACGAAATGCGGACAACCTTATTGGAGAGGTTCGCACATACGGCGCATTGAAAACGTGATTAGAGAGATTAATATGATGTTTGGTGAGTGAGTCGGACAACCCAGCGAAATCTCATCTAGTTCGACCACTAGCGGTTTCTTCTTCCTCTCTTTTTCTTACCCTTTTGAACCTCCGTTGCCCAGACTGGGACTCCTAAGAGCCTCTTCATAATCTCGCTTACAAATCTTACGTATTTGCCTTTCTGACCTACGAAGGCTCCGAATTCGTCGCTATTGACCTTAACCATTAATTGGGGACCAGCGAAATCAACATCTACTATGTGTTTGGAGATCCATGGAACTGGATGTACGGCTATAATAAAGTCCTTCAAATCATTAGTCAGTTCTACGGTCCTTAGCTTTAGACCAGTATCTTCTTCTATCCTGGCAATCCTTTCACCGCCTTTTCCTATTAAGCGAGGAGCATGCCCCTCCTTAAGGACCACGAGTCCATCTGGAACGTGTTGGTTGTCCTCAAGTTCGTATTTCTTTTTGAGGTCTACGAATTCGACCACTGTTATGACGTCTGCATCAGGAGCGTATATTTTCGCGGCTTCGAGGACGTTCTTTTCGACGTCGTTTAGTTCCCTTTTCCTCATTCGAAGTTCCATCATGAACCTTATACCTCTGCGAGCACCTGGTCTTACTATATCTTTAAGTCCGAAGTCTATCACTACAGTTCCATCTTCTCGAAGCAATATTTCTCTCAAGAGCGATGCACCGTCTCTTCCTATTTCGGTATTAGACTGGAATACAGGATCACCAATCACAACGAACTTACTTGACTCCCCCAACCTCATTAGAGCCTCTATGGCCGCTTCGGGATCAGCGTTTTGCGCGTCATCTAGTACTACAATAGACCTATCGAACGTCCTACCTCTTAAGTAGTGAGTGTCTACGAGTAGAAGTTTACCCTTTGAATGTAGTTCCTCTATTTCGTTCTGGTCTATAAAGCCTGCAAGGATATCTCTTAGGTATGCGGCAGCTATTTGAAAGTAGTCCTCTACGCCTACGTCAGCAATAGTAAGTTCCTTACCGGTAACTACGTCAATGACTGGTCTCGCTATTATTACTTTTTCATACTTTCCTTCTTTGAGGGCTCCTATTGCGTATGCTAACGATATTAGACTCTTACCGGTTCCCGAAGGTCCAAACGCACCTACTATATCTATTGTCGAATCTTCCAAAGCCTTGAGTAGGGCAGATTGGGCCTTCGTTTTCGGTCTCACGTTTTCGAGTACCATCGTTCCATCCCAGTGTTACTTCATGATGTATTCCTTAGAAAAATACGGGTTTTATCCGGACCCTGGGATCATAGCTCTTCATGCAGTTAAATTAAATTCGATCGTTTAACATCAATGTAATGGAGTTCGATTTGGTAAAACTAATAATAGTGACAACGGGACTGCCCGGTTCCGGTAAAGGTACTTTCGCTAAGGTCGCAGAGCAACTTAAGATACCAGTGATTGTTATGGGAGACATCGTTCGAAGTGAAGTAGTAAGGAGGGGATTAGATCTAACTCCGGAGAACATAAGGCGCGTGGCATTGCAACTTAGAGAAGAAGAGGGTTCGATAGCAGTAGCGAAAAGAGTTGCAGAGAAGATACGAGGACTCGAGAGTTGTGCCGTAGTTATAGATGGCGTTCGATCCTTGGACGAGGTGGAAGTCTTTAGAAAGCTCGGTAAAGTTGTGATAATTTCAATAGAGGCTCCTTTCGAAGTTCGTTTAGGTAGAGTATTAAAGAGGGGTAGAGTTGATGACGTTAGTGAGGAGGAACTGAGGAAACGCGACGAACTAGAGATATCCTTAGGTATAGATAAGGTAATGCGAAATGCGGAGATAGTTATTGAGAACGTATCAACGTTACAAGATTTCGTAGATAAGTCGAAACGATTACTCTCGGAACTATTGAGAACCTATTGTTACTAATATACTTAGTAAGTGTGAGCCCAATGGCGGTATCAGTATGGTCATGAAGTGGCCAGAAGACTGCTTGAGATGTTTATTTGATGCGAGAATTTACGATGCGTACCAAGGAAACGCTACCGATAAAGAGATCCAACTAATAATTGGTGGAACGGCATCGTCGCTCCAGTTTCCCAAAAGTAAAGCCTTCAGATACTCTTGGAGAATTCTCAAGGACGTAATAGGAGACGTATACCAGAGGACCAAATGGGAACTATTTAAGAAGGCCCTCGAAACCCCAATTGAATACCCTAAGAGCTTGGAAGACGCTCTTAGAATAGCTACCTTGGGAAACATGTACGATACAGCAGTAGGTGGTCAATACAGAATGCAGAACGCTAAGTATGGTAAACTGATTGCACTAGGTACGGACCTCTTACTCAATGGTGGGAAAATGGTTTACGCTATAGATAACCTTCCTGAACTGCCATACGACGTAGCTGCTGCTAAATTCTTCCAAAGATTAGGATGGGAGGTCACTTTAGTGGCTAGGGAGGAGAGTTACGAAATTGATGCAACTTATTCAGACTTAGCTGAGGTAGCGCAATTACTTAATTGGGATGGAGGTCTCGAAGCGTTACCTTCAGACTGTACTATTTACGATAGATGCGATGAAGCCAAGGAGCTTAGGAGTAACGTCGATTTGATAGTTTCGAAAGGTTTACTCAATGCAGATGCATACATAGACTTCCAACCTTCGGAACCATCTATATTGCTATACATGGCCAAATGTAGACCATTGGCCGAGGCAGTTGGTGCTGAAATAGGAGATGGCGTTGCGGTTCTCGGTGAAATTCTTCTTAAGGGAGTAAAGGGAGGAATTTAAATCGCGCCCTCATCCCTACACGAGGGTTAAGCGAAATGGGAGTGTATCACGGTAACGACCTGAAGAAAATTACTGGAGGTAAGAAAAGGAGACATGTAAAGGTAAAGAGAAAGTATTGGACCGGTAGATTTCCTATAAACACAACCTTGTCTGATAAAGAACTCAGGAAAATAGAGAGGGTAAGGGGAGGTAACTATAAAGTTAAGTTGAGGTATGCTCAATACGCGAACGTCACTGATCCTAGGAACTACGAGACCAAGAAGGTGAAGATACTCAGAGTCTTAGAAACGCCAGCCAACAAAGAACTGGCACGACACGGTATAATAGTCAAAGGAACGTTAATAGAGACCGAAATAGGAGTAGCTAAGGTAACTTCGAGACCTGGCCAAAGCGGTGTAATTAACGCAATATTGCTTCCAGAGGTTCAAGTACAGAGGAAGAAGAAATGACTAAGAGAGAGTACAAGGGCAAGTACGTAACTGTTTGGCCTCAATATTTCGATTCCACTTTAAGCAGGAGATATGGAAGAAGAGTTCCCAAGGAACTTTCCGTCCCAAAACCTACAACTAAGGAAATTATTGAAGTTCTTAATAGTCTTAACAGAAAGTACGTTGTTTTAGAGGGTAAATATCCGCGAATATGGTGGCACGATGAGAATCCGGTAGCAGTTGAGAAAAAGGAGGGCGAAAGGAAGACGCAAATACTCCATGAGATTGCACGAGAATTATATCGTAAGCGATTTAAGAAAGAAGCGTAACACGTAGACACTTCCAGCCAACTCCGATAAATATCTATGATACTACAGTAATACCGGGTGTGCTAATCATTGAAGCTTGAACTTCATACTGAAACCAAGACAGGTTTGAAAGTCTATAGGTTAACCGATTCTAGGGTTCCAAGAATAGGTCAAATAATCAAGGTAAATGATGGAACATTAAAAGTTTTAGACGTGATAGGTAGAGTCGATACCCCATTCATAGTCGCGAAGGAAGTTAGGTTAGACAGTTCTAGGAAGAAGAGTAAGATGAAAGGAAGGAAAATTAGAAGGGCAAAGAGAGGTGAGTAAGCGATGAGTCTCTCAGTGTCCTCGCCCACTCAAAGACACTGTCCTTATTGCGGAGCTCTATTGACTTACGTCCTATACAATGACGAAGGAGAACCAGTGTGCCCAACGTGTGGCTCAGTTCTATCTCCTGCATTCGGCTTTGTACATGATATAGGAATCGAAGGTAAATATGATGTATTCGAACCTTATTCAAAATCCGGAGAAGGTAGGATAAGCAGTCGCGCTACTCTGAGCGACTCCGTTCACGATGGAGGCTTAGGTACTGTCATAAATCCTCGCGAGGCGAAGGGAAGCAAGTTCAAATTATTTAAAAAGCTCTCTAAAGAGCAAGAAAAGAGTAGAATTCGAAATAACAAGGAAAGCATCGAAGTAGACGTTATGAAGACTCTCAACGTATTTTTGGATAACGTTAGTTCGGATGTTAATATTCCCGATAGCGTAAGGAAGGAAATTAGTAAAGTAGCGAAGAAGATAGTAAATGACAATTACGAGAGTTTCAAGGGCATTAGCAGGAAAGACCGTAACCACCTAGCTTACGCAATAGCCTTGATGATCTTAGAAGCGCGAGGGGTAGTGCCCGAAGCAAAGTCCTTCTTAAGGAAATTCTTTAACGATGAGAAGGAGATTAATAAAATAATAGATTGGCTAAAGAGGGTCAAGTACGACTACGGTCGTGAAATCTATATGAAGATGGTGAATCCCCGAAACAGGGAGGAAGAATACTTGGCTAAGGGCAGATCCACTCTGCAGTACGTTATACAACAGCTAAAACTAGATTACAAACCAGAAGAACGCCCAATTCTGCATAGTTTCTATGAAGATCTGATAAGAAACGCCTTATCCATGAACATGAACTCAGGAAAGCAGAAATTGTCGTTACTGGGCGGCTTAGTATATATAGTTTTGAACGTCTTCAGTAAGAGCGAGAAAAGTAAGGTAACTCAAAGTAGACTGGCCAAATTACTTAACGTCGGCAATAATTCTATACGAGAGACATACGTTGAAGCAAACGATAGATTACTAATAGTAGTCTCAGTCCCAACTCGCAAGAGAAAGTAACCTCGATAGAAATGCATATTGATTCAAATCGATACTACTATCAGGAGTGGGGAAACAATGTCAGAGAGCTCGCAGTTACCGCAATCGATTTCTACGGTGCTAAATTACATAGCGCAATTTTACACGTGGTTACAAACTCAAGTAGCTCACTACTTACAGATTTACGTATTTGAAAAGAACCCAGTCTTAGCTGAAAGGTACGGTAATTTAATTGTACTCATGACGACGCTTACCATAATATATGCACTCCTAGAGTTCTTCGAAAGCTTTAAGAAAGTATTGAAGTATATAATCGGACTAGGCTGGTTCATACTAGTACTTTCGATAGCCTTTAACTTCTTAAATAAATGAGTTTATTCTTCCGAAGAGCCTTCAATAGGGGTCCCTAACTCCTCTAGAGGTTTGCCTTTCAGGAACATCTCTACTTTCGCTGGAACTTCAGACACCTTAACCCTCACTTGCTTCCAAGTATCTCTATCCCTGAAAGTCACCGTGTTATCTTCTAAAGTCTGGAAATCGACCGTAATTGCAAGGGGCACACCGACTTCGTCCCATCTAGCGTACCTTCTGCCTATCGATCCCTTTTCGTCGTATTCCACTCTGTAGTTCTCACTTAACATCTCAACGATTTCGAGAGCTTTCTCCTTAAGTTTCTCTTCTTCCAGTAATGGTAACACTACTACTTGAATTGGCGCTATTTCCCTGGGCAGACTCAAGATGACTCTACCGTCTTTTTCCTTATACGCATGTTCTAACGCTACGTAAAGCAGTCTCTCAACTCCGAACGAAGGTTCTACTACGTGAGGTACGAATCTCTCAACAGTTATGACTTCCTCTACTTCTTCTACCCATATGAGATCTCTTCCAAGCTCGTGATCATTAACTTTGACGTAGCCTCTTTCCCTTAGTTCCTTTTCAACCTCGTCTGGATTCATCTCATTTAATCTCTTCATTATTTCCTTTGCCTCTGATTTGAACCTAATACCTAGTTCGCGCTTATTCACCCTTATTACTTTTCTCTTGACCCTTTTCGGTTCACTCAGCCTCCTTATAGCATATAGATCCTTTCCACTATATTCTATATGCCTTGAAACGTCGTAATCGCCTCTATAAGCGTGACCGCTCACTTCCATCCAGCCATACCTTTCAGTCCTTACCAATTGATCGTACGTCTGAGAACTGTAGTGTGCCCTCTCTTCAGGGCTCTTCTCTTCAAAGAATTGATCTTCATCGCTTATTCCTAATCTATTTAGTAGCTCCTTCGCCTTCAGCATCCAGTATGCCATCCATTCATTGATGATCCAGCCCCTTTCCAACGCTTCTTTCACCGATACCTCGACTGGTTCCTTAACCCCCTCCTTCTGAAGTTCCCATGGCAGCAACCTAATTTTGGCTTCGTAGTCTAGAGGGGGTTTACCCGGATTTAAAGGGTCAATGAAGAACTCTATCTCCGCTATTGTGAACTCTCTTAATCTTAGGAGACCTTGCCTTGGAGATATTTCGTTTCGCCCTACCCTTCCTATTTGCGCAATTCCAAAGGGCAGTCTTTCTCTATTGAGTTGATATACCTTCTTAAAGTTTACGAACGCACCTTGTGCTGTCTCTGGCCTCAAGAAGCCCTTGCTTCCCTCATATGGGCCTATTTGAGTTTGGAATAACAGTAAGAACGGCCTTACTTCCCCGAGCTCTCCTCCGCATACCGGACAGCGAATGTTATTCTCTCGGATTATTTTGGTTAGGTCCTCTGGTTTAAGACCTTCCACCTTAATTCCAGTAGCCTCCTCAATCAAGTGATCGGCTCTAAACTTCCTTCCGCAATTCTTACATTCGACAATCGGATCAGTGAAGTTTTCCACGTGTCCCGAGGCCTCTAGTACCTTATATGGAGTGAGGATGGGAGTCTCCATTTCGAAGACTATTCTCTGTAGGGGTCTAATTAGAACCTTTTTCCAGAGCTCTATTATCTTGTTCTGAAGTTCCTTTCCAAGTGGTCCTAAATCGTATAGTCCAGCGACTCCTCCGTAAATTTCCCACGAAGGCCAGTAGAAACCTCTCCTTTGAGCCAAATCTGAGACTTTAGTTGACTTATCCTCGGCCAATTCCACTTATCCCCGTAATGAAGGTTATGAACAGTTCTTTTAGGGTTACTTAGGGTGAAACGAATGAAAGTATTAAAGGCCAAGAAACTCTATGTTGGTGATGGAAACGTTAAAGAGAACGTTTACGTAGCTTTTAATGGAAATGAGATAGTCCATGTTGGAGAGGAGGTAGGAGGCGAATACTTAGGAGAGTTCGAGGTAGTAACTCCAGCCTTCATTGACCCTCACTCTCATATAGGAATGGATAGGGCCGGTGAACCGTATTACGAAGAGGAAGCAAACGAGCATATGGATCCAGTTCTCCCATATCTATATGCGGAAGAAAGCGTTTACATGGACGATAAGGCCTTCCGTGAAAGCGTAGAATGGGGTGTATTATACTCAGTAGTGTTACCAGGATCTGGAAACGTGATAGGAGGTAGGGCCGCGCTTCTTAGAAACTGGGAAACCAACATAGAGGACGCTTTCGTGAAACACGTAGGAGTAAAAGCTGCCATGGGATACAATCCACGCTCAACGACATCATGGGGAGGACAGAGACCTAGCACCAGGATGGGTGCCACTGCAATATTTAGGAAAGCCCTAAGCAAAGCCTATTCAGATTTGAAAAAACTCAAAGAAGGAAAACTCAGTTGGGACGAATTGGAACCTCTTTCCAAAGCCCTCATACCGGTCCTCGAGGGCAGGTTACCGTTCAGAATACACGTTCATAAGGAAGACGACATAGCTATAATAAAGAGGCTCGCTAAGCAGTACGGTTTCAAGTATACAATAGATCACGCGTGTGACGTACACACAGAGAGAGGCTTCAAATTGATAAAGGACTTAGGAGTCCCGGTAATCTACGGCCCAATCGATAGCCACCCGTACAAAGTCGAATTGAAACATGAGAGTTACAAGAACATAAGGTTACTGATTAAGTACATGCCGGACGTCTTGGCTTTGATGAGCGATCATCCCGTCGTCCTTCAAAGAAACCTCATGTTACAACTCAGGTTCTTTATGAAGTATGGAATGAAATTTGAAGACGCTATTAAGCTGATTACGAGTAATGCAGCTAAAGTGGTTGGCTTAAACGCGGGTGAAGTGAAGCCAGGTAAACTGGCATCGATAGTAGCTTGGGACGGCGAGCCATACGTTCTTGGTAGCTCTGTCGTCATGGCAGTTGCAGAAGGCAAGATTATCGAACTTTAAACAGAAAGTCTCAGAGATGCGGGGTTTTACCTCACTTTTCGGTACCGGGGTTTCACATCATAGAAGTGAACTACGGATTTGAATCCTAAAATAAAAACCAAGATGTTGAGGCTCCAGCGAGAGCCCTCAGTCATCCCTAAGAAATCCTACGATGTCGGAGTCTTCATCGCCTCTTTAGCTGAATCTCTATGTAAACGTTACTTGGGACCCTTATCCTCATTATACTTCTCATTACTTTTTCGTTTAATTCAACGTCTATTAATCTCTTATGGATCCTCATTTCCCAGTGCTCGTATACCTTGGTTCCTTCTCCATGCGGAAGCCTGAGCGTCGATATCTCCAGCCTCTTTGTTGGAAGAGGTATGGGACCTCTTACCTTTACGCCAAGTGAGGATGCCGTTTCCTTTATCTGTTTTGCAACGGCATCGAGCGCTCTAACGTCAGTACTCCAGAGCCTTATGCGTGCCACGTTAGCCATTTTTCGTGACCCACGACGTCCTTGAAGCGTGAATGGGTTAAATAGTAATCTTTCAGACCGCTAGGTTCTCCTACAGTCTCTTCAACTCCTCTATGTTTATTCCATCCTTCGTTACACTGTAGTAAGCTGCGAACGGATTTCTCGGTACTCGCGATTTACTTAGTTTCAATATCCTTTCAACTCTTAGACCCGCCCAATAGGTTTCGAACCTCGTAACCGTTTCGGCAAAGCTTTCCAGGATGGATATGGATTCCGGGTTCCCACGCTTATCTATTACAGCAATAACTACTATTGCGTTACTCGCAGCTACCATGTTTAGCGTTCGAGTAAGTAACTCGGGATCTGCGTCGAACCATGAGGTAGAATCTACTAATATGAGAGGATACGCCGTCATCAAGTCAACTACCTTAGCAATGGCGTCGTTAGAAGATTCTGCTTCCTCGTAATGCCACATGTTACCCTCTTCTAACGACCTTACTGCTATCCCCATGGCCTCCGCTATTTGTCTATGGTATTCCGAGTTACCCTTATCTATTATGAATGCTATTCTTTCTCCTCTTTCGCTCCAAGACTTAGCTATTATGTATAGAAACATGTGAACATTGGAATCCGGATCGCCCGAAAGTACTTGTAAGCTTCCTAACGTAACGTTACCTACTCTGACGTCGAAAACCGGGATACCTAACCTTATTAACCTCATGGACGCCAAAGCTCTAATGCCCGCCATTGATTGACTCTAACGACGTTCTAAAGGTTCGCTTTTATCAGCCGTGCACATGAATAGGTCGTACTGCTGAAGAAAAATATAATTTATTATTATACCGTAAGTCCCGGTGCGTCGAACTTGGCTGACATGTATGCGCTTATAGCGTACGCTGGGTTGGTGCTTGGAGTACTACTAGCTACGTTGGTTGCCTACTATTTCGTATATTCCTCGATGGTGCAATCGTATAAGGAAATAGCAATTCAAATAGCCCAGCAGTACAATAACGCCACTTTGCTTTACGCGCAGTTATACCTACAATACTTATATCTACTTAAGGAATACCTTAACGTAACTTCCCAAATGGGTATAGTCCCACAAAACCTCCCATCACCGCCACCCATTTCGCTACCTAACATGCCAATAAGCGTCAGCGTAGCGTTACCTAACCAAATAGCAATACCTTCAATTAACTCATGGCCTCCATATCCTCCTTCGTAAGCGAAGGCAAACTTAATGACATATGTTCCTATCGTACAAGTGGTACCAGTTTATGAAAGAAGAAACAATGCGTTTCTACTTGTTAGACGTAAGCTATGAAACAGAGATGTCGAAACCAGTAATACTTCTTTGGGGTGTCAACGAAGGAAACGAAAGGGTGCTTTTAAAAGATCCGCGTTTCCGACCGTATTTCTATGTACTTCTCCGTGAGGGCGTAGATTCAGTAAGCGTGAAAAACGAAATCATGAAACTAAGCAAGCCTAAGTCACCGATAATATCAGTTGAGGAAGTTAAGAAGAAATACTTCGGTCGTCCGCGATCAGCGCTAAAGGTCACTACCGTTATTCCGGAGTACGTAAGAGAGTATAGGGAATTGGTTAGAACAATAGATGGTGTGGAAGACGTACTTGAAGCAGACATAAGGTTTTCGATGAGATACATAATAGATAAGGGTCTAAAGCCGCATGCATGGTACGACGTTAAAGTAAAGGAGTTGGGCAAGTCCCCTGTATATAGGGTCGATAACGTATATGAGGTATTGGAAGACTTACGAGAGGTTCATAGCGATGAGAGACCTGAACTCCGAGCGTTATCTTTCGATATTGAGGTGTATAACAAAAGTGGGACACCTAGACCCGAATCAGACCCTATTATATCTGTAGCAATAGCTACTAGAGATAAAGTAATGAGTAAGGTTGCTGAAACTAAGAGCGATTTGGAAGTAATTAAGTGGTTTAAAGAAACTGTTTTGGAACTAGATCCCGATTTGGTCTACGGTTACAATTGTAATAACTTCGATTGGCCTTACCTTATTGAGAGATCTAAGAGGATTGGCATCAAACTGGATGTAGGTAGAAAGGTAGGTGTATTACCAACCAGTGGAGCATACGGCCATTACTCTATACCAGGCAGACTCAACGTGGATATATACGATTTCGCAAAAGACGTGTACGAAATAAAGGTAAAGACATTAGAGAACGTCGCCGATTATCTAGGAGTAATGAAAAAAGAAGATCGCGTTATAATACCTGGTCACGAGATCTATAAATACTGGGAAGATCCATCGCTACGCGAAACTTTAAGAAAGTACAACGAGGCCGATGCGTTGTCCACATATCTCTTAGCTGAAATTTTCGTTCCATTCGGCGAACAGCTTTCATACTTAACGGGCCTCCCGCTCGATCAAGTTGGCGCGGCCCCAGTTGGGTTTAAAGTTGAATGGTACCTTATGAGAATAGCATATTCCGTCAACGAGCTAGTGCCCAACAGAGTAGAAAGGAAGGTCCAAAGCTACAAGGGAGCTATAGTATTAAAGCCCATTAGGGGCGTTCACGAAAACGTTGCTGTTCTAGACTTTTCATCGATGTACCCAAATATAATGATAAAGTACAACGTAGGCCCCGATACCCTCGTTAGGCCCGGAGAGAAGTACGATCCAAACGACGTCTATGTCGCTCCTTCCGGTCATAAATTTAGGAAGCGACCCGACGCGTTCTTCAAGATCTCACTAGTCCAACTACTCGAGCTGAGGAAGGAAATAAAGAACAAACTAAAGGAACTCGATCCATCGTCGCCCCAGTATAAAATATTAGATGATAGACAGAAGGCAGTTAAAGTACTAGCTAACGCTCACTACGGTTACATGGGGTGGCCCCACGCCAGATGGTATTGCAGGGAATGCGCAGAGGCGGTAACGTCCTGGGGTAGGAAATTGATCACTGAGTCGATAGAGTTAGCGCGAAAACTCGGCTTAAAGGTAATATATGGCGACACCGACAGCTTGTTCGTAATCTATGATAAAGAAAAAGTGGAGAAACTGATTAAGGTAATAGAGGAAAAGCTCGGCTTCGAGGTTAAGATAGATAAGATATATAAGAAGCTCTTTTTCACAGAGGCTAAGAAGAGATATGCGGGAATTACTCAAGATGGTAGGATCGATATAGTAGGATTCGAGGCCGTTAGGGGAGATTGGGCGGAAATAGCGAAGGAAGTTCAGGAAAAGGTAATTGAATTAGTTTTGAAAGAAGGTGATACGAAGAAGGCGATTGAATACGTTAGAGACGTAATAAGCAAGTTAAAGAAAGGTCAGATACCTATAGAGAAATTGGTCATTTGGAAGACTCTGGAGAAAAGGTTAGATGAATATAAAGTCGAAGCACCACACGTTAGTGCTGCGAAATACGCCGTCGAAAGGGGATACGAAGTAAGGAAAGGGGACAAAATTGGATACGTCATAGTTAAAGGCGCAGGCAAGCTCTCAAAGAGAGCGAAGCCGTGGTTCCTCAGTTCAGTTGAAGAAATAGACACCAGCTACTATATAGATCATCAGATAATACCAGCAGCTATGAGGATATTAGGATACTTCGGCGTTACAGAAGATATGTTGAAGGGGAGGGCATATGGTCTCATGGCGTTCTTCAGAAAGGAAAGTGAGAACGAGAGTAAAGACAAACGCGCTTAGAGTAATATTATGAATACGCCCTTCGGTCTATGGGTAATTCTAGCCATCCTCTTAGCTAATACCAGTTTTGCAGTACCCGGATTCTTAGTTCCAAGCACGTCTAAGAGTCTCTGCGTAACGACTCCGTCCATTACTACCGCTCTGACGTCATCTACCTCCTTTAGGTTCTCGACGAGGTCTCTGGTAGGAACCTTCTTCACAACGTTCCAGTTGCTATCGTAAATGATCGCTTCGAGTCTACCAGTTAACTCATTGAGCTTATTGAAGACTTCTTCTGGTATCACCATTTTGTACTCAACCACCTCCTTTTCTTCCTTCTCCGCTGGTAGTTGGATCTGAGTTTCACTTAATCCTTTCTCAGTGGGGACTGTGACTTTAGATTCCTTCTCTTCCACAAGTTTCTCCTTCTCTACTTGCGGCTGTTGAACTTGGACTTCAATTGCGCTCTGGGTTTGAGGAACCTCTTTTACTTCTTGGACGATTTGCGTCTGAGTGGTAACCTTCTCCTTCTCTTCGGGCTTCGTTGATTTGCTTTCCTCTTCCTTCTTTATTTCGGATACTTTCTCTAGTACCTCTTTCAGCTCTTTCATTTCGGATTGTTGTAGCTGCTCCATTTTCTCTAATTCTGCCTTTACCTCGCTTGCTTTCATCAAGTTAGCGAGAGCTCTAGCGATTTCCCTCCCAGTTAAGTCCTCAACTTCTTTTCCAGGCGGTGCGCGTGCCACGTAATCGATGTCTGCTTCTCTTAGTAGCTCCTTAAGTATCATCGTTCCGCCCCTATCTCCATCAACGAAAGCGATGGCAACCTTGTCCTTAGCTAGCCTCTTTATAGTCTCTGGTATTTTAGTGGTCGCACCGCCTAATGCTATTGCGTTAGTGTAACCGTACCTTAGGAGGTTAAGAACGTCTGCTCTACCTTCAACTATTATTACAGTATCGGATTTATCTACATCGGGACCGGCCGGGAGTTTCTCCGGTCCGTATTCTATTATATCAGCAGTCCTCACGCTTTCGGTAATTTCCTTCAGTATTTCCCTAACGTCCATAGTCTTCTCTTTCTCCCACTTTCTCAGAATCTCCTTTGCTCTCTCAATTATGCTCTTTATCTTTTGCGCTCTCACGTCTATTATATCTATAACTCTTATCCTCGCAGGATACGGGCCAACTTTCTCAACGCTTTCTATTAATGCGGCTAGGAGGGCCGTTTCGACTCTGTCCAAATTCGAAGGGATTAGAATTTCGCCACTAACTTTGTTGCCTTGGCGAGGGCCTAGTTTAACTATAATCCTTCCAATTCTGTTCTTATCTTGTAATTCCCTTAAGTCGAATTGTTCTCCTAAGAGACCTTCTGTTTGACCAAATATTGCACCTATTATATCATGTTCGTTAACGGGCCCTTCAACCTCTACATGCGCCTTAATGATGTATTTAACCATATCTCTCTCCCTCGGAGGCTCTCAAATCGCTAGTATCCATGTCCTACATTGCATGCTCATGTTATTATTTATAAGTATACTATTAATTTCGTTCCAATTCAATGTCATGTATCTCAAGTAGGTATTATTGTAGTAAATCACTATTTCTATCGATTACATGTTTTGGTAGTAATACTTTAGAATTTCTAATTTTAACGCATGATGTTGTCAGATATACAACATTATTCCACACTGAACGTTACCTTTTTCAAAACCTTTGCTTATAAGCAAGAACATCACCCTAGAGTACTCGGAACAAATCGAGGGGAGGTGTGAGAACATGCCAAAGTGTCCTAAGTGTGGAGCTGAAGTTAACGAACCAATTAAGACTTGGCAACTAGCTCCGAAGGGTCGCAAGGGCGTAATTATTGGCCTCTTTAGGTGTCCAAATGGTCACTACTTCAGGGCCAAGGTTGGTGAAGCTCCACCAAAGGAATCGACGTAACAAATATTGAATTCCTAGACACATCATACCTTTTTATTTCATATAACGCCTTCTTTTCGGTGAAGAGGGATTAAGTATAAGGTTAAGGACATAAACTTAGCCCAACAAGGCAACTTGAAGATAGAGTGGGCTCTCAATCACATGCCTGTAGTCGCGTCTCTTATGAACAATTGTAAAAAAGAGAAACCGTTTGAGGGCATAACTATCTCAGCAGTTCTACACGTTACTAAAGAGACGGCAGTATTAGTTAAGGCATTGAAAGAGTGTGGTGCTAGGGTCTTACTAGCTGGAAGCAATCCGCTAAGTACTCAAGACGACGTCGCAGCTGCGCTAGCGAAAGACGGGATCGAAGTCTACGCTTGGAAGGGCGAGACGGAAGAGGAATATTTCTGGGCTATTAGGAAGATAATAGAAGACGGAAACCCAGATATAGTAATAGATGATGGCGGGGACCTCCACGTAACTATCCATAAAGAGTACCCTCAGTTGGCCGAGAAGATAATCGGAGGCACTGAGGAGACGACGACGGGAGTAATTAGGCTTAAAGCAATGGAAAAAGATGGCGTACTGAAGTATCCAGTTATAGCAGTCAATGACGCTCTTACCAAGTTTATGTTTGATAATAGATATGGAACGGGACAGAGTACGATCGATGGAATACTTCGTGCGACCAACGTATTAATAGCAGGAAAAAAGGTCGTAGTAGCTGGCTACGGATGGTGCGGCAGAGGTATAGCTATGAGAATGAGAGGAATGGGAGCCAGAGTTATAGTAACAGAGGTAGATCCGCTAAGGGCATTGGAAGCGGTCCACGATGGTTTTGATGTAATGCCCATGGATGATGCTGCTAAGGTAGGGGACATATTCGTGACAGCAACGGGTAACATAAACGTGATCAGAAAGGAGCATTTCCTAAAGATGAAAAACGGTGCCATTTTGGCTAACGCTGGGCACTTCAACGTTGAGATAGACGTTAAGTCTTTAGAAGCCCTTGCTGTCTCCAAAAGAAGAATAAGACCATACGTAGACGAATATAAACTGCCTGACGGAAGGAAGATATATCTATTAGCAGAAGGTAGACTAGTAAATCTAGTAGCGGCAGAGGGCCATCCGAGTGAAGTAATGGACATGAGCTTTGCCAACCAATTTCTCTCAGTCAAGTACTTAATTGAAAACAAAGGCAAACTAGAGCCTAAGGTATACAAGGTACCACATGAAATAGATAGCGAAGTAGCTAGAAGGAAGCTTAATGCCATGGGTATCAAAATAGATACCCTTACTGAAGAACAAAAGAGGTACTTGGAATCATGGTAAGCTGTGATCTTTCAGTAATTGGCAATGCCAACGTGGACTTAATAGCATTGTTGGACGACTTGCCTTCGCTCGATGAAGGAAGGGAATGTAAAGAATGGCTTTTGCTTCCCGGAGGTTCCGGTTCTAACGTTTCAGTCGTGGCTACTGGGTTAGGTTGCAATGTAAGGCTATATGCAGCTATTGGTAACGGCGTTTTCTCGAAAATTATTGAAAACGAGCTCTTCAAGGTTGGCGTAAAGCTCGAAGCGGTAAGGAAGGAAGGCGAACAATCAATCGTTTTCATTGCGTCTACTCCAAAAGGTAAAGTAATGTATTCTCTGAAAGGAGTATCTCACTTACTAACCCCTTCCGATCTCCCTGCACACGTTAACTCACAACTCCTTCACGTCGCTACTAAGGAACCATCGTTCGTCGTAAAGTATCTAAAGAAGGTTCCAGTAAGTTACTCCCCTGGGTCCTTCACCTTTCATAAGAAGAAAGAAATAGAAGGTGTAGTACCCGAGTTACACTTCTTGTTCCTAAACGAGCCTGAAGCAGTTCATTTAGATGCGTTTTCCCTACCCCTTCCGCGCGTAGCGTTAGTAGTTACCAGAGGCGAAAAGGGCTCTATAGTAGTTACAAACGAAAGGGTCATTGAATTCAAGGCCTTGAAAGTAGAGGAGGTCGTTGATACTACTGGAGCCGGTGATGCATATGCCGCTGCTTTTCTAGCAACGTACCTTCAAAGGGGCGACCTAATAGAAGCTGGGAAGGTAGCCACAGCTGCCGGTGCCCTTGCGGTTAAGAATTTGGGCGGATTCCTTAAAGTTAATAAGAGAGAAATAGAGGAGCTGAGCGAAGCAGTTGAATACGTGATTAGGGATAGGTGAGCGCGCTCATGCCCTTTATAAGTAGCTTTCGCGGACCGTTTCCTCCCACTCCAGAGAACGTGTGGTTAGCCATAATCTTAGGCTTCGTATTTGGTACCGTTATTGCTATAATAGTAGAATTGTACTTCCGGAAGAAGTTCAAGAAATTTAAATCTTAATCGTTCTTTTCCCTAGAAATCAACTTGGAGTTAGGAAAAAGCAAGGAGGCGTAACTCTTCGCGTCTAATTGGATGCAGTCGCAGTAAAACTGGAATGACTAAATGGCGGCCCCGCCGGGATTTGAACCCGGGATCACCGGCTCCGCAGGCCGGCGTCCTAGTCCAGGCTAGACTACGGGGCCAGGAAGTTTCGAGTCCCTTCCATTGTGGTCTTTGTAAACGTATCAAAAATAAGCTTTATTCGAACTATTTAATGAAACCTAACGTACTTGAGTCATCCATACGTTTAAGGTATGGATGTGACTAGGTCCAAAGAATTTAATGTTAGCGAACTTGTCTAGGAGTATTGGTACGTACACCATAATAATTTGACCTCTCCTCACCCTTACGCACTCGTTGTTTTGGGTACTTATCTGAACTATTGCAATAGTTGAACTATTTAGATCGTAGATCTTGACTCCACTTATGCATCCCCTTCCGGCTAAAACCCTTCCCAGAATTACGCTCTTTGCTTTCTCTTTATCTCCAAAGGGTCCGATTACGTCAAACGAAGGTTTGTATAAGTACACTTTGTCGCTAACGTTGGGCAATGATACTTTTATTGTACCGCCTCCATTGAACCACTCCGTAAGGTTTCCACTCACTTCTTTAAATCCCACTGCCATCGCGCTTACGAATAATTGTCCACCCTTCTCTTCTGAGGAGGGTTTGGCATTTATCATCCACGTCAGTATACCAGCTGAAATGAGGGTTACGACGGATATCAGAATTGCAGTTTCCAGGGAACCTAATCCCTTAGCCATTATTTCGCACCTCCTAATGTGCTTCATTTAACTGGAACGTAGATGGTGAAAATCACTGGAGGATTGGCATTTAGGAAGGAAACGGTTGAAGTGGTCGTTCCGTCATTCACTGTTGATTCTAAACCAACTGTTACCGGCTTAACGAACCCTACTGCGAGCTTCGCGTAACTGTTGTTCACCTCACATGACTTGAAGGTTACTATGATTGACATACTGTAGTACTGTATCCTCTCGATACTAACTCTCGTGTGCGTTACCACGAAGTCTTTAGGAACGCAACTTATCATTCCGTCGCTTAGAACGTATACGGCTTCGGGTATTACGGCCCCCGGTACCCCTAGATATGGGAAGCTCACACTACATACCAAATCTGTGTTTGCGACCGAACACATTCCTCCCGGCACTGCTCCTACTGGACCGACGAAGAGTTCGTAAACTCTAGATCGTAAATCTATCATTTCTAAATATTTCTCCACATACTTAGAGTACTTTTCAACGGCCGTGAAGGTCGGTACTAAGTAGTACGTCGAAAGCCCTAGAACGATAGCGAGTAGTAGCAATGCCCCGACCAGTTCCGAGCTCCCCTTAAGTTCGGTTCTCACGCTTTACTGTCCCTATTCACTCTAACTTACTTTCAGTTTAATTTTTGAATGTATTATATAGCTTAAGTTACCTTGTAAAGGAAAACATCTGGAGGAGTCCATTTAAGCCTCCTTCTAATTAGTAACTAAGGGTGAGAATGGTTATGAACAACAGAATCAAAACGATAAACGAAAAATTCAATGAGTTCCTATTGACCTACCAAGAGGCTGAAGGAAACGTCATTAAGATAGTCAATCAATGTGAAGAGGAAGCGGGAAAGTTAGTAGCCGAAGCCGCTACTGAAGCTAACGCACTAGAAAGATTAGCCAAAGAGAAACTTGAAGAGATAGCCAAGGAATTAGAGGAAAGACTCAACGCTTTGATCAATGAGATCCGAAAAAGCAAGGAGAAGGAAATAGAAGTTACAGTTGAGGAAGCTTCCGCTAAAATGGGGGAAAGAGTCCCTAAGGCAGTTGAAATGATAGTTAACTCGCTCCTAGGGTGAGTTGACCCTTGTCGTCCGAAATGATATCTATTGCTCCTGTCGTTTACTATTACAGGGGTCAATCGCTCACTTACGAGAGAGTTCTTTCGTTACTGACTGCTGAGAACGAGGACGAAATCAAGAACGCTTTGAAAGGCACGTGGCTCGAAGGAATTTCAGTAGACCTAAGTAAACCCGAAGCGGTCGAAAGAGAAGCGTACAAAAAGTATCTACAAGTACTAGACGCTTTGAGAGCACACGTCAACTCGATGGACATGAGGTTATTGATTGAAGTCATGAAAGATTACGTCAGAGCAAGAGACGTCATGTTGTTATTGAGAGCTAAAGCCTCCAATAAGCCTATTGAAGAGGTAGAGGAATACCTAATATTCACTGAGGATCCACTGATATCAACTTTGAAAACGTTATTGAAGGAGAGAGGCTTCGAGGCCCTCGCTCAAGGCTTAAAAGGTTTTAGAATGGCACGTGATATCGAGTACTCACTGGAGTTATTTAGAAGCACCAATGACGAGAAGGCAATGGTATTGGCTCTCGACGTTGCTCTTCTAAACGCCCTCTTGCGATTGACTAACAGAATAGGTAAGAAGGTTAACGTAGGTACCAGTAGGATCGAGTTCACGAAATTACTATGCCCTAGAATAGATACTTTGTCGTTCGTAATGGCCGCTCGATTAGTTATTGAAGGAATCGAACCTAAGACCCAGATTCCAAGCTGTCATCCAGAGGTGGTTTCGCAAATTCTTCAATCTAAGAGAGATGATATTGTTCCGATACTTAGAAGAACGCCGTATGGTGAGGGATTGCCAGATGACCTATACGACGCGTTAGGCAAACTCTTGGTTAATGGAAAGAGGATTCAAAGAAAGAGAGCGGAAGCGGTCTTTGCAGGTTATCCCTTCCGTCCATCAACCTTGGTTGCTCTAATGCTATTATACAGGCTTGACGCAGAAGACATATCTACCATAGTAAGCGGAAAGAGACTTGGAATAGATATTAGCAAAATAAGTGAAATGCTATCCTTCGAATTAATTAAAAAGTAAACGCTTTAGCTTTTTTCAGACTCTGCTGAAGTAAGAGAAATTGACCCTACTCTATCCATGTATGCTGCTACAATATTACCGTTCTTTACCTCTACTATGACCGCGAAACCGGGAAGGCTCGATAGTTTTTCTGCTATCGATTCTAGGGTCGAAATAGATTTCTCTTCTGCTTCTATTTCGCTTTTTATTCTCTTGAGGAGTTCATACACCTTCAAGGGATTAGGTTTTATATAGAGAGGTACTCCGTCTATTTCCATCTTCAATGTAGCCTCTTTTTCATCAACTGTAGCTCCCATTTTCTTTAACACTTCTAGTTCCGCTACCTCTTCTTCGTATCTGGCCATTAATTTATCAACGATCCTTCTCTTTTCTTCAATTTCTTTCTTTAATCTCCCAATATAGTCACGTAGCTTCTCAGAGTCATCGAAAACTAGTATTGTCATTCCCTTTCCACCTTGCTGGTCTTTGCATCAAAGACTATTAATGTAAGGGTATCATTAACGTACGGCTTGGACCTTACGTGGTTCATAACTATATCAGTTATTTCATCGATCGAACTTCCTAGGAGAGTTAGTACTAGATCGAATGGTCCTGTTACGTATTCGTAAGATACTACGTTGGGTATACTATACAGTTCGCGAACAGCTTGAGATTCGTTCCCCGTTTTTATATCGATGAGAACGTAACTCTTTATGACGTTTTCTACTAGCTCGGCCGAACCTATTGCTATCTGACGAGTGAAGGCGTATTTCTTTTCCTCGTTTACGACGAACCTGACTCCGTTTAACCTCATTATTTCTGCGACGTTCTTCAAAGGAGTATCCGAAGGTAACGTTACGTAAGGCTCTGAGTAATCGGAAGGCTTACCTCCCTCTAAGTACGCCCTCAATAAACTCCTTTGAGAAATTAACTTATCGCCTACGAACACGCCATCTAGACCTTTCTCTAATATTACTGAAACTGCGTTCCAGAGATCGTCCTCCACCTCTACTGGTTCTTCAATTACGTCCCTCAACTTCCCAGCGAGAGGATGTAAGACCTTAGGTATGCCTCTGTAGACTGCGTCTGTAGAGCTTATAACGCCAACTACCTTACCCTCGCTATCTATGACCGGGAGCCTCCTTATCTTATATGCACCGAACAATTGGAGAACCATCTTAAATGGTACGTCAGCGTACACTACTATTACGGTCTTCTTCACAACTTCTCCTACTTTTACGTCCCCGAGATTCTTTTTCGAGGATATAACCCTAAGTACGTCCCTCTCAGTTACTACCCCTTCAAGCTCTCCTTCTTCGGTCAGAACCAATACTCCGCCGTATTCGTGTTGCAACATTTTTTCAAGTACTTTGTCCAATGTCTCGTCTGGAGAAGCCTTAGGAAAGTCGGTTCTCATAATGTCTTTTGCTTTGAGCATGAGTTACATCCTCGATATTCTAATTACTTTTAATATAATATAAGCTGAGTGCAGAGCGCGGTACCTTGACTAAAGTTAATTGAGAGTTAGTGAAGTAGGTGCTCGGGTCAAGGTGAGTTGTTCTTTGTTTACATTGTTGGAACAGCAGCGTCTGGGAAGAGTCTCTTAACTAAATCGTTTAGCGAATGGCTAGAGGATCATCAATTAAGCGTATGTATAGTTAATCTAGATCCAGCAGTTAGGTACTTACCTTACGAACCTGACGTAGACGTAAGGAGGTACGTTTCCTATGAGAAGTTCTTAGAAAGCGGGTTAGGACCTAACGGAGCTATGATAAGGGCAGTTGACGAAATATACAACCACGTCGAGTTCCTAAGGAACGAAGTGGAGGAATATAATGCGGACTACGTGATAGTAGATACGCCCGGTCAAATAGAGCTCTTCGCTTTTAGGAAGGTAACAACTGGTATTATCGAGAGGTTAAGCATGAACGATAAGAGTACGCTGGTTTACGTTATAGATTCATCCGTAATTTCAAAAGGCGATTATGATCTCGATCCATACGCTTTCACATCGCTCTTAACTCTTGGCATTAGCGTCAAGTTACGGTTGAGGTTGCCTCAATCGATGGCATTGAATAAAGTTGATTTATTATCATTGCAGCAACTAGAGAAGCTCAGTCGATGGCTCGAGGAACCGGAGTCCATTTTGTTAGACGTTCAAGGGGAAGAAAGCGGAATTGTTAGTAGGTTAATTGAAATGCTTACTACCCACGAATTTGGAGACGTTATAACCGTCTCCGCTCTAACAGAGGAGGGGCTTGACAATCTGTATGCCTCCATACAACGCGAACTCTATGGCGGTGAAGACTATTCAACCTAAGTCTAAGGGGATGTCGCCATGAGTATGGCTGGTTATAAGGAATTGGAGAAAAGATTGGACGAAGTTAACGAGAGACTGAAGGAGCTAAAAGAAGAGAGAAGACAGCTAATACAAACAGTTAGGAAATTGAGGAACGATAGAAAAAATCTAATAAATGAGAAGAAGAACGAAACGCAAAGGCTGAGGGAACTAATAAACGAAAGAAAGAGTAAAGTTGAAGAAGTTAGAAGACTCAGGGAGGAAAGACGAAAGGTTAGGGAGGAACTCAATAAAGTCCTAAACGAACTACGGTCGCTCAAATCAACTGTGACTAATTCCAAAACTATTAAGTCGATTGAGGCCTTAAGGAAACGAATCCAGTACCTAGAATGGAAACAACAAACTAGCGTGCTGACGCGTGAGGAAGAAGAGGAACTGATAAGGAAGATAGCGAGACTCGAAAGCTTGCTCGAGAAAGCAATGGAAGTAGAAGAGAAAAAGAAGAAACTACTAGAGCTAAGGGCCGAGCTAGCTAGATTAAAGATACTTCTAAGGGACTACGATCAAATGATAAGAAAGAAATCCGAGGAAATTAGCGAACTTGATAACAGGATTAATAATGTCAGAGAAGTAGTTAATAACCTAAACTCAAAGATCGATGAGTTAACTCCAAAAATAGAGGAACTATCTAAAAAGATAGAGGAAATAGACAGCGAAGTGGCTCGGTTAGAGGAAGAGAAGAGGAAATTAATTGACGAGCTAAAGAACCTCGATAAGAAAGTTAAGATGAGTAAAGGAATTGAAATGATAGAGGAACTTAAAAGGAGAGCTATGGAGAAAATGGAGCGTGGTGAACCGCTGACCTTTGAGGAATTCAAGATACTTATGGGGGATGGATTTGAAGAAGACCTTGGTGATCTCGGTTGATATCGATGATGATTTGGGTAGAGTCGGAATAAAGACACCCGTTGTTGGTTGGGATGAGGTCGTAAACGCGGCAGTTAAGTTTGGTATTGAACGTCCAGAGGATTCCGATTTAAATGCGATTTTCGCCGCGCTTCAAGAAGCCAAAACTCTCGGCGAGGAATCGCTCGTAGCAATAGTTTCTGGATCTCAGAGAGGTGGCTACTATGCCATTAAGAAGGTCCAAGAACAAGTAGCCGAACTCGTTAAGAAATACAACATCGATGAAATTATTGTAGTTACCGATAATCCCGAAGATGAGAACGTAGTTAACGCCATATCGGAGTTAGCCAGAGTTGCCTATACCCGAAGGGTCATAGTTGAACAATCCAGGAATATAGAACAATTATACGTTCTGTTAACAAAGTTCTTAAGGAAAGCCCTTACAGAGAAAAGGTTCGCAAGGTATACCCTAGGATTCCCCGGATTACTCATCTTCACGTTCAGTCTGCTCAGCTTGACTGGATTGATGAGCTATGCCATCCCAATTATCGGAATGCTCGTGGGTTTATCGATGATAATTAGAGGTTTCGAACTAGACGAGAGGATAATTAACTGGTGGAAAACCAACCCCATTTCAATGGCATTTACGCTGATAAGTTCTACCTCGATGCTGATAGCGCTCGTAGTTAGCTACTTGACGGTCCAGCAGTATGGTGGGATCAATATAAGATCTATATCAGCCATAATTACTAACGCGTTCCCGTATCTAGCAGCCGGCATAGCTCTATTGTTACTGACTAACATCATCGAAAAAATAAGACGGAGGGACGTAAACGTATGGAGAGACGCAATAGTATTATTAACATGGACTATAAGCTCGATGATATTGGTAAAGATAGGTAGCGTATTAGCGTCCGTTCCAGCGACTGCTACTTACGGTGAGATGTTGAAGGTAATACTTCAAAGCGACGTACCTACAATGTTAATATATGGTATGATATCAATATTGGCGACCGCCGTCTCAATGATACTAATAGAAAGATTCATTATGGATCAAACGTGAGGGGGTGTAGTAGCGCTTGCCCCCTTAGCTACTTCTACCTCTTTATATGAGGCTTCTATTCCACACGATTTCCACTTTTCTATGACTGCTTTAGCGGAGCCCTCATCGCCTAATATTATTATGGAAGGTCCGGCACCCGAGATCGTCACAGCTAGAGCGCCAGCGTCTTTAGCTGCCTTATAAACTTCGTTATAGCAAGGTATCAGCTTCGATCTGGCTGGTGTTACAACAGGATCCATCTCTAGGCCCCTAGCTAGCAACGACGAATCTCCTCGTTTCAAACCTTCAACCACAGCTAAAGCCCCGGAGGTCATGGTTACCAAGTCTGACAGCGATACTTCATTGGGCAAAACTCTTCTAGCCTGACCTGTCTTCCCTTCAGGAACATCAAACCACGGCGTCGCTACAATGAACTTTACCTTCGGAAATCCTAGCTGGACCACTTGCAAAGGATTGTACATTACCATAACGAGACCACCTAAGTAAGAGGCAGCTACGTTGTCTGCGTGTGCGGAACCGGTGGCAGCTCTCTCGCCTTCAGCTGCTGCTCTTACCGCAACGTTTGGGTCAAGAGCCTTTCCTAATAATAACTCGATTGCCTTTACCGTTGCAGCAGCAGTTGCGCCGGAGGAACCTAATCCTCTTCCCGGTGGAACGCCTTTGTGAACCCAAATTTCAACTCCCATGTCTGCACCTAGACTCTCCAATGTTGCCTCAGCAGCAGCTATGGCGTTATTGCCCTCTCGGGGAACTTCGTATGCCCCCGTGACTCTAGAGACGAAGGTTTTCTCTGATTTCCTTACACATACGACATCGTAATACGCGTCATGAGCTAGAGCTAAGACGTCGTATCCGGGACCCAAGTTAGCTGAGCTAGAGAACGCCTTTGCACATACCCACATTTCAACTCGACCCATCTCGAGAGCCATCCTTATCGGAGTTTAATTCCCTTGCCCTTATCTTTTTCATTATCAAGAAGTATAGTTCCTCTGCACTTAATCTACCCGTGTATAAGTATTCGCCATCGAACTCGAAAGTTGGAACCTTGTTAACGCCTAGTCTCTTAAGTAATTCGTAACGTTCTTCGTTATCTACGCTAATTACCTCTATAGTTAATCCGTCAATATATGTTAACTTACCTATTTCCTTTAGAACGAAATAGCAAGGAAGTCCGGGGTAAACGTAAACTCTTAATATAGATTGAGGAACTTTATCTCTTATTCCCATTAACGACCCGGATACGTAGAGCAATGCTTCAGCTAGTCCGTTTATTAATACTCCCTGGGGCATACCAAAGAAATCCAAGGCCCTTTCTCCTCTTATTTTTAGATAAGGTTTGCGCCATCCATACTCTGGTTCCCCTTCTATTACTTTTATCTTATTGCTAATTAAGAGAGGGGTCGCAGTTCCCCTAGGATATTCTATTATTGTTACTTCTTTCTCTAACTCTCTTACGATTTCGTCTAGGGATCTAACTCCTAGCATTTTCAAGAAGGAATCGAACATAATCAGGCCCTAACTAACCGGTCAATAAAAAATTTATGAGTGTTATGAATGTATCTCTTCTAAGAAACCTTCCTTACCCTTCTCTGATGTTAGCTTGCTTACTACTATTCCTGCTATGAAGGAAGCTGGAACGCTGTAGAGCGCCGGTTGCACTAGTACGGGTATTGGACCTAAGGCCTTGGCACCCCCTAGTCTCAGTAATACGAATAGAACTGCTACTATTAGACCTACCAACATTGACGCTAGAGCTCCTTGCCTAGTGAAGTCTTTCCACCATAAGGTCATTATTAGAGTAGTTGCGAAGGAGCTGGCGGCGATACCGAACGCTAGGACTACTAAGTAGGATACGTCGAATCCCTTTAGGACTAGTCCACCTATTATCGCTATTGCACCAACTATTATTGCTACTATCCTGGCCACGAGGAGTTGTTCCTCTTCACTAGCCTCTCCTCTCTTTATTATGTTTGTATAGAGATCATATGCGACGCTGTTTGTTGCGGCCACCATTAGACCTCCTACGGTTGAGAGGATCGCAGCGAATGCTCCAGCAGCGGCTAGACCCATGAGGAATTCACCACCCAATATCTTTCCACTTACGACCACTGGCATGTTCTTTGCCCACGGAGCGTAGCCGGTCACGAGCCAGTAGGTTATCAATGAGAAGAGCACTGTACCGGCGGCGAATCCAACGAATATAGAGAATAGGTAGAACAGACCTATGTTGAATATCGCTCCAACCGTTCCCTTCCTTGCATCTTCGGGTCTCGGTACCGTATAGAAGTAGATTAGAATGTGTGGCAGGCCCATGGTTCCTAGTATTATACCTAAGGCCAAGCTCAACTGGTTCCATATGTCTCTAGCGAACGCACCAGGTTGGACGAGTCTTATTACATCCGGGTTCTTCTCAATTATCTGACCAGCCAGTTGCAGACTCTTCTCTAGTGCTTCAGTGAACTTTATGTTATCTAGGGAGGGCACGTAGCTCTTAAGTAGCTCTTGGGAAACCAGTTTCTTAGCTATTGCCGGTGGTGGTACCTGATAGGCTTTATCGATTATCGCGCTAGGACCGCCGAAGAACGCTAGGTAACCTAGGAATATAGCTAGCATTGCGAACCATAATACGAGCGCTTGGAACACTTGGCTGTATACAGTGGATCTTATACCGCCCATCATGACTACTAGTACTACTATTGCTCCAACTACTACAACAGCTACGTGATAGGGCCAGTCGAGGAGTAGGCTCATCAGAGAGCCTGCACCAATCATTTGTGGTATCATGTAGAACGTCGAAATAATTACAGTTGATATCATTGCTAAAGCTCTTAGCTCCTTAGAGCCTACGTATCTTTCGTTCAGTACGTCAGCCACAGTGAATTTACCGATCTTCCTTATGTACTCAGCCGCGATTACTAATACGAGCACCCATCCGGCGAAGTACCCTATAGGGTCCCATACTCTATCCAACCCGAAGTTACTGATACCTCCAGCCACTCCCAAGAAGGAAGCGGCGCTGAGGTAGTTGGAAGTCAATGCCCACGCAATTAGTATCCACGGCACGGATCTACCAGCAGCGTAGAAGTCTTGAATGCTCCTCACTCTTTTATAGCTCCACCAAGCTATACCCATAGTTACGGCAGCAACTACTATAACCATTATGAGAGCTACTATCGAGAACATACCTATCACCTCCTCTCCTTACCTCTTAGGTAAGTGTATAGGAGAACAGTTCCCCAGGTTATGGGGAACATTAGCAAAGCGTAGAGCAATCCAACGGTCAGTCCGCCAGCAATCGGTGTTCCGGCAACATCCTTTAGACCGCCGAAGAGTACGGCCATTCCGAAGTATATTATCAAGTATGGTACAATCACCGTTAACTCTATGTTCCTCACTACCTCCACCTCCGCACCCATCTCTTCGTATACATGTATATAAAGGTTAATATTGTTACCGTACGGTAAATATATATTTGTATATGTATACCGAAAGAAATATTTGTAAGATTTCCAATAAACGTTATGGAGGTTTGGAATCTTGGAGAAGGTTCTACTGGCTTACGATGGTTCAAAGCCTTCAAAGGACGCCCTGAACTTCACTAAAGACTTCGCGAAGAAGTTGAACGCGAAAGTCTACGTCCTTTACGTAATAAACGTCGACGTTGCAACAGAACTTTTCGGCGAATATCACGGTAAAATAGCTGAGGAGCTGGAGGAGAAAGCCAAGGAAGTTATCAATGAGGCAGTGAACGTGTTGAAAGAAAGTGGGATAGAAGCTGAAGGCGTAATCGATGCCGGTACTCCTGCGGAGAAGATAGTTGAAAATGCCAAGAAATTTGACGTCTACGTAATAATTCTAGGTGCGCACGGTTATAGTGGTATAAAGAAGTTGTTAATTGGAAGCACTTCTGAGAAGGTTATTCGGTTAAGCGATAGACCCGTGCTAATAGTTAAGTGATGTTTTTCAATACCATAATGCGGGAAGCTCGTTTAAAACTTCCCAGCCGTTCCTCTTTACTACTACCATTTGCTCTACTCTAATTCCACCTTCCCCTTGGAAGTAAATGCCGGGCTCTATTGTAACTACATCTCCTTCAACTAGCACGTCGTTAGATGAGGGCGAGAGATAAGGTGGTTCGTGAATATCAGCCCCAACACCGTGTCCGAGACCATGGATAAACGCTTTCTCGTAACCGTACTCTTTCAAGACGTTTCTAGCTATTGCGTCTATATCAGAGGCTCGAACGCCTTCCCTCACAGCCTTCATCGATTCGTTGACTGCCTCAAGTACAGCTATCATCCATTCAGATCTTCTATCTGGTGCGAACGTTCTCGTGATATCGCTTCGGAATCCATTCACTACGGCACCGAAATCGAAGAGCGCGATCTCGTTTAAGCCCCACTTCCTAGCGCTTGGTATGTGATGAGGCTCCGCCGAGTTCTCGCCGAAGGCTGAGATGGTATTGAACGCGTATTCTTGAGCACCTAATTCCCTCATGCGCATCTCAAGTATGCCGGCGGCTTGAAGCTCCGTAATGCCTTCTCTCAACTCTTCCCAAGTTATTTTGAAGGCATCTTCGGCTATTTTCAAGGCTGACTTAATTGTCTTAAGCTCGTATTCGTCCTTAGACCTTCTTAGCCTCGCTATCTCTTTCGAGACGTCCTTCGCCTTAAATTCACTTACTAGTGAATTGGCTTGAGAGTAGTTCAAATAGGCTAAGTCCGCATAGTATGGACCACTGCATAGATCTCTTACTTTCTTCCAGAGAGAACCTCTTGGGCCTTCTATTACCTCTATCCACTCGACGGATTTCCTTATCCTATCTAGTTCTAATTTCGGGGCGACCATGACTTCCTTCGTTTCATCTATTAGAACGATGCCTCCTTCCGTGCCCACTAACCACCTCACATTAGATGGACTAGCTATTATTACACATCCATTCCTTTTCAGTAACTCAACCTTTCTCCTGTAAGATTGTTCCGCGTACAATCCGACTAACCATGTCTCATATATCATCAGTAAGAGGGAAATTAACATATCCTAGGAACTAGTTCGCCTATGGGCTTTTCTAATATCCTTAGACCTCCTACCCGGGTCTTTAGAACAACGTAGCCGCTCTTGCCTCCCTTTACCTCGCCTATAGTCCTGGCTTCCTCGTAGCCTTCCTTCCTTAAGGCCTCTAACGCCTCTTCTTCTATAGATGGATCTACTACGAAAATTGCTTGTCCTTCCGAAGCCAGAGCGAGAGGTTCAACCCCAAGCATTTCAGCATAGGTCCTCACTTCGTTCTTCATTGGTATTGCGTCTTCGTAGACCACTATGCTATTGCCCGATCTCTCGGCTATTTCGTTTAAAGCCATCGCTAGACCTCCTCTCGTGGGGTCCTTAGCGCTTCTCAAGTTGTCTCCGAACTTCCTTAATGCCCTTACTGCACTCCAAATCGGTCTGACGTCGCTTTTGAGCGTCTCAACTTTAAGGTTGAACTGGAGCGCCAGGATAGTGGCTCCGTGATCTCCAACGGGTCCGGTTACTATGATCTTGTCCCCTGGACGGGCCCGGTCGAGAGTTAGCAAGGGTTCTTCAGCGATACCTATTCCAACGGTAGCAATGACTATCTTGTCAATGCTTCCCTTAGGCATAACCTTCGTGTCACCGCCTAATAACGCGACGTCCATGGAATTCGCTACTTCAGCCATCGAATTTAATATGGTCTTTAAATCCCTCAAAGGGAAACCCTCTTCAACTATAATTGCGTCCATGAGAGCCTTCGGCTCCGCTCCCATGACAGCGACGTCGTTTAAGGACCCGGAGGCAGCCAGCTTGCCTATGTTACCCCCAGGGAAGAAAGGCGGATTAACAGTGTAGCTATCGATACTGATTACTAAATGTTTTCCATCGCCAATTGGAATGGTAGCACCGTCTTCCATGTCCTCTAGGCCTACTCCCCCCAAGCTTCTTAGCTTAAAGAGCGGTAGAATGAATCTCTTTACGAAGTCTTCCGTATCCTTTCCTCCAGAACCTATTGCTAAGGTAACACTCAACGAATCCACCTCAGTAGACTTGAGACCGTTTGAAATTAAATTAAGTTTGAGTAACCTCTTCGTTCTCGGCAAACACTTAAAAACGGAATTTTTGGAATGCTGATGGGTGCGGGGGTGCCCGAGCCTGGCCAAAGGGGTCGGGCTTAGGACCCGATGGCGTAGGCCTGCGTGGGTTCAAATCCCACCCCCCGCACCAAGTACCTGCGCGGGAGGCTGAGAAGGGGCGTGATCACGTTAAAGGCCGATGAATCATCTGCTCTGCTTGTCCGAGAGCACGGGAAAATATACGCCTTATTCTACCGCAATGGAAAAAGCATTCTAATTAGTGAATCAGGAGAGGAAATTACCGTTCGACGATCCATAATCGACAGTTATCCATACCTAATTGCTAAGCTAGATAGTGAGGGCGCTAAAGTAGTTGTAAAGCGATCCATAGGATACGATGTGGCTGAAGTAAATGGAAACAAGATATACGGTAGAACGCTTTTCGACGTCAAGTGGACAGGCGAGGTACTTCCCTTTTACGACATGAATTCGAGAAATGTAATAGACTTAGTTACTGGTAAAACGATAGTTAACGATTTAGGAAACGTCTTACCAGTTCGCTCGAACAGATGTGGAGGAATAACCAAGCTAAGGATTTTCGTTGTAACTCCGAAGGGAACCCAACTCTTAGAGATAGATGAACGAGGAAACGTAAAGGTAATAGCGAGAACTCCAATTAGGGTTGAAGGAGTTACTCCTTCCGGTACAGCTTACAAGTGCTTCGAAAGCGAATGTTACTATATAGACTGTAATGGACTAAAGATGCGAATAAGGAACGCCTTCCGAATAGTAGGCAATGCTCTCCTAGCAAAGGATCACGTGGTATATGAATTACTCAGGAGCGGAAGCGGCAACAACGAAGTTAACAGGATGCTTGCAATAGATAGCAACGGCTACCCTAAGACGCCTTCTCAACCTCTAAGGGACGTGACACTGATAGATAGTAGAGGTTACGAGATATTAGTATCTGGATACAGAGTATCGAATAAAACCGAGCTTTGGTGCGTGGCCGTATTTAAGCTAGAAGCGCAAGAGATAGTCCCAAAGTACGCGCTGTGTGACAACTATCCCTTAATTCTTGATGATGAGATATTGTTCAATGATAAAGGCGATCTGGTCGCCCTTAGGGGCAAGTCACTCGAAAAGATCGAAGTTACTTAACTTTCCTTTAGAGTCTCAATCTTCTCAACGATCTCATTTATATTGACTGGACCCTTAAGTTGGAGTTCCAATGCTATAGCCGAATCCTTGAAGACCAACATTAGAGGTAGGTTATTCGGAGAAATTCCCAAGGCCAGCATCGTTGCGTATGCTTCAATATTATTTGTACAATTGGAAGGATAGCTTTTACACCCGAATTCAACCACTGTTACGTTCCTAGAGACCAATTCCTTCTTTATTATGTCCCAATAGGGACTAGTGTGGTTACCATCATAGAAATACGCGACTACTAGACCTCTGGCCGGAGGTTTCCAAGCCACTTTGAGTATTTGGTACCATGCGGCTAATAGGGTAGCTATCTCTTGCGGGGACATGCCTACCACGTCTATTGGCACGAGGAATCCTCTATATGAGATTATAACGAGTGGAACTTGCGAGACCCTGTAGAGCTTGAAGTTTACTAGGCTTTCCTTATCTTGACAGCTAGGGAATCCGTTGCATTGGAATACTTTCATAACTATTGAGGTATTAGAGAATAGTTCGCTTCGCTTGAGGGAGTTTATTGCTTGAGTAACGTTGCTTAACGTTTCAGGACATAAGGGACATTCCTTTATTGATGCTCCGAAGAACATCACTGTGAAGTTAGATGGAGATGGAATGTATCTGTACTTTAACAGCTCCTCACGCGATATGACGTTACTACCGCTTCCTCTAGGTGCTAACATGATAATGGTTTCACCGATGAACATTAAGATGAATAACGATGACGCTATTATTAGTAAGTTCTCTTTTTTACCCCTGCTCTTCGACCTTCTAGCCAACGAAACTTCCCTAAAGGGCTCAACTAGAAAGGCTATTAATATCGCTTCGAAGCGTTTAAGTCGCGGAATGAACGAAGGTAGCAAAGCTGAATTCGTGAAGAACCCGCAACGAGGTGACCGCAATTATATGAAATCTATTTCTACTTTACTTCCACAACACTCGAGAGAATAGTGGCCCTCGCTTACCTTTACTATTGGTAGTATAGTACCTAATAGTAGGCACCCATCTGGAGCTTTAGATTTCAGAAGCTCTTCGTTCCTTCTAAGCTTATCTGAATTTATCTTTCCTTTTAGAAGCAAATTCGGACCCTCTAGTACGACTTCCCCTTCGAAGGACTGAAGTTCATCACCTACCACAACTCGATACGACCCAGCGATATCAGCTATTATTTCTAGGTAATTCAATTCGTCCCACTTCTTCCCATACCTGTTGTCAGGGACTTCGAAGGATATGAAGTAAGACCCATTGCAGTAAAATATTTCCGGCTCCAATATTGGGTCGCTTAGCTTGGATAGGTTAATGGAGCTGCCGTTTCCTAAGACACCTTTCTCAAATATTGGTCCGAAAATTGGGCCTCCTCCAAACTTAGCTCTACTCTCTTCGCTAGTAAGCCCTATCTTCATACCTATTACTTCGCCCCATACGCTCTTCGCCACCTCTATTACGTTTCTCTGTACCTCGTAAGCCTCGTTCTCGTCTTTAGGTGAGCACTTCCAACCTTTTTCGCTAAGTGCCTTTAACCAAGCTTGAGCGTTACAAGTGTTCTCGGACGACATTGGCTATCACCTCTGCCAGTAATGGGGGTACGGACTCGCCCACTTGGTTGTATTGCGAGTCCCTTCCCCCTAGGAAGATGAAATTGTCTGGATAGCTCATTAATCTAGCTTGCTCTCTAACAGTTAGGATCCTATTCTCATATGGGTGTATGAACCTGCTACTTCCCAATACTGTGGGCGCCAGTTTCTTGGGGTGAAGTCTAACCATGTTAGGGTACAACCTTCCGCCACTCCCTCTATAGTGTATCAGAGCCCCTCCCCACTTAATTTTTGCTATCCTCTTTAACTGTTTAGTGGAAAGTGAAGGGGGCTCGTGATTCGGTGGCCACTCCCTATTCGGCTGAGGGAGATCTTTCAAGGCCTCTTCTACAGTTACGGGCCTCTTGCATATTGGCTTAGGTTTTATTGGAACGTTTGAGACGAAAACCCGAACCCTATGAGATGGCACGCAGTAATCCTCTGCTCTAAGTACATTGAAATACACCTTCTCGTAACCAACCCTCTTGAACTCGTTAGCTATTGCCCTCTTGAGTTCTCCTTCGATGAGACCTTTCACGTTTTCCATGACGAAAACCTTTGGTTTCAAGTCCCCCACGATTCTTATAAAATGAAGAACCAATCTACCTATTGGATCCTTATAGAGCCTATCTAAGGGATTGATTTCCCTTTTCGGGTTAGCTGCAGTATAGGGTTCGCACGGTGGGGAACCAATTATCACGTCCGGTGTGCCTCCAAGTCTTTCTAGAACTCTGGACGATAGCTTGGAAATGTCTTCATTTAATGCAAGGGCCTTCTTGTGATTAGCTGCATAGCTCCTTATAGCTGCCCTATCGTTATCAACCCCAATAACGCTCTCGAAACCGCTCCTTTCGAAACCGAGAGCGAATCCACCGGCCCCCGAGAACAAATCAAAGAGACTTTTCTTCATTTTCAATTTCCTCTTTGAGCTTATTTACGTATTTCTTGAGAATTACCTTCGATAAGTTATCTTCGTCCATCTCAAGGGGAGTCCCACACTTAGGACAAGTGAAATCATAGAGCATTGCTTCCGAGTACCTTAATCTAGTGAAGTCCTTAGGACAATAGAAGTAAACTTCGTTTTCTTCATCCTCTAACTTCTCTTCGAGTTTCTTCAAGACCTCCTTCTTGAGGAGCAATAGAGACTGGTTAAGCGTATCTCTCTCTATTCTCCAAAGGTAGTATATTTGATTGTTTTCGTCTTCTTTTTCCTTATAGCTCTTAACTAAGCCATACTCTTCGAATTTGTACAATACCTTTCGGACGTCATTGACCTTCATGCCTAAGTCGTCTGCAATTTGTTCTTCCGTTACCCCGTCGTATTTCATTAACTCCTTGAATACCATTACTCCTTCTTTTCCAGCCAATTTTTCAATGAACTTCAGCAACTCATCTAGAAGCTCCTTCGGAGTCTTCACTTCCTTTAACCACCCTTTTTCCCCTTCTCGAAGGAACTATCTTAATTTGAGGGTTCGCAGGCTCTCTGTAGAGCTCCTTACCATCAAACAACCTGTCCAAGAAAACGGCTAACGCTGCCACCTCCGAGTGTGGCTGGTTACCTACAGAAACGTTCCAATCGGCGAGATCATAGTATTCCCTGGGAACTTTCTCTGCACCCACTATTAGCAATAGATCGCTCTTGGTATCCTTTATCTCTTCTATTGCTTCGTCGAGCTTCATTCCATACATAGTTAGGTGAACTACCTTTCCGCGCGACTCTTTCCATTTCCTAACGTAATCTAGTGGCGATCTAACACATTCTATCTCTTCTAAGAAACGACCCCATCTGGACTCAGTCTCCCTTATTTTCTCTATTATCTTTTCGTCACATGGATTGAGCAAGAAACCGCTAGCTCCAAAGGCTCTCGCTACCAGTGCTACGTGAGTCGTTATCCTTTTGTCCCTCTCAGGTCTATGCCCTATTCGAAGCACGTAAACCTTCAAGACACTTCCTCCAAGTACTCTAAGCGGTCAATCATTTCATCTTTGATATCCATTATAGATGAAGTTAGCTCGGATTTAACCTCCTTTCCTTCCCTTTCAAGAGATTTAATGACGTCGTAGGCTATTTTCAATGCTTCATCTAGTAAGTCATCCATAACGTCCAATACGTCTTCCTTGTCTTCCCCTTCATCTATCATCTCTTGAGCGATTTCTTCCATTTTGTCCCAATCAACGCCAATTCTAACTCTAAACACGGGCCCCTTCTTTACGACCACGTAGAAGGGAGAGTTCGGTATTAGTAGTAGTTCTTCATCGTCCTTGCTAACCCGTTGTAACTTGAACTTCTTCGCAGCATCTGAAATGGAAGTCATCTCTTCCTCCAAGTCGGAAACTGAAAAAAGGTGATTTTAGCTATTCTTCAGAGCCCCAATTCTTTCGCGAGCGTCCTTATGAGTTCTCCTCCTCCGAACTTAGCCCATATAGCGCACGTACCTTCATCGCTCACCATACACGGACCAATGGGATTGGTAGGCGTACAAGTCTTCTTGAAATGAGGACAATCGGTAGGTTTAGCTATTCCCAAGTTTATTTGAGCGCACTTGCATCCCGGCGGTAGCTCCCGTTCAGTCGGTTTCACTTCGAGACCATACTCCTTTGAAGCATCGTACTTAGAGTATGCGTCCCTAAATTCTAAGCCGCTATTCGGTAGGACGCCTATCCCTCTCCAATAGGCATCCGTTACATAGAACACTTCGTTAACCCTCTTCCATGCGATCACGTTGCCTTCTGGTTTTACTACCCTCGAATACTCGTTCTCCAGTCTAGCTTCGCCCTTCACTATCTGCTTTAATAACCAAACTAGAGCTACCATGTAATCGTACGCTTCGAAACCCGCTACAACTGTAGGTAACCCGTATTTCTCTGGTAGATACTTCCACGCGTTCGCACCTATAATCGATGAAACGTGACCCGGAGCAATTATTCCATCAAGAGGTACGCCTAGGTCCTTGTGAGCTTCCAACGCTTTATCGAGCCCCGGAGCAGTTAATCTATATACTGAGAATATCTTTAAGTTCTCGGGAACCTTTCCTAAATACACCGGAGACGCAACCGTTGGAACAGTTGTTTCGAAACCCACTCCGAAGAAAACGGCTTCTTTGCCGTGTTCCCTTGCGTCTTTCATTGCGTCTAGAAAACCGTAAACGACCTTTACGTCTCCGCCTCTCGCCCTAGCAGTAGCTAAACTTCCCTTCGTCCCCGGTAGCTTGTAAACGTCGCCGTAAGCGTATACTCGAACTCCTTCAAGGGAGAGCTTTATCATTTCGTCTACGGCCGAAGCGGGGGTTATGCAAACTGGACAACCCGGTCCGGCAATTATCTCCAGCTGAGGTGGAACCAGGCTCCTGAGACCGTTGTGAGTCACAGTATGTTCATGGGTTCCGCATACGTGCATTACCTTAATAACGTCTTTTCCCTTCTTCTCCAACGCTATCGGTAGTAATTTCTCAATAGCTCTGACGCTTTCTTCAATTACTTTAGTCTCGTAGTCCTTCGAGGTCGTTCCCCTTAATCTCGCGTTGCGCAAATAGTTCTAAAATCCTTAAGTTACGGAATCATAGCGACCTTCATATAGCTTCCTCGATGTTTCAATGAGAAGGTAGGCAAATTATGGAAACTAGGACCAGAAAGCTAGATCACCTGAGGATTACTTTACTGAACGACGTAGAGGCCGGGGATACTTGGTTTAAGTACGTTAAATTGATTCACCGCGCTGCACCGGAACTCGACCTCAACGAAGTGGACACGCGAATCGAACTATTCGGCAAAACGCTTAACGCACCAATTATCGTAACTGGGATGACTGGTGGCAACGAGCATAGCGCCAAGATAAACGCGACCATTGCGGAAGTCGTTGAGGAATTGGGACTGGGAATGGGGGTAGGCAGCCAGAGGGCTGCTATAGAGGACCCCTCGCTTTCTTGGACATATAGAATAGCGAGGGAAAAGGCCCCTAACGCTTTACTCATAGCAAACATAGGCGCGCCTCAGTTATTGAAGGGTTACGGCGTAACTGAAATTAAAAAAGCAATAGAAATGATCGACGCTGATGCAATAGCGATACACTTGAACGCTGCCCAAGAAGCCTTCCAGCCAGAAGGCGATGTTGACTTCAAGGGAATAATAGACAAAGTCGCAGAAATCGTCGATGAGTTAGACACGCCGGTAATAATTAAGGAAACCGGAGCTGGAATAGATTACGAAACCGCAAAGGCATTCAATGAAGTGGGTATCCAAGCCTTCGACGTTTCCGGTTGTGGCGGAACCAGCTGGGTGAAAGTCGAAATGTATAGAGCATACGAGAAGGGCGAGGAAGAGTTGGGCTTAGCGGCTTCCTGGTTAAGCGACTGGGGAATTCCCACTGCCGCTTCCATAATGGAAGTTAGGACTGCGGCTCCAAACTCGATAATAATAGGGTCCGGTGGAATTAGAAATGGTATGGAAGCAGCGAAGGCGCTAGCGCTAGGTGCAGACGTAGTTGGAGTAGCGCTACCTGCTCTCAAGGCAGCCTATGCCGGGAAAGAGGAGTTAAGGAAGTTCATGAAGGCAATGATGATAGCGATAAAAGCAGCTCTATTCTTAACGTCTAGTCCGAACGCCGAAGAGATAAAAGGAAAGGCGGTAATATTCGGTCCACTTAAAGAGTGGATTATAGAGAGAGGCCTCTACGAATATTGGTTGGGATCGAACAAACCGAAAAGAAAATAAAGAGACCCCGTAGGGAGCTAAGACGGGTCCCGGCCACAGCGACCGGGCAACACCCGGACCCATATCGAACCCGGAAGTTAAGCCGGTCGCGCGGGGTTAGGCAGTGGCGTCCGAGAGGCGCCGCAGCCGCCCCGTGCCGGGACCCATTACATTTACATATTTCTCAGCAACCCTCGCCACCCCGGTGAAATCGTGAGATTAACAATCCCGCTTATCCTTCTGATAGCTATCCCAACGCTAGCCATTGTAATTGTGTCCTCCTCACCCATTACGTTAATTGACGCGCTCGGGAGGAACGTAACTATATTTAATTACCCTCCTAAGAAGGTCATCGCCCTAACGCCGGCCATTGCGGAGAGCGTATGTGTAATGAACTGTTCGAAACTCGTAGCAACCGTTCAACCAGTCGATTGGCCAGCTCAATTGGTTAACGCGACCGGGAGTGGTAGGGTAACGATCATAGGAACGTTCTGGATGCCCAATATAGAAAAAATAGCTTTACTGGAACCGGACCTCGTAATAGCTGATGAAGGCGCTGACCTAAGGATGATAGGCAAACTCAACGAACTAGGCTTCCCAGTCCTCTTTACAAAGGGAGGCGCGTGTGACTCGATAGGCTGTATAGAGCGCGATTTAACCCTAATTGGAAAGGCTATCGGCGAACTCGATAGGGCAGGGGAAGTAGTTAAATGGATCGAGGAGAACGTAACCAAGGCCTCAGAGGAATCCTTGAAATATCCATTAGTGAAAGTAGTAATTCTCTTCTACCCGTTCTCCTGGGGCATCTATGCGGTAGGCAATGGAACTTTCATTAGCGATTTAGTCAATAAGCTGAACGCCGTAAACCTCATAGGACAACTAGGGTGGCCTAGGATAACCAAAGAGAAACTCCTATCATTAAATGCGGACGTAGTAATATTATTGAGTGGGAAAGGAATTGATCCGCAAGGGGCCGTTAAAGATGCTAAAGCCTTGGGCCTAAGGGCAAAGCGAATATGCGTAATCTATGGAACGTACGCGGACGTCGTTCAGAGACCGGGACCTCGGATAAGTCAAGCGCCATGGATACTACTAAAGGCTCTCCACGCGCTTGTAAAAGATCCATCTGGCTTGTATTGCTCTGGCTAGCCTCCTTCTTTTCTTCCTTGAGCCTAGGCGGTAGCGGATTCGCGAACCCTCTCCAGCTCTCGGGAGTAGTCTTAGAAATACGAATTCAAAGAGTTATAGTGGATAACCTAATTTCCTTGTCCTTGGCTTTACCAACGCTCTTACTTCAAAAGGAGCTTTCGAACGACTTAGTCGACCCATACGTCTTAGGTACTCTTTCGGGCGCCTTCTTGTTCATTTCCTTGGGGGCATTGATATTCGGCTTAATTGCCCTCCAACAAAGCACGTCCTTTGCGCTGGGCTTCCTCGGCTCTCTAATAGTTGGCACGTTCGTTGCGTTCGCGTCCCTTAGAGGAGGTGCCTCTAAGGCGCTAATTATGGGCCTAGCTATCTCCATTTCCCTACAAGGCCTTTCCTCTCTCTTGGCCTACTTGGTAGCCTCATCTCTCAATAGACCTTTCTTGCCTTTGCTTCTGGGGACGACGGAATACGTAGATCGAAGCACTGCTTTCAGTCTGGCAATAGCTTCAGTTCTAGCGTTAGTTGGTTCAATTGCTCTAATCGATGAGGCCACTGCAGTCGGCTTCGGGGAAGATTTCGCTAGGAGCCTAGGGATAAAACCGGAAAGGACCTTGGCTAAGAGCGTCATCGTTGCGTCTATAGGAGCTGGCTCGGTAACGGGTTGTTGTGGCATTCTACCGTTCTTGGGCCTAATATCAGCGAACATAGGAAAGAGATTGTGTCCCCTAGAGCCCTACTATGAAATATTTACTACGTTTTTAATTGCATCGACTGTAATGATGACATCAGACGCCTTAAGTAGCTACGTAGAGACGCCATACGGTTCACTGCCCGTAGGCGCCTTCCTTTCAACGATGGGGGGCCTCTCCTTAGCTCTCCTAATACTAAGAAGCGAACTGATATAGACAAGTGAAACGCATTTGCATACGGTCCAGTTCAGGAGGTAGGAGCGCCTTGGAAGGCATGGTTGACATTACCGGAAAGGAAGTTGTTTATAGGGAAGCGATAGCGGAAGGAATTATAAGGCTCAAGAAAGAGACACTGGATAGAATATATGAAGGCGAAATAGAAAAGGGGAACGTTTTCGAGATAACTAAGGCAGTAGCGATAAACGCGGCTAAGGCCACTCCGTCCCTCTTGCCCTTCTGTCACCCAATTAGGATAACATACGTTGGTGTTAAGTATGAGAGATTGGATGAGAATAGACTAAAGGTTAGAGTTAAGGTCAAGGCAACGGAAAAGACCGGCGTTGAAATGGAAGCGTTAACTGCCGTAAGCACTGCTCTTCTCAATATTTGGGATATGGTTAAAAAATACGAGAAGGATCTAGAGGGACAGTACCCTGAAACGTGGATAGAGAGAATTGAAGTAGTACAAAAGGTAAAGAAGTAAAACTTAGTACTCTCTCTGGTTTAAGATACCGACGTGAACATAGGTTGCTTGAGAGAGGCGTCCTACCGACAATAGTGCTCGTAGGGATAGCCTTATTGCTCTTGGCAATCGTAACGTCGTTCTACTTTGGAATACTGAAGTTCCGTGAAACGCGTGAAGTAAAGGTAGTTCAAGGAATAGAGAATTTCGTACCTCTAAAGGGATGCGATTTGTACTTCAAGAATTACAAGTATACCACGCTTAAGAAGGTAGGTAAAGGACTACTAATTTTCACGTACTTGAAACCTTCAACGCATTTAGTGGTTACAGAGAAATGTTTCCTTACTGAAGTAACCTACGATATTGAGGTGACGACCAACGTTTACGCTTACGGTCCAGTATCAATTAACGTGTTAAGGGTAGGAGACTACTCGAAGGTAGTTTTCGGATACGATTGTTCGAACTGCGTAGTTAAGTATTCGATCAGTAACGGAGGCGTAGTGAGTAAAGAGGAGTTCCCCGGACTGCTCTCCCTAACGGTAGTAGGCAACGCTACCTTGGAACTAAAGCTTTTGAGCGATAGGGGCGAACTCAGGGGTTACGCAAAGATCTACCCCTATAGCGATGCTGATGGAGACGGATTGAATAGCTTCCTAGAGGGCCTTAAGGGAAGCAGCGACGCGAAGGTAGACACTGACGGAGACGGCCTCAACGACTACGAGGAAGTAGTAGTTTATCGGACCGATCCATCTAAGGTCGATACCGATGGAGACGACGTTAGGGACAAAACGGAACTCATTCTCGGAATTGATCCACTGAAACCGGATACTGACGGAGACGGGTTGAGCGATGGGAAGGAAATTTCGCTCAAAACCGATCCAAGGAACCCCGATACCGACGGAGACGGATTGAAGGACGGGGAGGAACTAATATATGGAACCAATCCTTTAGATCGAGATTCCGATAGGGACGGTTTGAGCGATGGAGACGAAGTACTTAAGTACAAATGCGATCCTTTGAAGATCGATACAGATGGAGACGGCTTAAGCGATTACAAGGAAGTGAAGATAGGCTCAGATCCAAATTCTAAGGACACGGACGGAGACGGCCTAGATGACGCAAAGGAGTTATCCTTAGGAACTAACCCTACCTCCCCTGACACCGACGGAGACGGGCTCAGTGATCTCGAGGAGTTGGAACTAGGCTTAGATCCGAAGGATAGCGATATAGATAAAGACGGTCTACTGGACGGCGACGAACTCAAGTTAGGCACCGACGTAAGGAACCCGGATACGGACGGAGACGGGCTGTTCGATGGTAAAGAGGTGGAAATAGGTTCGAACCCGCTCAGCAAGGACTCCGATGGCGATGGGTTAGAGGACGGCGAGGAGGTGAAGTTTTGTTCCTCGCCCATTTCAATTGATACCGACGGAGACGGGATTCCCGATAAGAGTGAAATTGAATTGAAGACGAGTCCCTGCAATAGCGATACCGATGGAGACGGCTTGGACGATGGGATGGAACTCAAGATCGGAACTGATCCGAGGGACCCAGATACCGATAAGGACGGATTGCCTGATGGAAAAGATTACGAAATAGCTGATCCATTTAATTACGATACCGATGGGGACGGAATCCCCGATGGCAAGGAATACAAGTTAGGCATGGATCCCAAAAGCGAAGACAGCGATCACGACGGATTATCGGATGCCAAGGAACTTCGAATAGGGACCGACCCCACGGATCCGGATACAGATGGAGACGGCTTAAGCGATTACTACGAGTACTATCACAACTTAGACCCTACCTCCGCCGATACCGACGGAGACGGACTGAGTGATAAAAAGGAACTGGACTTGGGCACGGATCCAAGGGACCCGGACTCGGACGGAGACGGCATACGGGATGGAGAAGACCAATGTCCCTTAACGCAAAATATCGGCGAAGTAATACTGAAAGTTCCCGAGCCTTATGAAATAGATAGAGCATGTGTTCAAGGAGATTGCAGTAGTAAGATATTCGATAGAGACATATACGTCTTCGAACTCGATTCGAACCCTCCCGAAGTTTACGTTAAAGCTAAAGTGATGCTATGTAAAGCTAGAACTATATTCAACATATGTACGGACGCGGATTACTGGGAAATAGAGGGACGCGTTGGTAGGGGCGAGAGCGCGAGCTTGTGTAACTGGTTCGTGTGCGTTAGAGTTACTTATAAGAGCGTCTGTCCGCAAGGATGAAGTTCTCATAAGCACATATTATTCTATCCGCAACCATCCACGAGTCTAGTAATTGCGGGAATACGTACGCTTTGTCTCTAGCTAACTTGTACGCGTCCAATCCGAAGTCCCCCCTCGGGAAGCCTTGAACTACGACGGGCAACCCTTCGGACGCCTCCCTCGCTATTTCTACCGGGTGTTTGAGGGGGGCGTTCGGTTCGAGCAATATCAAGCCGTCAGCGCCTATGTGGTTCTTAATCAGTCTCTCCAAGCTCATGTTCTTGAGCTCCATCAATGGCTCGCCCTCACTGGGCACTCTTCCTTCCTCGAACAGCTTTTCCATTATTCCCAAGAACCTATCGTAAGACCTAATCGGCTTAGTCTTTGGATTGACAATTATTACGTAATCCTGTAATGTATGAACGTATACCCTAAGCTTTCCCATGGCGTTAAGCGGCGATGAGAGGGCCGCTAACAAGAAGGCGAAAACCATGTCGGGTCTCCCCCTCTTTTCCTTATCCTTCAACTTGCTCATAGCATGGAAATGATAGCTCTTGTCTAGAATAACTTTCGTAGGCGGTTTGTTCCGCCTCTTTGCATAGCTTACGACTTGCGGATGAGACGCTATCTCCCTTGGAACCAGTTCTAATGCTGAGTAGGCCATTACCACGTGAAGAACGTTCAACGCGAAATCACCACTTCTCGTTCAATGCCTTGGACACAGCCATTATTACGGCCAACTTGCAGAACTCCGTCCTAGTTATCACATTTGAAGTCAGTACGCTGACCAGACCGCCCCTCTTACCTAAGTCCCTACCGCCCTTTTCCTCCATGAATTCGAAGAAGGAGCTCCTATCCCTCTCTATCTTTACGGCCCACCTTTCGGGTATTTCGAAACCCGGTGAGAGCCCGTAATGAATCGATTCTCCCTTCAATACAGCAGCGACGCTTACCATGAACGTCTTACCGTACATCTTGACTAGGCCAGATTCCAATCCGATATATAAGTCGGCGGGAACTCGCTTCTTAGCGCTCAGTGCCCTGTTACGCGCGCCCTCGAAGATTTCATCGTTTAAAGGTATTTCGTGTACCCCGCTTTCAACGTCTACGGGAATCACTATAGCGTCTATTCCCATTTCCTGAAGGGCCTTCGATACTGCGTTTAACTTAACTTCGTTCAAGCTCCCTACTGCCACCTTCATTACTTCAGCGCCCACCGGATTCAGTGCGAAGGGATCTAAATCAGCGGTGAACCGAGGTGAAGGTCACCTTAGTAGCATATTCCGAGATAGCCCTCAAAGGTAAGAAGCGAGGTCAGATGGAGTCCTTACTTCGGAACCAAGTAGCCAAGTTTCTCCATAGGAGGGGGTTCAGGGCGAAGGTAGAACTTGAATACGGAAGGATCCTAGTTCGAGGCGAGGCCCCTAAGGACTTAAGGAGGATGCCCGGAGTACACCACTTAATATATGCTCTTGTACTACCAAAGTTACCGCCTACGGAGCTGGTCGAAGAGGTCTCGAGCTTATATCCCAAGCTAGACCAATTCGCCGTAAGGGTGAGGAGGGCCGATAAGGCCTATCCAATGAAAAGCAACGAGTTGGCTGCCCTAATTGGTTCTAAAATAGAAGGAAACGTGAACCTAAGCTCTCCCAAAGTAACGCTTTACGTTGAAATAAGGAACGAAGTATACGTTTACACCTCAAGAGACGTGGTTGAAGGCGTTGGAGGCCTTCCTTACGGTTCCGAGGGAACGGCTTACGTTGATGTAACAGGAGAAGAGGGCTTGTTGGCGGCCGCTTTAATGGCTAGGAGGGGCGTGGAAGTAGTGCTTAGGGAGCCAATGGATGGCGTTGAGGAACTAGCCCGAGCTCTACCCAAGCCATTGGTAATTTCGAGAGACAAGTTCGAACCAATAGTCGGGGTTTCCAAGGGAACTATTATAGTTACGAGACCGTGCGTATTGAGAAAAACGTTAGAAAAAGTTAGACTGTTACTAAATAGGCACGTCTCGTGGAGAATTTGCGGCGTCTGAAATGAAGGTACTAATACTTTCCGATGCCCATATTCCGGATAGAGAAAAGGAGATACCCAAGGACCTGAGAGAAGTAATTGAAAGCAATGCGCCTTACGACCTCGTAATTTACGCTGGGGACTTAACTGGCGAAGAGGTATTGAGCTACTTGAAGACCCTTGGCGACGAAGTTCGCGCAGTAAGGGGGAACATGGATTACCTACCGCTTCCGGAAAAGATCACATTGGAATTGGATGGGAAGAAGGTTTTGGTGCTTCACGGTCACCAAGTCAGGCCCAGAGGCAATCTGAAGGCACTCAGCGAAATTGCTAGGAGGGAAGGTGCGGAAGTTATAATACACGGCCACCTCCACGTTCCTTTAATTGATAGGGTTGAGGGGATCGTTCACTTGAATCCGGGAAGCGTAACGGGAAGCTGGGGCGGTTACACCCTAGGCGGCACCCCTAGCTTTATGGAGTTACAGCTCCCATCTTGGAGATTGAAGTTATATCAGCTTAAGGGTAAGGAACTTCAAGTCTATGAGAAAGTTTTAACTAAATGAGGACTAGATTTACAAGCTCAAGGGCACCTTCACTTCCTCGCATTTCAACCACTCAGTTAGGTGCGGTTTAAATGAATGAGATATAGTGGGTTCCTTTAGGTGTATTCCCATTGGCTTGCACAACAGTACCTCCTTCACCTCGTACCTCGGATTAGGAACGACCTCTATTTCCTCCCCCTTCCTAACTACGTATACAGCTGCTCCCCTCCTCTCCTTGTAGGGTCCGTATTCGGAACTAAACAGTTCACTAACGTAATTGAAGGTTACGAGCTCCTCTTCCCCCACGTTAACCATTACGTGTCCGTAGCCCGGGGGAACCATTATCAAGTCTCCTTCCTCAACCTCTACTAACCTAACCCTTTCGCCCTTCAAGTCTTGGAGGACGAACAATGCCTTTCCGCGAAGTATTCCGTAGAGCTCGGGCCACCTCTCCCCCCAAGGGCTCTCCGGGTGGTAATGACCGTGAGTTTTGATCAGCTCCCCGGAAGGCAGCTCCCCTGGGTAAACCAAGGTCACGTCTCCCCTAACTCCACCTATTTCCGCTGGTATAGCCTTTCTATACATCCAGTAAGCGATCCCTTCGCTCCGAGACGGTTTCATCATTACTGGTAGGAGCTCCTCTATTCTTCTAGGCTTCCCCTTAACCACTCCGAGAGGCGTCACAGCAATATCTTCATGGAGAATAAGTTTATGACCCCTGAAGTGAATAACGTGAGCCAATATCTATGCCCTAAAAAGTTATGCTTTAAGTGAGGTTAATGAATGGCTTAGGCGCCCGATGCCTCCCCTTCCTCTGATTCCATCATAGCCCTCAGTTTGCTTTCCGCAATGGACTTGGCCTCTTCCAGTATCTTGGAGGCCTCCGGGTCTAGGTACACTCCGCTGTAACTCATTGTACCCATGCCCTCCGTTGAGACCTCCTCTAGCGACTCTACTAACCCCTCCAGCTCCTCTTGCATGTTGGGGAGGAACTCCTTCGCCTTTTCCACAGTTACTTTCACCTCGCCAGCTATGTTCAGTAATCCAGCGGCAGCGTCTCCGAAGGTTAGCGCCGTCTCCAGTCTCAGCAACGCTTGCTCCAGCTTAACGTCCAATATCATTAAGTTGGCTCTGACCTTCCTTAGGTTAGCTATTTCATTAGCGTACACTTTGGACCTAAGTTGGTCTCCTTGGGTTTGGGCTTGAATGAGTTTGCTCATTAAGTCCTTCTCCTTTTGCTCAACGGCGGCTAGTTGATACGCGAGCTTAGACCTAACCTTCCTTATCTGGTGCATTGCAACCATTATTTCCCTTCTGAGTCCCATACCAGTTCCCGTAAAGCTTATAGAGGAAGAGAGGATATTGGAGTGTAACCTCTTGTATTACTCTGGGAATACTGACTTGATGATATACTACGGTACGTGCGGTTTCCCCAAGTCCAAGCGAGTCTTGAGGGAGTACATCAATGCGGTTGAAATACAACAAACCTTCTACAACCCTCCCCCATTAGAGACGCTTGAGAAGTGGAGGAGGGAGCTCGGCGATGAAATCAATGTTCACCTAAAGGCTTGGCAGCTGGTATCTCACCCACCTACCTCCCCGACGTATAGGAGGGCTAAGATCGTAATACCTAAGGACAAGTTAGATAGGTATGGTTTATTGAAGCTCACCGAGGAGGTAAAGGAAGCTTGGTTAAAGACAGTTGAAGCAGCTCGGGCAGTTAAAGGCGACGTGATAGTCGTCCAGACTCCACCAAGCTTCGGATACAGTAAAGAGAACTTGGAGAGGGCCAAGAACTTCTTTCGCTGGGCCCTAACTACGTGGAAGAGGATTGGATGGGAACCTCGCGGTACGTGGGTGGGAAGACCGGAAGTTCGAGAGATAGTAGACATGGGAATCATCCATATTGTAGATCCATTTAAGCAATGGCCTCCTTACTACGAAGACATCATTTACTTGCGTCTCCACGGGAAAGGTAGTTATAGATACGAATATAGCGAGGAGGAGCTTAAGGATTTAATTGAGAGAATAATGGAGACTAACGCTAGCGAAGTTCACGTTATGTTCAATAACGTATATATGATGAGAGACGTAGTAAAGTTCAAGAGGCTGCTGGAAGAACGCTTCAAGGCCTAGTCACTCTGTCTCTAATGCAAAGCCTTTTATATCAAATAGAATTTCCCGAATATATAGGGAAGTGTTTGGGTTGAGCGACAAAGCCTTGGTTCTAGCTTCAGCCCTTTCCCACGTTCACGTAGGGGTAGGCAGGAGCGAGGGAATAGTGGACCTCCCCGTAATAAGGGACGGAACGGGGGTGTTCTTCCTACCCGCCTCCTCCCTAAAGGGTTCTATGAAGACGGCCTTGGCTTGTTGCAATAAGTTATGGAAGTGATGGAGCTATATTTACAAAGAACCAAAAAGTATGGGATTCTATAAGGCGATAAATACATTCTATTGCCTACTATCCCACTAATCCTAGAAATAGATTTAGATATTGAAGACCCTAGTGTATGGATCGAGTTGGAAGATATCGTAAGGAATTATTTGAAAGAAAAGATAGGAGCGAGCGCAACAGTTCCAGGAACGCGAGTTAACGTTGAGATAATCCCCTTAGGGTGGGAGCTAAGAGGCGAACGTCAGTGCCCTAGGCCTTACGCCTTAGCAATAGCTCCAGGTGCGATGTTCTACTCCGAATGTGAGGATTGGGAAGCCACGTACTGGAAAGGTGCCGGAAGGTATAGAGAGTTAGGTTACGGGACTTTAGTGCCGTTACCGTTTTTCAATTAACACTAACCTAACCCGATTGTTTACCAACACTTATTTAATTTAGAGACTTTTCCATTATACTGGAGGTATCCGTAAGTCTTGAGCGATGACAAGAACTATTGGGCACTACCGGTAGTGTTACACTATTACGTTTGTAACAAAGACTTCAGCGTAGTTGATAGATTGGCGAACTCAATTAATCCTTCAGTGGCCTTACAGACGCTTTACGATGCAGTCAGGAATATCGAGTCCATTTTCTTAAGCGAAGGTAAGAAGAAGGAGGAACTCTGCAGTACTGTGAAGACCCTCGTTAAGAACGAGGAGCTCGATTGCGGTAAAGTGATATCAATAGCTAAGGTGGAGGCGGAGTCCATAGCCAAGTTAATAAAGGAGTCCTTTAACAAGGATGTTATGAACCTCCTTAAGGTTATTTCAATTAAAGCCCTTGAGGGTGATTGTCCCCTAATTCAAAGTTCTTGAGGTGGTTAGGTATGAGTTACGTTGGTATAAGTCTCTCCGCTAGGATACTCTTAAATGCAGATGCATTGAATATGGCCGAAAGCGTAGGTAACGTAACTAGGCATAGGAGAGCACCAGTTGTCATAAAAACAAAGGACGGTCTCCAAGTCTTGTACGTACCGGCAATAAGCGGCGAGAGCATAGCTCACGCTTACCAAGTCCACCTAGCTGAAGTAGCTAAGAGATACGGCTTACCCGTTTGCAAATGTTGTGAGAAGGGAATATTCGTTAAAAGTACCGATGAGAACGCATTGAACAATTGTGGTATACAAATCCCCCAATCCCTTCAACAGCCAGGTAAGAAAGGTACTAAAAAGAGCAAGGAAAGTGGAGGAATTAAAAAGAGCGAGCTAGAGAAAGTCATTATTCAACAATGCGTAGTAGAGGACGTCGGTGGATTCCTTAATTCGGATAACACAGTTAAGAGAACGTCTAGATTCAGAGTAGGGTATATGCTACCTACATTAGACTCCTTAAAGGCTGGCGCTGTAGGAACGGAACCTGAACTACACGTAAGGTACGCTGGCGCAGAGCAATCGGGGGGCCAAATGCTCTATTACGTTGAAATAGGTAGCGCGCTCTACAACCTGAACTTCTCTTTGGACGTAAGCAACATAGGCGTTCTCAGTTCAGATAACACTGAATACGGTGAGGAGGTGGATTCCCTCGAAGCCCCCGAGAGGTTCAAGAGAGCGGAAGCGGCCCTCAAAGCTCTACAGAACCTAATGGGCTCAATGTTATGGGGAGCTAAGAGGACTAGGTTCAACCCGCAATGGGAAGTAATGAGCTTAGTAGTAGCCGTTACGGACGTGCCTTTCGAAGTAAGCCCCGGAAACGAGCCCTCCTACTTGTTCGAAACAGTGGAGAGGCTTCAAATACTGAGCAACAATTCGAAGGTGTACTACTTCGACAAGGAGGGACTCAAGAAGCCGCAAGAGGCGAAGATAGAGGTCATAGAAACGAACAGCTACTTAGAAGCAATAGCGAAGGCCTCCGAGGAGGCACTCGCTCGCTTGGGCGAGAGCCTCAAGCTCAAGTGAAGTTCTAAGGGGAACTAATTTGTCCCTTTTGGGATTGCGTTACAAGGTCAAACTGGCCTGGGGGATACCAATAAGGTTCCCTTACGCAAGCGGATTTCAATTGGGACCCATACTACCGCCGCCTTCCACCATAATCGGATCCGTAATAGAACCCGTAGCCATAAGGCTGGGACTAGGAGAGTTAGTCAACTACGAGGGAACCATTTGCTCACCTATCTATGCCTTCAAGGATGCCTTCAAGGCAGCCGCCCTGGGGCTATCCCCGGAAAGCGAGGTTGGACTAATAGTCAAGGGCGAGGTGACGAAGCTCGTTCAAATACCTTACTTAAGCGATGAGAACGCGCGGGATCCTAGACAGTGGTTTACCGCCCAAGCAATAGCAGCCGTTTACGGACCCGGTGCGGTACTCGACCTCGCGGTAGTGGTGGACTTGGATACCCTCGCTAAGAGATACGAGGAGGTGAGTGGTAAGCCCATTAGCGAAGGGGACCTCGAAGAGGTTCTGAAGACGGTAGTGCCTAGGAGGTTGGGAGCTAAGGAAGGCTTGATTTTCATTAGAGAAAGTTCAGTTGGGGAAGCTAACGAATGCGTTAACTGTGAGACCTATTTATACGCTCCGGAAGAGCTATGGATAGAGAAGCCTCAACCGTTCGTTAACTTGGACCTATGGGAACTAACTAAGTCTTCCGCTTGCGTAACGAAAGCTAGGAGGGGTGTCTCCTTAGTTGTTCAAACGAGAAGGTACGTAGCGGCTTCGGGGCCCCTATCCAGCTCCTTCGTGCTAACACCTCCTCCTTCAAAGAATTTTGGCTCAGTAAAATCCGGTTATTGTATCGAAGACGTTTGCGTAGGTGGTGGTACTTGAAAGTAAGTTTGCTTCCCTCAACCCTCATAGGTAGGTACTATCAAGCGCTAGTCCTCTACTTGTCGGACCTAAAAGTAGAGAGGTATGGCACGGACTATATTGAGATAGAGGAGAACGAGGAAGAGCTTTACGAAGGGCTCTGCAATTTGATTGAAGAATATTACAAGAAGTACAAGTATTTGGAGAGGATGCCCAGTGGTAATGACACCCACTTCGTTGAAAAGATAATGGGTACGGAGAAATGGCAGGAATATCAAGAGAAACGTAACAAGATAAGGAGTAAACGAGAAGACGCGAACGCTTTCACAAAGGAGTTTTGGTGTAAACTACTAGAGTACATGACTGTGAAGTCGGAGGAAACGGTAAGGAGGATCAAGAACAGACCTCCTACTAGGTTAATGATGGTTAAATTGAATTTAGGCCGGCACGTCAAGACGTTCATGGTTCCTTCGAGGACGGAAAGGGACAACAAGATGGTTTACGTTATAAACAATAAGGAGACACTTCTAGGAGAAGCGCTGGCAATAACCGGACTCATAGTCTCGAATGTAGGTTTTATTATCTCAAATAACGACGGAAAGCGCAGTTATAGAACCGAGTTTAGAGTTCTACCACCTCTCCCCGAGTCCCTTAGAGAAACAATGAAGAACCACGTCGCCCAAAGGTACTGGGCGATGGTTGAAAATAGGCCAAGTAACCCTAAGAACTTACCGGTTAGCACGGACGTCTACTTGCACTTCCACTATAGCCACGCCTTCGTTAAAGCGAAAGTATTCCAGCAAGGAAGCGTTTGCATGAATCCCTTGGACGCACTGATACTAACGTTCATTTCCAAAAATGAGAAGAAGCGCGAGAAGAAGCCAATGGTGTCTAATGCTTTCCCCCTCATATCCAGCGAGATATTCTGTAAGTTCTACAGACTAACTGGAGACGAGAAGAGGGCGAATTACATACTCTCCCACTTGCTCTCCTTGTTATGGACTAAGAGCGGTAACGGCGAGGTTCAAGCTTGTGCGGGCGAGTGTTTGAACGACCTCTACCAGTACGTTATTTCTTCGAACGTTCAGAAGCTCTACGACTGTTCCAGGAGGTTAGCGGCGCTTTCGATAACTGGCAAGCTCCCCCAAGAGCTCCGCAACAGAGTGGAGTGGCTCAGAAGGAGCTTAGGCTACGTCAAGGTGAGGAACCTTTGGCCCTAAAACCCTTCTATAGAAGGGCATACGATGAAATTCTCGAGACCTTGCTAAGCGATGGGAGTGCTGTCTTCGTGGCCCCTACGGGATACGGTAAGAGCAAGGGAACTCCTTATTTAAAGAAGCGCCTCGAAGAGGAATGGAACTTACCTAGGACCGTTCACGTCTTTCCCCTAAGGAGCTTGGTTCAATCCCAAATGAATTACCTCCGAACCGTGGGCTTGGAGCCATGCCACGCCTCAGGGCTCCCAGTTGAGGGGAAGTGTCCTTACATGTCGGGAGAGTTCGTAACGGCTACCATAGACTACTTCTCCTTAACTATAAACAGATTGCCTCCCCCCGAATTACCCTTCGTTCTAAGGAAGTGGAGTTACGGTCATTACGAATATCCAAGAGCGAACTTGTTCACCTCCCTAATTCTCTTAGATGAAGTTCACTTAATTGGGGAAACTTGGGAGAGGGAGGAGAGCCGAAGTCGCGAGTTCTTGTTCGCCTCGCTCGAAACGATGAACGAGTTCAAGGTTCCCTTCGTAGTTGCAACAGCGACCCTTCCTTCCAAGTTCTTGAAAAAAGTGATGAGGAAGACCGGAAGGGCCGTAGTAGTTTGCAATAACTGTTACGAGAAACTCGGAAACAAGGTCGTTAGGTTCAGGGATTCAGATTACTACCATTCCCAGCTATCTATAAAATGGCGAACCGAATTAGTTAGCGATCCTATAGGTAAGTATGTAAAAGAGAACGTAGAGAGCTTACTCGATGAGGCCTATAGAGGCAAGCTCTTAGTAGTATCCAATACAGTAAACAAGGCCTTCGAGATTTACCAAATCTTAAGTAAGCGCTTGAACCCGAAGGACGTGGTACTGGTTCACGGCAGGCTTAGCTCTAACGATAAAGCAAACGCCGTTACGAAAATAGAATCCGCGCGGGTAGTCATTTCCACTCAAGTAATTGAGGCCGGCGTGGACGTGGACGCGACTACCTTGGTTACCGAAGTAGCGCCCCCCAGTTCCCTCGCCCAGAGGGCCGGGAGACTCTGTAGGCTTAGGATGTGCGACGAGGCCAAGGTAATAATTACAAATGCGAAGCAACCCTATCCTTACGAACAAGCAACCTTGAATGAATCAATGGAATTTATTAGGTCCGCCCTCGAGCTTAATTCAATCCAGTGGAGGCTATTGGATAACGAAGGCGGAATAAGCTATCTTAACTTAATTGAGAAGGTTGAAGGGAGTGTTTTCAGTTCGAGTCAATATAGGAGTTTGTTCGAACTACTCATGCAAAAACCGTTCCCTAATGTGGAAGATATATTGGAAACGCTGAAGAATTACTGTAGCTTCGTTAGGGACACCAATTTAATTAGCATTGAAGTTGACGATAACGACTTCGTTGAGACTTCCTTGAGCTGGTTCCTAGCTAACCTACACGTGTTTGCGCGAGATGGAAAGCTCCTCGTCACCTTCCATCGGGGCGACGATCGAGAGGCCAAATGGGTGGACGTGAAGGAATTCGAGAACTCTGTGAAGGGCAATGAGTGTCGCGGATATTACGAGTTCTTAAGGAAGAACAATGCCCTCTTCGCAACCTTCCACGGCGAGGACTTATACGTAAAAGGCATTGGGTTGGGTGTAGGTCAATGGTATGGCCAATAGCTTACGCTGAAGGCAATCGAGTTGAACCACTAGAGGATCACTTACTCAGGACGGCCTTCATTACACTTAGGGTATTCGAACGAGAACTCGAGTATCTCCAAAAGGAGAGATCTACTGTCCTTAAGATAGCGACCCTAAGCGCGCTCTTTCATGACTTAGGTAAGGCCAATGAGAGAAGCTACGAGAGGTACGTTAAAGGAGACGATAAGGTCAGCTTCAAGTGCCACGAGGTCCTTTCGTTCCTAATACTTAAGGAAATGGAGTATAACAAGGTGTACAAGGAACTAGGGCTTGAACGAAACGATTGGATGGTAATTGAGTACTCGGTTCTCAACCACCACCATGCTATGAGGATGGTTAGCGAGTGCTTACTCGATGAGAGATCCATCTACAAAGCTATTGGATTAGAGAGAATGAAATTATGGAAAGTCTTGAGAATAGAGTCGCCCGAGAGCAAGGACTACTGGTCAATCGGAGGATATTCTGCGAGAGACGTACTACAAAACTTCGTTAATAGAGACGTTTACCAAATGGGCCCTTACTACTTGAAGCTCTCTTATGTCATGAGCGGGTTGATTAGCTTGGCAGATAGCTTAGCGGCGTTCTTATACAGAGGAGAATTGAGGGATACGCCTCAAACCCCCTCTAAGTACATTAGACTATCTCTCCGAGAAAGGGGATACGACGTAGATGAATTTCTGAGTAAATACAGTTGGCTAAACAATGTGAATCCTCAGGAACTTTACAGATACGTACTTTCTGCCTCTTTTTAATTTCTTATATCATATTCTGTACTCCCTATTCCATATTGGACCTCTACTCATCCAGCAACTTCTTGACCTTCAGTATCTCACTTAAGCGCCTTTCTATTCCCTATTGGGTCTCTACTTCCTTCACTTGTTTAAATATGTTGTGTAGTTGGTTTAACATGCTTTCTATTCCCTATTGGGTCTCTACGCTATTTCTCTGTCTAGGGGGGCGGGGAGGGAAGAAAACTTTCTATTCCCTATTGGATCTCTACAAAAAGGAGATAACAAAGCTCCTGAAATTGGCTTAAAGGCTTTCTATTCCCTATTGGATCTCTACACTTCGTTGAGCTTCTGTGGGAGCTCGCCAAGTACTTTCTATTCCCTATTGGATCTCTACAATCGTTGATGGTAAAGAAACTGGTGACAAACTGGACTTTCTATTCCCTATTGGATCTCTACGACCCCATTGACGTCGAGATATTACCAAAACTCAGCGAAAACTTTCTATTCCCTATTGGATCTCTACTCGGGTCAAAGTTCAAGTTAGGGTCGGCATCAGGATAGTCGACTTTCTATTCCCTATTGGATCTCTACAGGACTAAAGAAACGTATCGACCGCAATGGAGGGAGGCCTCCTTTCTATTCCCTATTGGATCTCTACTGTTCTCGGAGAAGTTCCGGAGAAGCTAAAGCTAATAATGTCTTTCTATTCCCTATTGGATCTCTACCCACTATTTCACTAATGTAGTGGTTGAACATTAATGGGGAAGCCTTTCTATTCCCTATTGGATCTCTACGCGATGCTCCAGACTCCGTATGACGCTTCAAAGCGGAGTCTTTCTATTCCCTATTGGATCTCTACCTTAAGTTGGTCGTCATTACCAAACTGGTTGCTAATGATCTTTCTATTCCCTATTGGATCTCTACAACAAAATCGAGATATATCGTGTACCCGCCAGAGCCTTGGCCTTTCTATTCCCTATTGGATCTCTACACAGTTAAGCATAAAAGTGTACATGAGTAGTATAACGCTTTCTATTCCCTATTGGATCTCTACCGTTGCCCTCCTATTTAAACAACCTCTTTCTCACCTTTTAACCCTTTCCCCTCATTTACCTTTCCACATTCACACCTTCCCTTCCAGAACTTAAACTCAAGTAGTTGTCCAATATATGCATGCATATGCTTGTATAAGGTAGGTTAGAGTAGAAATCCCCATGATCATCAAGGTTCTCATGATCGCTTATTAACCCCTCAATGCAACTTCTCATTGTAAAGATCGATCTTGAAAGGACCTCGTACTGATGGTATAACCTCTGGATTGGTAAATTGCATTTGCTTTTGCAAATACGATGTTGAATGATTTAATTGAAATGGAATTAACAATTGGGAAGGCTGGTAGAAACTGAAGGTTCTTAAGGAGACCATTGTTTCTGAATTCAAATGGTTAAGGTTGAGGAAATGATGGAATTAATTGTGAGTAAATGGAAAAATGAATTTGGACAAGAGGTGGAGATGGGGATTCACCATGGGATGGTGAAAACTCTATGACTCTGAATAACTTTGAAGTCAATTGAATACGTTTCGAGTTCTTGTTTAGGGAAATAGGTAAATTGATTGAACAGATAAGAACGGTAAAGTATTTCGTATAAGATCTCATGATAGTTAAAATGCCGTGATATGGGTTTACGCCTCATGGGGGTGAATTTACGCTTTGAGCAACGAGAAAATAAACATTGAGAAACTTCAGAAAGGAAACAAGTTGCTAATGATAGTTTCAGTAGTGATAGTAGTTATAGCGATAATAGGGATAGGCATCTTACTCCTTGGAGGTCACTCGAAAGCTACCGGATCGGTTCAAACAACAACTAATACCCAGACAACTACGACCACTGCTCACACTGCAACTGCAACTACTGAAGAACTCACAAAGAGCGTGGAACAAGGATCAATGCAACCCCTAACGAAAGTACAAGGTCAAACCAAGGTTAAGGAGATCGTCTTAAGATTGAAGTTGAAGGAATTCGAAGAGCTTGAAAACGTTACGTTAGCATCTCCCCTAACGCCTCCTGACGAGGACGGGACCTTCTTCTTAGTCTTGAAGACTAATACCGGCGCAAACAAATTGATAACGTACAAGGGAGGTAAGGCCATAGGTTCCATCGATTTAACTTCTGAAATGATACCAATAATGGATCCTAGAAGCATGAGCTATCAGACTTACAATGGCAAGCTCCTCGTTCAAATAAATAACACCCTATATGCTCTCTATGGAAGTAAACTAGAGAAGCTTTACGAGCTAAACGCGTCCGGCATGTTGTCGTATTACGTGAAGGAAGGGAAAGTATACGCTTGGAACGTGAAGACTTGGAAAGAGGGCAACGATACCTATGGTTCGTGTGCTTACTACAATATGAGCGATGGAGGTAAGAAGGTCTCCGAGTACTTCTTTGACTTCGGTAACGTTAGTGCGGCTAACGTACTACCAGACGCAATGAACGGAGACGGATGCATAGGCATGTACGCCACCTCCGGAATACCCGTTATCCATTACTGGTACAAGGGGAAGCAAGGAGAAACTAAGATGAGCTTGCAAATACCCTCGCTCCAAATAACGACTCAAGGTCCAATGTTCCTAGAAAAGGAATTCGGCGTAAGCGAGCCTTACTTACTCTATATACAGAGAGCTACTCAAGACTTGCACGCGTTCCTTTTGAATCTCGTTGATATGATTACTAAGAAGAACGTAACGGCAGTCGTTCCAGGGCTATACAGCTTACTAGGAATGGGCGACTTCGAAGGTAAGGGGTACATAAATTCAGTAAGTTTGATAGCGTTAGGTCCCAAGGGATTCACGTTACTGTTCGTAGGTAATGACGGTTGGAAGAAGGAAATACCATTAGGAATGCTCTCTCAGAGCTACGCGTGGATTCAAGGCGTAGTTGAAATTAACGGTAAGAAGTACCACGTATTAGCTCTAGGAAACTTAACGTCAAACGACGTGGTATTAAATAGTAACGTCGGCGGGATAGAGCTACTCATAGGAAAGGTTCCAGTTGAAGGAACTAGCCTAACCATGCTCGTCAAGGATTACGGCGATAAAATATGCTATTCAGTCGTCATCGTGCCGAAGGTCGGAGGACTAATGGGTCATGGAACGCAAACTTCTAGCAAGACGTACCTATCTTACGATTGTCTTCACAAATAGAGGTCTAATTTTTAGTGTAACTTTCGGGCGTTTACTAGCTCGGGTCTCAAATGTCAGTAAGAGTCCTGGAGGAACTCCCCTCCAGCGAAGAAGTACTCAATTCCCTCCAGCCTTACGTTAGGGAATGGTTTAGAAGGAAGTTCAAGGAACTCAGCCCGCCTCAGAGAGGCGCCATAAGCCTAATAAAGAGAAATGAGAACGTCCTAATATCCTCCCCTACCGGGACTGGGAAGACCTTAGCTGCTTTCCTAGGTATATTAGATTACTTGCTTGAAAAGGCCGTTAAGGGAAAGTTAGAGGATAAGGTGTATGTGGTTTACGTTTCCCCACTTAGGGCACTAGGCAACGATATGAAGAGGAACCTCTTGGAACCATTGGAAGGCATTTCCCAAGTAATGAGGGAAATGGGAATAGAAGCCCAAGAGATCAGAATAGGCATAAGGTCAAGCGACACTCCTCCATCTGAGAAGCAGAAGCAATTAAGGAAACCTCCTCACATTCTCATTACCACGCCTGAGAGTTTGGCAATATCTCTTGCGTCTACGAAGTTCAGCGAGAAGCTATCTGGGGTAGAATTCGTTATAGTAGATGAAATCCACGAAATGGCCTCTAGTAAAAGAGGTACTCACTTAAGCTTGACTTTAGAGAGATTGGCCTTAAAGGCGGGAGAGTTCACTAGGATAGGGCTCTCAGCTACAATTCACCCTTTGGAGACCGTTGCCAAGTTCCTTGTAGGGAAAGATAGGGACGTGTGGATAGTAGACGCTCGCTTCGCCAAGCCCATAGACCTAAGGGTAATTTGTCCCGTAGAAGACATAGTTAACGCTTCCGCGGACGAATTGAACAGAGCTATATATGAGAAGTTAGCTCAATTAGTTAAGGAACATAGAAGCGTAATAGTTTTCACGAATACTAGACACTCAACGGAGAAAGTCGCGTTTAAGCTCAAGCAAGTCCTCGAGAAGGAAGGTTTAGGAGACAAGGTAGAGGCACATCACTCTTCCCTCTCTCGAGAGGTCAGATTGGAAGTTGAGGAGAAGTTGAAGAGAGGCGAATTGAAGGTAGTGGTAACCTCTACCTCATTGGAAATGGGTATAGACATCGGCCACGTAGACTTAGTGGTATTGCTTTCGAGCCCGAAAAGCGTCAGCAGACTCCTTCAGAGGGTTGGTAGAGCTGGACACAGGATAGACGCGGTTTCCAAGGGGAGGGTAATTGTAGTCGACAGAGACGATCTCATGGAAAACACCGTTCTGGTTAAGTTAGCCCTAGAGAGAAAGATAGACAGAGTTAGGATCCCGAGAAATCCCTTGGACGTCTTAGCCCAACACATAGTTGCTCTTACAATAGAACATGGTGAGATAGAGCTTGAAAAGGCCTTTGAAATCACTAAGAGGGCTTATCCATATTGGGAGTTGGAGTGGAACGACTTCATCTCGGTAATTAAATACTTGGCGGGCGAATATAATCTAGAAGATGAGAAGGTTTACGCGAAGCTTTACTGGGATAAGGAGAGGAACGTCCTCCAGAGGAAGCGTCAAGCCAGAATGATATTCATGATGAACGCGGGAACTATACCAGATGAAAGTAAGGTAAAGGTCTACGAAGCGAAATCCAAGAGGCTCCTCGGACACGTAGAGGAGCTATTTGTACAGAACCTCGTTCCCGGCGACGTGTTCGTCTTAAGCGGAAAGACGTACAAGTATCTTTATTCAAACGGTATGAAGATATTCGTTGAACCCGCGCCCAGCGAAAGACCAACTGTTCCCGCTTGGTTTAGCGAAATGCTACCTTTAGCTTACGACTCAGCTAGAGAGATGGCTAAGTTCAGGGAGAAGTTACCCAATATGACCGAAGAAGAATTAATTAGAGAATATTACCTGGAACCCCACGCTGCCAAGGCCCTCCTCGAATACGTAAGGGAGCAACTGAGCTACGTAGGGGTGGTTCCGGGCGACTCAACTTATTTAATAGAGATATGGAAGGAGCCAGAGAGAACGAACTATATTTTCCATTACTTAATAGGTAGGAGAGGAATAGATGCTTTATCTAGGGCGTATGCCTATGCGTTAGGGCGAATTACTGGTACTAACGTCAGCGTCACTGTTACAGATTACGGCTTCATGCTCACCGTTCCCGGCGATATATCTTTAGACCCAATGCAAATAGTGACGGCGGTTACGCCAGAGAACTTGAGGAAATTAGTTGAAGAGGCCGTGGAAAGAACTGAGCTCTTCAAGAGGAGATTTAGACATAGCGCTCAACGTTCCTTCATGATACTGAAAAGGTACATGGGAAGGGAAAAGAGTCCGGAGAGACTACAACTCTCTGCACAGCATCTCATTAAGGTCGTAAGGGAAATAAAGGACTTTCCCGTTTACAAGGAAACGCTCAGGGAAATTCTCGAAGACTACATGAATATCGACGCGGCTGAGGAGACGGTTAGGAGGATACATTCGGGCGAAGTGAAGATCGAGGTCGTTGGTCCACTAGACGTACCAAGCCCCTTTGCGCACGTGATAGTTGCTAATTCCTATAGCGACGTAGTTTTAATGGAGGACAAGAGAAAGCTCCTACAGAGGCTCCGAGAGATGGTCTTAATGAAGATAAGTTCCCGATCCTATGAGGAGAGGGTGAGCTATGCGAGGGGATCGATGAGCGGAGAGGATGACTCCGAGGGTCTCTACACTTAAACTACGAAGGTAATCTCTCACCGATATAGTTTTAACTAATTACGGCCGAGGAACCTCTAATCCCATGCTCCAAGCCACGACGTAACTTAACCTGTGAACTCTAAACCCTCCTTTGAGTCTGAGGGAGTAAGTCATGAGCATGCTCTTACACTTGGCACAAGAAGTAACTACTATATCTACCCCTTTAAATTGTTCGACCTTCTTTGGACCTATAAACTTTATTGCATCGTTAACGAGCCTCCTCGAAAAAGATACTCCTCCACCGCCTCCGCAACACGTCTGTCTCTTCCCTTTAGGAGGTCTTTCGACGAAGTTCTCACACACTTTCTTAAGTATTGCTCTTGGCTCATCGATCACGAAGTTGTACCTACTCAGTCCGCAAGGGTCGTGATAGGAAACAATTCCCTTTACCTTCCTGACGGGTCTCACTTTCTCTAACTTCCTATATATCGCTTGAGGAAACAATAACGTTTCGAAATCGATTTTCTCACCTATATATAAATGTAACCTAGGCCAGACCTTGTAGTCGGCCCCACACTCCCCTATTATTATTCCCTTTACCCCTAGCTCTCGAACGATTTTTGATAGTAGCTTCGCCTTCTTCTTGAAGTAATCTATATCGGCCATATCGAAAATGAAGTTTCCAAACCCTTCTGCTATCACGGAACTGAGGGTGAAATCGTAACCTAGCTTTTCGAGTAACCATACTTCAGAGAGTAGATCGTTAAATGACTGGGGTAACGAGTCGAAGGCCGATGGAACGAACAGCCACTCGGCCGGTTCATCAACACGGTATCCCATGTTCTTGAGCCTATTTACGACGGGAGACCACTTGACTCCGAACGTATGTCCGATGGCCTCAGATTTTTCTCTTATTTCTATTAACTCTTTATCTAGAATATTTTCTTCGACCCTCAAATCGTAGACCCTTTTGTGTACTGGTACGCTTAGGGGACAAGCTAGTACGCATCTACCACACATAGTGCAATGCATTACCGCTTCTAGTTCTCCTTTTACTCTTTCACTAGGCTTAAAGGCGGGGTACCAAGGACACTGTTCAGCGCATTGATCGCACTTAGTACACGATTTATAGCTCAGTTTGTATAGGAGCTTGGTTAGTTCGAAGAGCACTCACTCCATCCCATCCCTTAATCAGCCGGTTAGCTGAATAACGTTGAAGCTCGAGGTGCTTAAGTCCTTCCCAGAACTCCCTTACCCAATCCGGTGGTGGCTCGAGGTCCCTCCATGGACCTCGATAAATTGCTATTTCATCGAAACTCAATCTAATCGAGACTATTAATACGTCTCCTGCTATTGTAAAGGTGAACCCATTCCTCTTAAACTCGATTACTCTCAAGGTTCTCATACAATCGATTCGGGGTTAAACTCTTGTCTAACGGCATCGAAAGTATTCGTTTAAAATCTTTCAGCAGTGAATTGCATGGATGAATTTTGATCGAGAAGGTGAAGGCCTACGGTGAGCTCTTCAGAGTTCACAATTTGCTGGGCACGGCGCTGGGAGTGTTGGCTGGAGCTCTTCTAGTGGGCACCGAACTTAATCTTCAAGTTATTGTTGCAATAGCTTCAGCTGTCTCAATAGCAGCGGCTGGTTACGCAATAAACGATTATTTCGACGTTGAGATAGACAGAATAAACAAGCCCGAGAGACCTCTACCTTCCGGGAGGATAAGTCCTCAAGCCGCTTATAATTCAGCCCTATTACTATTCGTAATCGGATCCTTACTTCCATTAGTAGTCGGCCCAATTACCACGGCATTCGCGATCGCTAATGCCGTCTTAATGTACCATTATTCAAAGACTCTCAAGAGGAAAGGCTTCATAGGAAACCTAACTGTAGCGTTCTCTACATCGGCAACTATTTTCTATGGCGCATTGGCAGTGCTTGAGAAACTCGGAAAATTAGATGAAATTTTCTATATAATTCCCGTAGTAGTCTTGACGTTTACGCTCACACTAGCTCGAGAAGTAGTTAAGGGTATTGAAGATTACTATGGTGATAAAGAGAACTCGGTTAAAACCTTAGCGGTTTTAATGGGACCTAAGAAAGCCGCCTTAGCAGCGTTGCTGCTCACAGTCTCATGTATCCCCTTAATAGCTCTCAGCTATATGTGGACTCGATTAGGAACGATATTCTTAGCATTGACGTCAACGGGCGCGTTATTGTCCATATTTAGTATCGTAAAGGTGCTGAGAAGTAACGACCCCATCTCGGAAGCAGCTAAGGCTAGGAGAATCACGAAGATAGCTATGTTCCTAGGCATAATGGCTATACTCCTCGATAGACTGCTATCACTTGCCTTCTTTAGGTATTAAACAGATAAATCGGAGCACGTCGTCTCCCGTGTTCTTATAGTAATGAGTCTTACATGGAGGAATGTAAATGGCGTCCCCCTCTTTAACTTCGTATTCCCTCCCGTCTATTCTTATAACTCCCTTACCGCTCAGAATGAATATCTCGTGTTCCCATGGGTGTGAGTGATCGTAAATTTCCCCTCCAGGTTCTACTTCAAATATTCTCATTAGGAAAGTAGGTGTCTCCCCATGTTTGAAAATCCACCTTATTGTTGTTCCCTTAGCCTTGTCTTCGGGTACTTGCTCGGGATTCACGTCCTTCCAATTGATAACCTTTTCATTACAAACCATTCCTTTCACACCCTTCCTTAAAGGGTCTAATTAATCGAATTAATAATTGCACCTTAAACATCGAAAGCATAAGATTTTGTTTAATTCCCTTAGGGGAAGTTCCGGTTGCCGACAATGCCTTTTCAAATAGACAGGTTGAGGTTTGGTCCCGCTGGAATACCTAATGTCACTAAGAGGAAGAACGTAATAGAAGGTATAAAGACGGTCGCGCAACTCGGCTTAGACGCCATGGAATTGGAGTTCGTTAGAGGCGTGAGATTGAGTATTGATAAGGCTAGAGAGGCCGGTAGGGTAGCTAGGGAACTGGACGTAGTTCTGACAGCCCACGCGCCCTATTACGTTAATTTGGCTGCAAAGGAGGAGGAAAAGAGGAGGAAGAGTATAGAATACGTTTTGCAATCGGCAAGAGTGCTACACGCTGCCGGAGGATGGAGCGTAGTTTTTCACCCAGGCTGGTACATGAAAAGACCTCCGTCAACAGTTTACTCAATAATAAGGGACGCACTTAAGGAAATAGTTGAAACGTTGGACAGCGAGGGCGTTGATGTTTGGATTCGCCCTGAGACTATGGAGATGAAGTCGAAGTTCGGTAGCTTGGACGAGGTAATCGCACTTTCACTTGAGTTTGAGAAGGTACTTCCTTGCATAGACTTCGCCCACTTGAGGTATAGAGAAAATTGGAACACCTACGAAGACTTCGCGAAAATACTCGAGAAGCTCGAGAAGGAATTAGGTAGAAAGGCGTTAGACAATATGCATATTCACTTATCTGGAATAAAACTCGATAGACACGGAACTCACTTGAACCTACTAGAATCCGATATGGCTTGGATTGATGTATTAAGAGCATTGAAAGACTTCAACGTTAAGGGGGTTCTAATATGTGAGTCGCCCAATCTGGAAGAGGACGCAATGATGTTGAAGAGGAAGTGGTATGAACTAAATTCGAACTAATGGTTATAAAAGATTCTTCGATCGGTCGGGAGGGGACTCTCAATTGATGTATGTATATAAGACTATGGAGGAAATCGCGAACTTCATCTACTTCGCCTCTAAGTACTTGAAGGAACATCAAGTTGAAGAATTCATAAACTTGCTAGTTTCCACTTACAACAATAAGTGGTCTAAAGTACTAGTTATGGGAGCCGGTAGAAGCGGTCTAGTGGCTAGAGCGTTCGCTATGAGACTTATGCACCTAGGTTACAACGCCTACGTACTAGGCGATACAATTGTTCCGAGCGTAAAGAAAGGGGACGTCGTAATAGCCATTTCGGGTTCTGGAACCACGAAGCTAGTGGTTGCGGCTGCCGAGACGGCGAAGCATGTGGGAGCGAAGCTAGTGGCTCTTACGAGCTATCCCAACTCTCCGCTTGGTCAGTTAGCCGACGTGATTGTGGAAATACCGGGCAGAACGAAGGTAAGCGTTTCTCAAGATTACTTCTCACGTCAGATCTTAGGTATTCACGAACCTTTAGCTCCATTGGGTACGCTATTTGAGATAACCACCCAAGCGTTCTTAGATAGCGTAGTGGTAGAGCTTATGCACAGATTAGGAAAGACCGAAGAAGACTTAAAGGAGGCTCATGCAAATATAGAGCTCTAAGGCAAGCTTTATTATCAAATTACATCCTTAAGTTCTGGTGTACTTCTTGTGCCTAAGTATCAAGAGGTAATAGAGGAGGCTGGACGCACTAAGGTAATGCTAGGAAATGCGGCAATTGCGAGGGGCTTCCTGGAAGCAGGTCTACAATACGCAGCTTCTTATCCGGGTACGCCCTCGACCGAGATAACTGAGGCACTTGAATACGCCTCTTCGAAGTTAGGCTGGCCTTACGTTGAGTGGAGCGTTAACGAGAAGGTTGCCTTGGAGTCAGCGGCCGGCGCTGCCCTAGTGGGTCTGAGGGCGTTCAGTGGGATGAAACACGTAGGGTTGAACGTTGCAGCCGACCCCTTCTTCAGTATAGCTTATTTGGGAATAGAAGGTGCGTTGGTAGTAGTCTCAGCGGACGATCCGTGGATGTGGAGCAGCCAGAACGAACAAGACAATAGAATATATGGCGTTCACGCTTACGTTCCCGTAATAGAACCGAGAGGTGCTCAAGAAGCAAAGGAAGCGGCCAAGCTATCGCTAGATTGGAGTGCTAGATTTAAGAGACCGATCTTACTCAGAATAACTACTAGGATCGCTCACACTAGAGTACCTATTAGTTTAGGTTCCTTGAGGAAACATGAGAACGTGCCTTTCTTCCAAAAGAACCCGAAGAGATACACTTTGGTCCCCGAGTTTGCTAGGGAACACAGGATAAGGCTCCTTGAAGACTGGGAGAAAATAAGGAAGGAGTTCTCAGACTTTCCGCTTAATACTATTGAAATGAGTGGTTCAGTAGCAGTAGTTGCATCCGGTATCGGATACAGGTACGCTAAAGAGGCCATCAAAGAACTTGAGGCGGACGTAACTGTCTTCGGAGTGAGTACGCCCGTTCCAATGCCGAGCAAGTTCTTGGAGAAGCTCACAGAATACGATGAGATAATAGTAATTGAAGAAGGTGAACCAGTCGTTGAGGGGCAGATAAGATCACACCTTCAAGCAAGGGACTCTAACGCTAGAGTCTACGGTAAGATGGACGGTAGTCTTAGAGTTTACGGTGAGCTAGATTTATCGGAAGTAAGGGAACTCATAGGTAGAGTTCTTAACATTAAAGTAGAGAAACGACGGACGGAAATTATTCAGCTTAATATACCTCCCAGACCCCCAGTTCTCTGTGCTGGATGTCCCTACAGGTCGTACTTCTATGCTCTTAAAAGGGTTATTAATAGGAATAGGGTGAACCCCATATACAGCGGTGACATTGGGTGTTACAGCTTAGGGATCTCGCCACCGTTTGAAGTACAAGACATCATATTAGACATGGGCGCGAGCATTTCTGCTGGAGGAGGTATAGCTAAGGCCTTCGAAGGCGACCCAAAGACGGTCGTTGTTTCGATAATAGGCGACTCCACGTTCTTCCATAGCGGAGTGGAGTCTCTGATAAACGTGGTTTACAACCAGATTCCTTTACTAGTAATAATTCTGGATAACTTCACTACAGCAATGACTGGACACCAGCCGCATCCGGGAATAGGAGGCTTCGTTGGAAAGAGGGAGAGGAAGAGAATAGATATTGAGGGAGTAATTAGAGGAATTGGCGTCGAGGAGGTTGAGGTCGTCGATGCCTTCGATATCAGGAACTCCGAAGAAGGTACGGAAAAAGCATTAAAGTACGTTCTTGAGCATAGAAAACCGGCTGTGGTAGTGGCGCGGGGAGCTTGCGCTCTAGTTGCATTAGCGGAGGCCCGTAGGAGCGGCGTAGACGTACCTAAGTACGTCGTAGATGAAAGCAAATGTACTGCTTGCGGAATTTGCTATACTGCTTTCAATTGCCCGGCCATATTGAAGAAGGAAGACGGAAAGGCTTGGATCGATCCGTCGTTGTGTATAGGTTGCGGTCAATGCGAACAAGTGTGCCCATTCGGCGCCTTCGTTCCAACTTTTAAGAACGAAAGATGGGATCAACTGCTCAGAACAGCTAAACCGAGGTGATCGTCGAAGTGAAATTGAACGTAGTTATAACGGGCGTAGGCGGTCAAGGTCTAATAACGCTCGCTAACGTTATAGCAAACGCTGCTTTGAGAGAAGGAGTGAATTCAATCGTTGCGGAAACTCACGGTCTGAGTCAACGCGGTGGAACGGTTATCGTTCACGTAAGGCTCGGCGATGTAGAAGCTCCTCTGATACCGAAGGGGGAGGGAGACTTAATGCTTTCAATGGAGTTGTTGGAGGCTGCCAGGTACTTAGATTTCCTTTCTAAAGACGCCGAAATAGTAGTAAACGATTACCTACTGCCTCCTCCCCTTCCCGGTATTGAAGTTCCTTCGAGGAACTTTATTCTCAATGTTCTAAATAGATGGAAGGTATTTACAGTTCCAGCTACCTCAAAGGCACTTCAACTAGGCGATCCAAGGTCTGCAAATATGGTCTTACTAGGCAAGGCGTTAAAGCATACGAAACTAGGCGAATTCATTTCCCTAAATAGCGTATTGGAAACGGTCCGGGAGCTGTGGCCGAAGGCCTATGAGATCAACAAGAGAGCCATTGAAGTTGGTATGGCGTAAACCTTTTAAAATTAATTTAGAGAAGTAGGAACTCGGTGGGATGTAGTGGTCCTCGTAACCCTCATTGGGGGACTAATAGGCGTAGCACTGGCCGCGTTTTACAGCTTTAGCGGAAAAGGTGAGGACGAGAATGATTAGCGAAGCAGTTTTAATTTCTTACTTAGCTTTGAGCTTGGCAATAGGTTTCATATTCAAGTCTAAGGCCGATACAATTAAGGGCTTCCTCGTAGCCAATAGGGAAATAGGCGAGTGGCTACTGGCCTTTACCTTCGGTGCAACCTATTTCTCTAGCGTTGTAATAGTGGTCGGCGGAGCGTGGGCCTTCCTTTGGGGAAGTACGAGTATGTTAATTCCATTAATGAACGTTTTAGCAGGCGCTCTATTAACTTTCATACTGATAGGAAGGGAGATAAATAAACTTAGCGCGCAGTACGACGCCCTAACTGTGCCTGAACTTTTCGCTAAGGTTTACAACAATGGTAACTTGCAGAAGCTTTTGGGGCTAGTAACTGCAATTGGTCTCACTTTGTACGCAGCGACCGTTATTAGCGGCGCAGCCGCCATGGTCGGAACGGTATTTGGAATAGATTTAGCTACCTCCGCGTTTCTTATCGCATTAGTAATGGCGATTTACGTAGCTTTGGGGGGCATGTACAGCGTCGTATGGACTGATGCAATTCAAGGAATCATAATGGCATTAGGAGTGTTATCCCTCGCAGCCTTAGCCTCTCTGCGTGCTGGTGGGCTCGGTGCTTTAGAAGCATCTAAGCCCTACGTCCCACCCCAGAAAATAGACGTAGCCTTAATAGTGGATCTCGCCTTCCTAACTAGCATTGCTGTATGGGGCCTCCCGCAGTTGCTTAATAGGTTCTACACAGCTAAGAGTCCTTCAGTAGTAAAGAGATCTACGTTCATTGCAACGGCGTTTGCCTTCATTGTTACATACGGGAGCTTCATTAGCGGATTGGCCGCTTCCCACCTCGTTCAAGGGAAAGTAAATCCCCTGAAGGTCATACCAATCTTAGCAAAGGAAATGTTGGGCCCTATTGGAGCGTCGGTATTTAGCGCAGCCGTATTAGCGGCAGCAATGAGCACGGCGGATTCCATTTCATTAACAGTTGGAAGCGCAGTAGCATATGACATTCTGGGCATAAGAGATACTAAGGTTTTGAGGGTCCTCAGCTTCCTAAGCATGGTCATCGCTGCTGGGATTGCTGTCTTAACTCTCACGCTACCGAAGGAACTCGCGTCAGCCGTAACTAGCGTCTTCAAGACCGGTTGGACGCTCACGGCCGGTGCGTTCCTCGTTCCCGTCCTCGCAGTAGTCTTTAAGGTGGGAAGAACCGAAAGCGTCGTTGCGAGCTCCCTAGTAGGTGCCTTAGTAGCTCTCCTCTATGGCTTCGCGAAAGCCTTAAGCTTTAAGTTACCTTTCATGGATATGAGTTTTTGCGTAACCATACTAGCTTCAGCACTCGCATTCGTTGTAATGGAGGTGATTAGGAGGAATGGGTAAACCATATATATTAGATCCTATAGAGAAAGCGCCTAGAGAGGAGATAGAGAGAATACAACTTAAGAGGCTAAAGGAGACCGTTAGAAGAGCCTACGAGAACGTTCCAATATATCGAAGGAAGTTCCAAGAAGCTGGTATCACCCCTGACGATATAAGGAGCCTCGAAGACTTGAGAAAGATTCCATTTACTTATAAGAACGATTTAAGAGAAGCTTATCCCTACGGAATGTTCGCGGTTCCCTTAAGTGAGGTAATAGAAATTCACGCATCCTCGGGAACCACGGGGAAGCCGACAGTAGTTGGATACACAGCAACAGACATTGAGAATTGGTCGAACTTAATGGCCAGGAGCTTTGCCGCAGCAGGCGTCACTAAAGACGATATATTGTACGTTGCTTTAGGTTACCATTGGTTCACGGGGGGACTGGGCTTCCACTACGGCGGTCAGAAACTAGGCGCAATGGTAGTTCCGGCCGGAACCGGATTTACTCAGAGGCACGTTCAAATGATAAAGGATCTCGGCGCAACGGTGTTAGGAGCCGTTCCTAACTACGCGTTGAGACTCGCTGAGGTAGCCTTGGAAATGGGTATTGATCCAGCTAAGGACACCAAGGTTAGGACTGGTATATTTGGTGCGGAAATGTGGAGCGATGAGTTGAGGAAGAGGATTAACGAGCTCTGGGACATGGACTCGTACGATATCTATGGCATGAGCGAGCTGTACGGTCCCGGTACGGCAATGGAATGTCAATACCATAACGGTTTACACGTATGGGAAGACCATTACATAGTAGAAGTTGTAGACCCCAAGACGGGCGAGGTGCTCGAACCCGAGGAGGAGGGCGTTCTAGTAGTCACGCCAATAACCCACGAGGCCATGCCTTTGCTTCGATATTGGACGAACGATCTAACCTTCATCTATGATACTAGAAGCTGTGAATGTGGTAGAACTATGAGAAAGATCGCTAGAATAAAGGGAAGGGCCGACGACATGTTAATAATAAATGGCGTGAACGTGTTCCCATCTGCCGTCGAAATAACGCTCTTGTCAGATCCTAGGGTTGGTCATAACTATCAAATAGTAGTAGAGAGGGAAGGCAACCTAGATAGGATGTACGTATTCGTTGAGTCTAAAGAGAAATTGAGTGACGAAGATAAGGAGAAACTAGCAAGAGAACTCGAGTACAAGTTAAGGGAGGTCTTGATAATATCACCGAGAGTCAAGGTTATGGATCCAGGTGAAATTCCTAGAGTCGAGGGAGGAAAGGCTAAGAGAGTAATCGATAAGAGGAAGCTCTAGGGGAATAGTACATTCGCTAGCTAGGGGTAACTTTTTCTGTGTAAATCTAGCACTGGTTCTAGGGCTCGACGTATGCTTAAATGGAGTAGCGTTACGTTGGCCTTCCTTTTGATAGCTTCGTTGAGCTATGCAGTTTCAGTGGACCTGAAAGCCTCGATGGATTACTTGGAAGTTAATGGCAAGTATCCCGGTGCGTTAATACTGGCTCAAGTAATGAACGGAATGACGCCTAACGAGCTCTTAATTGAAAAGGCGTTGAAAGGCGAAGGCGTAACTTACAAACTGGAAGCAGCGCTCGCATTGAAGATAATGGGGTATAAGGTACCGAGGGACTTGTTGGAAGTAGAGTCCAATACGATCTGTTCGAAAGCCGAGAAGGCCTTCGTATACGCAATGGTAGGAATGCCCTCGTGGGAGAGCTTCGTTGAAGACGTGAAGAGCGCTAGCCTGCTCGACGTGATCGACTCCGGCCTGGCTTGCGCTTGCAAGGCAGGGTTCTTCTCCAAGCTAATTGGCGTGGAACCGCCTTGGATATATTCATTGTTGGACTTGATGAACGAAGTAAAGTCACTAGAGGCCTTAATATGGTGTTCTGCTCTGAACGAGCTATACGGCAATCACGAACTGACCAAGGAGCTAGCGAAGAGGCTATCCCCCCAAGGGTTCTTGAAGAACGAAATAGGTCTGCCGGACGACAAGGCAACCGCCGAATTCCTAATAGCCTTCAGCTTGTTGAAGAAGTTCGGTTACTTCAACGTCACCTTTTCGACAACCAAGGAGAGCTTACCTAACTCAATTAAGGTCGTAACGGTTAAGTTGACCCAGACAGTTACAGTGACCGAGACCGTAACTACAGTAGTTACTAACACCGAGTACGCTACGGTAAGCGGATGCGTTAAGGCAACCGATTTAGTGAAGAAAGTTACATACGAGACCACTTACAGAACGGCTGTGATTTCTGCGGAGAACTACGTTCCAATGGAATTCTTAGTTCCATCGAGTAACGTAGCTGTGATCAGCTGTAAAGGCAGTTGCCCGACCATATACGTCGGCGAGGGCTTTACCGTTTATAGCGAAGTCGCTGGAACGAACACAGTATACAAGGCCTATGGGGGTTCGTGGACCAAGGGTCCGTGCGGAGGTCAGTTCGTGTGGACCATTGCCAAAGGTCCGCTACAAGTTCTAGCCATAGGGCCTTGTACGGCAACACTAACTGTAACCCAACTGAACCCGGTTACTTTACTCTGTCAAAGGTAAATTTTTATTTGCTTACGTTCAACCTTTTAGGGTCCCCAAGTTAACGAAGTGGTTTTTGAGAACTCTTAACTTTAGAGAGTGAAACAAAAACTTCCTTTACCCGCTCACCACTTTGGCTATCTCCTCGTAAGTCCCTAGCTCGCTCTTCATTTGAGCCATCAAGGAGTTCCAAGCCTTGGAAAACTGATCGTAGGTCTCCTTTAGCTCCTCCACCTTCTCCTTCAAGTACGCGTCTATGACCTTCCCTATTCCTACTACCTCGATCCTCTTCTTCAGCTCGAACATCTCCTTAACGCTAATTTTCCTCCCCAACTTGTTGAGCAACTGATTCAAGTCCCCCACTTGGGCCTTGACCGCTCGAAGATCAACAGAGGGCTCGTTCGCTTTGAGCTCCCTAACTTGGTTGGCCAGCTCTTGGGAGAGCTTCTCCATCATCCCGTAATCGACCTTCATCCTCTGAACCAAATTGGATATTTCGAACACTGTAGTGTAATTGGCCTCGCTGTCAAGCAATTTCTCCAGCCTCTCCCTTGCTTCCAAGTAATCGGATAGGTAGTTGAGCAATTGGTTCAAGGTCGACTTGACCCTCCCCAGTTCCGCAATGCTCCACGCCCTCTTCTGCATCTCCTTCCTAATCGCATCTACCAACGGGTTGTTCACTTTGCTCAAGGAATTATAGGCCTTGTCCAAGTCGTCGTAAGGCTCATACATCTTCTCAATTAAAGGCTTGAGGGATTGGGGGACGGAGGGCTTAGGGACTGCCCCCGCTACTGGAGTTACTGTGAGGGTCTTAGTTATTGTAGAAGTAACGTAGTGGATCGCCGTTTGGGTAACGGTTTTCGTGATAGTTTTCGTGATAGTAGTACTCGTGGTAGTCTGGAAGTGGTAATAAGGCTCTATGTCAGCGTACTTCCTAACCCTAACCCAGTCTATGTATTCTCGACCCTCTCTGAAGGTCAAGTAACCGCTCAAGCCGATCCACGAGTTCTCCTTGTAATTGGCTATGGTCTTGCTTCCGTCCTCCTTTAGTATGATATTGAAATCTCTGGTAATTATACCTTGGTAGAGATGCCAATTACCGTCTCGAGATCCAGTGCCTCTAGGTGTTAAGTATTTCCACGAGGTTCCTTCGTGTTTCCATATAGCGTGATCACCGTATACGCTCAGCAGGAAGTACCTTCCACTCGTTCCGCTACAATCGTTGTTTTCTATTTGTATTTGCGGATAGAATACGTCCCATCCGCTGTTGGCTATTTCATACTTGTACTTCTGGCGCCACTCCAAGGCCAAGCCAACAGTGCCTTTGACGTAGGTGAGCTTCTTCTTGCCAACCATGACTACGTCGCAACCGGTATCGGCAGTAATTTCTATGTAACCGTTTGGTCCAGCTTTATGCCAGTTCACGTAATAGCTATCGTATAACCACTTGCTCCAGCTTATTCCGCTATTGAAGTCGTCATAGAAATCGAACACTTGATCTCCATTAACTGCTCCATTGGTACCTACTATCACGTTCAGCATGGTTTGTCCGTTCGCCGGAATTACCGGTACCTTTATCCAGACGTAGCCGTTGCCTTGCGCTGGGTCAGTGGTGCATTCACCGATTGAGGTCTCGTAGCAGAACGGAACTGAGTTCCCGTTGTAGGTTATTGAGATTGGCTTGCCCTTGAGGTCCTCTGGCAGCTCTACTCTAACTTGGTAGTCCTCGAGGCCGTATGAGTTGGGGTTAGTGACGGTTAGGACGTAAGCGTTCGAGGGAGGGAGCTTAGGAGATAGTTTTGTCGGCGTGTAGCCCTCTAGCTTGTATACGTGGACTTCGTGGTTCCCAAGACCTATTGCTATCCTATCGTTCCACCAAGCGACCGACCATACGCCTGAAGGAAATTCCTTAGTTAGAACTAATTCGCCCCTTACGTTGAATAGCTTTAATTCATTGTTGCCTCGGTCGGCCACAGCCAAGTATCTGCAATCCGGCGAGAACGCGATGCCACCTCTCTCATAACTGCCACTGTTATCGAATCCGCTAGCTTTCCAAAGCTCTCTCGGGTTTAAGGGATCATCAATCTCATATAGGTACAAGTAGTGATCCGTAGTAACCGCTAAGTACTTGCCACAAACTGCTGTATCATCAACTGGTTCATCGTAAGTTATTTCTTTAACGATATTGCCGGAATTTAGCTCTACTACGATGAGTTTATCCCACGACATGTCCGCTATGTATATGTAATTGTTGTAAACGCTCGGTCGATATTCGACCACTCCTACGTTGATGTCCCAGTGTTCATTTCCATTGAAGTCGAAGTACGCGCATCGATACCAACACGCGATAAATCCGTTCGGAAGCATAACAATTGCCTCTCCGTAATCGCTCCCAACGTAAATCTTCTTCCAAAGCGTTCCATCGGGATTTAGGATGTAAGCATAACCATCAAAGTTAACGAATCCAAATTTATTGTTGAGATAGGACACATCATCCATGCTACTCTTCCCACAAAATTTATTGATCAAGTTTCCGTCGGGATCTAGTATGTGGGCACAGCCATCCCATGCTGGCGCGATTCCCATTTTTCCGTCCTCTGAAAACGCAATACCAACCGTTATACCGTGAGCAACGTAGCTCCACAGTTCCGTCAAGCTCAGAGCTTGCACAGTTACCATTATCAAGAGGGTTATTGCTAGTGCTCTCACTACAACTGCCCGGTTTTTTCAGAAAAGTAGAGAGTTAAGAATTCCACCACGTTCCCATTAGTTGTTCCAGGGAGCTGAGAATCTTAATCTATAGAAGAACGTTTCGAACAGATCTTCTAGATGGCTCCCGTGAAACGAATTGGATGAACGGAAACGTTCGATCCATGATGAGTCCGAGTTACTTCGTTGCGCTCAGTGGAGCGATAAGTTTTAAGGTTAGAGGGAAGAGACGTATAGAAGTGTAGAGGTCCGGTCCCGGCACGGGGCGGCTGCGGCGCCTCTCGGACGCCACTGCCTAACCCCGCGCGACCGGCTTAACTTCCGGGTTCGATATGGGTCCGGGTGTTGCCCGGTCGCTGTGGCCGGGCCGGACCATGGTTAGGAAACCATGGAGTCTTAATAAACTTTTCTATTTTACTAAACCGAACTTAGATGCCGAAACCTTCAATGCACTCAACGCGGGCAATTCCTTTCCTGAAAGGAACGCGAGCAGTGCTCCACCACCGGTGCTTATGTGACCAACCCTTTCCTTCATACCAAGCTCCTCTATTACTGCCGTCAAGTGACCGCCTCCAAAGATTGTGAAGGCACCGCTTTCCAAGGCCGCCCTAACGAGCTCCTTCGTACCAGTTCTGAATCGGGGATCTTCCATTACTCCAGCGGGTCCTCTCATAACGACTATTTTCGCTTCCTTTATCAGCTCGCTATACATCTTTACTGTTGCCGGTCCTATGTCCCTTATTACGCCGGTCAAATTGTAAACCGGTTCAACTTTCACTTCCCCCGTTTCCTCGTCCAGAGTTACGTAGTCGACGGGAACGTCTATCGGCGCTCCCATTAAGAGCAAGCGCCGGGCCTTGGGAACCAAGGATAATATTCCCTTCCTTTCCAAGAACTTCATGTTCTTGTCTCCCAGATCTATTCCCTTCGCCACTAAGAAGAGTTCGGAAAGCAATCCTGTAGTAAGTATCCTGTCTGCAACTTTATTCTGTATTATATTTTCTATGATGCTTAAGCTATCCGGTACTTTCCCTCCCCCAAGAACGAACACCTTCGGTGATTCCTTTGGATTGAATATTTTGCTCAATGCTTCGACCTCCCTTTGCATTAGCCTACCCATTACACCGGGTAGTACCATAGGGAACCCTACAATGCTAGGTTGAGATCTATGAGCTGTGGCGAAGGCGTCGTTTACGTACAGATCGAAGAGTTTCGCTAACCTCCTAACTAAGTACGTTTCAGCTTGCCTTTCTGGAGGAGCGTTAATGTTTTCTTCAGCTAAGAACCTAACGTTATCTAGCAGCAATACCTCGCCTGGTTTGAGGGACTTTATCCTTTTTCGAGCTTCCGGTCCCATCACGTCGTCCACGAATTGGACCGTTTGACCCAATAGCTTGGAAAGTTTCGCTGCATGGGGTTCGAGGGTAATGAAGTCCGGCTCGCCCGGTCTCCCTTGATGGGATATCAGAACTATTGACGCTCCCTTATCAAGCAATTCCTTTATGGTTGGAACGTGTGCCCTTATTCTGCTATCGTCAAGTAGTTCCTCCCCGGAGACAGGGGAATTGAAGTCGACCCTTACGAGTACTTTCTTTCCTTCCAAGTTAACGTCGTCTAAGGTAGCCATGCCTTCTAAAGGCAAGAAAGCCCTCCCCCGTAGTAAATGGTACCCGAAACGTAATTTAACTTGAGAACGGAACGCCTACTCCGAGGAGACTTGATAAATAGATTACTGGAGTCGTTCGAGAAGCTTTCGAAGGAAGCGCTCATCGCTGGGGTGCTCGTAGCCATTTCAGTAGTGGTGTTCCACTTTCTATTGGCTAACTTCTACATGCCTTGCAACCCCTACGGCGACGAAGCGTGGTATTTCTACATATCCAAAAAGGTCCTTTGGGATTGGGACCCCCACTTGGAGTACCTTCCGCCCATTAGATGGGCATTCATGTTGCTCTTCCACCCGTTCACTATTAACATATGGACGTTCAGATTCTCCCATATAGCAATTAGCTCGTTCTCGTTACTCCTTTCAATACTCATAGCCTGGAGACGCGGCCTTCCGGCCCTAGTTTTGGCCTTAGCGGCTTTCCTCGATCCAATGTACTTGTTCTACGAAACTCACGTAATGACCAGCGTTGTAGCTGGTGCCTTAGGAGCTTTATCTGTAGCGCTAGCCATGAGGGGTCGCTTCGCGCTTTCCCTAATAGTTTCCATCTTATCCGTTGGATGCTGGGAGGGAATGGCCTTCCTGTACTTAGGAATGACATTGCTCTTTTACAGGGATAAGAGGTACTTACTTTTCGCGATACCAGCCGCGTTAGCCATTGCTACGGCCTACGATAACGTATTGTTCCACAGTAGGCTACCGGGCTGGTCTAAGGGCCCAATAGATTTGAGAACCCTAGCGACTCTAATAACTCCTTTAGGTCTACTGCTCTTCGTATACAAAGCTTACCGCAAGGAGATAGGGGATCTACTAGTCTACTTCGCGTTGCCCTTGGGCCTAATAGCGAACAACTTCGTTAATGGCACTAGGATAGAGCTCTGGTATCAAGTACCAGCCCACTTAATTTACGCAGTTGGTTTGGCTTCCATAGTCGACGAAGGCAAGGCTTGGAAGGCGTTAGCGCTAATCACCTTCATCTTCTTCGCCTACGTGAACGTTCCCGCATTGAAGCAAGCGGTATTCAACCGGGGCGAACCCAATTGCTGTCTATACGAGGTAAAGCACTTTATTCAAATAGAAAGGTCACACTTAATTCTATATAAGCCCTTCTGGGCCTACTCCTCATACCCCTTCGGGGACGTTCCGTACGTCGTTTGTTGGGATCCGAACTGCCTAATGAATGCGATCAACGGCTTCGGGAGGGGCTACGTCCTGAGCTTCCAGGAGCTCCAATTTCCGGGATTGAAGCTGATATATCGCAAGGGCTGCCTCCTCTACGCGTTTAAGCGCTAATGTAATTACTTACTGAGCGCAATAGGTTTCGGTGGATAGATCCTTTGTCGAATTCACAACGCAACGTAACTGAGAGGTTAAACGAAATAATCGAGAACGCCTCTACTGCAAGGGACTTGATATACAATATCGTAGGGGAATTCGAGTCCCCTACCCTCATGCACTTCGTTCTATTACCTTATATCGTAGAGAGGTGGAGCATACTAGAGGAAAGAGATTTTAAACAATTGGAAGAGTTCTTGAGGCTAGCTTTGAACTCTACCTATAAAGGGGAGGAAGGTTCCATTGATTTAATCCTCTATGAAGGTCAAAACTTCGTTATATTCACTGTATCCCTCTTAGAGACGGATAGGAAGCAGTTATTAGAAGCCTTTAAGAAGATGGATTCAATGAATTTAGAAGGCCTAACTCCTCCAAAAGGTCCCTTCGTGTTCGTTGGAGTTGCTCCGAAGGACGTTTTACTCAAGAACTTCGAGGACAAGGGCATCGTGTTTGCGTTGCTCTTCTTCCTCTTGGGAGCTAAAGTATCTGTGTTTACGGAAGTTCCTAAGAAGGTTCCTCGAAAAGCTAGTGACTTGATTTCCTCTTACTTAATGTCCCCAAATCCCTTTGAATTAGGTAACGTACTAGCTACGATAACGTCCGTTGCAGCGGTTAACTTAATTGAACAAGTTGACAGCTTCGGATTAACGTTAAAGAACTTAGAAGAGCAAGGAATTCAATTCTTCCTGGGTCTAACGGGCTTGTATTCGTTACTCATGGAAATTGCCGGATACAACGATTACTATCCCTTCGCCAAGGGGATGGTAATCGAGGCCTCTTCGTTCTATGCTGAATTGGGAGACAGGTTAGCTAGTCAAGGAAGTGAAAGAAAGAACGAGGCTAAGCCTTAAACTACTGGTCGCTAACACAAGCCTTCCTCATCGAAAATCGGATCCGTGGCGAACGCTCATCCCAACCACTTCTCGAAGCCCCTCTCTAGTAGTTCTTCGAAGTCATCTATAGTTACGCTCCTCTTTCCGAGGTTTATCTCGAGGGTATTGCCGCCGAATTCGCCTATAACCTTCCCGTCCGTCTTTTCGAGAACTTCCTCGACCGCATCCTCTTTAACCGCTATCAAATATCGCGCGCCGCTCTCCGAGAAGAGCGCCTCGTAAGGCTGGCTCCATTTGCCGGGTACGTTTTCAACTGTTAACCTAACACCAATTCCCTTACCCATTTCAGCTGCAGCAACCACTAACCCTCCAGGACCGATGTCGTGAATTCCGGTTACGCCTTCCAAGCCGACAACGCTCAAGACCTTACGCGCAGTTTCCATTTCCAACTTCGGCCTCGGTATTGGTACTTTCCCTTGAACTTTTCCGAAGACAGTCCATAGGAACTCGCTACCGCCCAATTCAGGGTAAGTTTCGCCCACGATCACGAGCTTATCCCCTTCCTCCGCCATAGCCCTCTTCGCCTTCGTTACGTCCTCAACCTTCCCTATCATTGTAATCATTACGGTTGGTTTGATCTGGGTTCCAGTGACCTCATCCTCGTTATAGAAACTAACTTTGCCCCCAACTATAGGTACGTTGACTTGCCTCTCAACCCAAGCTAGTCCCTCCACCATTCTAACGAAGAACCAGAACCTATCCGGGAGCTCGGGGTTTCCGGCGTCTATTTGGTCTACGGCAGCCATTGGCTTCCCACCGCTCGCTACTACGTTCCTATATGCTTCGAGGAACACGTTAGCGGCCCCATAGAGGGGGTCTAGGTACGTATAGCGGGGATTGGAGTCGGTTGCTACGGCTATTCCCAATGGGGGCGCCTCTAATAGTCTCAAAACGGCAGCATCGCCTTCTCCAGGCTTAATTACTGTTCTTATTTGGACTTCGTGGTCGTATTGCTCGTATATCCAACGTTTGGAAGCTACGTTGGGCGAACCCAATACGCTTCTTATTGCCTTCTCTAAGTCAAATGGAGGTATCTCAAAGGGCTTTTCCAACTCCAAATGCCATTCCGGTCTCTTATAGGGTCTGTCTAGTTCGGGCCCTTCTGCTAAGAAGTCAGCTGGAACTCTGGCCACAATCTCGCCATTGAATTTAACAACGATTTCGCGAGTATTGGTGAAGCGACCTATTACGCTATACGGGACATCGTACTTCTCTAGTACCCTCGCGACTTCCGGTAACTTCTCTTTTTCAATAACTAACATCATTCTTTCTTGACTTTCCGAAACTATTATTTGCCAAGCTTCCATGGGTTCCCTTAAGTGAAGCTTATCGAGCTCCACCTCGGCTCCTAGACCGAAAGACGCAGCTGTCTCACTGATCGCAGTGGCCAGGCCTCCGCCACCTAAGTCCTTTACGAACACAAGTAAGTCCTTGTCCCTGAGCTCTAAGATGCTGTCTATTAGTAGCTTCTCCATGACCGGGTCTGGGACTTGTATTGCCGCGTACTCTTCCTCTACGCCCTCTTCCAATGACTTAGAAGCGAAAGAGGAGCCGAGTAGTCCGTCTTTACCCGTGTAATTGCCCGCGATTACTATTAGATGTCCCGGCTTCGGTGTTCCATTTATCAGTTTATTCTTTGGACATACCCCCACGCATGCGACCGAAACCATAGGGTTGTTCGTGAAGCTTGGATCGAACCACGTCTCTCCACCTACCGTAGGGACCCCTATTCTATTTCCATAGTCGGAGATGCCCTTAACCACACCTCTTACGTGCCACTTTACCTTGTATTCCCTTAAGTCGCCGAAGATCAAGTCGTCTAGTAAAGCTATAGGTTTCGCACCAGAACTCAATATATCTCTTACTATACCTCCTACGCCCGTTGCCGCCCCGTTATAGGGATCTACTGCCGATGGGTGGTTATGACTTTCTATTCTGAAAGCCACATACACTGGCCCGAAGTCCACTACCGCTGCATCTCCTCCTTTAACTACCCACGGCGATTCCATGCTAAGTTTCCTTAAGTGCTTCTTCGAACTTTTATAGGAACAGTGCTCGCTCCACTGGGCTTCGAACATTGCCAATTCAACTTGATTAGGTTCCCTCCCTAACGTTCTCCTTATTTCCTCGATCTCCTCCTTAGTAAGAGGCAAAATCTCGTCCCAAGCAGTTTCGCAAACGAGGGCCTTCTTAATGCTATTTACTCTTCGGCCTCTTCTGACTCGGGTAGCGGTACCCTACCTTCGTAGTAAGCGTCTATGAACTTGCCGTAGACCCAAGCCTTATCAGCTAACGGATTGTCCGTTACATCTATCTCATAGTATAAGTGGCACGTTCCACACCTAATTATCGCCTTCCTCGTACCCTCCCTCTTGTTGGTAACTATGTCTATTATTAGGGTTTGAGCTCCGCAGTGAGGACATTGAAAGACGTTCGGCAACGTCGGCCTTCGTCTTATTATTTTCTTCCTCCTCTTCCTCCTTCCCACTTTCGCTTCCCGAAGAGATGGGGTCGCGTAATGACTTATTAGTGCGTTCCTTTTCGAGGAGCCTCAAATACGAGCTCTGTCCGTAGATTAATACAGATGTTATTATGTCGTACGCTTCCTCCCTACTAATTTCAACTACTTTCACTATTCTCTTATTTGAGCAAATGTGTTTACATCCGTTCCTCTTACCCTTGGCTAAGTTCTTTATAAAGCTTTTACATGTACAGAAGTCTTCATCGAGGACGTAGTCCTCGCTGCCCTTGTACACGTAGAACGCTAGCCCTTGTGCATCTATTTGCGTAACGGGAAGAAAACCCCTCCTCTCATTGCATCGTATCCTTGCCATATTTCCTTCCATCGCTCACTATTACCAAGTCTATCAAGTCTCTTTCGAAAACGCCAACCGCGGCAACGCCGTTAAGAGATTTGATTTCCTCTAGAAGTTCCCAAGCTCTATTGCATTCAAGATCTAGAACGAGGTTCCCGTTATCGGTTATTACGGGTCCTAACTTGCCGCTCCCTGTCCTAACGCTCCATTTAACCCCTAATCTCTCAAGGTTCTTCGTAACAGCACTTAAACTTACTGGAACCACCTCTATCGGTATTGGTACGCCCCTGTCGCAAGGCTTCTCAACTACCTTCGAAGGATCAACGATGTATATCCTAAAAGAGGAGAGCTCGGCTACGACCTTTTCTCTAAGTAAGGCAGCACCCCCCCCTTTTATTAAGGAAAGGGGTTCAGTGGAAACTTCGTCTGCCCCGTCTACGCTTACGTCTATTCGATTAACGCTCATTAGGTCAACTACTTCGAACCCCTTCTCCTTCAATCTTAAGGTAGTGTCGAAGCTAGTGGAAACTACTTTCCCCGTGAACTCGGACCTAGAGAGTTCGTCTATAAACTTATGGACTGTAGTGCCTGAGCCAACCCCTAGTATCTTTGGCTGCCTTTTAAGGACCTCCTCTAATGCCATCCTAGCTGCCGTTAACTTTGGATCCAAAGATCCTACCCGAGAACCAATAGAGGAACGTGGAGGAAATAAAATGTATTTTTAGAGTAGACCTAATCTCGAGGCCAACTCTTCCGCACTGTACTCTGGTTTTAGTTTGACGTATGCCTTCTTCTCTCCCGTAGGCGTTATGAGAGTATTAACTTTCTCTACCTTCACTTGATAGAGCTCTTCGACAGCTCTCTTAACGTCCCTCTTATTGGCTCTCCTATCGACTATGAATGTCAAGGTATTGTTGTTTGTTATTAGGGCTAGAGTCTTTTCAGTGTGATGAACTCTTATTATAACATCTTCAGGCCTCATGGCGCGAACCTCCTCCCTATCTCCTCGAGCGCGGGCTTGGTAATTACGGTTAACCTTCCGGGAACGCCTCCCGGAGCTAAGTGCTTAACGCTTAGTAAGCGCACTGCAACGGCCTCGGTGCCAGGAAATGCTCCTATTCCCTTTCTCACGGGAGCGTCTTCATTCGAAATTATTAGTAAGGGACCAACTCTCTTCTTGTATCTCCTTCCCCTCATCTTACCTTTGGTACTCCTTTGCCTCCATTCGGCAGCTCTCTCGACGTCGTCCCATATCCCTAGCTTTACGAATATCTCCCTAAGCTCTTTGGCCTTTGAGACGTTTTCTAGGTCCTCTACTACTATTATTGGAAAGCTCTTAACGTTAGCTATTGCGTGACCCCTAGCTTCCACGAATTCCTTTCTAGCAGTCGCAGCCAGGGCACTTATTATTGCCATTCTCCTTTCCTTCTTGTTTATCCTCTCATGGAGTATCTTATCGGGCCTAGGAGGGAACGCCAAGTGGCCTCCTCTGGCTGAGTTAATGAACGCAGCTCTGCTGCTGTTCTTTATCCTAGGTACTCTTGCCATACCGTAACCTATACCGAGGCTCTCTGCAGTAGTCCTCTTTCCAGCCATTGGGTCTCTTCCCTTCGGTTGAAGCCTTGCAGTGAAGGCGCTCAAGAACGCCCTTCTTATCAGATCCGTCCTTACAGGTACCATGAAGGTAGGTGGCAGTTCTATTTCGTCTACTTGCTCCCCATTGAGATTATATAATGGCCTCTTGAGGTCCTCTAGGCCTAAAACCCTTCCTTCAAGCCATATGTTACCGTACATCTAAACCACCTCAATTGCCTTGTTTGGAACTTAAACTTATGTAGCGGATGGGTGGCGCTCCAGCCGGCTCCCAGCTCGGAGGTCTCACGGGTAGCCTTAATATTATTGGTCTCTTTGGAGGTCCAAATACGCTTCCAGCGAGTACCACGTACTTACTCTTAACTAAGCCATAGTGGAGCCAACCACCGGCTACGTTGATCTTAGAGGGATCATCGCTTATCATTATTACTCTCTTATTGTAGTCGGTCCTTCTGTGGAAGCCCATTTGACCGGGCTGAGGGACGTAACTCGAGGTTCCTCTACCGGAAGACCTCGCACCGACCCTCCTAGAGCCTTTCCTGTGCTTATGCCATTTCGGAAGCTCCTTTACTCCGAATCTCTTTATGACTCCTTGGAAGCCCTTGCCTTTCGTTACACCTATTACATCTACGAACTTTCCTGCCTCAATTACCTCTTCTACGTCTATTAGACCACCTAGCTTACCTTTAGCGTACTCGAACGCTTCTTGTACTTGACCACCTATCTTAACCTCTAGGATGTCTATGGCCTTCTTCTCAACGCCGCCTGCTAAGAAAGGAATGGTAGACATTATAAGAGATACCTTCTTAACTTTGTCGAGGTCCACGTCTATCTCCTTCTCCTTTAAGTTAAGCTTGAAGCCCTTTCCTGAGCCCAGTGGTTCAACCATATGCGGCAATCTCTTACTGAAGCCTAGTAGGTATTTCCTTAGGACGTCTTCGCCGAAGGCGTTCCTCAAGCTGTCGCTTGGGTCCTTCCAGAACTCTCCCAGTGTGTAATGACCTACGTTAGGGTCGTAGCCATATACCCTAAGGCCTAAGGCCACCATTGGAGGAGTTTCGATAACTGTCACTGGCATGAAGATTTCTTGACCGGCCGTATCTACGTGCTCTCTGTCGTCGACTATTATCGCATGGGTCATACCTACCTTATATCCAAGGAAGGCCAAGGGCTTGACCACATCCACTTGAGGCCACGACCTAACTCTAGGCACGAGGCTCTCTGCTCTCTTCCTGGGCCTCAGACCGGCTGAACCTCGTCGTGGCGCTTCTTTCTTCCTTGCTCCCAAGTTAGTTCCCCCATTGGCTCATAGTGGAGGGCTTTTTGAAGTCTACAATTTGTATCGCTCGGTCCCGAAGTCGGTTCTATCATTGAATCATTACCGCGAGGCCTCCTCATGGCGAAACGGTCCTTCGGGTAAGTTTTCATCACTCATCAGTCCGGGAGTAATCACTCATCCCGCTCTCGTAGAGGGTACCTTGGAGTTCTTTTAAATTCGTAAAATAAGTTTTCTAGCGGTAAGTGTGAATGATTGGAGAGCTTCTGAAAGTCGCTGACATTGAGATTGACGGTGGTGTCGAAATAGTAACGTCCCTAAAGGTTGAGGACCTCAACGGTGAATCGAGGAGAAGTACGGACATCCCTCTAAGTTTTACTATACCGGAAGAAGCAAGCATCGAGAAGATGTTCTTGGATCTAACAGTCGTCGGAGAGACTCGAAACTGGAGAGTATATATAGGAGATTTCTCTCTAACAAAGGAATTTAAGCCTACGCTCTCTGGAAGCATGGGTAACTCTATAATTCATAAATTCATATTCGATGTAACGCCCACTAAGCACGTAGTGTTGAGTGACCCAGTGCTGAGGGTCGTTAATAATAGCAACTCACCAATTAAGGTAATTCAATCAAGCATAGTAGTTTTCTATTCCTACAAGGATTTGGGGCAAGCTCATTATTATTACGGAGTATCGATGAGACCATTCAGAGCATTGAGTGGTTCGTTAGACCCTGTGAAGAGCGGTAAGATATACTCAGTCGTGTATTCAAGGGATAGGAACAACATCAAGGCCAAGGTTGGACCGTGCGTAAGCGAGGTTTCGTTCGTTGGAACCGAGGAGATAGAGTTGGAATGCTCCAAAGGAGGTGGATACGCCTTAGAGGGAACGAGCGAATTCGTTCCGCTAACCCTCGTTCTCGGTTCCTTTTCATATAACCTCCCTAAGCTAACTTTGGAAACCGACCGATCTAGCAACAAGATAAAAATAGTTATCAAGAACGAGGGGTCCAAGGCAGACAAGGTTCTGGTAATTCTGTATTCGTCGGGCGCAGTATTGGATAGAAAGGACTTGGGAGAACTAAACGAAGGCGAAGCTAAGGAACTAGAGTTCGAAACGGGAAAATTCAAGGACGTGTTAGTAATGGGTATCAGGTTACTCTGGGTAAAGGGTAAGATGAGGGGAACTGTAGATAAGCTAATCCCATTATGATTGCCTTTACCTATGAGTCCTCAAAAAGGCCCTAACTTCGTCCTCGCTTATCTTAAAGGGATATACTCCAGTGAAGCAAGCCAAGCAGAGATCGTTACCCAAGCCTATAGCTTCCTTGAGGCCCTCCACGCTCAAGTAACCTACGCTATCTGCGTTCCATAACCGAGCCATCTCTTCCTCATTATATCTGGAAGCGATCAATTCTTCTTTAGTAGGGAAGTCTATTCCCATATAACATGGGGCCCTGACCGGTGGCGAAGCTACCCTTACGTGAACTTCCCTCGCTCCTTTTTCCTTTATCATTCTCACAATTTTCTTCATGGTAGTACCTCTAACGATGCTATCGTCAACTAAGACGACCCTCTTACCTTCAACCACTTCTCTCACAACACCGTATTTCTTCAAGGTTATCTGTTCCCTTAGGGTAGGGGGCATAATGAAGCTCCTGCCGACGTATCTGTTCTTAACCAAGCCCTCGTCCAACGGTATCTTTGAGTAAATAGAAAAGCCTATTGCTGCGCTCCTCCCTGAATCGGGAACTGGTATAACCACGTCTCCGTCTGCAGGCTTTTCGCGAGCCAAAATATATCCCATTCTCTTTCTGCTTTCGTGAACGTTTACTCCATTGAAGTAGCTCTCCGGCCTTTGGAAGTAAACGTACTCGAACGCACAATAAGCCCTTTTACTACTTTCAACAATTTCCTCTTCCCTTACGACGAATTCCCCTTCAATTTCAATTATTCTATTGGGGGCAACTTCGATCCAATTCAATCCAATGTCCTCGAGGGCGGCCGTTTCCGATGCCACGTACGGTGGGTTAATTGCTAACGGCCTGAAGCCATACGGGTCTCTAGCGATTATAACCCTCCCGGAGTTATGAAGTAGAACCAAACTATAACTTCCCTTGGCCTTTCCGAGCACCTCTTTAGTTGCGCTAAACAGATCTTTTCCCTTCGTAATCTCAGAAGTTATCGCGAGCAACAGCGCTTCCGCGTCCCAACGAGCGTTAGCTAGTTGAAAGAAGTTCACTATATTTCCATTGAAAGCTAATGCAATTTTCTTGTTGTAAACCGGTTGGACGTTCGAGTAACCCCCGGAAGTGGAGTACCTCACGTGACCTATTGCAGGCCCTCTATCCGGTATTTCCCTTATAGCTTCCTTTACCATTCCCAAACCTCCAACGAACTTTATCTCATTGCCTTCGATCCACGCAATCCCGGCACTCTCTTGCCCTCTGTGTTGGAGTCCTTCCAGAAGCACGAAGACTTCGTCGGCCCTACCCGCAGCAGCGATGCCACACATTTACGTTAGCCCGTGGAAGCATCAGTCGCTTCCGGTTAAAGTTAGGAGTTACTTTAACAACTGTCCTGAAGCAGACGATTGTTGGTAATGAAAAACATGCCGAGTAAATGTAAGGAATTAGAGTACTTGGAAGCCAAGCTAGAAGCTATAGAAAAACTTCTGGAAGCTATTATGGATAAATGCGTTGAACTGGAACAAATGATAAGCGAGGTTTCCACGCTGGTTCAGCTTAAGGACGAGTAACGTAGTAGTATAGAGCTAACGCTATTGCTGAGAGCTCTGGAATAGCGACTCCCGGAGGGACGCCGTAAAGGAAGTGAGAGATCCATAGGCCTATTGAGAGCGCAGTTCCCACGTAGCCTTCTATCGATGCATTGCTTAATACGTATGCGTAAAGCAATAGGAATAACAACACTGAGACTATGAAGTGAGCTAACCCGAAGTCTATGTTAATTGCAGCTACCAACCCAATTCCTAACGCGATTAAGAGTAGTAGATCGCTAGAGGACCCCTTTTCGAGTTCCCATGACGTTAGCGCAAGCCCTCCGTTAAATACAGCGCCTCCCAATCCATTAGAGGCGCTCCCTAGTGCGCTTAGGGAGTAGTTCCAAGGATTCCACCAAGGGCTAAGGGAGATTGAGAGTAACAAGGTGAGTGCGAAAATCAATGGAACTAGCGTCCTTGATCTATTCAAGGCCCGTTCCCTCCTTAAAATACCCTGAGGGGTATTATCCAAGTAATGGGATCGAGTGTGAGTGCATCTAAAGTAGTTGATAAAGCTTCAATAGTTACTGCTCTAAACGGTCTTGGTCTTACAGAGGAGAATTTAAAGAAAGAGGTGGAGGACGAGTTACTCGAATTCATGCTTAAGGCGAACGCAATGCCGATTAACTTAGAAGTAAGCTCTACGTTTTCTGAAATAATAGAAAACGTTGGTCAGACCGTGCTTGAGGAGGCGGCAGAGAGAGCAGAGGTACTACTCGAACTGGTCAACGGGAATCTGAGCGAGGAATTGAGGGCGAAGCTAATTTCGCTCTTAACGAGCGATGTAGCCGATGTGCTAGCTCTAATCTATGAGAGCGCAGGCGGCGATCCAAGCGAAGTATACGTGGAACTGGCTAATATGGGAACCTTGGAGGAGAAGGCTAGGGCGGCAGTCGCAACCTTCGCCAAAGTCTTGTTAGACTCGGTTAGAAAGGAAATGTGATGAGCAATCGTTTTTGAAGCATGTGTTCTATAGGTTCTAGGGAGAAAACCTCATGATAACACATACAACCGTAGGACCCCTTGCAAGGGACGTAAGCTTACTTGATATAGCCAAGACCATGGTTATGTCCAATTCGAATTACGTTCTCTTAGAAGGTGCTCCGATCAAGTTAGTGGACAGTGTCCAAGTGCTTAGGGCGATATCCACGGCGAACTCCGTTGTTGATTTAGCGGACCTCTTGAGCTCTGAAGCGGAACAGTGGAGTTACGAGGTCCCGATAGTCAACGATGAGAGGGAAGCTAGGAAGGAACTAGTCGTGAGAGATCTTAACGCAGTGGTTCTTAAGGGAGGCAACGTCGCTTCATCGATATACTTATTGGGCAAATTCATGAAGTCCCTACCAGACCTTCAAGCGAAGGACGTATTAGACTCAAGGGTATTGCTTGCGGATCCGATGATGTCAATTAAGGAGGCGATAGTACGGTCGTTAACCTTTAACTTGAACGGTTACCTATTCGTTGGACAGAAGAGGATAATGGGCTACGTTACTCCGCTCCGTTTCCTAGAGCATTTCACCAGAGAGGAAGTTTTATCAATGATCAATGCTGGAGACCCGAGGACACTCGAAGAAGCAGTTGGTGATATAGTTAGTTCCAGTGAAGTTTATTATTTCTATGAAGCTAAGGTCAAGGAGCTAGCTACTCAAATGCTGAATTCACAAATGGAGGTTCTACCGATAGTTGATAAGAGCAAGAAGATGGTAGGTGTAGTGAAAGCTAAGGTATTACTAGGTTACACCCTCTGAGGGGAATTTGAGTTGTGTAAGTTCTTATCGGATATTTCGACTAGGGAGCTCAAGGGTTTTAGTGCAGTCTTAGTACCAGTAGGTAGTTTGGAAGATCATGGACCGCTTCCACTGAGCTTAGATACGAAAATCGCGGAGAGAGTTTCTTGTAATGTAGAGGGGGTCGTTGTAGCCCCGTCCATTAACTACAGCTTTAGCCCGGAACACGTTAAATCTATAACTATTCCATTAGAAGTCCTGACAATGCACCTCTCTAGCCTCTCCGAACAATTGTATAAACTGGTAAACAGACCAGTCATATTCGTTGTTGCCCATAAAGGTGTTGTACCAGTGGTTCAAGCGGTAGTCATGGAGGCATGGAGGAGGGGTAACTTAGTGGCCATGGTAGACTTGTGGAAGGTAGTAGAAGAAAACGGCTATAGGGACTTTCAAGACCTATGCAGGGCCGAAGCCTCAGTAGCTTTGGCTTTGGGCTATAGCGTAGTTATAAGGAAGGAAAGACAAGCGAAGAGTCCGCCTTCCCTTCCGGGAGCGTTCATACCTTGGATTAGTACTGAGTACGGGTGCTCTCCTAAGTCCATAGCCGATGCACGAAAGGAGGAAGGTGAGAAGCTACTCGAATTAATGACAGAGGCCGTTAAGGAGGTGGTAGAATTCTTTGCGTCTGCTGATAGTGGGTAGAGGCACTCAATGCGATATGTTAAACGAGTACGTGGAAGAAGCTAACATTGCGGCGAAATACTTAGAGGAATTCGGAGAGGGAGAAGACATCTGTTCTTATACAAACATAATAGTTTGCGGTGAGGACGAGAGCGTAATATATGCTGTTTTAGATATAGTAGAGAGCGCTATAGAATCAGAGTGCGAAGTTCCTAAGCTCGTCGCGTTGGTTCACGATGAAGAAGTAGGAAGGCTTCTATCGAGGCTCGGAGCCGACGTTGTGATTTCAGCTAACATACTAGCGCAAATAATGGCTCTACTCGCTGTCCACCCTTACGCAGGCATGTTCCTACTAAACATTGTAACTGGTAAGATGGAACTGGCCTCAAAGGAATGCATCGAGAGAAAGGGTTGCGACCCCTATCAGCTCGCAGGTAAGGACGGTATCCCTATGGCTCTATTAGTAAGGGGACGTTGGGAACCTCCAATAAGGAGGATGAAGCCGGGAGACATGCTTATATACATAAGGACCAAGCGTCAAGCTACTCAAACTTAAAAACTTATTTATAATCTTTTAGGCCTAGAGGGAACTTAATGCCAGCAAACCTACCGCCCGAAGCTCAGGCGAAGTTGAACGAGTACTCCGAAGCCAAGACTCCTGAGGCTAAGATAAGGGCCCTCGAGGAGTTCCTTAAGGTCGCCCCTAAGCACAAAGGCGCAGAGAACCTCCTCTATTGGGCTAAGAGGAGGTTAGCGGAACTTAAGGAAGAGCTCGAGACTGAGAGAAGGAAGAGAAAGGGAGGCTACAATCCGTTCGTTGTAGAGAAAGAGGGTGCGGCGCAAGTAGTCCTCTTCGGTATACCGAACTCTGGTAAGAGCAGTATAATAGCGACCTCAACGAGGGCCAAGGTAGAGGTTTCGCCTAGGCCGTTTACTACTTTAGTTCCCGTAACGGGCATGCTTCAGTACGAGGACATACAGTTCCAGCTCGTTGAGGCTCCTCCCGTTGCTCCTAACGTTAAGTGGGTTCACAGGAGCGTAGGTTTGGTTAAGAACGCCGATGCCGTCGCCTTGGTCCTAGATCTATCGTTAGATCCAATAAAGCAATACAAGTACCTAGTAAATCTACTTGAAGAGAATGGAGTAGTCCTAAAGAAGCCTAAGGGGAGAGTCGAAATAACTAAGGAGAGAGCAGGTGGGATAAAAGTTGTAATAATGGGCAACCTAAAAGACGCTTCAGTAGATGACGTCAAGAGCCTGCTCAAAGTTTACAAGATCTACAACGCTACGGTGAAAATAGTAGGCGATGTAACGCTAGACGATGTCGAAAAGACCATTCTCGGTACATCGCAGTATAAACCATCAGTTATAATTTTAAATAAAGCCGATTTACCCGAAGCTAAGGAGAAAATAGACAAGTTCAAGGAGTTCTACAAGGGAGATTCTCCAATAATAGTGTTTTCCTCGAGGACTAAAGACGGTATACAAGAGCTTGGAAGGACGTTCTTCGAGTTACTCGACTTAGTAAGGGTCTATACAAAGAAACCGAACGGTGACGTTGCAGACAAACCCTTGGTCCTTAAGAAGGGTGCAACGGTAAGGGACGTCGCTAAATCGATACACTCCAGGATGCTGGAAGGTTTTAAATACGCGAAGGTGTGGGGCCCGTCCGCTAAGTATCCTGGAGAACGAGTCGGATTAGATCACGAAGTAGCAGATGGAGATGTAATAGAGATACATTACAAGGGTTAAAGTTCCATTAATTTCTCCTCGAGTTCCCTCCTCTCCACACCTTTGATGACTGCCTCCCTAACCTCCTTGGGCAACGTAACTTCGTCTCGCGTATATTCTACTGGACCCTTTACTACCATCCCTATACCATCCCTTATCTCTATTTCATGAACTTTTAAGGAGTGAGGGGTTTGTCTCATTTTTTCAATTATGAGATACCTCTTTAGTTCTCCGCCTTTTATTAGCTTCTTGAACCTGATTATTCCGTCCGCTACGTGCTCTATGCCGAATCCGAAACCGAAGTTCGTAGTTATCGCGTATTGAGACGTTGCCACTATCGTCATATTCCATTTATTTAATACTCTTTTTACGAAGTATGAGTACTTCCTAGCCATTGCAGGTTTATCTAACCAGAACGCGCTCATTGAATCTATTACCACTCTGGCCTCTCCGAAACCGAGTTCCTTCTTTGCTTCTATTATCTTACTCACTAGTTCTTCAATACTCAACTCCACTAGGTTCCATTTATCGCTCTTGCTTCTTAGCAATGCATCTATTATTATCATCTGTTTGTCTCGCATAGCCCCTTCAAAGTCCATACCGAACATCTTCGCTTGGTTTACTATACTTTCCCTACTCTCTTCAGTGGTAACGTATATTACTTTTTGACCCTCAATTATACCCCTCCATGCGAAATGTAAGGAGAAGATCGTCTTCCCGGTCCCCGGTTCGCCTACGGCAGCTACTAAGAAGCCTTCCGGAATTCCGCCTGCAATGAGACGGTCTAACCCTCCTATACCAGTACTCAATCTCTTCACTTTCGCTCACCAGTTTCCTTATTAACCTTCAATAAGGCTTATAAGTAAGGTAGAAGTAATGTCGAGATCGAGCTTCAAGTTCTTACCGTCCCGAATGGGCTTCTGCCCTCTCGTAATAGCAATGGAAGAGATCGATCACGTAAATCAGAAGAGGAGGGTAATTTTATATGATGTCGAGACGGGCAAGCTCTATGAAATAGACGACTTGCCTTACCAAGTCTACTCCCTCAGTTCACTGAAAGGAGAGAGGGAATGTTGGGAGAAAGTGTTCGAGTCCTTAGGGGTAAGGTGGGAGTGCGAGAGGCGCTCAGAGTGTCCGGTATTTAAGAGAATTTCGAACCAATCCTAAAGCTTTCGAATCCTCTTTATCCTTTCCTCTAGTCTACCAACAATCTTGGACCCTTCTATTAATACTTTCCTTCCGTTAGGAAGGGTAAATCTGAAGTAACCAATCTTCAAAACCCTCCTCTCCTTTCCATCTATGCTTTTTATTAGGAACGTGTTTCTAGTTTCCATAGCTACAATTCCTTTTAATCCTATCAAGGAGTTATCGGGATGTTCAACAACTTCAACTTCGAGACCTATTACGTTATGGTAAGCTAAGTTCCTCTCGTTTTTAGGCACGTGAAATCCCCTATATAGTTAGGAACTCCTCAATAGGTTTTACGTTGTTGCCCAAGAGGTTCTTTGCTGTACAGTTCTTCTTCTCCGGGTCTGCTATAGGCATCTCGTGTTTAGCACACCACTTCGCTAGGGAGATGTAAAAAATACACTCTTTACAGTTTTTCGCTTCAGTTGGCAGTTTGAACTTACCTGCTTTTAATCTTAACGCGCTCGTCATTTTGACACCGTGAAAATGGGAAACGTAATTAGATTAAAAGCCTAAGCTAAGGGTCATCTACGGAACCTATCTAGATGGATGAAATCGTACGAATTCGTCTGAGATAGGAGAGCAACGGGCAGGAGGGTAGAGCGTTAAAATGGTAAGGAAAAACTAAGTAGAGGTTACTTGGAAGTAGTCTTAGGTTGTCTGGCTATCCCTAACTCCTCTTCCCTGTTTATAGTTAAGATTCTAGCTATAGTCCTCTTTATGTTCCTTATTCTTCCAGGGTTATCGATGTGTCCCATTTTCGCTTGGTACCTAAGCTTGATCAGCTCTTGCTTTAGCTCCTTTAGCTTCGCTTCCCTTTCTCCCCTACTCATTTTCCTAATGTCGTCCGGCTTCATTGGGCCTCACCCTCTTGAGTCTCTTTAACGGATGCAGCTTCCTCTACAGTTGCTTCAGCTCCTTTCATGGCCTCGAGCTCTTCCCTTACCTTCTGGACGAACTCCTTTACTTCTTCAGGATTCTTTATCTTGACGCTGTCGTCGGTAGGTTCATCTCTAGCTATAATTACTTCGACGCCCTCTACGCCGGGCTTTAGTAAAACGTGTGCTATTGCCCTTTCAGTTAGTCTGACTACTTGGTTACCGCTCTTGTATACCTTTCCAGCAATGTACTTCTCGAAACGCGCTCTTTCACCCCTTAGCTTACCGGATACCTTCACTTGCGCGCCCTTAGCTCCGGCTCCCATGATCCTTCTCAAGATGTTATAGGCCGCTCTCCTGAAGTGGTATCCTCTCTGGAGAGCTACTGCGAGCCTGAACGCCATTACTCTAGCGTTCAATTCCGGTTCTTCGACTCTAACTACAGTTACTTGCGGATTCGGTAGACCGAACCATTCGCTCAATATCTTCGTTATTTGCCTTATGGTCGCGCCTCTTCTTCCTATTATCGCACCCGATCTTTCGGCATATATTACGACGCGCGTTCCGAGTGGCGTCCTCTGTATATCTACGCCGGCATATCCCACGCTGTAAAACTTATTCGCTAAGTACTCGTCTACTTTGACCTTCGCGAGGTTCTGGTCAAGGAATATCCTCTTTACGTCTCTCTTAGCGCTCGTTGCGCTCAAGCTTACTTCACCTCTTCAACTATTACTTCTAAGTGAGTTCTCCTTTCGAATTCCGGAGTAGCCCTACCGAACGCCCTGGGCATCCATCTCTTCAAGGTTCTGCCCTTGTGTGAGGCTATGTGAACTATCTTTAACCTCTCCTCATCCAAGCCCTTGTTCTCGGCGTTGTTCTTAACGCTCTTCAAGAGCTTTAGGTAGTACTTAGCTACCTTCACGGGATACCTTCCGCTTGGAACGCCCGCCTTCGCAGCCAAACCTCTCTTGTGAGCTACCTTGCCGTTGTACCATCTCAGTGGAACGGCTTCCTCCATTCGTATTACTCTTTCTAAGAACTTTATTGCATCGTTGAGCATTTTGCCCCTAAGTTCTCTCGCTACTTCAGCAGCTTCCTTTGGCGAGATGGGCGCGTCCCATATCATGGCCTTAGCAGTCCTTTCTGGACGCTCTTCAGCTAAGTTGCTACTGTAATGCCAAGTAGGCATGGGTAATCACCTCACTTAGCTGATACGAATAAGCTACTCCTAGTTGCCTTTAGACCTGGAGCTCCGTGTTGCACTATCTTGGTAGTGTGACTAAATTCTCCTAAATAATGACCGATCATCTCTGGTACGATCTTTACAGGTACGAACTCCTTTCCATTGTATACTTCTATAGTTAGGCCTACCATCATTGGTAATATTACCATATCCCTCACATGGGTTCTTATCTTAACCTTCTTGCCCTTCTCTATCGCTTGTCTCGCATCCATTATCTTTTCTAGAAGCTTTCTTTGAGGTTCGCTAAATCCTCTCTTCAAGCTCCTTCTCTGTCTGGCTGGCAATAGTTCGATGAACTCGTCCATGGGCATTTCGAGTAACTCTTCCAAAGTTTTGCCCCTATATTTGAACTTCTTCCACTCGGGTGGAAACTCCATTTTCAATATACCCGAAGTAGGGAGGAGGAAGGGTTTTAATAAAAAATATTCTCATTAAGAGGTTTTCGTTATTAAGTCGCAGCTTGTTCAGCGACGAAGAGACCTCTGAATATAATTAGCAAACCTACCAGTCTTATGAGAGTCTCTATTGCTAACGCGTCTTGGAAGTTCAGTACATGTAGAATTACGTGGAGTGGTATTCCTATGGCCGCTGAGAGTCCGTATACTATTAGACCGGCCATGAAGTAAAGGGCGGTTCTGTCCCCAGTCTTTTTATATTCCTTGTATATTAGTCCTGCTATAGCCCACGGTATTATGGTTAGGAAGAGTATGTGAGGTAGTTGGAAGTTTATGGCGTGTAGCTTATACGTTATTGAGAGTGCGTGGAACGCACCTATCATGTAAATTAATCCGAAAATCACTGTCACTATCATTGCTTCCTTTATGTGCGCTGACTCGGCCAGTTGTAGGAGCGCGTAGAAGACCAATATATTACCAACGAACTTGAACGGCACTCCTAAGGCAGCTGACATTGGAGTGTGTAGTAAGCCGTGACCAATGAACTTACAGCCGAATTCGCCTATACCAAGTATCAGAAAGCCCAGCGCTAGGTACTTGACTGGATCGACGCCGCTATCTCTCCATACTTTGAGAGCCAAGAAGCCAATTAACAGCTTGACTATTCCAGCAATTGCGCCAACGATCCACGCTATGTGCATGCCTTTCCCTCAAGGAAGTTACATGATAGAAAAGTAAATAACGCTTCGATTACTTATCGAAATCGATTCTGAACCGAGCGAAAACGTTAGGAACTTGTTAGTTTCATCCCGAGTACTTCCACTAGGGCCCTTACCTTTCTCATTAGCTCCTTGAACTGCTCGAAAGTTAGTTGTTGGGCTGCGTCGCTCAATGCCTTGTCTGGATTAGGGTGAACCTCAACTATCAAGCCGTTGGCGCCAGCTGCAACTATAGCTAAAGCTAAGGGTTCCACTAAGTCCCTCTTTCCGGCAGGATGAGATGGATCACCTATTACCGGGAGATGACTCTTCTTCTTCGCTACGGGTATTGCAGAAATATCTAACGTGAATCTAGTTGAGTTCTCGAAGGTTCTTATACCTCGTTCACAGAGAACGACGTTGCCGTTACCGCCTAATAAAACGTACTCAGAGGCCTGAATCCATTCTTCGACGGTATTTCCGAAACCTCTTTTCAGTATTACTGGTTTGTTCGTCTTGCCTAACTCTTTAAGCAGCGGGAAGTTCTGCATGTTCCTTGCACCGACTTGAAGGGCGTCAGCCACTTTTGCGACTTTCTCAACGTCTCTAGTATCCATCACCTCAGTCACTATAGGTAGACCCGTTACCTCGCGAGCCTTTTCTAAGAGCCTTAAACCCTCTTCTCCTAAGCCTTGGAAGCTGTAGGGATTGGTCCTAGGCTTGTAGGCACCGCCCCTTAAGGCACCAACTCCTTCTTTCTTTACGAATTGAGCCACCGAGAGTATTTGATCCTTGCTCTCTACTGAACAAGGGCCAGCTATTACAGTAAAGTACGTACCTCCTAGTTTAGCTTTGCCGATTTCCACCACAGTATCTTCATTCTTGAAATCCCTCGACGCCAATGGATACTTGTTATTTACGTTTAATACCAACTCTACTCCAGGAAGCGATTTCACTTCTTCTAGAAAGGTTCCAGGAGGTGTTACTATTAGCGGTCTCCCATATAAGGTAACCTCCCAGAACTTGACCCCCTTTTCTTGAAGTAAAGATTTCACTTCGGTTCCTCCATCCTTCTCTTTTAAGACTATTATCATTCACATCTACCCACTGGAGTGGGAACACGAGCGTTATTAATCGAAGCATTTCGCAAGAGCCCAAGCAGTAATACGTTTAACCAAGTTCTCCGAAATTTATAATCAAACGTTCCGTGGGGTCGCTAAACTTGAAGGTAAGTTTCGCCTTAGCTATGCTATTACTGACTCGCCTAGCATACCCATCTCTCCAAGTATATAAAGTAACCTTATTCTGGAATGGTTCGTTAAATCCCTCACACGAAGTGCCCGTAAAAATTGATTTACCAGATCAATTGGAACGTGAAAAATTCCTCGCGCTATCCAATTACGGAATCTTAAGTTATTGCTACGAAAACTCGCTTGGAGAATGTACTAAAGATCCGCGTTTCTCAAGCGGTGTTATATGGCTTAAACTGCGGGAGGGAACTAATCGTTTGTATCTGCTAACAGGGTTCCTCGGGGCGTCTGAAGGCGAGGACGTATTCCCTTTTTACGACGATTTCTCAAACGGTTTGGATAAGTGGGTCGTGAGGCGCTTTAAGGGCGATGAGAGCAAGGAATGCGTCGTTGAAAACGGAATCTTGTGGCTCGTAAAGAACCCATTGGGGACTGGATGCAACGTTTTTCCCAAAGGTATCAAGATAAAGTGGAATTCAACATTTGCTATTTCCTTAGGATTTAAGGTAAATTACGTTTGTGGGACGTCGAACGATGGCGATGGATTGAACGTTCTGATAGATGGAAGAGATCTTAGATCAACTAAAGTCTGTGGAAGCGGCTTCAGCGAGATATCCCAAGGAATTAACGTTAACCTAATTACAGATATTCCGTATAAAGGTGGCATATCCATAAGCAACACTACCGAGGCTTGTTACTTAGGCAACGATGATCTAGTTTATAGAATTTTAGATGAGAAGAGATGGGGCCTTAGTTTTGGAAGACTTACCGTGGTAGGCAATGGAACTTACTTGAAAGTTACCTAAAGTTACCTATAGGGACTTGGACCCACGTGGAGGTCTAAGTTCCATATCCCTTTCGTATCCGGTATGGGACCCTAAGGGTAATGGAATAGTAGCCATTGGTTCGAGTGGTAATACTTCCTATTGTTGGGGTAAGGACTGTATAGCACCGGACTCCTCTCACGGGCTTTTATGGGTTAGGATATGGTATCCACCGCATTCGGACGTATCCTTAAAGGGCTTTGAAAGAACGAACGCTTTAATAATAGCTAGCGAGAAGCTTCTAGATGCACTTAACCTCAAAGGCTTCGTCACATTCGATGTACCCTATGAAATAATTGACTTGGCCGGATCTTTAGTAATTGTAACTAGGTACGGCGCTTTCCCCATAACCTACACGCGTTCAACCAGCAATATAGTTAGTAAAATCAATGAACTTGTGACTAACGGCTCATTCTTAGAAGACGTTTCGATTGCGTCAAAAGGATTGATAGCGACCTTATCCAATGGTTCAGTAGTTCTAATCTCAAGTAAGGACATGCGCAACTTGTTAGCTAAAGTTAATGGTATCAGGAGCATCGATGAAAACGCGCAAATTATCGCTTACTCAAACTATACCGGGGTCGTAATAGGCAAAGGTACTAATTATTACTACATAGAAGGTCTCATAGGTCGCGTTAGAGTTATAGGCAATAACGTTATAGTTTTAACTAGTGACTCAATTGCCTTGATAGAATACAATGGAGCTTCGTATTCGCGTGTATACGGAATGTCTTGTCGTCTTAAGGGATTCATTGAAGGAGCTTATGATTTGATCGTTATATGTAAGGGTAAAAACGACGTTATATCAATAATCGAACTAAAGTAATCTTATGCCCTTATTTGGGAAAGCTTTAACATTAATCTCTCGTACAGATCTTGAAGCTTATCGAGCTCATCGTTCTTTACGGTAAACCTGCTCCTAATGAGTTCAGCTATTTCGTCCTTCGTAGCTTCTCTTATTTTAGCTACAGGAACTCCGCTGTTCACCAGATCCTTGGCCTTCCTATAGAAGTCGATTATTATCTTCATCATTAGGAATTGCTTCTGCGGAGAGCAGAACGCATCTATGGGATCGAAGGCGTTCTGTTGGAGGAATCCTTCCTTAATTATCTTGGCCGTTTCAATTATTAGCTTATCTGGCTCGCTCAAGCTCTCGGGACCAACCAGCCTAACTATCTCCTTTAATTCGTCCTCCCTTAGCAAGATGTTCATAAGTTCGTCCCTGTACTCTTTCCAATGCGGGTTAACGTTTTGGTGCCACCATTGAGCTACGGTATCTACGTAAAGGCTGTAGGACGTTAACCAGTTTATGGCTGGGTAGTGCCTAGCGTATGCTAGGCTGGCATCTAGTGCCCAGAAGACCCTAACGAACCTTCTGGTGTGGCTCGTGACCGGCTCGCTGAAGTCTCCTCCTGGCGGAGATACTGCGGAAGCTATTGTTACGCTTCCAACTCTAGGAGGTCTTCCCGGTATCTTGGCCCTTCCCGCTCTCTCGTAGTACTCGGCGAGCCTGGAGGCTAGATACGGTGGGAAGCCCTCTTCGGCCGGCATCTCCTCCATTCTTCCAGCAATGTCTCTTAGGGCCTCGGCCCATCTGGACGTCGAGTCGGCTATAAGTAAGGAGTCGTAACCCATGTCTCTGTAATACTCAGCCAAGGTTATTCCGACGTAAATGGAGGCCTCTCTCGCTGCCACAGGCATGTTAGAGGTGTTTGCCACTAAGATAGTTCTTTGCATTAGTGGCTTACCGCTCCATGGGTCTTTGTAGTGAGGGAAGTTCACTAGGACGTCGGTCATTTCGTTTCCTCTTTCGCCACAGCCTACGTAAATGACTACTCTAGCGTCGCTCCAAGCAGCCAAGGTCCTCAAGGTAACGGTCTTACCGGAACCGAATGGTCCGGGGATTGCACCAGTACCTCCCTTTGCCATGGGGAAGAGCGTGTCAAGCACTCTAACGCCAGTTATCAAGGGTGTTACTGGTTCGAACTTTTCAATGACGGGCCTCGGCTTCCTTATTGGCCACCTGTGGTACATCTTCAACTCAATTTCCTTACCGTCCTGCTCAACGACAGCTATGGTGTCCTCAACAGTATACTCGCCGGCAGGAGCAATTTCCTTGAGGGTGCCTCTAATTCCTGGAGGAACCATTACCTTGTGTTCGATTAGCTCCGTCTCGGGCACTGTTCCAAGGACGTCTCCTCCTTGAACCTTCTCTCCCACCTTAGCGTCCGGAGAAGGATTCCACGACCATTTCTTGGAACGATCTAGGGAAGGTACCTTTATACCCCTTCTAATGAAGGGGGAATTGGCTACTTCGTAGATGCTCTCTAATGGTCTTAGGACGCCGTCGAAAATGTGGCTCAGGAGGCCGGGACCCAACTCGACGCTAAACGGACTTCCAGTGCCTACTACTGGTTCACCGGGCGTTATACCAGTAGTGTCTTCGTAAACTTGTATAACGGCCTTGTCACCAGTAATTCTAGTAATTTCGCCTACTAGGCCGTCTTTACCTACCTCGACCACCTCGTACATTTGAGCTCCTTGCATTCCCTCTGCTATTACCACTGGTCCTCTTACTCTTAGTACTTTCCCCTTCACGGCCATACTTCACTAACCTCCTTAGTTGAGACGTGATTCACTCTTTAAAACGCATACTCTGTGCCCATTTAAAACTCTAAGTTGGAATCGAACGAAACTTCGATGTAAATACGTTGGATGTAGTTATCATGCATTAGGGATAAGTCGAATTGAGGTGGAGTATTGAAGGTACGGCCTATCCAGTGATAAGGATAGATCTCGAGGAAGGCGAAAAGGTATATGCAGAGACAGGAGCAATGATGATGATGAAAGGCAACTTAAAAGTAGATACAATCATGATAGATTTGCAACAGGAACGTAGTAAAGTGAAGGCTGTCCTAGAGGCAATAGGAAGGAAGCTCTTAAGCGGTGAAACTATATTTCACAACGTTTTCGAGGGCCCGGGAACTGTTTGGATAAGTCCTTCCTTACCGGGTGGGATAAAATACATCGAAAGTCGCGGAGATTGTTGGATAGTTCAAGACTATTCCTATGTAGCGCACTACGGTGATCTAGACCTAGACTTAGCTTGGAAAGGTCCCAAGGGCTTGGTCTTGGGAGATCTAGTTTGGTTGAAGTTATGTGGAGAGGGAGGCTTCTGGGTCTCAAGTTACGGAGACGTAATAGAAGTTAACGTAGAGGATGAAATGATTATTGACAATATGCACTTCGTTGCTTTGCCAGATAATGCCCAATGGGAAGTGGTCAAGTTCGGAAACTTAAGGAACTTCTTATTGGGCGGTGAGGGGTACGTAGTTAAAGTAAGAGGTCCGACGAAGGTATACGTTCAGACCAGAATACTACCACCTCTAGCAGCGGCAATAGCTCGCTTCATGCCCTCTAAATGGAGCGAACTTCTGAGACTAAGGCTCTAAGCAAGTTTAAAATGGTGCTACAGCAGCGTATAATTAAGACGTTATACACCACTCACTATTCTCCTCAAGAACTGTGCTAGATAATTACTAATGGACTGAAGTACTTGCGGATGATCGCTCGAAGTATTCAAGATCATCCAACAGTAATTCCTTACTGTAATGCTGAACGCTATTAAGATATGTTACGCTTACATACTCGAAGGCGAAGTAGTTTGACCGAACTTGTTAGCACTGGGAATTGGAGAGGAATGGTGGGCCCGCGGGGATTTGAACCCCGGACTACCGCCTTTCCTAGCCCAATAGCTCGTAAGGGCGGCGTCCTTCCGGGCTAGACGACGGGCCCACCGTTAGCACATCATTTGGTAAGTCTTTAAAAATTTATCTCAACTAGCCTTCAATTATATTGAGGTACCTTCCATTGAACTTCGGGGAAACTAACGTGGACCAGATTGAATGGGTTGAACAAGCTTTCGGGATCCTTCAGTGGTATTTCAGAGCCAGAGACGTCAAATTGGTTAAAGGGGAAGGAGGTGATATATGTATCCCAATAGTCGAGGGCCTCGAATGGAGGAAGGGCGACGACCCCGAAGAAAGCTTCGCGAGACTTGTCGAAATCTCAGAGAAGTTCTGGTCCTCTCTCAAGTGTACTAAGGAAACGGTTCCAATAAGATATGACCCCCTCATGAAAGCGATTATATATGACCCGGAGCACCTCACTGACCTCCTAAACATGAAAAGGGGGAAGGAACTAAGTTGGTTCCTTCTAGGCGCAAGCCTTTCATTACATTACCTTAATCATAAGAGCAAGTTCTCCCTTATAGATGTACTTAAAGAACTAGAAGGAAACGGCTTACCGTATCTCATTATTGCTTTTTCAAACGCATTGAAAATCGCACCTTGGGGTTTCGAAGGATTAATCCACTTCGATAACGTTCTTGGACGAGCTGCCCTTAGAATGTTAGCGAAAAGGGAACTCATTCCCCTAAATAATCCCCAAAAGATAGCGATGGCTCTGATAGATCCATCATCTAAACTACACGTATGCTTAACGAAGGACTTTTGCTTCGATATAGACATAATTAAAGAAGCAATTTCAATGAGAATTGATGACCTGAAAACTTACTCCTTGGTAACTCTTATCGAAGCACCCAACAAGGAAACGCTCTCTGAGGCACTTAACTTAATTGAGGGTGACGTTTAAATTAATAAATCATTTTGCTGTCAACAAGAACAGTTCAGGAAGTCAAAGGTGGTTGCGATGAAAGCAAAGACCCTAGTGGTATTGCTTCACGAAGGCATGTTCGTAGATGATAAACCCTTATTCAAGTTGATTGTTGAGAAATTCAAAGAAGCCGGAATGCCCGGAGTGAGCGTATTTAAAGGGATAATGGGTTATGGGAGGCATAAAGGCCTTTCGTACATTGATCCATTTCACGGTCATGGAGACGACCCGATAATGGTAATAATGGTTGGTTCTGAAGAGCAAGTAGAGAAAGGTGCTAAGATAGTCAAATCGCTGAAGGAGGACCTTTTAGTCATCGTATTTGACGTTGAGATAATTTAATATATTTTCCTTGAATCTCTTAAAAATGACCAAGGATCTCAAGGTGGACCTCAGTAACCCACTAGTACAAGCCTATCTGTTCGTTAATGAACGGGAAGTTGAAGTTAAACTACTTCCGAAAATGAAGTATACTGACCTCGAGGGAACTATACGGGAGCTAGCTGGATACGAAGGATGTAGGCACGTAATATTGAACTTCGGATTAGCTAACGGCACTTGGGAAAGGCTAGAGGCGATAGTTTGCGACGCAGAGGTAAAGAGTTCCACGAAACCTCTTTCTCAATTTAGAGTAGAAGGGGAGGTAGAGAGGATAGTCGCTGAAGTATATGAGTTCGAAAGAGACCTCCTCGGAAAGCTTGAGCAAGCTTCGTCAATTCAACCGCCCGAGGAAGTTGAGGAGCTTGCAGCGATAGAACAACCGCCGATACTAAAGATCACGCAAATGAGCTCGAAGATGTACCCAACTGATCTATTGCCTGAACCCGGTTCGCAAGAACCGATAACTGCGCTTAAAGATGCTTCTCGAATATTAATAGTTGCATTGGAGGCCAATTCTATTGAAGATTATGCATTGGCAACGGTTGCAGACGAAGAGGGCAGGAAGCACGTCCTACTAACTATTAGTCCAACTCATATCCAAGCATTTGAGAACGACCTTCTGAGCACTATCAGAGAGCAATTGAAGGAATATGGTATAGAGGATATCTACGTAATACAAGACGGAAAGATTAGGAAGATTATCAAGCTATAGGGGGATGAAGAGTACCGGTTTCAACGGACGTAATGAAGAAGAGTTGCTCCTCTAACCCCTCACAACATTTAAACTTTAGTGTAAATGTAAACTGGGTTTAACATGAACGCCCTTGAAGTAATTGACCTATGGGTCAAGGTAGAGGGAAAGGAAATACTCAAAGGAGTGAATTTAAACATACCGAAAGGAGAGCTACATATACTAATGGGACCTAACGGTGCGGGAAAGAGTACGCTGGCTATGACCTTAGCTGGCCATCCCAAATACGTCGTCGAGAAGGGGAAAATAGTTTTATGTGGAGAGGAGATAACGCACTTACCTCCGGAAGAGAGGGCTCGGAAAGGCTTAATGGTATTGTTCCAGACACCCCCGGAATTGGAAGGAGTGTACGTGGCAGATCTTATAAATAAGATTTCCGAGCGATTCGGATCTAAAGTTGACGTTGAGGAGTTACTAAAGGAGGTTAACTTACCTCCCAGCTTCGCCTATCGTTACGTCAATAAGGGCTTTAGCGGCGGAGAAAGGAAGAGGTTCGAAACGGCTAGAATTCTCGCGGCCAAACCGAAAGTAGTTGTTATGGACGAGCCTGATTCCGGAGTCGACGTAGAAAGCATAAAGGTCATCGCCAATACAATCAACAAGCTCCTTCAAATGGGTACTTCCGTTCTAGTAATAACGCATTATAGAAACATCTTGAAGTACGTTACCCCGCATAAAGTTCACGTAATGATAGATGGGAGAATCGTTAAGTCCGGAGATATTTCTCTTGTCGAAGAAATTGAGAAGAAAGGGTTTAAGGAGGTGGTTATGCATTGAAGTCCTCTTATTCTATTCTCAAGTACTACATCGATGAAATATCGAAGAAATTGAAGGAACCGGAATGGGCCTATAAGCTCAGGCTAAAGGCTGCCGAGCTTTACGATAAAGTTCCAACTCCCCCTTGGATGCCTGAGGACTTCGACTTAGAGGCCTTTGCTGCAAAGGCAGCCCAAGAGGAGTTCGTGAAACCATCCGAAGATCAAATTCCAGAATGGTACAAAACTATACTCGACAGAATAGGCGTTCCAGATATCGAGCAAAGCATGCTGGCCGGAGTTACTGTAATGGTTAACGAGAACGTAGTGTACGAAGCGCAAAAGAGGGAGCTGAGGAAGAAGGGCGTAATACTGAAATCCCTTGATGAAGCCGTAAGGGAACACCCAGACATAGTCAAAAAGTTCCTCCATAGAGCCCAAACGCCGGAATCGCACAAGTTAGCTGCACTCCACGTGGCCTTGAGGAGGGGTGGTACGTTCGTTTACGTACCGAAGGGAGTAAGGGTTCCGTTCCCGGTGCAAGCGTTCTTCGTGATTACAGAGGAACAATTAGCTCAGACTGAGCACACTCTAATAATAGCAGATGAGAGAAGCTACCTTCACTTCATTGAAGGCTGTATAGTACCGATACCGGCTCCATATAGCGTTCACTTGGGCGGAAGCGAATTCTATGCACTAACTGGCTCTAGGCTAAGGGTTTCGAGCCTCGAGAACTGGTTAGGCGAGGTGGTACACGTTCCAGTGAAGGGCGCTGAAGTTCACGAAAACGCGCAGCTAGAAGAACTCGGAGTCGCCTTGGGCGGAATTAGGATAGGTATGAGACCTAAAATAAGGCTAGTAGGTAAGGGAGCCAAAGTCTCGTATAACAACATAGCGTTCCTCAAAAGAAGGATGAGCTCGTGGAGCGGCTCTACAGTGATCCATGAGGCTCCTAAGACTAGGTCATCCGTAGTCAACAGAAGCGTCATGAAGGACCAAAGCTTCGAAGAGTTCTTAGGTGAGATAATAGTTAAGAAGGACGCTAGAGACGTAATAGGACACCAAGCGTGCAATACGCTGCTGCTCAACGATGGCGCAAAGAACGTTACTATTCCGAAATTAGTTAGTGAAGTCGCTGAGGCAGATTTAGCTCACGAGGGAACTGTAGGCAGAATAGGCGAGGAACAAGTATTCTACCTAAGAAGTATGGGCTTCGACGAACACGAGGCAATACAAATGCTCACGATAGGCTTCATCGATCCACTAATACAAGATCTACCGGCGGATTACGTAAGAGCCATAAGGGAAATCGTCAAGATGACACTGGGAGCGAGCTAAGAACGATAACGAGCTTCGGATAATATAGCCACCACTTTTCTCTGTAGGTAAGTAGACTCAGAGTTATTGAAACAGCTTGATTCCACGAACACGTGCTTTCGATTGCACTCACGTATAGTTCCTTTACTAGTTTCGCTTCTTTGGGATAATAGTAAATTAAGTATGCGTAAAGGCTTCTTAAGAAGTCAATGGCCAAGGGAATAATTGTTTCGTTGCGAAACTCGAATTTCCTTAGTTGGTAATGGGAAAGGGTCCATAGGACCACGTCCTTAGGAATTGTTGCGTTTAAGTAATCTATATTTCTAGCAATACATCCGTCCAAGTACTTGACCACTAAGGGCCTCGAATACGCCTTGTAATAGAGGCCTTGTAACGCTAAGAAGCATACATCCGAAACGGGGGATCTATTTTCTATACATTCTACTAGCTCCTCACCCAACTTGCTGTACTTACTCGTGCTTAACATTAGGTAATACCATTGAATTACGTATTTATCAATTTTCATCTTAGCTTTCGTTCCGTTTACCTCATGCTCCGTGAAGTTAGCCATTATTTCCAAGGGCCTTTCAATAGATAAAAGTTCCTTACCCTCGTAACAAACGCCTTTCGAATATACTAAACGCAAAAAGCTTAGCGTCAAGTCGGTTGCTAGCAAACTCCCGTTCCTCCACTGATAGCTCATACATATACTAGTTCCATTCAACAACGTAACGTTAAGGCCCAGCAATAGTGCCAGCTCATGCAAGGAATAGACCCACCGAATAACTTTTTTCGTCCGTATTTGAAACGTTATGGGGGCTATCGTAATTGGAGTCAGAAGTCTACGTCCCGGATATGAGCACTATATTGAGAGGGACCTTAACTAAGTTCATTAAGGCAGGATACATCAGAGGGAGAATAGCCCTCCATACGGCAATAATAAGGGAATTGGAAAAAGAGGCTAAGAAGGGCCTCGCTTCCGGAATCACTGGCCTAGAGGAAATAGCTAACTTGAAGGACTTAGAGAAGGAAGGTTTAATCGTACTCGAGCTCTACGACGATAAGGAAAGAGACGTCAACGAAGCTCTCAGACATTTAGTTAGAAAGCTCAATGGCATCTTAGTTACGAGCGATAGAGTGCAGAGCTTAGTAGCGACGGCTATGGGGATAAGAGTATTCTATATAGGTGACTTTAAGCCTCTGAAACTGAAGTTCGAGGAATTCTTCGACGAGGATACAATGAGCATACACCTAAAGGAGGGAGACCTTCCTAGGGCTAAGAAGGGAAGGCCTGGCGATTGGGAAATGGTCACCATTAGGGAGACTCCCTTAACTGCTTCCGAGTTAGAGGAAATAGCCTTCGAAATAATCGAGGCAGCCAGATCTAGGAAGGATTCGTATATCGAGGTAGATAAAGAGGGAACGACCGTAGTTCAGCTGGGAAGGTATAGAATCGTAATAACTAGGCCTCCGCTCTCCGATGGATGGGAGATAACTGCCGTAAGGCCAGTGGCTAAGCTCAAGTTAAGCGATTACGATCTCCCCGAGAAGCTAATAAAGAGGCTCGAAGAGAGGGCCGAAGGCATTCTCATCGCAGGTTCCCCTGGAGCTGGTAAAACCACCTTCGCTCAAGCCTTAGCAGAGTACTATGCTGAGAAAGGGAAGATAGTTAAGACGATTGAGTCCCCAAGGGACATGATCCTTCCAAGCACTATAACTCAATATTCCAAAGAGCATACGAGCTTGCAGGAACTTTATGCTATCTTGTTATTGTCGAGGCCCGATTACACGATATTCGATGAAATGAGGACTGACGAAGACTTCAAGCTCTATTCGGATCTAAGGATGGCGGGAATTGGCATGGTGGGAGTAGTTCACGCAACTACTCCAATAGACGCCGTTCAAAGGCTTATAGGTAGAGTGGAGCTCGGTATGATCCCGAGCATCGTAGATACGGTAATCTTCATTGACAGCGGTGAGGTCGCTAAAGTTTACGAGCTTCAAATGACCGTCAAACTACCTACTGGACTAAAGGAGGCTGACCTATCGAGACCGGTAGTGGAAGTTAGGAACTTCTTGACTGGCGAATTGGAATACGAGATATATACTTGGGGCGAGCAAACCATGGTTATTCCAGTTAAGCGGATTGGTACCAAGGGTGCCGAAAAGATCCAAAATTTGATTTACAAGGTATTACCAGAGGCGACATCTATTGAAGTAAAGGACGGAACTGTAGTAGTTACGATACCTAAATGGATGTCAAAGAACGTCTTGAAGAAGGCTAAGAAACTAAAGAAGCTTGAGAGTAAGTTAAACATGAAGATAAAAGTGAAATATACCGAGGAATAAATATAAGTTTAAGCCATGCAAGAAATAACAGACAATAAGGAGTCGTTTTGGGGAACGGTGATATCAAATGAATATCTTGAAACTATTAGCGCGCTTGTTCGCTCGAAAGAAGCCTAAGGAGATAATTATTGAAGAGGAGAAATTGCCTGAAAGAGTTAGCGTTATGAATGCTATAGGAAACTCTTCTCCCAAAGGAGGTATCGGTAAGACAACTATACAGCTAGAAAGCGGAGTTCAGTTAATTATGAGGGGTAAGGAAATAGTCTTCATCGATTGGGACATAATGTCTCCTCGACTTTCACTTAGATTATTGAAGGATTTAGGCGAAGGTCCAAGTCTCGTTAAAGTGTTAATCGGTGAAGTAGACATACTCTCTGCGGTAAGGGAAACTACGATAACCGGCAGGAGAGGATCAGTTACAATAAACGTCGTTCCAGCAGTAACGAACGACGACATACCGGGTAATATAAATAGACTCTTAGAAGAGATGAACGATCCATCTAAAGTTATACAAACGGTCGACAAAATGAAGAACGCAGTTGAAACGCTTGCTAAGAGGTACGACGTAGTTTTCAACGATTACCCCGTACCCTCTTGGGCGGCATATTACACTTACCAGAGACTCCTCTCGAGGACTAGCTCTTGGCTCAACTTGCTTTCCGATAGTTCTCCCAACATGATAAAACTAATCGGTCAACTGCACGAAAGGTATACTAAAAACATTCCCGTTTTAGGAACTGTAGTCAACATGGTTAGACCTAACTTGGATGAAATAAATAAAGCTAAGGAATACGTCCTCGATCTATGTCAAAAGGTTAACGGAAGAGTTGCGATGGTAGTACCCTTCGACGGGAAGCTCTATGACGTTTTCGCTGGAGGTCTAGCTTCTCCCGCGTCCCTCAATTATACTCCCGAATCCAGTCCCGCATTACTGCAAATAAAGAGGTTCGTGGATTACATTGAAGCCGCAATAGAGAATAGAATAGATGTTCATTGCGAAACCCTAGTACCCACGTTCTAACTTTCAGTCCCGGGTTGAGGAGGGAGGTGATCAGGCTATTGGTGGCCGAACGATGCGAAAGAGTCCGACCGGGAAGTTTGGTCGACACTATGTACTTAATCATGTCGATACTCTCGCTAGTAATAGCTTTAATCAGCATTTATCTAATTTTCAAGAAACCCTTTGAGTAACTTAAGAGGGATTCATCTAATAATCCCTTTTCAAGAAAGTAGTATGGGAGAGGGAAAAGTTTTGAAAAAGGCTATAGTTGCCCTCGACGGTTCGGAATATAGTAAGTACGCATTAGAATATGTATTAGATCTACTGGATAAAAGCAAATGGAAGTTGATACTCCTTCACGTTATACCTAGCTTAGAAGAGTTTGGTATAGAGTCAGTGGCTCCGCCGTCGCTGGTCGTCCAGCTACTTGAGGAATTAAAGGAAAACGCTAAGAAAATAATTGAGGAGGGAGAGGCCAAGGCTAAGGAAAAAGGATTCGAAGTCGAAGGCCTAATAAAGGAAGGTCACGTCGGGAAAACAATAGTTCAAACCGCGGAGGAACTGGATGTAGATCTCATAGCAATGGGGACCAGGGGTCTGAGCGGAATAAAGGCCTTGATATTGGGTAGCGTTGCCAGATACGTCTCCAATCACGCCCACTGTCCGGTACTCGTAGTTAGAAAGAAGGGCGAGTAATTTTATTCTGAGCGATATCGGACCTCCACTTTAAACTCCATGTTCTACATTTCAATAGATGGGTATAGAGATTGGGAAAGCTCGATTTCTGGCTAGGGAAGAAATGGGTTAGGGAAGCCGATAAGGATCTAACGAAGGACTTAGGTAACGGATGGGTTGAATGCGATTTATGTTGGAGGAAGTGTAAGTTACCACCCGATACTTACGGCGTTTGTGGCGTCAGGGCTAACATAGGAGGCAAACTATACACTTTAGTTTACGGACTTCTCACTGCCGCCAATGTCGATCCAATTGAGAAGAAACCTCTATTACACTTCGAGCCTGGTTCGAAGGTATTTAGTATAAGTACGGCAGGTTGCAACTTCTTCTGCAGATTCTGTCAGAACTGGGAGATAAGTCAAGCTAGGAGGGAAGAGATATACGGGAGGTACCTGGAGCCCGAGAAGGTCGTTCAGTTAGCTAAGGAGATGGGTGCTGACGGAATAAGCTTTACCTACAACGAGCCCACTATATTCTTCGAGTACATGTATGACGTTGCTAAAATAGCTAAGAAGGAAGGACTCTTTACTACCATGGTTACAAACGGCTACATGACTCCTGAAGCAATAAGGAAGTTAGGCCCTTACATGGATGCCGTTACCGTAGACTTCAAGGGATCTGCAAATAAGGAATTCTATAGAAGGTATATGGCGGTACCAGACCCAGCCCCGATTTTCGAGAGCTTAAAAGTCATGAAGGAAGTTGGATGGTTTATTGAAGTGACAGACTTAATAGTTCCAAAAGTAGGAGACAAGGAAGAAGACTTGAGGAACCTAGCTCAATGGATTAAGGACAACTTGGGTCCGGAAATACCTTTCCATTTACTTCGCTTCCATCCAGATTACCTAATGAGAGACTTCCCCCCAACTCCCGTGGAGACTTTAGAGAAACTAGCTAAGATAGCTAAGGAGGAAGTAGGTCTGCATTACGTGTACATAGGCAACGTAGGTGGACATCCACTAGAGAATACCTACTGTCCTAAGTGCGGTGAGTTAGTAGTTGAGAGATACGGCTTCTACATCGTATCATGGAAGTTAACTGAAGACTTCCGTTGCCCCAAATGCGGCTACAAACTCAATTTCAAAGGCAGATTCCATGGGACAACGTGGTGGTGAGTTTGGATGGAATTAACGTTAGTGATACTCGTTCTCGTTATCGCTTTCTTAGTGAGCTATCAAGTGTGTACACATAACGTGGAACTGAGCAAGCTCTTGTGCCCAGCCTCCTTCGCTTCCATAGCAGCTATTGCTGCGTACTTCGCTTAGATTTGATATCCCTTCTTTCTCATTATTTCCCTAAGGCTTACCCAATAAGGCGGATACGCTACGCCCTCTTCAGTAACTATTCCGGTTACCAATTCCGGCGGCGTTACGTCGAACGCCGGATTATACACATCTATCGAAGGCACAGTTACGTAAATTTTCTCGTATGGATAGGGACATCTCCTAACTTCTTCTGGACTCCTCTCTTCAATTACCAATTGATCTAACGTCCTCTTCGGATCTATCGTAGATGTAGGAGCAACAGTGTAGAAAGGTACTTTGTGATAGTGGGCTAATACCGCTATTTGATAAGTACCTATCTTGTTAGCGAAGTGACCGCTCAGAAGTATCCTGTCTGCACCCAAGAATACTTTACTTATCTTCTTCTTACTCATTAGATATCCTACCATGGTGTCGCTTATTAATTTGGCTGGAATGCCTTCTCTCACTAATTCCCAGACGGTTAACCTCGCTCCTTGAGCTACTGGTCTCGTTTCCGTTGCAATCACTTCTATTCTCTTACCCTGCTCCCATGCGGCTCTTATTACTCCTAATGCAGTGCCGTAGCCGGCAGTAGCCAACGCGCCAGTGTTGCAATGGGTTAGTATCACGTCTCCGTCTTCTATTAACTCGGCCCCTATTTTGCCCATCCTTACGTTCTGTTCGATATCTTCCCTTTGGATAGCGTAAGCCTCGTTAAGTACGACCTCTCTTACCTTCTCCACGTCACCGCTCTCCGAGGCCTTCAATGCTGCTTGCATCACTCGGTCGAGCGCCCAGAATAAGTTAACCGCGGTTGGTCTAGTCTTAGATAGAACTTCCTTAGCTTTTTCCAAGTCCTTTAGTAATTCATCGATATTTCTTGCATTTGAATAGATTGCTGCTAACGCCATACCGAAGGCCGCGGCAACTCCTATGGCCGGTGCCCCTCTTATTTCCATGTCTTTTATAGCTTGTGCAACCCTATTGTAGTCCTTCGTATGTCTCCATATTTCTTCCCATGGTATGTATCTCGTATCGATCCAAAACATCTGTCCGTCTTTGAAGTAGATAGGCTTAAAGATCTCGTCTAAATTGACCAAAGAGGTTCCCGTAATCAGTTAAGGTATTAGCCTTCATAAAGGTCATCCTCTAGGGGAAAGCTTTTTAGATGAATTCAGGTGACGGAACAAATGGGGCCCCGTCGCCTAGCCAGGACAGGGCGCCGGCCTTCTAAGCCCTACGGATTCGAGGATAGCCGGTAGTCCCGGGTTCAAATCCCGGCGGGGCCGCCAAACACCTAAAACTCTCCTCAAATCGCAGACTTAATTCAGTGAGACGTCGCGGACCTCAGAGTTTGAACTCTTTGAGTGAATTCGAACTCGTGGTTCTTAAAGGCTCTAAGGAGAGGTTAACGGGAATGAGCGTGCCCGAACTACTGATTTATGAAGAGATTGGCCTTTGGCGACCCTAAGATGTATACAACTCGCCTTCCCATCTTCAAGTACTTGGAAAAGTATTACCACATTGGGGGGTAAAATATTGCCTATCGTCTACGTTTGTAGTTCATGTAACAGCGTTATTGAAGTATTTGTGGGAGGAGACAGTAAGGGAATACCATCTCTGTACTCTATAGTTAATCGTTACGGGAGGTGTCCCAAGTGCGGTGCGGAGCTAGTTTTCGATATAGAGAGTACTAAAACGAAGACTGTTCCAGTGAAGGAGGTCATTAAGAAATATAGGGATGGGAAGTACGATAATAAGCCTAAGGTGAAGAGTATAGTAGAAAGAGTGTTAGAGGAAATGAAAAGCAAGAACAAGAGTTCGAGGCTTAAGAGGAGGATAAGAAAGGTTCGAAGTAGCGTTACTCAGGAGTAACTTCTACTTCTCCTTCCTTCTTACCCTTTTCGGCCTTCTCGACAGTTACTTCCAATACGCCGTTGTTGAAGTTGGCCTTAGCAGTTTCGGGCTTCACTTTGGCCGGTAAGGCCACTCTCTTATAGAACTTCTTACCGTTCGAAGCCCTTATCTCAACGTAGTCCTTGCCTACCTTTACCTTTACGTTTTCCTTCTTAACACCTGGTAACTCAGCTACTACAGTAATCTTGTCTTCGTCCTCCATTACATCGACTAGAGGCTCGAACTCCTCCTCTACCTTAGTGCCTTCGAGACCTCTCCTTATGTTACCGAACTCCCTTATTATGGGCCTTCCATCGGGTCCTATAGTTATTGAAAACCCGTAAACGTATGGTCCGTATCTCTCGACCCTCACTTCGCCGCTTCTGGCGGCCTCTTCAATGAGCCTCTCTACTTCAGTTTCGAAGAGTTGTAACTCCTTTTCGATGTCTCTAAGTAAGTAATCAAACAAATCGAATATGTTCCTTCTCCTCCAGAACATATCTCTTACCCAAGCGGTAATTAAATGGAAATTTTTATAAATTAAGTACATAGCCCCCTCTCTTTTAGGAGAGGTATCGCTATGGATGCGAGTACCTCAACCTTGTCGTAACCCCTTGCCGAGTTACATAGGACCAAGCCGTTCAAACCCCTTACAGTAGCCATATCGACCTCGTCTGGTTCTCTGCAGAATAACCTTCTAGCCAGTTCCCTTAGTGCTTCTTCGCAAAACTCGTCATATAACTTCTTATAGTTTGGGTGGACTAGAGACAATCCCATTAAGTGAATTGCAAGCTTCTTGTTCAAGGGATCCGAGAGCAACTTAACGTACCTTTCAATGAAACACCTAACTAGCTCTTCGCCCTTGATGTTTTTCGATAAGCATTCCTCGACGGCCTTTCCGGGCAATATGTCTTTAACTACTTCCTTGATCAATTCGTCTTTGTTTTTGAAATACCAGAATACCAAGCTCTTGGAAACTTCAGCCTCTCGGGCTATGCTTTCAACGGAAGCTTTTAAGAATCCCTTTTCGGCGAACACCTTTCGGGCGGCTTGAAGGATTTTCTCTTTAGTAGAAGCCTCGCCATTCACTAACTATCCCCTGAGTTAACTAGTTGTGGAGACATATATACGCGTAAACCCTTTATTCAGTTTCAGTTGGTGAGTAATGGGTTGTTTAAATGTATAGGGTAGCAATAGTCGGGGCCTCAGGGTACACCGGAGGAGAGTTACTTAGGATACTCGCAGTTCACCCTCAAGTAGAGGTTAGCGTTGCGACTTCGAGGGAATATGCGGGAAAGTTCGTATACTACGCACACCCGCACCTCAGGGGTTTCTATAAACTTAAGTTCAAGAAGTTGGACAACCCCGATCAGTTATCTGAAGTAGTTGGGGACGTAGATTTAGTGTTCCTAGCGCTTCCTCATAAGGTCTCGCTCCACTACGTTCCGAAGGCACTTGAAATAGGTTTGAAGGTCGTGGACCTAAGTGCCGATTATAGGTTAAAGAGACTGGAAGATTACAAGATATGGTATGGATACGAACATCCATACCCCGATATACTCGAAAAGGCCGTATACGGAATACCGGAACTTTACTCTGAGAAAATAAAGGGGGCTCAACTGGTAGCGAACCCCGGCTGTAACGCTTCCTCCTCGATCCTCGCGACAGTCCCAGTAGCGGCGGAAGGCTTGATAGATTTGGATCACCTAGTTGTAGACGTGAAGGTTGGTTCCTCCGAAGCAGGCGCTAAGCCCTACCGAGGGGGCCATCATCCGGAGAGGGAAGGAACTGCGAGACCGTACGACGCTAGTGGACACAGACACGTAGCGGAACTCGAGCAAGTTTTAAGGGAGTTCACCGGTAGGGACGTCAAGGTTGCTTTCACTCCCCACGCAGTCAGCATGATAAGGGGGTCCCTCGCCTCAGCGTATTCTTGGCTCACTAGAGATGTAAGCGAATTAGACGTTCAAAGGGCATACGCGAAGTTCTATGCAAAGAAACCATTTGTTAAGATAGTAAGGGGCGCTCCCATGCCTTATCCGGACGTGAAGAACGTCTACGGTAGCAACTACGCTGAGGTAGGTTTCGCGGTAGATAAGAGGGTAGGCAGAATAGCAATGTTCGCGGCAATAGATAACCTAATGAAAGGCGCTGCCGGAGTGGCAGTTCAAAACATGAACTTAATGTTGGGTCTACCAGAGGACGAAGGCCTCAAGTACCTAGTTCCAGTTAGACCTTAATCCTCTTTAATGAACTTCTTCTTTAGTTCCTCCTCAATCATTTCCGATACCTTCTTCAATTCATCTCTATATTCCCTTTCGAGTTCTTCTGGCGATGGCGGTAGACGGTACGAGTAAAGAGAAATTGCGTATACTATGAACAGCGAGGAAACGCCAAGTCCCAGCAGACCTACTAGAGTTCTACAAGCAAATATAGCTCCTCCCATCCAACAAGCGAGTGTTAAGTAGAGAAATATTATCCCTATGATAATAAACATAATTGAAACTACTTTTTGCGTAACCGTCTTTCTGCCTTCAATTAATTTTCCAGACATTGTCACTCTATAAGCCCCGGAACTCATGATTAGGGATATCGGATTTAACTTAATTTATTATGAAACTGCGAAGGGATGTACTCCAATGGAACTAGCTTATGAAGCTTATGGGGAAACTCCCCAAGGTAAAGAAGCTGTAGCCTCTATTACGGTCTACTATAAGATACGTGAGGAATTCAAGCAAATCTACAAGGAATCATTCAATTCACTTATAAAAGCGGACTATATACCCCATGAAATAGTTCTAGTAATTAATGGACCGGAACAAACGTATAGAGAGGTAAAGAAGTGGATAGACCAAACTGAGATACCCATAGGTAAGAGGATACATCTCATAAAACTAAGCAAGAACTTGGGTTTCGCTCGCGCTAACAACATTGCGTTTGAAGCTATAACGAAGATACGTCCAGATATTAAGTATATTGCCTTGGTCAACGACGACCTGAAAATATACCCTGAATCTCTAAGGATACTTACTATACCACTGAGGGATAGTGACGTAGCTGCTTCACAAGGACTTATATTCTATTGGGATAAGACTGGTATCTGGTACAGTGCTCAACAGATGGTCTCACCAATGCTCGATGTTACTAAGAATCCAAACCTCTTAAATCCATCTTCACATTTTAGAGGAACTCCCGCCCGTCTAGTTGCTATTTCGAATTTGGTTTTTCCTACACTAGTAACTGGTGGCTACTCCGTTTATAGTGTTGAAGCTATTAAGAAGTGTGGTTTCTTTAACCCAGTCTTCTTCTTATATGGGGAGGATGTTGAACTGCCAATTAGACTCTGGAGGTGTGGCTATAAACTATATTATATTCCATATCCCGTAGGTGAACATTTAGCTGGAGGTAGCTTCTTTAGGAAGTCAAGAAATAAGAAGGAGAATAAAGACTTCGAGAGCCTCACGGTGCTCAAGAACTTTTTCGTCTTAGGGGTCACGGGTCATCTGAATTCTTTAGAAGTAGTAAATCTAGTTATCACGTCTTTACTTGTAGATATCATTAAGCTTACTTACGATCTGCCATTTAGGATATCACTTGCAATACTTCCAAAAATAAAGAAATTACTGAAACACTATTCTTTACAAACGGAACAAATCCAACCAATAGGTGATGAAATCAACGGACAAGAGATTAGTTATACTTACATCACAAAGCTGTTTCAACGTATATATGGATACATCCTACTCAATACAAGTATTCCTGCACTCATCTCCTCAGTATATCTTTCAGGATATCGTAAGTTCCTTGGAAAAACTCATCTTCTTACACCGAAAGAACCAATGGTAAGCGTAGATCCAGCTAGGTATCTTCAGTTGCTGAAATTTATGCTTCTATATGAAGACCTTTGTACAATTGATAGTTATATAAAGTATCTCGACGATAAAACTATTCCTAAAAACGTAATAGAGAGATGTAAATAGTATATAAATTCTCGGGGTATTATGTTTCATGGTATTCATGAAAAATACTATTTTATGGCATGTCGATTTCTACTTCGGGTATCAGATGTCTCGAAGAGACTATGACTTAAAAATAATTAGATTGATAGCGTCAACAGCCATACTTATCTATTCAATACTGCTCCTTTACGCAATAGCAATGGTATGTTTCTCTCTAGATTTAATTGCATTGAGACTCTTCGTATTTCTAATCGGAACACCTATCTCGCTAATATTACTCATTTTAGGAATCTCAATCTTTCGATTGGAATTACCACCACGAGCTGAGGATCTCCAAAAAGAGTATGAGGAGGTATTGAAAGAGGTGAAAAGAGCTCTTGAAGAAGACTAAGTACATTGCTATAGGAAATACTTCTTGTAAGAGAGATAAAAAGTTATTGTCAATTTCGATATATCTGAATATATGTGGAGATAATAAAGAGAGATTTTTAAAAGCATTGGATAGTTTGATAAGCTCGTCTTGGGACTGTCACGAGATCGCATTAGTAGATAACGGATCTAATGATGCTACGTTCGAAGTGTTAAAGGAATTTGTTGTGAGTAAGGAAGACGAATTAATTTCTATGGGTAAGAGGATACATCTCATAAAACTAAGCAAGAACTTGGGTTTCGCTCGCGCTAACAACATTGCTTACTATTCTCTTTATCAAAAATATGGCCCCTTCGATTACGTTGCCTTGGTGAATAACGACGTTATACTAACTAAGAGTTCGTTCAAGAAGACGATAAAGGTATTGGAGTCTGATAAGAGGATAGCTGGTGTGCAAGGATTTCTTCTGAATCCAAGCGAGTCAGTTTTCGATAGTGGTCCTCTGTACTGGTCTATAGGTTTCTTCAGTACACCTAGGCCTCTTCAATCATTTATAAGGGTACCCTCAGTAGCCCTCTATCCCCAAATAGTAGGTTACCTAGATGGCGCATTCTCAGTTTATAGAGGTGAAGTGATAGACGAAGTAGGATTTTTTAACGTTGATACATTTATGTATGGGGACGATTACGTACTAGGGGCTAAAATATATGAGAAAGGATACGTCCTTATTTACGTACCTGTCTATATAGGGAAACATTACAGAGGACTTACGCGTAAGCTGGCTCACTATAAGATTCTAAAGTGTCTGAACAAAAACGAGTTGGTATTTTCGAAGAAGTCGCTAGTTGTTCCTCCTGCCCTAGTTAATCTCGGAGCATTGGTATCATTAATTGACTTAACTTCTCGTATAATTTTCATGAGAACTCTCTTATTCTTGCTGAGAAGTAATTATAGCTTTAGAGAGAAAATACGTTCCAAGATAATAGAATATGAAGCTGCCCTAGAAGGCATTTTATCTGCATTAATTTGGAAACCGAAGGACCCGTTTCCTAAGTACAGAGGTCCAGCAATAGTGAACGATCTACTACTGACTATACCGTTCGCATACGATCTGAGTTTGAAAATAAATAAGGACTTAACTGCATGTGATGCAATAGAATATTATATTAGGAGAAAATTTTTGACCATTATGAAAACCATATTCAATAAAGCTTAAAATATCAAAACCAAATTAAGCACAAAGAAATTAAGTTTATTAACCGGATTTCTCCACCAACTAACGGTGCCGGGGTAGCTCAGCTGGTAGAGCGCCGGGCTGTTAACCCGGTGGCCGGAGGTTCGAGTCCTCCCCCCGGCGCCACACATTTTCTCCTGAAGAAGGGATGAACGGGTTACACGTCTCAGATATCCGATAATGAAGAGCCTCCACCGGCTGTGACCATTTCAACACTACGTCATTTAATAAGGTCATATGTTCAATCACACAGTAGGGAAGGCGGAATGAGCACCATCACACCTCTCAAGAAGGTACTCAATGATATGGTAAAAGTCGAAGGCATCAAGTCAGTAATGGTAATTTCCAAAGACGGTTTCGTTATAGACTATGTAGTGAGTACAGGCGAAATAGACGTAGAGAGCATTGCAGCAATGTTAGTGACGATTTACGGTGCCGTAAAAAGGTTCGGTGAGGAATTCAATCTAGGCGATGCTGAACTGACCACTGTTGAGTATCAAGAAGGTAAGGTGCTGTTGTCTGACATAGGCGACGCTATAGTAGTTATTATTACGGAGAAAGATGCCCTACTCGGAAGAGTGAGGTACGAGATAAAGAGGCAGAAGGATAGGCTACAAGCCGCTCTAGCGGCCTAAAATGCTCAAACCTTAAAATCTATAACCCAGCGAAGGCCAGTGGATGGAACTTGAGCGAAGAGGACTTCATGGAAGAGTTCAGTGAAGAGGAATCTGTAGAATCGGAAGCGACTTCATCGGTTCAGATAAAACAAATAAAGACGACGCTATTGGTTACGGACCTTTGGGAAGAGGCCCTAGAAGGCAAGATTTCAATAAAGGAATTGAAGGAGCTCAAAGAGAAGTTTCAATCGGAATTAGTTGAGAGAGGTAAGGGGAGGAGGAGGCGCCGGAAATCAGCTCCATAGAATCTGGTCTATTTTTTGTTTGAATCTCTTCCACCATTCGAGAGCGTTGCCCTTCTCGAACTCCTCGATCCATCTCTCGTTCATAACGTGTCTTGCCATCGTAGCCACTACGTCCACCGTCTTTCTACTCTCCCAAGGAACGGGTTCGGCGTTAGCCATTTCGTTGTATTCAGCTACTTTCCTATAGATTTCCTTTGCATACTCGGTCGAAATTCCCTCACCCAAAACCAATTCGTACATCTCCCCTAACATTTTTTCGGCCCACTTCCTGTGGAATCTACATATCCCAGCGTTGTCTACCAGTAACTCCTTCAATGCTCTCTCGAAGGAACTAACGGCGAACTCTTCCGGTTCCATAAACGTAGGCTTGTAATTGGTCCAATATCGACCTAAAACGTAAAGGGGTGCAACCATCCCCGGAGCCCAATAGAGGTTGGGCGTCATATAGCCCTCTTCACCGAAGGCCACGTAAACAGCGAAGTCCTCGAACTTCGCTCCCTTATTCGAAACTCTATATTCGAACTTCTTGTCCAGTATTTTGGCTGCCTTTCTCAATCCCTTCGTAGCTATTAGGTCAACTATTTCGTTGCCCCCGTTAACGAATAATTCCAGTAACCTCTTAGCTACTCTGAAGTTCCTTTCACTGTCTTCGATCGGATCGAAGTTCAAAGGATCCAAGTTAGGTTCTTCATCAAGGTCCAGTTCGTCGTAATCTAATAGTTTGTTCTTAATTAAGTCAAACAACCACGATATTTCGTGGCCCATCTCTATTGCGTCCATGCCGTTAGAATCAACGACTTCTATTAATTCCCTCGTGAGTTCGAGGTTGAATATACCTATTAGAGTTCCCATGGCATTAGCTGGTTCGTAATCGATTTTAGTACCTCTCCAAACCTTCTTACAAACCGCCGGACAAGGTTCTCCGCAACTTCCCCAAATCCTCCCAAGTATCGTTTCATCTTGAAACGGTTTCCAGAAGTACCTAAGGGCCCAATTCGATAACATTACCCTAACTTGCTGCGGGTAATACATGCTATTATATGCGAACATCGGAATCAAGTCCTTGTAGTAAACGTAGTTGACTCCAAAGGTACCACCGGAACCTATTTGAGGATCGTATCTGTACTTTTTGGTTGCTTCCAAAACTACTTGAACGTAGTTTCTCCCGAATACCTTTTTGGAAATTTCATCGGGTAGGTTAGGATCTATTTCATCAGGTTGGAAAGTTCCGGTAGCGTATATTGCCAGAACTCCGTGCACTTGCGCCATTACGCTTCCGGGACCTCCTCTGCCAAAGAAATCAACGGACCAAGGACTCACTTCGCCGTGTGGTAAGAAAACGCTAACTAGCGAAGCAGTAGGTGACTTGAAGGCGTAAGGTCCAACTACTATACCCCTCCCCTCTCCATACTTATCGAACAAGTATTTCGATAATGAGAATATACCCTTATATTCAGACGAGTAGTTGTAAACGAAGTTCGGATCCACATTCTCGATCTTTACGTCCTTGACTCCATTCGAATCTCCTTCTATTACAACCACGGAAGGTTTGGATTTTCCTTTAAGCGCTACTAAGGAAGTACCGGAGTAAGAGAATTGGAAACCTACTCCGCCGCAAGCGGATACGTGTAACCCATATGTCATTGGACTCCGGAAGACTGCAATCATTCTGTTTGCACCGTAAAATGGACCTCTCGCAAAGGGTCCCAGTCCGAGAACCAGTAGGTTGTTCTCTAGGGGGGATCCCCTAAAGGTCTCTTTTTCGTAATGGAGTTTAACTCCAGCTTCTATTATTCCCTTAGCCTCAAGTTTCAATTTTTCCCAGTTTCCTTCTTCTAAATCAACTTGAATGGGATTCCAGGGCCACGATCTTACTTTCAAAACTTTTTGCACCTCGTTACGGAGTCGGTAGTTCTTGTTAGCAGTTTTAGTCTTAATCTATATTACTTTTTCCGAACAGATATCATTACTCGTTTCCATGGTTGAGACAACCTTAGCTCTTTGGAACTGGTAGTCTCTAACTAACGAACAGATATAACGTCATTAACGGAGTATTGGATCGTTCATGCACTAGGTTCACAATTGTCCTTCATCATTTAATTATTGAGTACCTTAAAATTTTTGAGTAGTTAGATGAGAGAGATTTTTACTTTTTGAACCTACCTTTGTATTATATCTTCCAGGTCCTGGTGTAATGCTGTTTTTACGAAATTGTGAAGAGTGTAGCTGTAGTTGCCAACCTAAACATTACAATCATTTCTTACTTATCGCATTTTGAAGTAACTTGCTTAATTCTGTCTATCAGTCTTCGCATAATCTTAAATCTCACTTCCCTTGTTGCTGCCTTATTAAGGTACCATGTAAATTCAGGAACCAAAGACCCGTTTCATTGTAATCTCTTGTAGTTTCTTCAGTATTACCATATAGATATTCTCTTGATTTTTTGCTTACGATATCGATCGACCCTAAGCCTTTTTAGAGTCTTAGTTCAAATACGAATATTCAGCGGAATCGTATGTCATTGACATCTGTCAACTAGAAAGATTCCTAATCTTCTTAACTCAAACCACGCAAGGGCTTACGGAAAATGATTTCCATTGGTCTCGTGCCCAATATTCATGATGCAAGTATAGCGGTAGTTTACGATGGAAGATTGATTTATTCTAAAGAAATAGAAAGGATAAGTAGGCTTAAACACAACGTAGTTTCCAACAACAGAACTTACCTCTATTCGCCGTTCGTGTACTTCGTTCCTGCCCTAGTTGAGGCCCGCCAATACTTATTAAAGAAGTACTCAATAGACATCTCCGAAGCAGACGTAATAGCGATCCCATTTGATTATGATATCCTTTACAATAACAAATTTCTTGAGAAGACTTTCCAGAAAAAATATAAAGGTAAATGCTACTTCAGTTACGACCTCTTCTTCGGTCATGTTATTAAAAAGTCAATCGACTATTTCAATGACCATATATTTGGTGTATTAAGGCTAGCGAACGTAACTAAACGAAGACTCGGTCAAGTTAATATAGATCCGAAAGAAGAATGGCTTAAGACGTTGTCGCAATTGCCTACGGAACCGCAAGATCCTTTTCTGTATTCATATCTCTATGGTAAGAAATATTTCTATTTACTTCTCTTGGCATTAGGTTTGTGTAAGATCGGTGGTAAAAGAATTGGTACAAAAACACCAATAGTCCTTGCAAGGATGATAGGAAAAGCACTAGGTATAGATCCAAACCTAGTATCAGATATTTCCGGTATGGTTTTAAATTCATGTAATGGGATCGCAAGTAGCATTGATGAGAAGGCAAGATTGATTCTAAACAATAAAATATTCTGCAATCCCAAGTCCCGTTACGTAAAAATATATAAAACGCTTAGGAAACTACACCTACTATCTGCGAGGACGTATAATCAAGACTTAATTAGACTCGTTGAGAAAGTCTGGAAAATAGCCTTCGGTAAGGAACCTAAGAAGATAGTTACAGTCCCCCATCACCTAGCACACGCTGCCTCTGCTTATTATACCTCAGGTTTCAAGAGAGCCTTAGCAGTAACTGTAGATGGTAGTGGCGAGATAGCTTCAACTACTGTTTGGGACGTAAAGGACGGCGAGTTTGAACTGCTTCATAATTTCCCAACAATAAGTTACTCCTTGGGCGGTTTCTACGAGACCTTGAGTTACCTCCTAGGTTTCGACATATTTGAAGGCCCCGGTAAGGTAATGGGCCTAGCTCCCTACGGTAAGAAAACAGACAAGTACTGGAACCTAGCTACGGATATACTCGAAGTCTATGATGAAGACTCAGAGGTTCCGTACGCAATTAAGTACCCGGTAGTTAACGTGCCCGTTCTGTTTAGTAACTACAGAGTCAATTGGGATCCGAAGGCCAAGCCGCTAAATGAGGAGGCAGCCAACTTCGCTTACGTAATTCAGAGGAGGTTCGAAGAGGCTTACCTAACTCTAATGAGGTGGGCAGTTAGGCAGACTGGAATTAAGGAAGCGGTAATAGCTGGAGGAGCGGCGCTCAACGCCAAGGCTAACATGGAAGTGTTATACGCTAAGATATTCAACGACATGTTCGTTTTCCCAGCAGCTAACGACGCTGGAACTTCCATAGGAGCTGCCCTGTGGGCGTACGAACACGTATTGGGAGGGAAGGTCAAGAACGAGAGGATAGAGAACGTCTTCTGGGGAGCGGACTTCTCCGATGAAGTTGACGAAGCCATCAGGTGGGCTAAGGATACCTTTAACTTAAAGGTTGAGAATGCGGATATAACTCAACTAGTCGATCACTTGCTGAGAAACGAGATAGTTACTGTTTACCAAGGGAGACCGGAGTTCGGGCCTAGGGCTTTGGGGCACAGAAGCATAGTAGCGGATCCGAGAATTAGGGAGAACTGGGAGAGGGTCAACGCGCTAAAGGGAAGGGAGTGGTGGAGGCCCCTAGCCCCTTCGCTGCTCTTGGACAAGGCTAAGGAGTATTTCGAAGTCGGGGAACACTTGCCCTTCATGATAGTAATGGAGAGGTTCAAGGAAGAGGCATGCGAGAGGCTCCCGGTAGTTTGCCACGTGGATAGGACTGCTAGGCCGCAAACTGTAACGCCTTCCATAGATAAGAATTGGTATCAATTGATTAAGGCCTTCGGGGACGAAACAGGTGAGTACGTGGTAATGAACACCAGCTTCAACTTAGGTGGGGAACCCTTAGTGGACACTCCGAAGCAAGCCATAGTGAGCTTCCTACTAGGTAGGTTCGACGCTATGTGGATGGAAGGATACTTGATAATGAGGAGGTAGCTTTTAGATCCTTTAAATCAGATATAGTTCTTCAATAGGGTGAGTTAGGGGATTATTGAGAAAGGGATGAAGATTGAGAGAGGTCCTAGTGAAAATCGCTTCCAAACTATATAATTCTCCAGTAGCGAAGCTTCCGGCGTACGTCTCGAAGGGTCACGTAAACTACCTGGGTTTCATTCTCTCTATTATAAATTTCGTTACAATACTCTATGGAATAGTTTTAGAGAGACTCAAATTAAGTCCAATCGAGAAGTGGATAGTAATTATTGCATCGGCGGCAACCTTGCTAGCAGCTAGCACTGCCCTAGGATGGATAGACATTCACGCGCTCTCGAGCAGGAAGAGCGACGAAGAGGTAATTTACTGGAGGAGACCTTCATGGAAAATACTTGCTAACATGGTTTATAGGTACAATTCCTTACCCGCAGTAGCGCTTCAATATAATTACGCAGCTAATAAAACAAGTGATCCAGAGATTAGAGAGAAGGCGATCAATTGCCTTAGGGAAATAGCTTCCAAAACTATCGATTGGTGCTATACTTCAAGAGATGTCCAAGTACACGTTCCTACATTTAATGGAGAGTGTCTAAAGGTCCTCGTTAAGCATTTAGATGATATAGACTTGAGCGACGATTTGGTGAAGGAACTCGAGAGAATAAATTATGAGAGAATGTACAGGTGACGAGAGTGCTTTCGAAGCTGCTTAGGTTATACGTATACTTAAGGGTCGGCATTTCGAACTACTTAGGTTTGTTTATATCCATCTTCAATACGTCCAACCTAATTTGGTTCTTGACGCCTCTACATAATTACGTAAGCTTAGGACATTTCGTTGCGGTCTTCGTTGCTATTTACTTACCTGTTGCAACGCTCTTAGGCTATTACGATTTTAAGAGGGGGGTCACCAAAACTAGCATTGAACTCTCGCCCTATTGGAATAGGGCTACACTTATTGAGAGAAAATTACTTACGGGCGCAATGCATATTCACGTAAGTCCCTTGAAGCTCTTTAAGGAAAGTGGTTTCGATAACGAACTAATAGAATGCATGAAGAGGTCTTATATAGAGTTATTGAAATGGATAACTTCGGATGGAAGGTACATTCCTAAGAACACTTGCTATTGCGACTACCTATTTAAAAAGAAAGTTATTGACGAGGAGCGATGGAAGAGATGCGTAGAGATCGCGACGGAGGAGTGAGTGCACGTTAAAACCTTCTCAACGCCCCCAATCATTGGGGCACAATTTCATGAACCGTAGGAAGTTCTTCGTTACGGCAGCGTTTCCTTATGCCTTACCGTTTGACGTTAATGAAATGGTTACTAGGCTCAGGGCCTACGTCGTGGCCGATCTATATGCAAGGTACCACGATTTAATGGGCGAGGAAGTACTATTTCCCATGGGCTTCCACTACAGTGGTACCCCGATCGTATCCTTCTATGAAAGCGTTCTGAAAGGCGATGAGGAGGCCCTCTCGAAGTTAAGGTCGCTCGGAATAGATCCGTCTGAAGTAGACTCCCCCAAGAAGCTCGCAGATCTGATGGCGATAAAAATAAAGCAACTACTCGAATCCTTACAAGTTTCACCTAATTGGGAATATTCGTTTACGACCGAGGATCCAGGTTATAAGTCTTTCGTGAAATGGATCTTAAGTAAACTACTGGACAAGGAGTACATAATAAAAGGTGAGTATCCCGTTCCATGGGACCCCGTCGAGGAAATACCAGTCAGTCATCACGATACTAAGGGTTTCGTTATACCTAAGATAGGTTCCTATTTCCTTCTATTATTCGAAGCAGATCCTAATTTATACTTCCCAGCGGCTCTGAGACCCGAACTCGTCTTCGGGGTAACCAACCTATGGATACACCCAAGAGCGAGATACGTGGAAGTAGATTTCAACGGTAAGAAGTTCATCGTCAGTGAAAAGGCCGCCTTCAAGCTTAGGCATCAATTCGAAGGAGTAGTAGAACTAGGCCCTGTAAACCCGGAGGAATGGGTAGGCGAATACGTAAGAAATCCAATCACTCATGAGGAAATTCCGATTTTACCTTCAACTCACGTAGATCCCAACAGAGGTTCCGGGGTAGTCGCATCAGTTCCCAAACACAACGTTTCCAGCTATTTAATGGTCAAGGACCTCCTATCAAATCCTATAATACTAGAAAGCTTCGGCTTAGAACCAAAGAAGCTACAAGGGAGGAAGGTCGTTGAGGTAGAGGGCGAGGAGAACTTAATAGAAAAATTATTGAGGAAGTACGACCCAGAGGAGGCAGAGAGGAAGTTAATATCAATTGAAAGAAGCAAGGGCAAAATTGTATGCGAAACAGTCGTTGACTCCCTAAAGGTCGATGGCTTCCTTAGGGGACTTATAGAAACTGTTATCTGTGACAAGCCTCTAGATCAGGTCCAAGAAGTTATAAGGAATGCGGCAACTAATGCCGGATTAGCCATAACTATGTATGACGTTCTGAACGGACCGATCTACTCTAGGTTTGGAAACGAAGTGGTTGTGAAAGTACTGAGGGACCAGTGGTTCCTAGACTACGATAATCCGAAATGGAAGGAAGAGACCCTAGAAGCCCTTGGCATGAGCGAGTTCTGGCCTAGGGACGCCAAGAGAGTAGTAATAGAAAGCGTTAAGGGTATGAGGAAGAGGGCGTTCACCACCTCTAAAGGTATGGGGACCGAATGGGACGGAAAGATCGTGGATAGCTTAACGGACTCAACTCTGTACTATCTCTTCTATCCCCTTGCTCCATATTTGAAGAACAAGGAACTATCAGAGAGCGATTGGGACTACCTAATACTAGGCATAGGCTCTCCATCGAATAATGAGTTAAAGGAACTTAGGAAGAAGCTAATAAGTTGGATGCCCTTAGACTTGAGGATAGTTTACGAAGGGCTGCTTAGGAGTCACGTAACCTATATGTTCTTCCATCACGCAGCAATATTACCGCCAACCCAAGTACCCCGAGAGGTTTTCGTTACCGGTGAGGCTCAAGTAAATCAAGTAGATTTATGGAAGCTAGAGGGACTAGCTTTCAGGTTACTGTTGCTCACCAAGACTAAGCCGGAGAATCCATTTAAGAGCACAGATCTCGAACAAGAGGTAAAGACCGTAACTAATCTCATTAACGAAATAAGGGCCCTGGCGAGTAAGATTCAAGTAGCTAGAAAGAACTTAGACGAGATAGACGTCTGGTTAGTAAGTCAAGCAGTAAAGCTACAAGACGAGTTCAAGGAACTCTTAGATAAGAATATGGTTAGGGAGGCCAGTATATTGGCTACCTCCAAGGCCAAGAGGGTATTGGAACGTTACCTAGAACGTCTCAAGGATAAGGGCTTAATGCCTTCGGAAGAGGCCAAGAAGTTCGTTGATGCATGGAGTTCGATATTGTACCCGGTGCTTCCATCCCTAGCAGAGGAGATAGGTTCTATGAAGCCTGTAGAAGGAGAGAGAAACTATAGCGTAGAGGCGAAGGAATGGTACTACGATCTGCTACTTGATAGATTGGAAGACGCGAGGGGAGGAAAGGTAAAGATCAAGGTAGCACCGCACGACAAACTCATCGCGCTTCTAGATGCCATAGAGGCGATTGACGAGGGAGCGTGGGAAGACTTGGAAAGCTTACCCAAAGAGATAGTTATGCAAGCTCATAAGCTCAGTTCAGAAGCTAGGGAAATAATTAGATATATTGACGAGGAGAAAATGGTAAAGGAACTGTCCGAGGAGTTGAAGAGGAGGCTTGGAATAGAGGAGATAGAAGTGGAGGTAGACGAGACGGTGAACCCCCTAGAACCTAAAGTAGAGAAAATCAAATCATCTTCTTAACTAAGCTCTTGACCCTCTCACCGAAAGGTAAGTGATACGGTTTCTCGTAGTCTTCGAGTATTATGGCCTTAGCTGGGCAGAGCTCTGCACAGAGTCCGCAAGCGAAGCAGTATTCCGGTCTGGCTACTTTAGGTACTCCGTCTACTAACTCGAATACGTTGACTGGTGCGGGACATACGTTATAGCATACGGGGCAACCCTTACACCAAGGAGCTATCTCTATCTTAACCATTCTTCGCACCTCACAAACTTATAGTCTTTACTTCTTTACCGTTCTTCACTATTGCTATCTTGAAGCCTCCTATCCTGTTAACGCTGTGAGTCGCACACGCCATGCAAGGATCATAGGACCTAATTATCGAGCTAACGGCCGCGTACAAGCCTTGATCGCCAAGTGCCTTTACGTTTTTACCAATCAGGTAAGCTCTTAAGTCAGCTTCCATAGCGGCTGCGTTGAGGGCCGTTGGAGTTATTATGTTGAACTTAGCCACCCTGACGGTACCGTTGTCCTCTACAGCCCTTACGTCATGGAAAAGGACTCCCCTGGGAGCCTCTAGACCACCTACGCCCCTCTCTAATCTCATGCCGTCTGGTTCAGCTAGGTATTCGCCCTCGTAAAGCTCGGGGTTATCCATTAACTCCTTTAATAATTCGAACATGTGCACGGTCTCTATTACCCTGGCGTGATGGTAGAAGAGGGGTCTTAGGGGTCTGTCGTACTCCTCTCTAAACAATTCAAGTAGCTCGTCGGCCTTATGCGTTCCGAGTTTCCCCGTTGCGTTCACACTGGTGAAAGTATATGACCCAAGGAGGTTCTACATGTTCACGCTGAACAGCGTCTTCTTCAAGAATAAGCCGTTCAGTACGGCAATGAGGCTAATAGTCGAAGGACGGAGCGGAGGTAAGAAGAGTTTCAGATTGGACATAAGGAAGAGGAAGTAGCGGTAGTCTCCTACTCAAGATTTATAATAAAGAGGTTGAACCGATTTACCTCGTTCGATCACATTTGACTCGGTAATTCTCTTACTTTAACTAAATTCTGAAGCAAGAGCTAAACCGTTATTTAATCCTCCCCCGAAGCACGGAGGGGTTAAAGGAATGAAGGTACCTAAGGAGATAAATAGGTATTGCCCTAGGTGTAAAACTCACACTCCTCATAGCGTAACCGTTTACAAGCACGGAAAGAGGAGGGCACTAGCCCAAGGTGAGAGGAGATACAGGAGGAAGCAAGAGGGTTACGGTTCTCAGAGAAAGCCAGAGCAGAAGAGGTTCGCGAAAGTCACCAAGAACCAAGTGGTTAAGCTCAGATGTAAGAACTGCGGCTACACCTTAATGTTCAATTACGGAAGACTCAAGAAATTCGAACTCGTCTAACAGCTTCATCTCTCTTAACACACGAATAACTCTCGGTAACTCTTCGCGAGTTACGTGGGCTGAACAGACTTCTTTCTTCCCACCTACCTCCTTGAGACCTATTTGCTTAGCTCTTCGAATAGCCTCCTCGTAATCCCTCTCATCCCCCCTACAATATATTCTCATCATCTTCTCGTTGATTGTGATGACAATTGAAACTCCGTTGCGCTTTAACCTCTTCCACAAGGCCGAGGCAAATAGGTGGACGTCCTCGTCTCCTCTAATTAAACACACCCTTCCAACGCAGTTAGCCTTTCTGAGGTATTCTTCTAACCTCGATCTAGCCCTCTCCCTATTCGCTCTCAACCTTTTATCGTTAAGCACCTCTTCCAGTTCCATTTGGCGAAGATTGTACGCGTATTCCTTGATGCACTCGTAATCCAACGTCCTGTAACACGAATTTAGCAAGGCGGCAGCTTCCATTATATCCTCTTCATTGAGACGTTGTTCCTTTACTATTTTAACCCAAAACGGGTTCCCGGCAGGATCGCCTAGATCGGCTGCTATCGCAACAGCATCTCTCCAATCGTAGGGAATTCGGAAGTAGTTCGAAACCACTAACGAGCAAGCAGGCACTTCTATTCCCCTTAGAGCCGGATTTATCGTCTTTCCGCACGGCGCTTCGTTACCGGTGTGATGGTCTATGATCACTAAGTCCTCTATCATTTCACATACCTTCTCCCAATCCTCTCTTGGAAGTGAATAATCTAAGACGTATAAGGTACCTTTCAACGCTTCCCGAGGTATTGCTTCGAACCTCCAAGTACCTATTCTTGGAATATAAACCTCTCCGTCTATTACCTCTAGTACCTTCGATGCACTTATTATTCCATCAGCGTCCCAGTGCGTGAGTATTTTCAACTAGCTTGGACACCCGTAGCTCAATTAGTTTCGGTGAGAACTATAAGAATGGACCGGGATGACGAGGACCTTAGGGTCCGAAAGGGAAATGAGGAACCCACCCTTACCTGACCCTATTAACGAACTTCCTAACCCTTTCAACGTCAACGGGATTAGTTGTAACTCCTCCCTCTTTGAAGTAAGTTCCAACTATTACGCCGTCTGCTTCTTCGTATTTGTCAACGTTCCAAGGGGTTACCCCGGAGGCTACGTAGACGGGTTTACCGGAACACCTCTTAACTAGCTTTGCTTCCTCGGGGTCCGCTTCCTCGCCCGTGGCGCTTCCAGAGACGGCCAGCGCATCGGCCATACACCTACCTCCTAAGTCCCTAGCCTCATCGCAAACGCTTCTTCCAGAGATCGGCGAGGCGTGTTTTACTCTTACGTCAGCTATTACTCTAACCTTCTTTCCAAAGACACGCATCACCTCGATTCCTTCTCTAGCTACTGGTTGGAGGAGCCCCTCTGGTGCATCCGAAGTCCAGCACCATTGATTGGATCTGACGAAGTTTGCACCAGTAACTAAGGCTATAGCTATAGCTTCTGGTGCGGAATTGCGTAACAAGCTCACGCCAACGTTTACGTTGACTGAATAGAGTACCTCCGTTGTAACTCGCGTAACGGCAGCAACTGTTAACGGGTCAACCCTTATTCTATACGGATAGTCACCATAATTCTCTACTAAGATACTATCGACGCCCCCTATCTCTAGCGCCTTTGCGTCTCTAACTGCCCTTCGAATCACCTCCTCTAAGTCTCCATTCCATTGGGGGGAAGAAGGTAAGGGAGGTAGGTGGACTACGCCTATGACTTCCAAGGAAGCGCCCACACTATACTTACTGGAAAGGAAATAAAAGAGATAGTTCATAAACTACTTATCAGTTAATTTTATAACCCCCACGCCCCTACTGGAAAACACGGAGAGCGCCGCGGGGCGCCGGGGAGAAACCCGGCACGCGGCGAAGAAGCACGCTCACAGGCGAGCGCTCAAAGATGCGGGCCGGGAGCGGTAGCTCCCGGCTTAAGGGCGCGACGCCCCGGTGGGGGCAGCAATGCGGCCTTAGGGCCGGAAGCTCCCCACCGGGACAATGGGCGCCGGGAAGGGTTAAGCGGGATCATGTGCCCCAGCGGTTCCGGACCGCAAGCTTCCGGGCCGTTGGGGCCCCGCCCCAGGGGCAGCGGCGCGGACGCCGCCCGGTGGATGGCTCGGCTCGGGCGCCGACGAAGGGCGTGGCAAGCTGCGATAAGCCCGGGGGAGCCGCACGCAGGCTCGGAACCCGGGATCCCCGAATGGGACTTCCCGCCGAGGGGCAACCCTCGGCGCGGGGAGAACCCGCGGGAACCCCCCGAACGGAAACATCTTAGTAGGGGGAGGAAGAGAAACCACCACGGGATCCCCCGAGTAGGGGCGACCGAAAGGGGGAGAGCCCAAACCAATTCCTCACGGGATAACCGTGAGGAGATGAGGGGTTGCGGCTCCGCGGCTCCGCCTCGAGCGGGGGGAGCCGACCCGCGGTACCCGAACTCCGGTGGAAGTCCGGGGCCGTAGAGGGTGACAGCCCCGTAGGGGAAACCGCGGGGGCTCCTGCCGCGGAGCAGAGTACCACGGCTTGGTATTGCCGTGGGAAGCTGGGAGGCACCGGCTTCCAAGGCTAAACACGTCCCGAGACCGATAGCGCACTAAGTACCGTGAGGGAAAGCTGAAAAGTACCCCTGGCAGGGGGTGAAAAGAGCCTGAAACCGGGCGGTTACATAGGGTGCGGCCCGCAAGGGATGACGCCCCGGAAGGAAACCGGGGCGACCCGGGAGTACGTTCGGGGTTGACCGGGGTCGCACCTTTCGTCTTGAAACACGGGCCGGGGAGTGCACGGCCGTGGCGAGGTTAAGGGGTTCACCCCCGAAGCCGTAGGGAAACCGACTAGCCCGCAGGGGCTTTTGCCCCGAGGGGCGGGGTCCTCACGGGCCCGGAGTCACGGTCGTGCGACCAGAAACCGGGCGATCTAGGCGGGGGCAGGGTGAAGCCGGGCGAAAGCCCGGTGGAGGCCCGAAAGGGTTCTGACGTGCAACTCGTTCCCCTGACCTCCGCCTAGGGGTGAAAGGCCAATCTAGCTCGGTGATAGCTGGTTCCCGCCGAAGTGGGTCTAAGCCCAGCGTCCCCGGAGGCGGGCCACGGGGTAGAGCTACTGATGGGAGGTGCAGGGGGCGTTGTGCCCCCGGCCTCCCGTCAAACTCCGAACCCGTGGCCGCCGTAGAAGGGGGCAGTGGGGCGCCCCGGGGTAAGCCCGGGGGCCGAGAGGGGAACAACCCAGACCGGGGTTAAGGCCCCAAAGTGCCGGCTAAGTGCCAACCGAAAGGGCGTCCCGGGCCTCAGACAGCGGGGAGGTGGGCCTAACAGCAGCCATCCTCTAAGGAGTGCGTAACAGCTCACTCGCCGAGGCCCGGGGCCCCGAAGATTGGTCGGGGCTTAAGCCGGCCGCCGAGACCCCGGGGCACCTCCGCTGTGCGGAGGTGATCCGGTAGGCGGGCGTCGGGGCGGCCTAGAAGGCGGGCCGTGAGGTCCGCTGGAGCCGCTCCGAGTGCCGATCCCGGCGGTAGTAACAGCGAAGAGGGGTGAGAATCCCCTCCGCCGGAAAGGGCAAGGGTTCCCCGGCAACTGTCATAGGCCGGGGGTTAGTCGGTCCTAACCCGCCCCCTAACTGGGTGGCGGGGAAAGGGAAGCCGGTTAATATTCCGGCACCGCGGGGGTAGGTGCGGCAACGCAAGCCCGGTCTCCGACGCCTCGGGGTAGGCGGACCGGGGCTGTCGCCCCGGCTAACCGACCGAAGGCCCTGGAGGGCCGTAATGGCGAGAAGGGGCCGAAGGCGGGAAGGGGCCCCCTCATGGGGGCTTCCGCCGATCCCTGGGGCCCTTGAAAAGGGGACCGGGAGCGATCCCCCGCGCCCGTACCGAGAACCGACGCAGGTGCCCCTGGGTGAGAAGCCCAAGGCGGCTGGGGGTTAACCCGGGCCAGGGAACTCGGCAAATTGGCCCCGTAACTTCGGGAGAAGGGGTGCCTGCGGTCCTGGGGCCCAACCCTGGGACCGCAGGTCGCAGTGCCTAGGGGGGCCTGACTGTTTAATAAAAACATAGGTCCCCGCAAGCCCGAAAGGGTGTGTACGGGGGCCGAATCCTGGCCACTGGCGGTCCGTGAAACCGGGGTTCAACCCGGCGAAGCGCCGCTGAAGGCCGGGAGTAACTCTGACTCTCTTAAGGTAGCCAAATGCCTTGCCGGGTAAGTTCCGGCGCGCATGAATGGATCAACGAGGTCCCCACTGTCCCGGCCCGGGGCCCCGTGAACCCCCTGAGCGGGTGCACAGTCCCGCAACCCCCCGTAGGGAGAGAAGACCCCGTGGAGCTTTACTGCAGCCAGGCGTTGCCCCCCGGATGGGGGTGCGTAGCGTAGGTGGGAGACAATGAAGCCACCTCTCCGGGGGTGGTCGAGTCGCCAATGAAACACCACCCACCCCCATCCGGGGGGCTTACCCCGGAAGGGGGACAGCGCCTGGTGGGCAGTTTGGCTGGGGCGGCACGCCCGCGAAAGGGTAACACGGGCGCCCTAAGGTCGGCTCAGGCGGGTCAGAAACCCGCCGTAGAGTGCAAGGGCAAAAGCCGGCCTGACCGGACCCCTAAAGGCAGGGGGTCCGGCCGGGAAACCGCGGCCTAGCGAACGCTCGTGTCCCCCCTGGTGGGGGCCGGGCATGACAGAAAAGTTACCCCGGGGATAACAGAGTCGTCGCGGGCGAGAGCCCACATCGACCCCGCGGTTTGCTACCTCGATGTCGGCTTTTCCCATCCTGGGGGTGCAGCAGCCCCCAAGGGTGGGGCTGCCCGCCCATTAAAGGGGAACGTGAGCTGGGTTTAGACCGTCGTGAGACAGGTCGGACTCTACCCACGGGGGGTGTGGGCCGCCTGAGGGGAAGGTGCCCTCAGTACGAGAGGAACGGGGCGCCTCGGCCTCTGGTGTACCGGTTGTCCGGCAGGGCAGAGCCGGGCAGCCACGCCGGAAGGGGTAACCGCTGAAAGCATCTAAGCGGGAACCCCACCCCGAAAAGAGGCGGCCATTGGGGGCCTCGTGCCCCCACGAGGGCTCCCGTAGAAGACGGGGTTGATGGGGCGGGGGTGTAAGCCCCGAGAGGGTTAACCTCGAGGGGCGAGCCCGCCGCTCCCAATCGCCCGAGGCCGTGCCCTCGGGCGGGGCTTCCCACCCAGGGGCGAGCCGCAGAAGATCGGAACGGCTCGTCCCTGGGGCCCCAACGGCCCGGAAGCCGGTAAACTGGGACCGCTGGGGCACGTGATCCCGCTTAACCCTTCCCGGCGCCTAATGGTTCTCTGCTTCTTTCTATTGTCAATTTATTCCATTATTGTATTATATGTGAGTATTTCCTTTGGTTTAAGTACAAGGACATGGTTCATCGACCTTATTGTTCTTCGCTTCAGCTTCTCGCTTCGAAATTCTTAACGCACGTCCTTCTAGAAAGAACCAGAGAGCGATTAGTCATTACTTTCGCATCTTCTAGAAAAGCTTAGACTAAGTTAAATCCTTGGCCTTCGGGTTAAGGACCCTTCACGTAACGATGCGATTTAACAGCTAGGTTTACGTTGCGTTTCACTCCTCGCGCTCAGGCCTGTGGACCCAAGGTACTACTACCACTTCCTTAACCTTCAAAACCTTCTTGATTTCTTCCTCTAAACCGTTTGGGAACACTACGTATGCCTTATCTCCTTGTATAGCTATTCCGTAGGCTACCTTGTCTCCTATCCTAATTTCCGGTATGACTACCTTGAAGCCCTTAGACTTGAGGATCAGTAGAGCTATAGTTCTCTTTTGAAAGTCTCTCATCTATTTCCTTACTCAAGGAGTTTAAGGAGTTCAGCAAAGCCCATCACCTCAACCTTATACTTAGCTAAAGCCTCCTTAACTTCTTTATTAAATGCCTTTTTATCGTCGCTTACTAGAATTGATGGTGCCACGTTTATAGCTAAAGAGGCTACGTGAACGTCGTCTGGATCCCTCAGTGCAACTAATTCCAATGCTTCAAAGCACTCTACGTTAGGTTCAGTAGTACCGAAATCCAAGGTAGCTAACTCTAAAAGCGTTTCAGCACCTACTTCTCAAGCTACCTTGCAATCGGCCTTCCTTTCGTGTTTCATAGCTAACTTAACTATAACGTCTACGTGCTCCTTAAGCTCTTGGAGCAACTCGTAGCTAATGAACCACCTTAATTTACCGCTGTGGTGAGCTCTCTTTAGTTTGATGAAAGCCTCTCTGTTAGTTATTAAACGAAAAAGAACGTTGGTATCGCCAGCAAGTTTCAGGGTCCCCGAAATACGGGTATCGAAGAGCTTAAAAGCTGCCTCAAGCCCTTTTGAAGGTTCTCATCACTTCTTGGAGGTTCTCAAGGAACTCCTTCGCCAATTCCTTAAACCTTTCTAGGTCTGCCTTAACTTCCTCCTCGTTACCGTAAACTAACTCGCATCCCTCCAAGAGCCTGACTCCTTCCGTAGGAACTAGCCTATCAACTACGTACATCTTCGGATCCGTGTGGTAAACGGTATACAAGTAATCGTGGAAATCAGTTACGTAGATCGTGGATTTCTTTGGATCTTTGAACTTAACCACTACCTTCAACCACTGGGACTCATCGGGACACGTAAGCACGTATTCAAACGGTATGGTGTCCTTTAGATCGTCCACGCCTTTCTTAACTAACTTCTTCCTTGCCTCGTAGATTGCCTTAGAGGCGTCCATTCTTACATCTCCTCTATCATCTTATCCAGCCACTCACGTATTTCCTTAACTGATTCCTTTAAAGTAAGGGAGTTATCGTATTCCTCTAATACCTTCTTAGCTTCCTCGTAGCTAATTTCTTTTACGAACTTAATTATGTTTGGAATGGCTCTTATTACGTTATCGATAATCGATATGTCTGCGCTTCTAGCGGTCCTAGAGAAGGGGTTTAGATCTATGGCTATTACCTTCTTCCCCAACTTCTTCAAGGCTTCCGTCCGGTCCCCGTCCTCTAGGGCTACGAGCACTACGTCAGCCGTTGCGATCCCTCTCTTGGACACCTTCCTCCTCTCGCTACTGAGGTTCGGTAGCTCCTCCTCAGGGACCCAAAGGACTTCCCTTGCGCCATGGGCCTCAAGCAACTCCGCTATTTTCTTGGCCCTCTCTTCGGATCTGTAGAAGAGGTTCACCTCGAGTGGGCACCCCAAGGCCTCAGATAGCTTGACCAATTCCCTCGGTACCAGGGCAGCAACGTTACCGTTAACGCTCACAACCGGTCTCTTAGCCAGCTTCAATAGGGCAGCAGCTGCCTTTTCCGCCTTTAACGCGCTGGGAACGGTTCTCTCGCCTAGTATGTAATCGAACGCTTCGCCTCTCCCGTGGGCTATTAGACCTTGTGCCACCACTATTCCTTCTTTGAACTTCTCTATCAACCTCTCCCTATATAAGAGGGAGTAATAGCGTGGGTGATCGGGTGGGACTACCAATGTGACCCTTAACCTCCGGCAGCGGGAGGGAAGACGGAGACCTTAACTTCAGCGGAATTAATCTCCTTTAAGTGTCTCCAATCTCTACCGTTAATTAGGACGCCCAAGTCCAAGCCGCTCTCCTCGTACCGCTTCCTCTCTTCCTTCAAAACGGGGTACCTCTTCAAGAGCTCGAGAAACAATTCCTCTGCCGTCGAGCAGTTGCACTCGAATTGGTCCTCCGAACCCAAGCTCTCGCGAAGGTAAGCGTAGAACTTCACCTTCACCTTCAAGGCTCTCACATCTTAGCTAAGTTAACTGCATATTCAACTATGTCTTTCGCCAAATCGTGACCAGTTACCCTATACGTGTTCTTGAAATCTACGTTAGAATTAACCTCGAGCACTAGGTAGCCTCTTTCGGGATCCTCAACCACGTCCACCCCGAGAACTCCTCCTCCAACCGCTCCAGCTGCCCTCAATACTATCTCTTCCAATTCGCTATCTATTTTCGCCGGCTCGGCCTTACCTCCCAGCGCTGTGTTAGTCCTCCAATTGGAGGAGATCCTATATATTGCTGTCCTAACTGAGCCTCCTACTACGAAGGCCCTTATGTCCCTATTTGGTTTCTTGACGAATTCTTGTATGTAATGAACCTTGAATTGCGGACTAGGCATGGCTTCCCTGAACTCGAGCACCGTCAAGAGGGTATCGGGGTCCTTGGCTAACGCTTGAAGCCTCCCCCAGCTCCCTTGTATAGGCTTTACCACTACCGGATAACCCAGTTCCTCCGCGGCCTTCATGGCCTCCTCTTCGCTGTAAGCCACTATAGTCCTCGGTCTCGGAACGCCGGCCCTGGACAAGGCCATATCAGTTAGTACCTTGTTATCGCAAATTAATTGGGTAAACAGAGAATTAACCACTGGAACTCCTGCGGCTGCAAAGTAAGAAGTTGAAGTAATAGCTCTAACGCTGCTGATCGCCCTTTGAATTACTACGTTCGCATCGAGCTTCGGCTTAGATAGGTCTAGGGAGGTAGATCTCAGTGGGATTGGGACGGCCTTGTAGCCCATACTAGTTATTACTTCAAGTATGTGTTTCTCTTCCCATCTGGGGTGATCGAAGGCCAGAGCTACTTTCATAGCGAACTCCCAAGGGCTTAAACGCGAACTAGAAGCAAAAAGGGTTCATTGGGCAATTGCAGCCTCCCTCTTCAACGATTCGAACCACTTCTTGTTTATAATGCATCCGGGATCGGGGCCCAAGGGGTCGTTGAAGTAAGCGTAAGCCCTAGCTCTGCAGCCCCCGCAAACCTCTCTATATGGACAACTCTTGCAGTTCTCTGCTAAGTTGCTCCTGTCCCGAAGCTTAAGGAAGAGGTCGCTCGTCTCCCATATCTCCCTGAAGCTCTTCCGCCTCACGTTACCGACCACTATGGGTAGGAAAACGCAAGGCGTGACGTCCCCATTGGGTTCCAAGGCCGCGTATATCCTGCCAGCCCCGCATCCTCCTATGAACTCGGCCAAAGCCGAGACCAGCTTGTTGTAGCCGCTGTTTATGGGGGCAGAGAAGTGGGTAGGGGTCGTTATTCCCAAGACCTCCATTGTGACTCTGCTGTATTGCGGAGCCGTCGTGTATATCTCGAGCTTCCTCCTAACCATCTCCTTTGCTATTTTCCTCATGAACCCCTCTCTTTCTTCGGGAGTTAGATCTAAGTCAATTATTTCCTTACCTCTTCCAACGGGCACGAAATTGAAGAAGACAACTCTCCAAATTCCAAGCTCTTCCGCCAAGTTCAGTATATCGTCCACCTCATCTAAGTTGTTCCTAGTGATAGTAACTGCCATTGCGTGGTTCACTTTTAGTTCCACAGCGTTCCTTAACGCTTGAACGGCCTTCTTCCAAGAGCCGGGAACTCCCCGGAAATCGTCGTGCTTTCGGGGATCGGCGGAGTCAACGCTCACTTCTACGTACCTAACTCCCTTCTCCTTAGCCTTGGCGAGGTACTTCTTTTCCGAAAATAACCACCCGTTGGTTGCTACGGCAACGTAGATTCCCCTAGAGGACAGCTCTTCAACTATTCTGAAGAAATGGGGATGTATTGTAGGCTCCCCTCCGCTGAGGGCGACTGCAGCCACCCCAGCCCTATCTAGGTCCTCTACTACAGCGAGTTTCTCCTCTAGGGTAAGCTCGTCCGGTAACGGCTTATCTGCCCTTTGGTAGCAGTGCTTGCACCTCAAGTTACACATGTTAGTGAAGTTCCATACAATTAAGAAGGGCGCGGGAAGCCTCTGGGGAACAGTTACCCCGTACTTGGCCAAACCTTCGAATACGAGGGTTAAGCCCCTCCTAACCGCCGGGTCTCGGAACGCTTCAACTACCTCCTCCCTATTTCCCTTGAAGATCCTTAAAGAGAGGTCGAACACTCCAGCTAACGTCTTGTAAACTATTTCCTCCCTTATCCCGCAGTTAACCTTTTCGCCGGCGTACTTCAACATTACGTAATCTGAGACCTTCATCCTCACCTTTTCTCCGTTGTAGTTACATTCGACTTCCCTAACTACGTCGCTCAATATCTTTTTCATTATAGGATTATTGAAGGCCATCCTTATGCCGGTTAGTATCCCGTTCATCCCCATGGCGGTTTACCGAGGTTAGGAAGTAATCCAAATATTATTATTGGGCAGTTAGGAAATAGAATTTTATTGGTGTAATAATTAGGAATCTCTCACTCGGGATAGATCAACCATTTAAGTCTCAAACCAACACTGCCTTCTCTTCGCCTTTAACGAGCAGTGCCGCCGCCCTCTCGTTGTAGTACGGAGGACCTCTCCTAGTGAATAGCGTTATCACCCTATTCCTATGGGTGAACGCTATTCCATTGACCGCAGTGTGACCCCTTACTATTTTCTCAAAGCCGGTCGCCTCTAGGAACTCCCTCGTTGCCCCAGCGCCCCATATGTAACCGGCGCCTCTATAGTAATTCCTTTCAATACATTTCTCCAAGGGATCCTCGTAGGCGCATATCTCCTCTCCTAAGAGCTCGTCCGGATCGCTCCAAAGCACAGCTTCTAGGTCGGGCTGATCTAAACACGAAATACCCTTGCAACCCTTCCTAAAGGGAGGGCCTCCGTGTACGCCTAGATATCGTCCGTAAATAGCGAACAACGGCATCCTATCGAAGAGCTTCAGGGAAAGTTCGTATAGTTCCATTTCGTCCCCACACCTCTCCCTTAGCTCTATTGGGTAATCGTGAGGGGAAGGTATGAGGTTCCTCGGAGGCTCGTGATTACCCCTTAATACGGCGACCTCTTCCGGCCTCTTTGCCTTTAGAGATAGAACCAATAGGAGGGTCTCTATTTGATTGGGACCCCTATCGACGTAATCTCCAAGGAATATCAAGTTAAAGCCTTTGATATCGCCAACTTTCCTCCATACCTCAAAAGGAGTTTCTATATCGCCATGTAGATCTCCGTGAAAGAGCGCGGGCTTCGATGGGTCCAGCTCTTGGGGCTTGGGATCCAGCAGTGATATCCCTTGTTCTAGGAGCTCGCCCAGATCAGAACAGCTTAAAGTTTCCGTTGCTGCCAGGAATTCGCTCAGTGAGTCAGTTGGGAGGTCCTCTAGGTTCAAATCTCCACCTCTATTTACGTATGTAGGTTAAGCGATTTAACGGTTTTCCGTAAACCTTATCCGTTTCGAGCGAAACAGTTAGGTCCACGAGTACTCATTCGATATCAAAGTTTACGGAGACGGGCGCAAGACCACTAAGGAGGCGTCGTCGTAGACGCTAACTCTTTTGAACACTTTCACGCCTTCATCTTCCCTTTCTATTTCCCGCAGAATTCTAAGCAAATCACCGAATCCATTTTCAATTCCATATAACATCATTTCCCTATAGCTCCGGAAGAACCCGTACGTATCGACTAACCTAGCCATTCCATCGCTCATTAACGCCAAGTATTCTACGCTTTCGAGGTTCATTTTTCCGTATATAAAGTTGCGCTTGCATTCACCCAGAGGCGCTATCACGCTATAGCCTATGCACATCATCTCCCTATTCTTCCTTAATATCGGTCGTACTTCCTTGAGGGCTTCGTTGAAGCTTAAGCCTTCAGCCATTAACTCCTCTATTCTATTCACTACTACTTGGTCGAGCTCCTTAATAGAGTCATCGGTAATTACCTTCTCCCCACCTCCCTTGAAGGTGATTACTAGCGGGGAGTCCGCGAACACAGCGTACTCTAATCCCTCAGCATTGAGTTTGGTTATTGAAGCAGCAGCGGACGGTAGTTCGTATTTCCCGACATTGCTTGGAAAACCGAACTTTAACTCGTACTTCGACCTAAGGGAATCTATTAAATCGTTCAAGCCGCTCCTTAAATCGCCCTTAAGCGAGATTAGTTCCGAAACTATTTCGTCCACTAGCCACCTCGTCCGAAGCTTCGCTTGAAGGTCATTTACTAACGGCGAGGCTCCGTCAATTACCGCTGCCAAGTAGTCGGTGCAGATCGCTTGGTCCTCGTTATAGGTTTTCGATGGACTCTTTGAGGTAAAAGCTGCTATACATTCGAACTTCACTTCGCTCCCACCTCGCTAATTTCTTTCCACCCCATTTTATTGCAGTAGTAATACTGGAGAAGGGAGAGTATAGATACGGCCAAGATCGCACTGTAGTTATTGTAATTCAAGAAGCTCTTGGTTACGGACTTCCGTGCGTCCGCGGAGACTTCCTTTCCACCCCTCTCAATAACGTCTATCCTTTCCTCGAAATCGTTTACTATCGCTTCGTCCTTGGTTGCGCTGTACCTGAATACGTAAAGGATCCAGTTCTTTATTAGTGATTCTAGGAACTCGTTCGTTACCTTACTGGGAGCGATAGTTTCCGGTAACTTAACTGCCAAGACGTTTCTACTCTCTAGACCTAGTTGTATCAGTGCATCACGTCTTTCCTTAACGTTATTCCAGTCTTCGTCGTACCTCTTGAAACCGAAGAACCCAGGGAGGCCCAGATACAAAGCGTTTCTGGTAATTGATATCGCGAGGGTTGCTCTACCTATTTCTTCATCAGATATGCTAACTTCCTCTTCCTCGCCTTCCTCTTGCCTTGATAACTCTTCAAGAAAATCGTTACAATTTTCGTATTGAGCTCTACCCTCGTATTTACTGATGACATTTTTCACTGTAGAGAAATCTAGACCTCCGGAGATGGCATGGGCAAAGTTTCCTCTTTCAGCAGCTAGGGTTGCACCACCGCTTCTATATTGGAACAATATGTATCCATCTTTAGTAACTACTATTAAGTCGGTTCCTACGGGATTTGGTAAGGGTAGTAAATTTATGACGCCTCCTTTCCGGATTTCTTGTAGGGGGCCTTCGGGCGTTACGCTATTACAAGTGAAGTGGAAACTCAGTTTAAATAAATGAGGCTCTATGACGTCCCTTATACTTCTCTCATAGCTCGGCCCAAATACGTAATCGGGCGACTTGTGGATCAAGAACTCGTCTCTAGCAGTAGTTACTGCAAAGCTAATGCTAATGAAATCATTGCTTACGTCCTTGCTGAGGTCTACGAGTCTTGGCTTGAGATTACTGAAGCCAGTACCCTTTAAGTGTTTATCAAGATCCTTCACTACGTACGATGGGAGGAACCTCTCAATTAAGCCATGGACATCCGAGTCGAACTTCGGCTCTAAGTAAGGTCTAACTTTTAGACCAGGTTTACAGAGAATCTCTGTAGCACCGGGCGCGAAGAACGCGACAATACCGAAGCTGAAGTCGCTTTCATTAATAAGAAACGCCCTCCATATGTTTCCATGTACGTCTTCGAGGCTCAGTTCAAACTTCACGTTGTTCCATTCACTGTCAATGTCGTCATTAATAGTAGTGCGTACTTCCAGTACAGCGTTTCTATTAGTAGTCCCAGTTCGGATCTTGGGAGTAGGTGTAGCCTCTACTTCTATAATTCCGATCTCATTCGGTGGATAGACTCGCACGTATTCGGCCTTTAACTTGCCCCCTTCCCATCTCACCTCTTTCGGTACGTATATCCGCTCGAATTTACGGTTTCTCGACTCTAACTGAAATACGTATATGATTAGAGATGAAAATATGAAAGTCGCAGTGCTCTTGAATTCCGGTGAAAGGCTCCCAAAGCGTTGCAATCGCTTGAGGTAAACGTTTTCGAGGAGATTATTACCGCTCTCTATCCTCTCTCGCGACTTCATCGCTACGTAACGAGGCTCTATATGCTTATAGAAAACGTACCCTGCAGCTAGAGATAGAAGTAGCGAGATGTGGGATAGCCTAGTATCTCTAGATCCTAAGATGAGTACGAGACCCGTAACTAAACCTAGAGCAATTGCAATACCTCTTATCGCTAAACGCTCTTCTCTCTTTAAGTTACCCAAAGCCTTATCAAAGTCATCTATAGTATCACGTATTACTTCCCTGTATAAGAGACTCTTCGTAGGATCATTTGGATCCGGCGACGAAACTCTGAGTATCCCCTTTACTAATACAAAGCTATATAATAGAACTACCAACGTCGTTACTAACGCAGGACTTACTGGTGAAAATATATTTATTATGCCCAATATGAAGTGCTGCGTTATGTACAATATACCTTGAACGAACGATGTTCCAATTAACTCAGTAAAGAGCCGAATCGATATTTCAGTAGCGTTTACTATAACGCTGGCTGTAGCACGCAACGCTTCGTCTGATAAAACTGCTACTAAAAATGCTATGATAAACTCTTGAAAAGGTCGTAGCATTTCCCCCAATCTTCTGAAAGACATCAAGTATCTGCCACGAAATTTCCACCTCGAAACTAAATTTCGAATGAGTTTATATGACCTTTGATGAAGCCCCTTTTCGGTAGCTAGTATGTAGAAAGACAGAAGAAGAATGGAGGTAATATAGTCTATCCCCCGCGAAAGTTCTATGAAGAATAACATATATATTGAGGCAATAATAAATGGTACGCCGAAGTCCCTTCCTATCCTCCCTCTGATAACTCTCAAAACGGTCTCTGGGAGTGACTCATTAGATCTGCAACTCTTAGACATCTTCCTTTACCTAAGCTCGTATTACTAGAAATTCTGTATAATACGATTTTTCTTCTAGCTGTTTATCGTCAGTATATATCTACGCCACCATTTCATCACTGGATCCACGATTTGCGATTACAATTCTTCTCCACTATCTCTTAGCCAGCGCTTCCACCACTTTGCCCAGCATGTCCGTTACCAACTTCATCTGGGAGTTCAATCCCGCCATTCCCGCCTTCAATTCGTCGATCGATTGCTCTATGTCGTCCATCCTCTTGTTTAACCTCTCTTCCATGAGCTTCATCTCTTCCCGTAATTGATCGATCCTCCTATTGGTCTCATCTATCCTACCGTTTAGTTCGCTCCTAACGTCATCTATCCTCCTATTGAGCTCTTCCTTCACCTCATCTATCCTCTTGTTTAACCTAGCTTCAACTTCTTCTATCCTCTTATCAGTCTCATCAATCCTCTTCTCCAGCCTCTTCTCGACTTCCCTCAATTCCATCCTGTTGAGCTCCATTTGCTTGTACAAGCTATCGTAACTCACTTTGGTTTGATTAAGGACCATGAAGAGCAAAATGAAGTTCGCTTCGGAATCAGTAATGGGCTTGCCAGCTCTGAGCTTATCGAGTATTTCCGCGAACTTCTGGGAAGCGTACTGGAAGGCTAGGTCGAGCAGTTGATCGGGGAGGGACAATCAATGTTCCCGAAGGGAGTTAATTGGGAGGGGAAGGTAAAAAGGTTGAGAGCGAGGCGAAGATCTGAAAAGCTTGATTTCGATGATCAGATCCTCTAGTTGTGTCGTCCAATCTACAGTTACGATTACGATCCGGTGATAACCTAAAGAAATATATCCTTTTTCTTTATGAGTTAAGCGAATTTAGTAAGGGAATATTAAAGGATCTTCCAAGAGTAAAACTCAGATTCGTGAATTGAACGCCCTATATGGGCGAAGACGCTCAAGGTAAGAATTTTAAATTAATTAACGGAGAGTTACTCTTCGTAGGAGGTCCTAGATCTTATTCGATAATTGGAAGAATGAGATGGCTCAGCAGGATTGCTTTAGCTAGCTTTATAAATAATAGAAATAAGCTTGATTACAAAATAGTAGAAGAAAGTTTCCCTATAAGTATTAGCTTACCCGAAGGTACATTGAAACTCGCTCTGTTAAAGTTTATGTTCGGAATACACAATGTTAAAAGCAGAAAAACTGGATGAGCTAGCTCATTTAACCTAATTGATAACGTGCCGAGCTTGAGTGTTATTGACGTAGGGATTGTCCCAAGTAGTACAAAGAAGGTAGAAGAGCTTATGGATTCGATAGGAAAGGCTGTAATTAGACCTAAATACGATTCCTATTAGAACCTATTCGTTTATCTTCTCCTCTATCATAGTTTGAACGGCTACAACCTTGTCCCCCATTTGGGAGGGCCAAGGCGACAAGGAGAGAAAAGGAGGCGAAGCACCGCCATATTCTTTCCATTGTATTCATGTAATCACTGTACTGGAGTGATTTACTTGCTTCTTCCTTTCAGAGAAGTACTAGGATCGAAATCGAATACAAAACAAATAGAAGAACGTATCAGGGAAAGACTTCAAGAAAACCTATAAAACATATAAATCTTGACCCTTGAATCAGATCACACTTGATTGACTAAGGAGATCTCACGGAAAGCGTTAATTTTTCACTCCCATGGATTGAACGAAAGGAGCCAGGAAATGGAGTTCAAGCCGAAGATAGAACTAAAGAGATGGGACTTTAAAATAGAGAATGAAGTAAGGCAATGGTGGGAAAAGGAGGACTGGTGGAAGTTCGACGTCAATTCCCCCAAACCGAAGTTCGTAATAGATACACCACCGCCCTATCCAGCTCCCGTTTGGCACATTGGGGCAGCCGTTAGCTATTCGCTACACGACATGATAGCGAGAGCCATGAGGATGTTAGGGTACGAAGTGCTTTATCCGATAGGTTTCGATAGGAACGGCCTCCCAATCGAACTTTACGTAGAGAAATACCTGGGCTTAACGCCTTGGAACACGGATAGGGAGAAGTTCCTAGAGGCTTGTAGGAAGGCATTGGACGAGTTCGTAGTTAACATGAAGAACGTTTTGAAGAGGTTGTTAATTGCTGCAGATATAGATAACGCATATATGACCGATTCTCCTGACTATAGAGCTCTTACTCAAGCGACTTTCATAAGGCTTTGGAACGAGGGCCTGATATACGAGGCCGAGAGGCCTAACAACTGGTGCCCTAAGTGCAAAACTACCATAGCGGACGCCGAGGTCGAGTATAAAGAGAGGGAGGGCATACTAGCTTACGTAAACTTCAGAGTGAAGGAAACCAACGAATTCATAACTATAGCGACTACCAGGCCGGAGCTCCTTTGCGCGTGTCAAGCCGTAATAGTGCACCCGGACGACGAGAGGTACAAGAGGTTCCATGGGAAGATAGCGGTAGTGCCGATATACAATAGAGAGATTCCGATTATTCCTCACAAAATGGCAGACCCGAACTTCGGTACAGGCGCCATGATGGTTTGTTCGTTTGGAGATTGGAGGGACGTTCAACTGTTTAGAGAGCTGAACCTCAAGCCCATAAAAGCAATAGATATCGATGGAAGAATGACCGAGTGCGCCGGTCCTATTAAAGGTCTCAAGGTTAAGGAAGCCAAGAAGAAAATAGTAGAGATACTAAAGGAAGAAGGTTACTTAGTGAAAGTAGAGAAGATAGTTCACAAAGTACCCGTGCACGAGAGATGCGAAACGGAAATTGAAATAATTCCAATGAAGGAATACTACCTAAAGCAATTGCCTTACAAGGACGTTCTAAAGAAGTACGCCTATGAAATGAAGTGGCAACCCGAGAGGTACAGGGCCAACTTAATTCAATGGATCGATTCAGTTACTACCGATTGGCCAATTTCTCGAAGGAGGTTCTATGCAACAGAAATACCGGTTTGGACTTGCAAGAAATGTGGCTACAAGTACGTTCCCCCGCCAGGTAAGTACTACAGGCCATGGAAGGAGAATCCGCCTATAGATAGGTGTCCTAAGTGCGGATCGTCTGAATGGGAAGGCGAGAAGAGAGTTTTCGATACGTGGATGGACTCCTCAATATCAATTCTATACATAACGAAATACTTGAGGGACGAGGAGTTCTGGAGGAAGACGTTCCTAGAGGGCACTAAGCTAAGGCCTCAAGGATACGACATAATTAGAACTTGGCTCTACTATACCCTCCTTAGGGTTCACCAATTAACTGGCAAGAGAGCTTTCGAATGGGTCTTCATCAATGGAATGGGATTGGATGAGAAAGGCCGGAAAATGAGCAAGAGGTACGGAAACGTAATAAAACCGGAGGAAATCCTCGATAAGTACGGTGCAGACGCGACCAGGTTCTGGATAGCCCTAGAAGTGAAGCCCGGTGAGAACTACAGGGTCATTGAGAGCAAGATCTTAGGCGCGTACAAATTCCTTACCAAACTACTTAACGTTGCGAGATACATTAGCTCCTTCCCAATAGTTGATAACGCCCAATTAAGAGCAACGGATAAGTGGATATTGGCCGAGTTAAATCAGTCCCTAGAGAAAATAAACCGAGCTTACGAGGAACTGGACTTCCACGCTGTAGCGGAAGAGATATACCACTTCGTTTGGGATAAGCTCGCCTCCCACTACATCGAGCTGAGCAAGAAGAGGGCGAGATTGCTAGACGAAAGGTTCACTGAGGAAGACGCTATGGGGGCTTGGTACGCCCTCCACCAATCCCTCAAGCACGTTCTATTGGTCCTCGCTCCAATCGCTCCAGCCATAACCGATTACGTTTGGAGACAGCTGTATTCGAAGGAAAGCGTCCACGCTCAAGAGATGCCCAAACCCAGGAAGGAGTGGAACTTCGAGAGGGAACTGGAAATAGGTAGGAGGGTTATGGAACTCAATTCCCAAGTATGGAAATTGAAGAAAGAGGTTCTAAAAAGAAAGCTAAAGGATCCAATTAGCTTGAGAGAACTAGAGGAGCATGGAATAGACGTTAGCGGTCTAGAGGGCTTCGAGGAGGACTTCAGAGCCCTCCACAATATACTATAAAAATCACCTAGCTACTTTCTCAACTTCCTCTTAAGTCTTGTTAGCGGAATTACGGCTATACTAATGAAAGGTATTCCTGAAACGCTTTGTGATTCCGTGCTCTGAGTATTCGTCTCTGTATGAAGTACTGTTGTAGCGACCTCCTCTTGAGGTTCCTCATCTTCAATTAAGAACTTATAGACCTTTACGGTACCGTCTTCGAAACCTATTGCAATTAAGTTGTTCCACCAATCTACTCTCAGTGCATTAGAAATCGGAGCCTCGTATATCGCTTCTCCTTGGGTGTTATAGATAACTACTTTACTTGAGTTGACCATTACTGCGTAGCTACTATCTGGCGAGATAGCGAAATCCTCGGCCGGACCCAGAGCTCCGAGAATACTTACGTTCTGAGGATCTGAGATATCGTAAACGTAGCTAACTCCGAACGATGAAGCTATTAGGAAGTTCCCCCTCAAGGCTAAGTTCTTTATGACGTTGTTTTCATGATCTATGTTCGTTACTAAGCTACCGTCGCTCAAGTTTCTAACTTCTAAGTAACTATGCGTACCTTTAAAATTAGTTAAATAAAGGTAATTACCACTACTTTCTAAATCTATAACGTACCTATCAGTAACGACCCGGTCCCATATCACGTTTCCTTGTAAATCGTAACGAGTGCAATGAGATTCGCAAACTACAAAGCCGTTTCCTAGCATCTCAACTGCTACGTTCCTTTCATCGCCAACGTATATTTCTTTCCAATAAGTTCCGTTTTCCCAAAGTAAATACACGTAATCGTCATAGTTACTGAAAGCAAAAGTACCATTGGAATAATCGACATCTCTCATGCCTTTGCTTCCACACTTCTTACCAAGTAGCGAACCGTTCGCATCGAATACGTAAGCGCACTTATCCCCGGAGGCTACTCCCAAGTGTCCATTATCTGAAAATGTTATTTTGAGTATTCCGTCTTTAGGTTCGTGCGTTTCCCATACCAGAACTAAATCGTATGCGTTAATGACAACCAATGCTATGGAGACTAAAATTACTGTAACTAGTTTCAATATTCTTCTCCTTCAACTCAAGCTACTCCTACAAAACCGCATCTAATAAGTTAACGCTTACTGATTATCCATGAATATACATTGTTAAGCCTATTCCTTGTTGTTGCAAGCTAGCGCTTAGGTATAGAGTCAATACCGAACTCCACATGCTTGATATAGACCCTATCGTTGCACATATTATTGGAGAAGTCGAGGGGAATAGTATAGTACATATTAAATATGAACCGAGGCCACCTACAGCAGCGGAAACGCTTCCTATACCAGCGCTTAATACTACATTCATTTTAAACATAATTGAGGTAACTACCATTAGAGTTATCAGACTCAATACTATTACTAGTAAGGGGTCGTAACCCATCGCCCTAACCTACCCTTTCCTTTTGCTAGCTCACTTTTTAAGGATGAGTTCGTAAATCTTTCTGCGTGTGCTGGTAAGTAATGAAAAATCTGAATAGCTTAATAGTAATACTAATTATAGCCTCGATAGGCTTCTCTCTGAACCTAGATTTAAAGTGGATGCAAAAAGTTGATGGAACTATAGTTTCGGCCGCTGTTTCCGATAGCGGTACCTTAGCTGTCCTCACGGATAGAGACTTAGTTTACTTGTTTGATAGATATGGGAACTTCATTGCTAAAGTTAATGTTTATGGGGATATTTCAGACATAGTTTATAACAAAGGCTTGTTTATCGTTATGGAACCGGAGGGGGATAAACTCTGGCTAATATATGAGAACGGGAGCTTATGGAAAACGCTCACTATCCAAGATGCTAGTGTCTATAGAGCCGAGACAACGGATTACGGAATACTACTTTATGGTAGTGATATTAAGTTAGTAGACCTTAATGGAAGTACCAAATGGACTATAACATTACGTTATCCACATGAAGCTACAGCTGGTGCGGTTCGTGGGAAATACTTTTACTATTCCTTATTACCAGTTGGTAAAATCTATGTCCTTGATTTAGAGAACGGTAGGAACGTAGCAGAGAGTTCCTTTAACCTAGGGGGACGTTTCACCGCTGTAGCTATGACCACTTGTGGAAATTATTTAGCTGTGCTAACTCTAACTAATCTTTATTTGATGGATATATCGAAAGTAGTTCCCTCAGTTGTTTGGGAAAGCTCGGAAGCAGGAGGAGAACCTTTTGAGAAAATAGCGTTCTCGCCCGATTGCCGATATATAGCCGTCGGTGACGTTGACACTGGACGATTGAAGGTATTTGATATTACAGGAAAGCTCGTATTCACGAAAGTAGTCCCAAACACGTTCTTTGTGTTCTGGCAGAACAATAATTTATTCGCTGTAACTCCGGGAGAAATCTATGCATTTACTGTCGATGAGAGCGCGCTCTCTCCGCCAACCCCCTCCTTGATGGGTCTTAAGGTTAAAATAGAGAAAATAATAGAGTTTTCAATAAAAGAATCAATATCGTCCCTCGATTTTGAATTTTTCCTCATAAGAAACTTGGAAGTCACACCAGATGGATATATAGGAGCCTCGTTTCATAATATTTTCATAATAGAAACAATAGAAGGAGACCTAGTTAACCTCATCAATACTGATGGAAATATTTATAGTATAGATTACTACAATGGATTCTTCGCCTTAGGTACCGGTAACAGTGTCTATTTAGTTAACAAAAACGGAACCCTTATTAATGAAATAAACACTCAAGGTATTCTCTCAGCCAAGTACCCACTCATCATTGAAGACGGTATAGCATTATGTAATCTCAATTCTTCCCAAAAGTTAGTAAAGTGCGTTAAGCTCGACTACTCTGGTACTCTTAAGTGGGAAACTGAATTGAATGTGAGCACTGTCGATGGGAGTCTTACAGAAGTATTCATTGCAAGGTCTAATTCTAATGATCAATTCTACTTATTCTTGGAAGTTAGTAAAGATGACGATAGTGGAAATGCACACTATTACTTGTACTTATACACAGTGAACCCTAGAGACGGAAAAATAACGTTCAAAACAATAATATTTAAAAATAATCCTAAATCTCATCATATTAAAAGAATTGAGTCGTGCGGAAGCTATTTACTAACGCGAAGCTACCTAACAAGATCTATGATAGATATAAGCGATCCTTCACATGCTAAAGTTCTCTGGGAAAAGACTTTCAGTACTCCCGTTATTGATAATTCACACCTAATAGATATAGATAAATCTCCATGGATTCATATGGAAGCCTTTTCACAAGATTGCAACTACTTAGCTTTACTTTCGAGTTCAAAACTTTTAGTTGTTAATAGGGATGGAGAAGTTTTGGGTAGAGTGAATCCAGTTGATTTTGGACATGTAGCATGGAGCGGTGACAAGATAGTAGTAGCTTCTCTATTTGGATATGCGAAAATATATAAAGTAACTCCGATAGCAGCATCGCAGTCAGAACTCATTATAACCAGTAGCTCTAGTGGCGCCGAAAAGGGCATTCCGTCTGTTGCATTGATTGGTGGGTTGGCTTCCATAGCTTCTCGCAAGTTACTCAAGCGAAGGGCTTACAATAAGTAAATAATCGAACTTTTTTCAGTTTCCTCTAGATATGCTTTCCTCTTTGCGCTCATAGCGACTTCGCTCTTGTTTGAAGTAACTATAACGTAATCATATAAAAACGAACCTGGTACTACTACTGTTAGGTACTTTTCGAAATCCAGGTCTGTTGCTCTGACATCGAACCCCATATAGTAAAACCTATCGTTAGCGACTAAGTCTACCCTAGGTGGATCTTCAACGAACCTTATCGGAGGATGTTCTATTACTATAACCATTTTCTTCTTAGTAGGTTCAGCGTAGTAAACCTTGCTTCCTTTCGGAAACGTTATTGTTCTCGCATCCAGAACTATTTCGTCTCCTACGTATAATGCGTTCCCTATCACTTCTACTTTTATAGATCCTTGTTTAAATTTGATATACACTTCAATCCCCGATCAACCTTACCAACTAATACAGTAATGTAATTACACTCTAATTGGCGTAGAACATTCTAAGAAGTTAGATATATGAATCCATCATGCGAGAAACTCGATAGGTGAAAAGGGAGTGTCTAACTCTAGCAAATCTGGTTTATATAAGCTCAACGAGTTACTCGAGATAACACTGAAAAAGGACGCAAAAGAGTCGGTAGAGGTAAAAGATGTAATCAATGAGCTCATGAATGAACTCATATACAAGAAGATCCAAACTGGTAAAAATAAGAGCGGGAATAATAACGAATTAGATTTATGTAGCTTCTCAAGTAACGAGAAGGCCCGCGAACTAATTAGAAAAGTGACCGAAGCTATTTGTATAAAGATCAAAAATAAACTAAGGGACGTCGATCAAAATGTTGCTAAGGCATTTGAAATAAATAGGTGTGTGAATGAACTAGTCGGGCTTATAGAAAACTATGGGACAAGCAACGGAGATTGTAAAACCGTACAAGGACTGCTAAGTTCACTAAAAGAGATGCATGAGAAGATATCAGAGATGAAAGGAGAAGATCTCTTAAAGAGAATACTAGGAAAAGATATTGATGAAGATAAGAAGAAGAACGAATTGGTAAAAGCTATAAAGAATACTCTCAAAGACCTTATATATATGCTGGATACATGTTACGGTGATAATAAAGCCTCCAATTTCGCTAGTGCTTTAAACAACGTGAAAGGGAAGCTAAACACACAATTTTGCAAATTCCTCTCTTTAGCAGCAGCCGTAACCTACTTGAAAGCTACTGGAAAACTTAAAGATAGGTCGGAATGGTTCTATGAAGTTGTCAGGGCAGCGTTATCAAGCGATAACAATAACTTCAAGTTCCCCTATTGCCCCTGGCTAGGCGATGCAATGGCCCTAATCTATTCCTACTTATTCTGCTGTGAGTGTAATACTCGCGATCAAATTGACGCTGGTACTATAATGGATATCTTAGCGAAACTGTTAGGGGCTGACCAAGACCAGAAATCGAAGTGAAGTCCCTAATCTCCCTTGGATAACAACATTCCCATGCCGTCACGAAAACTTTCTTCATCTTCCTTACCAAGCTTTCAAGTGGAGGAGCGATTTGTTAGAAGAGATCGATAGCGCAATTAAAGGATTGGAGAACGCTGAGGTTTTCATCTATATTGAAAAGAACAACAATATAGAAATAGAGGACAACAAGTTAGTTGGTGTCAAGGGCGGAGTAGTAGGTGCAGTCAGCGTAAGGGTTGAGAGGAACAAGAGACTTGGAATTGCGTCCTCTACTATCGGTACCAAGGACTTGAAGGAGATCATTACCTCGCTCTACGAGGAAGCGATCAAGATTTCGAACCTCGCTCAGGAAATACCATGGTGGGAAGGATTCCCTTCATCAAAGTGTCAGAAAGTAGCCGGCATTTACTCTCCCTCCCTCGAAAACGTGGGAATAGGGGAGCTGGAGGATATAGCTAAAGGCATCGAATTCAAGGAAGGTTACTCCTTAAGTTCCTCTATCTCGGTTGGCTCTACTTATTGGGCTATAGCTAATACCGAGGGCACGGCATTTGAGGAAAGATCAACTCAAGCCTCCATGACCGTTAGCGTAAGCAAGAAGGAAGGTGGCTACACTAGTAAGAGCGTATGGGACGTTTTCACGTCTCACGCTAAGTTGCCCGAACCTAGCGAAGTAACCTCGAAGCTCTTTGAAGAGGCAGCTGCCTTAAGGATAAGGCCTAAGAGGATCGAAGGCGAGAAGGAGCTCTTCTTCGATCCAAGGGCCTCTGCGGAGCTTTTGGACTTTTTAATCGAAATGTTCATGGCAGACGAAGTAGCCAAAGGTCACAGTCCGTTGGCCTCTTCACTAGGTAAGAAGGCGTTCTCGGAGAAGTTGAGCGTAGACGACCATCCGAGGTTATCTGGAGGTCCGTCCTCTCACGGATGCGATCACGAAGGCGTGAGGAGCGAGCCCTTGACCCTTATTGAGAAAGGCGTTGTCAAGGGCTTCCTAGCGGACTTAATGTGGGGCTATAAATTAGGCATTGAGAAGGGCAGGGGCTTCAGAGAGGATCCCTTCTCCAAGCCTTCCCCTACCTACACCAATCTAATAGTTAGAGCCGGTAACGCTAGCGAAGAAGGCGTTAAAGTCTTAGGCCTAACCGGACTTCACACTGCGAGCCCGGAGACGGGTTACATGAGCGTAGTCCTCTCACCTGCGTTCTACGAGGGCGAACACGTGGAAGCGGTCCTAAGCGCTAACGTACTAGATCTCCTAAACGAAGGACTTCTCGATACAGGTAAGGAAGGTAGATGGGTTGGGTCAATTTATACTCCGGGCCTGCTTCTAAGAGCCCGCCTGACCTAATGATCAGAACGCGTAGTCCTTTTATCAATCGGCCCTCTTTTTCTGGAAGGGTGCTAAAGTGGAGACCATCACCCACTCTCCCGTTCCTTGGTGGGTACCTCCAGTAGCGATAGTTCCGATAGCCCTACCGTTACTGCTGAGTATAGTAGTCCTCTTAACGCCTTTATACAAAAATAGAATTAAGCGCGTGAAGCCCTCTTGGGCCGGCGAGAGGGAGGACTGGTGGGAGTGGTCCCTCGGAGTCCTAGGAGCTGGAATAACGCTCTTGGCAGCTATCGCGCTCGCTGCGGTAGGCATAGGTAACGAGCTGGAAGTGAAGTACTATCCGTGGTACCCAGTGGGTCATCACGAGAATTACTTCAGCTTACTAATAGATACTATATCTTCCATCATGGCTTTGGTCGTTGCAATCATAACGTTCCTCGATTTGGTCTATAGTTGGGAATACATGGAAGGCGCCAGGGGACCTCATAGGTACTACAGCGAAATGCTTCTCTTCTTGGCCTCTATGGAAGGAATAGTGTTATCTTCAAACCTCATCTTGATATTGCTGTTCTGGGAGCTCGTAGGAGCGGCCTCGTTCCTTCTTATTTCGTACTACTGGTACCACCCCAAGGTCGGTCCTAACGCAGTTAGAGCTGGAAGGAAGGCCATATTGGTTACTAGGACGGCGGACGTGTTCTTCCTAGCTGGCGTTGGGGCCTTAATTGCGTTAGCCGGAACGGGCAACGTTCTCCAAATTTCCCATAGTATAGAACTTACTCATCAGAAGCTATTCGGGGCAGTCGCTTTAACTGCTATTCTCGTTGGCGTGAGCATAGGAGCGTTAGGAAAGAGCGCTCAAATGCCCTTCCACCCTTGGCTCTCAGATGCAATGGAGGGCCCAACTACCGTTTCGGCAGTTCTTCACTCGGCTACTATGGTTGCTGCCGGAGCTTACCTCATAGCTAGACTCTTCCCGCTTTACGAGTCCTACGTAATTTACAACCTGAGCTTAATGGACGCGATCGCTCTAATAGGTGCCATTACCGCTTTCGTGGCCGGACTCTTCGGTTCAGCTGCCAGAGATATAAAGAAAGTAATAGCATTCTCAACCATGAGCCAACTCGGCTACATGTTCGCTGCCCTAGGCCTCGGAAGCTTGCTGGCCGGCGCAGCTCACCTATACATACATGCCTTCTTCAAGGCGCTCCTCTTCCTAGGGGCAGGCGCCGTTATTCACGCATTAGAGCACGTCCTTCACGATCCCTACGAATCTAGGGACATGTTCAACATGGGTGGTCTATGGAAATACATGAAGGTGACCTTCTTTACAACCTTGATAGCCTTACTGAGCCTAGTAGGCATACCGCCGTTCGCGGGATGGTGGTCGAAGGAACTGATAATTGAGAGCTCATTGCACAGCCCAGTTCCCCATTCAACCATAGTCGGTATCTTGTTAACAGTGGCTGCTGGTCTAACTGGATTTTATAGCGGTAGATTGCTTTACTTAACCTTCTTCGGTAACGAGAGATGGAAGGAAGGTCATCCGGAAGCGAGCGTTCACGACGCCGGACCCGCCATGAGGTTCGCGCTAGTATCATTGGCTGCCATAGTACTCGTCTCCGGTCCGATAATAGTATATACGCTTGAGGAGGCCCTTCACTACCACGCCCACGCTCACGGTGAGAAAGTCGAGTTGCCTTTGGGTAACGTGGCTCTAACTTTAGCGATACTAGGTTTCCTAACTCCAATAGCTTACTACTCGCTTTATGGAATAGTTAAGAACAAACTCATTTATTACATATGGTATCCTCTATATAAAGAATTATGGTTCCACGAGCTATATCATGGGGTAGCCAACTTCTGGATAAGGGTAGTTGCAAAGATCACTGATCTAGTAGAAAGAGCCTACACCAACTTCTTAGTAAACACTGCTTTCGTTATAGGTAGGTTCTATGCTTGGAGCTGGGCAGTGAGCGTCAGGTTAGCAGACGAGGACTTGTGGGACGAAAAGGTAATAGATGGTTTGGCGAGGGCCGCAGTTAGAATTGGAAGGGCTTTATGGCGTCTACAATCGGGAGATATAAACCTATACCTCGTCCTTTCGGTGGCTGGTCTAGCATTGGTAATCGTGATAACGTTAATTCTAACTATAGGCGTGGGGTGGTAAGAAATGTGCGAGCTCCTTGCTGCTATAATATTATCGCTCGTTAGTTCCGTTGGCGTAATGTTAGTTAGCGATAGGAGAGCTAAGCAAGCGTCAATAATATTGACGATAATTGTTGCCTTACTACTAGTATCTCCGATACTTAGGGGCATAGAGGAGCCGTACTACGAGAACTACGTACTACCGGGTTTGCATCAGATAGGCGCCGATCTAACCTTTAGAGTTGACTCCCTATCGGCCCTCTTCCTTGCCATTACCGGCTTGATATTCATTGCCGTTGCTTGGGCAGCGAGTTGGGAAATAGAAGAGAGGGCGAAACTTTACCTAGCGCTAATGTTTACTGCTGAGGCAGCCCTAATAGGAGTATTCGCCTCGTGGAACCTCTTCTGGTTCTACCTATTCTGGGAGTTCACTCTACTACCAATGTTCATACACATACTCTATTGGGGCGGTGAGAGGAAGGTCTACGCGGCCTACAAGTTCTTCGTATATACGCAAATAGGAGGAATGATGCTCTTAGTGGCCATAGCCTTAGGGTGGCTCTACGGCTCCCACACCTTCGACATGAAGGACTTCGCCGCCGGACTAAGCGTAGCTCCAGAGTGGGTTAAAGCGGCGTTCGCTTGGCTAACCCTCTTAGCGTTCTTCATAAAGGTGCCAGTTCCGCCTTTCCACACTTGGTTGCCAGCAGCTCACGTAGAGGCGCCTAGCCCGAGCTCAGTGATACTGGCATCCCTAATGCTTAAGATGGGAGGATACGCCTTCATTAGGATAACTTTGGGAATAGTACCCTACATGCTAATGATGTACCTACCGTTCATAGCAATTTGGGCGGCCTTAGCAGCCGCTTACGCTGCCACCGTTGCAATAGCTCAAGTAGACTTCAAGAGAGTAGTTGCTTACACCAGTATAAGCCACATGAGCATGTCAACAATAGGCGCGGCGATATGGGGAATGGGGATAGGTAACGCTTCTTACCTCGGCTTCGTTGGTTCAGTATTCGAAATGATATCACACAGCTTCGTAGTAGGTGCGCTATTCCTCTTAAGCGGAGTCATTAAGCATTACCTACATACGAGAGAAATACCGAAGATAAGGGGACTCGCCTTCGTTGTCCCTATCATGAGTACCGTAATAATGATAGCAATATTCGCCGGTTTCGGACTGCCAGGTACTTCCGGATATCCGGCTGAACTTAGCTTGGTAGCCTCGAGCTTGGGCATGGCCAAGCAAACTTCGGCTGGAACGATAGTTGCCGCTTTCTTGCTGTTAGCTATAGCTACCGTTACAGGCTACTTGGTATGGGATGGACAGAGAATGCTCTTCACTAGACCTCCAGTGAAGCTCGAAAAAGACGTTAAGTTCTACCACATAGGTCCAATACTCTACTTACTGGCAATAAGCGTCATAATAGGAATCATGCCCCATCTGGTAATGGGACCCTTAAAGACCGCGGTTACTCAAACTCCACTAGCTCTAACGGGGGTGGTACCGGGATGATCGAGCCTGGAGCTATAGCCATAACAGCAGTAGCGACCGCAATGGCAGTCGGAGCCGTCTTGGAAGGCGGCTCCCTCGTTATCAACAAGTTGCTTGAAGACCCAACCCCCGAACACCCCGATAAGTACGAGACCTATGAGTGCGGTGAACTTACCTTAGGTGATCCCAAGGAAGTTAGGTATACAGTGAACTTCTTCCCCTACTTGATAGCCTTCTTCGTTGCAGAAGTTACTGGTGCCCTAGCGCTAGTCGGAGCTAACAATCCGTCCATTAATGCGTTAATTGGATTAAGTATGCTATTCTTTGCGCTACTCGCCGGAATAGCGTGGATGAGGAAGATTAGAATAATGGTCTGGATGAGGTGATTTCCATGGCGTTTAAGTTAGTTAAGAGACCGGATTTGAAGAAGATACAACCAATTGGAAGGGGCGTTAAGTGGGCCAGAAGGAACAGTCTGTGGCTCCTCCACTTAGGTATAATGTGTTGCGCAATAGAAATGATGCAAGCAGGTTTCGCTTTTCACGATTTCGAGAGGATAGGCGTTTTGGCGAGGGCCACTCCTAGGCAAGTAGACGTAATATTGGTCAATGGCCCCGTCAATAGGAAAATAGCTGAGAGACTGAGAAGGTTATTCATGCAAACGCCCGGTCCTAGGTACGTTATAGTAATGGGTGAGTGCGCTATAAACGGTGGGCCTTGGTGGGAGAGCGAGTACGTTCTAGACGGAATTCACGAGCTGATAAGGTCCCTTCCGGAGGAGATTCGAAAACAGACGTACGTTGTTAACTTGGCCGGATGTCCTCCCAGGCCCGAGGCTCTAATACGGTCTATCTTGAAAATGGAAGAATTAATCAGGGGAGGGGATCTGAGCGAAGCTAAGCTAACTAAATATCCCGTTAACGATAGGGAAGGTTCTAATAAGAAGCTAGTAGATCCCATGAAGAGATATATCCATGGTAAGAGAAAAGCTGGGGAGGTGAACGAGAATGAAGCTAACGTGGGAGGTAAATAGGAAGGAGTGGAGCAACTTAACTTACGTGGAAGTCGAACCTCAAGGTTGGTACGAGAGCGCTTACCAGCTCAAGGAAGACGGATACTTGTATCCGCAAATGTTAACTGCCGTTGATTGGCCTGCAGAGAAGAAAGTCCAGTTGCTCCTCGTTCTTCACAGGCTCTCAGACGCTAAGACCGTTGCGCTAAGTACTAAGCTAGATAGAGATAAGAGAGAGATTCCCTCCCTAGCCGATATTTTTCCGGGTGTAGAATGGCATGAGAACGAAACGTATGAAATGTTCGGAGTGAACTTCCTAAACCACCCCGACTATAAGAGATGGGGTAGGATAAGGAAGCTGTTGCTCTCGGAAGACCCGAGGTTATTCCCTAAAGACAGGTTTCCCTTACTGAAGGACTCCGGAGGTTACACCAATCTACCTAAGGTTGACTGGAACGAGATTAAGGGCACTGACGTCGAGGACAAAGACAAGTTAAGAGACGATTTAGTTTACGTGCACGTTGGTCCACAGCACCCGGCTACCCACGGTCCGGCCGGCTTCTTACTGGGATTGGAAGGCGAAATAGTGAGGGACGTAATACCTAGGATCGGCTACGTTCACAGAGGAGTGGAATGGATCTTCGAGCAGAAGGAGTACTTAAAGGTAATACCTCTCTTAGATAGGCAGTGCTACGTAGATGGAATAGGGTGGGAAATTCCTTACGTCTTAGCTGTTGAAGAGCTTCTAGGAGCCAAGGTGGACGAGAGGGCCAATTTGCTAAGAATCCTAGCGGCTGAGCTAAGCAGAATACAATCTCACATACTTTACATAGGTTCGTTCTTGGAAAACATCAACCAGCTCACTGGCTTCGCGTGGGCCGTTAGGGATAGAGAGGCGTTCATTAACTTATTAGAAATGCTGACCGGTCAGAGAATGACCTTCAATTACATAAGGTTCGGAGGAGTCGCTAGGGACTTACCTCAAGGATTTAGGGATATTGCAGAGAAGGTTATTGTTAGATTCGAGAAGCACTTTGAGAAATTAATTGATTTGAGCTTGGAGAACCCGCTTGTAGTAATGAGGCTCGAGGGAGTCAGCCCGGTTAGTTCCGAAACTGCTATAAAGTACGGATGGACTGGGCCTAACTTAAGGAGCACTGGAGTGGCTTGGGACTACAGAATAAACAAACCTTACATGGGCTACGACGCGCTAGAGTTCGATGGAGCTATAGGCACCAGAGGCGATAACTTAGATAGGGTTCTGATAAGGTACGAAGAAATAAAGCAGAGCTTAAACATAGTTAGGCAAGTCCTCAAGACCTTAACCACTAGGGGGGACCTAGGAACTCATTTGAAGAGGGTACCGCCGTTCCCCAGAGAAGTAGGAATGGCTTACGGAATTCACGAAGGAGCCAGAGGGGAGAACGGCGTATTAGTGGTCGCCAATCCGAAGGATCCCAAGGCTAGGATGAGGCCGTGGAGGGTCCACATGAGATCGCCAGTGTTCATCCATACCTTAAGCTTGAAGTACATAGGAAGGAACTTGTTGTTACAAGACTTCTTGGCTACGTACATAAGCTTAGACACGTGCGTAGCGGAAATGGATAGGTAAAAATTAACCTAAGGATGGAAGGGTTTCGTTAACCTTTTCAACTTCCTTAATCTCGCCTATCTCTTTTGTAGGGAGTTCTGCGTTCGTACCCAGGACGTAGAACTTAACTTCCCCTTTCCCTTTCTCAGCAATGGCTATTATTCCTCTAGACCACGAGAGGGTTACCGGTTTACCTATTTCCTCTTGAGTTATTACCTTACCGCTTAGGTCGTATATAGTTAACTTGCCGTTCTCTGCGACTGCTAGCTTCGAGCATAGGTCGTCGAAAGCTACGAAAGTCGGTCCCTTGGTCTCTTTCTCTATAAGCTTACCCTTCTCTCCGGAACCTACTAGGAAACCGCCGTCCTTCGAGATGGCAATTAAGTTTCCGCAATTGTCAATAGAGAGTATTACGTCGCCGTAATTCCCGCTGTTCAGCACTTCCCCTTTGAGGTTTACTGAATACAGCTTACCTTCCATATCCCCAAATATTATTTCAGCTCGTTCCTGATATGGGCTAAACGCTATCTTTAAGGCCAAGGGCATTACGCCGTTCAGTCCCTTGTATCCCCAAACGAGTTTCGCCTCTTCGTTTACCAAATCTAAGTGAAATAGACCTATGTTGTAGAAAGCTAACACTGCGAAAGGTCCAATTACATCTATTGCACCCGAAAATCCTTCTTCTACCTCGATGCTTGCTAGAGGCCTTAAGTTTAAGGAGAAAGCGTGAACGAAGCCCATGGTCGTAACGTATACTACGGATCCACTTACGTCCATTCCGTATATCTCTTCTCCTAAATCGTACTCTCCTAGAACCCTACCACTTAGATCAGTTGCGTAGATTTTCCCTTGATAAGTTGCTATTATAGAATAACCCTTGCCGATAAATACCTTTATAGGATTTCCGTCAACTTCGGCCTTTCCGACTAACGTTAGGTTCAACGAAAAGCCGATCATACCTAAGACTAGTAGTGCAAATAGCCTTCTCATTACATATTACCTCTTTGCAAGAAAGAAATACGAAAACATCCCTAAAAAGAATAGACCTAACCGGTTAGTCTCTATAAGTCGTATTCCGTCTCTAATCTCACTTCATCATAGTTATTTCGTATTCTATATATTGTCATCCTTCTTTTCCACTTTCTTTACTTCTAAGGTTAAGCCAACTCTCCTTAAAACTTCTATTTCATCTCCTTCGCTTAATTTCTCCTCTGATCGCGCCTTCCATAGTTCCCCTTCAATCTCTACCCATGTTTCTTTATTGATCTTTACTACTCTCCCCTTCTTCCCTACTATTTCGTCTTTCTTGGCGGAGCTTGAGAAGATCAAGAGTATTACGATGACGCTTATTAGAGCTATTCCTAAAAGGTACTGTTGGGCGTCCATAATCCATAGGTCCTAACTCTCGGAGGCATGAAAACCTAATACAGGCATCGATTCTATTACATTGATTAGGTGCGTTTTTCTTCTGTAGATGGGTTACTAACGCCCTTCGCTAAGGCAACTGGTAGGCCAATTCCGTCTCCCCTTTCAATTACTATTAGGTTCTTCTCCTTAGCTATTTCTAGAAGCATTTGGAGCTCCCTTAGCCTAAGAGCTACAGGGTGTTCTTCGTACAGCTTCGCTGCCTCCGTCAGTAAGCTCGAGGCTTGCTTCTCGCCTTCGGCCTCTATTATCTTGGCCCTCCTCCACCTCTCGGCTTCAGCTTGCTTAGCGATAGCTCTAAGTAGCTCTTCCGGCAATTTTATTTCCTTTATTGTAACCCTAACTACCTTTATCCCCCATTTCTCTGTAATTTCATCCATTGCTTCTTGCATCTTTAAATTCAGTTCTTGCCTTTTGCTTAGTAACTCGTCTAGCTCCACTTGACCTATTACCTCTCTTAATGTAGTCTGAGCTAACAACCTTACTGCTTCTTGGAAATCTTCCACGCTCGTAACGGCTTTCTCCGGATCCACGACCCTGTAGTAAACTACAGCGTCCACTGTAACTTCTACGTTGTCCTTGGTTAAGGCCCTTTGTTCAGGAACGTCAGCGACAGTAACCCTCATATCAATTATTCTCAAGTAATCTATTACGGGAATTACCACCACTAAGCCGGGACCAACGATCCCCGAGTACCTACCTAATCGAAACACCACTCCTCTCTGATACTCGTTTATTACCTTTATTGAACTCCTCGCGAGGGGAGTTACGATAGCCAGGGCTAAGAAGATGAGGAAAACGGTTTCGATCAAGCTAAAGACCCTTTATAGCATCGAAAAGGTCTCTAAAAACGGTTAGTGCCTTCTAATCACGAATTTGAACAAGAGCAGACCGTTCACTGCTGAGACGGCAACCACTATCGCTGCTACTGTTATCAAAAACTTGTTCAAATCTTCCTTTACAGTGACCGTTTCAGTGCTCGTAAATGTAACAGTCTTTGTAGAAGTTAATAGAACGGTTGTGTATAAGTGAGTAGTTACGGTCTCAGTAGCCGTTCTAACTAGCTCCTTCGTTACCGTCTCCGTTACAGTAAAGGCCTTCGGTGCGCTCAAATTTCCAAACAAGTAGAAGGTTCCGTTTTCTAGACCAACTGCCAAGTAACGCTTCCAATCCAAGTCAGTTACTTTGTCCCCGAAGCTCAGTTCCCCTATTACGTTACCCCCAAGGTCCAAGAAGTACACCTTTCTCCCGTAATAGGATGCAACGGCTATTGAGCTGCAATTCGGCGAGAAGCGGACCGAAGAGGCAACCAGCAGGCCCTCAAAGTCCTTCCTCCATAATAGCTTCGGTTCAAGTGGGTTAGAGATATTGAATAGATAAACGAAGATCAGTCCTCCTAGAACAAGCTTATCGGAACAAACGTCCACGCTCGAAACGCTCTCTTTGTAAACGCTTTCCCCTTCCCTCCACTCAATTTTCTGGAAGAGAACCTTCCCATCCCTTAGAGATAACACACTAAAGCCGGGCGTTCCACCAATGCCTTTAGCTTTCCCATGAGCAACGTATACGTAATCCCCTTTCACTTCTAAGTCAGTTACTACCCCTATTTCCCTTTTCCATATTAAGTTGCCTCTTAGATCTACTAGAGCGCAAGTAGTGTTACACGCTATTAACGAATCTCGCAGCAGCTTCACGCTGTAGGAGAATTCCCTTCCCTCGATTACCTTACGCAGTTCTCCATCGCTACGTAAGTAAACTGTACCATTGATAGTCGCAATGGCTACTCTGTTACCGTATAAGTCTAAGTCCGTAACGGGAGAGTCGAGGCACTCGTTCCAATAAGCGTTACCTTCTAGGTCGTAAGCGTAAATGCAGTTATCGCCCGCGACTACCAAGTAGTTGTCTAGGACAATGGAATGCAAGGGGGCTTTGACGTGGCCGATCAGAACCTTTTGGAAGTGGAGGGCTTGAATTATCGCAAGTAATGAGATAACTAAGAGTAAGTGTTTCAATTCTGAACCCTTTCAAAGAGAGAATTCGCTACTAACGCATTTAAGGCTTTCCGTTTCGCTCTAGAGGCCGACGATCTTCTTCGCCTCGGTCTCGCTGAAAATTGTTGAAGAGACGTTGCGAGACACTAAAGCTTCAAAACGGCTTGGGATCGGCGAACTAAAAACTTCACGGAGGGAATTCGTAGCCAATTAATTTGAATCGCTGGAAGCAACTATCTGGACCCTCTATCAATTCGAACGCATTGTATCCCTTGCTGGCCTTGGCGGCTATTTCGATAACCTCCTTGTTTCGTATTCGAAATACATTAGACGAAACCATAAGGTTCGGAGGAGATCAAGGTTTAGCTCAAGTAAGCGTTGGGAGTAGCGCTAAATTGGAACGGTATTTAGTTCTAGGGATCGGAACTCGAAACGTTGGGAGATAGTCCTAATCGCCCCAGCCTTGCTCAATGAAGTCCTTGGAAGAACCTGGTAGAGCTGAGTCGACATGAAATTAAGAAGATTGGTGAAATGCTCTTAAAGAATAAATTGAATGTAAGGAAAGTAATGATTCCCAAAAGAGAACTATCATTAGAGGTAGTGAGAACGGGTTGGAGCTTGGCCAGCAATAAACCGAAGGAGCCGGCCTTAATAGTTCCAATAGGAACGCGAATTTACGTGGAGGCGAGCTATAGAGATGTGCTCCAAGTACTAACCGAAAAACTCGGTGACTCGATGAGTAGCGATCCCATTGGGAGGAAGAGGGAGGGTTGGGGCACTGCAATTGCAATTGCAAGGGGTTGAGAAGCATATTCGCCTCGCCTTAGGGAATCGCTAGTTCTCGATCCGATTTAATGATAATTTCCTATTCAAAGCAGCGGGAGGGGAGGTAACGTAAGAATTAGATAGAAAGGTCCGATACGGAATTACATTCCCTAACGCGCTCATAGCTCTATTCCGTTAACGTCCTCTACTCTCAGTTCGCCTATGCTAGTCCTCGCTCTCCCGCTTAAGTTAACTAGTTCGACTCTGGCTTTTACGGCTTCACCGTTCTTTAAAAAGAACTTATATTGATCCTTATATAACATTACGTTAGCTATCCTCATCGTCTCGCCCAGTTTCTTCCTCCTTAACGAGTCCCTCGTCTGCTTAATTATAGCCCCTTCCAAGTATTTGTCTAATCCCTTTACCCTCAAACTGGGACCCTCCACTTTAGCTATTACGTCCTTTCCGAGCGCAACGGCGTTGGGCCAGACCAAGGTAACGTTCTCACCATATATGAATCTGAGTATCTTCGTTGCTTGAACTGTGGCCATTACTAGGTCGACTGGAGTTCTGAGAATCACCTCTTGCTTGGGTAATTCTCTAATAATGAACTTACCGTTGGAGCGATGCACGCCAATTCCCATCCTCTTGAAGACCATTACTAAGGCCCTTAAGTCGCTCGGGAGTAAGTCGAGCTCCTTCCTAACTTCGTCGACTTTCCAGCCCTCTTTCATCATTTCATATAACTTAGCGTTCCTCAATGAATCCCCTCAACCTTCGAAGAAACAATTGGTAATAAGCGGTCAGCCCAGTTAGACGTAAGGAATTCAGTTTTCGCGATTTTGAGCTAATTTAGCTAGCAACTTAGAGTAAACCTTCTCCCAAGTCGGTGCAAGTCCAAGCCATATAACCTCGCTTTCCAAGCCTTGAATTACCAACATTTTCAGCCCGTCTACTACTTTGCAGCCCTTTAACAAGGCATTCCTCAAGAGGGGGGTTAGTAGGGGGTTGTACACCATGTCCATTACCACTTGGCCCTCCCTCAAGGCTTCCGGAGGTATTGGTACGCCCCTCCCCCCTAGGCCTACTGGAGTGGCGTTCACCACCAGATCGAATTCCTTAATTAATTCGTAATTAGAGAGAGGCTGAAATTCGACGCCGAATTCCTCTGCTAACTTCCTACCCCTCTCTTCCGTTCTATTAAATATAGTTACTTCATTGTCCTTGTAGAAGGCGACTACTGCCGCCCTCGCCGCTCCCCCGGCCCCTATAATCGCGACTCTAAGCCCTTTAGGTTCTATTTGGGTAGAAACTGCTTTCCTAACTCCCTCTACGTCCGTGTTGTAGCCTATGGCCTTGCCTCCCTCGAACTTAACCGTATTAACGGCGCCTACTTCCCTCGCAACGCCCCTTACTTCGTCCAAGTACTTCGTTACTTCCTCTTTCAGCGGTATAGTTACGTTAATTCCGGTGAAGAGCTTCGGAGCCGTTCTCATAAACTCGCCTAACTCCTCCTTTCCCACTTCGACCTTAGTGTACCACGCCCTTATCCCCATGAGTTCGAATGAAATCGAATGGAGTAAGGGAGATAGACTATGTTCTATAGGTTTCCCAATAACTGCGAAAGTTTTGTACTTCAAAACACCACCCCACCTTATAAGCCATTCCATGGGTTATCAAACACGAGGAATGGTGAGAGACATGAAGGCCCTAAGGAAGGGAGTTTCCCCGGTTATAGCGACCCTACTGCTAATACTCATCGCCGTCGCAGCTGCCGTCTTGCTCTACACTTGGGTAGGTAGCCTGAGCGCCAACGTGGCTGGAAGCCAAGTGACCGGAAAGACCCTAACTGTAATACAAGCTACTTGGGCAATGGGTGATTATCGTGACGGTACCGGCGCAGGATTCAAGGTCGACTACCCAGTACTAATAATATCCTTCAAGGCTCCACCGGCTGCTGTAGGCGGCGCTGGAGCTGGTCAAAACCTAGTAACCATCGACAACGTAGACGTAATTTACGCTGGTAGGATACTCTGCCACTACGCAGCCTTCCTACAAAGCACAGACGACCAGCATACAGGTAGTACTGCTGGAGGATTGCAATCCTACGGTATTGCGTTCGCCGGATTTGGTGGCCAAACCGCAGGTCAGCTAGACGGCAACGATCAACTACCTCCGGGAGGTATAGTATTAGCCTTTGCGAACACGCAAGGAGTTGGTGCTAAAGGTCAAGTAACTGATGCAGATCTAACGGATGGAATTACTGCACCCACTGGCACTACCACCGCATACATCTATGCAACAGATGGTACCAACACTTACACTACCGACTCGTTTGCGACCATAGTAGCTGGTGTCTGGGAAGTGACTTACCCAAGCACTAACAAGGTAGAGACCAACTTCAAGAGTACTAACGCTGTGATAAGGTACGATAGGTGGACTGGCAGTACCCTAAATGTAGCATACCATGACGGTACCAACGCCCAACAAAGAGCAATTGACACTTTCGACCTAGCCAAGGTCGGCCAAGACGACTGGAGCTTAGTAATATGGTGCCAGAAGGTCAATCCCAACGTAATGGATAATGTTGACATTAGGCTACAATTCCAAGACGGCAGCACTTGGGAGACCACTGTACCTCTAACTGTACAGTAAAGCCAAAACCGGCTCGGGGAGGTTTAACTAAAAATGAATTTTTTCTCACTTCTCATAGTTATTTCAATACCATTACCCGTTCTAGCTTACTTGTTCAGAAAGCTCGATTCATCTAAGTACTTATCCCTAATTCCGTTATCGATATCAATTCTGACGCTCTTTCACTTCCTCTCGTGTCGCGTTTCCACGTTGCTCGAATGGTACTGGGTTAACTGCGCCCTAAATCCGCTTGAGAGGGTAGTCGTAGCTCTGACGCTCCCTCAGTTCTACGTTCCACTAATCGCCTCAATGCTATCTTACTTCCGCAAGCTGCCCCTTTCCATTTCAGCTAGCGTATTGATCGCTTCCCTTTTGACTTATTGGTCCAATTACCTTAGTCTAAACTCTTCAATGATGTTCAGCGCCCCTTCGATACCGCCTATAGGCTATGGTACTATTAGGAGTACGTTCGATACGCTCTATCTATTTCTATTCCATCTCTCAATAGCCCTCTACGTTTCGTACTTGGCAGTTCGGAAAGACCCTCTACTAAACTTGTCTGCTTCGTTAGCGTCCTTTTCATTAGCTCTCTTTGCGTATTACAACTTAACTACGTATGGAATCCCGATCCCTTATTCCATTTTCCACGCGGCCTACCTCGTATCAGTACTCTCCCTCGTAATTCACTACTTGTATAGGGACAAGCTCAGCACGCTTTCAATAATATTGGCGTCTTTAGTTACTATATCAATAGTTCGTTTAATTCCGACCGATATAGCAAGTCCGTACTTCGCTGATCAAAGGTCCTTAGGAATAGCATTCGCAACGCTGCTCTTAAGCTCGTTATATTACTTGAAATTAGTTGAAGGGTTGGAGGTAATTTCCCTAGGAGTTCTCGTTCCATCAATAGCGTTGCTTGCGATGGCTCTCATTAGGTATTATTCCATTGAGGCTTTTCAACTAGTTTTAACGTTATCTACCCTAACCTTATCTATTGCGTATTACAAGAGGTGTAAGTATCTTTTAATATCTCCAACGGGATTTCTCCACTATATCTTAGCGTCTGTAATACCTTGGATAAGCTTTGCAGTAACATATGTAAAGAAGAGAAAGTTCGTCGAATCACTCGAGGCAGCTTTAATAGTCGCGTTAGCCCTCTCTATCTTCTATTCCAGCTCCGCTCCAGTTTACTTCGACTTAGTGAAGCAACTCAACGTAACGAACGTGAAGGTTTCTACCGTAAGCTCTGATATCAAACTCTTGAACGGGACCCCTCGAATACTAAATAGGGAAGTTTTGGTACATTACAACACTAACTCCGGAAACGTAAGCCTAAGGGTAAATTACAAGGTCCCAATATATTCCGGCAAGTACCTACCGCCAGGCTACGAGAAGTCGTTTGCGAGAGGTATACCAGAGTTCTCTTATCTAGGTAGTTGTGCCGTTGCTTTACGAGAGGAAAGTTCTACCGGCCTTTACTCTAGCTCCTTGAGGTGCTACCCACTTACGCTGTACCTCTTGATATCTTCAACCCTTCTCGGATCTCTTGTATTAATAGAATCACTTCATAGATACAAACGAACAACGTGATCTAGGATAATTTGGGGTAATTTGCTACCGCTTTACTATTGCTTCGTAAACTTCCTCCGTCTCTACAGGAATCGAATAAGTCTTTCTGAAGAACTTTACCACGTAGTCTACGTCTCTCCTTAATAGTTCCTTCGCTCTTGGATGATCCCTTTCAACGTATTGGGGCCAATCTATTACGTAAGCTTCGGAAGTCTCGGGATTTACTATAACGTTGTACTCGCTTAAGTCACCGTGAACGATACCCACCTCGTTATAGGCTTTATCGATCGTTTCAATGACGTCTTGGAACGCTTTCAATGGATCCTTTAAGGGAGGCTTCTCTGAGAGCTCTACTGCGCCCTTAATCAGCTCAGTTACCACTACGTGCCTACTTCTAGCTATCGGCTCGGGGACCTTCGCGCCTACCGAGGAAAGCTCCCTTAGCGCGGCGAACTCCCTTTGCGCTGAGACCTTCGATTGCAAGAGCCACGAACTCTCTAGCTTATAGCTCCTGTGTCTAGCCACGTGCCTGAAGCTAGTTCTCCCAACTCTGTGGAACTTAACGGCCACTTCCTTTCCACTTGGAGTTATTCCAAGGTAGACGTCGCTCTCCTTTCCGACGCCCAGCTTCTCTCCCAACTTATCTAAGTACCCCTTTTTCATTAACGAGACTATTGCCAGTACGTCGTAGGCTACTATGGTCAGTCTGTAGCCTAGGAACGAAGCGGACTGTCTCTTTATTATCTTCAAAGAGTTTAGCTTGTACAAGCTCCTTTCTAAAACGTGAAGGGGTAACCGGGTAGACTTCTCCAAGACTTCTAGAGGAACGAACTCATACCTATTTGAGTACTTCTCCAAAGCGTAAAGTATTTCTAAGTCCTCCTTAGATATAACGCTAAGCGCTTCTCTGACGTCCATCTCTTTCCTTCCCTTCCCTTAAGAGCCTTACGAACTCCTCTATATCTCTAGCAATTTCGACGTTGCCTCCCTCCAGGTCCTTGGGTAAGTCTTCGAAGCCTACTGCGAAGGCCTTCTTGTCTATCATTTTACTAGCTTCCCCGAACCACTGCAATTCCTCGTCGCCGTGTGGAACAACTGCTACGAACTCCCTCTCTTTCCCTACGTGGACGTTACCTTTGGGTACGTGTACGCCTTCGGTCCTATCAAGTAATTTGGCCTCAATTGGGCTATGCGGCTCGCAAGGCTCTATTACTCCTTCGAATTCATTGAAGTTCACCTCCTCTAGTACTTCCTCGCCGAACAGCTCCACGAGCTTCACCGCAACGTCCACGCTTACCTTGCTCTCCCCCCTTTCGTAATCGTATACGGACTTCTTGCTAACCCCTAAGTAGTCGGCTAGGGCGCCCAAGCTCATCCCGCTCTCAACTCTCTTCCGCTTGAGCTCCTTCGGGTTCACGCTAACGACGAAAGCCGACTTGTGTTTCCTTATGTATATTTTATCACCAGACAATAGTTTATTCAAGGTCTCCGGGGAAGCTACCGGCGTATCGAACCTCTCGTAAATGACGTCCTCCAATAATTTCTCGGAACCCATTTTCTCGCTTACTATCAGTGGAATGGCGTCTATTGCTTTTGCCAAAGCGTTCAGTACTCCTACTTTACCTCTCTTAATCCTAGAGGCGTTCCTTTCAGCTATTACAGCGAAGATCCTCCCTTCTCTTTTGACCACTATGTCCGAGGCCTTGCCATTAATTAATACGCCTTTGTCTCCAATTAGAGATAAAACGTCCTTAACGAACTTCCTATTCATTTTCAACACCCTTGGAGGAAATCACCTCGCGGAGATCCACCGCAAATATTACGAACACTAGTGAACCCAGTTCCATAACTAGCTTATCCAAATGGTAAAATTTAAGTTTTTCGTCTCGTTCGAGTCCAAGAACGTTCCTTACTGCCTCTTCTTGCCATTGGTCTCCCATGACGCTCAAAGCCCCGGTTTCGGGGTTATAGCTTAGAACTATGGGAACCTTAACTAGCCATCTGAGCCAAGAAGGGATGGCGTTGGAGAGCCTCTGTAGGTCGTCTTCGTCCATTAAGTGGACCGTTCCGTCCTTTAAGGGAACCTCCCTTTCCCCTCTTAGCGCTCTAAGTAAGGGAATTTGTTCCTTAGGAACGGATTGATTTATCGTAGCGAAGTCGCTTATAGTCAGCTTTATGAGCTCTCTATCGTTCATGAGTTGATTCCTTAGGAAAAATCCATTACTTTGACTTAAGTGCTTTCTCTATTTCCTCATCGCTTACGTCCAGCTCATCCAGGTCGAGCTCTATCACTTCAGGCTCTTCTTGTACTGGCTCTGGTTCCTTTATCTTCTTCCCTTTTACTTCGATCTCTCCTCCCCCGATCTTTATCTTACTAACTACGCCCCTCCACTTGTGCCCACAGTTAGGACATTGGAAGCTTCCCATTATCGTTATTGTTATTCTTCCCTTCGAGTCGGGCATGGGAGAGACCAGTTGCCAAGTCTTGATAGGCTCTACCTTAGTACCACACTTCGGACATATTGTAGCGTCTCTCTTCTTCTTAGCCATCCGTATTACCCATCGTCACGTGCAGACAAGGTTACAAAAACTAAGCGCTCACAACGGATTTAACGAACTTCCTAAGGCTTTCTCTTCTAAATGAATATAGGTACCACGCAGCGAGCAAGGGCGTTGGGTCTATAGCTAGAGCCGTTACTACTTGACCGTGAGGATAGATTTTGAAAGGCTTTACAGCGAACACCGTTATCTCCTTGATCTCTAAGTAGCCTAACGCGAAATAGAGCAGACCAACTGCGTATTGCGGGTTGGGAAAACCTATGACGAGGTCAATTATCCTTAGCAAGTCCAATATCGCGGCAGCTATCAAGGCCCCCTCGGTGAACTGCTTATGTAATTTCGACGAACCTTCATCTAGGAACACCATGGAAATAAACGCTATTACTACAGCCAGCGCAGCTGCTGGCGTTAAAGGCGAAACGGTTCCGCCCGAGAGCGAGTAATCCAAGCTCCCCAATGCGAGCGACGCGAGGAACACTCCGAGCGCTAAATACCTCGTTGCCTCGTCCAACAGCTCGAGTTCACCTCTCTTCCCTTCTCCTAAAAGCTATATTGAGTTTCCTTGGGATCGCTCCCTGCGGGCGCTTCAATGTAGTGCGTGTTGAGCGTTTTTAATGGTCAAGGTCTACTCCCTACTAACGTCTCAATCCATCGCCCTTCCAAAGAACGGCTTCGCAGGAGACCTTAGATATATAGTATCTTGCATAAGGAGGCGACGTTCCAGTAAGCCTATCAGCGACTCTGGAAAGTACGAAGTCGCTTGTAAAAGGTCTCTGGAAACGCAATTACAACCGTATGCGAAGGCGAGATTCGAATACTGCTTACTGGCCAGTGCCGGGAGCTGCGCTAATAACTCAAGCTCGCAACAGACGGCCTCTCGCCATGTGGTAACTGCTTTCCCTCACGTCTCAGTCACAGCAAACTTGCGATCAATGTTCTCTTAATTTCAACGCTTTCAGTTCGTTACGCCGGGGCGAAATAAATCTTCGAGACCAATATAAAAGAAGTCCTTGAAGACGTCAAAAGGTTTGCTTAACACTAAATATTGGTTAAGGGAATGCCTAGGAGAGACAGCTTAGCTGTGTTGTTAGCCGGAGGTGAAGTTAACCTCTTTTCTTCCATTTCCTCAACCTTGAGATCGCTTGAAGAAATAGAGGTCGATCGAGTGAAGGTCTTGCACACTCCTTCAGGGAAGAGGAATGCAGAGAAACTAACTGGGATAATTCCAAGCATTGAGATGGCGGAGGTTCCAGGGGACGAGGCGTCCTTAAGTAAGAGGCTCTCCGAACTCAAGCGACACTTGAGCGAAAGCGACGTGGTAGTGATATCTCCTGCGGGAGCGTCGCTCTCCTCAGTAGCCAGTAAAGCGTCCAGCAAAGTAGTTCACGTAACCTTCCCCTTCGGTTTCTGGAACGGTTTAGTTTACCCCTTCGTACCCAGGTTCCTCCAGAGAGTAACCGGAATAGGGGACGTAAAGTTTCGAGACAAGGTGGACGACGTAATAGAAAACATTGACCTAGAGAAAGTAGGCTTGAACAACTTAGGCCCCATTAGAAGAGAGGTGGCCCAATTAGTTAAGAAACTGAACGCTACTTTGCACTACACTTGCAACGACCTCAATTGCAAGAAGCCTTCGTTGAAGGTAACTTTCGACCTAGGAAGCGCCATTGGGAGCGTGGAGGTAGTAACGGAACGCGACGTGACGAGAATAACCGGTGCACCTATGCTTAAAGGTAGGGGCGTTCTGGCTAGGGGTCAGGATAGCTTGCTATGGCTATCCGGCTTGCTTCCATTGGACCTAATGAAGTCTTTGAAGGGTAAGCCAATCATAGCCGATACGTCATTCGTCCTCCTAGGAGCTCTTAATTGGGTTTACAAAGGCTTTACAATTAGGGTACCTAGATGCGTTATATACGAGTTAATTCATAAATTCGAGGAGAGGGCCAAGAGGGGAGACAAGGTCGATCTCATATCGCTCATTGCTCACGACGTGGTCGAGGAAGTAAAGTCGCTTAAAATAGAATATCCGAGTCCTCCGGACTTATGCGATAAGGCGATAATGCAAATAGATCCCTTGCTTATGGACGGAAACGTCTTAGTTACAGAGGACAAGAACTTCTGCAAAATATGGAACCTACTTCCCTTGAGGAAGCTAATGAACGCCGAGCCATTGGAGCGAAAGAGAGAGGTAAGAAGCCTAATTGAAATAAGGGACGATGAAGTAGGTTTCGCAGATAGAGTTTACGCTACCCTACAATTTTACGCATTGATTAAGAGAGCCTTGTTGAAGATGAGGGAGATAGGTGAGGGAGCGGGCTTGAGGGCCGAAGTCGACGTAGAGGGGAGGAAGCTAGATGAGATCGATTCTCGAGATAGCAATTCCTCGCCCGTTAATTGAACTGCTCTCTGATCTAGACTTCGAGGAGGGAGCGCTACTTCTCGGTTCTCAGGAGGGAAATTTAGTAGTTATCGAAGGGGTTGCCTTCACCCATTGCGTTTCTACTCCAATAGCCTTCAATTGCGTGCCCTTGCCGAGGGACGACTTGATAGGAGTGTTTCACAAACACGTTAGCGCTAGTAAAAGGGATTTCGCAATTGCGAAGTTGTGGAAAGCGTACTTGGTTAGCGAGGGCGGCGTAGTTAAGGGCTATAGCTACGGGAGGCCCGTACGAGTTAGGGTAATTTGAAACTGCAATCGTAAATAGCGCGAGCTTCAACCTTTCTTTCGGGACTTAAAGTGGACGTAGAAGAGAAAATTAAATTAATAAAGAGAAATACGGTAGAGATAGTAACCGAAAGCGAACTAAGGGAGAAGCTCGAGAAGGGAGAGAAGCTGAAGGGATACATAGGCTTCGAGCCCTCGGGCCTCTTTCACGTAGGTTGGATGGTCTGGGCGAAGAAGCTCGACGATCTAGTTAGAGCCGGCATAGAGATGAGAGTGCTGGCAGCCACTTGGCACGCTTGGGTCAACGACAAGCTAGGCGGTGACTTAAACCTCATAAGGGACGCAGCTCGGTACGTCTGGCACGTTCTCAAGGCCCTAGGACTACCCATGGATAAGATAGGGTGGGTCTACGCTGAAGACCTAGTTAGCGATCCCAATTACTGGGCCTTAGTTATCAAGGTTGCTAAAAACACCTCGTTAGCGAGAATGAAAAGGGCGTTAACTATAATGGGAAGGAAGGCGGACGAGGCGGAGCTAGATAGCTCCAAATTAATCTATCCAGCAATGCAGGTTTCCGATATAGTATACATGGACTTGGACGTAGCCTTGGGGGGCTTAGATCAAAGGAAAGCACATATGCTACAGAGAGACGTAGCTCCTAAGATCAATGCCAAGAAGGTTATAGCAATTCACACGCCCTTACTTACCTCCTTGCAAGGGGGTAAGAGAATGGATGTGAAGGACCTAGACGATTACGCCTCCGAAATAAAGATGAGTAAGAGCAAACCGGAGAGCGCCATATTCGTTCACGACTCACCGGAAGAGATATGGAGTAAATTGAAGAAAGCTTACTGCCCGGCTGGAGTGGTGGAGTTCAACCCAGTTCTGGACATAGTTAAATACGTAATATTTCCTTGGAGGGAATACAAACCCTTCGTCGTAGAGAGGCCCGAGAAGTTCGGCGGGACTGTTGCTTTCAATACATACGAAGAATTAGAGGAGGCGTTCAGGGAAGGCAAGCTCCATCCCTTAGATTTGAAGAAAGCTACCGCCAAGTACCTCTCGGAAATACTTGAGCCCGTGAGGAGATACTTCCAAGAGAACGAAGAGGCCAAGGAGTTATATCGGAAGATATCGAGCAGTAGGATCACGAGGTAAGGAACATGTATTACCGAAGCTACAAGTACGCAATCGATTGGACTACTGGTACCTATGCACTCCTCGTGTCTTGGATCGTCCTCAGCATAGCGTTCGGAATTAGGTACTTAGCTCACGGCTGGCTGGACGCCTTTCTGTGGACGGCCGTAGCCGTCGGATTAGGCTTCGTGATGCATGAATTGGCGCACAGGGAGACGGCTAAGGCATACGGTTGCTTCGCTGAGTACAAGCTCTGGCCCTTGGGCCTAGCGTTAGCGCTCTTCCTATCAGTTATAACGAGAGGCATGTTCGTGTTCGCTGCTCCAGGCGCTGTAATGTTCTCTTGCTTTGCCAGGGGTCATAGGAAGTTCAATCCAATAGTGTATAGGATACCTCTCCTACCTGAAGCGGCAATAGCCGCTGCCGGTCCTATAGCGAATATAGTTATAGGCTTGATCTTCAACGCGCTCTACGTCTTGACGCTTTACCCTCCGTTCTACATGATATCTTCAATCAATTGGTTCCTCGCCCTCTTCAACTTACTGCCCTTGGAACCTCTAGACGGATCCAAGGTGTTCCGATATCATCAAGGTTTGTGGCTGGCGCTGTTTTCGCTATCAGCTGTATTTACGTTCCTACTGTGAAACGGTTTTAAAGGAATTTCGAAAAGGTTCATTTAGACCGATTGGAAGGCTGTGAACGAGAGGTCATGAAGAAACGGCTCAAACCACCGATACTGGTGAGTTTCGGCGGCTTATTGCTTCTAGTAGTCTTTATATCAGCGCTATTACCAATAGCGTACTACTCGACCCCCTTCATATTAGAGAAGGGGTACGAACTCCTTACGTCTAGTGAATGGAATCCTTCTGCGAACAAGTTCGGTGCAATACAATTCATCTTAGGTAGCCTATGGGTGACCTTCTGGTCCACGCTACTTACGCTACCCCTTTCGGTATCCATGGCCGTGTTCGCAGCGGAGCTGGCCCCGAAGAGGTTGAAGACCCTAGTGGGAGGTCTAGTTGACTTAATTGCAGCTGTACCCAGCGTGGTTTACGGATATTGGGGATTAATGATCTTCGGCCCGCTTATGGCTACGTACTTCTATCCGACCTTTCAATCAATTCTGTCTAACGTACCATTGATCTCAACTTTAGTTGAGACCTCTTCAATTACTCCTCAATGCTTCATGACGGCCGTATTGGTCCTATCGCTAATGATGATACCTTACGCCTCGGCAATAATAAGGAACTCCTACGAAATGATACCCAAGGACCTAAAGGAAGCAGTTTACGCTCTAGGGGGCGATCAATGGGACGTTATTAAGATAGGCATAGGGTACGTTAAGTCCTCAATCGTAGCTGGAACCATTATAGCAGCTGGAAGAGCCCTCGGCGAAACAATGGCTGTGACAATGTTGATAGGTAATTCCATAGGTCCCTTCAAACCGTGCTTGCTATGCAGAGGTGCCACTATAACCTCGCTGGTAGCTAACGAGTTCGAAGAAGCAATGATGAACCCGCTCCATAGCGAGGCCTTAACTACGTTAATACTAATTCTAGTGGGAATGGGCTTCGCGTTGCTCTACTTTGGAAGGAAGGTCTCCAAGAACTTCATGGAGGTGGAGGCTAGTGCCTAGAATCGGCATACTTGCAATTTACGTTCTCAGCCTAAGCGCTTTAGGAACGCTGCTCTGGATATTGGGTTCAATAGTTGCCAACGGACTTCCAATAGTAATGAAGTACGGCTATCAACTCTTCGTAAACGACATACCTCCTCCGATATTCTTCTTCGGAACTCCTAAGGTTGGGATAGCTCCGGCGATAGTTGGAACGCTTGAAATGATCTTTATGGCGCTACTAATTTCGTTCCCTATAGGTTTCCTCGCTGGAGTTCTAATAGCGGAATTTAGGCGTTCGAAGCTATCTAGAATAGCTGAAGACGTCGCCTCGCTACTGGTAGAGCTACCGACCATAGCTGCTGGTATAGCGATATATTGGTTAGTAGTGGTTCCTACGAAGAGCTTTTCCGCACTAGCTGGGAGCATGGCTCTCTCTGTGATAATGGTTCCTTACATTACCATTTACACCGCTGAGGCGTATAGGAAGGTGCCTAAGGAAGTGAAGGAGGGGGGACTTGCTTTAGGGATACCTTATCCGAAGGTCCTCTTCAAGGTTCTCAGGGGCCTAATAGCTCCGGGCGTCGTAACTGGCACGCTAATAGCTCTAGCTAAGGCTGCTGGAGAAGCTGCCCCCCTACTCTTCACGGCCGGATGGAGCGACAAACTGGAGTTAGATCCGTTGAAGCCAAGCGCCAGCTTGAGCGTCCTAATATACAAGTTCGGTTTCAGCTCACAAGAACTTTGGCTAGAGCTTAGTTGGGCCGCTTCCTTCGTTTTGGTATTCGCAATAATATTGCCTTTAATAATAATCAGTAAGTTAGTGGTGAGAAGACATGAGTTCTGATAAACCGATTATAGAGATAAGGAACTTGAAGGTCAGAATAGCTGGAAAGGAAGTACTGAAAGGCATCAACTTGGAAATACCTAGAAACAAAGTGTTCGCAATAATGGGACCCTCTGGATCCGGTAAGAGCACCATTTTGAGGTCCATAAATAGGCTCTGGGACCTTTATCCGGAGGTCGAAATAGATGGCGAAATACTGCTGGACGGAAAGGACGTCTACGCTATGAAGGACAAAGAGGTCAGGAGGCTAGTCGGAATGGTATTTCAGAGACCTAATCCGTTTCCCCATATGAGCATTTTCGATAACGTTGCCATAGGCTTGAAGATGAACAAACTCGTTAAGAGTAAGGAAGAGTTAAGGGAACGCGTAGAATGGGCTTTGAAGAAGGCTTACTTATGGGACGAAGTTAAGGACGAATTGAAGAAGAAGGCCAGTCAGCTTTCGGGAGGCCAGCAACAGAGGCTTTGCATAGCGAGGGCGCTAGCGCTTAAACCGAAGGTACTGTTAATGGACGAACCCACTTCAGCTCTAGACGTCGTCTCCACTAAGAAAATAGAAGAAACGATAGTTGAATTAAAGAAGGACCTTACGATAGTCATTGTTACCCACAACCCGCAGCAAGCAGCGAGAATAAGCGACTACGTAGCCTTCGTTTACCAAGGTCAAGTAATCGAGGTAGGTCCAACGAGCGAGATATTTACCAGGCCTAAGAACAAGTTAACCGAGAAGTACGTACTAGGGAAGGTCTAGCTAACCCCACGTGAGAGTTCCGCTTCCAACTGCTAGAAGCGTTAAGGGCCCTTTCTCCGTTATTAAGCAGTAACAAGGACAAGGTTCGTGGAACTCCGAACCTACTACGTTAACCACTTGTACGGGATAACCCACGATCAGTTTCCTCCCACCAACAACTACTCCATTTCCGTCGCACTTCAAGGCTAACGTCGAAGTGACAGGGTAGACGAGTAAGAAGTTGTTAGTGAAGGTTTCCACCCCGGTTAAAGTAATGAGGTTGAGAAGCTTCGCCTCAGTGACCCGGGCCATTTTAAAAGTTAGGGTTCCGCTCAGGAACACAGTTTCGGTATTGTTACTCTCAGTTAAGATTAAAGCGGGACACGGAACGAAGTAATCGAAGTTAATAGGCTTGGGATAACCCCTAATTATCGTCATGGTTTTCCCTAGAATCATTACTCCCTTTCCAGTACACGAGTAAATTGCGACGCCCCCGTTTAAGCCGTTTACGAATATTGCCGTAGAAGTTACGATCGATTGGTAACTCGGAACGAGGGTTTCCCAGACCGTGTGGGTACTAGTTACGGTTACCGTCCTAGTAAAGGAGACGTAGCTAGTGGAAGTGACCGTTGCAGTTCTCTCCACTACTTCGGTTAGGAAGGCAGTTCTAACGAGTATTGAGGTAATAGTTGAAAACACCGTGCTCCTTAAGGTAAATACCGATGTAGAGATCGTGGTAGTTACGCTCGTTACGACTTTCGTTAGCTTTTCCGTTACGGTTCTGAAGGCCGTAGTTGTAACGGTGACCACCTCGCTCTCAGTTACGTACTTAGTTACGGTATTGGTTACCACCTTGACGGGGCAATTTCCCAAAATCTTAGGTAAGTTAACTACCACTATTACGGATAAGGTCACTGTAACTACTATTAGGAGCAGTACTCCCAATTGAACTATGCCCTTGTGCATCTCATGCACTTAACTAGCGATAAGAGAAGATATGTCTTACCACTTCCACACCACTGCGTACTTGAACGGAAGATTGACGGCATCGGGATCTAGGGAAACTACCTCGGAAACTTCAACTATCTTCGCTCCGAACGCTTCAATTAACTCTAACGCAAGCGGGTCGCTGGGATCATTAGTATATAATAAGACGAAACCGCCCCATGGAATTGATGGTCCTAGGGGACCTTTGTTCCAACATCGCTGAACCATTGGTTCACTCCTCCACCGATATTAGTGGTAAGTCCAAGCTCTTAGATACCTTCACCTTAGCTAGCTTGGATGCCTTTAGAGCCAACTTGATAACCTCTACCGCTTCCAATAACTCTGGATCTTCTATTCCCTCCTCCAAGACCTTTTCGGCCACCTTAGCTATCAGTGGCAGCGTCTCGAAAGCGAAGTTCTTGAACCACTTCTTGTCAGCAACGGTCATTTTCTTCCTGTTTATTATTTTAGCTAATTTCTCTTTCGCTTCATCTAACTCAAGTGCAGCGACTTGAACCTTTAGAACCGCTATTTGAGGATCTAATTCCTCTTCGTCTTCCTCCTCTTCATTTAAAGCTAGCCGGAGCGCTTCCTCATCTACGAACTTCCACCAGTGTTGGTTCGAGCTCTTGTAGCTCGTTTCTATTAAAGCATACTCTTTCTCTAGTTTGGATAAAAGGGGCGAGGGGTTGTAATCGACCCCGTATTGTTTAAGCCTCTTAACGACTCCCTTGAAGTCGAAGTCGCCTAAAGCAGCCTTACCTTTCCTCCTATAAGCGTCTGCTACCTCTAGGGCCGCCCTCACAACCATTTCTCCTCTCTCACCGTATTTCTCCAAGAACTCTCGCGCCCGAGCTTCAGCAACGTTCATTGGGCGGCCCCATATATACTACCACTCGATGCTAAAAACGTTTTCTCTATAACTGTATTACGAGGAAATTACTTAGATAGTTCTATTACCTCAACCCTACAAGGTATGGGCATCTTGTAAGCAGCCATCTTCATTATTTCCTTAGCCTTATCCGCAAACTGCTTCTTAGTTTTAACTACCAGTATGTCTTGACCGGGATATATTCTAACGGCTCTTCCAACGGGCTTTCCGAAGGCGTGCCTCATGCCTTCTTGCAATCTGTCTGCACCGGCGAACGCCATGAACTTGTGTTCCCTCAACACGTGGTGAGGATATCTCTTAATTATGAATACGTAATTGTTCTCGCCTATTGAGCTGGATAGCGCCTTGTGAACGGCAACTCTCGCGGCCTCTAATGCGTTGTGCCTAATTTGCGCCCTCTCCAATGCGACGAGCCTTATTTCGACTTCGGCCTCGACCTTCGGATTACCCATTACCCACTTAACTACTTTGGGTTGGGGCGCGCCGTGGATGTATTCTTCCCTAGTATACGGAGGACCGCTGAACGCCTTCGCGTGTCTCTTAGTGAAGCATCTAGCGGGCTTGGCCATTCTCGTGGACCCCCTCTTTCCTAGTCCAATGACTTTAAAACTCGTTACGTTTGGGGGAACGCCCCAGTCGCTTGCGCAGTAACAGCCTCCTGTGGATACGGTGGTATAACTACCGGTAGAGCCAATACTATTCCAAGGCTTAGAATAAGCACTAATATTGAATAGAACAACCCGGCAGCTATAGTCCCTTTCACTATCTTTCCAGTGGCTATCCCAGCGAACAAGGATAGGGAGATGGACATGTAGTATACGTATCCTAATACTTCTAATGGATCTATTGGCTGTAACTGTTGTTCGCCTAATTTCTTGTTAACTTCAACGGAAGAAGCGTACATTTGGACAGCTAAGTAGTAAAGTATAGCTGCCGTCGCTACGAAAATTACAACGCTAAAGAGAATTATGAAACCTTGGCTCTTGAGGGTCTTTTCCCTTTCTTCTTCGAATTCCATAATTCTCCTCGCAAGTTCCGAGGCCTTATCTAGGACCTCGACAGCCCTACCTCCGCTCTCGTACGCCTCTTCGATGAAGTAGAAGTACTTCCTCGTTTCCTTGGGTAAGTCGTTTAGAACCAGCCTTAAGGCATCGAGCATGTCTAGGCCGAGCAAGTAGATTAGGGAAGCTATTCTCCTAATGAACGGAGTTAGAGCTCCGTAGTCCCTATCGCTTATCTCAACGAAAGAGGCGTAAACCTTAGTACCGCTTCTAACCGTTACTGCGATGTCTTGTAGCATTAAGGGCGTGTTGCTAATTATGCTCTCTATCCTCTTCATATACAAGTAATAAGCTAAAGCTGGACCGGCTAAGATGGTTAGTATACCTATGGTTATCGATCTCAAAGTATCGGGGTTGTAAGGCAAGTAAATCCTTGGAAGGGCTTCGAACACTTTCTCTCCTGGTGGCACGTAGGTTATTATCATCAATACTATTCCCAAAACGGGCGTTACTGCCATTAACATTATCTCTTGTTTTTCCATCTTAACCAAGGGGATCACCATCCCCTTATCTTACTTAGTGTACCATCCACCATGAGTATCGCGAATATGGATATTAGTGGAATACCGAAGAAGGACATTAGGCCGGCCAAGGTGGCTGGCTTCATTGGAAGCGTTAATCCGAACATCTTAGCAGAGGGGCCCATGGTAGCTAGAACCACTGCGAACGAGAGTCCCAAAATTGGCATTACTGATGATCCAGTCACGTACATTTCGCTCATTATTTCTAGTGCACCCATTGCTTCCTTCATTTTAGCTTGCATTATTGCCATGGAGCTCTCGAAACCAACCTCTGCGAACTTATCGAGGCCGGCACCGGATTCTATTACATTAGCCAGACCTCTTAGGAAGTTCGCGAATTCCCTATTGGGAGCCCTTTCCGCCACGTCCTTAAGGACGTCTACTACGTCCTCTCCTAGTAGGTATATTCTCGTAATCACCTCAGCAAGTTCCGGTTCGGCACCTAAGCTTTCGCTCTTCTCCCATAGCTTCCTCAGAGCTTCGACGTAGCTAGCGCCGGAAACTCCTAAGGCAGCTAGGTAAGCGTATAGAACGACTAAGCTCTTCTCTAGAACTGGGCTTCTTGAACTGAACATTGCCACTGGAACAACGTACAAGAGCATGAAAACTATGGCGTATCCGACTACGAATGAAATAATTGTTAAACCAATAGAGAGCAAGGGAGGCATGTATAATACATAGAAAGTTGTAACGAATACGAAGGCTGAGATTAACGGGGCGATTGCGAGGGGGAGCAAGGCCATGGTTGCAACGTAAACTGGGAAGGAGACTTGAAGTCTGGAGCCGAGTATGTACTTCTCTAGGCCTTTGAAGGATTCTTCCAAGAACCTCTGAATTCCTATGCTTTTGGATATCCTGTAGAAGATATAGAACAGAGCGTTAGCGCTCTTAACTTCAGCTTTTTCCCTTTTCTTAGTCTTGGCTTCTATTTCTTCTAGAACTATTCTAGTGCTCATAGTAGGGCCACCTCCTCCATGAGACCTGAGGCTCTGAGCTCCGAAGCGACTTGAGTAAATACCATATCGGGGTTCCTCCTGTACCTCCTTACCATATCCATGACGTCCCTAACGGACGTCTTCTCCCTCCAAGCCATCCATTTCATTATTAGAGCTCTCCTCTTCATTTCGTTGTACAGCTGGTTGTAGTCTACTAGCATTTTCTCAGCAGCGTTTTCAATTAGGTAGAGGTGTTGCGCTTCCTCCCAAGAGTCCGTTTCTGGGTCCCATTTGAACGCGGTGTTCATGACTAGTTCTCCTCTCTCGTCTATGGTTATTATTTCCCTTACCTCCAGGCTCCTTCTAACGATCTTCCCTCCATACTTGACTCTCGCATTGAGGATGAATACCTTGACTGCTGGTATCAAGCCTTTGGGTACGTCCATTGGTTTGGTAATGAGCCTCTTTATTGCGGCATCGATCGTTTCACCGTGGACTGTTCCAAGACCTCCGTGACCTACTGAGACGGCTTGGAAGAAGGTGAAGGCCTCTTCACCTCTTATCTCACCTACTATAATGAATTCAGGCCTCTGCCTCAGAGCGGATCTAAGCAAGTCGTAAAGGGTGATGTCCTCTACTCCCGGTTCGCTGGAAGGTCTCGTTACCATTGCTACCCAGTTCTCGTGAGGTAACCTTATTTCAGGTGTGTCTTCCGCAGTAACTATCTTGCTCTCTGGTGGGATCATCATTGCAATTGCGTTAAGCAGCGTAGTTTTACCGGACGCCATTGCGCCTACTACCAAGGCTGAGTTTATTGAATCTACCAGTATCCAAAGGTAAGCCGCTATCTCCGGTGGGAGCGTTCCGAGCCTAACTAGTTCGGGTAGAGTGAATGGGTTTTCACGGAACTTTCTTATAGTAAAGGAAGGACCTCTGTAAGTTACTACTGGATGGGTCGCGTGAAGCCTGTACTTCCAAGGAGGTATCGCACCGTCCAATAGAGGTTGAGCGTAACTTAACTCCTTACCGGACCTAACTGCCAGTTTCCTAACGTATCTCATTAATTCGTCTTCATCAATGAAGACTACGTTGCTCCTCAACCACTCGTACCTTTGGTGCCAGACGTAAATCGGGAGCCCGGTACCGTCACAGAATATGTCCTCTATGGCCGGATCGTTGATGATAACGTCGAGTGGACCGTAACCTACAGTATCCCTAACGACGTAGTACGTGAGCTTCTCAATGCTTAAAACGGGAAGCTTCAGACCGTAGTCTCGGGCCATCCTCCTAACTGTCTGAGCTATTAACTTTCCCGCTTCTAGAGGATCTTTAACGGACTTCCTTAGAATGTCTCCTCTGACATGAAATTCTTGAAAGAGTAAGGCCTTGAGTTTTATTAAACCAGCTAGCTCCCTCCTTGTTAGAATGGGCTCGATGGTGTGGTACCTTATCCTTTCTTGATCGTCGATATATATGAGGACGTAACTATAGGGTGGTTTAACCGAGTAGAAATCCACGAGCTTCTCAGCCGGGATGAGGCTTCTAAGTACCCTACCGCCCGCGCTGGCTACTCCGGGTTCGCCTACTGCAGGTCTCTCTTTTCTGATTCTTTCTAGAGTCTGAGTTACGCTCTCCCCTCTCTTTATTTTGCCAATTAGTTCAAGTAAGTTCCTTTGAACGTTAGCTATTACTTCGCCTAACGTGGGCACAGCTCAACACCGGACGATAGTTACTAATGTCCCGTCTTGTGACCAAATAAGGATCTGGTTCCGCCCTTTAAAGCATTCAGTCCTAAGAAGGTCGCCGATAGAACGGTTGATAGGAACAACGCCACGGCGGCGGTACCGAAAACTAGATCGCCACGATACGAGTAAATTATTCCAGCCACTAGCGATCCTATACCCATGAAGAATTGAGTTACGGCGGCATAGAGGCCTATCATGAAACCGCATGACCTCTTACAGCCCTTAGCAACCAATGCGTCTTGAGCTACAGTACACCCACCAACGGCGCCGACCACTAACGCTAAGCCAATGGCTGCTAGTGCCAAGCCACCTATAACTATTGTCAATGATCCTATGGTGCCAATTGCACTAAATAGAACCAACGTGTAAAGGGGGTCGAACATTCCAGCTATCCTGGGCGATCCAATGGCTGATATGGCAGAGGGAATGTAAGTAAGCATAACGTCATTAGCGTTCAATTCGAACTTCGAGGCAACGAAGACTGGATAGAAAGGCGTTACCATGCCAGAAGCAATTGAAACTAGGGAACCTATCACGGTTGCAATAAACCACTCGCGAGTGAACTCAAACGATATTACAGCCTTCGGTGGTTTGGTTTCCCTCAGTTCTAACGACTTGAACGTTGAATATAGGGACGTTAAGAAGTATATTAGAAAAGAGGCTCTGAAGGCTACTACTTCTGGGAAGAAGTACAATAACGAGAAAGGTACCACCGCTCCAATTACTCCCCCTAAGGCCATCTTGCTAGTCAATCTACCGTAAATTTCCGCGAACCCCGCAACGTCTGCAACCATTACTATTGCGGAAGTCATCGCTATCATGGCTCCAGCTCCACTGAGGGAACCACCTAGGGCCACGGCGTTGGCATCGGGCGCAATGGCTAACACTAGGAGTCCGAGGGTATACAGGGCTATTCCAAATAAGAACGTGCTCTTCCTTCCAAACATATCTGTGGCAGCCCCTCCTATTAACCTGACAATAGAGAAGGAGATCGGGCCAACGCTGCTCGCTATACCTATTAGCTCGCTGCTACCGCCTAGATCCTTTATGTACAATGGTAGTAACACTAGTAAGGCCGTTCCGGGAAGGGATAGCAACACTGCCATTTTCTCTAATTTTTCAATTTCGCTCAACGCACTTCGAGTAAGTTTCGAACGAATGGATTTGAATTTTCTGCGATTGCAAGCACACCGAAACTATTAGACTTTAATTTGTTCGCTGATATGAAGTGTCGAGGACGTCTAATTGTAATATTCAATTGCGTTCAGGAGGTGAGGACGTAATGCATAAGACCGTTAGCGATAAGGATTTGGAAAAGTTACTTGAAAGTACCACTGGAGTAGAAACTGAGGACCTAACTAAGAAGGACGATCCAAAGTACAAGTGGGTTAGACAAATAATGATGTCGGCTAAGAAGTATCACAAGCTATGTCCTTATTATGATAAGAGAACTGGTAAGTGCTTCCTAGAAATGGATTACAAGTGCGATAGGGCCGGTAAGTTCGATGGTTGCCCCGTCTTCATTAAGTACTTGGCCAAGAAGTACGACGAAATAACGTCTAAAGGGAAGAGGCTCCCGATGGACTTCCTAGACCTACCCTTAGTGTGAACCGAAAATGTTCGACGACATTGAGTGTGTCCAGACAGTTAGAATAAAGAAGGAACTCAAGGATATGTTTTTGCTAGAAAACGATATGGGTGGTTTAGCAATTGTTCCTAAAAAGAACATCTGCGATGTCATTAAGAAACTTAAAATATGTATTGAGAACTTGAACGTCAAGTGTAAGTAATCAAGCGTCCCTCACTGCATTCAGCAACTCCATCGCATTCCATAATGAATCCCGGTCTATCGGAATATCCGCTAATAGTACATTGCGTTTTTGAAATAACCTCCTTCGCGTTCTCGCAACACACTCTCTCTAAGGCCTCTCCTTTCTCGTCAACCTTTACGTAACAGTAAACGGTCCCATCGAACGTTATTATTACTTTACCCAAAATTGACTACCCGGCACGCGAACTTGAAGGAGATATTAAAATACTATAAACTACTCTTTACCTTACCTCCAAACGAAGCGATATTCGTTTCGCTACTCGCAAGTTACGCGGTTCTAGGATTAAAGAAGGAACTCCTAGTCCTAGCGCTCGTACAACAAGCGTACTTCACAATACTGTTTTACGAAAACAGGATCCTGAACGGTAGGAGGTTGGGTTTTCTATATGCCGTTTCGAACGTTCTAATGTTAGCGAAACCGGAGCTATCTGTAGCTTTATATTCTATGGTGTCCGTCCTTGCAATAGCCCATCCGCTCATCGAGATCGTTGCAATACTTCCATTGATACCTTTCTTTCCTAAGTCTTTACTGGCCTTGCTACCGGTATGGTTAGTTTCAACGTACGGTCACGTCAAGGGGGTAATGCCTCTAGGGATAGCGTGGCTCCGGGCGTGGATGGGCGATGACTACGTTCACTTGGAGGAAATCGTAACGAAGTACGGAAAGAAAAGGATAGCTAAAGTATTAAGCCTGGGACCGATTACGTTTACGGACGTTCACTTCGGCTTAATGAGATATTCCATGGGAACGCTCTTCCCATATTTGTTATTCGTAAATGGAAGAATTCCTCACAGGCTTTGCGGATCTCACGAGAACAACCCGGCTAACAGATGGGAGACCTTCAAACTAGCTCTGAAGGTGGCGAAAGGTGAAGAAGACTCGAAGAACGTAATTGAAGTTAGGAAGGAAGAAGGTGAGGAAATAGAATGCTTAGGGCTAAACGGAATCAAAGTAATATACCACAAAAACGGCGCCGATGACCTAGAATGTGGGGACTACGGAGTAGAAATCGCTGATCCGCATAATAACGAAGGGGAGCCCGTAAAGGCTGAAGTACTCGAAAAGGAGCTCAGGAACCTTAAGGAAATTTGGAAAGACGAGTGCGTTTTCGAGAGCGTTAAGGAGGTTCAAGTGAATGGTAAAGGACTTTGCTGGGACAAGGGAATCTTGTTGAATTTGTCTTGTGAGAGAGGTACTAGGAGTTGGCTCGTAGTTTTCGGAAACAACATGAGAAGAGGTAATAGAGACGAGTTAGTTAGGGAGGGTCTCATGGAAGTATCCACTTTAGACGACCACACTTGCGCAGGGTTCGGTCGAACTAAGTACGAGGTTAGCGACGTTAAGTCATTCGAAGTACTTCGCAACTTAAGTCTCTCCAACAGTTATCGAAGACGGGAAATAGAGTACTTGAGCATGGGAGACCTCATATATAAGAAGGAAGTGAGGAGCAACATTACCAATGCGATAAAGTTGGGCGTAATAGGATCGTTCCTTACAGTTGTTTTAAGTGCCTTAGTATAAGCTTAAAAATGATTATTCCAATCCTTCACATGCCGGGGTGCCCGAGTGGCCTAAGGGGTCGGGCTGCAGTGGCGTATAGGCCTCCGCCTGTCGATACCCGATCTTTCCCGGGTTCGAATCCCGGCCCCGGCTCCATTTTCAACACATTACCTTCTGATGGAACTGTCCCCGTATTATGTATCCAACTATGGTTTCGGGTCCACCTCTTTTCACTATCACTGAATACTTATTAGGCGAGTTCTCGAAACCCAATCTCTCTATATCCAATAGTAAGAAGAATCCGTCTGAACCCTTCTCTAAAGGTATCCTCCACGGAACCTTCATCACGTCTTGCGCCCAGACAGTTGACGCTTTTAGTATCCTCTTCGCTATTTCTTCATCGAATAATCCGTCTTTCCTAAGCTTTATCGAAATTAATTCCATTTCCCTCCAAAGGTCTGGTTTAGTCCAAGCAACGTTATCGGTCCCTATTAAGAACTTCACGTCTGCCTCTATGGCGTATTTCAATTTAGGTTCTAATTTAAACCAGTTGTTAGCTCTGGTACAAAATACTATTGCTACGTTCCTCTTCCTGAGTTCCTCAAAGTCCTCTAGTTCCAAGTTTACGCCATGCACGACGAAATCCACTCCTAATTCGAAGGCTTGATAGAGTTCCTCTCTACCGCCTACTTCAGCTACGTGCGTTCCAACAGGTTTACCGGCGTTCTTGAAGATTTCCGAGAGCTTTCGAGCTATGTTAGGGTCTGGATAAGTAGGCTCGGGCAAGCCGAGGCCGTGGGATATCTTGAGCACTTTAAGACCCTCTTCCAAGGAAGAGGCCCTGGCGAATGGTAAGTAACCTTCGAAGTTCGCCCTTTCGGCCGCGCTCAGCCCCTTCTTAACGCCCTTGTAACCTTCTTCACGGAAGTCGCTAACCCCAAACACTCCAATTAACTTCAGTAAACCCAATGTCTGGCTCATTGACTTTATCATTTGTTCGTCCTTAACCTTTTCAAACGCTCTTATCTTCAAACCCTTCCTTGGGTCTACTATATCGCTTAGCTCCTTGTTTATCCACCTTTCCAAGATAACGGAATCGCCCAAGTGGATGTGAGCGTTAAATAGAGATGGCATAGCAAGCGCGTTCACCAGTATCCCTTTCGAGTCCCAACCCTCTTCTATTGCCTCAATCCCTTGATTATTGAGAATTATTGTGACTTCCTCTACTAGTTCTAGGTCCTCGCCCACTAAAGCGTAAGGTACCCTTACGTTCAAGCATGAGTTCCCGTGTTCGGTATCTCTCCGTTACTGTATTAAATAGGACCTCAGATTTCTATTCTCTCTAAGAAACTTTAGAGAAGACGCCGCCTTAGATAGAGCTTCCCTTGGGTTTTTGCCTATACCCACTCCGATCTTGGCGTCCTTTAAAATCATTTTAACCTCATCTATTATATGTAAGTCCTTAGGGTCAATGAAGAAGACGAAGTTATCCCCGCCTAAGTAAGCCCCAATACCACCTACCCCTAAGAAAAGGTTTAAGAGGGTGGAGTAGTTGTTCATTGCCCTTACGTATGCTGAGTAGATCTCGTCTTTGGAGAAGTAGTTTAAGTCTATATGAACTACGGCGACGTCGCTGCCTTCGCACTTCCTCGATTCGCCTCTCAGAGCGCTCAAGGGAGTGGAACCACACCCTATACTGGTTTCAACGGGAACGGGCGATACCTTCTCTATTTTACTAATTACTTCTCTTAAGCACTCTTCTTCTACACCGTTTGCTAGAAAGATCAGAACGTCCTTTCTGTGCGGAACGTAGAACGAGTTACACTTCGCTGCTTCTTCACTTGCAATCTTCTCGATCGATGCTTGAACTAATTGAATTTTCCACTCCCTATCGCTCCCGAGTTCCTCCGTCCATTCGCGATACCCCTTCAATATCGCTACCATTACCTTGTGCATCACTTTTCCTCCTCGCCCTTAGCCTCCTCTTGTACTCACTTAATGGATGATTTGCTTTGCATTCCTCCTTAGTAGGGCATAAGTTCCACGAAACTAAGGTCTTACAAGAGGGCGGAGAGTATTTCTTCCTAGAACCTCTGAGGCCCGCTAAGTGCTCTATTTGATATCGAGCTATCTTTTCGTTGAAATCTGGTGCTCTAGAAAACACTTCGAGTACTTCGTCAACGTCCAACCCTATGTTTAACAGGAACGTAGCTAAGGTGAACCTCTCTTGATGAGAAAGGTTAGCTCCTTCCAAGGCCCTCGCGTATATTGACTTAATGCATGGGGGTAGAGCTTCAGGGTACAAGCCCTTTACGCTTTCCTCAACTCTCTTTCTCTTAACTACAGTTTTCCTGATTGCAGAAGAGAGCTCTTCCACTATCTCCCTCAACCTATTCGGTAAATCGCTTACTTCCAAGTTACCTATTTCCTTAACGTCTTGAATTACCTTCGAGTAGACGGCTTCCTGAGCTAACCTAATGATCTCATCGGGCTTCAAGTACACGAATCCATTGAGCAAGGGTTTATTAACCACTTTCCAATGTGGATCGCTTAGAAACCTCTTAGCCAATTTAACGTAAGATATTAAGTGGATCTTAACGGGGTAGACCTCCGGTAGAACAACTCCTCTATGAACCTTAATCGGTACTTGAAGGGGTTCGTCCAAGTCGGTAACGTCGTAACCTAGCTTCCTTAGCAAGGTAATCGTTGATACGAGATCGTCTTTATTTAAGGACTTGGCTATTTCCATAGCTACGAAGTTAGCTAATTTGTTTTGTAACCACTTATCCTTTAGTACTGCAGCCACTATGACGGCTATCTTATAACCTAATGTCATACATAGTTCATCGCACTCGTAAGGCTCTACCTTCTTACCTAACGCCCTCTCGAGTAGGTTCCTAGCCCTCTCTAAACTTTCCGGCACTAAATCTATCAGTTCCAATGGATCCAATTCTTCACCAATATATATTTTACTTAATTTAGAGAGATCGTTAACTACGTATTGCTTCAACTTTCCCGCTTCCAATTACTCAATAAACGCCTAGAGTATAATACCGAGGTCAAACGCTAGTTGGCGGATGAAGAGGCCGTCCCAGAGCGAGACGATGAGCGTTAGCAAACCATCTGACGCCTCAACGCATAAAGCGGAACCCATTTTAATCCATCTATCTGCCTTTATCAGTCGGTGGAACGATGGAGTACATATACGCTTCCCTCTTGCTCCATAGCGCCGGTAAGGAGATAACCGAGGAGGCAATAAAGAAGGTCCTAGAGGCGGCAGGAGTTCAAGTGGACGAGACCAGGGTAAAGGCATTGGTAGCCGCCTTGAAGGAAGTGAACATTGACGAGGTATTGAAGAGCGCGGCCTTGCCAGTGGCTGCAGCTCCAGTAGCCGCCCCGGCAGCTGCTCCGGCTGCTGAGGAGAAGAAGGAAGAGAAGGAGGAAGAGGAAGAGAAGAAGGAGGAAGTGAGCGAGGAGGAGCTCTCAGCCGGCTTGGGAGCCCTCTTCGGTTAAAGTTAATTTTTCAATATTCCAAAGCTCCTCCTTTATCAGCGCTTAACGCCATTTTCGCGTACCTCCTCAACACTCCCCTCCTTAGTGGCTTCTTGAGAGGCTTCCACTCCTTCCTCCTTTCCTCCAGTTCCTTCTCGTCGACCAGTAAGTCGAGTTTCCTGTTCTCTATATCTATCACGATTTCGTCGCCGTCCCTAACTAGAGCTATCGGACCTCCTTCGGCCGCCTCCGGCGATACGTGACCTATTGCCGGACCTCTCGTGGCCCCAGAGAACCTACCGTCCGTAACGAGCGCAACGCTTTCTCCGAGACCGAGCGCCATTACTGCTGCAGTGGCAGTCAACATTTCCCTCATGCCGGGACCTCCCTTGGGTCCCTCGTAGCGAATTACGATCACGCTTCCCGGTTCGATCCTACCAGATCTTATGGCCTCTACCGCCTTCTCTTCGCCATCAAATACTCTAGCTACTCCCTTGAACTTCCACAGCTTCCTGTCGACTGCGGAGGCCTTCACTACGGCGCCCCTCGGAGCTAAGGAACCCTTTAGAATGGCTAAGCCTCCGAACGGATGGTACGGGTCGTCCAAGGGTCTTATGACTTCCCTATCTAACACTTGGGCGTTCCTTACGTTCTCCCAAACGGTCTTGCCTGTAACAGTTAACGCGTCCTTGTGTATCAAGCCCTTTAGTCCGAGTTCCTTTAATATCGCTGGAATTCCACCGGCTCTATCCAAGTCTACAACGAAGTGCTTCCCTGCTGGCGATATGGAAGCTATATGGGGTACCTTCCTACTGATCTCGTCAAACACCTCTAAAGGTAAGTCTATTCCCAGTTCGTAGGCTAGTGCTTCCAAGTGAAGTACGGAGTTCGTGGAACCGCCCAGGGCCATATCAACTGCTATAGCGTTCTCTAGGGCCTTTCTAGTGAGTATCTTATCGGGTGTAAGACCCTCTTCGATCATTTTCACTATTCTCATGCCCGTCCATTTGGCGTACCATATTCTCCTAGCTTCAGTAGCTGGAACTGTGGAGGCCCCAGGTAGCATCATACCCATGGCCTCACTTAGCATGTTCATTGTATTGGCAGTGAAGAGGCCCGCGCAGCTCCCCGGACCCGGTAGCGCACTCTCCTCTAACTTCTTCAGCTCTTCTGTTCTCCCTTCCTTTATCAAGACGTTCATTCTTTCCATTAAGTCCTTGAAGTCTATCCTTTGGTGATCGTAACTTCCGGGCATCATTGGTCCTCCGTTTATGAGTATAACTGGTACCTCGAGCCTAGCAGCTGCCAGCAAGAACCCCGGCGTTATCTTGTCGCAGTTGGTCACCATTACGACTGCATCCAACCTATGAGCTTCAACCATTATTTCGACGGTATCTGCTATCACTTCCCTCGAAGGAAGCGAGTAACGCATTCCTTCGTGACCCATCGCTATTCCATCGCAGACCGCTATGGTACCGAACTCTAAGGGGGTACCACCGGCCATTCTTACACCGGCCTTGACGGCTTCCGCTACTTTGTCCAAGTGAACGTGACCGGGAACTATTTCGTTCCACGCGTTTGCAATTCCAATAAGAGGCCTCTTGAGTTCTTCTTCTATTAAACCGGACGCCTTCCAGAGAGCCCTGTGGGGCGCGTATTCAGGCCTCAGAAATATCTCGCTCCTTCTCAATCCAGACGCCTAGCTTGGGTAGTACTAGAAGTATATATTTGGTTGCATACCTCTAAATCTCTCCTTGCATGGGTCTCTAATTGAACCAAACCCAATTTCCTATAGGTCTTCAGTTCTTCCTCTATGCTTTCACACGGCTCAAATGGAGAGTTTAGAACGAGGAGTTCCTCTCCTAAAGGAGACTTGGAATACCTAATCCTTAAATCGAGGGGCGTATTAAGGTGCGCAAAGTTTACTGGAAAGCGCGAGATGAGCTTCGAGCCAACGAAGATGCGCCTATTAGCGAATCTGATAAAGTCCGTAGCCCTCAGTGGCCTACCCAACTTCCTTTTCACCTTCTCTAAGTCTAAAGCATCCAAGTTAACTGAAATGAAGAGCGATTCCATGAACCCGTCCGCGTGTATTGGGACGGCCACGTCCGCTTTGAAGACGTTCTTATAGGAAACTAATTTCTCCACCATTTCCTTCGTAACAAAGGGCATGTCTCCGGGTATGAACGTTACCGTTCCGCTCAAGGACCTCATTGCTTCGGCCGGACCCTCTCCGTTATCTATGACGCAACGGATCGCGGAGTACAGCTTGCACCTTTCTTCCGAGGTAGTAATGAGCGTTGCTTGAGGGAACTCCGAGAGGAGCCTCTCTATTACCCTTCTGCCATCTATCAGCTCGTTGAGCTTATCTTTACCGTACCTCTTCCCCTTACCCCCCGCCAGAATCGCTATCAAAACTCGAATACCTCTGTTTCTCCCGGTCTCATTACCCTTACTTGAGCCAAACCTTCGCTTTCGACCCTCTTCTTGAACTCGTTCGGATCGGCCTTTATTGGCGGGAACGTGTCGTAGTGCATGGGCACTACGACCTTAGGCTTGAGCATCTTAGTTGCGTAGACGGCTTGAGTTATGTCCATCGTATAGTGGCCTCCAATGGGTAAGAGCGCCACCTTGGGCGCGTATAGTTCTCCTATGAACTGCATCTCCGCGAACAGGCCCGTGTCGCCTGCGTGGTAGAGTCCCGCTTCGCCATCGAAGAACAAGATGACTCCCGTTGGAACGCCTTTATCGTAGCTCGAGTGCGTTGCCGGCGTCATTGCAATGGATAGTCCCGGTACTATTGAACTCAAGTTCGCTGGTCCGCCGATATTAGCTCCTACCCCTTCAAAGCCCTTCTTAGTTAGATCCACAAATATCTCGTGGATTGCGAAGAACTTAGCACCGGTCCTCCTCATAATTTCCTCGGCGTTACCAATGTGGTCCTCGTGCGCGTGAGTTATAACTACTAGGTCCACTGGGAACTTATCTAAGAACTGGTCTAAGGACATGGGCGAGAGGGGGTTCTCAATCCATGGATCAATAACTATTCCCTTACCGTTATACTCTACGTGAAAGGCGGAGTGGCCTAGGTACGTTAGCTTGAACTTCAACTTATTCATCCCCCTCAGAAGTTCCCTTCAGGGCTAAATTGCTTAAACCTAAGGGAAATAAGTTCGTACACGATACTGGATCCCTCTTAGCGGGAACGCCATCTCTGCTTATCGGTGAGAACTATACAACTCCATTGAACTTGAAGGAGGTTAGGGATAAGGAGAGCAAGAACTTCCTCTCTATCTATATTGAAAAGTTAAAGGTCGTTGAACCCGAGGCGAAGTTTCTAAGAATAGTAAAGGAGAAGTCCGAAGAGTTGGGAGAAAACCTCTCAGATGCGGACGTGGCCGTCTTAGCCCTCGCCCTCCAATTAAGAGCAACGCTTCTGAGCGACGATTACGGCGTCTTAAACGTAGCCTCGGAGCTCGGAATACCTTGGAAGACCGTTAGGACCAAGGGTATAAGCGAAAGGAGGAAGTGGGTGTGGTACTGCCCTAATTGCGGTAGGACTTTCGAGAGGCATCTAAGGGAATGCCCGGCGTGCGGCTCCCCCTTACGGAGGAGATCGATTAGTTTCGGCGGTCCGAGAGATCGTTAAACGCCGAGCGCATCGCAAATGGGTGATCGACTTCGAAGGGAGGGATATGTGCTTTCTCTGTAGGTATGGCGTTAGCTGTAACTTCCTTCTTGGTTACTTTAGATCCAATGTCCTTCGTCTACTTCACAGTGGTTGCCTTACTTGCTGGCTCGTTGTCCTCGTTCTTGGAATCCATCCTTCAATGGCGTACGAGGTGAAAATAGTAGCCATTAACGCAACTCTCGCGCCAACGACCACGGTCTCCGTGGACCCCAATGGGTGTTTGGAAACGCTAACTGTAAGGGAAGTCGCTTTCGTAAAGAACGGAGTAACCATGAAAGGGTACCTAATTGAAGGCTCCAGCGAATGCCGGCGGGTTCCGGTAACTGTCGCTTGTCCTTGCGGGCTAATGGAACTGGCTCCCATCCAAGTTGCCACTACTCAGTGCGTTTCCGAGGGCTCTACCTACCTAGTAACTGCTTCCAACTTACCCGTTCTCCCATTACTAGCGCCTCTCTTTCAAAACTTCCTCCGCAAACGGGGAGTAGGGAGAAATAATGGAAGCTTTCCTGGACAAATTGAAGGAAGACTTGGAGAACGCAATAGAAGGAAGGCACAGGAGACTCGTAGTTCTCTCGGGTAACGATCCCCAGAAGTTAGGAGAGGCCCTTTCGAAAGTTCTTCTCTTATACGATAAATTGAGGGAAGAGAAGGGACTTGGTGAAGGTAAGGTCCTATACGTATTTCACGATGAGTTTCCCGAGGCTCGTCAAATAAAGGACGTGGCGAAGGGTAGCGTAAAGGAGAACGCAAAGAAAATCAAACTCGAAATAAGGGTCTACGAGGAGTCAAACAAGCTCCTCGGTACCACTTATCAAGGCATAGTGCTTGACCTTACAAGGGACTTAAAGCCCAATGACGTGGGAAGGCTAGTCGAGGTCGTTGAGGGCGGCTCTCCAGTAATACTTCTCGTACCGACATGGGAAGAGTGGGACGAATGGGAGACTATATTTAAAAAGAACTTATGCGTACCGCAGTATCCTCAACCCAGGCACGTCTTCATAACTTGGTTCAAGAGGAAGATACTAGAGCACCCATCTCACGTGTACCACGTAGATAAGGACAAGAAGGTAAAGCAAGAACTCTTCGAAAGTCCTAAGTATAAGAAGAAGGAATTAGAGATACCCAAGGAAATAAGGTTCCCTAAGAAGTTGTATGCTTTGGCTCTCACCCAAGACCAAGTCGAAGTGATACATTCGATGGAGTGGATGTTGGGAAGGAAGAAGAAGCACAGGGTGCTCGTAATCACTGCTGATAGAGGTAGAGGCAAGAGCGGTGCCCTCGGGATAGCGTTAGCAGGCTTCGTTCAAGCCTTCAGTAAATCGAAGAGCGGTTTCGTGAAGGTAATAGTAACAAGTGGCGACCCCTTCGGCGTTCAAACGCTATTCAAGCTCCTAATGAAGGCAGCTGAAACCATTGGTATGAAGGCAAAGAAGATAGAAAGGGACGGGACGATATACGAGGTTCACGGCGAGAGTTGGAGCGTAGAGTACTGGCCTCCATTGAAGGCTGCGGAGAAGAACGCTGACCTAGTCGTAGTAGACGAGGCAGCTGGCGTTCCGGTTCCAGTCCTTCACAAGATTTGGAGGAATCACAAGAGAAGCGTTTACGCGACTACAATTCACGGCTACGAAGGGGCTGGTAGAGGGTTCAACGTAAGGTTCTTACCAACTCTACTTAACGATAAAGGTACCGAAATAAAGCACGTGAAGATGGATGAGCCCATAAGGTACGCTCCCGGAGATCCCGTAGAGAGATGGCTCTACGACGTATTGCTACTAGACGCAGAGCCAGCTAAGCTAGACGAGGAGGACCTTAAAGCGATCGAGGAGGGGAGACTGAAGTACTTGAGGTTGGATCCGAAGTGGTTGTTTTCGAAGGAAGGGGAGGACCTCCTCAGGAACTTGTTCGGAATATACGTTCTAGCTCACTATAGGAACGAACCCGATGACTTGGGAATGATAGCCGATGCCCCTCACCACAGCGTTAGAGCTGTCGCGACCGATACTGGAAAGGTCGTTGGGGCTCTCCAGCTCGCAGAGGAGGGCCCCATTCCCGAGGACATGATAGACGATTTACTTAGAGGCGGTAAGATTCCCGGCAACATCATTCCAGATAGATTCCTCAAGCACCTAAGGGTTCGGGACTTCGCCTTCACGAGGGGTTGGAGGGTAGTTAGGATCGCGACCCATCCGGAAGTCCAAGGTAAGGGGATAGGTACGTTCGCCTTGGCTAAGGCGAGCGAAGAGGCGAAGGAAAGGGGATACGATTGGATAGCCTCTGGCTTCGGCGTTACAGAGAAGCTCTTGAAGTTCTGGATTAGGTCGGGTTTCCTACCGGTTCACATGAGCCCCGATAGGAACCCAACGAGCGGTGAGTTCACAATACTAGTTGCCAAACCTCTGACGCCGAAGCTGAAATGGATGATCTTGGAAGCGAACAGGCTTTTCAGAAGGAAGGTCTTGCTTTCGCTTCACTTAAATTACAGGACGTTGGAATGGGACGCAGCCAAACTAATATTGGAGACGGACCCCATACCAATTAACCCGAGTCTGAGGAAACCGAAGCTTCATCCAGTCGATGTAGATAGGTTGTGGATCTATTCCTACGGCCCAATGACTTTCGAAGCCGCTAGCGACCTGATATACCGCCTAGCAATAACGTACTGGTCGCAACCGCGCAAATGGAGGCCGGAAATAGACGAGGACACTAAGATCACTTTAATAACTAAGGTTCTTCAAGGAAGAGATTGGGAGGAAGTGGAAGAGGAGACGAAAATAAAGTTTAGGAAGCAAGTGGCCGTCTTGAAGGAATTCGGGAGAAGGTGCTTGAGAACGTATTGGAACATAGAAAAGGAAGGCGGAACTGGTGTATCCAATGAGAACGTGGAGTACTTCGTAAGTAGGTACGGTAAGAAGGTATTCGACATAGAGTAATTTTCAATACCTTAGTTCTCCCGTTTCCCGCGGTTCACTCGAATTTTTCGCTCTAAACTTCAAATTAGCTTGAACGAGGTCACCTTAACGAGAATGGACGTAATTAGTCCATAATTTTGCAATTGATCTATTAATAGGAAACGGGCGCCTCTGCGTTTCCAATAATTTAATGTCGCGAAGGTTGTGAAGGAAAGTTCTGATTCTTTTCAGAGAAATTCCATGGGATAGTGCGTAATCGCAAAGGTTACTACGGGTGTAACTTTCTGTTCCCTATTGGGATTCTACCCTCTTTCCCTCATTTTCTTCTTCGAATTCACTATCTAGAATATTTCTATTCCCTATTGGGATTCTACTTTGATGAAATGAATCGAGTACAGGAGGGGGTGCGTGAACTCGCTTTCTATTCCCTATTGGGACTCTACAATTGTACACCACACTTTGAAGTTGAAGTTTCTGTAAACTTTCTATTCCCTATTGGGACTCTACTCGATATTAATTATCGCAGACCTACCGTTCACAGTGAACGACTTTCTATTCCCTATTGGATCTCTACCTCTTATCAGAGAATCTCAGGGACTTGTTTGAAGAGATGGACTTTCTATTCCCTATTGGATCTCTACCGTTGCCCTCCTATTTAAACAACCTCTTTCTCACTTTTTAACCCTTTCCCTTCATCTGCCTTTCCTCAACCATATCTTCCCTCTTCGAACTTAAACTCAAGTAGTTGTCCAATATATGCATGCATATGCTTGTATAAGGTAGGCTGGAGTAGAAATCCCCATGATCATCAGAGTTCTCATGATCGCTTATTAACGCCTCTAAGCACCTTCTCATTGTAAAGATCGATCTTGAAAGAACCTTGTACTGATGGCCTGAGCTCTGAATTGGTAAATTACGTTTGATTTTGCAAATACAATGCTAATTGATTAAGTTGAAATGAAATTAACAATTGGGAAGGCTGGTAGAAACTGAAGGTGCTTAAGAAGACCATTAATTCTGAATTCAAATGGTTAAGGTTAAGGGAATGAGTGAATTGATTGTGAGTAAATGGAAAAGCGAATTTGGACAAGAGGTGGAGATGAGGATTCACCATGGGATGGTGAATGCTAAATTTATGCAAGCGCAACATCTCTATAGCAGTTACTACTGCAAACGTCCAAGCGTAGTAACGAATATAGAGAAGAAGTGAGTGATAAGTCGGAAATGAACCAAAAAGTTGATTAAGTAATTACTTAGAGAATAGGTCGGCCACGTTCTTGAGTTCCTCTACGGCTTCTGTGCCAGTAATTCCTTTCCTCCTTAAGTACTCCAGAATCATTAGCAGGGCTCTGTGAGTACAGCTCTTAGGCCAACATCCCTTTTCCGTGAAGAATTCCTCCAGTTCCTTGTACGGAACGCCGTAGGCTATTAGAGCGGCTGACACTGCCATAGTGGACCTAGTACACCCTTTAGGACAACAAGCGGCTATTCTCCTTCCATTCTCCAATGCTTCAATTGCTTTCTTCAATACATCAACGAATTGATCCATAGACTTTATGGAGTCCTTGGTAACCTCTACTGAAGCGGTTTCCGCCTCCGCTTCCAATTTACCCTTTTTTCCTATTAAAATGACGAAGTCATTGGAAGTGAGCTCCTTTTCCAGTTCGCTGCAAGGCGCCACTAGTGCTTCGATACCATCTTTCGAGAACTTAATTACTTCTTCCACGATTCGTCCCTCACTGTTAGGATTTCTAACTGAGTTTATTTCACGTAAGAGTGCGGGTATTACCCTATGACGATAAAGTTAATGTAACGACTTTGAACTAGAGGTCTTGGTGGAAATTCTTATGATCAAACTACTTGGAACTGCTTGGACCTCCTCCGCAAATAAGGCGCTATTGCTTGGATCGGGGGAACTAGGGAAGGAAGTGGTCATAGAGCTCCAGAGGTTGGGTATCGAGACGATTGCGGTCGATAGATACGACCGCGCTCCGGCGATGCACGTGGCCCATAAAAGGTACGTAATAAACATGCTCGATTACGATCAAGTTGTGGACGTCGTCAGGAGGGAACATCCGGACGTAGTAATTCCCGAAGTGGAGGCGATCAACTTAGATGCATTAAAAGACTTGGAGGCCGAAGGTTATAGGGTAATTCCGAACGCGGAAGCCGTTGGAATAACTATGAATAGGCTTAGGTTGAGAGAGTTCGCGGCCGAGAAGGTTGGCGTGTCCACTACCAAGTACAAGTTCGCATTCAATGAAGACGAAGCGGCTGAGGCGTGCGAGGCCGTAGGTTTTCCGTGTTTAATAAAACCCGAAATGAGCTCTTCCGGTCACGGTCACGCCTTAGCTTCCAATAAAGAGGAAGCTAAGAAGGCGTTCAAGGAAGCGATTGCTCACGCGAGGGGTAAGAGCGAGAAGGTTATAGTTGAAGAGTTCGTTGAGGTGGCGACCGAACTCACCGCCTTAACGTACAGACACGATACCGGTAATGGAATCGAAACGGTTCCGTTGGTTCCCGTGGAGCATCAAAGGCCCAAGGGTATATACTATTATTACGAATCTTGGCATCCCGCTACTGTAAGCGAGGAAGTAATTTCGAAAGCGCAAGGAATAGCTGAGAAGGTAGTGGAAGCCTTAGGCGGACTCGGTATATTCGGTGTTGAAATACTAGTTACTAAGGACGGTAGGGTTCTCTTCAGCGAAGTGTCTCCGAGGCCCCACGATACCGGTTTGGTTACTCTGGCCAGTATGGAACTAAGCGAGTTCGCCATCCACGCTAGAGCGGTCCTAGGTCTTCCCGTGCCCTTACCGAAGCTCCTAACTCCTGCGGCTAGTAAGGTAATACTGGCTAGCGAGGAAATCGAGGCCCCTTGTTTGGAGGGGGTAAGGGAGGCGCTGAAGGTACGTGGCTTCCACCTGTGGTGGTTCGGTAAACCGAGGAGCTACGTCGAGAGGAGGATGGGAGTTGCGATAGCTACCGGCTCAACCGTAGAGGAAGCTCTGAGAAAGGTTAGGGAAGGCGTTTCCAAGCTGAAGGTCGTTAGGTGCAGATGAATTTGGAAGGGAACTGAAAGTAATTCCTCAGTATTACAATTTTTTAAGGAGAACCGCGACTTTCCTGCAGGGAACGGAAAAGTGTTATTCGCGGTCTTCTATACCTCCAAGTACTGCCCAACTTGTTCCGACGTAGAGCACGTATGGAGGGAGCTCAAGAGGCTCTACAAAGGCGAGCTCATCACTATCAAGGTCGAATATAGCGCGGAAACTAGCAAAATATTGAAAGAGAAGGGTATAAGTTGGCTTCCCGCGATAGTTATTTACGATGAGGACTGGAAGGAAATAAGGCGCGTAGAAGGTAACTTCAGGTTGGAGGACATAGAGAAGATCCTAAGGAGAGTCGAACAGATCCTCAAGTAGGAGCTCATCGAGTCCATCGATTACTCCTTCGGATTCTAAGATGCTAACGAACTTAGTTAGCTTCAGCTTCCCGTTAATGAGGAACCTGTTGGCAGTTCCTACGAGCTTGGCTACGGTCTTCGGATCCTCGTTGCCAGTCAGCGGGGCCTGCAAGTTATCCGAACCCCTAACTATCACTCTATAACAGCACCTGGACCTCTGTATGCCCGAATACTTGAAGCCTGCTCTCTGAGCGAAGCCAACTAGATCCAAAGCTAAGTCCAAGTCCTTTACTGCTATGTCTAAGAGCGGATGAGAGGCCTTCAACCAGCTCCACTTGCACTCCATTCCCTTTAACGCATTGAGTACTAGGTCGACGCTCACTGGCGAATGACTAACTATAACGTTATTAGCTGCTACCTTGTTGTTTAGGAAATCGTCGCTACACCCTAGGGTTATCCTCCCAGCGCAACTAGAAGTGGTAAACAGCATTTCGTTCTCGTTTAGAGCTTTCAATAGCTCTATCAATTCCTCGTCAACTAGCCCTTCCTCAATGTCTTTCTTTAACCTCAACAAACTGGAGGCCCGAGCGGTCTCCCAACACAAACTTTCCACCAGATCGATTTCGATTAGGAAGGTTAAAGTATAGGAGAGGAGTCGTTGATAGTTGAACGTAGACGTAGCAGTTCTTTACGTCCTCGTAATTCCTGTAAGTGGGACCTATGAGATGCAGAAAGACCACATGGATTACGCGGTCGAACTTGATATAGCGGTTAAACCAACCACACCGGTTCCGAAGATAGGAAACGAATACGGATACTACGTTGGAGCGGGGAACCCCCTCTTCAGCGTAGGAGGGGCCGTCTTGAGGGAAGCCTTAGGTGAGATCTTTAAGAGGTACCACGTTCTCAAGGGGTATAAGCTAGTTGAGACGCCCATCCTAGCCAGAACTACGCTTTACGAATTGACCGGTCACCTTCATTTTTATAAAGAGAACATGTTTCTATTAAACATAGAGGGAGACGAGTACGCAATAAAGCCCATGAATTGTCCCTTCCACGTATTAATATTCATGCATTCCCTTCAGAAGTACGGTTCCAAGGTACCGATACCTTTCAAGACGTTCGAACTGGGTAAAGTTCATAGATACGAGATAGCTGGAGCTCTCAGGGGTTTGCTGAGAGTTAGGGCCTTCACCCAAGACGACGCCCACATATTCGCTAATCAAGCGAACGTACTACCGGCGATCCTCGAAGTATTTGAAATGATGAAGGACGTATACGAGAAGATCTTCCACATACCCGTTACCGCTGAGAGCGTGAAGCTAAGGTTAAGCTTATCTGATAAGTCAAAAATAGGCGAAGAGTTCATGGGCTCGAGGGAGGAATGGGAGTTCTCCGAGGAAATGCTCCACAAGGCTGCGGACGAAATTAAGAGGAAATATGGAATAGAATACTTCGCTCAGGAAGGGGAGGCAGCGTTCTATGGTCCCAAGCTAGACTTGGTTGTATACCTAGGCGAGGAAAGGAAGGAATGGCAGATAGGTACCGCCCAGTTCGATTTCAACTTGCCTAGGAGGTTCAAGCTAGCGGAACTAGTTAAGGAAACGCATGGAATAGAGGACTTGTACATGATCCATAGAGCCTTACTTGGGAGCATAGAGAGATTCATAGGAATTTACTTGGAAATGTTCAAAGGTAGGTTACCCTTTACCTTAGCCCCCTTGCAAGCGCTAGTAGTAGGAATAAAGACGGGGAACGAGGAAGTGGATTCTAAGATCGATGAAATGGTAAAGGAAGTTGAATCGAAGTTACGAGAGATGGAAATTAGGGTTTCCTCCATGTATTCGACCAAGACTAGGCTCAAGAAAGACGTAAGGAAGGTCGAAGGCACTCTCAAACCGCCCGTAGTAATTTACATCGGTGAGAACGAAGCAAAGGAAGGGAAGTTGTTCATAAGGAAGTGGGACTTCGGAGCCTCGAAGAGAACGAACGTGAGCGGCGGAATGGAGGACTTAGTGGAGGTAATTAATTCCATGGAAGGCGACGTCGTAAACTTAATAGGAAAGAGGGTTAGGATACCAGTTGACTTGAGCTACTTAGTTTAAAGCTCCAGAACGAGCAGCCTTTAACTGTATTTACGTTCTTTAGGGGGCGTGGGAAGGTCGCTCACATAAAGGCTGTTTCGGGCTAGCGTAACTTCTAATAGTTTGCAATACCTCCTAGCTACTCAGTATCGAAATTCCAGACGAGCCGCAGTGCGATGGAAGTTCCACCCAATTGTGCGGACGCTTCCCGCGAGGGAGGGGGCACAACTCCCTCAGAGCGCCAGTAGTCATTAAACTTCATGAGGGTTAGGGAAAGGCCCCTTAACCTCAAACCTTCCGCTTAAACGCATCCCCTCACGAACCGCTCTCTTGGAACCCATCTCATGGTGGTGCAAACGTATACAACCGTTCATTACCGTGCAAAGCAACTTATAACGCGTTTACGGGCGTATTTGAGTATTCGTTCAGAGGACTGAGCCTACGCGTCGAGTGGATGGAACGTACCTCTTTTCTGGCGTAAGTACCTCGCTCTTAATTAGGTAGTGCGTTGACGACTTTTCCGGTATGTGTTTATGCTTTACTGCTGTTATTGAGGAGCGGGTCTCTAGCCTCTTCTCTAACGCCTTGAAGGGTCCGCTCTGTACGCTCAAGTTCGTGCGAGTCCCTTGGTATGCGGAGGGATCCCCCATTTGAGAGTACTCCACCACGCTCATGCTACACTTACGCTACGTCCTCACCCATAGTCTCATAGCATGATCCAGAACATACCAGTATGTGCTTTGTATCCCCTTACCCATATTTCTGAAACAAGCTTTCGCTTAATTGTAGCACGGATGGCGTTCCTCGGTACTTACTGGCGTGGTGGTATGCATTAGTAATTTTATTAGGTTCGGAGAAGCACAATTTGTTGAGAGGATGGACGTGGGTAGAGCGACAGAGGTTGTGTCGGACAAGGCGCTGTTGATAGAGGCTCTAAAGGGGCTTAAGGCGGGTGCTCTTCTCGCACTGTTCGCTGTAGTAGTGCCTACAATAGTAGTAGTACCTACAACATTAAGCGGTACTATTCCTGTTGAAGGAGCAGTACCGGGAGCCATTCTCGTTTTTACGGTATTCGAGATAGCTGCTATCATCCTGTGGCTTCGTGCAACTGGTAAGTTAAGAGAATTCGATTCCCAGAGGCTTGGCATAGGTAGGTCAGGGCTGATGCTTCATCTGATAGGCTTAGTGATTATCGTGGTAGATCTTTTATTTCTTTTTGTGTTAGCAGCGATTCCTTACGGAGCGGAATCCACGAAGCTGACTCCAATAATTCTTGTATTGATAAGCGCTCTACTAGCGGGTGCAGTGCTAATCGTTATAGGCATCTGGCGCTTCGGGACTATGTTAATAAGACTCTCGGAGATCGAGGGCATTGAGGACGGCTTCAAGGTAGCGGGGATACTATACATGGTAGCGTGGCTACTAAAAATAATAAAATCCATATCGATTAACACATCAGAGAACATGATAGGTGACACAGCCCTCTTCGTAGCGCTAATACTGATATACACATACTCCAAGAGGAGCATAGAGAAGCTCCAAGCGACTAGTCAACCCAGCTCCCCAAACCCAGAGTCAGTCGTACGAAGCACGTAACGTTCCACGCTTTTTTGCAACGCAAAATGGGTCAATCAGTTAAATTCACTTCTCAAAGGTACGTTGTGAGGAGTTGACGTTGGTAAGGGTAAAGAAGGTTGTTAAAAAGAGGTACGACAAGGAATATATAGAGTATCACCTTCACGTTTACGTTCCTAAGGGATTCGTCGAGATCTGTGGAGAGGAGTTCGAGGTAAAGGTAGACCACGAGCGTTGCGAAATAAGAATAAGACCGTCAATGAAGAATTGGAGACGCGTTGAAGACGAGCTATTGAACGAGGAGCATGCCTTCAAGTAGCCCGAGCGACGGGAACTCTATTACGCTCAATTCCTCGTCAATTACGTAAGGCACGGCCTCTTCAATTCTCCCTCTATCTCTAATTATTGGAGATAGGTAGGCCTCCTTATGTAAGCTTACGTTGTTTCCGGTCTGATAAGGACCTATGGCTGGGAGTACTATCGCCTCTCCCTTGTCAAGCGGAACCCTTAGGAAGCATGGGAACTTAACGGACACGCCTATTTCGTCCCTAACGCCCAAGCTCGGGTGCTCGTGACCCATGAGTATGATACCGTCCCACTCAACTCGCTCGTGACCGTGAACTACCTTCACTTCTCCCAAGTCCAATTGGGTAACTACGTCAAAGCCCCTTTCCTCTAGTAAGTGCCTCACGAAGTTGTCGTGGTTCCCTCTTACCAAGACTAGTTCGACGTCTAACATCTCGGCCCTGTCCAAGAAGGCCTTAACGTCCCTCTGTTCCCTCTTTCCAAGCTTGGAAAACATGTGCTTCAAGTCGCCCGCTACTACGATCTTTTTGGAAAGCTTGGTAGCGAGTTCCAGAACTTCCAAGGCCCTCTTTAATTGAGCTGGCGGTAAGTAAACTCCCTTACTCAACATTTCCTCTTCGAAGCCTAAGTGAAGGTCGGCTATTATAACATAATCTTTATAAAGAATTCCGCCGAAGGGCAACAAGTAGAGGTCTTTCATTAGTTCTATACCTTCCATTTACTTCAGCCTCTATATCGTGATGCTGAAACGAACCGGAATAAGCTTGAGGTTCAACGTCACGCAATAATAATCCTCGCTAGAATTTGAATACGGTTAGCGGAAGTGGAAGTAGCGAAGTTACTTAGGTTCTATCCCCCGAGGGGTCTGAAGATAGTTAAGGCTTACATGCAATACGTATGGGACGAGAACTGGAGGAAGTACCTAGACTTCTACAACGGCTACGGAGTAGGGTTCTTAGGTCATAGAAATCCTATAGTTGTAGCAAAGGTAGTTGAACAGCTAGGTACGTTGGTAATAAATTCGCCTTCCTTCGATGATCCCGTCAAAGAGGAGCTTCTAAACAAATTGCCGAAAATATTACCTAAAACTCTATTGAACGTGTACTTCCAAAACAGCGGTACGGAAGCGGTCGAACTCGCGCTAAAGCTCTCGTTTTACTATACTAAGAGGAAGAAGGTAGTTGCCTTCAAGAGGTCCTTCCACGGAAGGACGCTAGGAAGCTTGAGCGTTACGTGGGGGAAGGACTACAGAGCCCCAGTTGAGGAACTCCTACTTAAGGACGTCGTCTTCGCGGAATTCAATAGCACTGAGAACTTGGATAAGGTCATAGATGAAGACACGGCAGCAGTAATTGTTGAACCAGTTCAAGGAGAGGGCGGGATAAACCCCGCTACCAGGGAGTTCCTAATGGCGTTGAGGAATAGGACCAAGGAAGTTGGAGCCGTTCTAATATTCGATGAAATTCAAGCGGGGTTCGGTAGAACCGGAAGCGTTTGGGCCTATCAGGGAATAGGGGCTAGCGATCCAGACGTCCTCTTGAGCGCTAAGGCAATAGGCAATGGAATACCCGTCTCTATGGTAGCGGTTAACGACGAAATCGCTGAATCGGTGAAGAGCGGAATTCACGGCTCCACGTACGGTGCAAACCCGTTAGCATTGGCTGCCGTTAGCGGAGCAATAGACGTGCTTCTAAAGGACAACGTACCTCAGAAAGCGAAGGAGAAAGGCAAGCTATTCGATGAGCTCCTAAGGGAGGAAGTAGAGGGGCTAAGAATAGTGAGGGAAATTAGGAACTTGGGATTGATGATAGGCGTTGAATTGAGGGTTAAGCCCGGTAAATACATAGAAGCCCTACAAAGGGAGGGGGTGCTCTCCCTCAAGGCCGGTGCAACTGTGATAAGGTTCCTGCCGCCTTACGTAGTAACCGAGGAAGACATAAGAACATCAATTGAGAAGCTGAAGAAAGTTCTTAATGAATAAGTAAAGCTTTTCCACGTCCGCTCGAAGATAAGCTCGCGGTGATGAAGATGGTCGAAGAAGAGAAAACTGGTGAGGAGAAGAAGCTCGACGTAAAGGCGTTAATGGCGTTAGTGCCTCCCGCCAGCGCCTTAAAGCAAAGGGAAGCCAAGGTCAGAGAGAAGAGGGTAAGGGTACGCTGGAGCGACGTTCCCCCCACCAAGGCTAAAATCAACCCCCAACTAGCGCAAGAACTAGGAATTAGCGACAAGCTGGAAGTAGCAGTCTCAGGAAAGAGGTTCTCTTTTGAAGCCGTTAAGGACGAGAAGGTCCCTGTAAACGAAGTCCACGTGAACGAGGAACTCATGAAGGAACACGGTATCTCTGATAATACTATAGCGGCCGTCAGGGCTCAGAAGAGGACTTAATTCTCAATATCTTTTCAAGTATTACCTTTAAGGCGAACCTCAAGAAGTCCGATTTACTTAACACGCCCAGTAACTTCTTCTGGTCGTCAACTACGTATAATTTGTCAACGTTTTCTTCTAACATTACGTTCAATGCCTCAATTAACCTCTCTTTTTCGTTCACGTAGTTCGGCTCTTCCATAACGTCTCCTATTCTCGAATCCGGGGACACGGAGGCTAAGGTATCCAGAGATATCTTTCCAACTAGTTTCCAACTGTTATCCACTACTGGGTACATCTCGTGCATCTCTTCATATATTCTAGGTAGCACGTCCCTTACTCTTGCATACGCTTTCAGTGCAGTAACCTTAGTATTAGCTATCTCTATTACTTTCTTGTTCATTTCGTTAGCGACGTTCGGATTGCTCAGGAGCTTATCTAGTAGCTCCACCATAGCTCTCTTCTTTCTATCTTGAACCTCGGGTAGCTGTCCGGAGATGAGGCTTATGTCCAAGGTAAGGATGTATGAAACTGCAGCAGCTATAGTTGACGTGAAGAACCCTCCGAAGCCTAGGAACTCTACTCCCAACAACACGCTGGTAAAGAGCGTCTTTTGAGCTCCACTGAAGACCGCCGAAATACCCGCTATTAACAAGGGGTAGAGTAAATGAGGATCTACAGAGAACAGCTTAGCGAAGGTTAAGCCGAGTAAGGTGCCTATGGAAATTAGAGGCATGAATAGTCCGCCCGTAGCCCCCCACGTGAGCGAGAGGGGAAGCAAGAGACCTCTGGCTAACATAATGGAAACAGTGTCCCCAACTTCGAACTCCTCTGGTTCGTTGAAGACTCTTTCGGTGAGCACGTCCCCCGATCCTGGTACGTGTACAGATACAGTAAAGGTGGCTGCTATTATCAACGTGGAGAGAGCTAGTGGGAAGACGAACCAATATCTGGGCTTTAAGTCTGAGAGCGAGCCTAGGAAGTGCTTAACTAAGTACATCGCGTAGGTCATTGCAGCTGCTCCAAAGCCTATCAAAACGGAGTCGATGATCAAGAGGGGCGAAGGAGTCGGCGGCTTGAACGGCTTCACATCTAGTAGAAGCCTCTGAGGACCGGCTATGAAAACTGTTATGACGTACGAGGTCATGGTAGCAACTAGGGCTGGGAGGAACACGCCCGTTTCAAGCGACCTCTTGTAAGGAACTTCTATTGCGAACGCCATTGCCGTTAGGGGCGCTCTAAACACAGAAGCGATACCGGCGGCGGCTCCAACTAATACTAACTTCCTTAAGTTATCTCCCCTAAAACCCAACCTTCTCGCTATCCAGTAACCGGTGAAAGTACCTATCGCGATACCGGGACCCTCGGGGCCGACTACCGCTCCCCCCAACACTGAAGCTATCGCTCCTAGCGTGTATATCCCAAGCTCCTTCAAACCTATGTAACCGAACCTCCAATGGTAAGCTTTTACTACGTAAGAAGTTGAAGATCCGTGGACTGTATTCAATAACCTCTTTAGCGAGTATGCTGTTGCAAATATTAGAGCTAGGCTTAATGCGACGAATAGAGTTGGCCAATCGGTAATTATTGTATACCTCAATCGATCCGCTATAACGAAGGCATCCGTAAAAACTGACGTGATTAGTCCAGCGATAATTCCTATTACAAAAGAAGTAGCGAGCATTCTAGCGTTTAGGCTGAGAACTCGTAGCTCCTCCTTGAGGTCAACCGATTCCATTACTAGGATCCGGAGAGATATACTTTGAGCAACTTTTTAAACGATCTATTAGGTTACAAAAACTCATTAGTTGGTCTCGAGGACGGTCTCCTCTTCCATCAAAAACATCTCTTCGCTTACGTCCTCCGGTGGTAGGGGCAATATCATGGGTTTCCTTATTTGTATCGCCTTCATCTCTATTCGCCGTTAGTAGCTAGTAACGAAGGGTTTATAAGCAAGGTATCTATACGTACCATATATCACATTAAACATATATGTCACATTAGTTCGACATATGTTGCAATTCTACTTGAACTGCCCGCTCTATTGAACCGGAAGGTGAAGGAAGGGATTGAGGAAGAACGCGCTAATATTGGCCGTTGCCTTACTGGCCTTGGGTTACGGAGGCTACACTACCTTTGCGCGCGTAAGCGCCGCCTCTCCTTCAATAGCCTCTCAAATAGCCTTGGCTGAGATGTTAGCCTCAGCGCCCGGGGTAATAGCTGGGTGGATCGGAGACAGGAAGGGGCTCAGGTTCATAGCCCCTATAGGATTGCTCTCCTTCCTTACGTCCCTACTGCCCGTAACCCCCGTAACAGTGTTCGTAACTCTCTCGTCCTTCTATGCGTCTTTCCTAGCAGTCATGATAGAATCTAGTAAGGACTCTAGGGAGTTGGGTAAGGCAGTTAGCGCCTTGTCCTTGGGATGGGGCTTGGGCGTAATAGTAATTGCTCTCAACTTCCCAATGCTCCTGATCAACTTCTCGTTCTTACTGGGAACCATTCTCTCAATAGTTAGCGTATCGGCTGAGCCTTCCCAGAGCGGCTTGTTGGCAGCCGTCCCTAAGCTCCTTCCACTGGTTCCTTCCCTCGCCCTTTTCATGGGCTCTGAGTACTTACTCTATACTTTAACCGCTTATAGGTTTGCCCAACTCACTAGCGGATTGGAGTTCGCTCTTTTCTATGCAATTGGGCCTAGCGTTACCTCTTCCATAGGCGGTTACGTGGCTGGAAGGGTAATTGAAAAGGTGAGGCCCCACGTAGTTCTAATTGGAGTAATGGTAGCCTACTCAATTCTTTCCTTAGTAATTCTCTTGACACCTCCTCCCGTTTGCCTACTCGCGTGGTCCGTGCCGGTTTACCCCTTTTACGAAGTGTCCGTAATATCGTTAGTTTCATCTATAGCTAGAGAAGCGCCAGCCAGTGCCCTGGGCTTCACCTATACGTTAATGGCTATTTCTTCAGTGGTAGCCCTCCCGTTTACTGAAGTGAACGACATCGGGACTGCAGCCATTGGAATATCTATTGCAATTTCAATAGCTGCCGTAACTTTCCATTGGAGCTTTAAGAGGGCTCTGACGAGAACCGACTCCTCATCGATCGGAGCCCATACTTCTCTTCACGACCCGGAAAGGTAATTGCTCGGTGACCTTTATATCGGAGCGGAGTTGGAAGTGAGGCCCGTACTGCTTATTGATCATAGAGATAGTTTCGTTCACAATATTGAACAAATAGTGGAGGAGCTCGGGTTCAGCGTCGTTACTCTGAGACCCGAAGAGGTTAGTTTAAGGGGCATTGAAAGGATAAGGCCTAGCTACCTAATTCTCTCACCCGGCCCTGGAAACCCTTACTTACAGAAAGAAAGGTTCTCGAAAAGCATAACCTTGGTTAAGGAGTTCGCTGGGAAGATACCTATACTAGGAGTGTGCTTAGGTCTTCAGATAATTAACGTTGCGAGGGGAGGAACCCTTAGAAGAGCTAAAAGAATATATCATGGAATAGTCGACGAGGTAATGATAACTAAGGAAAGCCCCATATTCTTGGGAATCCCTCAAAAGTTCAAGGGAACTAGGTATCACAGTCTAGTTATAGACGAGCTCGGAGAAGGCTTGGAAGTATCGGCCCTATCGCTCTCCGACGGAGAGATAATGGCCATCCAAGACGTTGAGAACTCGGTCTACGGAGTCCAGTTTCACCCCGAGAGCGTTGGAAACTTGGCAGTTGGTAAGAGGATAATATCGAACTTCCTCAGCACTTCGAGGCCCCTAAGAGCGTTCTAATCGCCTCTACGATGCACTTAGGCGAAAGCGACACTGCCCTTACCTCTTTCGCGTATTCGCAATACTCTGGGCAGAAGCTCTCGTGAACTAATTTCTCTTCCACGTAAAGTATGAACGCTAGACCCAACGCGATCCCCCATCCCGAGAGAAGCACGCCGCAGGGAGATCCCAATATCATGGAAATAGCCAAGGGCATGAAGGACATTGAAAATTGGTTGGGATGTCTCATACAAGAAAACACGGAGCTCGTAACGAGCTTATCTGGAGGCGTTAGTCTCCTCGCCTTTCTGGAATGACCACATAGCCTCAACGCTCTCCCGGCCGCTGAGCTAACCAACAGTATTACTATCAACAAAATGATTCCTATCGGAACCATTAATTGTAACTTTCCAATTTTACATAGGGAATCCAAGTAGATGCCTAGTAAGGGAGGTACTAGGAAGGTAGTTATCCAAAAAGCGAATTTCCAAGTCCATTCGTTCATGATTAATTACCGAGGAAAAGGAAAGCTAAGGCGGTTTTTCTGCCTCCGTGAAGGACCGCAGTCCTCACCTAGTCAGAGAGTAGGGGCCTCTTCATTGGCTTGGAGCACTCCCCTTATCTTTTCTAGCTTGTTCCTTATGACGTAATATTCTATGCCTTCCATAAGGGCCTTTAAGCTGGCTTCTATTATGTTCCTAGATACTGATGTAGTAGTCCAAAGCCTCTTACCATCGGTAAAGGTTATCTCGACCCTAACGTCGCTCTCCGTGTGCTTCGAGACTCCCGGCAAGTGAACCCTGTAATCTACTAAGGAAACGTTCTCTACCTCCGGTACCACGTTCTTCAATGCCTTCCTCAACGCCTTTTCGACGGCCTCAACTGGACCTATGCCCTCTTCGGCCTCTAAGTACGTTTCGCCGTTTCCTACTTTCACCATTCCCCAGCTCTTGGATCCGCCCTCGTTCCCTTCGCTTATGACCCTCCAATCTAACATCCTGAAGGCCTTACCTCTCAAACCGAGTTCTTCTAACAGTATTAACAGAGCCGAGGCGACAGCGTTGTCGAAGCTATAGCCCTCGTTCTCAAGCTCCTTTATTCTCTTCAGTGCCCTTCTTACTGCTGGATCCCTCTTATCTAGGTGTAGACCCAATTCCCTCTTAGCCCAACCTATTAGGTTAGCCGCTCCACTGAGTTCCGAGATAGCTAACGACCTCCTGTTGCCTACGCTCTCCGGAGGTACGTGTTCGTATGCAACTGGGTTCTTAAGTATCGCATCGACGTGAACTCCGGCCTTGTGAGCGAACGCGTTATCACCTACGTAAGGCTGATACGGATTTGGCTTCAAGCCAGCCAAGTCGTACACTAATTTAGATAATTGCTTTAACATCTTCAAGCCATCTCTATTCTTAAGCGCTCTGACGCCCAACTTCAGTTCCAAATTGGGAACTACGGCGCAGAGGTCCGCGTTACCCGTTCTTTCCCCTATCCCATTGACCGTGACGTGGACGTGACTGGCTCCCGCTACCACGCCCATTACTGTGTTAGCTACAGCGCATCCGCTATCGTTATGCATGTGAACGCCTATAGGGACGCCGGGTAGCTCCTCAACTACGTACCTAACGACGTTATAGACCTCGTGGGGCAACATGCCTCCGTTAGTATCGGCTAGAACTATTCTATCTGCCCCCGCTTCAATTGCCGTCCTCAATACCTCCATTGCGTATTCGGAGTTCCTCTTGAAACCGTCGAAGAAATGCTCAGCATCGAATATAACGCTCCTACCGTTCTCTTTTAAATACTTTATTGTATCGTATACCATGTTCAAGTTCTCTTCAAGGGTAGTATTCAGTACTTCCGTTACGTGTAGGTCCCAGCTCTTGCCGAACACCGTTACCCATTTCGTATCAGCATCTAATACTTTCTCTAATATTGGATCTTGGGACGCGCTCAGCCCCTTCCTTCTAGTTGAGGTGAAGGCGACTATTTCCGCGTTCTCGAGAGTATATCTCTTTATCTCTTTAAAGAAGAGTTCGTCCTTGGGGTTACTGCCGGGCCACCCGGCCTCTATGAAATGGACGCCTATTTGATCTAGCGCTAACGCGATTCTAACCTTGGCTTGTATATCGAAGCTTACGTCTTTCGCTTGAGCTCCATCTCTTAAGGTAGTATCTAGAACCTCTACTTCCGGAGGGGCTTTGTTATCTATGAATTTCGTAAACACCCTTCATCTCGCTTCCCTTGCCCTCGTGCTCAACAAGATTTAAAAGCGTTCGCTATATAAAGAGAGAAAGAGGTATCACTCGCTAATTACTTCGAACTTCAATTGAACTTCCGTAAGTGCACTAGTAAAGTATCGAGGAACCATGAGGGTCGTCGCTTACGACGGGTTACCCGTTGAAGTAGAGGAAGCGGAAGGCAAGGACGTTGAGGAATTAGCTGCTAAGTTAGGAGTAATAGCTAACTTGATGAGAGAGCTTGGAATAAGTAGAGTTTTTCTTAGGGAAGACGGGGTAGCCGTTGGAGAAAGTTAGAGTGGTAATCGGTCACACGCTCGCTTCCTATTGTTTTCCCAATTCGATAGTAATTGATCCCGTGGGCTTGCCTCCCCTTCCCTTAAGGAAGGTCGAAATAGGCGATAAAGAGCTCCCCCTCGTCCCGATTCTCGTCGAGAGATGTCCTCCAGAGAGCGAATGCGTTGAACTGCAAGTTGAAGGAGTAGTTAAGGAAGGCGATGCTGAGGAGAAGGCTTGCGGAAATTTCAATTGCCAAAAACCGTGGCCTCTCAGATGGTTGGAAAGGGACAAGTGGTACCTAGTTACTCGATTGAAAGTAGAACCCAAGAACTTGAGGTTACTTAATTCGAAGTTAAAGAGAATAGACTTAGAAGAGGGTAAGGTATACTTGAGCGGATTAAGGCAATTGGAGTTCGAGGAGCTGGTGTGGACAGCACCCTATCCCGTTCTATCTAAGTTGCTTAACTTGAAGGAACCGAGGAGATTGAAAGCTACCGTTTCGATAGCTCAAGGTAGATGTAACAACGGGATATACTTCCATTTCGGAAAAGGTAATCCAATATTGTCTTTCATCTGTCTAAACGGAACGGTGATTTCCGTTGCCCCTGGTGCAGTGGACGGAAGGAACGCCTTGGAAAGATTAGTAAAGAAGGGTTACTTGAAGGAAGTTTCGAGAGCAACTTCTTACCTAATAGACTACTATGCCTTGGAAGACGTTCGAGTGGAACGAATCGAGGGCATTGAGCTATATGGAAGAACGGCGCAATGGAAGGAAATGGGTTTGGAGGACGTAATGAAATGCGCTTGATTAAAGCAATTGAAAGGAAGAGGGAAGTCTTACGTGAGTTAGGCCCGAGCGAGAGGGCTAAGGAAGACTACCACGCTAAGAGGGAGCCTAGGGACTGCGGACTGACCGTTCACCCCGGGATAGGTTGCGATTTGGGGTGCGTGTATTGTTACATTAAGGACATGGGGTTCCCTACCGATAAGGTCGAGCCTTATCCCCTAAGCGGAAGGGAACTGGCTATAGCAATAGCTTCCAACCCCAACGTAGGTATCGGACCTACTGGGTCCTACTTAGCTGTTGGATCGATAACGGAACCATTCCATCCGCTATTATTGAGTAAAACTATCGAATATTTGAAGTGGCTCAAGTACTTGGGAAATTACACCCAGATTTCCTATAAAATGATAGTTCCCGAAAGCAAGGTCGACCTCTTAACTTCGGCCTCCGAAGATAGGCTAAGCGTCTTAGTTTCGATAACGACTATTGAAAGGTGGAGGGACTTCGAGCCCAAGGTTCCATCGCCCGAGCAGAGGTTGCAGTTTGCGGAAAAGCTCTTAAAGAGAGGTAAGAGGGTGGCCTTGTTCGTCCGTCCCCTCTTACCTGGTGTAATAGAGAAGGAGATGGGGAAGCTACTGGAGACGTCCTTGAGCTACGGGGTTAACGAGGTGGTAGTAGGAGGTTTGAGGGTAACGGAGAGGATATACGAGGAGCTATTGAAGAGAGGAGTCGAGTTGGAAGGTAGGCTTAGGGAGAGGCCTAGAGGGAGGAGGCAAGTTTACGTTAACACGCGAGACTTGAAGATCGCCTTGATAAGGGAAGCATCGAAAAGGGATATGAAGGTATACTTCACTGCGTGCGACGCCAACGCTAGACATCACGGGGAAGTGTGTTGGGACAGTTGTAAGTACGATAGGGAATTATGTGATTTGCTACCGGCGATAGACGAGAGAGACCTAAGAGAGGGTCTAGAGATGATTGGCGTTAAGTTGCTAGGGTGGAAGGTAAGGAGGGAACCGTTGCTTGAAGTTGAAGTTAGCCCTCTAAAGAGGGAGGCCGGATGGTTGTTGCAAATGGCCTATAGGAGGCAAGTGATACTTAGATCGGGAAAGAGGAGGCTATTGTTCGTTTAAGAGGTGCGTTAGGGATGGAAATGAAGGAGTTAAGAGAAAGAATGAGGAAGGCGTTCGAGTCCTTCGGCTTCTTTATATTTGAGGAGGACTTACTCAAGGACGTCGAAGAACTCTTGGAAATAGCCCATTTAAGGAACACGTTGAGAATAGCCAAATTAGGTCGATCCCAGTTCGACTCGATACCGGGGGCTGAGAACGTTGAGTACTACGCAGTTATATTGAACGTAAGGGATTGCGTGAAGTCTGAAGACGTGGAGAAGTGCGTAACGGAGAAGAGGAAGAGCGTCGTGGAAGCCCTCGCGGAGACGGAAGTGGAGGGCAAGCCTAAGAAGAGGGATAGCTTAAGAGAGCTATACGAGATGCTCTCTAAAGAGTAAGTCGTCTTTTAAGCGATCTTCCGAGCGTAGCTTGAGGGAGATGGAATAACTTCGCCTATTGGGAGGGTAATAGAAGTAGATGGATTGGACAGCTATTCAATGGTAATATCTAGCGACGTTAAGCCTTCTAAATACGACTTCGTTTACTTTATCGATGAGAACGGTTTCAAAGTGATGGGATACGTCGAGAGCGTGAGATCGAGGCCCTTGCTCTATAGTGAATTACCGTGGAACGTGGCCACGGAGGTACCAATAAACGAGAAGACGACCGTTACAGTGGCTAGAGTTAGGATCGTCTCCGAAGGTACGCCTAGAGTCGGCTCTTGGGTTTATAGAGCCAGCGATAGCGACGTAGCATCCCTATACGCCGTTCCATCCAATAGGGCGCTCCACGTTGGCTTCCTCGCCTCGAGGCCTACAGTTCCAATTCACTTAGACCTAAACGCTCTCTCGAGGCACTTAGCGATAATAGCGGCTACGGGCTCCGGCAAGACGTGGACAACCATAGTCTTAATAGAGGAATTACTGAAGAAGGGCGCCACTATATTGGTGTTAGATCCTCATGGGGAATACGCTAGGATAAGGGAAAACGTTGAGGAAGTGGGGGGATCTTGCTTAGTACTGAAGGCTCATTCGGACCAAGAAGGGGACGTAACCTACTCTATTGACCTTAAGAGCGTCGATTCCGATGAGCTCGCCTTCGTGATGGGAATTCCGAAGAACGCCTCCCGCTTAAGAGCCCTCTTGAGCTCGATCCGAGAAATAGCAAAGGAGATGTACTTCCAAACTAAAGATCCTCAATGGATGAACTTGGAGAAGCTGAAGGAACTGTTAAGCCTAACCCTAGAGGCCGCTAACCTATCGTCTCACAAGCAATTGCAAGCGTTGTTCTCTTCACGCAACATAAATGTGCACGAGAATTTGGTCAAGAGGGTTTGGGCGTCAATAGCGAAGAACGCAGAAGTGATTTACGGTCTCCTAAAGTACGTAGAGGAATTAGATAGATTGGGAATATACGGTACGTCCTCCATACCTATAGGCGCGTTCCTGAGGCCCTCCACAGTAACCGTGTTCAATTTAAGCGGAATAAGGGAAGAGGTCCAAGTACACTTAGTTTACAATATCTTAAAGAGGATTTTCAATGCGAGAGTCAGACACCTCAGGAGATTGAAAGGGGAGAAATACCCCTACCCCATAGAAGTGATTGTGGAAGAAGCGCATAGGTTCGCCCCGCCCCCATCCGAAGGAAGTCCTTGGACCACATCAATGATAAAGAGAATAGCCTCAGAAGGAAGGAAGTTCGGAGTGTTCTTGACAGTCATTACCCAAAGACCTAGCAGAGTAGATCAAACGGTCTTGAGCCAATGCCAATCTCAGATAATATTGAGAATAGTTAATCCGAAGGATCAGCAAGTGGTAATTGAATCCTCGGAAGAGCTTGGAGCGGCTTTAGCTAGCGATTTACCTTCGTTGAAGCCCGGTATGGCAATGATAGTTGGACCAGTAGTACCCAAGCCCGCTCTCGTCAGGATAAGGGAGAGGAAGCTGGAGTACGGAGGAGGTGATTTAGACTTAGCCCTCGAGTGGTCTAAAGCGATATTAACGAAGGAGAGGTTAATGGAGATAGAAGAGGCACTAAGGAAACTGGATTTGGAAACGGTGGCTTCGGTACTCAAGAGGCCTGTGACCCGCGAAGACTTGGAGAAAGCTAAGGGGATCTTAGTTAGCGAAAGGGTCTACTTAGATCCTAGGAGGAACGCGGTAGTGTTCGAGGAGTGTAGCGTTGATTTAAGTGAACTACAGAGCGATTGCCCCGAAGAGAGCTACGTGATAGCCGCAATGTTGGAGGCGAAGATAAGGGGTATCAATGGGGAGCTCCGGACCATCAAGTAACGCGCTCCCTTCAATTTCAGTGCTTTCGCGAGTTATTGAAAATCGGTTCAACCACTCCTTAGCCTTCAGCGGATCGAGTTCGCGATTTCAAATATCTTTTCGATCAGATCTCGGTTCTTCGAGTAGTCCAATATTTCAATCCCTATAATATTACCTTTCTGGTCAAGATCTACTATTACGTATTTCGATGATCTCCCTAACTCGTCCCTTATCAAGGTATATATTCCGCATCGACGTCTTTATCGACTTTCACCTTTACTAGGTATCATCCCCCACTAGCCAGCTCTAGCTTTTTGTCAATCTTCATTATATTAGTCGACAGTTATTGGATATGTAGTAATGTATGTTACAAAGTAACACGATGCGAGGACAAAAGCGATTCAGCTGATACAATGAACGAACGAATAGGTTTTGATATTGAAGATAGAATATAGTAAACACGTCCTTGAGGGAATGAAACAGAGGGGGGATATCTAGGAGGGATATAGAGCAGTGTCTGGATCCATCTTATAGAAACAAGGAAGTAATACTTCAAGACAGCCAGAAGTACTAGGTTATTTGTAGGGGTCTTAAGAAATACTCGCTCGTTGTAATAATTGCTGTTAAGGATAAAATTAGAATCGTGACCGCATATCGGACCCCTAAGTACTAAGAGATGAGGTTTTGATACAAGCCTTCCTACGTTTCCATCGAACTCTCTGTGTGAGGATACGATTGGATAGGGTAACCACTTTTGAGAAGAGTTTGGGTGGTGCGGCGGCCGGGATTTGAACCCGGGATCTCCGGCGTGGCAGGCCGGCGTCCTAGTCCAGGCTAGACGACCGCCGCTCTTCCGAAGGTGCTTCGGAATGAAGAAGTTAATAAGTTTACCGGTTAGGGGAAACGGAAGAACGTTAATTCTCCCCACGAGTTGCCTACTACCAGCTCGCCGTCCAGCCAAGTTATCGATCTCACGTTAAGTATATCTAGTTCCTCCAATGTCCTACCTTCCCTATCACATATTCTCAGGCCTCTTCCCCCTTGGAAGGACGTGGCCAAGAAATTACAGCTTTTAGAGAACGCTACTATGTAACCGTAACCCCTGCAAGCCCTAACCTCTTTCAGTTCGTTCCCATCTACCTCGTATATCCAAAGTCCCTTGCTCGTTCCTACACCTAGTAGCTTCATACATACGTCCATATACAACGGTTTCCCATCAACCCTAACCGAATTCAATACCTCGCCTGTCATAGGATCCAATATTACTATTCGTTCGTTGACCCAGTCTCCTACGAATACTTTCTCCTCATCACCAGTCACGTCGCTTGCGAATCCAAACCTTCGTCCTCCAATTCAAGTTTCCAGCCAAGCTGAAACTTCCACATTCGTTCTTGCACGCTACTATTCCATAAGGCCCTATATGGACCTTTAATGCGAACTGTTCGTCTATAATGAAGCTCTTCGAGACCGTTCCATCCGGAGAAGATAGATATACTCTTCCATCTTCATCTAAAAATACGAAGTATCCGTAGCTTGCCACGTCGGTGAAAGCTACCTTACTCCTTATTACTTTGAATACCCTCAGTTGAGGTGAAAGTATAGATGCGACCTTTTCGCTTATCGCGCCTACGTAACCTTCTGAGGAGGCTAGAGCCTTTATCTCATCTTTACTGATCTGAACTTTACCAACAATAGGTAACAGCATTTCCTATTACATACCCCCGGTTCAATGGTAGATTAGCGCTTTCCAAGTTTAATATTCAATGGTGTTAATTGAACTCTACTTATTAACGCGTAATCGATTCCTTTGTATAAAATGATTCGAGGAATTGAGGTAGACTAATCGGAATTTCGTTCTCTTCTAACCTCGCCATCTCGAACTTTGCCTGAGAAGTGAGAGCTAAGTTCACATTTTTCAAGTGAATTGATCTCACTTCTTAGGTTGTCTTGCTCGATAGCTATGGTTATTCTTACCTTCTGAGCTTCTGAAGACTTTTGCGTTATAATCTAAAGTGAATTACTTGAGGTAGCTTTGCAGAGAACCCTCCGACTGGCGCAGAGTTCCAGAACCTATCGGATCATACTGAACGCTTTCTATATACCTCGATTCGTCGATACCCTCTATTAATAGTACTTTCGTCACAGCTTGTACTAACGTCCTTGCTCCCCTCCCGCTTTTGGGAGGATCATCGCTATGAAACCCTCCTAGCGATGCCTCACTACACCTTCCGTATAACCTTCACTTTACAACACCCGTCAATTCCTTAGATCACAAACGGCTAAGTGATAGGAAACGAGGTAGTTAGTGTGTGAAACGGAAGTAATCCTAGAGAAATACCTAAGCGTTCCGAGGACCATCGGGATCGAAAAGTTGGAGGTAGTTCTGCTAGATGAGAGCGGAGATACGAACGTTAATTTAAAGAAAGGTGGTAAGAAAACCAAGTACTTCCTAATAGCAACATTAATACTCTCACCCAAGTGCTATTCAGAGCTTTCACGAGAGTTAGTAAGGGCTTTCGAGGAGATGGCTTCAGTAGTAGGGTGCGAAGACATCATTAAGAAGATGATTGAAGGAGGCATTGAATTGAAGTATAACTCCTTAACGGGCGAACTCGTTAAGTGCTTTAAGGGTACCGAAACGAAGGAAGTGAACGAAGCAATAGATGAAGCCCTCGGGAAGTTCTTCGACGTAGTTACTTCACTTCGTACGTGTAGTTCCATGAGAGCCTTAATTCATTACGTTAACAAAGCAGAGATAGCTAAGTTCTTGAAGGGTTTAGGCGAATTCTCCGAGCCGTTAAGAGAGGCCTTATCGAAGACCATGAAGCCTTACGTGTTTAATAACGTTAAGACGGAGCTTTGTAACTCGTTGATCGAAGACGCGCTCGTCTTGTTTGATGAAAAGTTCTTCTCTTGGAGAGGCATAAGCGATAGGGAACTACCTAAGAGACGCTTCCAATGTTATAAAGTTGTAGATGCGATGGAAGTGAAGTCGCATCACGCTCTACCGTTCGCTATTGTAGACGTGTTAGCTGGGAGCTATAGGAACGCCCTATTGCATCGCAATGAGCGCCTTAAGGAGAAGCTAGCTTTCGCAAGGGGCTTCGATTTAACGAGCAACTTTGTTGGAGAGCTATGTGAGGTAATTGGAAGGGCGTGTTGAGATACGCTTTGGCAGCCGCCCAGGCGCGAGGTTTGGCAGCCACCTGGGCGCTATACCCCAAGCTACTATAGCACCGAAATTCATAATAAATATGTGCCTAGCTATCGATCAAGACCTCAGTTCCTTACAGATCCTAAACCCGTTCCGGTCCCCCGGATTCAATCGGCATTTACATCTCCTCGTATTACCGCTAGCAAACCATCCCGGAGGTTAACTTTCCAAGCTGGAAAGTTAAGTGGGCGTTAACTCTACCATCAACGGTGTTATCCCGGTACACCATCACATTTGCATCTCCTTGGAGGCCCTTATTACCTCCCTGTACGGAAGTAAATTCAATTCACTTAATCAGTTCGAACTCGTTTGAAGCGTTCCCTTCCACGTCATGAAGGTTGTGCCGAATTAGGCCTTATTTTAATATTACGAACCTTGATTTAGGCTCGATTAGCTGTCTAAATTATCTAGATCCTTTGAACCTAATTTCCTGGTAACACCTAGCTATTGTAATACCTATGTTTAGGGCTCGCTAAATATAGCTTCTGTAAGTTGGTTTTTCAAGACTAATTTAATGGTATTAATACGAATAAAGTAATTTGCAGATGTTACTGAGTTAGAAGTAACTTAGGCTCCGACGTAACTACCCTCAATACGGGGTTAGAAAGAAATGACGCGAGGAGGAATGGTATAGTAGAGCGTTGAGTGGAGAGAATGCGATGATCCTCCCAGAAGTGGGAGGGGAGCAATTAGTCAAAAGGTAATGGGATTACTGTTCCAAAACCGATATCTTTAAAGAGACCTACGCCTTCCCAATAGACGTCTCTTGGCGATTTCTTCAGCGTTCCAACTACAGCGGATCCAGGAGTTACTGTGGGAACGAATGGTCGTGGACGGTCCTTCCTTAAGTCCCAGCCTAGAGGATATGCCTTAACAGAATATCTATCGTAGAGAGGTGCTATTTCCTCGACTTCAAGGATCTCTTGGAAGTGGCATTTGTAATCCTTATAATCACATTTAGAGTTAGAACTAGATTCTAGTATTAAGGGAGAGATCACTACTACTACCGATCGCTTCCCCTTACATGTTTCCCAGCACTCGTTGCCCCATAATTTCCTGAGGTTTTCTTCTATTGGATTTCCGGTTACGATTTCTACTTTCGCAAGACCCCCGTCACCCCCCAAAGGTATTAGCGTATCATAGAGACACTGCTCGTTGAATTCATTAACTTCGAGAAAGAACTTGAGGCCCCTAGCGTAAAGCCTTTCTCTGACAAAGATAAATTCGCTATTCTTGCTAAACTTCTGCAACTTATTGGAAAACTGATGAGAAATTAATTTCCTTCGCGTTTTTCCAGTAGCGTGTTTCTCGAAGATTTTAGGGATGCAATCTCGTTCTTCGTCGCTCAAGTAATGTTCGATTAGTCCCTTCTTTTTCCTTTTTAGGACAACTTTACCGTTGAGGAGCATTGCTAGGTCCACTCTAATATCATCCCACCTTTCGAACAAGATGTTCAAGTCCAACAGCTTTTCTTCAGCGAAGAATAACGAGGGTTGATCCTTACAAACAACATAGGGTCCCCTCAGATTTCCTCTAAAACATCGTCTTAGGCATTCCCTAGTTGCTTCAAAGAGACCTTCCTTATTACTACATTCAACGTTCTGGGTATAAGCTAAATAGGCTAGTGCCCCTATTAATGTAGTCGTCTTCATGAAATAGGTGGAACTCGTGGAAAGAGGTCCTCGTTGAGTTATACCGAAAGGTCCAGGCTTTCTGAAACTTACAAAGCTAAGTGGCTCCAATACTATCAACGCATTCACCTCATCGATTTGTGCCACATAAAGCCGAACTTCAACAAATCGAAAAGGTCGTTTTTCACTGATTCCAAAAATTCTAACGTCTCTTTAAGGTTCAGCAAGGGGGGCTGTGATTTCGCTCCTTCGTTACGTATATTTCTTTTAATTATGTACCTTAGCAGGACCATGAATGGATCGCTTATAAGGTATCGATCCTCCTCATATAGATCTAGGTGTCTTTGCAATTCTCTTATGATATCGTAATAGTAATTATTGCTTAAACCTTGGTAATGGAGAGATGCAAAGGTAGCCACGAAAGGACCCAAGGAGTTACGCTCTCGTAAATCGCGCTTCTCCTTCGTGCCTAATGTATTCGACAGAGCAACGCCTTCCGCCCCTAATCGGCCGTAGCTTACGCTTACTCCATCTTTTACTTTATCTTTAGTGACCTCTTCTTTCTGATGTTTCGCTTTATCTTCTAGATCTTTCACGTCTTCAAAGACCTTGGCCAAGGGATCACGGTAATGTCTCACGGCTATCCCGTAGCTCCGCCCATAGGCTACTAAGGCCGGAGCAAAGAAGCTTTTAGTATGTCTGAATCCATCTATTCCCTTAAGCAATCCCCAGTGATTGAGTCTGGTTAGCCACCAAACCCAGAGCGCTGGAGAGTAGTAGAACCTCTTTACTAGGTTTAGCAATTCGTTAGAGAGTAGTGATTCCAAATCTCTAAGAGGGGGTATAGGAGATTTACTAAAGACGCTCCTAGCTGGAAGGAGGGCTAGTAGATCGTCTCCTCCAGAGAATATTACTATGCCATAGTTACTTTCGATTATTTCCTTATCCAGTATAGCTTCTATCATCAGCGAATAAGAAAGCTGGGATAAGTACGTTGGCGTGACTAACGTGGTAGGGAGTTGCTGTGAGCCGTCATTCTTCTTAGAGTCCTTAGAAACCTCCCTTGGGTAACTTTCATAAAACCTTTCCAGTACGCTTTCTATAATACTACTTGCCGCACTGTATAGTTCTGCATCTTTATCATTAACACTGTAAATCTTGAGATGTTCGAAAACCTTGTTGAAGTAATCTCTAGTACTATAACCTAATGCACCTCTTTTGAGATCACCCATATTATCGGCGTCAGCCCTTATCATCACTATATACTTATTTAAGGAGTTAAGTACGCGTAAATGCTTACTTGTTTTATTACTTAACGATACCTTCAAGTACAACTGTTGTTCAGAAGGATTGGAAAGCATGTCTTTAAGGTTAGAAGGAACTACTATTAGTGATGTAATCTTATCGATCCTTTGCAGTTCATCTACCAGCTCTTCAAGGTTTAAGTGAAAGCGAGTATTGTAACCGTGAGGAAACGAAGTACTACGTATCGGAGGATTATGTTGCTTCAATGTCTCTAATAGCAAATATCGTAGTTGATCACCTTTAACCTCTATTTTATTACCTTCTTGATCTAGGAACTCAATCACTTCTTTATCGTTAAGGAACCATTCAATCAATTCGGGTAGAGCTGCCAAGGTGGAGGTCACTATCTTCGGCACTCTAATTTCTCCGGAAGGCACCAGACGAGTTAGAGCGTCAGTATTATATTGAAGCAATCTTAGGACGAAGCAGTATGGACAAAGGGCCTCGTGTGATCTGAGGATTGAGGTGGGTTCGTCCCTTGGATTATGGATTGCAGCTGGTCTACCGCAAGTGCACGTAAGCGCCGTTTTCTCGCTATACTTACTATACCTAGCGTTAGTGATCTCGAGCGTCCAACTATCTAGAAGCAATGGGTCTATACTAATACTCTTTACTCTATGCACCTCCTCGGGATATTTTTTAGTGAGGAGCCAGTGAAAGAATAGTTTCTTTTCTAAATCGTTCATTACATCATCAATGTCTTTAGAATAAGGGAAGACGTCTTTCCCTATTTCCAGTTTCCTTTTCGTTCCATTTAAACGTTGGTTTATTCTATTCCTAATTTCGCTTTTTTGAGAATTGAAAATATTGCGAAAGTCTTCGTAGGCTTTTTCTATATCTATGACTGTAACTCTAATTTCGAAGGGAGGCTTTTCCGCTCTTTCTATTATTCTCTTGAGGTCTTCATACGTTATACTGTCGTTACAACTTTCTAAGCAATATCTGACTCCTTCAAATTGATTCTGCCAAGCTTTATCGTCATTCAACTTTCTATCTAGGCTTCTCTGTAGCTCGTTAACTATATTTTTCCATACCTCTTCCAATCTCTTCTTAAAATACTGCTTAAAATACTGCCTTATCGCATCATAGGTATCTGAGGTAGAAACATCTCTTAATATGAACTCTAGAGAGCACTTAGGAAGTAACAAGGTCACCGTAGCTGGCATCAACGGTTGATCGGGCGTAATGAGACTTTTAACAAATTTCTTCTCTGCCTCATCTAGATTATCTGAACTGATGCATTTACTGATAAATGGAATTTTTTCTAAAATGGTCGAATAATAGAAGGGATTGTACCGAGCGCTCGGGCTCAATAGTATATCTGGTCCGAACTCCCAGACGAGATCCTTTATTAAATACCACGTTATCGCGGAAATCAGCCAACTTCTAATCCACCAATCTCCGGGTCTTCGTCCACCACTCACGAAGTTTTGAATACCCGGTATATCAACCTCTACTAAGAAACCTGTGAACTTCCCTTCGTGGTAGATATTAACTACAGACGCCGTCGAGTAAACGTGATCGAAAACGGTATGCGTAGGGAACCTAGTATCTGCCGGGAGAGGACTTCCCACTATCTTATACCATAACAGTTCCATGAGTGCGTATTGAACATGGTATCTTTCTCTATCGTTACTTAACTTACCTAAGCACTCTCTGAGGCTACGCCAATACTCATTCACTTTTTCTTTATCAATCTGTCCTATATCAACTTCGTAGTAAAAGCTTGGATCGAACGGGTTGAGTAACCTGACGACTCGAGGTATTATCGTACGCGATGGTATGACCCATCTATCAATAGTAGAGGAGATAACGTCGTACTTTTTTACATCCCTAAGGTATTCTAAGTAATCTTCTCCGTAAAGCTCTCTTATTCTATTTTTAGCGTAATCTTCGTGTCTTGTGCGAGTGTACATTAGCCACGTTTTCTCGGGTGTATCGTGAAGCAATGCAACAATTTTCTTTTTTAGTAATCCATTGCAGTCCATACCTATTACCTCCTTAGAACGTACTTACTAACTTTGAATGCAAGGGGACCCGAATACGGTTCGAACAAGTTATAGCCTTTAGCCGATCTCGCTCCGATACCCATATTTAGAGTATATATAGTAATCAAACCTATCGCGATTAAGGGATCTTCTCTAATTCCTTTGAAAAGAGGGGTCGTTCCATCGCTTTTCTTGATCATTTCGAATATCCCTTTCAGGTTTTTCATTAATCGTTCTTTCAAGTCCTTCCTAATAGCTATTATTAATTTGAATACCAAGTCCTTTGATATACCTATGTGTACAACGGGGACTGGCTGAACGTCTAACTCCGTATCAACTACCTTACCGCCTTTGAAGTAATGTGGAGTAATTACTAGTGGTGTATATATCGAGCACCCACCACTCTTGCAACCTATTGGATACATATCTGAGAACACTATCATGCCTTCGGCTCCACTCGAACCATCACTTGAGCTGACCTCCTCACCCTTATTAGCTCTACTTGAACCAAATATCTCCTCCAAGTATTCAATTCCTTTCCCCGAAGGTAAGAAGCTTTCGATGAACGATCTCACTGCGCCTTTAATCCCAGATCCCGGATAGTAGGGTAAACCTAAGATAGGATCGATATTTAGGCCAACCTCAAAGATTGACTTAAAAGCGCCAGAACCTATACCCACTAAGCCCTCTGACTTGAGGACCACATTTATTGATCCGACCATATATCCGGCTTTCTCGTATCCCGTTTCGATGGCTTCCATGTTCTCTTTCGATAGCTTAAGCATCTCCTGGAGAAATGAAACGTTGCCTGTAATTATTCTTACTATAGCCTTCTTGGAACGCTCGTCCAGAGTACCTCCTCCGCTGAGGACTGCCCTTACATACATTTCTTCCGCCTTTAAGTCAGGCCTTTCCATTATCTTTACCCTCCCATACAATTGACTTATAAGCCTCTACAAGCCTCTTTACCTCAATGGAGTACTCCCTCATCAAGTTTTCTAATAGAATTAGATTTTCTAACGATGTGTCCTCAAGTAATTCCTTTAAGAATTCAATGAATTTCGTTAGGAATTCTCCCTCATCGGGCAATTCAAGGCCTATCGCCCGTGAGAACTCGCTTATAGCTGCTATTAGCAATGCTGATGCAATTAGGTACCCCTTCGCGTCGCTCTTCATTTCACTAAGAATTGCTTTCCTCACTGATTCGCTAGTAGTCAACTTTTCAAGTACTGATCTTTCTTCGTCTTCATGACTTTCATCGCGATTAGTAGTGAGGTATTCGTAAAGAAGTCTCAATGCTTCACCGGATCCTTTCTCTTTTTCAATTTTCGATATATAGAAGCTTACTGAAGTTACTAAACCGGAACTCATCAAGAGCGACGGATATTGCTTCATTCGAGTAACGAATCCCCCGAGATCAAGCTTTTCGCTGTCCTCCACTAACTGTTTCTCAAGGTACTCCTTCCTAAGGCGTTCTATTTTCAGAATGTGAGTTAGCGCTAACTTCATGGGATTAGCTACCGTCGCTATCGTTTCGCTCATTCTATGCTCCCTCCATTACTTTGATTCTAGCCAAGCCCTTGCCAATCGTTTCCTTACCACCAACTACGAAGAATATGTCATTCAACTCTTCTAAGAGGTTCTCGCAATGTTTGCATTTTTCGCAGCAAGCATTTCTCCAAGGTCTGTATACGAAGGCGCCCACCAGAATGGTTCCGTGAGGTAGGTATTCCTCAGTCCAAAGTTTATTACGTTCGGCAGTCTTCGTAGTCCTCTCTATCTTAACTCTCGTGAGTCTTAATAGCGCTCTATCTATGAGGTGGAATAGATGCTTGTCGTTGATCTTGTACACCGTTACGTATCCCTTACCGTCCGCCTTTCTATAGAAATTCTTTAGAAATGGATGAATCTCTATGATACGTTCATTGATTCTAACCACTTCAGCTTTGATCTTCTGGGTTCCAATGAATATTTCCTCACTCTCTCCTTTCCCTTCTACCAATTTAACGTTAAGAGTTTCTGCATATTGCAAAAGGAAATTCGATGTTACGTAAACGTATCCGCTACTTAGCGATGGCATAGGAACGAAAAGAGGATAGAAGTCTGCAACAACTATTCTAGATGCCCCCTTATCTCCTCTTTCAGGTCCGAAAAGGCAATACACTTGATAACATTCCTCTTCACATTTCTCCTCTTGCTCGCAGTCCCCATTACACTTCTCTACGCAATTCTTCTCAATTAGGAACTTCGATTTGAGAGCTCCTTTTATGGAAGAACCGGGTATGAAAGGTACTCCAAGGGGATCCCTAATTATTGGTTGATCTACATCACCGTAGCTTTTTCCAGAACCAACGTGAACGTGGGTAATTGCACTCATTAATGCTGGCAGAACTTTATCCTCAAAGTTTTTCAATGAGAGATTACACCCGAGGTTACTCCTAATTCTCAGACGTTATAATGCTTATCCTATTGCTGAGTATTTTATAATGTTAAATTTAAACTACGGGTTCTTAATGCTTTAGCTAGAGCCAGTTCCGATAGTATATCGGTATTCAAGACCATTGGATCATCAGTACCAATTACTACTCTAAGGCCCTCTTTGAGGAAGCACTCAAGTGGATGTTCACCTAATTGCCACGTAATTACCATGTTGGAGGTAGGGCAAGATTCTATTACTATGTTTCTCTTTTTTAGTTCACTAATCATTTTGGATCTAAGCGTTTCTAGTATTCGTTTAATTTTGGTTCTCTCAATTTGTCCATCCTTAGTGATAAATTCTATGAGATCTAACCTGTCAAAGTGTTTGTTATAAAACCGGAAGTATTCTCTTGCAAGGTTTATTATGTGTTCAGGTACGTAAGTCGGCGTTCCGAGCAAACGTTTGAGATCGATATTCAATTCACTTATTAATAGAGTTGAAGGATACATTGCATTGATCAAAATGGTCCTTAAGGAATTGATATGATGTAATCTTGACCAAAGGTCTATTATATCATTTTAAGTGAATATTGATGTAGGTTCATGCGACCTTGTCGAGGCCTTCACTCCTTATGGTAAATAGACATATCGTAAAAGGATCTAATGAAATTATTCTGCAGAAAATTAGGGCCTTCAGGAACTCTGTAGGTCTTATATCGTACCCTGAGCGTAGAATTTATTGAACAACCTCTTCCAATTCCTCTATATCCGTCGAGAAAAACTTTGCTAGGTCTACAATTCCCGTTTCAAAGAATGGGAAATATTTCTTCAAACTATTAAGATGTCTTTTGAGTTCTTTCATATTCTCTATATCTTCTTCTCGAGTATAGCCAAGTTTATTGTAACGTTCGATCAATTCCCTAGTATTTTCTTCTAACAGTGTAAAGAGCCATTGCATTAGGGTATCGTTTGGGGGTAGTAAGCTTATATCAAGAATCCCGAGGAGATATAACGGGACATTAATCGGATGTTCAGAAAACCTCGAATCCTCATTAATTGAGAGATACCACAAGGCGTGACCCATTATTGTGGATTTTCCACTTCCGGGCGGACCATGTACGAATATGGCGTTGGATCTTGACTCGATGTATCTGCATAACTTTTTATAGTTATTGATCAGTCTTTCTGTTTCTGATTCACCCGTCCCGATATATTCGTTAAAGTACTCCCTTGAATCATCGTAAAAGTCACGTATTGCTTGAATTAATTCACGTAACTCTTCTCGTGTATTTTCGAGACATTTGAACGTGTCCTTATCCGGAATCCATGGTGTAAAAGACTTTTTAAAGCGTTCGTTATTGGCCACTTTAGTAACCCTATAGAGAAGATCTATATTCTACTTATAAAGCTGACTCTAAATAAAGATTTTTTCAGTCATTTACGTTGTGTGGACAAATTAAAGCAGCGGATTCTTGAGTATGTAAATTACCCATTGCAAAGCTGCGTTGAGCGCTGTTACGTAAGCATCTTCGATACTCTTAGGTTCGGTTTGGAATAATCCATGGGAGTTCGGGGGTAAAGATATACCGTAAGTTGGTTTAGAACAATTACCTCCTCGATAGGATGATTTGGGTTTATTATTCATAAGAACGTTCTTTAGTTTTACAAACGTTCTGTCGCAATGTATTTTTACCTTCTCATGTTTCATGAATTTACCACTTACATGATAAATGGTCCTCCCCTTATCCCCCTTTATTAAAGGGAGTAAGGAATAGTCGAAAAGGGGAAGTATTACTATTCCGTCTAACGTTGGAACGAAATGTATCATTGAGACCCTTCTGGCATCAGTTGCGCTTACGCTTTCGAAAGACTTACAGAAATTTTCACAATATAGATCAGCTATGGCTATTGTGGAAACCAAGTAACCATACTTCCTTTTTTCATACACTTTACCATTGCAAGTACACTTTATCGAAGACGATCGGGGTAGACCTAGAGGCCAGGTATGGAAGTTGCTTCCAGACCCCTTCCTACGAGACGCCTTTTTCCAATTGGCTTTTAACACAGCTTTAGCTATTAGTTCTATTTTCCTTCCGTAATCACTCGCGTTCCGTACGAACAATTTATTACTACAAAGTTCATCTGGCTTCTTGAAGAAGGGGATCATTCTATTCCTTTCAATAGTTTCTGTACTGAGAGGTTTGAGGAGAATGTCTTTACTGACTAGTAGATCTTTACTCATTAAGTATTTAAGTATATGTTCGATCTCTAGTAACAATCCGTCAAGTAACTCCTTAATATCTCTACATGCAGGACCTCTATCATTATACCAGAACTTACCGAACCCCCTACTAGACCCCTTTCCTAAACCCAAGACTACCAGTGCAACTTTAAGGCTATATTCGAAGATGTTTCTTATGCTATCTATAATATCTTCCGACAACCCTAAAGCTTTGGCTCTGTTACTATCAATTAAATACTTTACTTCCACTTCAATAGCTCCAGGAATCAAAGGACTTTTTAGACCCCTTGAGTATCTTCTTTCGCCTCTCGAAATTATTGCGTGATATCTATTCGCCTTCGCGTAAGCGGGATTCCATGCATTCCATTTCTTGACATTAACAGAGAGGGATAACTTAAACAGTGATGAAAAGGGAGGCTCTGAACAGCCGTATATTAAACATAGAAGTGGTATTGCTCCGACTGTACTCTTTACTTTCACCTTTTCGTATACTTCATTGAAACTCTTTGGATTCGTTAAATAGGAACTTAGGGCTAAAGTAGTAGCATAACGTGCCCTACTTAAGAGTGCTTGAGCTCGAGGTATTCCAGTAACAATTCTATTGTTCCCAACCTTAGTATAGGTATCGCCTTTCCAATCCCCCACCATCAAGGGGGTATAGTTCGTAAACTTCCCTAATTCTCTCCACAAAGATGTATTGAAATTCCTTGTAACCTCCTGGGTTAAATCCACGAACTCATCCCCATGATTTGTATATGAACCGCGTTATTCAACTTTCGACTTATCTCAAGCTCATTTGAGCAGTATGCAAAGATTCTGCGTCATTTCATAATACTTATTATTTGCTCGAGGTATGGAATATAGTAACCAACGCTCTCGCTACTCACGAAAGTTAGGTTCTTCTCTAGGCCTGCATGAGCTATGAAGTTTCTTACGTAATTCTCGTTAAGTGAGTTATCCCAGACAGCCCACCATAGCGCTTCTTTTATAAGTTCTTTCAGTAAGTATTCCTTGTCCTTGCTCTCGTCCTTATCTTCACCGTTCTTCTTTCTAGCTTCAACTTTAAGGAACGAGTATGGAAGCCACCCCATCGAGATTAGACTACGTAGTTCCTCTAACTTTCTTTGGATCTTCCTCTTTTCCATTTTCTTTAACTTGTCTATCAAAATATTATCAAGTTCTAGCTTTTCGATACCATTAAGTGGAATTACCTCTAGGGCTTCATTAGCATCAAGTATCCTTTCTCGGTATAGCTCAACTGCTCTCACCAAATCATCGAATTCCTTCTTCCAAAGATGTTTAGATACTGCTTCCATGTATTCGCTATACCTTTCATTATAACTCTTCAAATCTTTGAGATTTACTACGTATAGGTTATCCTCAATTTTTCCATTTAAGTCACTGAGAGCTCTTCCAATTTCAATTAACGATATTAAATCGAATATACCCTCAGGGTCGAATTCCTTTGGGAAAATAAACTTATTCCCTTCGATACTAAACCGTTTAGCTTCTTTCTTGATCTCTTCCAGTAGTTCCTTAGCCTTATCTATGCTATTTTTATCGCACTTATTCAATGGTTCATATAATTTATACTTAAGATAACTCCACGCAAGGATGCTTGGGACCTCTAATAGCTTTATGTATTTTACTATACTCTTAAGCCCTCTAAGTTGAGTGTTTAATTCGTCGCGACTCCTTACAATGCTTTTAAGTTTGATGTTAGAGGTCATCGAAAATACTTTCGATTTCGGAAATTCTCTCCATTCAATTATGTGATACTTAAGTACCTTTTTTTCAATATCTTTGCTTTGACTATTACGTGAGGATATAAATGGATCGCTCGAAGCAACGTATAACTTGGTTCTTCCCCTATGACTCATAATTGCTAACATTTTCTCAACTACTGCTCTCAAACTTACTGGATAGTAATTAACGCCGTGAGTTATATCTAGAATAATTCTGAGCTCGCTCCTTGGATTGTTATATGCTTCCTCCAAGCTCTCATATATTTTCAAGTATATGTCAGACAACACGCTACTAAAAGGCACAATAAATTCATTAAGATTTGTATTCGAAAGGAAATACCCACTACCCAAGACTACTTTTACTTGGGAATCGTGTAGAATTTCTTCTAAATCTCTCTTGCAATTGTCATCAGGATTCGATGCAATAATCGAATTCCGTATCACATCTTCTGCTTCCTCGAAGTTGTTGACTTTGGTATCAAGGAGCGTTATCGGTAGGAGTATTACTCTCCTTATATTCTCTCCTTTAAAAAGTTTCAGTACATTACATGAAATGACTTCAGAAGATAACGGAGTTTCGAGAACCTTCCGTAGGTCGTCTAATCGGTAAGTAACTCTCTTCCAGCTTCCCGAAAATCCCCATGTCGATATGACCAACAGGCTCAATCATCATCATCCGTTTCCTACTATCGATTATTCTCGATTATAAGTTATGGCTTCGGCAAACTCTGCTGGCTGGATAATTAACTCTAAAACATATTAAGCCTTTTCACCTTTTTCATCATTCTGAGTCTCTTTAAGAACATTGATTAAGCCAATGAACTCTACTTCGTCTAAATTTTATCCTCAACAAAGACATGGCGCGAGGATTATTCCATGTTTAGTGAAATGGAGACCTCGATCGAGGAACTGAAAGTGAGCATGGGCAAGCTGAGCGCCCAATTGGAAACTAACAACAAACTGTTGGAAAAGTTCATAGAAGTGGTTGCGAAGAGGTGAAACTACTTATTCTCGGGACAGACTTTCTTAAGTTTTAGTTTCTTCAAGGAACTAATTACTTCATTGACGAATTCATCCACTTCGCTCCTATCTATTCCTTTATCCCTTAGCATTGCATAAATTAGCTCCATAACCTTAGAGTAGCTCTTCATCTCTTCATTAAGCTTCTTCCAAGGAATCCCTTTAAGGGCTTCGGCTAACTTTTCATTAAACGGCAGCTTCCCCTTAAGCATTAGAACGGCAATTATCGGGTATCCTACGTAACCTCTGAACTTGGTCCCGTTATCGTCACTACAAACTAAGCCTCTTTCCAAATCAACCCAAACCTCGTAAGTCCTCTCACCAGTACTGGACCTCACCTTGAATCCGCCTGAAGTTGGTGCGACCCTTCCATCAGCTATAGCTCCTAGCGCTTCCAATACCTTTATCTTGGGCGGTGTCCTCAAACGGCGCTCCAAGGGATACGTCACCTCATCTAGGCCATCTCCCAAGTACATCAATGACCTCTAAATAGGGTACCATTCCGCTTGGAACCTTCGCAATCCTTACCTTTGCCTTCACTAGGACCTCTATAGGTCTAGTGCAAAGTGGTCCCCTTACGTAGATCCAAGCGGATCCGTCTGTAACTACGCTATCGCATTTAGTTACCGGAGGCGCTTTGAAAGGTGGGCCGGGTAAATTAACTGGGATAGAGTATCCTAGACAGAGTAGTTTTAGTTCAAGCATCTTATTGACAAATTTGCTAGTATAATTGAGAATATCAATTAGCTTAACCGAGTTATTTGCACAAAACCTATACGCTTTGCCGAACTGAATTGAATCATTTAAGTAGTTCAACGTAAACGTGGCATTACCTTTAACGGTAAGAAATATCTCGTCTCTACGAAGTACTTGAATGCAAGCGAATCCGTACCTCTCAACGCTTATGGTTGAGTTAGAGACGGTTACTTTGTAACATGGATTTGGAAGCGTTAGAGAAAGCGCCACCGTATTGTTCTGGAACCAGAGATACTGAAGGGTAATGCCATGTGAAGTAACGTTATGAAGCAAAAGAACCAAGGAACAGAACATTGAAGAGTCCCCGCTTTTAGTCAAAACCCTAAGCGTTTAGAAGGTTCACATATATTCCTTGACTAAGACTAAGGAATATTGGAATTCGCTCTTCGACGATATTGTTACTTTACTGAATTGATACTTGGCTAGTAGACTGAGAATTTCTTAAAGAGTTGAAGTACCGAACGGTGTAGACATTCTTATCTCATGGGCCCGACAAAACTTCTATGTTTTACATCGCTTCCGTAATTGGAGCTCTAGTTTCCCTTTTGACAGCGTTAAAGGGTTAACTAATTGACCAATTGGTTAGGTAAAGAGAAATTCGGTGTGAAAATGTTTACTACATAATATTTCTGACTGGTCAGTAAGCTCTAAAGCGGGAAGTTGTTGTGAGGATGCAAGCGCTTTTGGGTCTTCTACTACTTTTAGTAGGCGCCGGCACCATAGCGATATTCGTCGTGGGAACCCAGCTCTGTTCGCTCGCCCCCAGTGCAGAGGACGCATGGAAATACGTTGAAGAGAAGGGAGTCAGAATAGCTGATCACACGGAAGTGTTCCAAAAGTTCAACGTAACGAAGTACGAAGGTTCTAAGACGTGCTTGAAGTGTCACGAGAAGGAGGTAAGGGACCTAGTCCACAGCTATCACTATCGACTGATAAACCAAGTAGACGACGTAGCTGGAAAAGGCGTTACTTGGGCCGGTAGTAGAACGCTCTACAACGACTTCTGCGGAGCTATCTTCTGGAACGGAAACGTATCCGTTAACTTCATTGGGAAGGCCGTATTAAAGAAAACTCCACCCGGAAAAGAAGAACTGAAGGGCAAGCTAATCGCTACTGGCTGCTCCATGTGTCACGGAGTGAGCCTAGGCAAGATACCGAGCGTAACTCCTACCAAGGAGGACTTGGAGAACGTCGACTGCCTCGTATGTCACTCAAACTACTACAAAGGAGGGGCAATTGGAGTTAAGAAAGGAATGAAAGTAGTTGTTAAGACCGAAAAGGGATGGAGGTACGTACCCAATATCCCTATTGAGAAGGCCGCTAAGATAGTTGCGAAGCCTTCTAAGGACGCCTGCCTCGCTTGTCACGCGTTCGCGGGTGGAGGCCCGCACTTCAAGAGACCTAACTTAAGCCCGGACCTAATGGGTACGGTTTCCGTTCACTTCGACGTTCATATGGCTAGAGGTCTCCACTGCGTAGACTGCCATAAGTTCGAAGACCATAAAGTAGGTACGAAAGCGGTAGGTACGTGGTCTAGGGAAGCTGAAGCGGTCGCTTGCACGGACTGCCACAAGGAGAGGCACAGGGCCCCTATAGTCGGTTTCATTATTGAGAACTTCCATCACAAGGTAGCTTGCCAGACTTGCCACATTCCGTACATAGCTCACGGACAGTATCCGATAGACGTGGAGAGGGACTGGAGACACATTGAGTTCAACGAGAAGCTCGGTAGATGGGAGCCTAAGCTCGTCCTAAAGAAGAACGTGAAGCCCGCTTATCTATGGTGGAACGGCAAGGAAAGAAAGGCCTACTTGTATCCCGATCCAGTGAACGGTAACGAAATAGTATACGCTGCTCCCGTAGGGAGCGAGGAAGACGGCAAAATCTATCCCTTCAGAGAACACGTTGCTTACGTGCCTTTCGACGAACAGAAGAGGATACCAATACCGATCAAGGTCGGCGTTGTGTTCGCGCTCGGAGACGTAAACAAGGCCGTACAAATGGGAGCGCAAGTAGCTAACTTGACGTTTACTGGCAAATTCATAAAAATGGTTAGGTACATGAACGTGGATCACGGCGTCGTGCCAGTATCGGAGTCCTTGAAGTGCGTCGATTGCCACAGTCCATGGAGCAGGCTTCCGTTAGAAGAGTTGGGCTACTGGTACCCGCCTATAATATACTACGGAAGCCCGGTAGTGGCGCTAATAGGTCTGGCCCTCCTAGTCCTTTCTCTTAGAAAGAAGTAGCTTTTTACTCCTCCTTTCCTCCCTCTCTTACGGCTTGGATCTCAATGGCGACCATAGGGCTCGAAGTCCACGTTCAATTAACGTCATTAAAAACGAAGCTCTTCTGTTCTTGTCCTAGCGATTACAGGGACAAGCCGCCTAACACTAACGTCTGCCCAGTTTGCTTGGGGTTGCCCGGTGCGTTACCTATTCTCAACGAAAGGGCCGTTGAAATGGCAGTTTCTCTATGTCTGGCTTTAAAGGGTAAAGTAAGCGAAAAGATGGTGTTCGCAAGGAAACACTACTTTTACCCCGATCTACCTAAGGGATTCCAAATCTCGCAATTCACCAAGCTAGGCTCTTCTCCAATTTGTACCGGTGGTTACATACCGATAAACGTCGATGGAAAGGAAAAGGTAGTCAGAATAAGAAGGGTTCAGTTAGAGGAAGATCCCGGGAGGCTCGTTTGGCCTCAAGGCTTCGCGTCGAGGTACGTATTGGTAGATTACAATAGATCCGGTGTAGCGTTGCTGGAAATAGTGACGGAACCCGATATGGAGAGTCCGAGGGAAGCGAGGGCCTTCCTCGAAAAGCTCAGGAGCGTATTGGAGCACTTAGGCATTTGCGATTGTTCCTTGGAAGGCGCAATGAGGGCAGACGCTAACGTAAGCGTTCCCGGTGGAGAGAGGGTCGAAGTAAAGAACATAGGCTCCCCTAAAGAAGTGGAGAAGGCCTTAACGTTCGAAATAGTGAGGCAAACTACTTTGATAAAGCAAGGCGGGAAGGTTGAGAGGGAAACTAGACACTGGGACTCTTCGAAGAGGGTTACAATACCATCTAGAAGTAAGGAATTTGAGGCAGATTACAGATACATGCCGGAGCCTAACATACCGCCATATTACGTAAGTGAGGAAATGATAGAGAGAATTAGAATGGAATTGCCTGAACTACCGGACGAGAGGGCAGAGAGATTCGTAAAAGAGTATAAAGTTAGCGAATATTTAGCTAAGGTACTGACCTCTTCCAAGAAATTAGCGGATACCTTCGAAGAAGTCGCTAAAACTGTAGGCGACCCAATTAGGGTAGCGAACTTCCTCGTAGTCGAGTACTTGAGATGGGTCAAGGAGCTCGGTATGGACATTGGCGAGGGTTTAAATGCAGGGTATTTGAAGGAACTGTTCAACATGGTTGATAAAGGAGAAATTACTTGGAAGCAGGCTAAGGAGATCGTATTCCCGGAGGTACTGAAGACAGGTAAAAGACCGAAAGCTATAGCTAAAGAAAAGGGACTTCGCGCAATTAAAGACGTTAGTGAAATTGAAAAAATCGTGGAAAAAGTAATTAAAAGCAATCCGAAAGCCGTAGAGGACGCCAAGAGGAACGAAAAAGCAATCAACTTCCTCGTAGGTCAAGTGCTCAAGGCTACTAAGGGAAGGGCAGATCCCAAATTAGTAAGGGAAATGATTAAAGAGAAAATTAGTAAGAGTTGACGGCCTTACTCTAGCTCTAGTCTTAAGCCCTATTCAGAACTATTTATGTGCGTAGGCGAAAAGGTAAGTCCAAATGGCCGTTATTGACGCCGCTATCACCGAGGCAGTTAATACTTCCGGAGTAGCGTATTGACCCGCGAAGATCAGCGTTCCTAAGTAAGCTCCAACGCTCCCAAAGAGCATGGCTATTAAGGCTCCGCCCAAGGCCTCCTGAAGGAATTGAGGACCTTTCCAGAGATAGAAGAGGACCAAGGCTATGGCTAAGCTAGTAAATATCGGGAAAACGATTTCCAACACTCTCTCCACCTCATAGTGTTTTAATGTAATGGAAATATTTCTACATACTACAAAGTTCGGTCCTCCGAACTTGATGTAACCGAAATATATAGTTCTCGTAAAAATAGATTTGTGAGCGAATTGGCAATAAGATCCTTAATAAAGGTGGAGAAAAAGAGGCTCGAAGCGCTTACCTTCCTCTCATGGGTCGCTCCAATGAGCTTCGGACTTTATCTATACGAAGCACTGAAGGAGCCAGCTTTCGTGCCAGTTTTCACTGCCCTTTCACTAATCCCTTACTCTTGGACTGTAAAGAGGCTCGGTACGCTAACTCACGCTATTAATAAGAAGGATAAGGTCATAGCTTTTGTAGCGTCTATTGCGGCGTTCCTCGCGTTCCAATTCGCCTATCCGCGTTGCTCGTTCTTCTTGCCCCTCTCGCTCTCGATCTCCGTTTTCGTCTCAATTACGTTGCTTGCGTTAAGGGAGGTACTAGAGGCCCTCCTATCGTTCGCTCTCTTTCCACTAACTGCGTTCGCTACATTTAGTGGGCTCGATTCGTTGAAATCCTTCGCTATTTCCGTAATAGTGGTGTATTCCGCAATATCGCTCGACTTGTTAGTAAGGGGCGCGTACGAGCTCTTACCTTACATAGAGGTGCAAGGGAGTGTGGAAGGAAGTAAGGGGGAGTAAGTGCTTAGTTGCTTTGATTTACGTATGCGTTCACGGAGAAGCCAGCTTCAAGGAAGTAATCAATGCGTTAGAACTGAGTAAGTCTTCCTTGTGGGAGTGCCTACATAGGTTAGAGGAACTGAACTTAGTCAAAACCTTCAAAGCGCTAACCTTGATAGGGAGACCTAAACTAATGGTGAGGTGTACGGAGAAGGGATTAAAGGAGCTGAGCGAACTCTCTCAATTAATAGGCGTTGATTTATTAGGAACGAGGGGAAAGCGATGGATGGAACGCGATGAGCCCGGGGATGCCCCCCCGACGGAGGGGGACGAAGGACCGGGGAGCAGTCACGAACCCGCCTTCTTGTAATAGTGTATGAGTACGTCCGCTAGCTGCACTACTGGCGCTTTGTGACCGGACCTAAGGCTTTAAACGGACCTCCTTACGACCTTCTATTGAAATGCTCTTAGTGAGATTCCTAACTAAGCCTTCGTCTACAATTACTATTCGGACTTCACTTCGTTCAAGTATCTCACCTAAAGCCTCCCTTAACAACCTTTCCTTTAGCTCGCTCGAAGCTGCTTCCCTACTACACTTAACTGAATAGGTCAATTTCAATAGGACTCCCTCTAAGTAACTTGAATTGCACTTCTTACTCTTCAAGAGACTGGAACCCTTCAATTCCCTGACGCCTTTAACCTTACAGAGCTCCTTTATCTTCTCTACAACGTTCATTCCGCACTTACTGACCTTTTCATCCTTACTGTACTCTAAGCACACTACTCCTATACACATTTCGCTGTTCTTTGAGAAGTACGCTTCGTCAGCTCCACAGCAAAGCATTCACTCCGAACCTCTGAGCTCCCTTAGCAAGTCCTCGCTCACTTTCCTTCCCTTGAACACTATTACTACCCTTATTACGTCCGATCCGGAGCTCATTTCAGTCTTACCGAGGTAAGCCTTTTGTTTATCGAACCTCAAGTACAGTTTGCTTTTCTCGCTCCTGATATCTAATTCTCTAACCATAATTTCGAAATCGAACTCATCCATTTTCGATAAGAGGTTCCTTACGGCCCTCTCAGCCTCTTTCCCTTTGAGGGTAGCGATTAACGTAATTATCGGATTGCCGTGGTGCCCCCTTGCCTTCAACTCAGTGAACTCTATTTGCTCAACGCCCAGTAGCTTCCTAACTGCCTCCTTCACTTTCTCAACGTCCTCGGTAGCGTGGGAGTGAACTTGGATTTCGACCCTATCTATCACTTTCCGAGTCCCGATAGCAGTATTGAAACGGCAGCTATAGGACCTATGTCGCCGGAAGTACCGTCTGGATATATTGCCTCTCCTTTCTGAGCTTCCGTCTTAGTAAGGCCCGGATCGCTCAATCCAACTACTATCATTACGCTATCAGCCTTCTCCAGTTCCCTAACTCTTCGACCGTAGTCATGGGAGACAGTGTAGACCTTGTCCGGTTTAAGTAACTCTACTGCATCATCTATATCGGGTAAAACCACTAACTTCTTATCTAGCTTATAGGCCATCTTGGATATTTCAGGGAGCCCGACTTGGGCTGCCACTCCCGAAGGCTTGGTGACCACTAGGACGTCCACCAAATCTAAGTTAAAAGCTAACTTAGCGAAGTCCTCGAGCCTTTGGACGCTCGATGGAGCGTGCGCAACCAAGTATACCTTCAACGCCGTAACCCATCAACGCAACAACGAAGGCTCCTAAAATACTGAGGATTTAATCCGATGCAAGGAATGGATTAGCGGGAGAGAACTTTGGACGATTTAAGACTCGCCTTAGTAATAGGACTGTCCGTTGGATTAGCTAACCTCTTCATTTCTATAATAAGCGGAAACTTGTTCTTATTGACGGATTTGGGTGCGTTGATTGAAACGTTACTGCTTTATTCCGCATTAGCTTTCGCTCTAGCGTATCTCTCAATATATTCCTCTTCCATTATATGTGAATGGGTAGGAGCTTGCTAGTAGCTGGAATAGATCCGGCTGCTGTCAGACCTTCGACCCTTTGCCTCTTCGGTTCCCTTAATTTAACCTTAAAAGGCGATTTGGAGACCCTCTTGAGAGTGGCTGTTGGAATGGGAGCTAGCGTTATAGCAATAGACTCGCCCCTTCAATTACCGAATGGACCCATGAGGGACGTCGATAGGAAAGCTAGGAAGTTAGGGCTCAAAGTACTGCCTCCAGGTTGGAGGGGGATGAGGAAACTCGTAGAGAGAGTGCTAGAGGCCCTCGACGAAACCAAAGTTCGAGTCATCGAAACTTTCCCTAGAGGAGTAGGGAACTACTTGAATTGGATAAGAGAAATGGATAACGACGAAATTGACGCTTGCCTCTGCGCAATAGCCGCTTGGGCTTACTTGAGAAGAAATCATTTCGAAGTTAAGGCTGAAGATGGTGTGATCGTTGTAACAGAGGAAGTTCTAAAAAAGTCAGTTCCTCCTAGAAAGCTTTCTCTTTAGGTAGGCAACTGCTCCGGCTCCGGCGAGGCCTACAATTGGGAGTATTGTACCGTTGAAGCCCGCTTTCACGCTGAAGCTACTCTTACCGAAGTAACTCCCTAGGTTTACGTCGTAATGATAATCAATGTTCTGACCCGGTAGTAGTAAGGCCGTCTTTACTATTGCAGAGGCAGTAGTGTTAGTCATGGTAGTAGGAACGTCGTCGTTCTTAGCAAATATATAGTAAGTTACCTCAAAGGTCGCGTAAGTAGTGTTAGTGTAAGTGATTTCCACGTCAACTGGTATGGTTGCAGTTGTCGTGAACGGTTGGCCATCGGTAACAGTAGTAGTGTTTTCTATCCCTAAGGGCAATACCCCATATCCCGGTATGTTCAGAGTTGCGTTCAGTCTGTAATAATACGTTACAGTGTAACCACTTGGAGGCGATACTACTACGGTCGCAACGATTTTCGCGAAAGCCGGAGCTAGTAAACCGACTAGTAGTAAGAAAGTTATCTTCTTCAAGACTCTCTCCTCAAGAGAGTGTCACACGTACACCTAAATAAACTTACATTGAGGAACGAACACATACAAGGTAGGATTTATGGGTGGTATTACTTTCTATAATTGTAGAAATGGGCTCTCAATAAACGTTAGGAAGGGATTAATTGTTGAAGAGGAACAGTCCGAGAGAATAGACTGTAAGGAAGCTCGCGTAGTTCCATTGAAGTGTACTCTAGCTGTAAACCCAGCGAGATCGTTGGAAGAGCTAATAGAGCATCCAGAACCCCCGGAACGCTTCCTCGACTCGTTGATTCTAGGAGGCGTTGGGTTAGCAATAGTACCGAAAAAGAGGAAATCGCCTTTACCTCAAGTGGAAACTAAGTTCATTATGGATCCAATGACCCCACCGGAAGAGTTACCGGATGAAAAGGCAGTGGTTCAAAGGTCCGTCACTCCGGAGAGCTCGTACGGATATAAGAGGAAGTTCGGAGAGTGGCCAATAAGGCACGCTTCAGAGAAGCTGAAAAACAAGATCGTTCTGAATCCTTTTTGGGTAACTACGTGGGAAACGAGGCTAATTGAGTTACCGGCCTTCGTGACCGAAATGGGACCTAGATGGGGAATATCTAGTCCAATCCCCCTCGAATTACTTGAAGCAATATATTCGCCTTATACCCCATGTACCGGTCCAGTATTCGCTTCCTTCTTGGCGGAATTAATCGCGAAAAGTCACTACTGGAACGAAGGGGCGAGAGCCAAGCACTTGGACGAAGCTTGTTGGAGGTTCGCTGGGGAAGAAGTCCCGAGCTTTAGATACGGATCTAAAGCTAGGTTCGCTATAGTTAGTAATACTATTCAATACTACGTGAACGGAGAGCTAGTTCTGGGTCCGGATGAGTTAATAGAATTGGGGCTCGGATGTTCCTTTACAGCTCTTTGACTTCTTATAATATTTATACAGGAGAATTAAAACTAATATAGAGAAAAACGCCAGAGCGCCATAGAACCTGTCGCAAGAACCCTCTACCGTGGTAGTAACAGTTTCCCTTATCAGTTTCGTTGTGACGAGGGAGAGAGTTTGGGTCACCGTCACTACGGAAATTGAAGAGTTAAGCTCGGTAAAGGGAGAAGTGTCGTTCACTAAGGGTCCAATTAGGGTAGTGACTACTACCGTTACTACCTTTGGACCCTCCAGTAACACGCCTTACTCCTCTACCTTAAGTTCCTCGCCATCTGGAGTAATTACCTTACCACCGGCCTCCACGACCTTCTTGATAGCGCTAGGGGAGGCATTGGCTACTATTACTGTATACGCGCCTTTGACCTTTCCTCTTCCCAAGAGCTTATTGTAACCCATCGCAGCTAAGTCCAAAGTGGTTGTGTTCAGTTTCCTAGCTAGGTCGTCCAATGCGTCAACGTTGATCTCAACGAACTCCACTTTAGCTTCCGGAGGGAGCTTGAAACCGAACTTACCGAAGTAGCCGGGACTCTTAGCAGTTACCCACGTCCACATGTGTTTGTGCATTCCGGCGTTACCGAATCCTCCTCTAGCACCGTTCTTCCTGTGCTGGCCTATTTGACCCCAACCCATGGTCCTGCTCCTTCCCCTCAACTTCCTGCTCTTCTTCCTTCTACGGACTACCATCTCCGCATCCCAGAGGGAAGCCCATTAGAAGGGTTATTATTTGTGGCTTCTTAGGAGACGAAACCTTCAAACCTATCTAAGCGATTCAACAACTTAGGTGCAAAGATGCTCAAGAAAAGAATCATTCCGTGCTTGGACGTAAAGGACGGAAGAGTCGTTAAGGGGGTAAACTTCGAGAACTTAAGGGACGCCGGAGACCCCGTTGAACTCGCCGCGAGGTACGAGGAAGAGGGGGCTGACGAGGTAGTCTTCCTAGACATATCTGCCACGCCCGAGGGAAGGGAGACGATGGTTAAGGTCGTGAGGGATACTGCTTCGGTCCTCACTATACCGCTAACCGTAGGGGGAGGAGTCAGGTCCCTAAGCCACTTCGCGAAGCTCTTGTCTTCCGGTGCCGATAAGGTAAGCGTCAATACAGCAGCTGTTAAGAATCCCGAACTGATCACAATAGCAGCGTCCGAGTTCGGATCGCAGGCCGTTGTAGTAGCAATAGACGCAAAGAGGAAGGGAAGTAGCTGGGAAGTATACGTTAGCGCTGGAAAGGTCCCAACTGGCCTCGATGCTATCGAGTGGGCTAAGAGGGTTGAAGAACTTGGGGCAGGGGAAATTTTGCTTACTTCCATCGATTACGACGGCACCCAAATGGGATATGATATAGAACTCACGAGGAAAGTTAGCGAAAGCGTTGGAATACCAGTTATAGCCTCTGGAGGCGCCGGAAGTCCGGAACACATCTACGAAGTCCTCACGAAAGGCGAAGCGGACGCTGCCTTAGCAGCGTCTATATTCCATTACGGTAAGTATAGGGTAAGAGAGGTTAAGGAATACCTTAGAGAAAGGGGAGTTCCAGTTCGATTAGACTAGTTAAAGTTTTACGGAGCGATGCGTTACGTATCCTTAGGGTTCGGCAGTTGAAGAAGGACAACAAGAGGTTCCTATTACTTTCCGTTTCGCTGTTCGCGTTGTTCGGCGCTATAGGGATATACGCCACTTCTAGTTCATCTTACGTAGACGTTAGCGACCTAATACACAAGAAGCCCGGAGTATACATGGTTAGGGGTGACGTAGTTAGATGGACCGTTCAAGGGAGCGATCTGGTCTTAATCCTAGAAGGCAAGAAGGGAGATAAAATAACGGCGAGAGTTCCTGTTAGCTACATAGAGAAAAAGTACGGTCCCTTGAACCAAGTCGTAATTACCAAGGGAGAAATGGTAGTGAAGGGCTACTGGGACGGAAACGTGCTCAGAATTAGCGATATCCTCAAGGGATGTCACAGCGCATATCAACAACCCACGGTTAGCACCTAAAGGGAAGCACGCCCTTGATACAGTTAGCGACGCTGGTATCGAAGGACGTTAAAGAGGAGGCGAGGAGACCCCACGAAATACTAGCCTTGTTCTCACTCTCAGCTGCTTTTTCATTACCTTTATCTTACTTGATCTCTGGACCAGGAACTACAGTTCTAACTCAAGTAGAGGCAGCCAACTTAGTAGTTATTGGTCAGATAGGTCTTTCAATACTTATTTCGACCCTCCTAGGCTTTCTAATGGTTATAAGAGAGGCCGAAAAGGGGACGCTTTACGCGTTAAGGATGGCTCCAATTGCACCGGAAGTGATGTTCTTGGCGAAGACCGTAGTCATTTTCCTATTCACAATATCTCTAAACATAGCATACGCTTCGATAGCTTCCTTCCTAAGTTCCCAGTTGTTCATCACTTTCGATTACTTAATGTACTTACTCGCACTATCTATGTACATGTCTTCATTGGGCGCCCTAGTCTCCTTCATGATCATTTACACTGACGTTGGAACGCTATTAGCTTCGGTATCAATAGCTGCCCTCTCCGCACCTTACCTCTTCAGTACGGTTTCAACTGCAGTGGAATGCATAGTTGGGAGTCCCGGATACGGGTTCTTCTTACCATCGTTCTCGTTTACGATACTTGCCTTACTGTTATCCAAGTTCTTGATAGAGCTCTAAAGGGGTATCTTCTTACCGGGATTCAGTATTAAGTTGGGATCCAAGGCTAACTTAAGCTTCCTCCATACCTCTATCGCTTCATCCGAAACCTCGCATTTGAGCATAGGTAGCTTTAAGAGACCTATTCCGTGCTCTCCGCTCACAGTTGCCTTGAACCTCTTCACCATTTCACACACCAATTCCTTCGCATCCTCAATAACCTCCTCTACGGACTTGCCTAGGTAATTGATGTGCATGTTCCCATCGCCGAAGTGTCCGAAAACGGCCCCCTCTTCCAACCTATCCTTAACGAACTTCAAAGCGGGTGAGAGCTCGCTGAGCGGAACTGCTACGTCCCAATCGGCCCTCTTGCCGTATTTGTAAGTTAAAGCTTGTCCAGCTAGCTTCCGGTACTTCCAGAGCTTCTCCGGTTCGCCCCTGGTAGCGTTCAGTTCCATTTCTATAGACTCTGCCTTCTCCGAAGCCCTCTCATCATCGAATTCCACGAGTAAAATAGAGTTTCCTTCGAGCTTGAACGGGGCCGATGGATGGTGGTTCACTGCCTCAACAGTGGTTTCGTCCATGAACTCCACTGCCGACGGTTCGAATTCCATGAGTTTCAAGACTAAGTCTCCTACCTCCTCTAGATTCGTTTCGATCATCAGAACCTCCGCTTTCTCGGGAAGTCGTTCCAATTCCAGAAGGGCCTTCGTAACTACTCCGAACTGTCCCTCGGAGCCTACTAGAAGTTGGTGAAGCCGTATCCAAGTACTGCTCTTCTTGCTCCAAGCCCCGCTCCAAACTATTTCGCCAGTAGGCGTAACGAATTCCAAAGCCCTTACTCTATCTGCCGTAACGCCGTATTTCACTGCCCTTATTCCACCGGCGTTAGTTGCTATCATACCACCAATGGTCGCTATATCGTAACTGCCCGGGTCTATTGGAAACCATAGACCGTATTCCCTAAGTTCTGAATTGAGCTCTGATGGCTTCCATCCGCTTCCCACCAAGGCTAGCTTATCCTTCGGGAACACTTCCAAGTAATCCATTAGGATTAGGTCCATTACAACCCCTTCGGAGGGAAGGGGGGAGCCAACTAGGCTGGTTCCTCCGGCAAAGGGGTAAACGGCAATCTTCTCCTTATTAGCCCATTTAAGAACCTTAGCTACTTCGGTCGCATCGATTGGAAAGAACGCGGCTTTAGGTACTTCGCCCCTAAGCGGAGACGCATCGCTAACGTAAGCCTTCAAGAGTTCCGGGTCATCCAAACAAGTTACTCCAACTTCGGAGCACTTCACCTACTCACACCTCTCGCGTTCCTCTGGAAACGATTAATAGGTACCCCTTGAGAAGCAAAAGCTAGTGACTCCCAAATGGAGGTAATTTCTTTGAGTACCTAGTCTACCATACCTAGCGCGGTTATAAGCTCTTTTTCGGAAACGAATTTAATTACTAAATCCTACTTCTTACACGAGGAAACCCGGTATGAATAAGAAAATCGCAATGGTAAGCATGCTCGCCTTAATTTTTCCAACTCTAGCCGTTAACTTGTATGGAACTGGTTCGAGCTTCGTATACCCGTTCCTAGCTACTGCAGCTTACTACTACACCCAAGCTAACGTCCAATACCAGGCGACTGGATCCGGTGCCGGAATTTCCAACCTAATAAACGGCCTCACGGACTTCGCTGCGAGCGACGTTCCCATTCCGCCAGCGAAGTACTGTCCGTTATTATACCAAGGTAAGCAAGTAATTCACGTCCCATTAGTAGCCGGAGGAGTCGTCGTCGTTTATAACGTACCCGAGTTAAACGGAATGAAGCTAAAGCTCGATGGAGAGACTATAGCTAAGATATACATGGGCGAGATAAAGTACTGGGACGACCCCAGAATAAAGGCCCTCCAAGACCCTGCAGTGGCCTCCAGATTACCTCACAAGCCCATAATCGCAGTTCACAGATCTGACGCTTCTGGAACTACCGCCATCTTTACCACCTACTTATCCAAGAGCTCCAGCGAATGGTCTCAAAAGGTAGGAAGCGGACTAGTAGTGAAGTGGCCTGTAGACGAGATGGGGAGAGGTATAGGCGCTCCCAAGAACCAAGGAGTTGCCGCTACAGTATCTAAGACTCCCTACAGCATAGGCTACGTAGAGCTAGCCTACGCTTGGCAAGCAAAGTTGCCCACTGCAGCATTGAAGAACGCGGAAGGATACTTCGTTGAGCCTACTGCGGAGACCATAAGCGCAGCGACGGAAGGCGCAATGAAGTACTGGGCTTGCCCGCTTCACGCGCCCTATGAGTTCGCTCACTCCCTAATACTAGCGCCCGGCAAGAACTCCTACCCGATAGTTGGAGTTCCCTACATGATATTCTACAAGGACAGCCCGAAGCTCAAGAGCTTGGTTAAGTTCGCTGAATATCTACTAAGCGATCAGCTGCAATCTCAAGTAACCAAGATGGGCTACGCGCCCCTAGGAAAGGCGTTAAGGCAGAAGGTAGTAGCCCAACTCGAAGAGCTCTTGAGGTAAGACCCCCGTTTTTCCGCTCCTATCTCCTGAAATTCTTCGGGTCGAAATTATATGAGGAAACCCAAGCTCTTTTACGAGACTGTCTTGAGCGAAATAAGCAAACACCTATCCGGCATGGAAAGACCAGTTAAGGCGTTGACCATAGCAATGCTTTCCAGAGGTCACGTACTCTTAGAGGGGGTTCCGGGAACGGCCAAGACCACGTTAGCTAAGCTGTTCGCCCAAACCCTAGGACTGGAATTCAAGAGAGTCCAAATGACCCCGGACACGTTACCGATGGACTTAATAGGCGGAAAGGTGTTCGACCCGAAGAGCGGTCAATTCAGAACGATATTAGGCCCCATTTTCACGAACGTTTTGTTGGTGGACGAAATAAATAGAGCTTCCCCGAGGACCCAGTCGGCTCTAATAGAAGCTATGCAAGAGGGGCAAGTAACGATAGAGGGCGAAACGTACGAGCTCCCGAAGCCCTTCTTCGTGATAGCTACTATGAACCCAGTCGAGATGGTCGGAACGTATCAGCTCCCGGAGGTGGCTAAGGACAGGTTTACCGTTAGCGTTGACTTGAGGTTCCCTCCGAGGGAGGTAGAAATAGAGGCCGTAATGCTCGATGCGATGAGGAAGGCTATTGAACCTAAGGCGGAGAAGTCGTTAGATAAAGAGACAGTCTTGCAAGCAATAGAGGAAGCTCAAGCTGTCGAAGTTCCTAGGAAGGTCGCTGAGTACGCCGTTGACTTGGTAAGGGCCACTAGAGAGAGACCGGAAGTGTTACTGGGGGCCACTACTAGGGCGGCTATACACTTAGTTAGGGCAGCTAAGGCGAAGGCATCGATAGAGGACAGGGAAGTGGTGATTACAGATGACGTTAAAGAGGTAGCTCCAATGGTGTTGGTCCATAGATTAGTCGTTGAGGCGGCCGGAGACAGGCTTTTCTTGGCTAGAGATACTGCTGAGAAGGTTGTTAGGGAGATATTGGAGGAAGTGGAGCCACCCGCTTAAAGCTTTTTGTTCGTCCCCGCGAAAGGGCATTGGGAACTTCATTTGAACGTGCTCGGAGCGCTACTGGGCTTGGTTTTAATGATATTCTTAGCGGAGACGGGTGAGCTGCCGATATTAATATTGGCCTTGCTACTCTTCTTGAACGTAGCTGACGAGGACACCGTGGTTGCCCTAGCGAGGAAGTTGGGCAAATTGTACTATAAACTGAACAAGGGAATATGGAACTTATTAGGTATTAGAGAAGAAGACCTTAAACTGAACGAGGTGTTAAACGAATTACTGAAGAAGGAGGCCAACTGGAGGGCCCGTAGGGTTTCGGAAATAGCCAAGAGGCAATCGCAAAGGGACGAGGTACTCAAACTGATATATAAGAGAATTATGGAGGAGACTGGAATTGAAGGAGTTAACGTTCGCTCTACTACTAAGGAGGGAAGTTAAGTACAGCGTCTACGCTCTTACGGCCGCGTTAGAGAAGAAGGGAATTAAGGTAAGGTGGGTAAGGGACCCGTTAGAAGTTCTCGAACTCAAGGGGAACGTCGCTCTCGGAATTTCCCTCCTAACCACCCATCTATTAGACGACGAGCTTACGATGAAAATAAGGCTCCTCAAGGGAAAGGTGACTCTAATAGCCGGAGGCCCTCACGCCACTGGGGATCCCTATGGAACTTTGAAGTTAGGCTTCGATTACGTGGTTAAGGGGGAAGCGGAAGAGAGCCTAGCTGAGCTCCTCGAGGCCCTCCAGGAAGGAAACCCGGAGGAGGTTAAGGGAATATATTTGAGCGATGGAAGCTATACGGGCCCGAGGAAGTTAATTGAACTGGACGATTACCCGCCTTGGCCTTACTGGAGAGGAACTTTCGGTCCAATTGAAGTAACTAGGGGTTGCCCGTTCGCTTGTAAGTACTGCCAAACGTCGTTCATATTCAAGGCCATAGTTAGGCACAGAAGCGTTGAGAACGTTAGGGAGTACTCGAAGAAGTTGAGGGAATTGGGAGGGAAGGACCTCAGGTTCATTTCGCCCAACTCCCTTTCCTATGGCGGAGACGGAAGGAGGCTCGAACTCGATAAAGTAGAGGAGCTCTTGAGCGCCGTAAAGAGCACCGGGGTAAGGGTCTTCTTCGGTTCCTTCCCCAGCGAAGTCAGGCCAGAGTTCGTGAACGAAGAGGCTCTCAAGGTAATGAGGAAGTATGTTTCGAATAAAAGAATAGTAATAGGGGCCCAGAGCGCCAGCGATGAGGTACTGAAGAGGTTGAACAGAGGCCATACTTGGGAGGACGTAGTTAACGCCGTTCAGTTGAGCGTTGAGCACGGCTTCACGCCGGAAGTGGACTTCATTTTGGGCCTCCCGGGCGAAAGCGAGGAGGAAATGATGGCGACGTTGGAAGGAATGAGGAAGCTGATATCCATGGGCGCTAGAGCTCACTTACACTACTTCATGCCCCTTCCCGGAACCCCCTTTGCCTTCGAGAAGCCCGCTCCCTTACCCCAAAGGGTTAGGAAGGAAATAGCGAAGTTGGTAGGTGAAGGTAAGGCTTGGGGTCAGTGGCTAAAGCAAGAGGAAATCTCTTGGAAGGTGGTCGAATTAATTGAAAAGGGAACGATAATTGTTAGTCCATGGCTTCGCCAAAGGAATTTAATCCAAACATGAAAAAGAACGTTGAAAATCAATTACTCTCTAAAACCAATTTCGCCTTCGTTTCCAGTTCAATTATTCGATTGCTTAAATCTTCTACTCTTGGGTACATCTCTTTAATTGTATTTCCAAACTCGGTCAAGTCTCTAAGTACCAATGAAGCCGAGAAACCTTCCCAGCCCTTGTATCGCTTAAGAGCTTCAATTAGGTTCAATATCTTTTCTATTGATGTTGAACACTCCTTTAACTTTTCGATTGCAATAGAACTATTCCAGTCCACGCCTATATCGGTTCCGCAAGCGTTTACGAGTATTTCTCTAACTGGAACAATTCGTTCCTCTAAGGACCTCATCTGCGTTTCGATTCTTTCCCAAGAAGCCTTTAAGTTTGAGTAGGTGGTATTAATCGTATGTAATAGTGCCTTGGCCACTTTTAATTTTTCCAAGGAGTTTACGAAATCTCCATTCTTAAAGAACTTCTCAGCTTGAATGTAGTACGATTTAGCTAGGTTGATCGTTTCCAAATAAGCCTTTACGCTAACATAGAGTGAATCTAAGCTCAGTTTTCCGTAAAGCGCCTTTACGAGCCCGGCAACTAAGAGCCTACCTATTATTGGTACCTTAGAAAACTCATCTTGGTAGACATAGAGGGGCTTTATTTGAATCACGAGCGTTCCCGCTCCATTCATCTTCTCTATTTCGGAATAACGAGCTATTGGTGATGTATAATTTATAACGCGATATAATTCCACCTTACCGCTAAGGTAGCCGACAGCTATTACATCGTTCCACCACGCAACGGACGTAATTCCGGGCAAGTACTTTGAGTAAATTAGATCACCGTTTACGTCAAATATCTTCAATTCACTGTTACCGATAGACGTAATAAACCAATAATTGTCTGCCACAGCAACGTACTTACAATTTGGAGAAAAGGCAGGAGAATGTTCGTTATCATCAACGTTTAGTCCAGTACTCTTCCAAATCAACTTCGGATTTCTTGGGTCACTGATATCGTAAAAGTATAGTTCCCCCGCTATAACTGCCAAGTAGTCATTGCAAACGCTTACACTACCCGGTCTTCTTTCGTACTTTATTTCACTAACTACCTTACCTGTGTTTAGATCGATTACTTGAAGTTTCTGGCTTCCACTATTAGCTGCGTATATGTAACCCTTACGAATAGCCACGTCTTCAACGTACGCGCCTACGTAAGTATCCCATAGTTTTTCTCCATTGAGATTAAATCTTGCGCAATAACTATCGCACGCAACGAAACCGTTATTCAAGAGTGCGATAGCAGTATGATGATAATCACCTACATATATCTTCTTCCAGAAAGTACCATTATTGTTAATGAGATACACGTAGTTATCGAGATTAACGAAACCGAATAATCCATTAAAATACCCAGCCCCATCCATATCCCAAGTTCCACATGTCTTACCTAGTTGATGGCCATTAAGGTCAACAACGTACGCACAATTATCCCAAGAGGCTATACCGAGATTACCTTTGCTGGAGAAGACCATGTCTTCTATTCGATCGCTAGGTTCATCGAAACTCCACATTAATTTTAACTCGAACGCGTTAGCTAAGATGAAAGTCAGTAAGATTACTGTGATTGATTTCAATGTTACAACCTTACCTTTATAGTGGTGAACCCTATATTATCCCTCACCTATCCGTATATCCTCTACTGTGAGCAACGTTCAAATCGAATGGACTGTTGTCCGGTCGGGTCGAAGCTAGGGAAGCAAAAACTTATAAATAAAACTTCGTGAAGCTCCCGGGAAATCGCGGGGGTGCCCGAGCCTGGCCAAAGGGGTCGGGCTGAGGACCCGATGGCGTAGGCCTGCGTGGGTTCAAATCCCACCCCCCGCACCACTCAAGCTTTCCCTAAGTTCCTCTTCCTCAGTATTTCAGCTACTGCTCTCCAAACGTTTACCCCGTTCTTCACCATCCTTACTATCTCTTCCCACTCTTCGTTGCTAACTCTCTCGAACTTCATTTCAACTAGCCCGTTCCCAAGCTCTTTACCGGAAACCTTAACGTACATTACCTTCCTCCCGTTTTCAACCCTTTCCGCGAAAGCCGAGCAATAGTGAATCACGCATAATATCGGCCTGTTTCTTCCTAGAGAACACGTCTTCCTTCTCCTATTATAAAATACGCATTGGCCGTTCCTCCTAGTGTCTAGCCTATATACTTTCAATTTGGATCCGTCAACCAATTCGACCTCGAAAGAGGGTTTATCTCTTATCTGTATTCCAAGCTCTCTCGCTTCCTCCTCAAATATTACCGCGTTCGAGTTCCTCTCGCAACATTGGCCGCAACCCTTAATGCAAACCATTTTATAGGAGTCCCTTAGCTCCCTCGCCGTAATAGTAAGGAACGCCTTAGGGTCGGCCTTCCCTATCCTTCTGAAGACGGGGGAGTAAAGGTTCTTTGAAGGAACGTAGAACGTTCCAATGTAATACCTCCTAGCTAAGCTGGCTTGCTTCAAGAGCCAGTAATCGTAGCTCTTAGTCCCGTTAGGAGGTCTCAAAGCGTAGTAAATGGTTCAACACCTCATTGCTGAACGGAAAAGATCCACTCTGGCTTATGAACGCTCACTCCGGCTTGTTGAATTCCCCTCAACGGCAAGCTCCTGATGTATACGACCCAATCGGGGTTCTCCAGGTCTACCTTCCTATCTATGACCTCGGCTATCCTCCTAATAGCCTCCTCCTTCGGAAGCTCCCTCCAATCATCGTCTTTGAACTCGTAGATGGGTCCCTTCAAAGTTATTCTATAGGTCTCTCCCTCTCCTATCTTTTTAGAGAATTTCTCAACTGCCTTTATAACTTCCTCTATGTCAGCTGGAACGCTCGCGTCGTAAGGTATGGCCTTTAGCAGAGTGGTGTACCTAGGGTCGACCACTTCCTTCAGCTTCTTGACCGCTTCGAACGGATCGCCGTTGTATTTTACTATCAACAGGCTAGGCTGCTTTCTCACTACTACGAAGTTCTTGCCCCAGTAGCTCTTCAGTTCCAATTCGGCCTTTACTTCCTTACCTCTCCAACACGCCACCGTTACGTTGAACGAACTCAACTTTCTAAGCCCCACAGCCATCGAGAGGGGGAGTTATTATGTGGAAGAGGGTTCTCAAGGCAGTTTGGGCGCTCCTAACGGTAGCTATAGCTTGGGGGTTGACGATAGCTCCGGCGGAAGTAGTTAAGGAAGTGGAGGAAATTACCTATTTGCCGTTCGATCCTCAATCCTCGTTGAGGCACTTCTCGCTCTTCGCAATTTACTCGTTCGTTTCCGCGACGTTATACGGATGGGACGGTATGCTAATTTCAGCCGTTCTCGGGGGGCTAACTGAGTTAGCTCAGTGGTTCGTTCCGTGGAGGACGTTCGATTTGGGGGATTTACTCGCCAACGCTCTAGGTTCGTTAATTGGCGCGTGGTTAACCTATAAGGCCTTTAGGGTAACGGAAGTGGGATAGGTAATGAAGTGTCCCTTTTGCGGAACCGAAATGAAGATGGAAGGTAAGTTAGGCGAGCTAGCCTCGAAAATGCCCCTAGTAGGGGGCTTCATACCGAACGAAGTTAAGAACGTCGAGGTCTTCAGGTGCCCTAAGTGCGGCTTCATAGCCTTCTTCGCAAGGGAGTGATGAAATGGATTCGATTAAGTTCAATAGAGCAAAGGACTACTTGGCAATGAGCTACATAGGGATGTGGATATTACTAAAGAAGTTCAAAGTACAAGTGCAAGAGGGCGCCCCTTCCGCTTTCTTTGACTACAGGAATATGAGCATAGTGATACCGAAGGAATGGGTACCGAGGGCGAACGAAAGGGAATTAGCCAGTTTGTTAGTACACGAAATGCTTCACGCCATCCTAGGGCACTGGATTCCTCTGAAGGGCAGTGAGGTCGATCCGAAGCTTTGGAACGTGGCATGCGACGTTGAAGTTAACAGAATTCTTGAAGAAATGAACATGCTTAAAGATTTAGAGAACATGAGCGTTAGGATAATCAAGGCGAAACCCGTTACTTGGAGGACCTTCGAAACCCTCGGAGTTCTGCCAGACGACCCAGCCGAAACAGTATACGATAAACTCAGAGGGAAGATAGGTTCCCGAAGCCCCAACCTCGCAGAAGCTTACGGGGGAGCGAGCGGCTTCGAAGACTTGCCTACGGAAATAGTTGAGGGGAAGAGGGAAACCGTTTGGGAAGGCGATGAGGAGTTCGCTAGAGAGGTGAAAGAGACCTCAGTAGTTGATAGGTCTGCTACGAGGAGGTTGTTGGCTCAAGCCTTGGCAGAGGCCATCGAAGTCCAGAAGAGCGCGGGTAACTTGCCCCTAGGCTTGAAGAGGAGGCTAGAGGAGTTCCTCTCTTCGAAGGTATCGTGGAGAACGGAGCTCAGGAGTTCCTTAAGGGAGGGATTGGGCAAGAGCTTCAGGACTTGGCAAAGGCCCAACAGGAGGGGATTGAAAAACGTCCCGGGCTACGTGAGGAGGGGCGCGGACATATGGTTCTTAGTAGACACTTCCGGTTCGATAACGAAGAGGGAGCTCTCCCAATTCGCGGGCGAAGTAATTGAAGCAGCTAAGTACGCCAACAGAATTCACGTAGTCTCTTGGGACGCGGAAGTACATCAAGTACTCAACTCGAGGAACGTCTCGAAGCTCAGGAACTTACTGAGATCCCTCAAGGGAGGCGGAGGTACTGTAGCAGAGGAACCCCTTAAGTTCGTTTTAAGTAAAATGAGGTTCGGTGACGCTGTAGTGATCTTAACCGACGGGTATTGGTTCGACGAGGAAGAAGAGGAAGTTCTAAGATTGATGAAAGGCATCAGAATGAGGAGTTCCTCAGCCATATTGGTTACCACCGAGGTCGTTCCCAAAAGCGCCGCAGAGGCCAAGTGGAAGGTAGTAAAGATAGACGTTAGGGACAAACAATAATACGGGCACCGATGGGTGAGGATGGGTACTTGAAATGGAACCGAACCCGTTCGGTAAAAAGGCGATGTTGTTATCCCAAGCAAGCATGCTAACATTTGCAACTATAATGTCGTTCTTCCCTCAGTACTACGGCTTCTTGTTAGTAATTTACTTCATATTAATGCTGGTAATAATGTACAAGTACTTCGGAAAACACTTGAAAAAGGCTATGGAAAGACCTAAGGGAAAGGTACATTATGAGGAGAACTCGAAGGAGCTCTTGGAAACGGATCCAGAGATGGAAAGGATCTTGAAGGGTCAGATGAGTCAGAGCCTCTTCAGCTCCCTTCCAATAATGGTTCTATTGCTCTTCGGTTTCACCTTGTGGCCAACTATAACTCACATCCCCAACCCGGTATATCGATTCGCAGCGATAGTTGCCTACTTCGAAGGATACACTGTCCTAAACTACTTCTTGAACAAGCACGCAATGAAGAAAATGGCGGAAATTCCGAAACCCATTACGTCCTACAAGGTAACCGAAGGCGGCATACAAATTAAACCATTCGGCAACATACCTTTCCCATTAAAGGACTACGAAATTAAGGTAGTCGAAGAGAGTAAGGCAGTGGACTTAGTTTCGAAGAAGCCGGGCGTCCCTAGTTATCGTTTATACTCAAAGAACCCTAAGAGATTGGCCGAACTGCTCTTAAAACTGGGGAAGGGAATTGAGAAAGTTGAAAGTAATACTGCTTGAAGCCTCCTTGGAGCTGGCTCCCAGCAATTGGCCTTACGGTCCCTTGATAGATAAGAGGTACCATTACCACAAGCTATCTAACTTCCCCCAGAAGTGGAAGAGAGGTAGACCGGACATCCTCCACACCACCTTACTAATCCTCCAAGACTCCGTCTTGAATCGGGAAGGGTTACTGGAACTCTACTTCCACACGATAACTGGCGAAGTTTACAAGGTGAGGTCTGACGAGAGAGTTCCCAAGCACTACGATGCCTTCAAGGAGATAATGGCGCAATTACTTCAATATGGGAAAGTTCCCCGTGATTCGGAAGAGCCCCTTATATGGAAGGCCTACGACGACTTGTCTCAGTTCGTAAAGGATCACGGGAAATTCATCCTAATGCACGAAAAAGGCGAGCTTAGGAGAGTCTCGGAGGTGGTCTCGGAAGCAATTGAAACCAATGCGGCTATTGGGATAGGCGTTTTCCCCAGGGGAGATTTCAGGAGGAGCACTATCAAAAAGGCGCGAAAGCTATACAGCATTTGGAAGGATAGCTTAAAGGCTTGGACGGTAGCCTGTAAGTTGGTATCCAGCGCGGAGGAATTACTCATTCAGTTCTCTTAATCTTCATTCTACAAATGCCGCCCGTCTTAGAAACGACAGTCAACTTGGCCGAAGACCCGTTCTTTATAAGCTCCGGCTTCCACGTCTTCCCCTCCATGGCAGTTAACGCGTAGGAAACGAGGTACGGAACGGGGCAAGCATTCCCCTCCAGCTCCGCCCCGCCTACGCCCTTAGGGCACAGCTTACACTTAGCGGTAACAATATCTATCTCGACTTCCCCATTTTTCGAGTTTATAGAGATTTCGCTATCTTTGAAGCCGTATTGCTTGAAGGCGCTCATTAGGTTCTCTTCAACGCTCTTGTTCATATCAACTATTTTGTGATAAATCATGTACGCAATTATTCTGAGCGAGAAGTACTTAGCCAACGTAGCTACTGTGCCCTGGGTTAGTATTCCGAGTTGTTGTAGGGAAGCCAAGAGAGCGGCAAGGGTTAACGATTGGAGAGGAACGTCCCTCTCCTTAATTACCTCAATAGTTTCGTTGACCACACGTTCAACTTCCTCCGAGTTCCTCAAGACTCATAACCAGCTAGCTTCACGCATCGTTATATATATGTTAGCTGCTTAAATGGTTAATCAGCCACAATTCATCGTTTTTCGGGAACGTAATTAACTACGCCTTTCTCAGTGTGCAAATCAATCTGGCCAAGCTCCTATGTACTCTCTGAACGTGACACTTCATCAACTTCAGATTAGTAGTTCCTATTGCATCCATGACTCTAACCTTACTGGACATGGCAAACGTTACGTACGATCCGGGCTTGAGTACCCTTTCCGCTTCCCCTAAGAAGGAAGCGAAAAGCTCTATGGGATCGTGGGCCAAGCTAACGACGCTCCTTCCGTACGGAGGGTCGGTTGCTATGGCATCTACGCTATTACTCTTAATTGGGAGTGAGAAGGAGTCCGTCAAGGCGTTATCGCTTAGAGCTCCAGCCCACTTCAAGTTTATCCTCCCCCCGTAGCACATTGCTGGATCTAAATCGAAACATAAGCCCAGTTTAGCTACCTTAGATGCCTCCATAACGAAAACGCCCGTCCCGCAGAAGGGGTCAAGGAAAGTCCCTCCCTTCTTAAGCCTGCTCAAGTTGACCATAGCCCTAGCTAAAATTGGATCCATGGAACCGGGGGAGAAGAAGGGGCCCTTCTCGCTCTTCCCGTGAGCTCTTTTAGACAACTCCTTTCCTATAACTATGAAGTCTTCCGTTGCTATTGCTCTGCAAGTACCTTTGCCTTCCAAACGAACCTCCGGAACCTCCGACCCCCCTACAACGTGAACCTTCAGTTTCCCACAGTCAAGCTCTTTCAAGACCGTAGTTGAAACCCCGTCGCTAACGTAACCTACCGTTCCAATCTCCTTTACGTATGCGCTCCTATACGTTAGCCTCATCGAACACTTAGGATCGCCCCTCCCTAAAACGAGACCGTTATGAACGGATAGGAGCTGAAAGGGGCACCCCTCGGCCTCGTGAAGGGCAATTACCTCTTCGACCGGAATGCTTCTATGGTAGCCGGAAATTAGGAAGTAAAGCGTTTCCAAGGCTTCTCAGCCTTAGCTTCCTCCTCTCTCGCAAGCTCAACTATCCAATCCTTAAGTTCTTTTTCATACCATTCATAAAGTTCTGGATCATACCATCTGTTTACCGCCTCTCCCTTCATCGCCTTTGCCATTAGAACTACGTTCCTCCCAACGTTTAACGCGTCCGTAACGAACGACTCCTTTTCCAGGGGATCAACTAGTTCGTTTGTATAAGCCATACTCCAAGGAGGTATTACAACGCCCATTGAGTTCATTATTACCATTAGCTGTGAGATGGCCATCATGGCTCCGCTATCGTTACCCGTAGCAATGAAGCCCGCTACCTTTCCATCCAACCAGCTCTTACCGTCTATGTGTATCATGTTCTCGAGCGCGGTTAGTCTATCAATGAAGTTCTTTACCACGCCGCTAGGCGAATACCAGTAAACGGGCGTCGCTATTACGAAGCCGTCCGCTTCTATCAAAGCGTCGTATAGCTTCCTCATGTCGTCCTCTATAATGCAAGGATATCTACAAACCTTTACGTCTTCCGAGACGCAACCCAAACAAGGCTTAATGTCCATTTGGTACAAATGGTAGAACTCCGTTTGAGCCCCGAACTTCTCGGCCGCCTTGAGAGCTAGCATCAGGCCCTTGAAAGAGGATCCATATTTCCTAGGAGAACCTAGTATTCCAACGACTTTCATTACCATCTCCACAAGGAGCTTACGAGGGAGGAGCTTTAACTGGGAGCATTCGAAAGCGCTCTAGGTAAGAGTTTGAAGATAGAAAGGAAGTGGGTGTTTCCCACGAAGGGACACGTGTACGACGTTTACATTCGCGAGAACGGATCGGTCCTGGCTGTCAACGAGAACGCTTTACTGGCCTTAGAGGAAGGGAGGGCTGACGTGCTTTACACGTCTACGGCCGGATTAACTTGCGTCAGACCCTACTCGGGAAACCTCCTAATAGGGAGCGAGGCTAGGAAAGTCCTAATATTAGGAGACGAGGTTAAAGAGATTCCGCTCGATTACGGGGTCAACTCGTGTGCTGTAAAGGGAGAAGAGGTCGCGATAGGCCTCTGTTGCAATGGAATGGCACTAATGAAGGACGGAAAGGTGGCATGGCACTTGGAAACGGACAATCACATATACTCAGTAGATTGGTACGAGGACGTCATACTAGGGGCAGGGTTCGACGGTTTCTTGTATGCCGTGAATAGGGAAGGGAAAGTTCTACACAAGCTTCCATTAGCTGAGAACGTTAATAGGGTCAAGGTATGCGGCGATCTGATAGCAGTAGGTACCTTCGAGCCCGGACAATTGTACGTTTTGAGGTACGGAGAGACAGGCTTCCAAATGGTTTGGGGGAAGAGGGACTTCTTCGACGTAAGGGCGCTCTCTTGGAGCGACAATTGCAAGTATCTATTCGTACTCGATTGGAACGGTACTGCGGAAGTCTATGATTCTCGAGGAAACCTTCTTCTTAGGGGAATGGGACCTAGATCGATGGAGAGCTCCTACTGGAGGAACAGCGAAATAGCTGTAGGTGGATGGGGTAGGATAGAGCTGTACCAATTCTCTGAATCTAATAATCCACTTTAATATCATTAGGCGCCTTCGAAACTACGGGTATTGGAATAGTGCCTTTGAATAGGCGAAGGTACAACATCGCGTTGAAGGGATTCAGAGTAACTGACAAGCTATTGAAACCAGTTTACGGAATCTACGAAAAGAGATTAGAGGCTGAAGTGAAGTCCAGACCCCTACCGCGCCACGTAGCCATAATTCCAGACGGAAACAGGCGATGGGCTAAGATGAAGGGCTTCAAGGAGTGGTACGGTCACAAGGAAGGCTACAAGAAAATGAGGGAAGTATTGCTTTGGTTACTGGACCTAGGTATAGAGACCGTCACGGTCTTCGCAATGTCTACCGAGAACTGCACTAGGAGGAGCGAAGAGGAGAGGAGGAATTTGTTCGATCTGATAAGCGGCGGTTTAAGGGAACTCGCGAAGGAGAAGATAATTCACGAACATAAAGTTAAGGTTAACGTAATAGGGAAGTGCGAAATGTGGCCCAAGTACTTGAAGGAAGCAGCGGAAGAGGTGCAAAAGGCTACCCAACATTATAACGAGAGGTACCTTTACGTGGCCGTATGCTACGGAGGTAGGCAAGAGATAGTGGACGCTGTCAAGAAAATAGCAATGGAAGTATTGGAAGGGAAACTAAAGCCCGAGGAGATAACTGAAGAGACGATAAGCGAGCACCTCTACACTGCGGGCGTCCCTGATCCAGACCTAATAATTAGGACTAGCGGCGAAGAGAGGATAAGCAATTTCCTATTGTGGCAATCGGCTTACAGCGAGTTCTATTTCGCGGACATGTACTGGCCCGAAATAAGGAAGATAGACATCTTGAGGGCGATTAGGGACTATCAAAGGAGGAAGAGGAGGTACGGCAAGTAAAGGGTCGGGGAGAGAAGACTCATCACTTAAATTCAGGAGACCGTCGTTACTTCATCCCCGTTGATCCGAAACCTCCCGACCTTCCATCGTTAGGAGGGAGTTCCTCCACCTCTATTGGATCCATGTAGGCTATTGGGACCAAGAGGAGCTGGGCGAACCTCTCGCCCTCCGTTATTTCAATTTGCTCCTTGCCCAAGTTAATAACTATTACTTTTATCTCGTCCCTATATCCCGGATCTATCACTCCCGCCAAGCAGTGTAAACCCTTTAATGCCTTCGAGGACCTGTCCTTTATTATTCCGACGAACCCCCTGGGAATCGCGACTGCTATTCCAGTTCTAACTACCTTCAGCTCGGAAGGTCCTATAGTTACATTCTCAATAGAGAATAGGTCCAACCCCGCATCCCATGGATTGGACCTCTTCGGTAACTTAGCCTTCGGGTGAAGCCTTCTTACTGCTAACACGATGGGCTCTCCACTTCGCGACTAGGGCCGGCAAGAGTAAAATTCCGGGAACTTCGAACCTTTCCTCCTTCTTCCCAGCCTTCGGGTCAACCTTCACATTAGTAGTGAGCCCCTTAGTTACCTCAATAGGGTAAAGCTCCTTGGCGGGTACGCTCAACCCTCCCCCGGAAGCCACCGATTCGATTAGGCTTAAGGCAATGGGCGCCTTGTAGAGGTACTCCTTGCCCTCCATTAGGGGCGGGTAGATGCCTTTGAGAACGTGCCAGCTCAAGTTACCCACTGTAGCGACCTCGTAAGCCATCATTACGCCGTCGAAGACGTAGTACTTTCCGTCTCTCTTCGCCTTACTCACTATTAGAACGTCGCCCAACTGCCTAAGCCTATCGATTGCAGCCGCTTCCTCCTCGTTGAAGGTCATGTAAGCTACTGCCAAGTCAGTAGCTACCATTTCGAATCCTAACGGGAAGTAGCTACCGGCCATTTCCTCCGTAGTTACAACTACTAACTTGCAAACCCTCTTTCCACCAATTACCTTGTCCGCGTCTGGGGGGCCTACGTTAGCCGCGACAATGGGTCCGTTGAGTTCGCTCAACTTACGCTCTAGTACCTCTAACATCACTGCGTTAACCCGTTATCACTTAATTAGGAATAGGGATAATATCAATATATCTTTCGGAGAAAATCGGAGGTGCGAGTTAGAGGCCGAGCACTGAAACCAGTTCGTTCAAACCTTCTCCCGTCTTAACGGAGACTTTAACTATCGGAGCTTTGGGATTGAGCTTCCTCGCGTCCTCTTCCATCTTCTCAACGTTGACGCCTATTGCGGGAGCTAAGTCGACTTTGCTTATTACAATAACGTCGGAAAGCCTCGTGCTCATTGGATGCTTCACGAACTTGTCTTCGCCCTCTGCAACGGATACCACCATTATCCTCTTGTGAGCCCCCAAGGGGAAGCTGAAGGGACATATGAGGTTCCCGACGTTCTCTATAAACATCACATCGTACTTGCTCAAGTCAACGTTACTCAAAGCTTTCATAACGTGATCCGGTTCGAGGTGACATATGCCTCCAGTGTTTATTTCGGTAGCGTCTACCCCATGTCTAGCTATCCTCTCTGCGTCTAGAGTAGAGGCCACGTCGCCTCCTAGGTACAATATGGAATACTTGTCCTTGATCCTATCTATCAGCGCTTCCGCTAAGGCCGTTTTACCCGATCCGGGACTCCCTAGTAGCTCGAAAACCTTAACTCCAGCTTTATCGTAAATCTCTCTAAGTTGACGAGCCTTCTCCAAGTATTTTTGATGGACGTCCACCTCTATCTTGACTAGTTGCACCAAGGCCTAACTCCGTTACTTCGTGCACAAGGGAACTAATAAACGTGTGCAAGTTCATGAATGAACTTTCTAATGACTTCCCTTAAGGACCTCAGCTCCACTACTTCCCATCCGGTCACTTCTCCCTCAACTAAGGAAACCATCAACCTCTTCCTCGCCGGATACGTTCTCGCCCTCTTCGGCGTCCTCTTTACTTCTATAACTAAATCAGGTTTCCACCAAAGCCCTTCCAACCTCACGGACCTACCTATTCTCTCTATCCTCCAAGCTGGCTCCGCGAAGTTTACAATGTTGTCTGAAACGCTAACTTCCCATCCGAAGCTCATCATTACGTCCGGTACTCCGCCTTGCGGGTGGGGAGACTGAAACCAGAGCGAGGCCTTCACGTCCCCCTCTATCAAGAACGGCAACACGCTCCCTATCACTTCCCTCGTTCCCTCCAACCTCTTCGAGCGCCACTTGGGTACGAAGAGACCCTCAACATATTTCAATTCAGTTCCTATAACCTTGGGACTGTAAACTTTGGTTACGTTCAAGGACGTTATCAAATCGCTCAATACAACTAGTTCCAAATAATTGCTTGAATTAACCTCCATTTCCACTTCCACTTTCGTTATTTTCATTAGCTGCTCCATCTTCTCGTTTAGGAGCTCCCTCCACATTTTCCCTTATTGCCCTCCTGAGAACCTCGATCCTCTTGAGATGTATGAGAGCCCTTATTTTAATTCCTATGGCGATCCATCCAATGCTCAGTAAAGCCATTCCTATCCAGAAGAGAGCGATCGAGAAGGGCCCAGTCAGCGGTGAGAGGGCCGCTGTAATTACACCGGATGCGAAGTAAGCTAACTCAAGTTTCATTTCTCGTAACGCTTCGCTTATTCTTATCTCGTTCACCAAGTGAGGTCTTCGAATTCGTAGGTAAAAGCGATTCCCGGTTTACCCCTTAATAAGGGTCAGGAGATACCCTAGTATTACTACGGGACCTAGGTATGGAGATAACTCTCGTAGAGAAGTACGTCGGTGAACCCGTAAAGGACCCGTTCGGTAGGATAGTTGGAACCTTAGTAAGCGTTTACTCCAACGTGGATGGAGAAGTGGAGGCAGTAGAGTTAGCAGTTGGAGGTAACAAGTTCACTAGAATACCTTCTGAGAGGCTCTCTAAGAAGGGCGAAGAAGTAGTTGTGCTTCCTGAATGGATGGCCGAGGCTAAGAGCATATACAGGAAAATGGATACAGCGATAAGGAGGATAAAGGCCCTAGAAACCATGATGAGTAACAGCGAAGTTAACAAGGACATAGTAATTGAGATGAAGAAGAAAATGGAACAACAACTACAGAGCTTGAAGGGTAAGCTAGGCGACGTAAAGAAGATGCTAAGGGAGAGGATAGGGGAGTTAGAGGACCAGATACTCGAAATGGATAGGGCCTTGATAAACCTCCAGATGAGCTACATGGCTGGAGAGATTAGCGACAAAAGGTATCAGCAAGCTGCTAGCGCAATAAGGCATCAGAAGGAAATGGCTTACGAGGAGAAGAAGAGCGTTAAGGAGTGGATAGAGAAGTTAGAGAAGCTCGAGAAGCCCACTGAGGAGAGCGAAGGCGTTCAAAACGTTCACCACCAAGTGAGCCAACCTAGCGTACCACCGATAATGCTAGACTTGTCCGACTAAGCCCATCGTTTTCGAATAAGCGCGGAAAACTCCGAAGAGGTGCGCTACTATGGTAATATGGCTTTTCTTTCGGAAAAAGAAGAAGCAAGGGAGGAGGCTCAAGCACGTTTACATTGATAGGTTAATAAAACTAAACGAACTGGTGAGGAAGCTAGACGAAGAGATATTTGAATTAGAGAGACTGAAAGAGGAGAGGAAAGAGGAGTACCTAAGGGCGCTTAGGGAAAAGGAAGAGGAGAAGGCTAGGGCGCTCGAAATAGAAATAAAGGACCTAAGCAAGAAGGTAAGGGATCTAAAGACCACGAAGAACTTACTTGAAATGGAACTAAGGAAGATGGAAAAGGAAACCAGCCACGCAAACGCAGTGGCCACTCTTCAGAGGATCTACGAGGTTCTGGAAGACAGGAAGGCTATACTGGAAGGGGCGCTATTGCCGTATGCTGAAAGGGCAAAGTCCAATATTGAGAACGTACTCATAGAGTTGAAGGGTCTCGATATGCCGACTCCCAATGCACAAGCTCTCAAAGAGGTAATGATAGACTCCACCGAACTATTGAAGCCTATCGATAGCGGATTAGAGAAGGAATTAAACGACGCTTACAATAACGCGTACTGGTCTACCCCATCAACGCAACCGGTAGCGTTGGCGGACGGTGCCATAAGGAAGTACTCATTCGATGAGGTAGTAGAGAAAGTTTACGAAGTAATTAGGATCTATCACCAATACGGTAGGGCACACAAGCTCTCCGTTAAGAAGATCGCGTCTCATCTAGGTATCACAGAGGCTGAGGTTAGGAAGGCTCTGGAGAGGCTAGAGAAGGAAGGGAAGATAGCGATAAGGAAGAGGGGATGAAAAGGTGGGGAAACTTGAACAAGTGGCCCACAGTTACCTCCACAAGGCGTTTCAACTAGAAAAGAACGGTAAGAAAGACGAAGCTTTAAAGAATTACAAGATAGCTGCTAATATGATCAAGAAGGCCCTCGAGCTCGAACCAGATCACCCATTAAAGAACGTATACTTAGAGTATCTAGACCATATAAATAACAAGATAAAGCTGCTTCAAAGCGATATGATGCCAGAACCCATAGGAGGGGAGGAAGAGGAAATAGAGCTCCAGAGCAAGCCCAAGGTGAAGTGGGAAGACGTAGTAGGTCTGGAGGAAGCGAAGAGGGCCATAGAAGAAGCGATAATATTTCCGACTAAAAGGCCAGACTTGTTCCCCTTGGGATGGCCTAGGGGAATACTCCTCTTCGGACCTCCGGGATGCGGAAAGACCATGCTAGCTGCTGCTATAGCGTCTGAGATAGACGGAGAATTCATTTACGTTGACGCTGCCACAATTATGAGCAAGTGGCTGGGCGAAGCAGAGAAGAACGTGGCAAAGATATTCAAGAAGGCTAGGGAAATAGCCAAGGAAGGCAGGCCCGTGGTAATATTCATTGACGAGGTCGACTCCCTTCTGGGCACGTACTCCAACGAGGTCGGTGGTGAAGTCAGAGCAAGGAACCAGTTCTTGAAAGAGATGGATGGCCTTCAGGACAAGGGGGAGAGGTATTTCGTTTACGTTATCGCCGCTACCAACAAGCCTTGGAAACTGGACGAAGGCTTCATAAGGAGGTTCGAAAAGAGAATATATATTCCTCTCCCCGATGAAGAGGCTAGAAGACGTTTAATAGAGAAAACCTTAGCTAGGCTCAACCACAACGGAATAGACGTTGAGGAGCTGGTCAGGCTGACCGAAGGCTATTCATCCGCAGACATAGTCGCAATCTTGAGAGACGCCCATATGATAACCGTGAGGGAGCTCTTCAAGGAAACCGGTGGCATAGGGGATCCGAGGCCTATAACTATGGAAGACGTGAAGGCTGCCTTAAAGAGGAGGAAGCCTAGCGTTAAGCCCGAGACCGTCAAGATGTATGAAGAGTGGGCCAAGAAGCACGGGGCTTATTGAGCCCCTCTGCCGTAATTTAGAGCTTTCCCCTCACGCAATTTCGGGGACTTCCAACGTCTTAGTTTAATTAATTGAAATCTTTATGAAATTCTGAACCGTCGATGGGGTTACTGAACTCAAATTTCGAAATAGCAACGAATTGAAAGGACGAGGGGCTCCGTGGGTCGAAAGGGGCGTTAGGGGAGTGCGCCTTACTCTCCTATAATGAAGATCCAATCGATTACGAGGGTGTTCTGAGGTCGTACTGCGTGAGGTCGATGGAAAAACAATTGCGGGAGCGAGGCTGCAAGGAATTGTTCTAAGATCCGGTTCCGCAGTTGGTACCCAGGATTGGTAAGACGAAATATGGCGTTGACGAAAGAGTCCTTGGAGAGTCGGGGTTAATGGTTTTCTAAGAAACTTCAAGTTCGCTAGAGGCATCAGGGCGAATAATCTGGAAACACGCTGTAGGGTTGGGGTAAAGCGCTAATTTGCCCTAATGCACCTAATGTAATAAGTGGGGCTAGAATTGTCCAAGGTTATAAGAGTAAGATACGAGAAGGGTGTGCTAAAGCCTCTAGAACCCGTCAAGCTTAGAGAAGGTGAAGAAGTAAGGATAAGGATTGAGGAGAACATTAGGGAGAGGCTGAAAGGTATTATCGGTATTCTCGGCGAGTCTAGCGAGGAGGAGCTAGAGAGGTACTTAGAGGAGGCCTGGCAGTCGTGATTTTCGTGGACACTAACGTACTATATTATATCCTCCATAAAACACCTAGAACAGAGGAAGCGTTAACCATACTAGAAGAGAATCCCGGTGATTATGTCATTGACATGATGGTTCATAACGAGATAATATATGCGTCAACGAGACGTTACCTAGAACACATACACGGGGTAAAGGGAGCATACTTAGCCAAGAAATGGGTAAAGAAACATGGGTACCCCGAGGAAGTAGTGAACGCTGTTAGAGAATTATTTAAGAGATTAGATAATAGGGCTAATACCAAGCATGTACACCGAGCACGAGCTATATAAAGTTCTAACGGAGTTTAGATTGTTGCCAAGCGACGCCATCATAGCTTTAACTTGCAAGCACTACGATATAGATACTATCCTTACGTTCGACGAAGACTTCAAGCGTGTTCCATGGCTCAAGGTAATCCCGTGAATACGAAGGTGGCTGACCCGCCGGAACTCGAACTTGCGACCATTAGTTCCGAAGGCCGATAACATATTAACCATGTTTCCAAGTGAAACCATGAATTGGAAACGCTCTTTAGGAACGCTTATCACCGCGAATACCATTGCTGATAATTTGGAAACACCCGGTATGGGGAAAGGCTAATTGGTTAATGGAGCCACATTTGATATGGGTGCGGAAGATTTGTCCAAGGTTGTTAGAGTGAAGTATGAGAAGGGCGTGCTAAAACCGCTGAATAGCGTCAACCTTGAGGAGGGCAAAGAGTACAAGGTGATAGTGGAAGAGGACATAGATGAACTAATCAAAAGGTACAGAGGTGTTCTCGGGAAATCATCTGTTGAGGAGTTCAAGGAGCTCGAGGAGGAGGCACAAACCCAGTGATATGCCTTGATACAAATGTCATCTATCACTTCCTCTTTGAAACAGAACTAACAAATACCTCAGAGAAAATCCTCCGGGAGGCCATTATAGGAGGTATGGCTATCCCTATGATAGTATACAATGAGTTGCTCTACATCGTAGGCGCCAAGATTGCACGGGTAAAAATATGGTGTTAAGGGAAAATACTCTTTTAGGAAGCATATAGCCAAGCACGGATTTCCCGAAGAAGCCATAGAAAAGGTTAGCGACTTCATTAGAGATTTCAAAGTAACCATGCTAAGGGATTATCAAGACCCAGACGAGCTAGTAAAGGCAATTGAGTTTTATAGACTGGCACCAAACGATGCGCAAATAGTCTTAACTTGCAAGCATAGCAACATAGAATCGCTAGCAACGTTCGACGAAGACTTTAAGCGTATACCATGGCTCAAAATAATAGGTACAGAGAGACTATAAGGCCACATAATTAAGCCTCCCAAGAAAAGACTTAATACAATGAGGTTTGACTGTACGGGGGCCTTCGAGATCTAAACATATGAGGTAAGGATCGGTTAAGTGTACTGATTATGGCGTGCACCTATATCTATGTTTGTTTTCAAGAGAATCGGGTATAGTATCGTAGCATCGATGATCAAGTGTATTGTATTAAGCATATTGGTTGGCAAGGTTTAAAATAATGGGTGGGTAAAATGGGTAATATGGGTGTTATGGGTTGAGTGTTGTGGTCATAGATGATAGGGGAAGAATAGTAGTTCCTAGTAGGCTTAGGAAAGAACTCAAGCTTAGGAGAGGGGATGCATTCATGGTTGTAGGGCTTAGGGATGACCTTATTGTTTTGAAGAAGATAGATGTCGAGAAGATGCTTAGGGATATAGCTGAAGAAGTGACAAAAGCCGGACTGGAGATAAGTGCGATAGAGAGGGAGATAGAAGAGGAGGCCAACGAGCTTGCAAAACAAAAGATACATGATTGACACAAATGTCTTTATATCGGCATTCAAATCAGGTTACACGACAACAACAGAACTCCTCCTAAAATTACTACTAGACCCCGAGGTTGAACTAATTGTAGATGATGTACTCCTCAAAGAATATGAGAAGTGGTTTAAAATACTATCTACTAGACTCCCCAGAATACGCGAACAAGCGGAACACCTATACTCACTGATAAAAGATAAGGCCAAATTAGAGCGCCCGAGCAACGACGACGTTAATAGGGTTAAACAATATTTCCCGGAGACAGAGAGCGCAGACATATACCACGCTGCAACATGCCTCAAAGCACACTGCATCCTAATAACTAATGACAAAGACTTCCAAAACCTAAGAAGGGCTAAAATAGTAGAAATATGGACTATAACTGAAGCAGTAAGAAAACTGTTAAAATAATAGCAACATTCAGCTAACCCCTAAATAAGACAAACAATATTTTGGGGCTACAAAATAGGGCATATAAGTGGCAGCCCCACCGGGATTAGCGGGCCCGGGGACCCTAGCGGCTCCGAAGGCCCGCGCTCCTCCTGGCTGAGCTACGGGGCCAGTTTCTACAGAGACGAGTTGGAAATTTAAAGTGAACTTCGAATTGGCTTCGATTCGGAACCAATTTTATCCATTCGTTTTCGCGCGCTTGAGTGAACTTTTTTCATTCATTTTCTATGAAGGAAATAAGTTTCCATTTCATCATGGATCTCTACCAAACACGTAGCCACCCAGTACGGCAAAGTTTTGGAGGGCTTTCTATTCCATCTTGGGATTCTACTTCTTTCGGAATTGGTACGTTCAGCTTCTCCAAGATGCGTCTTTCTATTCCCTATTGGGATTCTACTAGATATGATTGCATGGTGCTTTGATAGTTCGATTTCAACGAGCTTTCTATTCCCTATTGGGATTCTACAATGGAAGCCTATACCGTTTTAAAGAATCATACGGAGTCTCTTTCTATTCCCTATTGGGATTCTACGAGGGACAGGATAGCGCTCGGATACTATAACGGTAAAGTTGCTTTCTATTCCCTATTGGGATTCTACATGTTTAAATCTTACGGGAGATTGTGGACAGAATCGGGGGTCTTTCTATTCCCTATTGGGATTCTACACTCGGATCGGGCGTGAAACTCGAGAGAAAACCGAGTATTGCGTTACTTTCTATTCCCTATTGGGATTCTACTCGAAAACGAAAGTACTGAAGTGAACGTGCTCTATCGTTTCTTTCTATTCCCTATTGGGATTCTACAGGAATAAGAGTGGTCATCTTCGATCATCACAATGACGAAACTTTCTATTCCCTATTGGGATTCTACAAGAGGAGGGGTTCGACGATATCGCCGACCTCCTTAGCTTTCTATTCCCTATTGGGATTCTACTGCACATGAGTAGTATAGTATGAGGTGAATGAGATGGAAGAGACTTTCTATTCCCTATTGGGATTCTACCGTTGCCCTCCTATTTAAACAACCAATTCCCCATCTTTTAACCCTTTCCCTTAGCTCTCCTTTCCACATTCACACCTTCCCTTCCAGAACTTGAACTCAATTAGTTGTCCAATATATGCATGCATATGCTTGTATAAGGTAGGCTGGAGTGGAAATCCCCATGATCATCAAAGTTCCCATGATCGCTTATTAACCCCTCAATGCAACTTCTCATTGTAAAGATCGATCTTGAAAGGACCATGTACTGATGGTCTGAGCTCTAGAGTGGTAAATTGCATTTGATTTCTTAAAGGCAATTTTGAATGATTAGGTTTAAATGGAATTGAGCATTATGAAGTCTAGTAGAAACTGAAGGTGCTTAATGAGACCATCATTTCTGAATTCAAATGGTTAAGGTTGAGGAAATGAGTAAATTGATTGTGAGTAAATTGAAAAGTTAATTTGGACAAGAGGTGGAGATGAGGATTCACCATGGGATGGTGAATGCTAAATTTATGCAAAAACTTAAATATAACCGATGATTGATCTGTCTCTGGGGATTAGATAGTGGTAATTGAGGAAATACCAAAGACGAGTAAGGGCGAAGTAAGGGTTGGCTTCCATACTCATATAAGAGGTTTGGGTCTTGATGAGAAAGGCAGGGCGAAGAAGGTAGCAGACGGGCTAGTGGGTCAAGAGGAGGCAAGGGAAGCTCTAGGACTAGTCGTTGAGATGGTAAGAGAAGGAAGAATGGCCGGTAGGGGCGTTCTGATAGTTGGTCCGCCTGGAACCGGTAAGACGGCGCTTGCAATAGCGTTAGCGAAGGAGCTCGGCGAAGACACGCCTTTCGTTGCTCTAGGCGGTTCCGAAATAATGGGTAGTCCAAGGAAGAGCGAGGTCTTGATGCAAGCAATGAGGAGGGCAATAGGAATAAGAATAAAGGAAAAGAGAAAGGTGTATGAAGGCGTAGTAAAGAACTTGAAGTTCAAAATGGTAAGGCATCCCTACAACCCCTACGTTAAGGTGCCTAGGGAAGCTATCATTACTCTCGAAACAGAGGACGACGAAAAGGAGCTGAGGGCTGATGAAGAAATAGCGTACCAACTTCTGCAATTGGGCATTAGGAGGGGAGACGTGATAGCCATAGACGCGGATACCGGAAGAGTCTACAAAATAGGGAGAGCTAAAAGCAAAGAGGAGGAGAGTAGTGGGATAAAGCTAATAAAAGAGACTGAGCTACCGAAGGGTCCCGTGTTCAAAGAAACGGAAGTCGTTCACACCTTAACTCTTCACGATTTAGACACTTACTACGCTGCTCAACAAGCCCCGCTCAGCTTACTTGCCGGCTTCGGTCCGGAGAGCGTTAGCGACGAAGTGAGGAAGCAAGTTGATAAGTTAGTGAGCGAGTGGTTAAAGGAAGGCAAGGGCGAGCTAGTGCCCGGCGTCCTCTTCATCGATGACGCCCACATGCTCGATCTCGAGGTATTCAGCTTCCTATCAAGAGCGATGGAAAAGGAGTTCGCGCCAATAATAGTATTGGCAACTAACAGAGGCATGGCCAAAATAAGGGGTACAGACGAAGTAGCTCCCCACGGAATGCCTCTGGACATGTTGGACAGATTGTTAATAGTTAGAACTAGGCCTTACACGAGGGACGAGATCGAAGAAATAGTTAGAATAAGAGCTGAAGAGGAAGGAGTGAAGTTGAGTGAAGACGCAGTAAAGAAGCTAGGTGAAATAGGCGAACAGAGGAGCTTGAGGTACGCGATACACCTCATGCAGCCAGCCAGAATAGTTGCTCATAGGAAGGGAAGGGAAGAAGTAAAGGCTGAAGACGTTGAGGAAGTCGAGAAGAAGTTCGTGGACGTAAAGGACAGCGTAAGGTACGTCGAAGAACTAAAAGATAAGTTCCTCTAAACTTCTAGAAGGAAGGGTTTCTCATCGGTACTAACAATGGTCTCACTTTCCATAGCTTTCCTGACATGCTTAGGTAAGTTGGTCATGCTCAGGTGAGTCAAACCGTCGTAGTACCTCAACTCTCCTCTAACCCTTGCCTTTATCCTTGAATCTACCTCTTCCGGCTTCAGTTCGTTTAGATTAATCGCATCGGAACCCCACACGAAGCCCCAAGTGCTATCGAAGGCTTGAATGAAGGAATGGTAGCCGTTAGCATTAGCGAACACTTCCTTTACTGTTCTATATATTACTGAGAACATCTTGAGCGTATAGGACGTTGAAGTTGCTTGCGTAACCATTATACCTCCTTCCCTGAGAGCCCTCTTTACTAGCTGATAGAACTCCTTTGTGTACAGCTTAGCGGCTGGTCCACCTTCGAACGGATCGACGAGATCAAGTATAATTACGTCGAATGACCCGGGCTCCGTTTCTTCCAAGAACTTCCTACCGTCCTTTATTACTAATTCCGTCCTCGGATCATCGAAGGCGCCCTTGTGCCATTCCGGCAAGAACTTCTTAGCTACCTCTACCACCTCCCTATCCAAGTCAACCATTACAACTTTCTCTACATCGTACTTTAACACTTCCCTTAGCGTAGCGCCCTCGCCACCTCCCAGTATAGCGACTCTCTTGGGATTGGGGTGAGCGATCATTACTGGATGAACTAAGCTCTCATGATAAATCCATTCGTCGTATTCGCTCGATTGAATTTTGCCGTCTAATATGAGGGCCTTCCCGACGTTGCAGAGCTTCGCTACGACTATCTCTTGGTACTGACTCCTGCCTTTATAGTAAACTTCTTCTATTCCGTGCATGTGAGCTGAACAAGGCGTTTGAACCTCTATGAACCAGTTGAAAGTCTTTAATGGTACCTTATACAATTGCCTTTCACCGCAATACCAATAACGGAGGAGCAGTTTTCAAGCTTGGGTAAGAATTGCATTACTATAAAAAGGGAAAAGGCGGGAGACCGATAGAGATAGTATTGGAAGCTAGGGGAGTGAGGCTAGTACTAACCACACCACCGGGCCTCTTCTCCAGTTCCCAAATAGATTTGGGAACTAGGTTACTGATAGAGTGGATGGAAATACCGGACAAGGGGAAGCTTCTCGATATAGGTTGCGGTTACGGGCCAATAGGGCTCTTCGCTAAGGCATTCAACCCTCAACTAGACGTATACATGGTGGACGTGAACCCCCAAGCAGTGAAGGCCAGCAGGAGGAACGCTGAGAGAAACGGTTTAGAGGTAACGGTCTTGCAAGGAAACCTATACGAGCCAACGGATGCCTTAGGCTTGAGGGAATTTTCAACTATAGTAAGTAACCCGCCGCTCGCGGCAGGCAAAGAGGTAGTTGAGAGCGTAATTAGGGGCGCTCCGGAGAGGCTGGCTAAGGGCGGATCGCTTCAAATGGTTTTCGCTAAAGGCGGTGAACGGGCAGAGGAACTCTTCAAAGAGCTCTTCAGAGAAGTCGAGGTGAAGAGAAAGAAGGGATACGCCCTCGTAAGGGGCTACCTTTAGGGAACCGAGACGGCTTGCTGAGACTGCTTTAGTAACAAGAGCTTCTGTTGCTCCACGGTCCACCAAACGTTGATGAACCAAGCTATTACAGCTATCATCATCAAGAACGTAATGAATAGGAGCATGTTAATTGGAGTTAAGTATTCCGCTATTATATCGCTAATGAGTCCCTTTCTCAACCTTTTCACTAGGCCTTTCCCCTAAGGATAGTCTTGCTGAAAACGTTTTATTTCTCCCTTTCCAATACTCCCGAGCTGAAATGAAGGAGATACTGGTCTTCAACAAAGTCTCTAAAAGGTACTTAGATAGATACGTCTTGAAAGACTTCGATATGGTAGTTGAAGAAGGGGAAGTAATTAGGCTGGAAGGACCTAACGGTTCCGGCAAAACCACAATACTCAAGATAGCCTCTGGAATAGAGAGGCCTAGCAGCGGGGAAGTCTTAGTAGACGGCGAACCGCCTTGGAGCCTCAACGCTAAGAGGAAATTGGGAGTGGTAATGCATTTCAATATGACCTACGACGAGTTAACAGTAAGGGAGAACTTGGAACTCTTTTCGAAGCTCTACGGCGTTTCTATGGAGAGAGCTACGAGGCTTTGCAAGGAGGTAGGTCTAGACAAGAGAAGTATGCAGAAAGCAATGGAATTGAGTTTCGGTTGGAGGAAGAGGTTAGAACTAGTCAGGGCGCTCCTCCATTCGCCTAAGGTACTCCTCTTGGACGAACCATTCGTTGGGCTAGACGCTCCGGGTAAGGAGGCCCTCCTCAATCTCTTAAAGGAAGAGGTTGAGAGAGGAACTGCAATTATCTACACTGCCCCCGTGGGTCAACTCGATAGGGTAACGGAGGGGGAAAGAGTCGTTACCCTAGTTTCTCAACCTTCTCAATAACCTTCTTGGCCAGTTCTCGCTGGTCCTTAGCGAAGGCGAATAAGCCCTTGGGATAAGCGAGCAAACCTTCGCAGTTCTGAATTGGAGGGAGGTCCTCGTAAGGGGCCACCTTAGCGTATGCGATCGAGCCTTCGGAAGCTCCGATAACGTACCATCTATTGCCTCTCTTGGCGTAACAAACGTAACAGTCTCCCGTAAATTCGCACAGAACCTTCTCAAAGGCCTCCTTCAACCCTTCCACGAACTCTTCCATTTCGCTTTCCCTCCAAACGGGAGCTGCGCTCAATTAATCAGCTAACGCGACAGCGAGGTCTTGGGGTTAAAGCCAATGGTACCTATTGCGGACGGCCACACGCATTCCAATCCAGTCAAGGGTTTAGGTATGGAGAAGATAGCTCCTAAGTTCAGGGAAGAAGGCGGATGGTTCGTTGCAATAGTGGGGTTGAGTCCGTGGCACTACGGGTTGGAAGCAACCTTTGAGGGATACGAGAAGGCGCTTGAGATTACTGTAAGGGAGTGCGAGAAGGCGAGGAAAGCCGGCTTGAAGGCATCGTGCCTCTTCGGCTTCCATCCAGCTGACGTGGATAAGTTCATGGGTAGAATGCAGCCCCACGAGGTACTGGAACTCGGCCTAAAGGTCCTCGAACTAGTCGAGAAGGGGTTAAGGGAAGGCAAGCTCGATGGGATAGGCGAGGTTGGGAGACAACACTACAAGACCCATCCGATCTCTGTCGTAATAGCAGAGAAAATAATGGATAGGGCGTTCCAAATCTCAAAGGACTTCGATGCCGTGGTTCATTTACATTTGGAGCAAGGCGGTAAGGTAAGCGTGATCGATATAAAAGAACGAATTGAAAGATACGGTACCAATTCAGATAGAATAGTAATGCATCACTTGAGGGGCAAGACGCTTAGGTACGCTATCGAAGAGGGAGTTAGGTGCACTGTCCCGGGAGTTAAAGGTCTTTTAGAGAACGTCGTCTCCTTGCCTCCAGAGTATATCATTGAGAGCGACCACATAGACGATCCGAAGAGGCCGGGAATAGTAGTCTACCCATGGGAGATGGCAAGGAACCAAAAAGAACTCTTAGAGAACGGCTTGGTTGAGGAGGACTACCTATATAGAGTTAATGTAGAGAACGTGGTCAAGGTCTTTAAGGTGGAGCCACCTACGTGAAACCGGTTATAGAAATGGCAGCGGGGCTTTGGTCTAAAGTCAACGACGCGCTAACGCTAATTCTCCTTATTTCCTTAGCAGTGGCCTTCATTGTATCAGCCATAGGGAGCTCCATTGACCCTTCCTTGGCCAGCAGCTTAAGCCTAGGTAGCGTAACGATAGCAGTCCTTTCGGGAATAGGGGCGGCCTTAACTGAAAGGTTCGCGGAACTGGAGTAAGTGGTGGGTTACTGCAATGAGTTCAGCTCAACTTTCGCTAGAGGAAATAGGCAAGGAAATGTGTAGAGAGGAATGGGAGTCCTATACTATCTACAGCTACCTAGCTTCCCTCGAGAAAAACAAGGAGAACGCTGAGAAGTTGAAGAGGATAGCTGAACAAGAGAGGAAACACTTCGAGTTTTGGAGGAAAATAAGTAGGTGTGAACCTCCCAAGGTGGATCTAAAGAAAGTTAAACTAATCGCTAAGTTATTAGGCGTCCAATTCGTCTTAAAGAAAATGGAGTTATCGGAAAAGAACGCAGTCGAATGCTATAAGAAGATAAAGGAAATGATAAAGGACGAGCAGTTGAGAAAGGAACTCGAGGAAATACTGGAGGAGGAAATGGAACACGAACGGGCCCTAATGAGCGAAGTGGAGGACCCTAGGGTTAAGTACCTAGGTTACGTTGCCCTGGGCCTCGCCGATGCCGTAGTAGAGGTCACTGGAGTACACGCCGGCTTCCTCGGCGCTACAGCTAAACACCGTGCTAGCGGGATTAGCTGGTCTGATAGTGGGCTTCTCCGCCTCCCTCTCAATGACCGGAGCAGCTTACGTCCAAGCTAAGCACGATCCGGAAGTCAAGGCGCCCTTGAGCGCCGGCGTCACTGGCCTCTCATACCTATTGTCAGTTATACTATTGGCCCTACCATATTTCCTTATACATAACATTTGGGCGGCCTTCGCAGCCTCTCTATTAATAGCGTTGATTATCCTAGGAGGTTTCATATACTATAGCTCAGTTATAAATGAGAAAGACTTCAAGAGGGAGTACTTAGAGACCGTAACGTTGCTGATGATAACGGCGTTCGGAAGCTACGTCTTCGGAACCGTAATGGAGGGTCTACTCGGAACCAGCGTCTTCGGACACTAGAACCTCTAGTAAGCACCTATCGTGACCTAACGGCTTGTGTTTTTCGATCTTTATTACAACGTGCGGCTCCCTAGCCCCCACTTTCCTACCGAAGTAATTCACTTGAACCCTCTTTCCAGTAGATTCGATCGCTCCAGCTATCATGGCTATACACGGAACGCACCTATACGGTGCTCCATCGACGTACTTCTGGTGAGGGCACTTGATTACTTCAACGCAGACCTTCCCTCCTAGTTCTCTAATTTGGAATTCGAAGTCACCGAAGACCGTTTGCTGAAGCTTTAAAGCGTACTCTATCGCCTCAACCACGTTCCTCGGTGCGTAACGGGTTATCGTCTTCTTAGACGCATCTTTAACTATATCGTACATTAGAGCGATGAGAGCTCCCTCACCGAAAAACTTCCTCAACTTCTCTGGTACTATTTCAAACATAAAGGCTTCGAACATAGATATGAATTCGTCCTTAATCTTTTCTCTTTCCATATAACTATAATCCATCTAGCGTCCTATAGGTTGCTGACCAATAGGTAAACTAAAAGCTATGCACTCAGTTCGCAACTACGAATGAACCTCCTTGGCGCCCCAACAAGCTACCTTATGCCCGTCTCCGACGAGCGGGGGCTCTTTTTCGGAACACATGGGCCTAATTCCCTCTATCTGATCAACTAGGACGCATCTAGGGAGGAAGCGACAACCCCTTTCCGGAGGGACCCCAACTTCGCCCTTAATTGGGACCTCTATTCTCCTCTTCCTGTTCTCTGGACTGGGCTCTAGAACGGCTGCCATCAAGGCTTTGGTATATGGGTGAAGCGGGTTCTCTATCACTTCTCGCGTAGGCCCCTCTTCCACTATCTTACCGAGATACATTACTCCAATTCTGTCGCATAAGTGAGGAGTTGTAGCCAAGTCGTGAGTTATAACCATTAAGCTTACGTTCTCCTTGTCCCTTATTTCCTTGAGTAGGTGTATTATCTCGGCCCTTATGGATACATCGAGCATGGATACTGGCTCGTCCGCTACGATGAATTTAGGGCTTATACTGAGAGCCCTTGCTATCATTACTCTCTGTTTCTGACCACCTGAGAGCTCGTGTGGATATCTGTCTAGGAACTCCTCTCCGAGCTTAACTTTCTCTAACGCTTGAGCCGCTATTTCCCTCGCCTTCTTCTTGCTCGCCAGTTTGTGAACCAAGACGGGCTCTGCGACGATTTCCCATATTTTCATCTTGGGATCTAGGCTGGCGTAGGGGTCTTGGAAAACCATTTGCATGTCCCTTTTCAGTATTCTCAAGCCCTTCTCGGAAAGCTCACTGTACTTAACAATAGTCCCGTGTACCTTTTCTCCCTTCTTCTCGAGTAGCTTAGCGGTTGATGGGGATGCGTTAAAGTAGATCTCTCCGCTGGTAATTTCCTCCAATCCCATTATCGTCCTAGCTAAAGTACTCTTTCCGCACCCACTCTCCCCTACTACGCAGTAAACTTCGCCCTTCCTAATGGTCACGTCCACTCCGTCCACGGCTCTAACGTAACCTTTTACTGAGAAAATGCCCCCTATCTTGTACCACTTCTTCAGCCCTTCAGTTCTCAAAACGAAGTCTTCAGACAAACCGTTCCTCCACCCTTCGTAACCTTTAATGAAGTTTAATGGCTATTGGTGAATTTCAGTTCCGTCTCCTTGCTAACGGAACTTCCGAGGTAACTCGCTCAAGGTAGCGTCTCTAGATGCGCGAGCGGTCAATTAGTTAATACGAATTGGGGGACCGTTCCTTCACAGTAGTCTGGAAAGGAATTGCTTAATTGGGTTTACTAGCGGGTTGGTTTGAAGAAACCGTTAATTAATCCGCGTAAGGGCTTGGCTTAGATGGATCATACCTTAAGACTGGAGACAGTGAGGTGATGCCAAGGTTGAAGATACCATTAGACACTATATGCGTCAAGACCGGTATTCTTTGTCCGAGCTGTCAGAGGAAAGTTAGTAGCGGTTTAGTGAAGGAATACGAAGTAGATATAATGAGGAAGCTTTTGGATTTGGAAGAAAGGATAAAGGAGCTGAAGGACGCGGAGTACGTTAAGAGCTACGACTTAGGCGACCTATTAGTAATAGTACTCAAACTACCCGATTGGGACAAGGACGTAGTTAGGAGGATACGTCAAGCCCTATCTAGGGAATTGAATAGAAAGGTTAGGGTAGTAGTTAAGGGAGCCGATCCAAGGGAAATGGCTGCCCAATTGCTAATACCTTTGGACGTAAGAGGAGTCAACATAGTCTGGACTCCCGATGGCACTCAGAAGTACGTAATAAGGGTTGACAGGAAGGGGAAGAGGTGGCCCGCCCCAAAGGAGGAATTGGAGAAAGTGTTAAGTGAGCTACTAGACGCGCCCGTTGAAATAAGACCGCAAGGTCATTTCTGAATTTTTATTTTAGTATTAGGAGGAGCTCTCTTGAGACTCTTGCGTCTCAGCCTTCTCTTCCCTCTTCTTGATTTCCTCTATGAACGCAACCTCTTTAACGTTCGTATACCTAAAGAGGTCATTGACTATCGATAGCTTCGCTAATTGGAGACCTTCAGCCAGTAAGTACTTCTCTGGAACCTTTATCACTACCTTACCGTCGCTTATTTCTACTTCAGCGTCCTTCATCCTTCTCTTTACTAATGCTTTAATCTTCTCCTTCTCGTCCTTTATTATGTCCTTTAGTATTATCTTAGCTACTAAGGTCTTACCAGCGTAGGGGTGGTTGAAGTCAACTATCACTCTACCGCCACTTACTGCCTTAACAACGCCTACGTTGTTCCCTATTTCAACGACCATACCCGGATATACGTTCCTTATTCCCGCTTTCCTGAATTCGTTTACAGTATACCTCCTTATCTTACTTGGATCCCTAGGTCCGAAAGCCTTCTCTGGAGGAATTTCCACCTCCTTTTCTTGGCCCTTTTCCATGCCTTCGACGGCTTCTTCAATTCCTTGTATCAACCTACCCTCGCCGAGAACTACTACGAAAGGTTCGTACTTGGTACCTTCTTTATATATACCGCTCTCCTTAGCTACTTCCTCTAAGGTGGTGTCTATTACTTCTCCAGTATCCTTTAGCTTCAAGACGTAGTCTAGAACTACGACGTCGCCCTTCTGAGCAGCCATTGAGGTCCACCGACCTCTCTGGATTGGAACGAAGTAAAAAAGGGCTAGTATCTAGCTCACGTTCGATGTCTTTCTGACCCATTGTTCGATTTCAAGGAAATAGGTAAGGTAGTAACGTATTCTCTACATACGGATTATTTTGACAAGGAGTTGAGAGATACGAGAGCTGGTAACTATGAAACTCCTTTTTTCTATTCCATCTTGGATCCCTACTGTTCTATTTATGAGAACGGTATGATTAGAGACTAGTACTGCTTTCTATTCCCTATTGGGATTCTACTTGTTAAAACTTTATTAAACACAGAGTCAATGACACCAGGCTTTCTATTCCCTATTGGGACTCTACTAACGTTGTACTTTGCTTTCAGCTCAGCCACCTTCTCTTCGATCTTTCTATTCCCTATTGGGATTCTACAGAATAATGTGCAACGCGACGCTGACGTTAAATGCGGTTTCCTTTCTATTCCCTATTGGATCTCTACTTCTGCCATTCATTGCTTCGAAAACGACCGTTGCCATCGATCTTTCCACTCCCTCTTGGATCTCTACTAGGTACCGTCCTTTGCCGAGGCCGAAATTAGAATCACCCTTTCCACTCCCTATTGGGACTCTACCCGAAACTTACGCTTGACGAATTAAGGTGGCTTTACAATTTCCTTCTTTCCACTCCCTATTGGGACTCTACGTTAGTATACACTGCAATTTTATCAGCTTTGGTTGATGAGGCTTTCCACTCCCTATTGGGACTCTACAAGGAAAACGGGACTCTTAAAGCCCCGAGGGGGCTCGAGGCCGACTTTCCACTCCCTATTGGGACTCTACAAAATTATATAGGATTACAGCCCCAAGCCGAACAAATGTACTTTCCACTCCCTATTGGGACTCTACTTGCTTGGCTCGTTATCAATGGTAGAGTAAAGCTGAACAAGCTTTCCACTCCCTATTGGGACTCTACTCGCTTTAATACTCCACCCAAGTTTAAAACTCAACCTCCTTTCCACTCCCTATTGGGACTCTACGACTGCATATACTTTTTCGTTAGCCTTGAATTTACAGGGTCTTTCCACTCCCTATTGGGACTCTACCGTTACCCTCCTATTTAAACAACCAATTCCCCATCTTTTAACCCTTTCCCTTCATCTGTCTTTCCACATTCACACCTTCCCTCTTCGAACTTGAACTCAAGTAGTTGTCCAATATATGCATGAATATGCTTGTATAAGGTAGGCTGGAGTAGAAATCCCCATGATCATCAGAGTTCCCATGATCGCTTATTAACCCCTCTAAGCTTCTTCTCATTGTAAAGATCGATCTTGAAATGGGCTTGTACTGATGGTCTAAGCTCTAGAGTGGTAAATTACATTTGGTTTTGAAAATACGACGTTGAATGATTGGATTGAAATGGAATTAACAATTGGGAAGTCTAGTAGAAACTGAAGGTACTTAAGGAGACCATTGTTTCTTTTCGTAAATGGTTAGGGTTGAGGAAATGAGTGAATTAATTGTAAGTAAATGGAAAATTAAATTTGGACAAGAGGTGGAGATGAGAATTCACCATGGGATGGTGAATGAGATTCCATAGATAGAGCATTTCGTTTTACCTTTATTGAATGAAGCTTCAATTAGGGTTTGGATGATATTAAACAAGGACCTATAAGTTCAAAGAAGACAGATGCTTCTACTAGATTAACTTAACGTACTGAAGGAAGGCGGGGAACGAAGCTTGTTGAAGATAGTTTACAGTCCCAACGACCCGGCCGCTAAGGGCGTTGCAGAACGTCTAATGAAGGAAGGCATAGAAGTTTATCCGCTCTCTAGAGACGCTCCGTTTTCCGATTTCAGCGAAGTCGAAGGAGACGACTTCATAGTATTGTCAAGACATTCGAGCGAGAAAAGGGTCAAGGCCTTCACGGTCCACTTCACAGGGAACTTCTCAGATGAAGCCAAACTAGGTGGTCAACCGAGAACGCTTTCAATAGCTTTACCAAAGATCGGATGTAAGCTCTTGAACGCGTTGAGCAAGTACAACTATCGCGAGGACTACGAAGTGGTTTACGAGGCAACTCACCACGGTCCGACCATAAATAAGGGCATTGTCTTTATAGAGATTGGCTCATCGTTAGAAGACTGGACCGATCCAAGGAATCACGATATACTCGCGAAGGCCGTCTTAAACTACGAGGAAATGGAAGACCTCCCTTCCGCAATATGGATAGGCGGACCTCATTACAATAAGAGAGCTGCAAAGAGGTGTTTTGAAGGAATTAATTCCATCGGCCATATTGCTCCAAAGTACGTAATAGGCTCAATAAACGAAGATTTGCTAGTTCAGATGGTGGAAAAAAGTAGAGATCCTATCGAGAGAGCATACGTCGAGAAGAAGTCCGTGAAGGCAGAACAGAGGAAGAAAATTGTAGAAACTTTGAAGTCTATGGGGTTAAGCGTCGAGGTAGTGTAATTCCATTCATTACCTATTAGGTTACATTGTAAGGAGGGAAGAAGCGTTATGGAGATCTCAATTGGAACTTACTTCATATTACCAGACCACGTGCCCTACAATTACCCAGCTAAAGTACTGGAAATATCGCCAAGGGTCTTAACCTACAAGAAGAGCTCTGCGTTCGGAAAGTACGTAACTCAAGAGAACGTCGTGAAGGCTTGGATGGACTTCATGGAAAAGCGAAAGGAGATAGCTACTTTTAACGTTCACTCGCCATACTTTACATTGGAGAACTTAGTATCGAAATACGAAGGAGCTCTAAAGTTAATGAAAGAGTTGCTACATTTCGACGAGAGAACTGTTGCGATAATGTATCCTAGGTTAATGAAGGACGAAAGAGATAGGCATTCGATGAGTGTCAGCGATTACGAGAAGAGACTTAGGTTAATAGTAGACGAACTTCTATCTAGACTGGACGTAGATCCCAAGAGGATGTACTTCAGAGCAACGATGTACTATGATGACAAGAGGGTATATACAGAGAACTTGATAAGCGTCTTAGCGGACTTCAAGGTACCAATTGAGGTTTCTCTAACGGACATATTCTTAGAGCACTTGTGGAATGCAATGGATTCAGGCGTCCACTCCTTCAAGGTGAAGGAACTAGTAGCCAGAGCGGAGGAAACGGTGATGGAAATAATAGACCACAACGTGAAGAACGTTGGAACGAACGACATAAGGTTCAGGTTCGGTTCAGCAATGGCTTATTCCTTGAGGAAGAGGGGAAGGGAGTTCCTCAGGTATAAGAGGTTCGTGTACGAAAGTATCTCGTTCTATTTAATGGAAAAAGGTCTATTAGCAATACCTAGCGCCATCCAGCTTCAAGCTTTAGTTGAGCCTTTGAGAGCGTTAATGGAAGTAAAGGACGTTGACTTCAAAGTTTACGGAATATTCAACAATACTAAAGAGCCAATAAAGTCGAGAATCAAGTATTGCATTGAATATACGGAACTACTCAAGGAGATGCTAAAGGTTGCAGTCAAGATAAGAGAAATAATAAGGGGTTAACTACTTATTGGAGCTCCTCCAGCATATCCTCTCGTATCCCTTTACTTTGTCTCCCTTCCTACACCAGAGCATGAGTATCCTGCCCTCTTCATCTGGAAGATCGTATTCGCAAGAAGTAACGGCTTCTACGAACTCGTAGCCGGGAGGGAGGAGCCAGAAGGCCTCGTAGTCGTACTCAGCAACGCCTTCCTCGAAGGAGTTCTCGAAGCAGTTGATTCCTTCCACAATGGGTCCGTGGAACTCTAGAACAAAGGTAAAATATGGAACTTCCTTAAATCCGACGAACTCCATCGAAACGTTCCTGACGGTAACCTTAGTAGGTTTCCCATTTACCTTAACTTCCTCGCTATCCAAGGCCCTTTGCATGTTCTCCCATGTAGTTAGTATTTCTTCCCTATATTCGCGCGGTTTGTGTAGCTTCGAGGCTAGAAGGCCTTCCTCATCGTAATAATAGTAGTTAACCACCTCAATTATTTGCCAAGAACTCCCCAAAGGCGTTACGAAGTAGTACCCTTGAGCGTGAATGGGTTTCATTGCTCCTAGCCGAAATAGCTTCGGACTTACGATTTTATTCTGAGAAGCTCTAACATATAATTCAAGCGTAGACCAAGTGGAAATAGGGAAGCCGGAATGGCAGGAAATGGAGATTGTAAAGTTCTCGAGTGGATAGCCTACTTCTATCAGACCTATTTCAGGGAAATAACTTTTAGTGCATTGCCCAAGGAGTTAAGGGACATACTGGGAGATACCGCCTATGGAGTCATAACCAAAATAGTCATGGGTACCTCGAGTAAAGCTATACCTAAGATGGCGAAGAACTTGGGGTTCCTAAAGGAGGGCGAGCAAGCCGATATCCTTAAAGCCATTATGGAGCTTAACAGCAAGTGCCACATCGAACTTCATAAGGAGACAAGTAAATACGGAACCGTTGGAGACATAGGGCTTATACCAATGGAATACGATGAAGAAAAAGGTACATTGAAGTTCATTCTGAATAAGTGTCCAGTGGATATAGTGGCGGCCGCCCCCTACGTAGGCATTGTAGCCGGTATATCCAGGGGACTCGGTCTAAAGGCCTATCCTGTAAGAGATCCTTCGCAAAAGAAGTTCATCAAGGAAGGCTACATAGTTTACCCGGTATTGAAGAAAGACGAGGGCAAGTGCTATATAGTATTAGAGAGAGTTGCTTAACGGACTCCCTTTTATCGGTATCCATTTAACTTCTTCGATCACGCTTCTCACTACCTTATCGTAACTGGCCTTACCCTCCGATATTGCGTCCATTAGCTCTTCCAGCTTCCTCGTCCTCTCCTCGCTTACCAAGTCGGAATAGTTCTCAGTTAAGTAAAAGTACACGCTCATTCCCTTCTTGGTCGGAATGAGCTTCCTCTGCTTCGGGCTTTCAATAACGTACTTCCTCTCCATTAACGTGCTAACTATTTTTGCATACGTACTAGGCCTACCGAGACCTCTCTCTTTCATTAACCTAATTAGGTCGGCTTGAGAATACAGCGGCACCGTGTTCCAACTCCTCACTATTACTTCCTTCACGCTGTAACTGCCTTCCGGCGGAGGCACCTCTACCTTAATCCTAGGATACACTAACGTCCACCCCGCTTCAACAATCTCTTCAACTAAATCCTTTGTTATTATAGCTTCTAACTCTTCGAGGCTTATTTCTAATTTAAGCTTCCTAACCTTAGCCTCCCTCATTTGGCTGGCCATGAACCTCCTAAATATAAGGTCGTACAACTGCAAGTGTTTGTTCGTCAAGGGCTTCGCAGTTGTAATTGTACCCTCTTCTATCATTAACTTCAATTCATCTGCGTCTATTGGCCTGGTAGGCCTTATGGCTTCGTGAGCTCCGCCTTGGCCCCATCTTCTTGGAACGAAGAGCTCTTCGCCGAAGTTTTGGGCTATCCACTCCTTGGCCAAGGCAATTCCAACGTCCGAAACCCTTACCGAATCGGTTCTATGGTATGTAATGAAACCCATTTCGAACAAGTCTTGCGCCAGCTTCATCGTCTGATCTGCGCTTAACCTCAAGACCTCGTTAGCTTCCTCCAATAAACTGTCGGTGGTAAAAGGAGGCCTAGGAGGCACGGTCTCTTCCCACCTTTCGATGTATTTCACTACTACCGTGCTCCTTTCCACGTCTTTCCTCGTAGGCTTCAATCCGAAGGAGTCCTCGGGGAAGGTTTCCCTCCATCCTTCCCCGTAGCTCACTATGTAGAACTTCTTCCTGGACCTCTTGTATTCCTCGTACCTCTTGATTACCCATCCGAGGACGGGCGTTTGCACCCTACCGGCAGACAAGTTCCTCGATATCTTACAAGCTACTGGAGTATTGGTGTACCTAGGCCATAAATCGAACCATAGCTTTGGACTCAAAGTGAAGCCTATGAGCCTGTCTTCGGCCCTTCTGAGCATTTGGGAACCGACTAAGTTGAAGTTAAAGGGTCTGGGATTGTCTATAGCCTCCAACAAGGCCCGCTTAGTGACCTCGTGGAACTCTACCCTTAGAACCTTCTTTGCAAAGGGATTAACCAGGTTCGCTACGTCCCAACCTATTTTCTCACCTTCGGTATCAGGGTCCGTTCCTATTAGAACCTCATCTACTTCTTCGGCCAGGAGTCTCAAGCCCTCTATGACTTCCTTTGAGTTCTTCAAGTACTTAGATCCACAACGAACACATCTATTTATCTCTTCAGAGAATTGAGTTCCACAGACCATACACCTCTTGATGCTCGTTAGGTGTTGGGTTCCGTTTTCTTCTATTCCATAGTACAAACAGTTTCCGCCTTCCATAATGCAAAGGGGATCGCTATCGCTGACTAGGTCGTTCGTGTGACCACCCGAAGCCGTCACGTAGAGTATCCTGTTGCCGAGCCCTATCTCGTATACCCTTACTCCCTTGACGGTCCTAATTGAAGGCCTACCAAAGAAGTTGGTAATAGTTCTAGCTTTATTTGGAGACTCGACAATTAGGAGGGAGGTTTTCAATAGGTTCCTTATCTCGTTGGTACTTAGTTCACCTCTAAGCACTTTAAGGACCTTTCTCCTGTCCTCGTCGATCTCTTTCAGCAACTCCCCTAGATCGAGTTGCTCGAACGGGTACCAATTTTCAATTACCCACCTCAACCTCTTCTTCAGTCCATTGAACAAATGCTCGCTATCCACAATTACTACTGACAAACCCTTGGTTACTCCGCCCGCGTACAGCCTAGAGGTCCTCCCGGAAGCTTGGAGGTAAGTCGCGGAGTCAGGTACGAGCAAGTAGAGCTCCCCGCCCTCCTCTACTATCTCGTAGAACCCGCTTCGCCTGACCCTCTCAACGAACTCTGGCTTAGAGGCTAGGTTCCTAATTATTTCAAACCCTTTCATGAACAGCTTCTCTAAGTCCGTTTCGACTATTCCATTCATCAATCTCTCTTTGAGCATTTCGACCGCTTGTTGGGTCAAGCTCCTGTACCTCTTCGCTAACTCCTTGTATATCTTTGCGTATTCCTCGAAGCCGACCTCAACTGCAATTCTCAAGACGTTAACAATAGCTCTAGGAACGGGCTCGTCCATCTTCAACTTGAACTTAAGCCTCGGCACGCCAACGAAAACGGCGTACCTAATCACGTGGGGTAGGTCAATTCCGCGGGTGAGAACGCCGTAATGCGTAGCGACGCCCACTAATACGCTAACCTCTCCCCTCTCAAAGGCTTCAATTACGTTTACCCTCTCCGATGAAACGACCTCCGCCGAGACCCCGTTCTCTTTCAGCTTCCTAGCTACCTCTTCAGCGAAGGAGAGGCCTTTGTCGGCTGGAACGAAGACCAGACCTCCCTTACCCAGTGCCTTAACGACCTTAACGAAACCCTCTCGGGTATAGCTGTCTATTACGTTCCTAACGCCTTCGCTCGTTCCTCCTGGTTCGAAATTCAAGAGCTTCCTAACCATGGCGATCCTGTTGGTTCTCACCTTGCCCGTAGCCGAACTGAAGATCAGTATACCGTTAACCTTCATCCTCAATTCCTTAACTCGCTCTTCGATCTCTTCGAGCTCTTCTAAGAAAGAGAGCCTCTTCTCCGGATCGTTTGTGTTAAGCAAATACCTCATTATTCTCTTTTCTTTATTGACTATGTTCCAGAGCTCTTTGAGATCTTCTTCATTCAAACCCAGCAATTGGAGTATTCTGTCCACGTTCTTGTTGCTCTTCAGAACGGAGTCAACGTCATCTACAAATATTAATGAGAACTTGAACTTGGTTAGCTCATCCAATTTATTTATCATAAATCGCGAAGTGGTTATTAGAACTCCGAATTCCCCTTTCTCGAACTTTTCGAGCGCTTCCTTCCTCTCCCCCTTGCTCATCTTAGAATGGATCTTAACTACCTCGACGCCTAGGATGTCGGCGAAGGGCTTAGCCTTCTTGTACATCATTTCAACTAGGGGCGTTGTAGGCAATATCACGTAACTCTTACCGAACTTCTTTGCAAAGAGTACTGAAACTAGCGCGCCGAAAGTGCTCTTACCCATTCCCGTTGGTGCCACTATGGAGAAACTCTCCCCCCTAAGGGCCCTTATCAACCAAGCCCTTTGGGCGGACCAGAACACGCTCTTAGTTACTTCATGGAAAACCCTTTCCGCTTCCTCGACTTCTTTCTCAATTTTAAAATATTGTCCTAGCGGACCTCCTAAGTTCATCTCCTTAAGCCTGTCGCGTGGCACTTCCTCCGGTAAACACCTCTCGCAAGGTAACCCCTTGGCTAGTCTGTCCGAGCTTATGGCTCCGCCGCAGACCGGGCAGCCATCTCTGTATATCGCTTTCAACTCACTGTTACCCTTTCAGAATCTAGCCCGCATTCACAGCTTTATAAAGGAATAAGAAACCGGTAACTAGCAGGTGAGATCTTCTCGTTCATTGAGTACTTGAGGAAACTTTACGACCTCAGCCCCAGGCTTTACGAGAACATTGAAAAGACGGCCGAGTTCATCAAGGAAGAGCTCTCTAAGAGGGGTGTTTCGTACTACGAAGTAACGGGCAAGGTCCGCTTACCAGTGTATCTGAAATGCGAGGTATTCGATGAAAGGGTTCCTTGCAAACCGACGGGATTCGAAAGCGGCTCGGTCGAACCGGTAGCGTTCGATACATACGAGCTCTTCAAACGGGACGAGATACCTAGCGAAGCGGCGTTCCTTTACAACTCTAAGTGCCCCTCAATATCTACTGCGCTGTACACCAAGGTTCCCTCAATAACTGTTTCGCGTAAGGACGTTCGGAAAGTTTGGGAGGGTTCGGGCGGAGAGATAGAAGTGACTTGGAAGGAGTACCCCTTCACGGAAGTGCTCGTCGGCAACCTCGAGGACCCGGTTGGAACAGTCTTCATTCACTACGATTCCTTCGGAGGAGGCTCCGTGGACAACGGGGCAGCGGTCGCAATTACCTTAGAGAGAATAACGGAAATAGATCTCTCTAAGAACCTCATTGTCTTTTCAGCCCCCGATGAGCTCTCGGACGAGTGGCCCATATACTGGGGTTACGGTTTCCGACACCTCGAAAACGAGTTTAAAGACGTACTAGAGAGATCGGAAGTAATAGTTGCGTACGACTCGATAGGTTTGAGCGAACCTATTGTTACCAGGAATCTAGAGGACTTGAGGGAGTTACTCCCGTTTCGTAACGAGAACTTCTTGAGTAAGGCAGTCGGAATAACGTCCGATTGGGAGAAGCTCTTCGAAATATATCATTCGGATCTAGACGTCCCGGAAGCGGTTAACTATTCTTACGCTTCGAGCTCTTGGGAAGTGCTCAAAAAGGTCCTATCTATTCAAGACTGGTCTAAAGACCAAGCCGTATTCAATTAACCCCGAAACCCCATCCACCCTAAGCCTCCTCAAGACGGCCTCAACCTCCATGCCATCGGTGGGTTCGCCGATAACGTCAACTAAGCGACTCACTACAGTACTACCGTCTTCCAATTCTATTAGGGCCAAATATATCGGCGCGAAGTCCTCTAGCTCCTCCGGTACTTGGACTAGCTTGGTCCAAGAGATCACTTTCCCTTTCTTGGGCATTTGGACCCTCCTTAGGGGGGAGCCGCACTTAGGACACTTCTCTAGGTTACCAACGTACGTCCATCCACATTTCTCACATTTTAAGACTGATAGTTTGTAGGCGAACTCCTTTTCCCTCCATAATCTCGCGGGACTCACGTCCATACCTTCACACCTCCTTCAGTAAAGTTAAGTACGTTGAAGCACCAAACAAATTCGTTGCGTGAGTTAGGAAGGTTGATACTTTACCTAATTTGCCTAACCCCTCCGTTACGGCCAAGAACCCCTCCGCTACTTGATATACTCCAGTTGCACCGATTGGGTGACCTCTGGCCTTCAAGCCGCCAGAGGGATTTATCGCGTTCGGCATCTCGTCTAGAACCTTTAGTCCCTCGCCCCTCTCGGCCAGTCCCAAGGACTCCAAGGCTATTATACCAGCTATTGAGAACGGGTCGTAGACCTCGAAACCTTCAATGGACTCAACGTCTACGCCAAGCCTTTCAATTGCCTTCTTAGTGGAATACATGAAGGTTAGATCTCGCTTAGAGACAGATAGGACGTGGGTGGCCGAGGCAGTCTCTATTTTCACCGGAGCGCTTTCGGACGTTATCATTACTGCAGCGGCTCCATCGCTAAACGGATGCGAATCGAACAAATTAAGTGGTTCCGAAACGATAGTACCGTTTAGTGCCTTCTTCAAGTTTATCTGAAACTTCAATTGCGCGTGTGGGACCTCGGTGGCGTGATCGTGCATTAGGACGGCCCACTGCAGCAAGTCCTCGTGGGAGACGCCGTACTTCTTCATGTAAAGTTTAGCAGCCAAAGCGTGAACGGCGGAGTAAGTCAAGCCGTAAATGGTCTCGTAGGGTTGAATTAGGGTCCTTAGATGGGACACGGCGTGCTTCGAGTGGAAGTCGTTAGTCTTATCGGCGCCAACTACGAGCACTTTCTTGAATCCAGCCTTTACTAGCTTGGTGCCTACCGCAATGGCCGCGCCACCGCTACCATCACCGGCCCTAACTTCGTACGTTTCCGCATCCAAACCTAGAGCTTCCGCCAGAGCGAATGCTATATTCCCGAACTTCTCCTGGAACGTAGACGCGTAGGTCGAGAAAACTATTGCTTCTGGCTCGCCGCAAGAGTCAATTACTTTCGACGAAACTTCGAGGGCCATGTCCAGTGTGCTCTTCGAATATTCTCTGCCTATTGGTCTAACTGCGACGTCGCATACGTACATCATATCAACCTCTTTATCTTATTCCTGAACTTCAAGTACCTACCGTATCCTATGTAGACCTTTCTTTCTATATATGAATCAGTTGGAGGCGCTAGCCCGGAAACCTCTTCTACCCTATCAGTAATTTCGAATAAGTACGCATCGGCACCGGCTCCTGAGCCGAAGGGTGCCATGAGAACGATCTCTCCGGGCTTGGCCATATCTAGTATCCTAGTCATTCCTATGAAGGCAGAAGCGTTGTACGTATTACCTATCTTCGCAGTGGTTAGCGCTGGGAGGACCTTCTCTTTTGGGAAGCCTAATTTGGACGCTAACTTCAGAGGAAACCTCGCGTTTGGTTGGTGCGGAACGAAGTAGGTCACGTCATTGGGACTCAAGCCGTTCCTCTCCATTAACTCCCTTATAGCGGAGGTTAAGTGATGGAAGTAAGCCGGTTCCCCGGTGAACCCTTCGCCATGTCTAGGGTATGGAGAAAGCTCCCTCCTCCAGAAATCGGGCGTATCTGTAACGTACGTGACCGCGTCCAGTAGCTTCGCAACTACGTTCTTTTTAGAAACAACGAATGCAGCCGCACCGGAAGCAGCTGTGTATTCCAAGACGTCTCCTGGAGCTCCTTGGGCAGTATCGCTCCCAATTATTAAAGCGGCTTCGATAGCTCCCTCGTTAACCATTGAAAAGGCGTGCCTCAAGCCCTCGCTTCCAGCTCTACACGCGAATTCGGCGTCTATTGCCATGGTATGGGGGGTTATTCCCAGCGCCTCTGCAATTACAACAGCAGACGGTTTTACAGCATATGGTTTCGATTCAGAACCAATGAATACCATGCCTATTTCGCTTGGAGCTATTTGAGACCTAGTTAGCGCGTTCTTCGCCGCTTCCCACGCCATAGTAATGTTGTCCTCATCTATTCCCGCTACAGACTTCTCCGGCACGCCTAGGCCTAACGGAACGGAAGGATCGCCTTCCCAATGTTCAGCTATTTCCTCTCCTCTTATTCTATAAATAGGTACGTAAGCGCCCCAACCGGAAATTCCGACTGACGAGATACGTTCACCCACGGAGCTCTTTAGAGGACAACTTAAGACATTTTCTTAAACGGTGTTTAGACGACAGTCTAAAATAATTCCAATATCTTATCTAGAGATATCTCGGCTATAGTTACCGGTGCCTTCACGCCTAAGCTGACGAGGATCTGGGGGTTCACTTCTCCAACCGAACCTACCTCTATATTTCCTATTACGACCTTTGCGCTCCTCTCGGGGATGAAGTATGGAATTTCTCGTTCAACGTACTTCGCCTTAAGCCCTAGTTCCTCGAAGAGCGCGTTTAGGTGCGATATCGCATCAGTCAAAGTGAAGTCTCCGTAAAGGAGTATCCCCAATCTCTTCTCCCTTCTCGTATACCCTTCGTTTACTAGGACGTCCCCGACCTCGAATGCCTTGAACTTTGAGTGGGACTTCTGGTTCTCTAGTGCTGTAAGGAGCAGCGAGGGAACTAGGCTCGTTCTGACGGAGTCGTAACTCTTCATCCTAGGATTGACTATTTTCACGAAGTTGTTCTCACCTAACAATTCTAGGAGTTCGGAGCTCGTTAAAGAGAAGTTGAACACCTCAACTAAGCCCAACGAGACGAGTTTGTCCGAGACGAACCTAACCAGCTTGGTCATGGGAGTTAGTTCTCCGTAGTCTACTACGCTGTCCCTTAAGGTTTCCAACTCGTTGTAGCCATAGGCTGAAATCAAGTCTTCGATCAAGTCGACCTCCCCGTGAACGTCTATTCTATATGGAGGTACACTGACCTTTACCTTTCCTTCAACTACCTTCGCTTCTAACCCCATCTTGTTCAGCAAGTCCTTAGCTTTCTCTAAATCGATATTTACTTCGACGAACTCCCTTACGGTCTTCATTGTAAGCTCGATTTCCTTGATAGGCAGTTCAGGCGTCTCGAAGAGCACTTCGTTCCCCCTAACGGCCTTAACCCTTTCGATTACCGGGTCGTTAGATCGCTCTATTAAGGACGTAACCATTACGTCCAATACCCTAGCCATCAGATAGGGTTCAGTACCAGTGACGTCAATCAACACGTCCCTCGTATTTTCAGTTACCTTATTATAGTTAGCGTTCAATATTGGAACTAACGAGAGAACGTTCTCTTCGTCAGCTAATACGGGATACTCTCCTTTCTTTATTAAGTGACCGTATGTCCTTCCCTTCTCCGTCTTCTCTAAAACTTCCTCGAACGTCATTTCCACCTCGTAATCCAAGGGGACGTACTTTCCTTGGGGGAGAGTCTGGTAGCGTATTACCTTACCCTTAATGTACTTTAGATCGTAAAGTCCTACGGAAACGAGCTTTCTATGAACGCCGTAGCTTATAGCCAATTTCTCTTGAAGTTGAAATACTTGCCTAATTGCTTCGTTATCTAGCTCTAAGTTCCTAACTATAGCCAACATAGCGTAAGGTCTGTACGACGGAGCCTTACTCAAGTCCAGGACGTATTCCGAATCAACTACCTTGTACTTGGGGTTACCTCTACTTCCTAGGAATATTCCAATGGCCCTCCCCAACCCTTCTGCGGAGAACAAGTCTGCCCTGTCGTGTGAAGCCTCGTATTCTATCTCGTCTCCCTCCACCTTTTCGACTTCTCCCTTGAGTACGGGAAGGATTTGGGAAACTCGCTCGGCGTCCAAATCGGTCTTAGCGATCCTACTAAGGTCGTTGACGTCAACCCTTACTACTGGCACCTAAGATCACCTTCAAGGGTTGTTTAAGGGACCTTATAGTAACTAGGTCGTTGGTATACAGATCCCTTATGTCGTCCAAGTCCAGTAGCATCATTGCTATCCTATCTATTCCAATTCCCCATGCAATAACCTTGTAGTCCTTGGACAATCCGACTACCTCCAATAGCTCCGGTCTAAACATACCTCCAGGGAACACTTCTATCCAACCTAACTTGGGATGTCTAATGAACCCTTCAACTGAAGGTTCAGTAAAGGGGAAGTAAGCTGGCTTGAACTTCACTTCTCCGAGACCCATTTTCTTACTGAACTCCTTGAAGAAACCAAGTAAGTGGTTGAACTTCACGTTCCTCCCGACGACTATTCCTTCCAGCTGGTGGAATTCCATTGAGTGAGTCTGATCGAGCGTCTCGGACCTGAATACCCTATCTAACGAAAATACCTTGTACTCTCCATCGCCCCTCTCATACATTTGATGAGCGGAGACGGCCGTGGTATGGGTTCTCAAGAGCAATCTAAGGGCTTCACGGGCCTCCCACTTGTATCTATATAGCCTTTCATGAACGGCCTTGGCTCTTTCTATAACGTCCTCTGGGGGTCGAGGAAGTTCGGCGTTTTCTACGTAGAAGACGTCCGTTTCGTAGCGGGCCGGGTGGTACTGGGGGACTAGGAGGACGTCGAAGTTCCATAACGCGTGCTCAACGAAGTTCCCCGAAGCTTCTTCGAAACCCATTGAGATTAACACTTCCCTTACGTGGTCGTAAAGCTCCGTTAGCGGGTGCCTCTTGCCTCCCCTTGCGGAAGGCATTTCTATAGTTAAGTCAAACTTCTTTAACGTTATCTCCTTCCACTTACCAGAAGTTATCATTTCGCTAGTTAGCTTGGTAACAACTTCCTTCTCAACCAATTTGCCTTGGTTCCAAAGTTCGATCAACTTATTGGTAGGCTTAATTTCAATTATCTTCCTCTGCTCAGTTTCGACGAATCCCCTTTCCTTCAATAGCTTGAAGCAGTCGTCTGGTTCAGATGGAAATCTGTACTTCGAAATGCACTCCTTCAATCTCTTTATATACTCCCGAAGCTCCTTATCATCGCCAGCTTTCCTTAAAACGCCCTTTTCCATCTTTACAACTTTGAACGCCTTTAGCTTACCTAAAGCAGCTGATATCTCGTCTTTTTCCAGCTTGTCTTTGAGCTGACTTATTGGAACGTCCCCCTTCTCTAAAAGTTCTAGAACGACCTCCTCGGGAAGAGGTCTCTTCAAGTAGATAACTCCCTTATCGTTAAGCTTGGCTAGCTTCTTGGTCCTAGTTACAACTTCAACTAATTCAACTCTTTGTAGCTCCGCTAGTTCCCTCATTAAGTCCTCTCTCTTCTTACCCAATTCCTTGGCTATCTCATCAATATCCATTATACCTTTCTCAACTATCAGCTCAACTATCTTCATCTGCGTGGGCGTTACGTAAATCAACGTTCAATCCCAACTCACGAAGGCCTCTTTCCTTAAAGCATGTTTCACGAACTCAAATTAAGGGTGCTTAGAGGCCCTTCGACTACATCCTTTGAAAAGGGCTCGCTCGAAATAGATACGCGGGCCCTAGAATGCTTTGTTACTATCCGGGTTGCAGCGCTAAAGGTATCGGAAGGGACATGGAGAAGGCGGTTGAAGCAGTATCTAGGAAGCTCGGCATCAGCTATAAGGAAATTGACGGATGGGGCTGTTGCGGAGCCGGTATGGTAGCGGACCTATCTCCATTGGGAGCAGCAGTATTAGCTAACTCGAACCTCTACCTAGCTAAGGAGCAAGGTTGCGAGAAGGTTTTTACAGCCTGCGGTATATGTTTCAATCAATTGATAAAGTGGAACGAGGAGGCGTTTCGGAACAAGGACTTGTATGAGAGGACTAAGGAGGTTATGGAGAGCAAGCACATGGACTTAGTTAAAATGGAGGTGCTTCACTTCATAGAAATATTAGACGAGAAGTTAACTGAAGACCACGTCCTACGTCCGCTCGCTAACTTAAAGGTAGCCCTCTATCCGGGATGTCAAGCTAAGTTCGGCTTCAAGGCAAAAGGGAAGGACGTATTTGAAGTAATGGAAAGGATCCTAAGGAAACTTGGAGTTGAAATAGGTCCTAGAATAGAGTTCTGTTGCGGGTTCCCTGTAGTTACGTACGACAAACCTAATGCGACGAGAATGGCTCATGAGGTGGTTCGCAGGTCCTTAGATAGCGACGTAATAGTAACCCTGTGTCCCTTCTGCCAATATCACATTGATACTAGCGTGAGGGGGAAACCCGTAGTTCATTTGCATCAACTAGTGGGCTTGGCTCTAGGTCTATCTCCCAAGGACCTCGGTTTAGATATGCATTCGAACAAACTCAGAATTTAGGCACGTAAAGCTATTATCGATCGCTCCAGATCGGAAGTAACGAGAAGATGAGTCATGGAAGTCCCACGAACGAGGTTGCAAGTGAGGCTTCTAACACCTCCTACCGACATAGCTTGGGGAAACACTTACATAGCAGTCGCATTAGGCGTTAAGGGTTTCTATTTAGTTGAACCGAAGAAAGGGAAAGTAGAGAAGACGGTAGACGTGCCAGCTTACAACTTACTCTGGATTAATGACGACTTAGTAGTCGGATCGAGCTCGAGGGTAATTATATTCAATAACGTACTAAAGGTAAAGAAGGAATTCGAGGTTCAATCTGACGTTAACGCCTTGACCTACAGCGATGGTAAAGTAATAGCTGCCGGCAACGGCTGGGTATCAATACTTCCATTAAATAGAAGCATTGAAATGGAAACTATACAAGTGGGCCTGAACGTAACTGCCGTGGCAGCTAAGAAGGGAATAATTGTAGCCGGAACAATGGAGGGTAGGCTATTAGTTATAGATGAGGGCAGGATAACGTGGTCAACGGAACTCGGTTCCCCTATATTCGGGCTTTCGTGGGGCCCCTACTTGGTGGTAGGCACCAATAACGGGAAGGTATTCAAGGTAGTTAACTATGAGAGATTGAACTTGGAAGAAATAGCTACCCTAGGAGGAGTTAACGATCTAAAGTGGAGCCCTAAGGGAGACGAGTTCGCCGTCGCCGATAACGTCGATAAGTCCCTAACGTTTTTCTCAGTTGATGGGAAGATAGTTGCGAGGGAATATTTCAAGTCTATTCCAATAAAGCTAGACTACTCCCCAACGGTCACGGAAGTTGCAGTTATTCTAGAGAGCGGTGAACTGGTAACTATAGGAACTCCTAAGGTAATCAATATACTGAAGTCGATAGTTGAGGAGAGTAAGTGCGAAGAAAGGGCGAAGATACTTTGTAAGGCCTTAGAGAAAGCCTTGTGGGAAATAATTACCGAGCTTGGGAACGACGTACCCATCGACGATTTCCTAACGCTTAGGAACCTTGGTCCGAAGCTCCTTTACGCCTTACCATGCTTATTGAAACATTTGGATGTAGTGAAGAAAATCTTGAAAGATTTGATGAGCATGGAGGACATCGTGGAAGCGTTAAAGGACGGTTGCGATAACTTCGAGAAATGGCTCGACTCAGTATCTAAGAACAGCTTGTGTATAAAGAAGGTCTCCAACCTATTGATAGACCTAATGGAACTCAGTCCGAGCGATTTGCTACCGGCTCAAATACCTACCTCTGTTGCATTAGTAGAGAAATTTGGATGTGAAAAGGCGCTGGAAATAATGGAGTGCGTGTTCGCCTTAGCTCTCTTGTTGAAGGACTTAAAGAAATATGAGGACGATCTGGGTATAAAGTTACCGAACTTAACCGAAATGGTCTTATACGTCCTACTGAAGGACAACTGCGAGGAACTGTTAAGCAGATTAAAGGAGATAGCTGAGATAAAGGAGAAGGTGGAAAGCCTAATAAATGAGGGAAGAATCGTAGAAGTCTTTGACATGTTGGAAGAGGCCAAGAGAATTAGCGAGGACTTGAAGAACGTAATAACGACCGAGCTACCGGACGGATTCGTAGGGATCTGAAACCTCACCTAAAGGAATTTCGCTCATTCTTGTCGCTCTGGGGAGTATAGCTCATCGGCGCTCCGCGAAAGCGTTACAGCTTTTACTATTAACTCTAGCGGTACTTGGCCCGGCGCAGTACTCTCCTCTACTGATCCGTAAGAGAAATAGGAGCCCAAGAGGGGCGTAATTAGTCTCAGTTTCTCCGTCCCCTTCCCCATAGGCATGAAAGCCTTCCTTGGATGCCTTATTGACCTCACCAGCTTCAGCAATTCGTCAATAGTAGACACCTTCGCAGCTACTTTAAAAACGGAGAAATTGATCCTTGAAAGAGACAATTTCTCTATTAATTCGTAATCGCTTTCAGTAGGTTCGTTGAAAAAATGAATTGAAGCGATACTGTTCTCGCAGGGGGGTTCGGGATATAACTTAGCTTCGACATCGCACCAACAACCGAGTTCGTTCGCTAGCTCGTACGCCTCCTTCTTCCATTCGATTTTTCTAACTCCTCCCTCGCTAGGATCTCTCACAGTAACTATTACGTCCATTCCGTACCTCCTGGCTAGCTCTGCTTCTTCTGAAAAGTCGGGCATTGGTCCGTTCCAGTAATCTAACCGGAACTCAACTAGATCGGCCCCTAGAGCAGTCGCTTTCAATATCCTTCTCCTAACTTTCTCTTTTGAATCGTAAGGTATGGCTCCTATTGCGAACACTTCGCGAGGCCCTCGTTAGAGGGGTCTCCCGGTCCGTGAAAACTTCATTCCTTCCTCGGTCAGCCGCTAAAAGCCGTTCATCCCCCGAAGAACTCTTCCGCGCCCAATAACTCCTCTTCTTTCTTCTCTTTTTCCTTCCTCTCCTTCCTTTGAGCTTGGTTGACCAGTTCCTTGAGTTCCTCTTCTTCCGGAACTCCTATATTCAATCCCTCTTCTGGACCGGGACCGGATACCAGTAGTTCCTCCTTCTCTGGCGATACTTCGGCGCCTTCTCCGAAGAAGAGCTCTTCTCCACCCTCTTCGGCGGGGGGTGCTTCGACTTCGACGGTCTTCACCTCACCTCTCAGCAGTTCTCGAGCAATGGATACTATTCTGTCAATAATATACGGTTCAGATAGATCTAAGACTATTACGTTCTTCATTTGAACGAACATCGATGCTTCCAGAGCTCCCGATGGTAGTATTATAACGTACCTATCTATCCCCGTGTCTAGGACCTTAGGCATCCTCGAAGTTAACGCAGCCGAAGGGTCGTTCTCGTCAACGAAGTCTATCGCGAGCACTCTACCGGTGTTCGTTCTAGCGATGATATCGAAGCTGTGCTCTATTCCGCTTCTGCCCCTTTCCTTACCCGGAGACTCCACTACTAACCCTAGGTCCTTGAGGGCCTCTATTATTTCGTCCTTCAGTAACGCTCCAGAAGTTACTAGCTTGGATCCTAAGGGCGTCAGAGTGTACTCGTAAACTGGTTCGTAGGATGCGTTTAAGTAATCGAATTGGTGATTACAGTTCTTGCACTGGAACACTATTAATGGCTTATTGGTTTTCCTTCTACATTCCATGCATTCGAACACTTTACCAATAACTACGTAGTCCAAACCCTCCTTCCTCAAAGGCCTCCTGCATTTCGGACAAACCAGGTTACCGGTGTTAGGATCCCTGAACTTCGTCTCAGTATCTATGTACCCACAGAGGGTGTGTTGAATTATGTACGTTAACTCTATGTTGAAGCTCTTACACCAAGGACAGAGGAGCTTGGAGGCTACGTGGATCGAACCGCATCTAGGACAGTGTATTAGTCTATCCGCTATTTCTCTTTCAACGAGGTTATACTTTATCAGCTTCTCGATTACTTGCTTCCAGTTAGGTATATTATCGAGCTGGGGGTATCGAACCCCGCTTTCGAGGCCTACTTGAGGAGCGACGCTCCCGGCCCTAAAGATCGTTATTAATACTTGTTTCGCTATGGGGTCTCTCGATAGGTCTTCTAAGACTTCCTTTGGAATTGGGAGAGCTGACGAAACGCTCATTAGAATCCCCCTTCGATACCGTGTGAGAACTATACTATCTAGTTAATTATAAGCTGATGGTTTTCACGAGCCCGCTTTGTTCTTGAGCCTCTTGCAGAGCAAGGTACCGACGTATATTCCAACAACGGTAGCTATCGAAACGGAAATTGCCATTGCTATGAACATCCTTTCGTTGGAAGCACAAACAGTTATAACTGTTGTATTACCGTCCAATACGCATCATCCTTCACAGAAATTACTATATAGCTATTTGAAAATTAATGGTTTTTCCTCCCTATAACAATATATAGTTTCTGGCCATTTTCTACTAACGGGTGAAAAGTGACGTGTTAAGCGTGTCGCTGAGTCCAAAACTATGGACTCCGAAGAGGTTCAAGGAAGTAATAGCAGCTGCCCAAGGGAAGCTCAGTAACGTTAAGGGTTTCTTACAGTTCTACTTGGACCTAATAGCCGGCGCCCCATCTCCAAACGAGGAACCGATCCCGTTAAGCGAGCTCGTGGGCGGAATTACTCACGTGGATAAGCTGGGCGAGAGGTACGCTACCCTAAAGAACTTCGGTATAACAGACTTGCTTTACTACTTGAGGTTACCTCAGAGCTTCCACGTTCTAGAAATAATAGAGTTAGACGAAATACCGAACAGGCTCAACGAGATAGCTGTGAGGAGAACCTACGTTTCCCAAAGCGTTTACGAAGCGCTAAAGGACTCCCCCGAAGCGGCACTGCTCTTCAGCTTCTATGCCGGCTTAATGCTCCCAACCCCAGCGAGGCATACTATGATCGCCGTTACCAGAGCGGCAAGCCTAAGCGAAGTCGCGCTAATGGAGAAATTCAGGAGGGCCAATCCGTACAATTTGCTCTTGGCGCGTCAGGTCCTTAACAGAACCCCTGCTATAGAGGGCGTCGAGGGAAGGCCTTGGTACGAACCTATAAGCGACCTCAGCTTAATACTCACTTACCTAGGAATACTTCAAGTAGTTAAGATAAGGCCCAGTCCGGATAAGTTAGCTGGAATAAGGAACTTAAGCAAAATTAGGAAGCAAATAATACAAATGTTAGACGACTTCGGCGATTACGTCCTCCCGAGGGGAACGCTCCTTTTGGAGCTCGAGTACTTAATATTCAACAGGACTAAAGACGAATATTGGGACTTCGACTTCTCGGATTACGTAGGCAATGCAAAGGACATATCTTGGTTCAAGAGCAAGGTGAGTTCTAGAGCGTACATTGCGTTAGAGAAGTTCTACAACTTAATGGTAGAGAAGAAGGACGAACTCACCGAAGTTTCCAAGAGCTACTTCGAGGAGCTAGGTTACCTTCCAAAGGCCTAGAACCCCTTCTTTTATCCCATAATTTAACTCGTAAACTTAGGTCGTAGTTATGGGTAGAATCGTATTTGATGAAAACCTCGTGGACCTGGCTCCCGTTTTCAAAGATAGAAGGGACGCGGGTAGGAAGCTAGGAACGTTCTTGAAGAAATTAGACCTAGTACCCGACCTTATCTTCGCAATACCGGCTGGCGGAGTTCCGGTGGCTTTGGAAGCATGCAAAACGCTAAGATCTAAGATGGATCTAATAATCGTAAAGAAGGTATTATATCCTTGGACTACGGAGGCAGGCTTCGGAGCAGTTAGTTCCTTGGATTTCGAAGTGGCGGACGTAGGTCTCCCAGAAGAGGTGGTGAAGAGGCAAATAGAGGCGGCGCTGGAGAGAGTAAGGGAAAGGGAGAAGTTATTTAGAAAGGGGAGACCTTACCCAGATTTAACTGGGCTGAAAGTCTGCGCAATTGATGATGGAATAGCAGCCGGTTACACCATGAGAGTTGCCGTGAGGTCACTGAAGAAGCTCGGTGCAGAGGAAGTATGGGCTTGTGCACCTACTTCCAGTGCGAGTGGTGCGGAAGCAGTGGCCCAAGTGGCCGATTTAGTGGTAATTCTAAACCTGAGGACCTATTACCCGTTCGCCGTGGCTGATGCGTACGAGAACTGGTACGATTTGAGCGATGAGGAAGTATTGGAACTGTTGGGGGAAGCGGAGGCGGAAGGGTGTCTCATAAACTAAAGGTTGAAATCGCATCTAACAAGGCTTCGGTGACCTTTTCCATGACTGGCGCCAGTTGTTCGTGGTGAAGTAAGTCCTTCTTCGAAGGGTCTACCAGGCTATCGGCCGTTACTACTACCGCCCCCGTCTTGAAGCCCCTCATCCATCCCAATGCGAACAAAGTGGCGCACTCCATTTCCACTGCAACCATTCCCCTCTTAGCCCAATACTCAGCGAAGTTTTCGCTTTCAGCGTAGAAAGCGTCGTTGCTAATTACGGGGCCTAGATGGTAGTTCACGTTCCTTTGGCTGAAAGTCTTGGCGATATGGGAAGTTAGGATCGGGTCGGGTGACGTAGAGAGGCAAGTGTTAGGGGAGTAAACGCCGAGTACTCCGCCTTCGTAGTAGGAGGCACCGGTAACTACTATTGGTTCGGGAACTCCTATCTCCTTCCTCAAGCTACCGGCCGTTCCGAGCCTAACTATTAGCTTCGCGCCCAACATTCGAAGCTCTTCGAAAACTATTGCAGCGCTCGGTCCACCTATTCCGTGAACTGCGACGCTCACTTCCTCTCCGTTATACTTGCCGGTGTACACTAGGAGCTCTCTGTTAGAACTCACTAATTTAGCTTCCTCTAAGTACTTTTCCGCTACCATTTTGGCCCTAGCCGGATCGCCTACTGCTAACACTTTCTCGGCCACTTCTCCGGGCTTAGCAGTCAAGTGTTGTGGCTTCAATTGCGCTACCCGTCTGGTTCTTCAGAGGGGAGGTAAAATTTTAGGTAGTGAAACTTAGGAGTTCGGGCGTTAGCTCTTGAGCCAACCTCAAGACCGATAAGGGCCTAGGGGCGCAACTGTAAGGTCCCTTCCAATAAACGCCGAAGAGCGGAGAGTAAGTCTTCCACTCTATTTCGTGCCAACCCCTAGTAAGGTACACCTTGCCTGCGTAAACGGCGAACATTCCGTCCTTGATTAAAACTAGCTCGAACGCGGTAGGCTTTAGCGTAACTCCATCGACTTCCACGTATTCAACACCATTTAAGTAAAACTCATAGGTACCGTTGTGATCTACATATAGATATCCTCTATACGTTCCTATAGGATACCCGTCTCCGAAGGCTGGAGCCCTAATTCCGTTCGGTCCCTTAACTCCCCATGGAAGTTCGTTTATACTTAAATTCTTAGCAAGTTCCCTTAGCTTAGTAGCGTTCACGAGGGCATAGAAACCGGCTCCCTTGACGTAATTGAAATCTATAGCAATTTTCTTTAATAGGAAGTATGGTATATCGAAAGATTGCTTGAGGCCGTTAGCTTGAATTAGGTAAAACCTAGTTGTAGGACCCCAATAGTCTCCGTAATATATAATTAAGTGAAGCAGTCCTCCGGTAAGGGTTCGCAACGAATCCGGATACAATACGGCGTTCCAATAGATCGGCCCCGCTGGAAGCAATCTGAAGTACGTACGCCAATCAGTTGCTGGACTTCCCAGCCAACCCACTTTATAGGCTGGACTCAAGAGCGGAGCGACGTTGAACGATACCACTACTGGCACGTTCGGATTCGCTTCCGATGCGAATAACTCCAACATGTGTATCTGGTTAGGGAAGCATTCCCACCATCCAGTGTATAACGGCCTGTACGTCACGTACTTAACGAACGGGTAAATGAGGCTCTGGAACCTTAATTGGTGCGTTAACGAATCATAGACGTAGGAGTAGTACGGGAGGGGCGTAATTGGGTTGAGAAAGATGTTGAGTAACAGCATAACCCCTAAGTTCTTCTTGAGAACGCTCAGTTTATCGAAAAGACCCTCTCTTACTGCCAGTAAGATCATTACTGCGAACTCGAGGGCTATAATTGCGTGGTAGTGAAATCCGAAGTCGAACTTTACGTCATAGCGATAAAGAGTCATGAATAAGTTAAAGTAATCTGGTAAGAATAACAATGACTTAAAGCTTATTGAGGCTATTGCAGCGAGAGGGTTAACAATAGGTATTAGTATCAACATCAAGAACTTCTTTTCGTGAAGTGGCAACGTAATCAATTTCTCAACGAAGTTATCGAACGTTAGTGGACCCCACCTAAATGTCAGCAAACCTCCCTTGGCGCCTCCGAGCCTCGGGAGCAGCTCGAATACAGCTAGGTATCCGATAGCAACGAAAGCTATTAACGCTAACAAGCTTACCTTGTCTCTGCCCTTCGAGCTCACCACCCTATAGAGAGCTAATCCTAATATAGGAAAGGCGTAACTCTCCTTACTCAATATAGCGAGCGACGATACAGCGTAACCTGAGAGCGGTCTCTCTTTAATAAGCACAAGGTAGTAAGCTAAGGCCATAAAGACGAGTCCGATGTTATCGGGATGGAAATCAAAGGAGAGGGCTCCCCAAGTTCCCGGATACAGTAAGAAGGTGAGGGCAATTGGAATACCGTATCCGCTCTTCACTTCTTCTCCAGCCTTATAGAGAATCAAGGCTGTAACGGCAACAGCTAAACCGTGGATCCAAGCTAAGAAGACAGTGAAGAACCAAGGTGGTAAGTAAGGACAGAGGAACTTGAAGGGGACCAGTATTAAGTAGAGATGAGCGAACTTAAAACCGCACGCGCACCCAGCTCTGCAAGCAACGTTCGCTGCATCAGTACTGAAATTAAAGTTCAGAAGACTGAGAACCGGTACTATAGATATCAGTAATGCGACTACAGTCATTGCCAACGCATTCTTCAATTGAGACCCCGAGGGGCTCGCTAGTCATTACTTAAATTTTTGCATCGAGAAGAGCTTGGAGTGGCGAGTTGTCGGAGTGCTCAGTGATTTTAGTTAAGACGGAGTTAGGTATGGAAAGGTACGTAGCTAATTCCTTAGACGTGGACTGCGAAATCGTTGCAGCTCCAATGGGCTTCAAGGGACTCGTGCTCATGAAGAACTGTAAGAACTTGGAAGAGGTCATTGAGAGGCTCAACGGGATGCCCGAGGTAATTAGGTTCATGATAGCAGAAGAGTGCGTCAGAGCGGACTTAAAGGAACTCAAGGAAGCAGCCAAGAGGCTCGCAAGGAAATTAGAGGGTAAGAGGTTCGCCGTCAGAACGATCAGGAGGGGTTCCCATCCGTTTACATCAATAGAAGTTAACGCCGAGCTAGGAGCTTTGATACTAAGGGAAGCCAATGGGAGTAAGGTAGACCTAACGAATCCAGAGGCAGTTCTAATGGTCGAGATAATTGGGGAGGAGGCATACTTAGCTGTGGTGGACCCCTCTTACGCTGGATTGAAGAAGAAATTAGGGAAGGAGGACACAGCGAGGTTCTTGTCGAGACTATCTGTAATACAAGAGCCTTACTTAGGTCCCCCAAAGTCTATTGAAGAACTGGGCAAGAGGATAGGGAGAATCCTCCAAAGTTACGGGGTAGGGGAGTACTACATAGGCCTAATTGAGGAAACGGACGCCCTTCAATTGGCCCAATTCATAGAGTCAGTTCGAGACGGCATGGAAGCGAGGAGGAAGCAAGAGGAGAAGGTAGAAGGTAAGGCGCTATCTACCAAGCTCAAGGTATTCGATGTATATCACTTGGCCCTCTCGAAATCTAAGAAGGAATTAATGGTTGTGTTCGAACCGGAGGGCAAGAGCTTCGAGGAAGTGGAAGAGGAGTTGGCTAAGGCCTTGAGGAAGGCCAAGAGAGTTAAGGCGTTCCTAGGCTCTAGGAAGGGCGTCCCTATGGGAATATATAAGTTGGCTGACTTCGTAATCGATGTAGCTCCGGGGAGAACTCTTTCCACCGAAACGGCTCTCGCCGCCGCATTAGAGGCCTTGCTCATTGCCTACTTGCGCGGTAAGTTCTATTCAGATAATCAACAGTAACTAACGTCAGAGCCGCTATTATCAAGGCGCTTCCCGCTACCTCGAAAGCGTCTAGCCTCTCACCTAAGGTGAGGACTGAAATTATTAACGTGAATAACGGTAAAGCGTTTATGTAAACCCCCGCTCTCGATGCACCGATGAGCTTTACGGAGTAAAGCCATAGGAAGTAGGCAACGAAGCCTGGCACTAGCGAGACGTAGAGCGTTCCAAGTAATACCTCTTCCTTCAAGAGCGGCTCAATGCTTAGGAACGGAAGGGCCAATATCCAATTCACTGGCTGAGCTAAGATAGATATGCTCACTAATAGCTCCATGGGGGATAACTCGACCATGGCTTTCTTGGACCATACTGTATAGATGCCCCAGTCTATTGAGGCCAACACCCCGAAGAGCACTCCTAGCCAAGAGAGACCGTTCAAGTTACCGGCGCTCAAGAGGATCCCGCCCAGACTGCCTAGAACCACTGACGCGGCAACGAGCTTCGAAATTCTTTCTTTTAGGAATATGGCAGCGAGAATTGAAGTGGCTATAGGGATAAAGGCCATTGTAAGGCCCACTATTGACGCCTTCGAGAACATGAGACCTAGGTATATTAGCGCGCTGAACCCCGTTATCCCAGTTAGCGCTAGGAACGATAGCGACCTATCTAGGCTAATTCTCATCCCTACCAATCGAGCGTAAAGGTACATCAAGAAAGTCGCTATGGTCCATCTGATAGCTGTGAGCGCTAATGGGTGAAGACCACTACTCACCACGATCTTAGAGATAACGAAGTTCGTCGCCCAAAGGAGTTGGGGAATTAAGGGTATCGCCGCCTCTAGCATCCCGTTTTCTCCGTAGCTGGGAGGTAGAGCGATATTTCACGGTTTGCCCTCTTCAACCCAATACTATTCTCAGTATCAACGCTAGAACTGAGATACCGAAGGCCGCCCCCACTACCGCTTCCGGTGGTACCTTGATCTTAGATTCTATCTCTTCGTAAAATCTCATCAGACCCATGGCAGTGACGAGTCCGCTGTCTCCTGCCCTCCTTCTCTTCTTAGCCAACTGCTCGCACCTACGAGGTCGAACGAAGAAATGACTATATAACTTTAATGAAATAAAAAGCCTTATTTCCCCTTTCGCGGCACTCGAGTTATGTGGGAGGGTACCTATGGAATACTTCCGTGAGGAAATGGACGAATTCGAGGTTATGGTCGAGGAAGAGGAGGAATTGATTACCCTCGATGAGCTCGAGGAAGAGGAAGAGGAATTATGAGCGAACGCTTGGAAAAAGCAAAGCTTTTATTTGTCGTCTTAATTTCCCTCGCGCTTACCCTCAACTTCTTCTACGAAGAGTATCAATTTGCTCAAATGGAGCCAGTATCACACGAATACATTGGCGACGAAGTGTGGTATACTAGTGCGGCTAGGAACATCCTAAGGGAGGTATTCAACCTCTATCCGCCTTGCGTAAGCGGTTGTAACGCGACCTTGCAGTTCAATAGCGCCCTCAATTTATCTTACTTCTTATTGAACTACGCCGGTAACTACTCCGTAGACGTTCTGTACCACTACCAAAAGGTCGAGAACGCGATATACGTTTCCATTCCAAAGGACGAATTAAAGGAAATAATGAAAAAGAGAGACGAGTTGAACTTAACTATAGTCCAGCCGGGATGGAAGTACCCAGAACAAAAGGGGATATTGAGGTACTTGAACTTGGAACATCCCCCTCTGGGGAAGTATTTCATAGCCTCTGCAATGCTTAAGGAAGACGTACCATGGATGTGGAGAGTCCCCGGAATCGCCTTGGCCTCGATAGCCCTATTCTCTGTATTACTGGGGAGTTACTTGGCTACTAGGAGCCTCTGGCTATGGGTTGCAATAGCCCTCTTGATCTACCACGACGTGGCCTTTAGGACCATGAGCATGGTTGCTATGTTAGATATTTACTCAGCTGTATTTAGCATGATCTCATTAGCGCTACTGCCCTTCAAAGTAGAATTAGCGATAATCGCCTTTGCCCTAGCGGTCAGCTCTAAGTACACGGCCGCCTTCTACGCTTTACCCATAGCGTACTTGCTCTTAAAGAAAGGTAAGTCGCCTTTAGCGTCAGTAGCGCTCCCAGCGCTAGCTGCCCTCATCGCTTTCGCGCTGCTATCAATGCCTCTCGCAATCAAATTGGGCGTGACTAAGTGGATAACGGAGGTGCTAAACGGCCTCTCTTGGTTCACCGTTTCCAGACCCTCGGGCCCTCCTCCAGCCAGTCCCTTGGATTGGATAGAAGGTAGGGTACCTTCCCCGCTGTACATCGATCCGGCAGTTTACTCTGTAACTAACGCTGCAATAATGAAAACGGCGCTACTCTCCTTCCTTATCTTGTATCCCCTCAAAGATAGGAGGCGATACTCCTTACCTTGGTACGCGTCCTTCTTCCTCGTCAGCTCCCTACTGGGCTTCGAGTTGCTCTACCTTAAAGGGAACAAGACCTTATACACCTTCTATACCGTAGTTTTCACTCCCATGGCAGACATAGGAGCAGCAGGAATAGTTGCGTTACTAACCAATTTCGATGACGTGGCGTACTCGCTTGAATGGTGGAGGAGAGCAGTATCCCTCGGGTGGGCTCTCATTAAAGGAGAAAAGAGGCTGAAATGCGAAGTAATCTAAGCGAGACTTTATATCCCATCCACTTCTACTCCCAAGGGGAAAGATAAATATGGCCAAGGGTCTGTACCATTACCTAAGGGAACAATGGAAGAGGCCTTACGACGGTGAACACGGAGAGCTCATGAAGCAGAGGTTCATCCAGTGGAGGAGGGAGCCGGCAGTAGTTCGAATCGAGAAACCTACTAGGCTAGACAGAGCTAGGGCGCTAGGCTACAAGGCCAAGCCTGGAGTAGTAGTAGTTAGGGTAAGGGTCAGTAAAGGTGGGCTGAACAGACCGAGGCCTAACAAGGGTAGGAGACCAAAGAGAATGGGTGTTTACGGATACGCTCCAGCTAAACCAACCCGTCTAATAGCTGAAGAGAGGGCAGCTAGGAAGTATCCCGGCCTAGAAGTGCTCAACTCCTACTGGGTAGGTGAAGACGGCCAGTACGAGTGGTACGAAGTAATACTTGTGGACCCACATCACCCCGCAATAAAGAGCGATCCGGAACTCAACTGGTTAGCTAACCCATCCAATAGAGGAAGGGTGTTCAGGGGACTAACTAGTGCAGGAAAGAAGATGAGGGGACTTAGGAAGAGCAGGGGACTGAGAGGCACAGTCAAGCACAAGTGGAAGAGGAAACAGAAGGAGAGGGAACTTAGGAAGAGACACGAAGCAAGCGGAAAGGCCAAGCCGAGAGCGGTAAGGGAAGTGCCTGACTACCACAAGGGCACTCAGTAAAGGGTTCAGACGGGGATAACTACCACATACCCCCTTTTCGGTCTACCTCGATTTCTTCATTACCCGAACTATACGAAACGGACGAGCTCTAAAAACGGGAACTCCACCCCAGTGAGAACACTTGGCTTAGAAGATGGAGATATCGCAAGAACGTTAAGATCTATGCACTTATCTAGAGCATTAAGTTTTCGAAACCTGTAAATTTCTTCGTATATAGCTTAACCCTTTGCGAGTTCGCAAGGGCTGTTTTGGAACATCCGAAAAGTACCTTGGTGGTCAAGAGAAGTAGTGGGCCCGCGGGGATTTGAACCCCGGACTACCGCCGTGTGAGGGCGGCGTCCTTCCGGGCTAGACGACGGGCCCTCGGAAAATGGAGGCAAGATAGGTCTATAAAAATATTTTCTTCCATGCTCAATTGAATAAAAATAGGAACATTTTTAAAGTATTATTTGACAGGCGGAAATAACGATGTGACGCGTTCAAAAAGCGTAGAAAGTTATGTGAGGGGGCAGCGGCCCCGCCGGGATTTGAACCCGGGACCACGGGCTCCGAAGGCCCGCGCTCCTCCTGGCTGAGCTACGGGGCCAGTTTCTACAGAGACGAGTTGGAAATTTAAAGTGAACTTCGAATTGGCTTCGATTCGGAACCAATTTTATCCATTCGTTTTCGCGCGCTTGAATGAACTTTTTTCATTCTTTTGCTATGAAGGAAATAAGTTTTTCTATCATGGATCTCTGCTTTACGCTTTCGCTTGAACGCTCAAGTAGGTGTACTTACTTTCTATTCCATTTTGGATCTCTACTTGTTCTTGTGTATTATGTTCTAAACAAGAAGCTTTCCTACTTTCCACTCTCTCTTGGATCTCTACGGCTTTATGACGTTGTTTTTGATTATGATACGGTTAAAGATGCTTTCCACTCCCTATTGGGACTCTACTAGGTTCCTTGCGACGAACTTCCTCACATCCATATTTGTGACTTTCCACTCCCTATTGGGACTCTACAAATTGAACGAAAAGTTCGCAACAAGTTTGGTTTCGATACTTTCCACTCCCTATTGGGACTCTACAGGGCGTTCGAGACGTACGCACTGAAAATACTCGCCGCTTTCCACTCCCTATTGGGACTCTACGAAGGTCTGCGAGGAAGCGGGGGCCGACATCGTCAACACAACTTTCCACTCCCTATTGGGACTCTACCAAAATCTCTAAATCGATTCCTAACAGTCTTAGCATGAAGTCTTTCCACTCCCTATTGGATCTCTACCGCGAGGAAGAAGAGAGACGCATACTAAAGCAAACTGTGTTACCCTCTTTCCACTCCCTATTGGATCTCTACAAAAACTCTGGCAGTTGAGCGCGCAAAAGGTGAAGGATTCTTTCCACTCCCTATTGGATCTCTACCTTACTTTCACTTGACCACTCGCTCAACTCGAAACTACTCACTCTTTCCACTCCCTATTGGATCTCTACCGTTGCCCTCCTATTTAAACAACCAATTCTCCATCTTTTAACCCTTTCCCTTCATCTGCCTTTCCACATTCACACCTTTCCTCTCAGAACTTGAATTCAAGTAGTTGTCCAATATATTCATGCATATGCTTGTATAAGGTAGGCCGGAGTAGAAATCCCCATGATCATCAGAGTTCTCATGATCGCTTATTAACCCCTCAATGCAACTTCTCATTGTAAAGATCGATCTTGAAAGGACCTTGTACTAATGGTCTAAGCTCAAGAGTGGTAAATTGCATTTGTTTTCGCAAATACAATGTTGAATGATTGGGTTGAAATGGAATTGAGCATTAGGAAGTCTGGTAGAAACTGAAGGTGCTTAAGGAGACCATTGTTTCTGAATTCAAATGGTTAAGGTTGAGGAAATAATGGAATTGATTGTGAGTAAATGGAAAATCGAATTTGGACAAGAGGTGGAGATGGGCATTCACCATCGGATGGTGAATGAGATAGATGAATAAGTCCATGGAACTCTAACGACATTAACTACAAATGACGCTCGTAGAAGGGGCATCGAATGGACGAAATCTTGAACTTGGTAATTGCTCTATTTGTAATAATAGATCCTTTAACAAACGGTCCAATATTTCATAGCATGACTTCTCACTTGCCCAGTAACGTGAGGAAGAGAATAATAACGAAAAGCGTAATAGTAGCAACAATAGTCTTGTTAGTTTTCTCAATTCTAGGCGATTACATAGTAAAGCCCTTTGGAATGAATCTGACTGACGTTAGAATGGCTACCGGCTTGATTCTATTAGTTTACTCCATACAAGCGCTCTTGGGCCAAACTGAGGCGCAAATGATAGACCCAGAAAGCATAGCTATAGTGCCCATGGCCATTCCAATGCTCGCTGGTCCTGGTGCCATAAGCTTGGTTTTGTACTATCGTTCCGTCTGTGGACCAATATGCACAAGCGTAGCCGTACTAATAGTAATGGCTATCTCAATCCCGATGTTGAGATACGGAGAAGTTATCTACAAGGTGCTTGGTAAAAACGGAATAACGGCCCTTTCGAGAATAATCGCAATATTGCTAGCTGGTCTGGGAGTCGCAATGATAAGGGAGAGCGCTGTCGAAATACTTTCGGAAATAATGAAGTAAGCGATGAGGAAGGGTGCAAACGCTGAACGATGAGGAGCTAGAACCATTCCCATCCGAGCGGTTTCACTTCCCTTCCGTATAAGGTAACTTTGGCTGGACCTTCCCTAACTCTTCCTATTACCATACCGTCGATCTCTTTAACCAATTCTAGTCCTTCTCGATCCACTACGAGCACAGGCAAATATTCCTCTCCGGAATACAACACGTACTTCTCATCTAAGTTGCTTGGAAGGACATGTAATTCTATGGCCTTATTCGATGCTTTAGCGAGCTTCCAAAGGCTCACGGCCAGCGAATCGCTCGAATCAGTCGAAGCTCTGATGAACTTCCTATATTTTACTAAGGCTTCCGCTAGGCCCTTTGGAATTCGCGGTCTCTTGCAATGGGCCCTTTCCTCGTCTCCAGCTATTCCTTCTAAGCATGCTTTGACGCAACCCCAACACCCCTTAGGTATTACCACTAGGTCGCCTTCCTCAGCCCCATCAATTGGGATTGGGTTACTACAAGTTCCCAATGAGAAGGCATCTATTGACTCATTTCCCCTATTCGTATCGGCCCCTAGAAAGGTCAAGGAATATTCGGAGACCGCTTCCAACGCTCCCCTGCTTAGTTGAAGCGCGCTTTCGATATCGTTAGCGTAAACCGAATACCCGCTTCCCCTGGGAACGCATCCCTTAGCTACTAAGTCGCTCAGGGACGCAATTACTCCCCTCCACCCTACATCGCTTAAGTCCATGAAGTCCATCATTACTTCCTTCGCTGCAAATCCGTCAACGTTAACGCAAAGCGACGTTTCCGCTATCTCGATGCAGTCGCAGTCGTCTCCGGGACCTAGCTTACCAGTTTTAACTCCCATCTCCCTCACTAAATTTAGAAGTCTCTCTTCCGTAAAGCCCAAGGAGGCACCGATCGGTTTGAAGTCGGGAAGGGTTTTTGTGTGGGACACGAGGTTCGGTACCAGTTACTTGGCCTTGGAAGTTAAGTGCGAAACTAAATCGGAGTGCTTTCAAAAGGTCAAGGAGGCCAAGGAAACCTTAAGGCCTCTAGATGAGTCGCCCATACTGACTTGGAGCGACTTCTGTAACGCCTTCTTCCTAGCCACTCGATACGCTTTTCCAAAGGAGAGGATAAAGGAGTTTATCGATTCCTTAGAAGCAACTGGGTGGGAGGTCGTTAAGTATGAAGAAGGCAATTCTAACGATTATCGCCTTGCAGACGATACTTACGGCATCGCCATTGATGAATCCAGTGAGGGCAATAGGTAGTTACGGGTTTACTTTCTACGGAAACGGACTGCTTCAAATAGAGAGCTTGACCTTTCAAGAAAAGCTCTTCAGTAAGATATACTTGATGACTCCGTTAGATCAATGCTTAACTCAGCCTACGTGCAACTTCCAGGTCCAAGGTCTCTTGAACTCGACGCTGCCATCGGGATCTGTATGGGAGTTCCTTAGGGTGAGGTTCAAGGTGCTAACGACCGTACCACCAACTTATTCCATATTAAAGAACTATCTCGGTCCAGTTGCTGACAAGCTGTTCATCATGTGCACTTTGAAGCCCGATTTCGGGGCGGCAGTGAACACGATAAAGGGAACCATAGGCCAATTCCTAAATTACGGAATGAAGACCTTCTACTTCTTCTCGATAGCTCCTTACGGAGTCCAGCTCAAGCCCGGAGATACCATAGAGTTGGTTTACTTCATGTCAACCTCTCCAACGGACGTTAGTTTGCTAGGTAGGAGGGCTCTGTTCAACAACTGCCCTTGGGGCGGTCTATACTTGCAACCTCTGCCAACGGTTTACAACTTCGGTGGAGTAGACTTACTTCAATTGGCTTGGGGTTGGGTGTTACCTAACTTCATCAAGCCGGTCTCCTATTGGGACTATCCGAAGAACGTTTACGTTACCGTAAACGTGAACGCGCAAATGAATTACCCTACTCAAGGAACGTGGAGCGCCCAGAGAGGTCCTTCGGGCTTAATATCGGTTCCTCCGCTCCAAGCCACTGTTGCAGTAGCGTCCTACCCGCAAGCCGTACCTAACTTGAAGCTACCGGCCGCCTTCGTTGCTGCTGTTATGCAGAGCTTCGAAGTGGGCTTCGAAAGGAAGTGCCCTGGCGACGTGGACTTGGACGGAAAGTATACAATGAAGGACTTCGAATTGGTGGGTTGCATGACTGGCGTTATAAAGAACCAAGAGTACTGTAACGCGCTTCTGTCTTCTATACCGCCTATCTTGATGAACTTGTTCAGCGTAACTGGCGACTTCACCCAAGACGGAACGGTCAATCAAATGGATGCGTTGGCACTCTTACAAATGGTCGGGAAAGAATGTCCTTACGGGGACTACGCGAAGTACTTATATGGAAAATAAGAAATTACTTCTTCTCTTTCTCTTTCATGTAGTAGTACCAGAACCACCAACCCCTTCCGGGTGCCCAGAACGGAGGTATCTCATCGAACGTCCTCTCAATTTCCTCCGGGGTGGGGGGCGTTATGCCTCTCTCTTGGGCCCATAGCCACCAGCAAGGACCTGGACCCCTACCTCTCCATCCTCTTCCCCAACCGGGACCTCTACCGCCCATTCCTCTACCAAACCAGTTCCACCACTTAGGCATACTTACCACCACTGTTAGGTATACCTAACGGGCTATATAAATTATTTATCTCTAGTGAACATGAAGTTACCTTTTTTGCTTGAGTTAGAAGAGGTAATTCGGGTACGGCCTATGGTTAACTTGGATAAGCTCGGACCAGGAGAAAAGGCTCCGGAAGTAGTCAACGTAGTAATAGAAATTCCCATGGGTGGTTACGTAAAATACGAAATGGACAAGGAGACGGGTTTCATTAAGGTCGATAGAGTCCTATATACTGCCATGTACTACCCCTTCAATTACGGTTTCATACCAGCAACGCTCGAGGAGGACGGAGACCCAGTAGACGTGTTAGTAATTAGTCACGATCCCTTCTACCCCGGTACTTACGTTAAGGCGAGACCCATTGGAGTGCTAGTAATGGAAGACGAGGAGGGTCCAGATAGCAAGATAATCGCTGTGCCCGTTGAGAAGGTAGACCCTAGGTTCAAGGAAATAAGGGACGTCTCTGACTTAGACGACTTAACTAAGGACAAAATAAAGCACTTCTTCGAGCATTACAAGGAGCTGGAGCCCGGTAAGTGGGTCAAGATAAAGGACTGGTTACCTAAGGAAGAGGCCTACAAGAAGATAAAGGAGGCCATAGAAAGGTATAACAGCAAGTCCAAGTAAGTCTACCCCGAACTACGCGTCAAGAAGAATACCTCATTTCCCTCAACCTTTTGTACAGTGAAGTTCTCTTAACGAATTGCTTCTCCAAGGCCTCTAGGGCGCATTCTAGAACGCGCTCCGCTTCTTCGAAATCGCTCATCAATTCGTTTATTTTCAACGCGTCGTTCCCAGCCATAGCTTCCAATAACTCTCTTTTTAGAATCACAGTTACGAAAAGCGTTCCTACGTGTGAATACAACATCTCAGTTGAGCTCCAAACTTTACAATCTCCACTAAATCCACACTTCAACTCAGAACACCCTTCTACCTCTTCTAGAGATAAGAAGCAGTTACACGTACCGCTCCTAATGAACAACGTCGATAGACCGAAGTCCCTAGCGAACTCACTCTCTAGAATTGCGCCTGATGGAACTGTATCCAAAACTACTGCCATCCACGCGAACGCATATGTCTCATAACGTTTGGGCGGGGAGGTGGAGGGTGCCTCGCACCCTATAAACCGACCCTAAATTCCTTTTCGGTAGATTCCAAGAAGAGGTGCTTACCAAAGGTTTCGTTTACTCCAGTCTTTATTATAGCGTCCCTTATCAACCTACTGAGATTTCGAAAGAATAACGTATTGCCCAAGCTAACTTTTTCGTTTCCGCTCCAAGGACCTAGATATAGTACCCCTGCGGGAAGCCTTTCCATTACTCGGTACCTCGCCTTCTTATCTCGTAAATGGTCACGAATTCTTCGGAACCTAGAGTGGCACTATATAGAGCTAAAGCGTCCTCCCTCCCTTTTATTTCCAGCAACTCGTTAATCCTCCTTTCTATTACGTTAGCGAGCCCGAGTAATGCTTCTTCTAGCTTAGTTACGTCGCTTTCCTCTTCAGCTATTTCGACGCTGTTACCCTTACGAAACCTAACCTTGATTCCAAGGTTTCGGTTGAAGAATTCATTTAATTCCTTCACTATCTCCTCGCTCTCCTTGGGCTCGAAAACATTCTTCTCAATCGGAGAACTCCATAGTAGTTCGTTCGTTTCCTTCAAGGCTACGCGCAAATCGCCGCGCTTCTTGTAAAGCAAACTTAACGCACCTAGGAAAACTTTGGAGAAGCGTAGGACCTTCTTGGAATCCTTAATTTCTATTCCATTCATCTCACTGCGATATTTCTTTAATTCCGTATCCAAGTTATGCACAACTACACTCAAGGGGAAATAAAGCTCAGTTCCCTCTACTCCAACGTTGGCATCGTTCATCGGACATCTACCCATTCCTAGTGTTATGTTTATGTAAGTTTAAAATAAGTTACGTGGTCTACTTTAAAATATTCTAGTGTTAATTACTGGAGGTGCGGGAGAAATAAGGTACTACCGTTTCGTGTATTGATCGTTACAACTTAGGGACGTACCTGGTCTCGCAAATTTCTTCCATGAAGTTTACCGGATCCCGTATAGCTATTAGCAACGGATTCTTCTTAACGTTGATTACTATATAGAGCCAATATTTGTCTCTGTTCTTCAAAGCAAATCCCATTTCCTTTTTAGTTAACTCTACGTACATTGAAGTTCCTTGCCTTCCCTTCACTTCTATGTATCTCTCTTCTCCAGTCCTCGGATCTATACTGTAAATGTCGTAGTGCTCGTACCTACTGACGTCAGTCGGTTGCCTGCCGTTCAGCTTTTCGTATTCCATGGCCTTTTCCATAGCAATTTTCTCTATCTCCTCAACTTCCTTCTCTGAAGCATCGCCAATCGGATTTCTAATTTCGACTGCATATATTCTAGCTATTTCCTTCAATTTAATATCTAGATCTTTGGACGCGTCTTTAGGTATGTACGGCCTTTTCCTAGCGTAACCCTTTTCCTCGCTCTTCTTCAAGTAATTGGGATAGGCCCGTATCAAGGTGGTCTTCATAATAGTGTTTTTCAACTTCAATTTTAGCTCAAGAAAGGCGTTTCTCGGTTCATCTTCAGCTTTAATCTCCACTGGCAGAAGTAGATCCGCGAGGTCGTTAATCGTTCTTAGGACCTCTATAGCGCTCATCAATTCAAAGCCTTTGTCCTTGTTGGGCTGTTCGCTCGTTACGCGTACGCCTATCAGATTCTTATAGACGGATCTGTTAACGCGTTTTTCATTTAAAGCGACCTCGACCTCAAATATTCGAATTTCGTTAGCTCTCCCCAGCGCGCTCTTCGGTGCTATGAAGTATAGCTTGTCTCCAGTTGCCCTTGTTCCTTCCAGAAGGGATCTTAGTAGAACCATAGGGTTAGTGTCTTCACGCTTGAGAGTTCCGTCTCTTACAATAATTCTGCCTTCTCTTAACTCAGAGTTAAGGTTCCGGAGCTCTGCCACCTTTTGTATCAGCCTTAGGAGCTCGTTCTTCCCGTTATTAGCTTCCAATCCCCCTAGTAGCTTTTCAACTACCTCTTGGAAATACTTAGCCCGTTCCTCCCTCCTTAACGACATGTTCCTCATTACTTCATTGAGCTCCACTATCTTTCGAGAAACTCTCCTGACGTATTCTTCTAGGGCCTTCCTACCGCCTTTCAAGTATTCCGAAATTGCTTTGAGTTCGTTAAATTCCATACCATCCTCTAGTACGGGAGGGCTCGTTGAAGTCCCCCTTTCAATGAAGTTATCCACGAGAATTATTTCTTCGCCAAGAATATTCCTATCGTATTCTATTGATTCGCTCATAGCTAGAAGCTTTGAATATAGCACATTGAGAACGTCGCTGTCTATTCTGGAATCACTCATCATTACGTAGCTCGTAACCTCTCGTTCTTGACCGTATCTCCATACCCTACCTAATCTCTGTTCCAGTTTGACGGGACTCCAAACCAGTTCGTAATTTATGATCACGTTCGCCTTCTGGAGGTTCAAGCCTTCGGAAGCGACGTCGGTCGCTATTAGAACCTTAACGTTCCTTCCTAGCTCGTTCTTTAGTCGACTCAATCCGTCTTCTTTCCTTCTCTTTATCCCTTTAGGTAGGACGACCTCTTTAGAAGTTATTAAGGCAATTCGTCCCTTAAACTGTTCCATCTTCGAGAGCTTTCCATAAAGGTATTCGGCTGTATCTTTATATTCAGTAAAGACCACTGAAACGTCGTTTCTCCCCATATGTTCCGTTAGATACTTGATCAATTTCGATAGCTTCGTATCGCGTTTGGCCACTTCATTAGATAGTTCGATTAATTCCTCTAACTTGGTCCTCTCGCTTGGAGTTAGACCTAAAGATATGGATTCGATTCGTTCCAATAGCTCGTCCGGTTCCATCTCTTCCTCATAGTCATAGAAATCGCTTAAGCTCTCCTCTAGTTTTTCAATTACTTCGCGTTGGGTCGAAGAGTCCTTGTCGCTTAGCAACCTCAGCAAGGTCTTCTGTGCAGCGAGGGGACTGGACGATATTCTCTTAGCGAGTATTGTTAATACTATTCCAAGACCCTCCTTCTCTTTTCTCTTATAAACGTTTCTTACTAGCTCTATTGCCTCTTCATAGAACCTTTTCTCCTCAGGACTCAGTTTCACTATTAAAGCCTTGAACTTCGCGTTCTTAAATACGTTCCTTTTCTCGTATACCTCGTTTACGTCTAGTTTGGTTCTTCTAATTACTAACGCATTTTTCGTTAAAGAGTAAAATTCCGGCGAGTCCAGTTTCCCTAGATCTTCAATAAGGTACGGATCGATCAACTTCAACCTAGACAAGTAGTCGTAGGGGTCTCCTCTGTGTGGAGTTGCTGAAAGCAGTATTAAGTTCAGGTCGTCATATTTGCACATGCTTTCGATAGCTCTATACCTTTGGGTGGTCCTTCCCTTCTTGCTACCTAGCTTGTGAGCCTCGTCAACTATAACGAAGTTCCACCTAACCTTCGAGACTTCCCTTAAATATTCGCTCCTCTTGAGTTTATCTATCGAAATCAAGTACCACCTATCCCTAAGCATTAGACTAAGTTCCTTCAAGTTGTCCTTAGTTATCTCGACGACGTTTACCCCGAATTTGTCCCTTAACTCTTCCTTCCATTGCTCCAACAATATCCTGGGAACTACTATCAGGACTAGTGGTTCGAAGTCTCTGGTCAACTGATAGTATTTAACTAATAACGCCGCCTCCAGCGTCTTACCGAGACCGACTTCGTCTGCAATGAACGCCCTTACGGGCTCCCGAAAGGTCGCTACAGTAAGTAACTCGAGTTGATGGTTAAGTGGATGTATCCCCTTTAGGGATGAGAGGAACCCGTATGGGTGAAGGCTTAACGCATCAACTATTCTCTTAATTAAACTTAGTCTCGCGTTACTTATCGAGTTTGTAGAGTTTTCGAAACGAACTGACCACCCTACATACGCTCCAAAACCCGCCCCTTTCAAAGTTTTCCACTATTTTGGAATACCAGAAGGTGTCCTCGAAGTAATTAAGTTCCCAGACGATATCCCTTGCTTTCTCAATTGCTCTAAGGCTCTTAGTGCATTGACGAACGCTGCAAGTTATTACCAACTTCTTGACGAGCCTGTCTACGTCCCCGTATAGCAGTATCTTAGTGCCATTGCTTTCGTAATATACTCCAATCTCCTTTGAAAGCGTATCTAGGTTCGATAAAAGGTACTTCCAGTCGCATTTAAGTCGGAGGAAGCCATTGAAGTAAGCGTACTCGTGAACTCTCCCCTTGGATCTCTTCTTCCTTAACTCTATTACTGAGCTCTCTTCCAAATCACCCATCACCTATAGCGGACGTAGAACTTTCCTAAAGTTTTCCTCTCATCTTCTTCGAATTTGAGCTCAGTTGGTCCGTCTCCTCGAAGCTCTATCTCGTAGCTAATAGACTTCGGTCTAAAGCTCTTTAGAACGAACTCGCTCACAGCCTTCACTTGAGTTGTAGGAGAGTTCCTTAATCCAATCCTCATTTCGCTTTCGTCATTCTCTGCGTTTAGTGTGAACCTAGTCGCTTTCCAATTACCAAGCTTGTTTAGGAGAATGAATAGCGGCTTGAGGTCGTTTTCCGCTTTCAAAATTACTTCCTTCGCCTTGTTCGGAACTCCCTCGTTCCAATCTTCTTCTATTCCTTTCACCGGTATCTCAACAACCTTCTTCAGTTCATTACCGTTATAGAGAACCTTTATTTCCACAGTACGTATTCCTTCCATTTCCGGTACCCTCAAGATCAATTTAGCAGTTTTACGTTCGCCCGGTTTATTGAAAGTTACTTTATCGGGCACGACGCGTCCTTCGTTGCTAGTTATTCTGACTTCTCCCTCAAACTCTCCAACGTTCTCAAGCTCTATTGCGATCTCCGTTTCTTCTCCGGGCTTTACCGCCTTCGGCACCTCTACGTTCGAAATTCTAACTCCTTTCTCTATTTCTTCGACCCTCCTAACTATTTCAATTGGAGAGGAGAGGTATTCGATATCTTCTATTACGCTTTCCAATGATTTTAGTTCAATTGTTTCGCCTTCAACTCTCGCGTAATACTTGACCCTCTCTACTATCGATCCTTTGTCTATTTCGAGTTCCTCCAACATGTTCTCTCCGAATGGGTTCCATGATTCGATTAGGTACCTCAGTATCTCCACTGGGGTCGTTACTCGGCAATTCTCTCCTACTTTCGTTCCGTCGAACGTGATTTCTCTTATTCTGTTACATTGACCCTTCGAGCACCTCTCCTCAACGACCTTGAATATCTTGGTGTAGATCTCGTTGCCGCAAATGAGGTCCGATTCTTCTTCGAATGCCTTAATTACTTCGTCTTTAGGAATTGCGGGTAGCGTCGGATTCGCGTAGAAGTAATCTACTATTTCGCCTATAGTCTTTCCAATAATACTTACTCTCAATTGCTCTAAGTAGTCTTTAATGACTTCCAAGCTAACTTCGCTACCGTACTTGGCCGAAAGTAGCTTCCCTACATCATATAAGGCCCTCTCGGCATTCTCTACAATGCTGTAGTTAGTGATCTTGATTTCGGAAGCATCGACTCTGTTCGAGATCAAGTCCTCCGAACGGGTTGGGTAAGCAACCTCGTTTAGCGAACTGTAGGTGTTCGTTATGAGTTCTTGCTCTATTTTATCGCACGTTAGCTTCAATTTCATTTCAATCGCTTTGAAGTCGGCTTCATCTAAGTTCGCGAACGATTCCTTAAGTCTGCCCTTGAGTCTTTCGCAACCAATTCGCTTCTTCATAGTTTCCAACGTCCTTTCGATGCGTTCGGTGTTTCCCGGATATAGCACGTAGATGGAGTTACTGTAACGCCTTATGCCGTTACCAACTCTAAACATGAGTTGTTCTAATTCGCCCTTCGATGGCTTTTCCAGCACAATCCATAGAACGTATTTGCGTTCGTCTATGTCCCAGTCTTCAAGCCTTTTCTTAACTATTACGTCTTCGAAGAGCGCCCTTTGGCCTCTCGCGCGCCTAGGCTTCGACCTGACGTTACTGGGTGGTGAATCAACGTAGCGTTTTTCTATTTCATCTAACAACTGCTGGAGAGCCTCGTCCCGTGAGACGTTCCTGGCCTCTTCCTCGATAAGTTTCCTAATGTCACCAATGACGCGGAAGTAGTACCTACCGTCCTTCTCGTAGAGGTAACCCAGTTTCTCGTACAACCATTCCAGCGTTTGCAAGTACTTCGATGGCTCCCAACGGTTTAGGTCACTAGAAATTACTTCGTAAGTAGCTCTTACCACATCGTACTTGGAAGGAAGTATCGTTGGTTTCGAGAGGATTGCGTGTGAAATAGTGAAAGTTTTCGCGAAGACGTATTTAGCTATTCTCTGGGCCAGTTCTGGCTCATCGCACTCCGAAGCCCTCTTGAGAACGTCTTCGTTAAAAACTCTTGAGAACGCCTCGAGCTCGCCTCTAAAGAGGGTTCCCTCGAGGCCTCCAATTGATGGGTCAATGTGATACGGCATTACTAGGGACGTTTTTTCCCTCCTTTTAAATAATTCCCTTACGACGATTCGGGAGATCCTTAACGCATCTCTAGTTTTTTGGAGGCCTTTGTGGTTCTCAATTATCGTCTTAATTACGTCTATGTAATCGGGATGGAACGGGTATGTAGAGTTGATCTCGTTTACCCACGCTGTGCTCCCACCGAATTCGTCTACGTGTTTAGTAACTAAATCGTAATACTTGCCTACTACCTCATTTACCGCTCCCAAGTCTATTTCCTTGAAGAGCCTTACCTTCAAGATCCTTGGTAAATCGTCTGGTTTTACGGGAGCGTAGGGGAGCGCTATCCTTCCAACGGCTTTGTTAATTCTGCTAACTATTTCTCTATAGTGAGATTCTGTTTCTCCCTCTTCCTTCGGTACCGAAATTATCGCAACTGCGTGGGGTGATGACTCTATAGCTTTGGCAAAATTCTCTAAAAACGTAATTACTTGCTCCGAATACTTCCTGAGGTCTTCATTACTCGAGTCAGCCAACCTTTTAACGTAATTCGAAATTTCATCTATCAGCACAAGCGTTGGTCTACTTTCAAACATCTCAATTATTTTATCTACTGCCGGCGGCGTCAAGTTCTCTTCGTAATTCAAATATCTGGGGAAAACTCCTAGCTTATAGGCTAGGTATCCCCACAAGGTCCTTATTGTTACGTTTCCTTCTTTGAGAGGCTCTAAGGGCGATGGGGCAGTAGCTGATACGTGGCCGTCTATTACTACGATTTGAACGTCCTTTAATCCGGAAAGAATATCCTTTAATAGAGATAAATCCTCGCGAAGCGTTTCGTCCACCGAGGCCTTACGGAGTGCTGGAGGTCGAGATACGGCATGATATATCGATAGCATCGTATGGGTCTTTCCTCCTCCAAAAAGGGAATTTAAAAGTATTAATCGGCCTCTTTTTCCTGAAAGAGCTGTGCCCACTTCCTTTATTACTTCGATCATCTCGCGAGTGAGTACCGTCCTCTCGAAGAACTCGTAGGGATCGACGTAGATCTGATGTTCCCTCTTTAAGTAAACGCCGCCCAAGCTCGGGGCCATTTCCTTGTCGAGACTCTCATCGAAAACGTCTTTCCGTAGTTTGGCGGCTTCATAGAACGGTTTAAAGGTACATCACCTTGAACTGAACGCACGCAAACCTTATTCTACGTTGTCCTACCCTTCATGAGAGTATTAATATAAACTTACAGATTGGCAAGTCTTCGGTCCACTAATTTGAGAAGGTTTATCGAAACTGAGAAGTTCCCTATAAGATTGATAAACGAGAAATCCTTAAAAGAGAAGCAAGGCGGTGGGAGGCCGCCCCATTGGGAAATGATCTTTTGGTGGACCAGGAAGCCTTTGATTGGTGCGAGGGCTGTAATAGCTGGAGCCCTCCTACCCGAAGACGTAGATAAAAGCGAGTTCATATATGCCTTAAAGCTCCATGAGAAAATACCTCATAAGTTCAATCCGTCTATTCCCGATAAATGGAAGGGACGTTTCAGAGCCAAATTCCTCGATCCGTTCGCTGGTTTCGGAAACTTACCCCTAGAGGCGGTCAGACTGGGGGTAGAGGAAGTAGTTGCAACCGAGCTTCTGCCTACGGCCTACGTCTTCCTTAAGGCAATTCTAGAGTACCCTAAGTGGGCAGTCGAGAATGGAATGGGAGAGGAACTAGTCAAGGGAGTGGAACGCTGGGGAGAATGGATCACGAAGAGACTGAAGGAAGATCCGGACTTGAAGGAGTTATACGATGAAGACGTCGCCGTCTACATAGGCACTTGGGAAGTGAAGTGTCCGCATTGCGGCAAGTGGACGCCTCTAGTAGGCAATTGGTGGTTAGCCAGGGTAGGAGACTCGAAAGGAAAGTACAAGCGACTGGCTTGGATGGAACCAGTGAAAAGCGGTGATCGAATAGAAGTAAACGTAAGGGACCTAACTAAGGAACTGGGAGTCAAGTCAATAGACGCTAAGGTTGATGCATCTAAGGGCACGATTAAGGTAGCTGGTGAGGAGTTCAGGGTACCACAGAAGAACGTGGACGCTAGGAGGAGCACCGCTATTTGCCTACACTGCGGTAATCAAATTGGTAAAAGCGGCAAAGAGTGGTACGTCAAGGAAGCTCTAAAGGAATGGAACAATAAACTGGAACAATATTTGCAAGGGCAAATCGACTTAAATACACTGATAAATGCATCGAGGGCTAGACCGAGAATTCTGGTAAAGGTAAGGGTAGGAAACAATGGATTGGAATTTCAACCAGCAGAGATGAAGGATCAAGAGAAGCTATGGAAGGCGCTTGAAAAATTAAAGCAATACTGGGGAGATCCGGATGTACCAAGTGAAGGTTTGTGGAGATATTCGGCAAGCGGTGGTGGTGCACTAAGCATATGGGTGTGGGGATTCGATAGATTTTATAAGCTCTTCAACCCACGCCAGCTCCTCACCATAATCAAGTTGGTAAAGCTAATACGCGAGGTAGGTAGGAAGGTCGAGGAAGAAAAGCTAGGAGAAGGATGGAGTAGGGAGGAAGCATACAGATACACAGAAGCAATAACAACATACCTAGCAATAGCACTATGTAAGTATGCTGATTATAGTTCTCTTGTTACAGGATGGAATCAGTCTCTAATAATGGGACATTCTCTCTCAATGAGAGGTATTGCTATGATGTGGAATTGGAATGATATGACACCTTGGGCTAGCTGGACCGGAACATACCTAAGAAATCTCAACACGTTAGTAAATGGTTTGTCTTATCTTGTTTCTACCATTTCTGATAGCCCTAGCAGGGTTAGGGTCTTACTCGATGATACTACTGCGCTTAACAAGTTTGGAGATGAGATGTTTGATGTAATTGTTACTGATCCACCTTATAGAGATGACGTGCCCTACGCAGAACTAAGCGATTTCTACTACGTTTGGCTTAAGCGGGCGCTAAGCGATGTAAAGGAAGAGTTTGGATTAAAGGTCTTAGAACCCAAGTTCCTACCCGAGGCCTTCTTCGAGGATGGCATTGAAATAGGTACTCAGTGGGAGCGCTTCGCGGATAAGGAAGTGAGCGAGAACCTTGGTAGGAGCAAGCACTTCGGCGAGGGAGTTGGGAGCTACGAACACTTCGAGAAGCTACTAACTAAGGCCTTTCGGTCAATGAGCAACGTACTCAAGGAAGATGGCGTGCTAGTCGTCTACTACGCCCATACGACTCCCGAGGCTTGGAGCGCGCTATTAGAGGCCAGTAAGGGAGCTGGATTAAGGGTCAGTGCTACTTGGCCTATGGCAACGGAATCGAGGGAGAGAGTGACTGGGAGGGGGAAGAGCGTTTTAGATACCTCCCTCGTAGTTGTTTTTAGGAAGGGAATAGGGAATGCAATAAACCTCCAGCAAGCGAGGAACGAGGTCCTCGAAAAGTGTCCTGGCGCATCGGAAAGAGGATGGAAGGAAGGCTTAGAAGGGTTCGATTTGTTCGTATACACAATGGGATGCGTGTTGTCAGTCGCTACGAAGTACGCCAAGATAATCGGGCTCAAGGGAGACGCAAGCAATCTCATAGAGAAATTCGTGTATCCGCTAACTACTGAGGCGTTGCTTAAAGGAATACTGGGTTCGAGTATTTACGGCTCCCTAAGCATCGAATCGAGGTTCTACGTACTTACGAAGCTCTTAGAGAAGGGAGGTAACTCTCGAAGAAGGATTGATTCCAACACGGCTATATATTTATCTCTCCTCGGTAACCTATCCGTAAGAGATTTGGTTGATATGCGCGTGCTCACTGAGCGTTCCGGCTCCAGATCTAAGGAATACGCGTTGCTCGAACCTGTAGGGAAAGAGAAAACAGAGGCTCTCTTCGAACTCCTTAAGGAAAAGGGAATTGATCCGAGGGACCCCACTCCGCTCACAGCAATCGATGCGTTGCACTTGCTCGAATACTACGCAGTTAGCGCGTACTCGTCCAACGACTTCCAATCTAAATATAGAGATTTGGAGGACCGTTATTACAATTACGTGGACGAGGCCAAGTACTTGGCGTCTGCCCTCTGCATAGTCCTTACAGCCGACGAAGTTGAGGGCGAAGCACTGATCGAGTTGAGTAAGCAACTAGGAATTGAATGCCCCATTAGGAGCCGAAATAAGGTATCGCGTTCCCTCCAATCGTTCTACAAGCCCTAACTTTAGATTGATTAAATAATTAAATAATAATTTACCTTCTCCTCTCAGGCTTCATGTGGTAAGCCTTGTTCAAGCCGGACACGGGCACGTAGGCAGCTCCAGCGAACACTGCTCCGCACTTCTTACACTTCCATAAGCCTACGCTCACCCTAACCACGTAGCCCTTCATTCCACATATTGGGCAAGTGTGTGGAGCGTACCTAGCTTCCATTATTTGCTTCCATCTCTTCCTTAAGGTGGAACCGTACCTAGCTCCGAACCTACCGGCAATGCCAACCACTTTCTTCCTTCCCATTTCGCAATCCCGTCGCTAACTCAAGTTGGTCCAATTAATAAAGCAATTCCGCGTATAACGTTAATTACCTTAAATTACTTCGATCTCAATAGGGCAAACTTCTTTGGACATAAGCGAACGGAACGTCGAAGTACCTAACGACAAGTTCTTGGAGATATCTGGACCGGCCGTAGTAAGGGTAAGGGAAGGGAAAGGTAAGTTAATGGGACGGGAACTGAGTCCAGCGGACATAGTTATAGTTCCAGCTTGGAGAACTTACGCCATAAGGGCCGTAACGCCCCTTAAGCTAAGCGTGTCCGTCTCAGCTACCTCCGAACTTAGGGTGGTGGACTTCAACATAGCTAAGGTATGGGAAGAGGCCTTAGCGAAGCGAGACTTGAGCAGAGTTGTAATAGTAGGCCCTACGGATAGCGGAAAGAGCAGCTTAGTAGCTACGATAACGAACCTACTAATTTCCAAAGGGGCAGATAGGGTTACTATAGTGAATACTGACGTTGGCCAAAGCAATTTCTGTCCACCTACTATGGTCTGTAAAACCGAAGTTACTGATTACGTTTTCACGCTACAAGACTTAGAGCCCACAGTAACTAAGTTCACCGGAACCATAACTCCGGCCGTTGAGCAAAGCAGAGTAATCGCTGCGACCGCTTCTCTGGTAAATGGAGACTACGTAATGGATACCGATGGATGGGTCGAGGGATGGGACGCAGCCCACTACAAGAGGTCGCTTCTACAAGCCGTCAAGCCGAAGTTAGTGATATACTTAGGGAAAGCTCCCAAGTGGTTGACTGGACCTTGGGAGGTAATTTCCCTTCCACCGAGCACGGGTAGAGCAAGGGACAGGGAAGACAGGAGGTTCATAAGGAAGGTTAAGTACGCTAAGGCCCTCGGAAAGTGCGGAACTCTCGAATTGAACTTGAACGAAGTCCCCCCGCTTTACTCGGTTACGTTCAACAGTCCTTGGAGCCCCGAGCTAAGGGACGAAGTAGAGGAGTTAATTGGTACGAGGCCCCTTTTGGCCTTCAGTTGGCGCAATAAAGTGGTAGCAGTAGTGAAGAAGGGTTCTAAGTATTTCGTTCCCAGAGGGAGTAACGTAATAGTAATAGAGGAGGGCGAAGAGAAGGGGCTGTTAGTTGCCTTAGGCGACGAGGAGGGGAACGAGGTCTTGGGAATGGTTCAAAAGATAGACTACCTAAGCAAGTTTATGAAGGTAAAGAGCTGCTTTAACGGAACGCCTAAGTACGTCTCGTTTGGAAGAGTTAAGTTAGACGAAGAGTTCCGCGATTCGGTAGTTAACAAACCGTTCTAATTCTCCCCGCGACCTTCAAATTCGAGGGTCAGACTTAATGGACTTCGACAGCGTTAGCGAAGCGGAGGAGTTGTGGTATTACGACCTCCACGATTTAATGAGAATGGCTGAAGAGAGGAGGAGGAAAAGCGTCGGAGACGTAGTAACCTTCGTTGCGAATTACAACGTTAACTTCACGAACGTCTGTACCTTTAGATGCCCCCTATGCGCCTTTTACAGAGAGAGGAACTCGCGTGACGCGTATTTCTTATCTATTGAACGAATACTGAGAGAGGTCGCAGAGGCCTACGCTCTAGGCGCGACCGAAATACACATAGTAGGTGGCTTAGTTCCAGAGCTAACTATAGAGTACTTCGAAGAGCTCTTTAGGGAAATAAAGAGGAGGTGGAGGAAACTAACCATTAAGGCCCTCACTGCGACCGAGATTTCCTATATAGCTAAAGTAAACAGGAGCTCGGTGAAGGAAGTCCTCGAACGACTGAGAGAGGCGGGCCTCGACGCAATGCCGGGAGGAGGAGCGGAAATACTGAACGACGAAGTCTTGAAAGTAATTGCCCCAGCCAAGAGGGCGAGCGAATGGCTTAGAGTAATTGAAACGGCTCACGAGCTTGGTATAAGGACCAACGCCACTATGTTGTACGGCCACGTAGAGAAACCGAGGCACATAGTGGAGCACATATTGAAGGTAAGGAGGTTGCAAGAAAGGACTGGGGGGTTCCTAACTTTCATTCCGTTGAAGTTCAAGCCTTGGAACACTAAGCTCTACGAGGAAGGCTTAGTAAGGGACGAGGTCTCCGCTATTTACGACGCAAAGGTAATAGCAATATCTCGAATTCTCCTCCACGGTTTCATAGACAACATCTCCGTTTATTGGGTGGCGTACGGGAAGAAGTACGCTTCAGCGCTCTTAGCTTTCGGCGGATCCGACTTAGTTGGAACTGCCTTTAGCGAGAAGATATTCAACTCCGCTTCGCCCCACGACTCGTACGCGAGCTTAGATGAGCTCGCTCATTACGCTAGGACTTCCGGAAGGGTACCCGCACAGAGGGATACCTTCTTTAATGTGATAAGATACTTATGAGGAGCATTGCTATGAGCGAAGACTTGAGGTCCCATTTGGAACTGCTCGAGAGGGAGGGCTTGCTTAGGAAGGTTTCGATTCCAGTTGATCCAATTAAGGAAATACCGGAAATTCTAAGGGAATTGTACGCTAGGAAATACGATAAAGCTGTATTGTTTGAGAACTTGAAAGGCTTCGAGGACTGGAAGGCGTTAGTGAACTTGTTCGGTTCAATGAAGTTGGTAGAGAAGGCCCTCGGAACTAGCGATCTGGAAGGACTGGGTGAGAGGTTCCTAGCTCCCTTTAAGGGCAGACCCGAGGGCCTCGTTGATAAAATAAAGATGCTTGGGGACGTAATAGGAATTGGAAAGTACTTGCCTAAGAAGGTGAGAAAAGGTCCAGTGGAGCAAATCGAGAGGGAGCCAGATCTCCTTTCGATTCCAGCCTTCAAGACGTGGCCCAAGGACGCCTCGAGGTACTTAACCTATGCCTTGACTATCACTAAGGACCCTGATACCGGGATACATAACTTCGGGGTATATAGAATAATGCTCTATTCTCCACGAAGAGCAGTTATACATTGGCAGATACACAAGAGGGGAGCTCAACACTACTTCAAGTATAAGGAAAGAGGCGAGGAGATGCCCGTGGTAATAGCGATAGGCGGCGATCCGGTCACTTTGCTTACGGGAGCCTTACCTGTGCCTGAGGGAATAGACAAATATTTGTTCGCTGGAGTGCTCAAGGGGTCTCCGGTTCAAGTTATAGAAGTTAACGGCCTCCTAGCGCCGACCAACGCTGAAGCCTTACTTATAGGTCACGTTAATCCCAATGAAGTTGCTTGGGAGGGACCGTTCGGTGATCACACGGGCTACTATACTCCGAGGGACCTATACCCAGTTTTCCACTTAGAAAGAATGATCACCAGGAGGGACCCAATTTACTACGGCACTGTGGTAGGGAAGCCCTTAACTGAAGACGCTTACATAGGGAAGGCAACGGAAAGGATCTTCCTGCCCTTCATTAAGTTCCTATTGCCAGAGGTGGTAGACGTAAACTTGCCTCCCGAAGGGCTGTTTCACGGCATAGCAATAGTTTCGATAAAGAAAAAGTATCCCGGTCACGCTAAGAAAGTCATACACGCCCTCTGGGGTTTGGGTCAAATGGCCTTCACTAAGGTCGTAATAGTGGTGGACGAGGACGTCAACGTTCACGACTGGGGGCAAGTGGCTTACGCCTTGGCCTCCACGGTCGATCCCAAGAGAGACGTTCTCCTAACTGAAGGCGACGTGGTGGACGTTTTAGATCACACAACCCCAACTCCGCCAGTAGGTTCGAAAATGGGCATAGATGCCACCAGGAAGTGGAAGGAGGAATGCGGCTACGAGTGGCCCGAGGAAGTTGAGGGAGACCCTAGGATAAGGGAAATCGTTGCGAGAAGGTGGAATGAATACGGTCTCTAATTACTCTATTTCCACCACTACCTCCGGCAGTTCCTCCTTCCTCAAGCCAAGTTTCTTCGCTATTACTTCCTTCAGCTTCTCCTCGATAACCTTTTCCTCCACCTTCGGTTTCCTCCTCTTTGGATCTATACTCAATATCGATAAGCTCCTAGATACTTCTGGAACGTACTTCATGAGGGTTACTACCCTCTTCTGAACCTCCTCTTCCTTCTCCTTCTTCGTGAGGTACGCCTTCAATTTCCTAGCTACCTCTTGGACGGCGAGCTTCAGTTCTTTCTCAATTTCCGGTATATCGGCCACGCTCTCCTTACCTACGCCCTTGTAAGGTATCTTCGTGCTAGCTATGTGAGTCAGAACTACTAAGGGCGCTGGGAAGGTTACCTTGTAGTTGCTCCAGTCTATGCTTTCACCAACTACCTTCCAAGCTACGTCGCTCTTCTCGTCATATAATAGAGGTATTTTGTTGGCATACCTATAGAGTATCGGCGCATCGCTCGGTGGTATTTCTCCTCCGTAAGCGATACCCACTTCGACAATGAAGGGGTGCCCTTCGTAGGCCGAGGGCCTTCTAGTAACGGCTTCCACGAACTCGGGCTTCAGTACGCTTCTCAAACCTATCTTAATTAACTCTTCTCCAATTGGTGAAAGGGCCTCCGCACTAGGCGGCTTGAACCTCGGGTATTCCCTGAAGGCGTCAACTAGGGCCTTTATTTGGGAATCAGTTAGCGCCTTCGGGTTCATGGAGGGGTCTAGGTGAGCCATGCTTACGAGGGTTTGAGCCGTCTTGGGGCCTATGCTCTGGAACTCGCTTACTAGGAACTGAACTAGGCTCTTAGCGGTTGTCTTATCTATTAGTTGTTTCATCATTTCCACGTCAACGCCCTTCGGATGGGGCTTGACCTCCTTGGGTGGGCGTGGGAGCTTGGTCGTAGTTCTCGGATACCTTATTAAGAGACCTTCCGGCGTCACTAGCGTTATGTCTGCGTAAGGCGACACTATTGCCGTCCTCTTAACGTATTCTAGGACCTTGTTACGAGCTCTCCTCCAATCGGCCTCTAATTCTATTATTACTCGGGTGCCGTGCCACTTAGCGCTCTTGAAGGCCTCGCTCCTCTCCAGTACCTCTGGTTCGTTAGTTTTAACGCCTACCTTTACCTTGAACTTGTAGCTCTTCGAATACCCCATCGGAGAGGTGATAACTACAGTAGGCTTTCCCGTGGTCATTTGACCATAGAGTACGGCCATCTTTACGCCTAACCCGTACATTCCCCTGGTCTGTCTGGCAACGTACTTGGAACTGTAAAGTACCCTTCCGAAAGCATATGGGGCCTTATCGGGTGGAATTCCTATTCCGTTATCGTCCACTATAACTCTATACACGCCCTTCTCTTTATCCACTTCCTCTACTTGGATCGTTATTCTCGGAAGTATGCCGTGTACTTCCGTTGCGTCCAGCGAGTTCTCCACGAGCTCCCTTATGGTCTGATAAATGGCTCTGACAGGGTTGCCGAATCCCGCTATCTCTTTGTTTCGGTAGAAGAACTCCGCTGCCCCCATTCCCCTGTATTGCTCCCTTCTCACTACAGCGGTCATTCGTTTCGACACCCCTTTTGCTACAATGAAATGGACTATAAACAATAGCGTAATTACGGTACTTTCGACGGCTAAACGGTGAGCGCTACGTGGAGAGACCGTTCGACGTCTTATGGACTCCGTGGAGAATGGAATATATAAAGAGCGTAGTTAAGGAGGAGAAACCGAAGGGCTGTCTATTCTGTAAGGTCCAAGAAATGGATGACGAGGAGGCCTTGATAGTTTATCGCGGTCAATACAACTTCGTAATGCTCAATGCCTTCCCTTATAATACCGGTCACGTCATGATCGTTCCTTACAGGCACGTTTCATCTTTAGAGGAATTGAGTGATAACGAACTATTGGAAGCCATGCAAGTAACGAAGAGAGTTATGAGAGCCTTGAGGGAGCTCTACTCACCGGATGGCTTTAACGTGGGTTGGAACGTGGGCAGGGCAGCAGGAGCTGGGATTCCAGGACACGTTCACTTACACCTAGTTCCTAGATGGGTGGGCGATGCCAACTTCATGTTAACCATTGGTCACACGAAGGTGCTTCCGGAGGCCCTCAACGAAACTTGGAGAGCGCTTAGGGAGAAGTTAAATTAGGTAACATTATATTTTTAAGATAGAATCTCTTATCTGAAGATAATTTTACTTCCAATTCCACGCCCAAGTTTTACTTCTCATAAAAGTGAATGTTGCTTAAGTGTTGCTAAGTTTCCATTCCAGATTTATTCACCATGGGATGGTGAATGCCCATCTCCACCTCTTGTCCAAACTCGTTTTTCCATTTACTAACAATAAATTCCCTTATTTCCTCAACCTTAACCATTTGAATTCAGAAACAATGGTCTCCTTAAGCACCTTCAGTTTCTACTAGCCTTCCTAATGGTTAATTCCACTTTAATCCAATCAATTAGCATTGTATTTGCAAAACCAAACAAGATTTACCAATCCAGAGGTTATACCATCAGTACACGGTCCTTTCAAGATCGATCTTTACAATGAGAAGGAGCTTAGATGGGTTAATAAGCGATCATGGGAACTCTGATGATCATGGGGATTTCTACTCCAGCCTACCTTATACAAGCATATGTATGCATATATTGGACAACTACTTGAATTCAAGTTCTGAGAGGAAAGGTATGGTTGTGGAAAGGAGAGCTAAGGGAAAGGGTTAAAAGGTGAGGAATTGGTTGCTTAAATAGGAGGGCATCGGTAGAATCCCAATAGGGAATAGAAAGTCAGTACTTTGTACTCCGCCGAACCCACTCTGGATGACATAGGTAGAATCCCAATAGGGAATAGAAAGTTTTTCGACCAAACTACTTTTTCCATTTCGAAATGAGTAGAATCCCAATAGGGAATAGAAAGAAATATCATAATAGAATATAAAGGTATCGCCGTCCCCAAGTTGTGTAGAATCCCAATAGGGAATAGAAAGATTGGTTAAACAAGTTTGTGGCCCCTCTTATTCTTCATATTAGTACAGATCAAACATGGAATAGAAAGTGTCATATTATGAAAACGGAGAAACGGAGACGAGGCCAGAGTAGAGACCATGTAGAGATCCAAGATAGAATAGAAAAATTTCTATATAGTTAGTAATATACAATAGCACACACAATATACCTTAAAATGGTTAAAATTAGGATTTAGCATCATCGTTGGTGCGCTTAATTTAAACTATCCATTAGACCTCAAGTATGAAATCCTTCACTGACTTGAAAGCCGGAGTTGTATGATCTTAGTATTATTTAGTGAACCTATCCTGCAGGAAAGAGTTATATAATGAGATGCTACCTTAATAATATGGGATAATTACATGCTTAGAGCAGAAGGTGAAGTAATACGAGTGGAGGGAAACAAAGCCCTCTTGCGGAAGGGAAAAAGGAAGTTCGAGATGGGGCTCGGAGCCTTGCTATTATGGGAAGCTTTCAAGGAAGGTGCTACAGTGGAGGAGGTTAGGGCTCAAATTATCGCTCTAACCGGAATGAGCAGGGACGAAGCCGAGAGGATAGTCCACGAATTCGTCTCAATAGGTATGAAAAGCGGACTTATAGTCGCCCCATCGCCTTAAGTACTTCGACTACCGCTTTCCTAGGATCGTCGCTCTTGGTTACGTAACCTCCTACGACTATCACGTCGGCCTTGTCCAAGACTTTCGGGATAGTAGAGGGTTTCAAGCCGCCGGCTATTGCAACCTTTAGTCCCAGCTTCCTTATCTCTGAGGCGAGCTCGGCGAGCTCCTCAGCACCCTTGCCGTACTTTAGCTGCTGCGAGATGCCTACGTGTAACTCCACTACCTCTACGCCGAGTTCCTTCAGCTTCTTTGCCCTTTCAACTGGATCCTTGATGAACATCAAGTCCGCGACTACTTTCTTCCCATTGTTCCTAGCAACTTCTATTGCCTCCGAAATTACTGGATCGTCCGCGAAAGCCATTACCGACATCGCGTCTGCCCCATTGGAGAAGGCGAGCTCGGCTTCCAAGCCTCCCGTATCACACGTTTTAGTGTCTGCGAACACAGGTTTGTTGAAGGCCTTCAGTACCTTAACGGCTTTCATTCCTTCTGATTTTATTAGAGGCGTGCCGACCTCTAGTATGTCTACTAGATCGTACACCTTGGAGGCTACCCATACCGCCCTTTCCAAATCAGTAAAGTCCAAAGCTATTTGTAGGGAAGGTTCCTTAGCTCTCTCCCACGTCACTCTCTCGCCCACTACAATGCTCATTGGAGGCCTTCTATATCTTCGACTACTTCGCCCCTACATTAAAACCTAGCTTAACTCCAGAGAATTGGGGAGTGAAAGAGATGGTTAAGGACTTCTTAAGACAAGTGGTTAACCCGACTCTAATTGAATTCGATATCCCCGCTCAAATATTGACTGAAATTAGAAAGAAGCTAGAAATTGCGGAGAACAAATACGACTTCTCAGCCTTCATGGGCAATCCCAAGAACTTAGTTAAGTTCTTCCAATCGCCCGAATGGAAGGAAATAGTAAGCCTATTTAAGGCAGCGGAAGCAGAAGCGGCATTAATAAAGATACTTGAAAGGGCCAAAGAGGCCTATAAGGACGACGAAGAGATAGTTAAAGCAATAGAGAAAGCTCTCGAGGAAGTGAAGAGCGGAAAGAGCGAGGATATAACCAACCTGGAAAGCCTGAAAAAGAGAATAGAATCCGTCCTAAAGGACGTGGAGGTGAAGATATCTGGCGATAGAGTTGTTTTCGAATCAGAGAAACTCGAAGGTTACATCGAAGAAGAGAAGGGCGAGTACTTGGTTAAGATCGAAGTTAGAGGAGTCAAGAGGGCCTCTAACTGGAACGAAATCGAAAGCTTGCTAAGGGAAGCCGAGGACTTAGCTTCCAAGCTAACGCCGCCGTGAGGTCTCTGAACGAACGGCTTGTAATAACTGCGAAGCGGTAACTTCGTGTAGTTTCCTGTATTTCCCAAGCTCGTTTTTAAAGTTAGAGAACCTGTTGTCCGCAAGGATAACGATTCCCTTGTCCTCCGGATTCCTAACGAGTCTCCCTATTGCTTGCTTGACTCTCATGAGCATCTCTTCCTCATACAATTTCCATAAAACGCTTCCGTCCTTATCTCCTAAAGCCTTGGCCACGTCCTCCAAGAAGGGTGATGGTAGTGGATAAGGCGCCCCTATTACGCTCACAACCTTTATTAAACTCCTACCGTTCTCGGTTATCTCAATGCCTTCAGTTAACTGGTCCCTAGCTACTGCAGCTATCACGCACTTGCCCAAAGCCTTTGCCCTATTTAAGACCTCACTACCTCTGCCTCTCTCGTTGAACACCAGCGGGACGCCGGTCTTCTTCGAAGTAACTAACAAGTCGCTTTTAACCGCTTTGAGCATGGAAAAAGATGGGTATACAAGAAGCCCGATGCCGTTGAGCAAGTCTACCAGGCGGAACGTCGCCTCCTCTACCATTTCCCTGGCTTTAATCATCGAGAGATCGTACCTAACTTTGTACTTACTGGTGTAATCAGTTACTATAATTACCTCAACGTTCTCTGGTCTATAAAGCTTAAAGTACTCTTCCAGTTCAGACTTCATTTCGAATAGGGAAAGATATAGATCGACCCTTCCAATGGCCCTTTCCAAGAATTCCTTCGAGGGCATCGTCCCGCTTAATAATATTATTCCCCTAACTCTGTCCACGTATTTCGAGATCCATGGCCTCAATTCCTTTATCTTTAGCACCCCTCTCTCGTAATACGCCATTGTGTCTCTTTCCCTTAATAGCTCCAATGCCTTGATAATGGACAGCACCTTTTCGCCGATATCGTACTTGGGATCGGAATTGAAAGCCAGTAGGCTAACAATGGATTCCAAGTCCTTCCTTAGGAGCGAGATTTCCGGACCGATTGAGTCCTTTATTTCCCTCACTCTAACGCTCTTTCCGGAAATCGCTTGGTAAGCCTCCAATTCCTTTAGCATTCTCTTCAACGATTTCATCACCTCGATCAAGCTTTCGGAGTCTATGTGAACGCCCATTCTCTCATGTACGTACCTAAGGAAGTTAGGTAGCTTCGATATCAACTTCTTAACTGAAGTTACTTCTATTTCCTCTTCCCTCATGAAGTTGAATACGTTGTGTGCTTCGTCAAAGACCAATATGGAGTCCTTCACCTCGAACTTCATTGCGTTCGCAATAGATGGGGTTAAGTAAGCGTAAGGCATTACTACTACGTCGTAATTGTCTATGAGTCTTCTCATACTCATATAAGGACATTTATTTGAACGCTTAGTGGACTCTATCCATTCGAAAACCTTGGTCCAACTAACTGGAGGGCCCGCTATCCTGTCTCTCCATGGACACTCCTTGCACATGTTAACTATGCTAGAACCTAACGGACAGCTCTTCTCTTTTCCAACTAAGGGCATGAGCTGTAGCTTTAGTTCGAACTTCTCTGCGTCTCTTATTGGTGGAATTACTTGGGTAGATGTCCTTACTAAGAAGTAACCCTTCTTCGCGTATCCCTCGATCAGGGATCTCTCGAGGATCTTTAGGGCAGTGAGCGTTTTTCCGCTTCCAGTTGGAGACTCTATAGCTATCACAACGGATTCCTTCGAAGAGATTTCCCTTAGGCTTTCCTTAACGAACGTCTCTTGCCATGGTCGAAGCATTGAGGTAGTTCCTAGGAATAGCGTTACTAAAAAGGGGATTAATTGTTGGGGCAAAATTACCTACATTTATAGAATATGAACGGATACTGAATGGAAGTCTCTTTTCCACCGTATATTGCCTTGCCCAATAGGAAGTAGGTTCCCTCCTTTGAGGCCAACACTTTAACTTCCAAAACAGCGGAGGAGTTAGGCGGGACGGACTCCGTTACCTCTAGGGGAGAGGGCCCGGAGACCTGGAGATTGTCGTACTTCAGTGTTATACCTACTGGAGCCACGAGAACTAACGTTAAGTTCAATTCCTTTTCAGTAGGGTTGCTTAAAAGGAACTCTATGTCCCCGCCGCTACTCAAGCAAACCACGTTTTCGATTCTTTGAGTCGTCAAGTGGGGTTCGGAAGCCTTCATTGCAATTTTAGACGCTTGCTGAACCGCTTCTACTTCGCTCTTAAGAGAGCTGTAGAAGTAGTAGGAAGTTAGTATGGATAGCATTGCCAAAGCTAGAGCTAAGTAAGCAACTAACTCCACTTGACCTCTCATGTTCTCGTTTAATTTTACTCATTTATGGAATATAAGTTTGATATGGGGGATATTTAGAAGAGTTGGACCTTACCCTCTATTATTTCCTTCGTTAACTGCGGTATCGTATCCAGCATTTCGTCTACTATCTCTTTGACTCTCTTTTCAAGCGTTGGAGTGAGCTCTCCCTTAACTCTTATCGTAGCCACTAACGGATCCGTTATCGGCCTACCTATTTGGCTTAACAGTTCGACGTACACCTCCTTGCTTTCAGGAACTTCTTCAACCACCTTCTGGGCTATGCGGTTAGCCATAACGTTGTATAGCTTACCTACGTGACTGACTGGGTTCTTCCCAGCGGCTGCTTCCATGCTCATTGGCCTCATGGGCGTAATGAGACCGTTTACCCTGTTTCCTCTCCCGGTCATTCCATCGTCGCCTTGTTCGGAGCTGGTTCCAGTAACGGTTATGTAGTATATTCCCTTGCTCGGTTCGTCCGCTGTATTTACGTAAACCTCTATATCGTGGTTGGGAGCGAACTCTCTCGCGACGCCTTCAACAACTTCCTTTACCTCCTCCTTCACTGCCATGTATTCCCCAGCGTCCCTAACTTCCGAGCTAACTATGGCGGCAGCAACGGTTAGCTTTATTTTGTTGCCTAGTCTAAGTCCCATTACCTTTATGTCTTCTCCTAGGGCCTTTATCTTGCTCTTCGTCTCCTTAGAGTTGAGTTTCCTCTCTACGTTGTACACTACTTTCTCTAAAGTACTAAATGGGGCGTATCCAACGCCTACGGAAGTATCGTTCGCCAGTGGGACAGTTTTACCTAGTTCGAATACGCCTACTAGGTCTGCAGATCCCCTACCAATCTTATAGTCTACTACTACGTCCTTATCAGTGTCTAGATGAGGTAAGTTCTCCCTTAACCACCTCTTAGCTGCCTCTATTACTATGGTTCCCACAGGTACTAGTACCTTACCGTCTTCAGTATTAACCTCGGTAATTGCCCTACCGGAAATTATGATATATATGGGATGGAGAACCTCTCCTCCGCCGAACCTCGGATTGGCTTGACCTCCCACTAGGAGCGTCTTATCGAGATTGTGGTGCAATACGTGTCCGAATTCCTTGAGGTAGTAAAGCGACAATTGCCTACTCGCTTCTTCAGATACAGCATCGGAAATGTAGTCGGGGTGTCCGGTGCCCTTCCTCTCTACTATTTCGGTGTCTATTTCGTCTTGTAAAGGTAGCTGTAGCCTAGAAACTACTACGTTCTTCATTTCTACTTACCCTCCTTCATTTTAGCTCTCAAGTAATCTAAACTGACGTAGACTACGTAACTTCCTCTGATCAATATTCTATCGTACTTAGCTATGGTCTCACCTGTCTCTGGCGAGAGCTCTTCGCAGTCTTTCAATATTAAATTCATCGTGTTGTCGGCTAGTTCTAGTTGTCCAACGTACTCGCTGCCGTCCTTTAGCTTCACTAGGACCAAGTTGCCTACAGCAGCCCTCAAGTGCTTTAGAGGGTTTTCGGGACCAGTTACTGGTTCCTCGCTCTTTCTCGGCATTGCTTGATTCCCAGTGCCCTACTCCTCCGGAGACTTTATAGAACTTCTCATTCAATCTCTAGGGTATTGCTTCGGTAGAGTCCTTGGTAGGGTCGTACTCTAAAACGACTTTCTCGGAACTCATCTTGTCTATGAGGGGACCTACTACTTCAAGGAACGTTTCAATGAATCTCTTAGTAACCAAGCATATTTTCGCGAAGCCTTCGTTTCCCCAATACCTCTCCATCAACCAGTACAAACACCTACCTCCGCAATAACTCCTATATTTGCATCCGTTACACTCGCTTACTTCCGGCTTCACTACCTTAGGTGGTTCCATTGAGAATATGTTGCCGACCCTCGCCCACTTCTCCTTCACGGCAATCGGGCAAGCAGTAATAGTACCATCAGTCAATATAGAGTAAGCTGAATACCCCGCTCCGCAAGGAACTCCTTCCCAAGGCTCCTTGTGAGCCTTTAATATTGCGATGAACGGAATTATACCCAACACTTCTCCCGTTTCCTCGTAGGTCTTGACGAATTCCTCCGCTAACCTCCTTATTCCCGGAAGGTAGCTACTCCTAGCCCAACCGATTAGGTCCCATTCGTCTACCCAATCTACCGACAGCTGCCAATGAACGTATGGAAACTTCTGGAGTAAGTGGCTTACGTCCCTATAGATATCGCTTTCCGCATCAACCGCCATCCTAGCTATTATTCTCTCAACTCCAAGCCCCTTAACTTTGTTGAGAAGTTCGATGGCCTTCTTGTACGTACCTTTCCCTCTCCTAGAGTCATTGAATTCCTCCGGACCATCTACGGATATGAGAACAGCGTGGAACCTCGCCCAATACCTAGGAGGAAGTAGGTGGTGTAAGGTCGCGTTAGTTTGGATACCGTAGGTCGCCTCAATTTCGTCCATAACCTCAATGATGAATTTCGGGTTTAGTAACGGTTCACCTCCATAGAATACTATTTTAGGATCTCTATCTACAGCTTCCAAGTACCTCCTTAAGTCGCTGACCTCATAGGTGGGATATGGGGGCATGAGGTCGGGTGGCCACGACCCCCCGCAGTACTTACAAGAAAGGTTACACTTGGAAGTCGCGTGAGGCATCCAAAGCAATGGTCCTCATTCCTCTGGGAGCTCTACTTCAATTACTCTAGCGTCCACAGCCTCCTTAAGTTCAGATTCACACCATGCACTGCCCATCTTAACTATCTCTTCCTTTACCTTTCGGATCGCTTCCTCAACGCTTTCGCCTTGAGCTTGCGCACCGCTCAATGGCTCTACGGCCAAGTAATAGGTCCCTTCCTCGTCGCTCTCCTTATATACAACAACTCCTACCTTTACCTTCGCCATTAGGAATCACCCGGGAAGGGGATACTAGAGTTGTTTTATTAAGAAGGGGCGTCGCTATGCCTCGCGTATTCCGCTACGGAAGTCCAGTTTTAAATCTGGAAAAATTAGTCTGGGTGTTAAACGTTAATGTTAAAAACATAAGTAGTCTACATTTGCGGGGATAGGGGAAGTAAGATAAAGGCGACCAAGAACAGCGTCAACGTTTTCGATGAATTAAGTGAAAAATGCACTGAGACCGACCTCGAGATCACTGTCGCTATAAAGGCCGGTCACTGCCCGTACTTAAAGGAACTGGAGAAGCTAACGTTAACTCTTAATGAAGTAATTAACGAAGTACTAACGCTACAAACAGACCTAGAGAAGGGCTTGAAAATAGGTAACAGCGAAAAGCCCGTAGAAATACTGGAATTCATTGTAACCCAAATTGAAAGCCTTAGGAAGGATCTAGAGGGCGTTTTCAAGAAAAGCGTCAAGGAGTGCTCTAAGGGTACTCAGTGTTGCTTAGTAGCGCCGCTACTTAAGTCTGTCTTGGAGAAATTGGACTGGTGCATTGAGAAACTGAAGCAATTAATAGAGCTCGTGAGCAAGGGCGGGTGCGAAAAATGCTTATACTATTCGAAGACAACCGGATTGTGTTTGAAAACTAGGAAGAAGACCTACGGCATACCTCTCTGCGGTGGGGCTTACTTCAGGGAGTCCCTTGGAGGTACTTCAAGACAGTAGCCTCAACGTTCCTATACGTCTCATCGAGCGTTCTCGGATCCCTAGTCTCTACCATTATCCTCAATACGGGCTCTGTACCAGATGGCCTCACTAGGAACCAGAAGTCTTCGCAAACCACCTTGAGGCCGTCTATTCTCCACTGCTCGCAACTACTGTAAGTTGACGACAGCTCTTCGTAAAGCTTCTCTAGGTTCAACTTCTCAGGCCTAGGTACCTTGCCTTTCTTAGCGTACGCTTTAGGTAGTTCCGAGAAGAGCTCGGACGCCTTCTTGCCTTCAATTGCCATCATCTCTAGGAACGAAGCGGCAGTCATTGCGCCGTCTCTAACGGGGTGGTGAACGGGGTTGATGAAACCTCCGTTTTCCTCGAATCCACTAATGCCCCCTTCTTTTATTAGGGTATGTGAAATCACGACGCTGCCTACGGGCGTCCACCTAACTTCAATTCCTTTCTCCTTTAGGAATCCCTCCACGACGAAGTGGGACGAAGATACCCCAGTGAACGTCCTCCTAGGCAAGTGGGGGTACTTTCTTGATAAGAAGTAGGTTAGTAAAGAACCGCTCCTATCTCCCCAGTAAATTTCGCCTCTGTCGTCCCCTATGATTGCCCTATCGGCATCGGCGTCGTGAGCCACTATCAAGTCGGCTCCAGCGGCGACGGCCATAGCTGAGGTGTCGGTTAAGGAAGTAGGTGTAGGCTCTGGTTCCCTACCTGGAAACGATGGGTCCAAGTTACAGTTAACGCACAATACTTTGACGCCCAGGGCCCTCAAGACGACCGGAGTCGCGAGGGATCCCACGCTATTGGCTCCGTCTACTACGACCTTGAACTCCTTCTTCTTAATCAGACTATCGTCTACCTCTTTAAGTATTCCCTTTACGTAAGTCTCCAAGACCCTCTTTTCTTCCTTCCATCCCTTAACTAGGTTGAATGGTACGCGAACGAATCTTTCATTGAAGAATATTTCCTCTATCTCTCTTTCAGATTCCCTAGGGAGTTCGACTCCATTACTTCCTATTACCTTAACCCCGTTGTATGGAGGTGGGTTGTGAGAAGCAGTGACCATTATTCCCAAATCGTACCCAAGTCTCGGAACAGCGTATTGTAAAGCGGGCGTAGGGACTAAGCCCGCGTAGTAAACTTCGCATCCGGCCGACAATAGCCCGGCGCTTACTGCGTTAACTAACATGTCTCCACCATACCTTACGTCCCTGCCTACCAGAACCTTGCCCTTTCCGAACCACGTACACGTGGCTTGAGCAACTTTCATAGCCAATTCCGGGGTCATGCTCTCATTTACTATTCCGCGGACCCCATCTGTACCGAAGAGCCTTCCCAAGCTTCCTACCGTTTCTCTCTAATTGTTTAGATTAATAAAAAGAAGATCCCTCAGGGGAGGGGCACTGCTCATCGATCACTGGTAATACCACTCTTCATCGGCTGATTTATTAGTTTACCCCACTGACTATAAACTCTAACTAAGAAGTAGGATTTCCTAACGCTTCCCGGATCGTCCCTCTTGCTTACGTACTCTTTCCCATCAATAGTTCTTACCCACAGCCTGGCCTTACCACCTTCTTCTATCACTTTAGCGTCTTCAACTAATCCGTTTAATGCCAGACCTTCTATGAATAGAAGATCTACCTCTTCCATGTCCCATTCCGGTGGAAGTAAAAATCAGAAGGTAGATTAAAATGGGACCTTAGGGAATATCGTGACAGAGAGTGAGGTGCATTGGCCTCAATCGAACAACGTAAGTTAGTGAAGTTAGGGAAGTCTACCTTAGTAGTCTCGTTGCCCGCTGAATGGATAAAAAGGAAGAAACTGAAGGCCGGCGACACCCTAACTCTATATATTGGGGAGAATGAAATAATAATAGCTCCAAGCGGCGAAACGACTTCATCTAAGCTCACAGTGAAGCTGAGGGTTAAGAGCGCTGAGAACAACATCGTTTACAGAACTATAGTCTCGGCCTACATTAACGGAGCCACTGAAATCTCTGTAGAAGTGGAAGACGTTAGCTTGTTGAAGGAAGCAATAAAGCAGGCGAAGGAAGCGACCTCTAGATTAATTGGACTAGAGATAGTAGATCAATCGCTTGATAGGATAGTTCTCCAGACTTTCACCGACATAAGGTCTCACGATGTACCATCGCTTGTAAACAGGTCCCTTAAGTTCCTAATTTCGATGATAAAACACTTAGGCGAAAACCAAATTGACATTAAGTTCTTGGAAGATATTGAAAACGAGATAGACAAGCTCAGTCGGCTCGGCATGAGGATGTTAATAACGAATCCCGATCTCTCGAAGCAACAATCAATTCACCTATCCAAACTGTTCACGAGCCTTGAGAACGCTTCCGATTCCGTAATACCATTGGCCAGAGTAATAGAAGGTAAGTCCAGGTTAGTTATGGACGTATTAAACTCGCTAGTGGAGATATTGGAGTTCGTTAGGGAAATGAAGCTTGGGCAGACGAGCTTAAAAGATATAAATGATAGAATAGAACTGATTGAACACATAGAAGCGAGCATAGTGGAAAGGGAAATAGATGAGACACTGAAATATAGGATCCTTCACGTAGTGAACCACGTAAAGAACTTGCTCTTATCCCTCTACGACGCCAACGCATCTATTCTAATCTATACAAAAGAAGAGTTAGTCTTCTAACCTTCCCTTCCACCCATCGTTCGTAAAGTTCCAATTGATCGTTGTTCCTTTCGAGGTAGTCCCTCTTGGAATAACATTCCTTGCAAGCCCTTATGCCCGGAGATAGCTCGACGCTGCAGTTCCTGCAAATCAATCTACCGCAATAGTAACACCTACCTATAGCCAGTTCCTTACCGCAAATTTCGCACTTACCTCTCGAGCACGCGTAACAATCGTGCCTTTCACATAAGGGTCTTCCGCACGTTGGGCAACGCCTTTTCGCGGGCCTGCCACAGTAGTAGCAACGCAACTGAAGATACCGCGGAAGAGTAGGCTAAGGGGAGGTAAATTCCACTAACGTAGTTAACAACTGCGAAGACGAGTAGGGCCGTTATTTCGCTCCTCAACTCTCTTAATAGATATCCGACTACCAGTAAGCTAAGCGAGGTTACGTGTGCTAACAGGAAGCCTTGGAAGAACGTTAGTTGGGCCCCCACGTAGGCAGCTGAAACGTATACTAACGTAAGCCACAATTTCGGTTTAAGACCCTTTATTTGACTATATTCCATATCGAAGAGCGAGAAGTTGATTGGATACTCGAAAACCTTAAGCAATATCGCTAGTAAGAAAACGATAATGCTTAAGGAAATTAGTTCCGGCGTTGGGTAAAGGAAGCCAGTTACGAAAGATTCTATTGTGCTATAATAGCTGTAATCTACGAAGGCAGCACCTATTATCGAAATGGAATAAGCCATTGACTTTAAGAGTATGAGGTTGGACGAACTTCTCTTGAAATATAGAAACGACAGTAAGGGGCCAGCCAATGCAATCATTACGAGAAGGAGCTTAGGGCAACACAAGAACGAGATCATCGCTACAGCGAAGAGCATCTCGGAACTTATTGGGATTACGAAACCGGAACTCATGGGAACCAGAAATTTCCCCAATCTAAGGAGAGCCCACGCCGATATTAGTGAGACTACGAACATACTACCTTCCATGCTGGTCACCGAGAATAGGATAGCACGTGTTATTGTAAGTAACTACCGGTACTTCTATTCCATATGCCTTCTTTAAGTTCTCAGGTGTTAGAACCTCCTTGGGAGGACCTATAGCTATTAACTTTTTATTCAATAGGAGCAATCTCTTCATTACATTAAATACCGGATCCAAAGTGTGAGTTACCAATATTATAGTTTTCCCTTCATCGTTTAACCTCTTTAATAGGGAAGAGACTAACCTAGAGCTATTCGCGTCTAGAGCGGAGAAGGGTTCGTCCAGCAGCAATAGTTTAGGATCGCTGATTATGGCCCTTGCAATTAATACTCTCTGCTTTTGACCTCCGGATAGTTCGTTGAAGTTCTTAAAAGCTAAGTCTTTGAGTCCAACGTACTGGAGAACCTCGATTGCCTTCTCGTAGGCCTTTTTCTTGTTAAAGAAAAACTTCTTCACAGTCAAGCCCATCATAACTACGTCTATCACTTTGAGCGGCACTTTCTCATTAATATGTTCTCTTTGTGGAACATAGCCTACGTAATTAACTATTACGTCTCTATGAGCCCAAGGTTCCTTACCAAAAACCAGTACCCTTCCTTTTGCAGGCTTAACTACACCGAGAATTGTCTTAAGTAAGGTGGTCTTACCGGCACCGTTAGGGCCCAAGACGACTAAGAAGTCCTTTTCGGGAACATCGAAAGTCACGCCTTGAAGGGCATATTCCCTATCGTATTTCACCCATACGTCGTCGAACGAGACTACCTTAGTAGAAGTCGTCAAAACCTTTCACCTTTTTACCCAACCTCTTGAACTCCTTCTCTTCTTTTTCGAGATCGCTAAGGAAGTCCTCCTCCTTTTCCTCCTTCCTCAATGCCCACGAGCAGCGGCCGTCCGGCAACAAGTACCTCTTTTGGCAATATGCGTACTGACAGTTGTAACCTATGCACTTATCGCCAACCAATCTACACATTACTACCGTTATTACCCTTCCCTTCACGTACTTCTTCGTGTACATGAGCGCGTTCTGTGAACATCTGAAGAAGGGACAAGCTGGGTTACACTTATCGCCTATAGGCTTTGGAGTAGGTTCCCTTCCCTCTCTCCTGCCACCACGGCGCTTGTAACTCAAGGTACTCACCGTTGTCGGGAGGGTTTTGCCTATGCCCTCTTAGGGTAGGACCCATTTAAAAACGATGTGATTGATCTTATCGCCCTTCACTATTGAGAAGATCAATCTCTTCTTAACACCGTGTGCCATTCTTCCCGACCTAACCATTTCAGCAGGGTCTATCTCTTCGTCGGCTTTCTTAACGTCTACTAAGAAGGGGGCGTGATCTATTCCGGGACCGAACTCATAGACCGCGAAATCGGAACCGTATTTGAGTCCAGATCTAACTACGAATCCCATGTCCCTCAGCTCCTTATATACCGAGTAAGTTAACTTGACGTCTTCCGAACCCCACATTTTCCACAGATCTTCTAGACTCAATTCCTTCCCGCTCTTCACGTCAATAGGTCTCAGAACTCCTTTCTCGGTTAAATATATTGTTTCCAAAGGAGATAGGACCAGAGGAGGTTTGACGTCCTCCTGAGTTTTTGGTTTCGGAGTAGTAAACGGGTGTCCGAAGAAGCCATCCCAATATAGCTTCTTAGCAGCGTCTTCTTCCAATACTACTGATCTATCGCCTACCACGTAGGCCCTTATTCCCTTCACTACTTCTCACACCTTGTGCAACAAGTAGTACTTGAAGTTCTCGGCAGCCTCCTTTATTTCGTCCGACGCGTCCTCTATATTACCGAGTATTTCCCAAGTCAGTATCGCGCACGGGCAGTCCTTCGACTCTTCTAGAACTTCGTATAAGTTCGACCTGTATTGCGTATCTATCTTGTCTTCCAGTTCGTCTATTTTCCTCAATTCCTTTAAGGCCTCCTTAGGATAGTCGTTCATTATTTTGAGAGCTTTCGAGAACACGCTCAGTTGGTCTAGAACGAGTCCAACTAGTTCCCTAGTATTGACCACCAGCGAGTTAGAGGCCTTCCTCTTCTTATTGAGGAGCGCGAATCTGTAGAAGGAACCCTCCATTAGTTGGTTAACGTTGTTTAATCGAAGTATTATCGGCCCGAATATGTCCTTCATTATGAGCTCGGAAGGTAGTCTAGCTAAATATTCCATGGCCCTATCCTTTAAGTCCTCTATTGACTCCTTCACGTTCCTAACTTCTTTAACTACTGAATCCACGTCTTCGGGAGTCATGTTGACTAGCTTGGGAGCGTTAACGTAAATTAGCCTGTTCTCCTCCATTAATTGTTTGAGCATCTCGTCTATGGTGTTTATCAAGTTTATTTCAGCAATGCTTGCCTCGGTCTTGTTACCTTCCTCGAAGTCTATGTAGCCTCCCTCCAAGCCTAGGTCCCCTCAAACCTTATTTGAAGGAACGCTATATTCCTTCCCTTTAGCGGAGGGCGTCCTCATCGAGCTATTATTTATAAATTATCCTAACTCAAGGGTTTCATTCAACGGTAGTAACTATTGGTAGTTAGATACGATTTGTTAATTTAATTTCCAAACTGACTTGGAGATCAGAACCACGTTTATTAATAAATACGGATAGGTGGGCTAACGCAGTTAACTGTGTGGTAAGCGAAAACCATTAAATCTTTGTTTACGCTGTAAAAATAGGGATACAACGTGACTCTCCATAAGCGCCTTCAGAAAGACTTAGAAATAGGGTTCGTCAAGAATTCTATCCTAGACGATAAAGATAAGGCCATAATTGAAGTTCTAGTAAAGAACGCTAAAACCACTACAACCGACATAGCCCACAAATTAAAGATAAGCGACGTAGCCAGCAGGAGGAGAATAAAGAGGCTCGAAGAGAACAAGGTAATAGAGTTCTACACGGCCATAGTCAACCCTTACAAGCTCGGCTACAACGCAGTAGTCCAACTCATGATAGAGGTCGAGCCTAAGAGGATTGAAGAGGTCGCTGAGAAAATAGCTGAGTTATCTCAAACGGTTAACGTGTACGCCGTTACTGGCAAGTACTCGATAATAGCCGAAGTATGGATAAAGAACCACAAGGAATTGCTCCGATTGATAAGGGAAATAGGTGAGATAGAAGGAGTGAAATCGACCTTACCCTTAGTTACAACCAAATTCTTCAAGATAAATGGCTTGAAGGTATCAATGGATATGGATGAAACGCCTCAACAACCTTAATTTGACTTCCAACTATACGCCCGTTTCAAGGAGATAATACAGTGTGTCGACTCCTCGGCGGTTTAGGAAAGCCTCGCTATCTTTCCGAATTCGTAAAAATAGCTAGAAGGGACTCTAAGGGGAAACCCAACCCCGATGGCTGGGGATACGCAGTAATCGATTCCAGGGGCCAACTGAGGGTCTTCAAAACTCTGTACCCCATCTGGGAGAGACCAACTAGGTTACCGGAAGGTATAGCGTTCTTAGTTCACGCTAGAAGGGCCGAGAAGTTGGGGAGATCTATTGATCACTTACAGCCTCACGTCTGTAACGGAGTGGTAATGGCACATAACGGCGGCGTAGCTCTCCCATTAGAAGCTATCAAAGACCTAAACCTCGCCTTTAGAAGCTCTAGCGAAAGGTTGGCTTGCTTCTTAGGCAATTTAGTTTCGCGTCTAGGCACGGAGAGAGCGGTAAATATACTCAGTAAGAGAATAAAGCCAACGCCATCCGCCAACTTCATAGCTCTAGTACCTTCCGAAATGAAGTTCGTAGTTTACAACCATCACTTAGGGGACCCTTATCACGTAATTTGGAGGAAGGGAAACGTTTTTTCAAGTGAACCGCTGGGACCTGACTGGAAACCCATGAGCTCTAATGGAGAGCCTCGTTGGGAAGTGCTTTCACTTCGGTAGCTTCTTCAAAATTAATATTATTTCGTCCCCTTCCTTAGAGATTTCCTCTATTTCAACGTCCAGCATTTTCAACATGTCTTTGTATATCTCAATTTCCTTTTCGTATTCCTTTGGGATCTTAACTTTAGCTTCCTCGCCCGGCTCTAGCTCTTGCGCAACCATAGCTAGATTAGAAACCATGTCGCCGCAAACGGCTGATTGAGTAGTGAGATCGAACTCCTTCACGTCCCAACCCCCCGTTAACTATTTGGTCAAGAGTTTAACTAACTACTAGGTCAACTTCCTTAACTTGGAAAGCCCATCTCACTTCCATTGCAATCCTCCTTCCTAAGCTAATGGGTTCTCCGAAGTACAACTTGCTATATTGGCTGCCAATACCCATGTAGACGTTATTACCTCCTCCTATCCTCGGAGCTACGTCGAACACTACGAACTCTAGATCCGGAGTAACCATTGCTTGCAAGGTGAATGGCCCTATTGCTCCAGGAGGCTCTAGCTCCTTAGTGGCCTCTACGAACACGTCTCCCATTTTGAATACTTTGTGAAGCAAGCTCTCCCTAATGGTAGTCGGTATGTGGCCGACCTCTATCATTCTAGGTTGACCTCTTAATTGCAGTTGTTCCCTTGCCGGGAGTCTTAGCCATCCATCGAGATCGCTTTGCAACCTCCTATCAACGCTGTGTAGTTCTACCTCATCGTATAGCGGCGAATAGAAGTAGTTCAAATTGAAGTGAGCTCCTAGCACCAATTCCTCTATTACGGCTTCCTTTAGTCCCTCCTCGTCTATTACGCCCGCCTTGAGGAGTTCTTCAACTCTCTTATAATAGTCATCCTTGTCCATTGCTATGAAGAAGCCCCTTTCAACCCTTCTCTTGGCTTCGGGTACTTTCACTATTACTGGTCTATCTATTTCATCCGGACTACCGAAGACCTTTGGTCTCCTTATACCAGCCTTGTCCAATAGCTTGTAATAGTTCTTCTCTCCCGTCCTCTCTTCCCATCTCAACATGAACCTGTTTCCAAACATAGGTACGATGAAATCGTTCTCAATAGCGTCATATCCCACGTAGACGGCGAAGCTCCTGTTTGGTACGAATATGGCCTCTTCCTCTATTAATCGTTCCATTACTTCTTTGGATAAAATTTCCTTGTAGTCGTCTAGCTCTATGCAAACGTCAACTACCCTCCTAAACCTCTTGTATGCTACGTCCCTCCCTCTCTTGCATAGGGCTATCGTTCTGAAACCTTCGTCCTTGGCTCCGTCGAATAAGTCCAGTGCCGAGTGGCTAGCTAAAGCTGCTATTGAGGGCTTCCCTCTATATTCCCTAGCTATTTCCCGGGCTTTCGAAACTACGTCCAAAAAGGTTCCCCCTTAAAGAAAGCGGGAACCGGGAATTAAGCAAGCATGGAAGCTATTTTCCTTCTATCTTGCTCATAGAGATTAAGTAGAATTTGCGAGCCTATCAAATCGAGCTTCGCTTCCTCGTCTTCCTCTGCTATTGGTTTCAATAGAGCTATCTTGTTCCTCAAGTACTCTATTTCCTCCTCCAACTTATCTAACTCCATTTCCAGAATTTTCTTTACTTCCATCTCAATACACCGTTTAAGATATAGTTACAGCCTACCTCTAACTATTCGAAAGCCCGGGGGATACGGAAGTGTTACGAGACCTATCAATGTTATTCCTACCACCTCTAATTGCTTCGGTTTCGGCATACTTCCTTACTAAGGGGTTAAGGGCTTTCGAACAAAAGGTTCTCTCCTTCTGGCTCACGTGGTCTGCCATAGCTATTACGATCCACCTTTTACTGGGCCTCGAACCACTAATTGCCCTAGCTTACCCGCTTCTAGCTTTATCCACCGCTTACGCCATGATTAAGAGGGTGAGGGAGCTTAGCTCAAGTAAGAGACTTAATAGAAGAGATAAAGGGTAACTTGAGGACCTTTGAGGAATTGAGGAACGAACTCGTTAAAAGAAGAGATAGGTTGAGGAAGGAATTAGCTGAACTAATGAGGGAGGCCAATAGGCTGAAGTTACTTGAAAGGGTATGCGTCAAGTTGGGTAAAACTTGCAGCATAGAAGCTTGTTATACTGGAATTAGGACGAGCGCTGGAGTGATAGTACTCGATGAAGGCGAACCGAAACTATATAAGATAAGCAATTGTAACTTGAGCATTGAAGAACCCGATACCAGCGATATGTACGAAGCTCTCATCAGATTGAGAGATATTACCGAACAATCGATTAATCAACTCTCGAAGTTACTAGAAAACCTCTAGGGGTGTTCGGAAATTCCTTGGGAAGAAGCTAAGCGCAGAGCATATGAGAGAATGAAGGAAGACATCGAAATAGGGTACATGGACAGGGACATTATTGACTTAATCGAAAAGTTCTTTCGCTTACCCTACGCTTTCACGAAGTCTAGTTGCTCTGGAAGAATAGTTGCTATAGACGCTCAGTATCCGTGGTCTCGAGAAGGGAGGATAATATTCAAGGTTCACAGACCTATGGAGATATCCGAGTTGGAGCAGGTTCTTAATAGACCTATAACTGAAAGGCTCTGGATAAACGTCATGGGTCCCATAATTCACGCTGTTGCGAAGGACTTCGATGCAGCAATGAAGATAATAAAAATGGCTAGGGAAGCAGGTTTCAAACATAGTGGTATACTCTCAGTTAACGAAGAGGGGTGGGTAGTTGAACTAACCACCGGCGTTAGAGCGAACGTCTTGGCTAAAGTCGGCAACGAAGTAGTTCTAGACGTCTCGAAGCTGGACCAAGTACTTAAGGTCCTAAACGAAGTTCTATTAGAAGGTAAAAAGAAATTACAGTTGTTGGAGAGGAAAATTGAAAGCGAAATCCAAGAGGTTAAGGGAAGCTCTGAGCTTGCTAGTTCAAGCGCGTGAGCATATAGATCGATATGGATCATTAGATAGTGAAGGAAGAACCTTAGTATCGAAGGCAATTAGGTTGCTAAAGAGCGAGGGGTTAAGGGTTAACTGGAGGGACTTAAGAAAGCAATGGGACGTGGAGAAGCTAGATAAACTAATAGGTAGGGTTGCGAACGTCGTTGAATGTTTAGAGCGCGCGAATCGTTGTGAGACGAGGGACGAAAGGGAATGCGAAATGGAGTGTTTCTGGGACTCGGAGTAGCACTCTTAATTGCGCTGCTCCTCTACATTAGCTTAGAGATCAAGTTAGTAAAGAAAATAGCTCTAATGAAATCGTGCAATTACTTCAATTTCCAGTCCCTCGAATCCAACGGTACGTGCGAGATACGCATAGAGTTATGCAATCCAACCAATCGGACAGTTTACGTAGACTTCGAGAGCGAGGTTAACAGAGTAGAATACCTTTCGATGTCATCGCAATCGTCAATATATTTAAACCCATTCGAAAGGAAGGAAGTTGACGTTTTATTCAAGCCCTTAGGTAACGAATCCTACGTGGGACTTAGTTTAAGCGTTATGACGAACAGTGGAGAGCTTGTGGAAGTGAAAAGCGTTATAATAGATAATAAGTGTAAGATTAACGAAAACACCCAGAATTAAGTTTAAAAATAGGCTCGTTATTCGCCCTTAGTAACCGTTCTGAATATTATGCCTAATACGGCCAGAACTATTACTAGGAGGGCACCTAGTCCGAGTGGGACTATTACGCTACCACTGTTTTCTATGGTGGTCGTTACGACGTCAGTTACTTCCTTTATCACAGTAGTGGTGGTAGTTAAGGTCAATGCCTTGTATAACGTTGTCGTAACCGTTTCAGTTACGCTATGAGTTATTACGTCCGTAACGGTCGAGGTCAACCACATTGTTACGTAGGTCGGTATATAGGAAGTAACGGTAGTAACGAGGGTCGTAGTTAAAGTCTTCACGGTCGATAGGACCGTGGTTACGGTTACAGTAGTTGTCTTAGTTACGGTCTCATAGATGGTAGTTGGAAGAATTATAGTAGTCGTAGTGAGTATGTATTTAGTAATCGCCGTAGTAGTTACAGAAGGCACTGTAATCGTTACAGTTACGAATTTTACAGAGGATGAGAATATCGTGGTCACGGTACTTACGGTTGTTGTTATAGTAGAAATTACGCTCTTCGTAACGGTTGAAACTATGGTAGTCGGGATAGTAAATGTCTTGTAAAGTATCGTGGTAACGTTTTGCGTTACAACGCTAGTAACTGGTTGGATGGAAGTTACTATTATAGTTGTAGTTGAGGGCACGCACGTGTTAGTTACGTTCTCAGTTTGAGCGTACGCCAGTCCTAATGCTAGAATAAGGAACAAGGTGGCGACTCTTTTCATTAGACCTCACACCAGAGAGTAGATTTGGATAAGGAGATTATAATTGTCACCAGTTAGACCGGTCGCACCGTCTAAAGTATTTCCAAGTAACCTTAGGCGAATATTAATCGGAGCGTTTGAACGAATTAAGTATTAGAGAAACGTTGAAGGCACGTGCTATGTTCCGAGACGAATCGTTTAGAGTAATTGGACTTAGCGAACCGGAACTAGCACTACTTCCTTAACTCTTAACACCTTCTTTAGCTCTTTCTCCATTCCATTAGGCTCAACTACGTAAGCTACGTCTCCCTTTATCCCTACCCCAATTACCTTCTTGCCCTCTATCTCCATTTCCGGAATTATTACTTGGGCACCGAGCTCCGTTAGCCTCTTCTTGGCTTCACCGAGTTTCCTCTTTCTATCGCGCAGTTCCTCAATCAGTTCCTCGGCAAACTCTTCTAAGGAACTCATCTGTCGTCTTCACCTCTATTCCTTTCCTCTTCAATTCGTCAGATAAATCTAGCAGGTCTTTATCATCCGAAACCAAAGTACACGGCGATTTCTCGAAAGCTAGCCTTAGCAAATGCAAATCGTTCTCATCCCTTAATCTTAACTTCCTTTCTATATCTTCCGATATCTCGTCTCGGGGAGCTTCCCCCTCCCCTACACGGGCAACTAGTAGGAATTGGACGGAATTCGTTATTGCGTTGATGCAAAGCCTCTTGAACTTTTCCATTCCACTGTCTCCTTTCGCCTTTCCGAACATCCAATTTACCATTTTCTCTACTACCTCGTTAACCATTTCGTCAACGGAACCTCTAGATACCCAACATTCCTCGCGATCGCAGAACTTAGCCAGTTCTACAATGCACTGGGGGCTCTTAAGCAGTATTTTAAAGAGGGCGCTGGTATCGAACACTACCCTTATAGTTCAATCACCTTCTTAACTCTTAACACCTTCTTTAGCTCTTTCTCCATTCCATTAGGCTCAACTACGTAAGCTACGTCTCCCTTTATCCCTACCCCAATTACCTTCTTGCCCTCTATCTCCATTTCCGGAATTATTACTTGGGCACCGAGCTCCTGAAGAGCGATCTTGGCCACGCTCTTCAGTATTGGACTTCTAACCTCCTTAAGGGACACGTTTACTCCCTAAGGAACTTCGAATGGCTCACTAGGATAATAAATACCGGAGAACGCTTCGGTCGTACTCCCGCCGCTCATCTGATCGCATCGATAATCCTTCCACATCTGCGCTTTCGGTAATTACGTTAAACCGAATAAATTTACTTGCGTTGGATTTGGACACGAATTTCCCCGAGGGACGCTTTGCCTCGAATGAGTACCTCGTTGCTCCCTTCCCCGAATTCTCCAATACTACTAGCTCCTTCGGGGGTCTCCACTACTGCTTCACCGAGAGCGCCCGAAAGAGAGTATTTCACTTTAGTTCCGTTAGGAACGATCACTTTCAATTTAATGGATCCCATCACGGATTCCAAGCGGATTTCCGAGTTACAGTTGGAAGGTATTTCCAGTTCCAAGGAGGAATCGCTCATTACTGAGTTTACTCGGAGCTCTCCTAAGCACTTGTTCACGTTGCCTCGTAAGGAACTCATAACTAGTTCTAAATCGAGCGATTTTAAGTCTCCTATTTCCAGAGAAGTGTTGGAACAACAAAAGCGAAGGGAACAAGCGTTCAATAGAACTTGATCGCTCGGTCCCTCGGTCAAGTATTCGGTCGAGTTCCCACTTAATATTCGCATTTTTGAGAGAATTGCCTTTACGCTTAAGCCATCGCAATTAGTTACGTTCCCTTTCGATGAAAGGGTCGAGCCCTTAACGTTGAACTCGAACGGGAACGAGAGACTTGAAATGGAAAGGAGCAGAACTAATAGGGATAACCCGAATACTAGGGCGCTACCTAACGAAGCGCCGAAGGCAATGCTCACACCAATCGCTATTAAAAGCAAGCCCAACAGCAGCTTAGGGTCAAAGCTAAGTGGAACTTTTATATCTAAGGTTAAGGCGATTCCCGCTGAAACGAAGAGGAGGCCGCTAATCAAGTGGAACGCCTTATCTACGTTCACTGTCTATCACCTAGGGCTTGTACAATTAGGTACACACCCAACGCTATTAAAGCAGACTTCAAGAAGTCACCACTGATCATCCAAAGCAAGCCGAAGGTGACTAGCCCTATACCTTTCGCCAACCTATCGTTGTTTTCCATACTACAAAACCTCGTTTACCGTTCGTAAAGACGTTTCTCATCCTAATTAGGTTTCTCAAATAACCTTAGAGCACAATAGTTGCGCTCACTGGTTACTTAGATGCTATCTTCTTCACCATTTCCTCAAGCTCGTTCAATTCGGCTTTTATTCGTTCGATTTTCTTCAAGAGTTCGTTAAGGTTCAGTTCCTCTTTCTCGTTGACCTTTCCTTTGAGCAAGCTCGCTAGAACCTCATTAGCGTTAAGTTTCCCTTCAACGCTAACGCTGATCGTGTTTCCGCTGTCTGCGTCAACGAACTCTATGCTTACCAATCCCCTAGAGTCAGACGTGGTTACTGAGAGCTTCCAATAGAAGGTCGAGTTAATTATCGTGGGAAGGGGCTCCTGAACCTTGAGCGAGTTCCAAGCCCAATTGGGATGTGCCTTCATTACGTAGCTATAGGCCTTCGAAACCCCTATTTTAGGTTTATTGAATTTGTAGACGTAGATCACCGGCTCGGTGGAGGAAGCGTTCACCAGTAGAATCATGTAAGCGGAGTAAGTGTTCCCAGGAGGTTCCGCAACGAAGACCCACCAAGGGCGACCCTCATCATCCAAAAGGAGGTATGGCTGGGGGTTATCTCCAACGTCCCTTATGGTAAACGTATTGTGAAAGAAGACGGCTTGAACCCAATCCTTCATTCTCAAGGCGTCTACCCACTGCCTAGCTACCCTCTCCGGTAACGCGGGCACTCCGTAGCGGACTACCTCCTCTGGCCTCACTTTCGAAATAGTACCATTAGGATAAACGACTAAGTAAGAATCGATGTAAGGCAAGGATCCCGGAAACATGGGTTTGTAATCCACTACTGGCAATAGCTGAATAACTTGACCGTTCAGATACACGTCAGCGACGTCTTCCCATATAACCTCTCTACCGAAGGCCCCATTGAAAAGGCTCTCCAAAGCCAACGAATCTAAGAAGAGAGGGGTTAGTTTGTAGTTATGTAATCCCCAAGTCAGATCTTGCTTCACTATCTTGACCTCCGGAGGATAGGTGTCTGCGTAAACGAACACAGCTCCGCGGGGATTCCTGAAAAGCGAATTGAGAACGCCTTCAGGCTCTATGAGCCAATTGTAAATGGGCCTGGTTCCGTTGTAATAAACGTAAGTTTCTTGATAGTAGATTGTATGCGTAGGCAACTGAATCCTGTCTATTGCGTACTTATAGGCCGTCGGTAGAGGTATTAATCTGTAAACTCCCACTAAGTTCGGTAGCTCCCTCAACTCGACGACCTTAACGGAGCTCCCAACTTGGGAAACTGCCGTTACGCTTACTAACCAAGCCAGAGGTCCAACTACTACCACTAAATAGGCTATTAGGTAGCTCAAATTAACCTCGTTCCCGGCCCTAACTTCCCTCGCTAGGTAGAACGCTAATGGAAGCGCGAGCGCGACGAGAAGGGTCCACAGACCCGGCGCGGCCTTCGCGCAAAGGAGGGCCGAGCTAACGAAGGGGAGGAACCAGCCCGTGAAGTAGCCTATAGCTAATAGGAACGGAAGCAAGGGGAGCACTAACTTACCGATCAAAGTTTGTCTCCGAAAAAAGAACCTTTCTAGAGTATTAATATTGTAAAGAGTTCTCTCCTCTTCCAGAAACTCTTCAACATTGACTATAGCATATGGGACGGCGTAAGAAGTTAAGAAGCGTTTTCGAGTTCCTTAAAGGATAAGAGGGCTTCAATGAGCTAAAATGGAACTGAGGGTAAGGTAGGGTCAATAGAGCAGTTCCTTGCGAACTTATTCCCGTTGGATGAACGATTAATAAATTGAAGGAACGAGCTCAATCGATCTTATTTGAAACCGTATTGGAACCATACGTGAGAGTTACTTGACGAGCTTAACTATTAACTCTTTGCCTTCGACTTCCCACTTCTTGCCTCCCTCAAAGGGTTCGTCTACGAGCTCTATTTCCTCGGCTCTCACTTCCCTAGCTACGTAATCTTTGTATTCCCTCACTGCCTCCTTGAGATCCTCTGGGGCCCATATTACGACTTTCCTTAAGACGTAATCCAGCTCCAAGTTCTCCTCCTTCCTCATTACTTGAATTCTCCTTATCACTTCCCTAACCAAGCCTAAGGCTTTCACCTTTTCGTCCATCTTTACCTTTACGTAAACCCAGAAGTCCGGTTCCTCTATTACGTCGTAATCGCCGGAGGGCCTCTCATCGCTTAGCCTTACGTCTAGTACGTTGGCGTATACCTTGAGTACCTTAGAAGCTTCCTCTATTACTGGTCTGCTTATTACTGGTACTTCAACTTCCATTTCCTCAACTCCCTTTTCCCTCTTCACTAGCTTCTTGAGCCTCTTCTCGCCGAACTTCTTCGGTACCACTATTGCTTCCGGTAGAGGCCACCTCCTCTTGATCCCTCTCTCCATTCTAAGCGATAGTATTTTATCTCCAGCTTCCAAGAATTCTTCTACTGCTTGAGCTATCTCCTCGTTCTGTACCGTAAACTCCTCGGGCCACGTTAACATGTGGACGCTCTCCTCTTCCCTTCCCAGCTTCCGAGAGAAGTTTTGGTAGAGGTACTCTGCGAGGAACGGAACGAATATCGAGCCCATCACTATTGTAGCCTCCAAGACGGCGTACAAGGTCGAATATGCCGCTAATTTGCTGGGGCTCTCTTCCTCTTCCCAAACTCTCGGCCTTATCAGAGTGACGTACTTGTGACTCAGTACTTCGTTCACTAACTCGTTCCACGCCTGAGCGGCCTTGTGTATCGAAGACTCCTCCATGGCTTCTATTATCTTCTTGGAATATTGGTTAACCTGATGTAACACCCAATGGTCCTCAGGTTCCAAGTACTTCAGGCCTTCCTCGAACTTGCTTAGGTCCCACTTGTCTAACTCCATGTAGCTCTTGGCGAACCTGACTGAGTTCCACAGGACGTCCAGCGTCCTCTTATAGAACCTTATGTCCTTCGGATCGAACCTGACGGACTCCCAAGGAGCGGACTTGACTGCGAAGAAGAACCTGACCGGATCCGCCCCGTAAGTCTTGAAGGCCTCCTCTGCCCATACGACGTTACCCTTGCTCTTGCTCATCTTCTTACCGTCTTTATCTAAGATGTGTCCTTGGGTGAGGACCCTCTTATAGGGAGTTCTTCCGTGCCAAGTAACTCCGGTAGCCAATAGGGTGTAGAACCATCCCCTCGTTTGGTCCAAGGCCTCGGTTATCCAGTCGTACGGATAGAACAGTTTCCAGTAATCGTCCTTACCTATCTGGTGAAGGGCCGCCGTGTGCGCTACGCCGGAGTCCAACCAAACGTCAACCACGTAAGGTTCCCTAACCATTTCGGCCCCGCACTTGGGGCATCTAACTCTCACCTCGTCTATCCAAGGCCTGTGATGGTCTACGACCTTCTCGGGATTTACCGCTTCCCTCTTGACCTCTTCCAAGCTACCGAACGCCTTCCTGTATCCGCATTTAGGACACGTCCATATTGGGAGAGGAGTTCCCCAGAACCTTTCCCTACTTATCGTCCAGTCCTTGGCGTTCTGCAACCAATCCCTCATTCTGTCGTAGGCCCATTTGGGATACCACTTGACCTTGTCGTTCTCGTTAACCATTAAATCCCTCAAGTCCTCCACTTTAATGAACCATTGCTCGTCCGCGTAGTACATGAGGGGCGTTCCGCACCTCCAACAGTGCGGGTACTCGTGCTCTATAGTTCCAATATGAACAGCTAGGCCCTTCCTCTTGAGGTCCTTCATGACCTCTTTCTCGGCGTCCTTAAACCACATTCCGCTGTACTTACCGGCCTCTTCCGTGAAGTGACCGTCCTTTCTAATGGGTTTGAACATCTTGACACCGGCTTCCTTCGAAGCTTCGAAGTCCTCTGCACCGTGGGCCGGGGCCATGTGAACTATTCCAGTACCGGAATCCATAGTTACGAAGATCTCCTTGATTACTTCTTCCTTACCGTTAACGACCTTCCTAGCTCTAACGTAGGCTCCCTCTATTACAGTATGGTTAGGCCTCTGGTGTTCCTTGTGAGCCGGGACCTCTTCCAAGAGCGGGTGAACGTACTCCTTCCCTATTAGCTCGCTTCCCTTGAACTTCTCCACGAGCTCGTATTCCTTCAGTCCCACTTCCTTTGCGACAGGCTCCAGCCTCTTCTCAGCTAATATCCAATATTCCTCTTTTCCATTGAAGTTTACCTTTACTTTTACGTAAGTCTCTTCTGGGTGAACGGCGGCCGCCTCGTTAGCTATTATAGTCCAAGGGGTGGTGGTCCAAGCTATTAAGTAAACGTTCTCTTCTCCCTTCAAGGGGAGCTTGAAGTAGAAGCTGGGGTCCCTAACGGTTTCGTAACCTTGAGCCACTTCGTGGGAGGAGAGGGCGGTTTCGCACCTAGGACAAACGGCCACTACCCTGAAGCCCTTGTAGATCCTACCCTCATCGTACATCTTCTTCAAGTAACTCCAAGCCGCGTCCAAGTACTTAGGATGTCTAGTCTGATATGCGTTATCGTAGTCTAACCAGAGGCCCATCCTCTCGCTATCTCTCCTCCACTTATCGATGTAGAAGTCCACTAGCTTCTGGCATTCTTGAACGAACTTATCTACGCCGAACTTAATTATGTCCTTCTTGCTCTTGAAACCGTACTTCTTCTCAACCTCTAGCTCTACGGGTAGCCCTTGAGTGTCCCATCCAGCTTGGTCCCAAACCCAGTAGCCCCTCAACCTCCAGAAACGGAGCGTAACGTCCTTGTAGGTCCTCCCTCTCATGTGTCCTACGTGCATGAATCCGTTGGCTGTAGGTGGACCTTCTAAGAACCTGAACGGTTTTGACTTCCCCCTCTTCTTGCTTATTTCCTTAACTTTCTCGTAGATTTTGTTTTCCTTCCAGAACTTCAGTACTTCCTCTTCGACTTTCACTGGATCGTACTTAGCCTCCATTGAGGTTCTGCCCTTTCGCCTCTTTGGAAGCCCGCTTTATATTATTCTTTTTCCGAATCTCCCTTAACAGTGACGAGAGCAATGAAGAAGGGGAAGGTAAGCGAGGAATTAGCCAGGGCCGTCTTGGAAGGAATAGGCTTCGAGATCGTTTCGACTAATGAGGAAGTTAAGATAGGCGATAGAACAGTTGCAGAGATCGACTTGCTAGCTAACGCTCCTTGCAGCAAGTATGCGGTGGAAGTAAAGTCGGGGAAAATAGACGTGAGCGCAGTTAGGCAAGCCTACGCTAACGCGAAGGTCATAGGCGCTACTCCAATGGTTATGGGCACCGGTTGGAGCAACGAAGAGGCCTACTTAATGGCAAAGGAACTTGGAGTTAAGTACTTGCTCTTCGAAGATATATACGTTAGCACTAGGGAGGAAGTGTTTGAACTAGTATCCCAAGTTTTGGAATCGTTCTTTTCGGAAATACTCGGTTCCTTGGCCCCTTGCGAGGAATGTTGCAAAATAGCTAATTTAGAGAAGCCGAACGAGGAGGCAATTAAGATAGTTAGGGAGCTCAAGTCGAAGGGCTTGTTGCCTAAAAGGGGTAACTGGAGGTTATATTCTACTGTTGCGAAGCTGAACTGTCTCTTGTACTTAATTCTTCATAAACAGAGCGAATCAAGTCCTTGAGTATCGGGTAGAGTTTTTCCGCTACTCTCCTCCTCATTTCCATACTCTCCCTCAAAGCTTCAACCGTTCTCTTTTCGAACGAATTCGAAGGCTTAATGCCCTTTTCATCAATTAGCGATGCCAATTCCATTATGACGTGCTTCTCGTCAGGTTCCGCCATATCTAGAAGTTCCTCAACGGTTTCTTTGATTAACAAGAGAACGAGTTTGTTCGGCTCCTCCGCTCTCAATTCAGATTCCTACGTTCTTGTTTTTGAGGTACTTCTTTAGTATTCCACTGAGGATCTCGTTGGTTTCGACCTCGCTCTCATCCACTAGTAGGTAGTCCTTCTCTACTACGAACTTAATGCCTTCGAGGGGATTAACGGGGGGCGGGGGATAACCCTTGGGAGGTTCCCTCCCAACGTACTTCCAGCGAACCTTGCCTCCAACTCTTTCATATTTATAGAAATATCTTCCGAAGTAAACGTATTTCTTACCCTTCGACTTAACGTAATGTATGGGTTTCACTGCGAAGCCCTTAGGTAATTTCGAATTGTACTCGTATAGCTCCTTCAAGTAGTTCTCCAAAATTTCGTTAATAACCCTTCTCCCATTGGGTACCTTAAGCAAATCCCCCAATACTTGAACTAGTTCCTCCAAAGGTCTAGTTAGACTCAATTAAGTGATACGTTCAGAACACCGTTGGTACGAGGCCTCCATCCACTGCTATCGCCTCGCCATTAACGTAAGAGGCGGCTTCGGAGGCTAAGAAGACCACAACGTTGGCTATTTCCTCGGGCTTCCCTATCCTACCTATGGGTATCTTCGACTCCAGCTCCCGTAGCTCTTCCTCGAAAGTCCTTCCGTGAAGTTGGGCGCTCTTCCTCAAAACTTCTTCCATCCTTTTAGTTAAGGTGTATCCTGGCATCACTACATTAAACGTTACTCCACTTCCCTTAAACTCCTTTACCAAGGTCTTAGCCAAGCCAGCTATCCCTATCCTAACGGAGTTAGATAGAACCAAGCCTTCTATGGGCATTTTTATTGCCACGCTCGTAACGTAGACTACTCTGCCCCACTTCCTCTCAACCATCTGAGGTAAGATCAACTTCGTTAAGTGAACGGCGCTCTCGAGAAGGAGCCTATAGGAGGCTTCCCAATCGCCCAGTTCAGTCTCAATGAATGACTTAGTCGGCGGACCCCCGCTATTGAACACGAATACGTCTATTCCGCCTAGCGCCTCGATCGCCCTTCGAACGAGCTCTTCCCTTTGGGTTGGAGAAGAGACGTCTGCAGCTACGCCGTAGACTTCCCCTAAGTTCTTGAGTTCCCTTAAGGCGCTCTCCACGTTCTTGGGATTCCTAGAACTTATCACTACCCGGGCTCCTTCCTTCAAGAAGGTTTTAGCAATAGCAAATCCTATTCCTTTCGTGGAGGCTGTAACGAGGACCCTTTTCCCCTTGAGCCCCAGTTCCAAGGTTTTCGAACCTAAGAATTAGGTGTTTAGAGAGGGGTATTAGAAGCGTTCGATAGAAGGAGTGGTGGCGGGGCCCCGCTTGGTAGCGGGGGGTGGATTTGAACCACCGACCTCGGGGTTATGAGCCCCGCGGGCTACCAGGCTGCCCTACCCCGCTAGGTCACCCCGCCGTTAGAACATTTCGGAATATCGGTTTAAAAGTTTTCACCATTTCCCTGTTTTTAAGTACCTAAAGGCAGTTAAAGCGGCTATGTAGCCTTGGGCCGAGGCCACGAGTATCCTCTTTGGGACGGGCGTTATGTCTCCCGCCGCAAGTACTCCTTGGACGTTCGTTTTCATTTTATCATCAACTATTATCTCTCTACCTCTCATTAAGACGCCTAAGTCCTTTATCCAAGATAGGTCCGGGGGTTCGTATCCAATGAGGAAAATCAAGTGATCGAGCGGTATCACGAAAGTCTGACCTTCCTTGTTCTCTACCTTTACAGCCTTAGCCTTGCCGCCTTCCGCTATTATTTCCTTCACTACGCTGTTTAGCACCAACTTCACGCCCGCGCTAATCATCTTATCGACGCTCCTCTTGGGAGCTCTGAACTGATCCCTTCTATGCACTATAGTTACGTCTGCTCCTTCCATAGCCAACGCCGTTGCTGTATCCACTGCAGTATCTCCTCCCCCAACTACTACTACCTTCGTCCCAGAGAACTCCTTTGGGTCCTTTACCATGTAATGGACGTTCGGTAAGTCCTCGTTTGGTAGACCCATCCTCCTAGGCCTTCCAAGTATTCCTATTGCGATAATCAATACCTTCGTTGCGTACGTTAATTTAGTGCTTTCAATTACTATCTCCTCCCCTTCTTTAAAGGCCTTAATTACCCTCTCACCTTCCCTAACTTCAAACCCGAAGTAATTGACCATCTCCTCGAAAGCCCTAGCAATTTCTATTGCTTTCTTCCCATCGAAACCCGGGTAGTTCTCTACAGGTTTCCATGCATATGAGTAAACCGTTGCCATTACCTTTTCCCCTTCTAGAACTAAAGGTTCTATTCCGTATTGCTTCAGAGTAGCCGCAGCCGTGAGGCCCGCAGGCCCGGCTCCCACAACTATAACGTCCCTCCTCTCCATTATATCACCCTAGGGAACACATTACTTTCATCATTTGTTGATCGCCTAGTAAGTAGGCCAGAGCCCCCACCGCCTTCTGACAAGGGTATTTAATAGAGCCATCGGATGAAGGGTTTTGCACTACGTAGCAAGCCTTCGGGAGCCAATCGGTTCGAGGTCCTATTCCATTTAGGCAAGGCGCTTCCTTATTAGGCAAGACGGCCTTATCGTCGAGGTTCCACGTTTGCATGTAAGATTGGAGCAACGAATACGCTAGCAAATTGGAAACCTTTTCGTAAATCGTTTGAATTTTATGTGCGAGCTCTTTATTGAATTCTCCTGGAATGTTGTTTAAGGTATCGTTAAGCAAGTTAACTACTTCCTTAAAAGTGTAATAGTTATATACATATGCAACTCTAGTTACGTTAACGCAGCTTCTTGGGTTAAGGGCCACTTTAAGGGACGTATAGGCTAAGGAAGAGACAGTTTCGCCTATTTTCTCTATCTTGTTAGCCAACTGGGTCAGATCGTTTGCCTTGGCTAAGTCTATTAGATGGTAACTAACGTAAGCTTCCCTAAAGGTAGCTAGATAGTATATGAACGCCTCGTCTAGGACGCCCGCTTCCAAGTCTCTATTGGCTATATTAAGGAACTCGCTGGCCTTCTTGAAGTGGTCCATTATTAACTTCTTCATTTCAAACCTGTATTCGTTATCGGGCGTTAGAAGTATAACGTTTGCCTTAACCTTAGTCATGTATACTTTTGCCAGTAAGCCCACTTCAAGTACTTCCTCTTCTTGAACGCTCAGTCCTAAGTCCTTAGGGAAAACAACGCACTTAGCCAGCAGTAGAGCGCTTAGTGCAACAGCGATTAACCAAGCCCGCAATACTCAATACCAATGGAAGTGGGTTCGGAGGCCATTTAACTATGAATATTGACTTAAAGACTCACTCGTAATTCGATTTTAAAGGAGGTAATACGGATTGAGAACGAGCTTACTATTACTAGCCCTAATTTCAATGGTGTTTGCAACGGTTGTGAACGTTACTTGGACCTATGAAGGCAAACCAATAAAGTTTCTAATAGACGACAAACCCTCGTATTCTCTGAAGCTATGTGTGGAGAACGAAGGGACGGTTGAAGTAATAGCAGAGGGCATAGGAAAGGTCTCCGCTTTTGAAGCGCCCGGTTGCGTAAAGGTAAAGGTATATTTCGATGAAAAGGAAGGTGGTAACGTAGATGGCTTGAAGGCTTACGCGCTCTACGTTAACTTCCGAAGCCAAGGCGTTGAAATAGAGAGACTAGGTTACCTCCGCATACTAAAGATCTTTAATGAACCAACCGACTTAGTCTCTCAATTGAAGTCTCTAGGTAAAGAGGCAGAAAGAGCCTTTAATGAAATACTTGAGAAGAACAAGGGAAAGGAACCTAAAGAGGTAAACCAAGAGTTGCTGAGAAAGCTGGTATCTTGCTTTAAGATTGAGGCTGATGAAGCTGTTGCCTATCCCGGTAGCGAAGTCAGCTTCAAGTTCGTTAACTCATGTGGGGCTCCGCTCAATGCCACAATTAAGCTTGACGTGGCTAGTTTTGAGGACTTAGTGCTGAAGACCGTAACGGTAAGCAATGAAACTGTAACGACTGTAAAGGTTCCCAAGGCTTACAGCGTAGGCCCTATATTCCTTAGGGGAGTGTACGTTCAAGTACTAGGTAAGGACCTTTACTACCTTCCGGTTTACGACTTCTTCAAGTTCTATATTGCTAAGAACTTGTACGCGGTCTACTACAAGGGAGGAGCCAGTGTGAGCGAAGTAAACAAGGGAGAGAAGGTAACTGGCTGCGTCTACGTACCCCAACTGGTACCTACAGAGAGCGTTCCTGCCTTGGAAGGGTCATTAAGAGCGAAGAAGGACTTGGCGTTCAGACCGGATCAAGTAATTAAGGAGAAAGTAGTCTACGTAAGTAAGCTACCGTTCCAAGAGTGCATCGAGTTCGAGGCTCAAGGCGATTGGTTCCTAAGGGGTTACAAGTTAGAACTGGTTGCACACGGAGAGAAACTAATTCCGGTACTTCCATTGGAGCCAGTTGCTGTTGCTAAGGGCGAATTGAAAGTTAAGTAATTTACATAGATATTTTTTCGATTGCCCTCGACATTAAGTAATCTATATCTATATCGAACATTACACCTATACCGTCTCTCAAACGCACGAAACCACATTCTATATCAAATGGATCTTTCGCTAAAGATCTTTCATAGAAGTACTGATCTGGCGAGAAATCGGAGGGTTCCAAGTTCTTCGAAACCGTTGAAGCGACGACCATGTTAAGGCTCCTTCCAACTGCCGTCTCCAAACTTCCTCCTATAAATAGAGGAATGTCGTACTGCTGGGCTAGTTCAACGCTCTTCAAGCTCTCCATTAAACCCCCCATCCTGGGAGGCTTCAAGTTGAACGAAAGGAAGGAGCCCATTTCCTCATTCAACGTAGCTAATTCCACTACGTTATTCGGAGAAGTAACGGACTCGTCCAAGGTTACTTCAATTGCTTCCTCGTAGGATAGCTTAGCTGAATTGACCAAATCGCCGGGAGGGAAGGGTTGCTCAATGGAGTTAACGTACTGAGCGACTTCGCTAAGTATCTCCCAATGGGAGTCCTTAAGGGGCGAGAAGGAGCCATTGGCGTCAGCGAGTATTGGAACCCCAGGGAACTCTCTAGAAAGGGCCTTCACCGGTTCCACGTCCCAGCCGGGTTCAATCTTTACCTTGAGCCTCCTCGCTCCCCAAGAGATCGCCTCTTCTGCCCACTTAAGGAGTTCATCAACGGAATCCACTATCCCTATGCTCTCTTGAACTGGTAAGGCGAACGGTCTTCCACCAACTGCTTTAACCAAGCTGGTGTTAGTTAGGCAAGAGACTAACGTTAATATCGAATACTCTATCATTGCCTTAGCGAAATTGTTTCCCCTATATTTCCTCAAAACGTTGTACATACCGGACACGGTATCTTGAGCCTTTACTTCCGGCAAAACCTTCTTCGCGAACTCAACTACGCTCTCAACGAACTCGCCGGAATAGAGCGGATAGGGGTCTACAGGGGCCTCGCCAATTCCAATGCACTCGTCAGCCCTACTCAATAGGAAAACTCTGGTTCCGTAGGCTTCGCCGAAGCTCGTCCTGAATTTCCTCTTTAAAGGAAGCTTGGCTATTACTATATCGAAGGAAATACCTTCCGGAATCGACCAATTAGAGAACTCCAAGGCATTACCTCCACGTCGTTATTAAATTCACTATATTTTACACTTCAACCTCTCGTAGAGCCAAGAAAGCGCTTCTAAAGGCTTATTGAAAGAAGCGACGTCCGATAAGTTCCTCGAGTCGATGCCCCTCTCCTTTATTAAGCTAAAGAAAGGGTCGGTGTCCATGCCCCATCCCTCTATTAGGGCAACAGGTTTCCTTTCCCTGTAAGCCATCAATACTTCCATTAACGTCCCGGCGCCCCCACCCAATGCCAGTAATCCGTTGGAGGAAGTAACGAGGAGAGCGCTCCTCACGTTAGGACTCATATTAGTTTCTATTACGTCAACGGGAAAGGGACATTCGGCTCCTATTGGGAGAAATACCTTTACCTTTACGCCCCTCTCTAAGGCCTCCCTAACCACTTCGCCCATTAGCCCCCAGCAACCTCCCAGAGCAAGCTCTAAATTAAGAATTGATGCCGCTTCCGCAACCTCCTTTGCGAGTTCCTTCGGACCATCGCACCCACAAGCTGCTACAGCAATTCTCATATCAATAAACCCCAAGCGGCATATAGGGGAATCTTCCCTAGTTAGTTTTTGGCCTCTCCCCGTGACCCCACATCACCATTTCAGCCAAGTACGCGCTCTTCATCGGCCTCTCGTAAACGATTAGGGGGAGCAAATGAGGTTTAGAGTATCGTCCCCTATAATTAAGAAGGAAGTGGAATTAGGTAAGACTAACGTCATTTACGGTCCGCCAGCGAGCGGTAAGAGCGTTTTGATCAGGTACTTATACCTAGCTCTGTCGATGTTTAAAGGAGGATGCGTTAGAGGACACTTCATCTCGATGGCCTCTAATGAACTAGCAGAGTTAATGAAGTTTTCATCATGTTCAAAAGGAGAGAACGTTACTTGCGATTTCGAAGTAAGCTTGGAAGACGTAGTTACGTCCTTGAAGAAGGCAGAGTTCCAACTTTTCGTTTCGCTCTCTCTTCCCTACGCTGAGCTGAGAGTGGAGGGAAGGAACCCGTTCGAATTCGAAGTGAGGAGGATATGCAATTTGAGAATAGTGTCTGAAGGGTCCTCTGTTGAAACGAAGTGCATTGGGGAAAAGCTCAAAGGCACGTGGAAGCTAGACCTTCGAAAGGAATCTCAATTACCTCAAGACCTCCTGCTGGAAGCTCTCTTCGAGGGTAGCGACGACGTGGCCTTCCTTCCAAGGGGTAGGTGGAGCCTAGCGGAAGTCGAGCTCAAGAACGCTCCCTTGCACTACAAGTGTTTCTCAAGCATGTTTAAGTTAAGGGAACCTCTCTCAACAATGGAAATGGAGAGGAGGATACTGGAGTACGTTCCGCTCCACCACAGCTACTTGATAATAGAGGAGGTACCGGGAGATAGGTATTACTTGAGTTTCTTAAAGGAGCTATTAAAGGGACCCTTGGGAGAGATGAAGTCCATCGTATTGGAGAGCAGGGACGATAGGCTCAAGGGTCTAGGCGAATGGATAAACGTAATAGAACTCGGGTAACCCACTTTATTGATCTCCACGGACAAATAGGATCTTATAGGGCGTTAAGTGTTCCCGTTCGTTAAAGTTACCGAGAGGCTCAAGGAGCATATGCTCTTTAGATGGATCGGTCTATCGAAAGAGGACGAAGTAATTAGGTACTATATGGGTCAACCCTTGATCTTAACTTCTTGGGAGGAACTCGAGGGCCTTAGGGTATCCGCTAGGAGCGTCGAGGCAAGCGCTACCAAATACGGATCTAAGAGCTTGAGGGACGTTAAGGGATCTGACCTAATAGCTAGCTATTACTGCTTTAACGAGAACTCGTGTAAGTTAATTTCGCGCAAGCTCTCAGAGGCGGTTAAGAGGAAGGGAGCCGTTCCGTGGTTCTTATATAACGGCGAATCTGCCTTCGCTATAGTCAGTTGGAAGTGCTACAATTACGGAGAACTGAAGTCAGCTTCTCCATCTTATTTGATGAGAAAAATAGTAGAGGATGCCGGCTTCAGTCCCTATGAAGTTTTACCTATCGCGAAGTTCTTATCGGCTCCATACAGTTTGCATAAGAGCTTGAACTTAGTGAACGTGCCACTTAAGTCTGACAATGTAATGGAGCTCGCTCCGAGCTTGGCTTCTCCAGACAAGGCAAGCGGCGATGACGACGCTATAGATAGTTGCGAAGGGGACTTGAACGACTACGTTAAGGCAGTCGAAAAGGAAGTACCAACTAACCCGAGACACCCGGGCAGGTTTCCAGTAATGGGATTGCTCCAAGCGGTAAGGTACTACATACTTTCTGGAGACGTGCTCGAGGCGCTCAGCTTTGGTCTAAATAGAGCAATATTTTACGCTTGGTTGAAGTATCACTACAACCCGAGTAAGATAAGGAGGCCTAGAGGTTACAGCGAGGAAGAGCTAGAGCGAATAGAGAAATTGAGGCCCTTGGGCCCCTTGAAGGACAAGGCCCCGAGAAGCGGTAAGTGGTTCGAGATAGGGGGTCAGGTTCAGAGACCGGAGGACTTCTTCAAGCAAGTAGCTAAGAAGTTCGATTACTCCGGTATGCCGTTCGAAATAGCTTGGGACAGGGCCTTCGAATACGTTTCCCTGTTTCCCGAACACGTGCTCCGCGATCCCAACCTCTTCTTTAAGTACGTGTATGAGCCGGTTAGGGACAACTTCCTGCTAGTTTATAAAAGAGAGGCTAGACCGAAGTTGCCACCCGTACATAGATATAGGAGCTTGTTCGACTTCAAGAAATGATCAATTGTCTTTTACCATCGAAGCTCCTTCGAGATGTAGGTTGATCGAACGGATCAGTTTCATACTATAAATAAAGAATAATTGCGCGTTCCTTTAATTCGGCGATGAGTGGTGAGGACGGCGTTAGTTGCCTTAGCTTTAGCCTTTGCCCTCTCGGCTGCCAGTCTAGAGTTAGCTAAGACTATCGACGTCGACTACACAGTTGCGAAGTTAAAGACGGACATGCACAAGTACATCGTAATTGCTTCGAGCGACTTCGATATGGATACAGACTATTGTTGTGGTTACAGCTACGAACTCTTTAAGGATGAGGTAACGATATATGAGGTCTATGGACTAAGCGGACTAGATTCTAGAGTGAAGAAAGGTGTAATCGAGCTGAAGGATAAATACGATACAATAATTGCTACCGACTACGGATTTGTAGTCTGTAACGTAAACAATTGCACAGCTTACAGTAGGACTGGGAACGTTGTTTGGAAAGCACCTTTGAAAATAGACTTAGATGTAACAACCCACTCGTTCTTACCTTTCATAAATGGTACAATGTACCTCGTGGGGAAAGACCAAAGAACTCTGTATATAGTCGACTCGAAGACGGGTGAACTGAGAGGAGTTCTTAGACTGGACTTCAAGGTTCAATCAATTTCCAATTGCGATAAATATATTCTATTGGTTGGTAAAGATGAAATAGGTAATAGCGTACTGGAACTTTACGAGGTCGAAACGGATGGCGATCTAACCATGTTATGGAAGAAGGTGACCGCCTCGGACGTTTACTACTCTAGCGTGAGCGATGACTGTCGATATGCCGTAGTCTCAACGCCAACAACGTTTTACGTCCTCAACGTACCTAATGGCGACGTTATTGTATCGAGAGACATAACTGATGAACTGCTACTATTTGCAAATGAGTATAGGATAACCTCAATTGAGATGACGCCTCTAACGAGTTCGGGCTTATACGCTATAATAGTTGGTGCGGACGGCCCTTACGATCTACATAAAATATTAATGTACAAATATAATCCTTATGAAGAATCCGAGTCAAACGACATTTGGGGATAGCTATCAAGTCTAAGCTTTTTAATCCTTGGAAAGCCTGACTTCAAGGGCGGCGGTCGTCTAGCCTGGACTAGGATGCCGGCCTCCCAAGCCGGTGATCCCGGGTTCAAATCCCGGCCGCCGCACCATTTCTACTACTTAAGAGCTCCGTACGGCTGAAGGGATTTTACATTGTATAAGAATTTATACAGGGAGAAAATTTGAAGGAATAGTATTGAAAAGGAGTTATATTACTGAAAAGCTATAGAGGAGCAAGTACACTCCAGCTATGACCATTAGCGCAGAGCTAATCAACTCTATTTCCTTACTCCTCTTAGTTAAGACTATTGCTACGTTCTTCAGCTTAGGCGCTAAGTACGACGTTACCGCTAGCGGTATACCTATTCCTAACGCGAATCCGGCTAAGGTACTTACTCCACCTGTAGTTGCTATTAGTAACAGAGCTCCTATTACTAGAGGCAAGTTACATTGCACTGATAGGAAGCCGTAAAGCGCACAGAAAGCGAAGTCGCTCTTCTTGCCTACCTTGGCGCTGCTAATTTCCATTGGTACGTCAAGCAAACTCGCTAAGCCAGCTATTACTATAGCGCCTCCCACTACCGGGAGAAGGATTTTTTGAACGGCTAGAACGGCGTTCGAGAACAATAGGAATAGCGCGCCTAGCGCAACCACTCCTAGGGCCGCCAGCGCGCCACATCCCAAGGACTTGCTAACGTTGCTTTCAGACCTCCTTAGGCTGCTGGTGACGTGAGTGACGAACAACGGGAAGACGCAAGGCGAGAGAGCGGCCGCTAGTCCGGTAGCTAACCCAACGACGAAAGAAAGTATCGAACTCAATTGCGCGCTGGCTGGGAGACCGGAGGCCTCTAACTTGCTGGCCTCTCCAGCGTCTAGAGGAGCGTTCAATTCGGCCTCGCTTCCTTTGGTCTCCCTCCCCAAGGCCACCTTGCTTAGTTCGTTAAGGAACTCTGCGTAGCGTTCGGAAGCCTTTTCGTCTAGGTTCGGTACGAACGTCTTCATTGACTTAACGCCTTCAACTACTCTCTCCTTACCGTAAAGCTCAAAGAGCGTTGTATTTGATGCAAAGGCTTTCCTGAACATCTCGTTCAATTTGGCGGAAGTTGGATCCGGGGGAACCTCGTTGATCCATTCAATTACCGCTTCCTTAGAGACTTCCTTTGGACTGCCGTGGCAGCTGGCGCAAGCCAGTTGGAACTCCATCAAGTCCGCTTCCAATTTAGACGACGTGAGGCCTAGACGCGAATACACCCAGTTCTTCATTTGAGTAGCTACGTCTGGCCCAGGGAACCCTCCTATGTGTCTTCCAACCAACTTCCCGTCTTTGAATACCATGAAGGTAGGTACGTCGTTTATGTTAAACCTCCTAAATATGGGCTCCGTGCTAGGAGAGAAAGTTACATCGTAATATCTTACCTTTCCATCGCTCATTGCCTCTAATTGGAGCCAGTAAGGATACATTTTCTTGCAGACTGGACACGTTGTGCTCTTGAACATTATTGCAACGTACTTGTTCTCCTTCAAGATTTGATCGAAGGCGGCAACGTTTTCGATGCTGGAACCCCTAGAGAGAACGTACGTCTTGGCAACAGCTTGCTCGTATTCTATAGAAGCAGATGCTATCAAGTAACCTATTACCACTATCGCTAACAAGTATAAGCCCGCCTTGGAAGAACTCTTATCTAGAAACGTCATTCTCCCTTTCTTACCACCTAGTCTAAGGCTCAAGATCTGTTACCGTTCAACTCAATCCATCTGACATGGTTAAAAGCGTAACAAAAGGGAACCGGTAACCCTTCCTCGCGCGCCGATCCTTCGCTAAGGACTTTCCATGAAATAGATAGCGAGACGCCTCGCAATGCCTTGTGCTTAAACATTGAGAGTACCTAAAGTTTCCGTTATTGAACTGATGGAATTCAATGCTCCCCAAGACTGAATATTACGCGGAGCCTAGAATCGCAGTGACACATAGGATATCTAGAGGATTAGGGGAACGTTTCGCACACATCACCTCATATATCTCTATTACAGCTTTTCGAAGAGGATCGGTACTAAATTTTTTAATCTTACTCCGAAAGACCCGTAAATGGGGCGCCGCCCTCAGCTGGCCGCCGTAGCTCAGCTGGTTAGAGCGCGGGACTGTGGAGGCCCGGCTGAGAGGCCGCGGAGATCCCGAGGTCCCGGGTTCAAATCCCGGCGGCGGCCCCACCACGTTTACTCATCGAAAACGCCTAGTATTCCAATTTATTCTCATCCATGGTAAAGTTAGTTGAACGGAGACTTGCGCGAGGTTGCCCTTATTTCCAGTACTTACTACATGATACCTTTCTAGTAAAAACATCGGTGCTTCCGAAAAGACGGGCGTACTTACGTCATTGATATTGAATGTTCTCTCCGTAACATTGACTTGAATATTAGCTGATGAGTTGTTCTACAACTTTCCATTCCTTGTTCCATTTCTATGTAGCAATTATGCCAATACAATATAGAGTTTGAGGAAAAGATCTCTATTTCATCTTTGAATTTTTACCTCATAATGAAAGTCAGGAAACCAATGCGGGGAATATTTCCTTTCCACTCCCTCTTGGATCTCTACAAGAAGTTAAAATTAACGAATATGGAACCGAGCGAACTACTAACTTTCCACTCCCTCTTGGATCTCTACAACCCCTTCATATTGTTCGCAGACCAAATCGGCGAGGAAGCTTTCCACTCCCTATTGGATCTCTACGTGAAGAAGCCAGGAAGGGGGAGACCGAAATATTATCTAGCCTTTCCACTCCCTATTGGGATTCTACACTAGAAACCTTGAAGCTTCCTGTTCCTGAAAACATAAAGAATAACCCATTAGCTTTCCACTCCCTATTGGGATTCTACTACATTAAGCGAAGCGAAGAAAAGAGTCGTTCTGAACTTTCCACTCCCTATTGGGATTCTACACGAGTACGAACCGATCTATGCCATCACTATCGAAAACAGACTTTCCACTCCCTATTGGGATTCTACATAATGAGGAACGACTGTATCTTTGATTTCAAGAAGACTGAAAGCTTTCCACTCCCTATTGGGATTCTACCCCTTCCGGGTCTGTCGATAGGCCAGAAGCCATTTACGCTTTCCACTCCCTATTGGGATTCTACAGGCCTCTCTATTTCGAGAACGTAATCGAGGTAAAGTTCAACTTTCCACTCCCTATTGGGATTCTACAGAGGTGAAGAAAGACTTAGGAAAATCCTGAAAGACGTCCTCTTTCCACTCCCTATTGGGATTCTACAGGAAAGGATGAGGAAGCTCGGTTTACTGAAGCCACCAAGACAGCTTTCCACTCCCTATTGGGATTCTACATTGAACATCAGAACGCACCTATCGAACGTAAAAGTCTCTTCATTACTTTCCACTCCCTATTGGGATTCTACAAAGCGAAATGTTTAAAACCGTGAGTGAGTAATAGTAACATGCTTTCCACTCCCTATTGGGATTCTACGCTTTGCTGGGACGGGACCGGCGAAGTGCAGGTCTACAGATTCTTTCCACTCCCTATTGGGATTCTACCGTTGCCCTCCTATTTAAACAATCAATTCCCCATCTTTTAACCCTTTCCCCTCATTTGCCTTTCCACATTCACACCTTCCCTTTCAGAACTTGAACTCAATTAGTTGTCCAATATATGCATGAATATGCTTGTATAAGGTAGGCTGGAGTAGAAATCCCCATGATCATCAGAGTTCCCATGATCGCTTATTAACCCCTCTAAGCTCCTTCTCATTGTAAAGATCGATCTTGAAAGAACCTTGTACTGATGGTCTGAACTCTGGATTGGTAAATCTTGTTTGCTTTTGCAAATACAATGCTAATTGATTTGGTTTAAATTGAACTGACAATTAGGAAGGCTGGTAGAAACTGAAGGTGCTTAAGGAGACCATTAATTCTGAATTCAAATGGTTAAGGTTGAGGAAATGAGTGAATTGATTGTGATTAAATGGAAAAGTGAATTTGGACAAGAGGTGGAGATGAGGATTCACCATCGGATGGTGAATGAAGACAAGGATTTTGCAAGGTAACGCGGGACGTTTCCTATACCTCTTAACCTCGTCCGCATTACCCTCATCTCGGGTACTGATCGAATTGAAGGAAGCAATGCAATGGCTCAACGAGATGCACGAAAAGTGCTACTTCGAAGGGAAGTGGTTGATCAAGAAGGAATCGGAAACTGACCCTAGATACGGAAAGTACCCTTGGGAAAGGACAACTGAAGAGCTGTTAGAGCTCGGTGTAGTCAACTTGGATAAACCACCGGGACCCACGTCGCACGAAGTTGTAGCATGGATAAAGAGAATGTTTAATTTAGATAAGGCAGGCCATGGCGGTACTCTAGATCCTAAAGTAACCGGCGTTCTACCGGTTGCGTTCAAAGAGGCTACTAAAGTGATCCATTACGTTATGCTATCGGGCAAGGAGTACGTAATGGTAATACAATTCCACGATGCCTTCAATGAGAAAGACGTTATAGAGAACTTGAAGTACTTAGTAGGCGAGATATACCAAAGGCCTCCACTCAGAAGCAGTGTCAAGAGGCAATTGAGAACGAAGAAAGTCTACTACATCCACTTAATCGAATTCTATCCCGAAAGGAGAATGGTTATGGTTAGGGTGGGTTCAGAGAGCGGCACCTATATGAGGAAGATTGCTCACGACTTGGGCTTGCTAATGGGCATTGGAGCCCATATGAGGGAGTTGAGGAGAACTAGAAGCGGTCCCTTCCATGAGGGTTACAACCTCGTAACCATGCAAGAGCTAAGCGAAGCCAAGTTCTTATGGGAGGAGAAAAAGGACGACAGCCTATTGAGGAAGTACGTAATGCCATGTGAATACAGCGTTTGTCACATGCAGAAGGTCATGGTCATGGACGGTGCCGTTGACGCAATAGCCCACGGAGCTCACGTAGCCGCTCCCGGAGTAGCTGCCCTTACGGATGGAATAAGGAAAGGCGACGTTGTAGCCATTTTCAGTCTGAAAGGAGAATTGGTAGCTATAGGAGAGGCGTTAATGAGCTCCAAGGAAATCTTAGAAGCGGAAAAGGGATGGGTCGTTAAGACGAAAAGAGTTGTAATGAAGAGAGGGGTATACCCAGCTACGTGGAAGAAGGACAAGGCTTAACTATTAGTAATTTGCTAACTTCCTCCGCTTCCTTCACTCCCAAGCTCTCGAGGTTGGACTTGAACTTCTCCCGCGCTTCTTCAACGCCTTGTTTCATGAGCTTTTCCCTAACTCCCCTCATGGGAACCCAAAGTATTGCGTCCAAGTGCAAAGTCTTGATACCGGCTTCCTTGGCTATCTCGCTCCACTTATTCATTGCTTCTTCTCTCAAAACTTCCATTATTCTCTCAGGTTCATCGTATAGTACTCCCGAAGTGCAAGTGAGGGTAGCTATTCTCAGATCTATAGGTAATGGAACGTCTCCCTTTACTTCAATACCCTTAGCCTTATAAAAGTAATAGGCCATCTTGGCTGCGAATACTATGGTCTTTTCCGTTCCCCTAGACTTGAATACTTCAGCTAACCTCGATCTTAAGAGATCTAAATCTGAGAACTTTAAGGGATCCTCGGAGAGCTCCTTCAGTAGTTCCTCCGCTTTCTTGAGCCTCTTTAGTTTCTGTTCCCTTAGGGCTCTATTGAACTTGCTTTGTTTGAGGAACTCTTCTAAAGTGCTATTAGGGTTCTTCGAGAAGTAGTCTGCCAACTCGTTCCAATACTGCTCTCCAGTGCTACTTAACCTGTAACTAATTAACGCGTTACCTACAATTATTGGAAGTGCCTTATCCCCAAGGACGTCAACTAGCTTCTTTATTGCCTTGTACTGTGGGTCGGTCTCTTCAATCAAGTCCACGTACTTCTTTAATATTGTGAGTGCTTTTACCACATCCATGAAAATTGAAACCCCGTCTTTCAGTTTCGTAACATTAATTTATAAAGTATGTAGTGAGCTAAAGTAAAACGCACTTACTTCATTAACCTCTCATAGGGTAAGTCGAAAGGTTGAATATGAGGGGTGCTACGAACGTCTTCGACGAACTGCCGGAAGCGCTAAGGGAAGCGCTCAAGAGGAGGGGGATCGAGAAGCCAACGCCCATTCAAGAGAAGGCGATACCGGTGATACGAAGAGGTTTCAACACACTGATAATGGCACCAACTGGAAGCGGTAAGACGGAAGCCGCTCTCTTACCAGTTGCGTCCCAAATAATTGAAAAGAGTCTGTATGGCGAGCTACGCGTCCTATACGTAACGCCCCTCAGAGCGCTCAATAGAGACATAGGGCTTAGGGCGTTCGAACTCTTGAAGGAGGTCGGAATAGAGGTAGACGTATGGCACGGAGATACGCCTCAAAGTAAGAGGAGGAAGATACTCGCTAAGCCACCGGAGGTCCTGGTAACGACGCCGGAAAGCCTTAACATACTCTTAGTTAATAAGAAAATGAGGGAGAGGCTGCGAAACGTCAAGTTCGTCATCGTTGATGAGCTCCATGAGGTAATTGAAGACAAGAGGGGCGTAGAGCTCTCAGTAGCGCTCGAGAGGCTGTCGCTCTTGTCGAGCTTTCAGAGATTAGGCATAAGCGCAACTATTTCTCAAATAGACTTAGCCAAGAAGTTCCTAGGTAGCGGTAGATACGTTGTTGAGGTAAGGGACGAACGAGAGAAGAGACCCGAAATAAGCGTCTTCGTTGAAGAGAACTTTGAAGAGATGGTAAATAGATTGAGGAACCTAGTAATTGGAACTGATGGTACGGTTCTAATCTTCACCAATACTAGAGATACAGCTGAAGTCCTAGGCAAGAGGCTTAGAGAAGAGTTCGATGGCGTTGCCGTCCATCACGGATCTCTATCAAAGAAAGAGAGGGAAGAGGCGGAAAAGTCGGCTAGAGAAGGCAAGTTGAAGGCGTTAGTGGCGACTTCCTCCTTGGAACTCGGAATAGATATAGGTCAAATCAAGTACGTTATCCAATTTACTTCTCCGAGAAGAGCCACCAATTTGGTGCAGAGGATCGGTAGAGCTGAACACAAACCGAACGAGAGACCCAAAGGGGCGCTCGTAACTGGTTTGAAGCCCTACGAGGCGTTCGAGGCAGTGGTAATAGCAAGGAGGGCCCAATCGGGAAATTTAGAGAAGCTCAGCGTGCACCTAAATCCCTTGGACGTGCTAGCTCATCAGATAGTAGGTATACTTATGGAAGAGCCCAGGAGCAAGGACGAGGTATACGATATAGTAAGGAGAGCCTTTCCATATTGGAACTTAAGTAGGAGGGACTTCGAAGAGACAGTTGACTTGTTGTTGGAAAGCCGATTAATTGAATGCGATCCCGAAGGGAAGTGTAAAGCTAGGAAGAAGGGGGAAATATACTACAGGACTACTGGACCTATAGTGGAGAGCAAGAGATACAAGGCATTGGTTTACGGAACTAATCACTTCGTAGGAACCCTCGATGAAGAGTTCGTAGTGGAATTAAACGTGGGAGATAGGTTCGTTCTAGGAGGGAAGGTCTGGAAAGTAGTTGGGATAGAAGGGGAAGTCGTTTACGTAGAGGAATCTTCCGGTGAGGGACCCCCTCCTTGTTGGGAGGGGGAGCTGATACCAGTTGAATACGAGATCGCAAGGGAAGTCGGCGCGCTAAAGAGGAACTTCGATAAGATGATAAGTTCGTACCCATTAACGCGCGAAAGCGTCCAAAGGTTAAGGAGTTACTTAAACGAAATTAACGCACCCATTGCAACCGATAAGAGAATAGTGATAGAAGTAGAGGGGAACTTGATTGTCTATAACGTGCATGGAGGAAGTAAGGTTAACCTAGCCTTAGCTTACGCGTTAAGCGAGTTAGCGAGGCTTAGGTATGGATCGGCGTCCTTCAATACGACGCCCTACCACGTAATGATATTCGTTAACTCAAGGGTGACGCCTTACGAAGCCAAGGACCTATTGCTTTCTTTAAAGAATTTCGATATAGAGGAACTAGTATTGAGCGCCGTAAAGACGTCGAAGCTGTTCTCATGGAGGCTAATGAAGGTGTTGGTTAGAATGGGGTTATTAAATAGGAATACGGTGAGTCTGGATGAGTTAAGGAAAGTCGAGAAGAGCCTAAGGAGAACCTATCTGAACGAGGTACCTGGTAGAGAAGCCATAAGGGAAATACTTACGGAAAAGATCGATTTAGAAAAAGCGAAGGAGCTAGTAAGCGAATTAGATTCGTATGAAATAGTAACGAAGGTCGGGCTATCTGCTCAGAGCAGATGGGCGGTAGAGGGCCAAGCTTACGCCAAGGACCACGTAAGCGATACGAAGTCCGTCGTCAAGGAGGCTGTAAAATTAAGGCTTCAGAAAAAGGACGTGGAAATGTATTGCTTACTCTGCGGCAGGAAATGGGAAGGCAAAGTAGCCGACGTACCATTAACGTGTCCCAGTTGCGGAGCAAAGGTAGTGATACCGGTCTTCCGCCCAGAGGAGGAGCTGAGAGCGGCAGTAACGAAGTTTACTCGGGGTGAGAGGCTCAAGAGAGACGAGAGGAAACTAATGGAAGAGGCAAGGAAGAGGGCCAATTTGGTGGCGTTGTACGGAAGGAACGCCCTAATGGCCTTAGCGGGAAGGGGCATAGGCGCAACTACAGCGTCAAAGGTCTTGGAAAGATGGGTAACCGGCAGGGAAGACTTAATAGACGCAATAATAAAGGCAGAAAAAGTCTACTTGAAAACTAAGAGGTTCTGGTGAGAAAGCTTATCTGGTTCTACCTCGAGCGTTGAGTAGGAGGACCTATTTGGAACAGTTCAAGATACCTTTCTTCCCGGAACTGGGTTTCGATGTCCCCTACGTCCCTACTCCTCATCACGTAGTTAGGGAAATGTTGAAGCTAGCGAAGGCGGGAAGAGACGACGTCCTATATGACCTAGGCTCCGGAGACGGGAGGGTGTTAATAATTGCCGTAGAGGAGTTCGGCGTGAAAAAGGCTGTTGGAATTGAAATAAGGAGGGAGTTAGTTGAAATTTCCAGAGAAGAGGTGAAGAAGAGAGGACTAGAGGGAAGAGTGACTATAATACACGGGAACGTATTGAACGTCAGCTTCGTTGAACCTACTGTAGTTACCATGTTCCTATTGCCGGACTTAATGGAAGCCATAAGGAGAAGGTTGGAGAAAGAATTACCTAAAAACGCTAGGGTCGTGAGCTACGAGTTTCCTATGGCCTCTTGGAAACCTACTGTCGTTAGGAGGTTCGAGGACGCTCATTCTTACCATACGCTCTATTTGTACGTTAAGGGAATTTCATTCTAGCTTCCTCAAGGCCTCTTCGGGTAGTTCCGTCTCTAAAGCAAGCAATATCTCCTCTAGATGCTTCTTGTTCTCTGTCTTTGGTATCGGTATAACAACTTTAGATCTAGAGAGTAGGAAGAGGAGAGCTACCGTTGCTGGCGGTAACTGCACTTCGCTAGCGACTTCTAGGAGGTTCCGAGGAAACTTGCCTTTATCCAATGGAGTGTGAGCCTGGAGGGCGATGTTTCTTTCCTCGAGAATTGGAATGAGTTCCTCCGTCCTCCTGAAGGTGTATGAGTATTTATTTTGAACGGCTACTATAGGGTGTTTCTTAGTTGAACTTAGGGCAACCTCTAGTTGCTCCTTGTTTACGTTGGACACGCCTATCATTCTGGTCAAACCCTTCTCAGCCGCCTTTTCCAGCACTCTAACCTCGGTCGCGATGTCTTCAGGCCAGTGAACGAGCGTGAGATCCGGAACCTTCCCCAACCTCTCCCTTTGTCTTTCCAACGCTTTGAAGCATTCCTCTTCGTCCTTCAAATGCCATGGATAGAGCTTCGTCGTGACGAAAATCGAGTCCTTGTCTCCATAGGCAGCGAGCGCTTCCCCTATTATAGGTTCCGTTTTGTACATTTCAGCAGTGTCTACCAAGTTAACTCCACGCGAGAAGGCCTCTAACAAAACTTCCAAGAAAGCCTTTGGGTTCCTTACGTCCCATGAGCCTAAACCTATAGCTGATACCTTTTCGCCACCGATCTCGCGCCACTTCAAGATCCATCGTTTCATTCTTCCGGTTCGTCCCCTATTACTCCAGTCCTTCTAGCTAAGTTCTCGGCTGCTTCCCTTGTTAGACCTTCTTCGCCGAGAATAGTATATCTCTCAGGCCGTATCTTATGGGCGATTAGCAACGCTTCTATTATTTTGTCTTCAGAGACGCCTAGTTCCTTAGCGTTCCTCGGTAAGCCCAACACTTCTATGGCTTTCCTCACTTTCTTCCAATACTTCGAATCGTATAGGTAAAGCATCATAACGCTTCCAATGGCCACTTGTTCGCCGTGCCTAGCCGGATAGTTCGCAACTATATCAAGTGCGTGGGAGAACAAGTGCTCGCTGCCGCTAGCTGGCCTGGACGAACCGGCTATACACATGGCCACTCCCGATGAAATTAGGCCCTCAACCAGTATTCTAACGCCCATTTCGTCCATTCGCTTAAGCGCAGTCAAGTACTTCAGGACGTGTTTCGCGCTCATTAGCGAGAGGGACGCCGCGTACGAGCCGTAGTACTCGCCCTTCAGCTTGTGGGCAAGCCTCCAGTCTTTTACTGCAGAGAATTTCCCTAATAGGTCCCCAACACCAGCTAGATTCAATTCCCTGGGTGCTTTTACAATGACCTCTGTATCGGCTACTATAGCTATTGGCGCAACCGTCTTAACGCTCGTAGGCCCGTTCATCCCTCTTAGGGACGAGAACGGCGAAGCGATGCCGTCGTGACTAGCGGCAGTGGGAAAGCTCACTACATCGAGGTTAAGCTTATGGGCTACGTACTTAGCCGCATCTATGGCCTTACCGCCTCCGACGCCAACTACTACGTCGGAACCCGTAGTCTTGACTTCCTCGTATGCAGCTTCAGCGTCGTCCTTGGTAGGTCTTCTTACAATCACTATGTGAACGTCGAATCCCCCGTCCTCAAGTATTTCCTTTATTTCTTTGCCCCACGTGGACGCTACGTGTGGTCCGCTCACTATGGCTACTTCCTTGTAATTACCTAGTTCCTTGAGCACCTCCGGAAGCTTGCTTCTTACCCCCCTACCCACCACGACTTTCTTCATTAAGTCTATCTCGTGTACTGGCCTCAATCTCTTCGCCTTCGTCCGTTGCGGCTATCGAGTCCTTCGTAAAAAGATTACCCCAACTCTAAACTTATTTGTTGAAGCGTACCAAAGGGAGCGAATAGGAAATTCGAACGCTTTCGGTGAACGGGTATGAAGGTATACTACGAAATCTACGGTTGCGCCGTAATGAGGGGAGAAGCTGAAAGGGTCCTAAGCGATCTAGTCGAGAATGGCTTTGAAGTGAGCAACGAAGAGGGCGACGTAGCGCTCGTATTCACTTGCACAGTTAGAAGCGAAACGGAACAGAGAATGATAGCTAGAATTAAGGAGCTTTCTAGGAGGTACGAGAGGGTAATTGTAACCGGCTGCTTGGCTTCCGCCCAACCCGGTTTGATAAAGGCGTTCTCACCGAAAGCAGTAGTAGTAAGTAACGGCATGATGCATCGAATAACCGAGGCCATACTCTATGGTAGAAATCTACTCGGTTACGAAAGACCTGAAAATTGGCTTAAGGGACCCCTAGGCAAGTTCGTTACTGTTATCCCTATAGCAGATGGATGCTTGGGCAATTGCACCTTCTGTATAACCAAGGTAGCCAGACCCGTTCTTAAGAGTCAAAGACCGGAAAGCGTGATTAGATACGCTCTCGAAGCAGTTGAGAGAGGTTCAAAGGAAATATGGTTAACCGCGCCGGACGCTGCCGCTTACGGTAGAGATCTCGGTACTAACTTGGCGAACCTCCTAGAAGAGTTGTTGGAGAACCTTCCAGAAGGCGTGAAAGTAAGGGTGGGTATGATGAATCCAGATACGTTTGAAGAGATTATGGATGAGCTAATGGATATCATGAAGGACGAGAGGGTTTTCAAGTTCTTTCACTTACCCTTACAGAGCGCGAGCGACAAATTACTGAAACTCATGGGAAGGAAGTACACTTATGACCAATATAAGTCAATAGTAAAGGAGGTTAGGGGGAAGTTCGGTGATCCCAGCATAGCGACCGATATCCTCGTAGGATTTCCCAATGAAACCGACGAAGATCACTTAATGACCATAGAAGCCTTAAAGGAGCTTAAGTTCGAAAGAGTTCACATTGCCGCATATACTCCTCGACCTTTGACCTTAGCTGCGAGAATGAAACAGGTAAGTGAAATGGTTAAGTCTAGGAGGGTCAAGGAGGTTTACGACGTCATGATTAAAGTAGGCGAAGAGGTGCATAGGAAATACCTCGATAAGATAGTGGAAGTATTCATTGATGAGTACGACGAGAAGCATGGAACGTTCGTAGGAAGAATGAACAATTACATACCAGTCGTTTTGGAGAACGGGAAGCTGGGTGAGAACGCGAAAGCGAAGATTACTGACTATACTTTTTACGACCTAAGAGGGTACGCGATCGTTTCTTAAAAACGTAAATAAATATGGAACTGCTTCAACTACTCGGTAGTAGTGAAATGCCGCTTTTCAAGAGAAAGAGCAAGGAAGGCACTAAGAAATTGGAACCGCCTCCAAATAGCATCGGTATAGTCGGTTTCAAGGGAGGAGTAGGGAAAACGGCAATAGCGATAGAAATGAGTTTCTTAGTTGCTAGAAAAGGCGTGTTTCCATCTCTTATAGATTGGGACCCATACAACGCGAGAGCTACGTTGAGAATTCTGGGAAGCGACTGGAACGTGGATTGCGGTGCTTGGGACTTCGTAGCCGGTGATTGCGGAAACGATCCAGTAAAGGCCGTCATTAAAGTAAAGGTAAAGAGGGAAGAAGGAGGTAGGCCTCTCTCTATATTCCTTTCACCACCTACTAGGAGCTACGGCGCAGTAACGGACAAAATACTGGAGGCGCTAGGTAAGCCAAACTATCCGGAAAGGGACGAGAGGGCTAACTTGCTAGCCAAGCACATGGCCACCGCCGGTGAGATACTCATAAACGACTTCCAAGTGCCCTCGTGGATGGGCTTAAACGCGTTCAAGGAAATAGTTGACGTAACCTCCAAGTGGCTCATAGTAGTGGTCGATCACTTACCGCAAAGCTTCCAGCAAACTGAGTATTTAGCGAAAACGTTGTTCCCTGGGAAAATACTAGCCTTAGTGGTAAACAAGGTTCCGCCAGCGATGCTCGCTAACCCGCAAGAAAGCAAGAAAATATTGCTCGAAGCTAAGAAACTTCAGAACAGCCTAGGAGCTAAGGTCGTTGCAATATTGCCTTTCGATGCAGCCCTGTACGATCAGAGCACGAAGGGATTAGTGAGTTCCGCGGCCGTTTCGAGAGACCCTTCCAAGGTCAGAAGCCTAAGGTTGTTGAATAGGTTAATGAACGTCGTAATAGACGAAGTTTTAAGGAAGTAACGATTTCCCAAAGAAGCTTCGTAGGGTTATATCTAGGGCAAAGATCACTAGCAATGCAGCTAGAGTCGCGTTAAACGCTATTTGATAGGGTCCCAATAAGTTGGACACGTTCCCTATCCCAGCTAGCAATCCCAACCATAGGTAGTCAAGCCAAGCGTGCGAACTGTACATAACTAGGAATTTATCTATCCTTCCTTCAGTTAGTTCTACGAGAGGCAGGCCTATCGTTGCCCACCACAATAGGAAGTATACGTTGGACGCGGTGAACACGAATCCTGCAAGGAAAGCGTCGCTTACGCTTACGTTGCTTTGAGCCGAACCTCCTTGAATCAATCCCCACGCGAAGAACAACGAGAAAGCTAGTACAATTAACGAAAGCGGCTTCTCTAGTCGTCTTATTACCGGTTTGAGTTTCCCCATTAGCTTACTTAAAACGAAAACGTAAGGCAGCTCGAAGGCGACGTGACCAGTACTGACTATAAGTCCCCCTACGGGCCCTAGCGAAGTTCCAACGGCTACTGCTGCCGCGCTAAGGAGACCCGGACTGAAGGCTCCGCTGGGGGTTACCAGAATCGTTCTAAGAGCAATCTCCTTGTAATCTCCCCTGAGCATTTCGAAACCTAGAGGGGTCTGGATCAAACAGAAATAAAAAATTTAGTCGTGGGCTTCTTCGGTCCCGCTTAGCATCTCGCTGTGTTTAATCTTGGGCTCGGGTAGGTCCTTTACTGGCTTAAACCTGTCCTTAAGCTTCTCTAGTACCTGAGGTAAGGTAGTGTACTCCATTTCACTGGGATCTAGACGGTGAGGCATGAAGGGGCCGTGCCTCCTTATGTAATCGGTAACTTCGTTGGCCACTTGCCTAGCCTTATCGAAGGCTGGGTCATCGAATAAGTCGCTTGGACCGATTAGCTTAGCGTCCTTAACTTGGAATCCGAGGGCTATTACCCTTGGCGGTCCATCGAACCTCGTGGGCCTAGCGTCCCTTACTGGAACGGGCATTAGAGGACCGAAGTGGGATCCCCTCATCCATCCAGCCACCATGTGGGGGAAGGCGAAGGGCTCTAGGATTTCGCCCACGGCGGGGAATCCGCTCTGCGCTCTTACTATCATGACGGGGTCATCCTTTCCTACGTACTTTCCTGCGATGAGGTTGAGCCTTTCAACGGCCACTACAGCAGCTATTCTACCATCGTCCTTACGGAAAACTCTTCTAATTACGTACCTAGAGGGAGTTCCGATGAGCGCGAGGATATCGTACATTTCTTCGGGGCTGTTCATGTGTACTCCTTTGTCTTCGAATACGTCAACCACTTCGAAGGTGAAGCCTATGTGTAACCTGGGGTCTATTACTAGACCAGCAGTGTTGAAGGGATCCGCAAATATCCTGAATAAAGGTAGGTTGAACGCGCCAGGCTCTGTCTTGTCAGCAGCGAATATTACGATAGGTTCGCTGGGTCTCTCTACTATCTCCATTTCAGCCGCCGCTGGACCCAAGCCTCTAACGTTACCGGAGAAGGCGTCGCTTAGCAAGTCTTGACCGGCTGCGTATAGGCCCAGTTCCTTAGATACCTTCGTGGCTTCCTTGAAAGCGTTCCACGCTAGGGTGTGAACGTCCTTATTGTCCTTACCTTTCCTATGAGTCATGATGAGGACTAGGTCGTCACCGACGTGAGTTACGTAGAAGTCCTCTATTACGCCTTCCCTCTTACCTTCGGCCAATACTCGCGAGGCGGCCGCCATACAATCTGGGTGAACGGTATGGTGACCAGCAAGAGAACCTATATCCGCTTTAATAACGCTAATAGTAGTCTTCTCACTCAACGAGCTCACTCCAGATAACCCTCATTGAGCGAGCCTAAAAAGGGTTCAGTGTTACGTGAGGTTTATAATGAAAGCGTGAGGATTCTCATGGCAATGATGACCCGATAGGGCAGCGATGCGATGAGCTCTCCCACGGTCGCTGAGCCTCTCACCCTACAGGTACTAGCGTTTGGGGAAAGCTCGCGTTTTGATAGATCTGATAGTATACCTCTAGGGCTATTCTCTGGACCATCGTATAGAACGCGCTTCCTTGTTGTAACAAGATTTCTGCTATCCTTTTATCTAGATGAGATTTATCTATCAAGTTCTTAGCGAGCCTATCCATAACTTCTTTATCATTCAATGCTTTTAATAACATTTCCTTAATGCTTTCCTTAGTTTCCTTCAAATCGTTCTTCACTGCCTCTAGCTCGCGCTGTAATTCAGTTATCTCGTTTTCTAGTTTCTTCACGTACTTCGAGTAGGTTACGTTCACTGCATTAAACTTTTCAACTAGATCTTTCTCTATGGTAACTAAACTACTATTAAGGCTTTGAATCTCCATCCTGAGGTTCCGTAACTTGCTTTCAATTGCAGTTATCTTCGAGGTTACGTTGCTTAGGGTCTCTAGCGTTCTCTCTAATGTATCTACATTCTTAGAAAGTCTGTTTACTTCCTTTTCTATTAATTCTATTCTCGTTGAATTGCGAGCGAGGTTGGTTGAAAGGTACTTGAGAGTGTTCCTCAATTCAGTGATTTCTTCTTCAGTATTGTTCAACTTATTGAATAGGATAACGAGGTCGCTCTTGCTGGCGTAGTTGGTTAAGTTCGCCTTTAATTCAACTATCTTCTCGTTAAGAACGTTTAATTGCGTCCTCATTTCTTCCACGTGCTTCTTAATATTTAATACCATACCCTTAAGGGCAGTGTAACTTGAATTCAGCTGGATTATCTTCTCATTAATAGCGTTTAACTCAGAGGAGAAGCTTTCGTTCAGATACTTCACTCGGAACTGTATGTTCTCTATAGCTGTTTCAATTACGTCAGTTCTCTTCTCCAAGTCTTTCACATCGTTCTTTAACTTGGATATTTCTCTGGTTAACGTAGTGGTAGAATTGTAAAGTTTAGAAGATATTATATTAGATTTCTCTTCCAGTTTCGATAATTTATTCTCTAAGCTCGATAGTTTTGAATCAACACTCTTTTGGAATTCCATTAATTTAGACTCGAGTTGCTTTAGTTGGAGTTCGTATTGTTGCATAGTGTAGGTGGACGGTATCTGCAATTCGGGTAAGGTGATTAGGCCCAAGATAAGTGAGGCCAGTCCCAAACTTACTATTAGAGAAATTAAGGACAAGAGCGCTGGAACTTTACTGGTCTTGACCCTAATTATAGTTTGGGGAGCGGGTGGTTGAGGAGGCGCTTCTTGAACTCGCATAGGTTGCTGAACCGGTCTAGTAGGTTGCTTGTTTACCGAAGGCATAGGGGGTTGGGCCTTAGGTGCTTCTTCTTTCTCTGTATACTCGCCCGCTAACGCCTCAGCCGTCTTCTGAAGTCCGAGGGCGCTAGCTTCTTCGGAGAGCTTGGGATCTCTTATAGCACCCCTTAATATGAGCCTAGACAGGCTCTCATCAAGTGCCTTGAGCTCGTCCTCGTCTAGTTTAGGATACTTACCTTCCTTTACGAGTTCGATGATGTTCTCAATGCAATCCTTAGTTAACGTTGTGCAACCAGCGTCCTCCATAATTACCTTCAAGACTAAGTCTTCCGTTGCCATGTCGATCACCTTATAGGAAAATTTCCTCGCCTATTCCCATCCCTTCCTCTCCGCCTATGGCTATTAGGGTTGTCCCGAGACTGCTTTCGGCTATTACTACAGTAAATGGATCCGAGTAGCAGAGAGGTTTAAGGACGTTAGAAGTTCCCCTAACGCTACCGGCTCCTACCTTAGGTAAATCATCTATTACGTCTTCCATGTTGACGTAGATAGGTGTTGAGCACACCACCTCTGTACCGCTTCTAATGTCCTTCAACCTTATTGCGCTCGGAACCACCCTCTCGTCCCATATTTTACACAGTTCCTTAAGACCGACGCTCTTATCCTTGTACTTTAGTATGGTTTCCTCCCTTTCACCTTCGATCGTTACGTTCTTATACATATCTATTAAGAGTCGGGCTGCCTCAGCACCAATTGCAGATATATAAGAAGGACCCCTGAGGGGCTTAGGATCTGGTAGTTCCGTTTCAACTATCACAGCCCCATAGTACTGATCTGAACCAATGTCAATTAGGAGACTGGCAATGAACTTCTTGTTATTCCTTACGTGAATAAATCCGCTGGGTGACATTCCGATGTTCCTTATGTTAGGCCATATCTCTTGTATCTCTTCACCACATCCCATGCCGTTTACTACTCTCAGAAAGCCTATCTTCAGCGTAAATATGTGTTCATCCAATCTTCAATTACCCGATTAGAGTTCTCCTTTAAGTTATATATATTCATTGAAGAGCGTTATTGAATTACAACTTATATATTGGCCTATGATGCCTAACTAGCCGGTTAGGAAATGAAGCTTAGGGCGATTATCTCACTAATTGTTCACCTCACGATAATACCTTTCATGTTGTTCCATATAGCATCTAAAATAATATGGCCCTTAGTTGGCTGGAAGGCAGCGTTGTTCTTGGCACCGTTAATACCACTCAGCTTCCTTAAGGGCGAAATCAAGAGGGCTTACGCTCTCATACTAGGTTACGCTTACTTAACCCTCCCCTTATATTACTTGACGTTCATCTGGGGAATAGTTAAATACGAATACGAATTAGAAGCAACGACCGTCTTAGATCTCGCGCTCCTCGCGATCTCTTTAGTTAACTTGATTATAAAGAGGAACCCAACCTCTATATCCATGTTCTGCTGTATAGTAACGGGTACGTTACTTGCATTTCACTTCTCCTTCCTTACTCTTTGGTTACACTACTCGTGCGTCGTAGCTTTGTTGATATCCTTATTTAGTAACGACCTTCACGTGTTGCTATTTCCATTAAACTACCTTCTGAAGCTTTACCGAGTGGTTAACAAGGTGGTGTAATCATGGTGGTTTGCTCAAACGTAAGCGTAAAGGCCCTAGTTACTTTGATCAACGTAACCTTACTAGCAAACAACGTTACCGTTTACTTAATAGGAGTTTCGAATGGACCGCCATGTATTGAGATGAAAAATTACTTGGAACTATTATCCAATAGGTACGGATTCAAGTTAGTCTGGTTACCAATTGATAAGGTAGGAAACGTTGAACCAGTGCCTAAAGTTTCCGAACTAATAGAGAGGAGCGGTCTCCCGTTTCAAGTACCTGTTTCTGCAGTGTACTGTAACGACACATTGAGGTACTTAGTTATTGGTCTAGTTAAGGACGACGCCTTCTGGTACTCTTTAATGAATTGTTCGGGAACAAGTGAAATAAAGGTATTTTATGGAGAAAAGCTTTGGAGCGTAGTTGCTAGAAACGGCTTAAACGAAACTACTATTAATTTAGTGCCCCTTCTCGTTTCAATGACAATTGACTCGCTTAACCCAGTAGGTCTAGCCGTCTTCTCGTTACTCAATGCAGTATACTTGAAGTCTGATCGCAAAGAGTATTGGAAGGCCGTATTAAAGTTCGTGATTGCCTACTCTACTGCTCACATTGCATTAGGGACGATGTTAGCCCAAGTAAGCGCAAACAAGATCTACTCTATTATAGGCATCATAGCTGCTTCAATCATGATTGTCTTAAGTGCAAAGCCTTGGAGGAGGCTATCGAAGTTCTTTGGGACGCTTTCGTCCAAACTTTCTAGAATGGCCTTGTCGCGCGCGTCACCGGTTCTAATAGGAATCTTTGCGTCTACTATAGCTATGTCTCCATGCGTAATAGGAGCTTACTTAAGTGCAATATCCTTCGTGTCCTCGCTACCTCCAACCTTGAGGATTCCACTGTTTACGCTCTACGCAATAGTGTATTCAATACCTCCTCTACTCGTTGCGTTCGTTTCAAACAGACTCGCGATGAAACTCAATACCAGGTACGTAATCTTAGTATTAGCTACTCTATCTCTGCTTCTTTCGATATATTCCCTTCTAAGTTAAGATCCGGTACGACTGTCTCTATTAATTCCTTCATAGCAATTGCTATGCCCCTAATTTCCCATTGAGCCCTTTTATCCGAACGCAACTTAATTACGTGTAAGTATTCCCTGAGGTTCGTAGTCATTAGAAGGGAAGTCCTCATAGCTTGAGGTAAGACGTACCTACAATCTTCCATCTTATATCCGTTTAATCGACACGTAATATATTCTAAAATCGAAGAAGCACACGTTCTCCACGAGTCCTCAAAGGGCAAAACGCACGTTCTCTCCACAACCTTAAGGTTGGCTTCGCCCAATACCCTGCTCCATTTCTCGAAAGCTTCCTCTAAGTTTTCCGCACCAACGCTTCTCAGAATTCTAGCTTCAGAATACCTCTGGCTTTCTTGAGTGTAGGAGGCCAGCCTATGTCTAACCAGCTGGTGAGAGGTTACCCTCGATATACCTTCTATTAGAAACGTCATGGTGATATGCTCGAGAACCGAAGGGAACGACTCAATCGATTCCCTAAGCCACTCGCTCCAACCTTTCTTCCATTCGTAAGTGAGGTAATGGAGAGCCCCCTTCTCCACGGCCTTACCAACACTGACTTTCACTGCTAGCAGGGGCAATCGCCTCGGATCCCTATCTCCTATTAGAGGCATATTATAGGCTATCAAACACACTGAAGTTCTTTTCTCGAAGGGTGATACTCTACAGATCAACTCTAGCACACCCTATCTGAATAGTAGTCACGCAATAGCGTAATTAAGCGATTAGTGATGGAAATGACACCAAGTTGACCAATTGGTTAAGAGAATGCTTTTTACTGTCTAGTCAGTCAAACTATTGGGTCAATAACTGATGCTTCCGGCGATACTTTTCTTCATTATAGGTGTTGCCGCCATAGCGGTAGCCCTCCTCAAATGGAGGGAGCTAATAGGGATTGATTTAGTAAAGAGAAATTCAATAACGTGGAAAGCAATGGTCCCTGCATACATGTTCTTCGCTTCCGTATCAATAGGACTGGCTCTGGTAGCAGGTTCGCTATATCTCCTAGGAATACAAGAACCGCGAATGGTCGTTGCAGCTATATTGAGCTTAATACCAGCTTGGGTGTTAGTTATATTAGATCTAGGTAGACCCGATCACATACTTCACATGATAACGTCTTTTCAACCTCGCTCGAGGATAGCATGGAACCTCGTTTTCTACAGTCTCTACTTCCTCTCGCTATTATGGTTCCTCTTACTCCCATCTTCAATTTCAGCTATTGCTTCAATGGCCTTAGGCATACTACTAGAGAGCAATTTAGCAATGACCATGGGTACGAGTACTATAGAAGGATGGAGAGGTATAGGGAAAATAGGCATATTCTGGCTCTCCGCCGCCGTGCTAGGCCTAAGCGTCGCAACAGCATTCGGTGTATATGAGCCGATCGCATTAGGCTTTGCTGTATTCGCGTACCTACTGATCAATTTCTGGGAATACTGGCTTGAGAGGTATCCGCTCAAGTTGTACTTGTACTTCGCTGTACCGCTTGTACTTTCTCTAATACATCCATTACTGGCACCACTAGCGGTAGTTGGAGTGTTCATAGAGAAAATGCTGGGTGCGTACTACCCCCAACTTCAGAGACTACAGAGGGAACCGTACAAACTGTACTATTGGAAATACGGCAGCGAATTTGCTGATTCGAAGGAGAGCTTGATAATAGGTTTGAACGCTTTAGGTTGGATTTTCTTCTTGGTTACTTCTATTTTAATATAATGTAAGGTGAACGAAATGAAGGAGATAAGGGAAGTTCCTCATATATGTAGGATGTGTACGGCCAGTTGTAGCGTAATAATGGAAGTGATGGATGGCGAAGTAGTAAGGATAAGGGGCAATCCTAATGCAATTTATCACAACGATGGGAGGATATGCCCTAGAGGTAACAGCGGTATATATTTGCAAGACATGCCTAGTCGTCTCACGAAACCGCTCATAAGGAACGGTGGAAGAAGAGGGGAATGGAACTTTAGGGAATCGAGCTATCAGGAAGCTTTAAGCATAGTAGCGAACGAGATAAGAATGCTAAAAGAGAAAGGGGAAAGCAACAAAGTAGTCGTAATTTTAGGTCAAGCTATCGCAGCGAGACATAATCCGGAAGTAGTCGGTGCTTTGTCAAAGGCCCTAGGCACGCCTAACGTAATAGTAATGCCATTAAGTACGTGTATTGGTTCGAAACTAGTCGCTTGGGGATTCTCAGGAGTCCCAGGTCATCACGCGTACTTAGTACCAGATTACAAGAGAACTAGGTTCTACTTGTCCTTCGGCAGAAATCTGGGAGGAAGCGTTGCCGTAGGCCAAACCCGGAAGGCAGGAATAGGCAAGAGAAAGTATGAGCTAGTAGTGGTAGATCCCAGACTAAGCGAGTGGGCCATAGTTGCTGATAAGTGGATACCTATAAGGCCGGGCACTGACTTAGCGCTCTTGCTAGCCTTAATAAACGTTATATTAAATGAGAAACTTTACGATGAAGAGTATCTGATCAAGTACACCAATGCACCCATGCTAGTGAACCCTACCACCTTAGAGCCAATAGAAACAAAGGAAGTAAAGCTAAAGAATCCGATGAAAGAGTTTAGCGCAATAGACTTCCTAGTTTACGATGAAGCGAGCGAATCGTTTAAGTTCTCGCGCGAGGCCAAACTTCCATCCCTATATTTCGAAGGAGACTATAACGGTGTGAAAGTAACGACAGTATTTAACGTGTTACGAAAACACGTCGAAGAATACACTCCAGAGTGGGCCGAGGAAGTAACTGGAGTTCCAGCAAGCGTCATTAGAGATCTAGCAAAGGAAATGGGTTCTGTTAAGCCCGTTTCAATAGAACCTGGATGGAGCGCCAACAAGTTTTACAATCACTTCCAGACCTACAGAGCTGCTGCAGTACTATCAATACTACTTGGAAGCCTCCTTAGAAGAGGTGGAGTAGTCCTATCAATGGGTGGAATTACTACGGTTCTACAAAGAGGTTCTCCGCCGGTGGCCGGACCCCCAGTTTCCGATAAACCTTCCGACTTGTGGTCTCAAGAAAACGAAACCGAGATAGAGCTGTCAGATGGAACCAAGACTAAGGGTCCGTTGCTTCCTTGGGGAAGGAACTACTTTGGTTTGCTTAAGCTAATTGAAAAGGAGCGCGGATGGGTCATATTAGTGCTAGGAGGAAACCCTGCGAGAACGATGATGGGAGAAGCCTTCCAGAAGATAGCGAGAAGTAAAAACGTAAACTTGATATTTGACTTCGGGCTTCTGAAGGACGACACTGTCCTATACTCGGACGTCTTCATCCCGGAATGTAGTTACCTAGAGAGGCCCAACCAAGTAAGTGGCATACCCTTCAGTCTCGCTAAGGGATTCATGGTCGGTGGTCAAGCCTTAGATAGCGACTGCAAGGCTTTCCACGAGTTCGTTCTAGACCTATTGAAGGAAGTCGATTCCAATGCTATTGAAGCGTATGCTAGAGGGGTTGCGAAAGCCATCTGTCCAGCATGCGAAGAAGAATTGGTTGAAGTAGCCAAGAAGTATAGCGGCGAGAAACACTTCTTTACGAACGAATTGATTAAGTTGCAGTGCGAGAAAATGGGAATAAACTATAATGATATAATGAAGAACGGAATAGTATATCAAACCTCGGAGGAGTGGGGACTAGAAATGAACGAGAAAATATTGACTAACGGCTGGCTCAATACGGCAAGCGGTAAAGTGGAAATACTTCCTCTGAAGTTACTCAATTTGATAAAGAAGAGAAAGGGCGAGATAAAGCCGGAGTGGCATCCGCTTCCCACATGGGTACCTCCATTATGGATGAGAGGGGCCTTAGGAAAGGACGAATTCGTTGCAACTACTGGAAAACTAAGAAACATGAGTTATACGTCCACTCAAGATAACCCTGTCTTGGCTTACCTACTCGACGACACTGGAATTTGGATAAACAAAGCTCGCGCGAAAGAACTCGGAATAGAGAACGGTGACTTAATCGAAGTATGCAGCGAGTGGGGATGCGTTAGGGGTCCAGCTAAGGTTACCAATGCTATAGAACCGACAACTGTCTTCATCCCAGCGAACTACGGTTTCGAAGTGGACCTTCCGTTTGCAAAATATAAGTATCTAGCATTGAACAAGTTACAGACTCCCTATCATATAGATCCAATTACGGGAACTCATTTGTTAGTTGATTTTAAAGTCAAAGTAAAGAAGGTGATGTGAGTTGAAGCCTGTAATGGTAATTGATCTGAACCTATGTACCGGTTGCGGTGCTTGCACAGCAGCTTGCCTTGCAGAAAACTCATATAAAGGCGAAAAGGGAGAGAGACCTAACGTAATATACTCCCTAATATCCAAGTACTTACCCATAAAACTATACAAAGGACGACCCCTCAAGGAGATACTCAAAGAAGCTAAGGGCAATCCCGAAATACTGAATCTGTTCGAACCACGAACGAAGATAGTTAGGGTAGAAGAAGGGGAATACCCAAACGTAAACGTGTTACTGTGGCACAAAATGTGCGTCCATTGCGACGACGCTCCATGCGTATCAGTTTGCCCAACGGCCGCGACCTACCAAACGAAAGAGGGAATAGTCTTAGTTAATAAAGAGAAATGCATTCTCTGCGGTGCGTGCATTGTAGCGTGTCCATACGGTGCGAGGAGCGTGGATCCAAGCAGCTACACTGTAGATAAATGTACATTCTGCTATCATAGAATAACTAAAGGCCAGAAACCAGCGTGCGTGGAAACGTGTCCAACGGGAGCTAGAATGTTCGGTGACCTAGACGATCCTAACGATCCAATTAGAGAAAAAGTGAGGGAAGGAGTTCTGGGAACGCCTAAAGGTCCTAAAGAAGAAAGCGGTAAGCTTTACTTCATACTTCCGTCTCGCAAGGTCTAAGGGTTACGTTCTTTTACCGGCTCAATATTTACCTCTTGACACGTTAACTTACCGGGTAAAAGTAGTGGGGGATGCTAATAATAGGAGAAGGTTCCTTAAGGGTATTATTGCTGCATCAGCTCTGGCGCTCCTCTCCCCACCCGTAATATACTCCTTAAATAAGGAAGAGAAGAAAGTGCCGAAAGTTTGGTACGAACCATTTATTTTAGAGAAAAACGATAGGTATGAAATGTACAAAGCCTTGGGTTATGTAATTGAAAAAGACGGTAAGAGGTATGCGGCTAATCCTGTACTCCCAGATAAGCCGCTCGTGTACATGAAGCCCTACCACGAAGATAGGTTCGAGTTAGAACCCCCAGGCGCCTTCAAGTTAACTGAAAGATGTATCAGATGTAGCCTCTGTTACTTCGCGTGCATGAGGGACGGAAACCATACAATACGATTAGGTACCATAAAGGACGGCTCTAAGAAGGTCGGCGTTCCAATTGTGTGGAACCTAATGGACTACCCATGTACTCTATGTATGAGCTGTGCGAAAGCTTGTCCGACCGGAGCCCTAGAGGAAATAGAACCAAAGAAAGTCAAAATGGGAATTGCTCTGATCGACCCTGACCTATGCTGGGCATGGAACAGCGGCGACTGTTACAGTTGCGCGAAGGCTTGCCCCTACGGTAGCGAAGTCTTCAAGTTCACCTTCAACGAGTTCGGAGTACACACCGAAGTCATACCGGAAAGGTGCACCGGTTGTGGTCAATGCATTCCAGCTTGTCCAGTAGTAGGGGCTGCCATACACGTGTATCCTAAGGAAGTATATGAAGAAAGAGTGAAGAACTTCAAGAACACGGGCATGAGTTACGAGGAATACACTAAATTGATTAAAAAGATAGAAAACGAGGACCCAGAGAAAGCAACGTGGAGATACACGATTAACGCCGATTACATTATCAATAAGAGGGGTCTAATTAAGGAGAAGATAGTTAGCGAGTTCTGAGGGGAAGGGAATGATCAATATAGAGAAATTGAAAAAGAGTTTGAAGGGTAGGCCACCTAGAGGTAAGTACACCTTCTTGCGAAGGTTCTTACAGCTATCCCTCCTCACGTTATTTACTACCCAAGCGTTGTTCCACGGTTACTTCATAGAAGGTAGCTTCGCCTCGAGCAAGACCTTACTCGACTTAGCTCTTTCCGTGTTCTTCGTCATTGCATCCTATCACTTCTGGAAGGCCACTCTATCTCTAAGTAAAGAATCTGGTAAGGTGAAATACCTAGGGCTAATAGGGGGGAGTCTAGCAACTATAGGCGCAATACTTGCCCTTTACTCCTTGTTCACAGGATTGGGTTTAGACGTAACAGCTATCATAAGGGTAGGAACCAAGCAAGAGCCTAAGGAAGTGTTAAATTATACGGGAATAGCTGCTTGGATTACCTTCATACTTGGAGGTACGCTCTACCTGGGTTACCTCTGGAGAATAAGTAAAGAGGGGGCGGGGTTACTGAAGTTCAGCATGAACGCCTCAGCAATATTCCTTGCAATGGCCGTCGTAACGTTCTTAATTACTGAAAACTTATTGGTTGTACTCGGGTCTACTGCTGCAGTTGCCGCTGCTATAAGCTTCGGACTTTACGCAGAGGAAATGGTAACTAAAGACGAGAGGATAAAGAGATTAGCGTATGCTCTCGGCATAACTTCAATCGCACTAGGCGTGTTAACGTTAGTGTCCTATTTCGTTAGTTTGAAGAACGTTGGAACGTTCTACTATCCAATGATGGATCCGATAGCGTGGATTGAGTACCTTGCTGCTTCAAGAGGTTTCACTTTAGAATCCGTTATTGCTGTCTTGGTAGTAGTTTTCCTCTACAGCGTTCTAGGAAGGTTCTTCTGCGGATGGGTTTGCCCCATGGACTTACTATTCTCAATATTTGAAAAGAAACTCAACATGCCTAGGGACCCCCCTCAAATAAGGTTCCACAAGGCTACGACTCTCGAGAAGGTAGTACCGATAGCTTTCGCCTTAGCTTACGTAGTACTGAGCTACGTCTTTGCGATGCCGTTCTTTACGAACATGTCACCAGTTGCTGGAACGACTAAGTTCGGAGCGTTCGTAGTTGCCGTCCTGGCAAACGTACCAGCTGCGTTCGTTGGTTCCATAATAGCTTACGGGTACACTACTCTCTTCGCGCTAGTAGTCAACGTAATTGCTGAGAAAGTATTCAAAATAAAGAGGTTCTGGTGCAGGTTCGTTTGTCCTATAGGCGCGCTCTACGGGTTCGTGATGAATAAATACAGTCCGTTGAGAATAAGGATAGTAAATGAGAAAAAGTGTACTAGGTGCAACCTATGCAGCATGGCATGTCCTATGAGTATTGATATAGTAGATTACATAAACAGAAATAAAGACATCGACGATTATCGCTGCTTCCATTGCGGAAGGTGCGTTGAGGTATGTCCATACGGCGTTCTGTCCTTGAGCTTCTTCAAAAAGGAAGAAAAGTAATTATTTGCCTCTCAGCTCTTCAATGAGTTCCTTCAAATATTCAATGAGGCTTTCGCCTACGGCTATTTCCCCTCTTTCCAAAGCCTCTTCTAAGCTCTCAAGTTTCTCGTTATCCCCTAGGTAACCGTAAGAAACGTAAACCTTGAGGACGCCGGGATGGGAAGTCGCTAACTTGGATAATTCATCTAGATCCTTAACTGTTCTACCTTCTACGTAATAGACCAGATAGGGTTCCGTATTAGTTTCATATATTTCAAACCCGATGTTGCTTAAGAAGTTCTTCACTTCCTCCCTTTTCTCGCCGTGCCTGTAGTTCGGATCTATTAGAACGAACCCGGTCATGAATACCAAGACTTCGTACCCCGAGACAAGTTTTGAGGGAGGTAAATAGAAAAATCAAGGCGAAAACTACGTTAAGCGACCATTCAAACGATTTAAACGAAACGAATTTTTATGGAGGGCATGCTCTTCCCTTATGAGCGTGAGGGTTCGTGAAGGCATACAAAGTATTATCGGTAGTACTCCTCGCCTCCCTTGTAACCTTTGCAATGAGCAACGGAGCGCCTTCATTAACTTGCACTCAATGCCACGTAGATGCGAAAGGACTACCTCCAAACAAGATAATAATTAAGGGTCTTCCTGAGAAGGGAGGTAAGTACTATTACGTCCCCGGCAAGGCTTACAAGCTAACTATAGAAATCGAGCACCAATGCACTCCAGCTATGAGCAACTGCGCTGGCTTCGCTTTCACTGTCTCTTCCGGCGAGTTAAAGGTAATTGATCCAGAGAACACCTTCCTAACCCAAGCCTTCGACTTCACTACCGGTCAGACTATAGCGTTCGTAACTCACACTAAGGAGGGAGCTCAAGTTAACAAGTGGGTTGTAGAGTGGATAGCTCCTAACGATGCCAAGCCAGTCCAACTGAAAGTGGCTGCACTAGCTGCTAACGGTGATGGTGCACCTACTGGAGACGCCTATGGCGTTAAGATAGTTAACGCAGTTCCAATGCAAGCCGAACAACCCACCACAACCCAACCGGCACCGGCTGCTGGTAACGTCGTTACTGTCACCAAGACCGTAGTAGTAACCACTACTGTAACTCTACCAGTAACTACCACTATAGTCGTTTGCAACAAGTAAAGTTCCACTATTTTTAATCAATTTTTATTAAAAATCCCTTATCCATCATATACACTTCGTCACATTTCTCCATTACTTCCTTGAAGTGAGTAATCCACAAGATCGAAACTTTTCGTTTCTTTGCGAGCTCCCTTACTACCTCAACTAGGCTCTCGCGCGAACTGGGGTCTACACCGCTCAAGGGTTCGTCCATAATTATTAGTTCTTTACCGCTAGCGAAGGCCATTGCTATTGAAAGCCTCTTCGCTTGGCCTCCGGAAAGCTCCTTGCCCTTCAAATCGGAGATGGGTTCTAATTCAAAGAGCCCCATCACTTCCTCGATTAAGCGGGGAGTAGCGTTCTTAGCGACGAACTCCAGATTCTCCTTAACAGTGAGGTGTGGAAAGACTGGGCTCCTTTGAGGTACGTAAGCCAATCCCCTACTACTAGGTGGTAAATATATTCCCTTGCTCAACACTATCTTATTGAAGATCCTTACTTCACCCTCGCCTTTAAGCTGACCAACTATAACTTTCGCGAAGGTGCTCTTACCGGACCCATTAGGCCCTATTATTGCCACTATTGATGGGTGTGAAACGTCTAAGTTCACGTTACTTAAAATAGGTCTCTTTTTGTAAGAAAAGCTTAGGTTCCTAACTTCCAGCGCCTTCATTGCCCTCACCTATGATAAACAATATTAAGGAGAGCATTGCCGTTACGAATATTAATGCTAAGGTCTTTTCCAACTCACCCGAACTAAGGGTTAAGTAAATCGCAATTGGGAGAGTTTCCGTCTTAAACCTTATCGCCCCAGCCAAGGTGACGGAGGCACCGAATTCACCTAGGGAGCGAGCAAATGAGAGTAGGGAAGCGGCCCGAAGTCCGGGTGCAATAATAGGTAGTATCACTTTCCTTATCAAGCACAGTCCATCGCAACCGTAAACGCGCGACAAAGTCAACAGTTCCTCATCGAGCATGTGCATTGAACTCTCAATTACCCTCAGCGATATAGGGTACGCAACGACGAATTGGGCAACTATCAAGCCGGGAACGTTGAATACTATTGGTATAACGGAATTTACGAGGTTACCTAGTGGCGTTCTGGAGAAGAAAATCAATAATAGCGCTCCTAACGCTACAGGCGGTAACGCCAATGGAATCATAGAGATCGCCTTAAGTACGCGAGAAAACCTACACCCCTTGGAAAGCGAGTAGCCCGATGGTATCGCTACCAATAACGCGAGAGCTGTAGCAACGGACGCAGTGAAAACGCTCAGTTGGAACGCATACAGGGTTTCCGGGTCAAGTAGGGCCGAGGCAACGGAACGAAGTGGTACAGAGAAAAGGGGAAGAATTATAATCATGAGGAGAAAGGTAGGCATTACGAAGGCAAAGGCCTTCATTTGTTCACGACCTCGTAACCCAGTTCCTTGAGTATTTGCTGTACTTCGGGTTCTTTCAGGAACTGAATGAACTTCGCAGCCAAGTCCCTATTCTTTGCGTACTTAGTAATTGCTATCTGAATACAGGGTTCGTAAGGGGTTGAGACGTTAAGCGGTATAGCTCTAACCTTATCTGGATACCAGTAATGGCCCACGCTCCATCCGATGGCTGCGTCTACCTGACCTAGGGCAACTAGGCTAACTAGCTTAGAGAAATTCTCTGTAAAAGTGATTACTTTACCCCTAAGCTGATTCCAGAGACCGCTCATTTCGAAAGATTGTTTAGCGAACTTACCTACAGCGCAACTCTTTAGATCGCACATGGCCACTTTATAATTCCCTTTCACGAGGTCGTCCAAGCTCCTTATCGGACTATTGGCTGGGACGAGTATAGCTAATCTCAAGCATGCGACAGTAGTAACGGTGTTAGGGTCAACAACGCCGTCCCTTACGGCCTTTTCCATATATACTGGGGTTGCTGGCGAATAGACCTCTCCAGTTTTGGTTATTTCCAGTTGCGCTAGCAAGTGACCGGAGCTACCATATATGGCTTCTACTTGCACGTTGTACTTCTTTTCAAAGAGAGGTAGTATTTTCAACCAAGCTTTCTTCATTGCAGCGTTTAGTAGGAAGAGGGGCTTTTCGTTCCTTTGAAAGCTTAGGTGGCTGAGGCCTACCGTCATCAAAGCCAATATTACGAAGGCAGCTATCAACTTGCTTCTCATAAAATGCACCAAGTTGACTATCTCTAGAATTATTTAAAAACACTCCGTGAATTCGTAAACTATTTTTGTTGACCATATTGGTTTAGTAACGCCTTTATCTTCTTCAATATAATGTCGCTAACCTTCATCAAACTCCCATCGTTTTTGATAACAATGCCACCTTCTTCCTTTATAATTAGATCGTCCATATTGAAGTGCCACTTTATCCACGTAATTATCTCGCTCTTATTTCCACGGAGCTTTATGCCTTCCGAGTCGGCTACTTCTAGAACTCTGTCCGAGACGTCCATAACGTTAGAACCTTTGGTTACCTCTACGAACGGATTGGATGCGAGTTCAACTAGTTCCACGATCTCCTTGCACTCCGTATAGTTCCGATTTATCCTTTTCAACGTAGAGTGAACGTTCTGCTTCGAAGTTCCGAGCATGTCGCCTATTTCGCTATAGCTTAGCTTCAATCTATATCTATAGAATATCATTTTTATTTGCTTTTCACCCAATCCTCTAATGCTCTCACCCAATTCGATTCCTTTATCTAAAAGGTAATTAGCTCTATTATGGTAATTTGCTTCGGTGGTCATCCATCAACGATGCATTTTCCCTACTCAGGAAACTTATTTCGTATGATACAGTCTCGCCAGAAGGCAAGCAGTACGAGGAGTTCGCTAAATTCGTTAAAGGATGGTTCGAAGAACGAGGTATTGAGGCCAAGATAGAATACGTAGACAAGGACTATAGATCGAAGGTTTGTCCTACCGGTTCCGAGAGACCCATAATAATAGCCAAAGTAGGGGATGGAGATCCTTTATTAGAATTCAATGGGCATTACGACGTCGTTCCCCCTGGCGAAGGTTGGGAGAGCGACCCGTTCGATGCCAAGCTGGTCAACGGTTACGTTATAGGCAGGGGAGCAGTTGACATGAAGGGCGGCGTAGCAGCTATAATGTTAGCAATGGCTAACCTTTCCAATTGGAAAGGTAGTGAAATAAAGGCCGTACTAGTTCCAGACGAAGAGGTTGGGGGGTTATGCGGAACTGCTTATAGAGTAAACGCGCTAAAGGACAAGTACCCAGTAGGTAAGAAGGTGGTGATAGCTGAGCCCTCTTCTAGAACGGTATGGATAGGCCACAAAGGCGTAATATGGTTAGAGGTGGAAGTGAGCGGCGTCCAAGCCCACGCTTCCATGCCATGGGTCGGCGAGAACGCCTTCATTAAAGCTGCATCATTAGCTATTGAAATAGACAGAGCATTGAAAGAGGAGTTCTCGAAGACCTTCAGCAAGTACGAGTACACCAGCGGTCATCCCATGGCTAAGTTCACTGTCTATAACATAGGTGGCGTAGCTTACTCTACATCGAACAAGGAAAACGTAATACCAGGTTCATTTAAGTTCTCGATAGACGTGAGGACCGTTCCCGAGGTCCGCCCAGAGGACGTAGTTAGGAAGATCGAGGAAATAGTGGAAGGAAGAGGTAAAGTAAGGGTCAAGTTCGTTGATCAAGGTATATTAAATGAAAACAGTGAACTGGCGGAATTAATAGAAAAGACTTGGGGCGAGCCGAAGAGGGTATGTGAGGCCGGTTTAGACATGAGGTTCTATAGGGGATATGACGTGGTAACTTGGGGGCCCGGGGATTCCATGGAAGCCCATAAGCCGAACGAGAAGATACGATTGACGGAGGTAGAGGAATTCGCAAAGAGATACGCGAAACTCCCATATCTCCTCTAAGGAAGTAGTCTTGTATTTCGATGGGCTTTGCGAACCGAAGAACCCGGGAGGCGTAGCTACTTACGGATTCGTGGCCAAGAGCGACGGAAGAGTTATATGCAAGGGAAAGGGCGTAGTAGGAGCCGGCTTCCTAGGAGACGACGTTACCAACAACGTGGCGGAATACACGGCCTTGATAAGGGGATTGGAATGTCTTAAAGAGAAGGGAATTAAGAAGGTCAAAATAAGGGGGGATTCGCAGCTAGTTATAAGGCAATTGAAAGGAGAATATAGAGTGAGGTCCGAACGCATGAAACCCCTTTATAGGAAAGCTATGGAACTGCTGAAGGACTTCGAATATCAATTGGAATGGGTACCCAGAGAATTGAACAAGGAAGCTGACCAATTGAGTAGAGAAGCCTTCAAGGAATTCATTAAGAAGTACGAGAAGGAATATAGAGAGTTCTATGGGGCTTAAATTGTATTTAGCGAATGTTCCTTCTTTGGAGCTTGCCTGTACGTGGTTCCGAGTCTCTTAGACATCACTTTATCTATAGCTTTCATGAAGTCGTCCATTGTTACGTAATTCCTTCCAGCTCTGATAGCGTAGTATCCAGCTTCCGTTACTATTGCCTTAATGTCAGCTCCAGTCGCTCCTTCCGTTAATTCCGCCAGTCTCTCTAAGTCGACGTCTGGACTCATCTTCATTTTCCTTGTGTGAATGAGGAATATTTCGTACCTGCCTTTCTTATCTGGCGGCGGTACGTATACTATTCTATCAAACCTTCCGGGTCGAAGTATTGCCGGATCGAGTATGTCTAACCTATTAGTGGCACCTATTACTGCAACTCCTTTGAGTGGGTTGAAACCGTCCAGTTCCGCGAGTAATTGCATGAGGGTTCTCTGAACCTCCCTTTCTCCACTGGTACCCAACTCTATTCTCTTGGCCGCGATTGCATCGATCTCATCAATAAACACAATACTAGGAGCCTTCTTCCTAGCTAAGTTGAATACCTCCCTTACGATCCTCGCGCCTTCTCCAATGAACTTATTAATTAATTCGCTTCCGACCACCCTTATGAAGGTGGCTCCTACTTCTCCAGCTACCGCCTTCGCAATCAAGGTCTTACCGCAACCGGGAGGTCCATATAAGAGGACACCCTTAAGTGGTTCCACGCCGAGTTCCTCGAATAGTTCAGGGTTCTTCAGAGGTAATTCCACTACTTCCCTAACTTCCCTTAACTGCTCCTTGAGGCCACCTACATCGCTATACCTCGTCTTAGGCCTTTCGACTACTTCCATTGCCTTAACGTTAGGGTCCTCAATGTTAGATAGCACTTCAACTATCAAGTTTCCTCTCTGATTTATAGCTACGCTAACGCCGGGCCTCAGTAGATCCTTAGGAACCTTGCCGCTAACCTCTACGATGAGACTAGGGCCAGCACTGGACTTCACTATGGCCCTCCCATCTGGGAGCACGTCGAGGAGAGTAGCTTCGACGAGCGGAGGTGAAGTCATCTTGTTTATTTCCGTCTTCCAATACTCTACTTCAGCTCTCAATCTCTTATTCTCCTTTTGCAATTTCGTTAACTTCCTCTTCAATTCCTCAATTTCGTCAATTGAGTATTGAGCATCGTCATAGGTTCTGGGAGTCCTCTCGTCCGAAGGTATTGACACGTTGGTTCCCGTCAATGTATAGTGATGCTAAAAATGTTAAAAATAGGGTCCGTCTATTTAGGGAGTCTTACTTAGCTCTTCGGTTGAAAACTTCCCTCATCACGGTTTAACTCTCAGCCGGGGTTACCTACCACATTTTTTAATTCTCCTAATAAGGCCCATCCAGTTATTGCTTTCAACTTTCTCCGTTCTACTGTAACAACTTCCCCAGTGAGAGGATTTACTGCCCTCTTTAAATATTTTTCTCTCTTTATTAGAGTTCCGAAAGCATACTCGTCGGGTTCTATTGTCGTAAGCGCCTCGTGGCAAGGGAGATTGGTTAGCTTCGAGGCGTAGTTGCATAAAGTTACCTTCAATCTCCAAGCTACGTACTTGGGCCACTCGGTTTCGCGAATTAACACGATCCTACTGTCAAACCAAGCAGCCTTTCCTATCTCTAGGGAAAAATTAGCGCTAACGAAGGAGGGGAACACGCTATCTATTTTCTCTATCCTTCCGGCGAACGGAGGTCTCTTACAGAAGACATTGATTTCGTCGCTTGAGACGTACGCTTCGTCGCAAGAATACGTCTGAATTAAGGCCTTAGTTGAGCTTACGAGCGCGTTGTGAACTGTCGGATCTCTTACACTGCCGAACTCCTTTGTAAACCTTCCGAATTTGACCCCATCCATCCTTACTACTATTTCCCTATCTACCCGGAGGAGCGAGAATTCCTCTCTATCTTTAAATTCCTCGTAACTGAGATTCATTATGGCATTTAATATTTCTCTCATAGAACCCCTTGAACGGTCTAGCACAACTATTAAATTACTTCCACCCTTACGTGAGCATCGGTGGTTGAACAATGCCAATAACGGATCCCGAACTAATTGCTATAGTTCAAAAGAGGGCATTGAAAAAGTACGTCTGTAGGAACTGCGGAGCTCTCAACCCTTGGGGAGCAACGAAATGTAGGAGGTGTAGGAGCAAGAACTTGAGACCGAAACACTACGAGTTAGGTGGCAAGAGGTAATGAGGTTTGACGTATACGCTAGATGACTTAGTATTCATCATGAAAAACTTAGAAGAAGGAGGTCTGGAAAGCGTAATAATTGGTAGTACTGCAATCGAGTTAGAATTACGCACTAATAAGTTTAGTGGAGATCTAGACCTCTTTCCGACGAACCATTTCGCGCTAGTTGAGGAAGACTTCTTTAGAACGCTAGCGTTCGAAAAGGGATGGGAGTACGGTCATACCGGCCTAGGTACCCCTAAATACACCGTCAGGGGTCCTAAGAGCCAAGTGGAGGTCGAGTTCTACGATAATATCATGGACTTCTACGTTCCGGAAGAGATACTGAACGAGGCCGGGACCATAGAGCTGCAAGGCGTGAAGATAAGGAAGATTTCCCCCGAAGATTACGTAGTGTTGAAGTCGAGGTCCGAAGATCCGGATGCCATAGACCAAATAAGGGGAGTAAACGAACTCGCTAAGAGAGGGAAGATCCAACTGAACATTAGGAAAATTAGGGAGAGGTTATCCCTCTTCCCAGAGACGGACGTACCAACAATGAGAAATAGATTGAAACAAGCCGGTATAGATGTGTGAGACCAATGGTCCTGAACTTAGATTACGCAGAAGAACTATCTAAGAAGTTAGACGAGTACGACGATTTAAAGGACAAGGTTTACGATCTTTCTAGAAAGATAATAAAGAACAGCAAGTTGTGTATATATGCGATAAGGAGAAAGGAGTACGATAAAGCGAAGTCCTATTTAGATGATATAGAGAAGATGAGGGCCGAAATATACGATCTCATTAAAGACAACTTGAAATTGGCCTCGGTAAACATAGTATCGACCGCAGATCAAGAATACGTGGAAGCGCTTGCCCTCTATTACTTCGTTACTAAAGGCGAAATACCGAGAGCAGAGGAAATAGGCGTTAGCGTTCAAGAGTACGTAGCTGGTGTCATGGACTCTGCAGGGGAGATGTTAAGGCTGGCTACCGATTACCTTATAGAAGGAAAGATCGAAGAGGCCGAAAAGATAAGGGACGCGATAGAGAAGATATACGTGTTCATGTTACACGTTAATCCACGCGATTACGAACTCAGGAGGAAGATAGACTACGTGTCTAACGTTCTAAACAAACTTCAAGAATTCATATTCTATAAGAAAGTACTGGGTCCTGTGAAGAGGATCACCGGCACTGAAGAATGATGACCCGTGTGAGGGCCGAGGACCTTTGAGACCGTCTTTCTGGTTTTTGAAGGAATGTTTGGACTCCAAGGTTGACTACTTAAACTTCCATCGTGAAGGAAAGGTAACTTATGCCTCCTATATAGACGGAGGTCATTTCCCGGTGGAAATCGAAGGCGAAGTGACGCCGGGAGGGATCTGGTTGTTATCGCGGACCGCCAAGCGAGGCTTAATAGAGGTAAAAGAGGAGAGAAAGGCAATGCTATTCTTATATGGAAGGGACCTATTTAAAGATTCCTATAGACTAGTTAGGAGGCCTTGCAAAAGCGGTTTCGTTTTAGTTTTCTGGGAAGGCGTATTATTGGGACTAGGGAAGCTAATTAAAGGAAACGTCAAGAACTTGCTTGACTTCGGGGAGTACTTAAGGAGAGGTATATAGCTTCGATGGGTTTAATTGAAAATGCGCATTTCGATTGAGACCTCCGATTTAAGGGAAGCGGCCAAGGTAGTAGCTAACGTCATCAATGAAGAAGACGTTATATGCATAGTAGGTCCGTCCGCTTCTGGAAAGAGTACTCTCGCTACCAACATCGCTGAGCTATTGGACGGAAGCGTATTAAGCACGGACGATTTCTATTTACCAGATGCCGAGAAGATGGCTTCCGTTCTCTCCACTTTCGATCATCCAGCTTTACTGGATTGGGAGCTATTGTTAAAGGTCGTAAGGGATGCTCTTAGAGGAGAGACAGAGGTTAACGTACCAGTTTACGACATGACTCTCTCCCGAAGGATTGGATATAATAAGAGAAAGTTAAAGAGGCCGTTGGTAATAGAAGGTATATTCGCGTCTTACGGTCCTCTTAACGAGCTTTGTAAGTTGAAAATAAGCGTCGAAAGCCCCGTTCACTTGTTGTTAGCGCGAAGGGCGCTAAGAGATATAGAAAGGGCCCAAGAGAGCCCCTCTAAGGTAATTGATAGAGTAGTAACGACAGTGCTACCTCTAGCTAAGCTCTTCGTAGAACCTCAAATGAGGGGAAGCGACGTTAAAGTACTGAACGTATGGAGACCTCAACTGAGGAAGCCCTTAGGAACGTGCGAGGAATCGGAAGAGAAAACGGACGGAATAAAGGGCGAAAGAAGAGTATGGGAATTGAAATGGAAATCCGAACTAGTATTTGTTATAGAGAATTTCATAGGAGAGCTCGTAGAACACTACGTAGGCATTTCTTGGGAAAACAAGTCGGTCATCGTCAGGGTCAGACCAGAAACGGCCTATTCGACATTGAGCGCACTGGAAGTTTACCACTATCACCACAACGCCTTCTACCAGAAAGGGACGTGGAAAGGCGGAATACTCTACGGGAAGGTTTACGACGAAGTTTCGTGGAAGGAGAAGGGTTCGTTTAAGTGTTGTAAGAAATGCATACCTAACGTTTAAACGCTCCTCTCCGAAGGTTAGTCCGAGAAGCCCGCGGAGGCCCTCGGGAAGAGGGACAATGAGGTGCTCGGGCGTTACTCCCGGTTGCTCAAACCTTCCAACACGCTCCTTGAACCTTTAGTTTGAACGGTTTCCCCAACTCACCGTTTAACTCCATCCGTGCCTCTGGGAGAATCTTCCTTATTACATGAATATGGGTCCAAGCGTGCATAGTCAACTTGGAACCGCCTATTTGAGCTTCACCACACGAGAGCGCTGAGAAGGGCAGTATCATATCGCTCATGTGCCTATCCAAAGCCATACCCGTACTTAAGTCCTCGTAAAGTTTCTCGGCTGCTTCCTTACCTACTACTTCAGCCCTCTTACCTCTAGCTCCTATGGAGTCTCCTCCTAACAAACTCTTCTCGGTTATAGCCCATAGTACGATACCGCTCCCGGGCCCCAGATGGGGATCTCTATCCGGTGGATACCACTCGAGGTCTATCTCAACTTTATCGAATCCTTTAGACTTGAGGAACTCTATGGCCGACTTAGCTTGCCTCTCAGCCACGTGTTTCGGGAGCTTCACGCAATGGGATAGACCCCTTACCTTTAAGACTTCTCCTCGGTGTACGCTACCCCAATTGCTTAATTCTCGTGGAGGGTTCCTTACAACGTACTCGACCTCTCCCCCACCCTTCGGATAGTGTCCCCTTTTCTTTAGGTAAAGTTCGGCTTTGAAACCAAAGTTAGAGAGTATCGGATAGTAAACGAAGCGTAGGTAGTCTATGGGAGGGCTCATGGGAACGTCAGTACCTCCCCTCAAGCTCACTGAAACGCTAGAAGGAGCGAAGACCGTCACGGGGGTTATAGCTTGGAGGGCTAAGCTAACGCTGCCGGCTGTACCTATATCGAATCTAAACTTCCCACCCTTCAATCTCTTAGGTTTAAAAGTGAGTTCCATAGAGCCTACGGAGAGTCCCTCGACCTCGGCATCGGTCATTTCAGCTAACGCTTTGACAGCAGTGAAGTGCTGTCTCCTAAGTCCTGGGTTCTTCCTCTTCGCTCTGATATTGTATATTCTAACGGGCCTCAAGGTTACAGCAGAGAGGGCAACTGACGTTCTAAGTATTTGACCTCCTCCCTCTCCAAAGGATCCGTCTATTTCTATCAAGTTTCACCTTCCCTCAAGCGTAATCGCAAGAAGGGGCAATAACTCAGCTAGCCTCATTTCGTGAACGTTGACGTCTTCCAAGCATTTCCTATTTGCATAGAATATTACAGCTAATAGTATATATAGGGTTAAGGTTAACCGCTTGAACCCGTCCTTATAAGACGGATATATGTAATTTACTAGAGTAGGGAAAACACATATCTCATCCAATAATTTCCTTTTACGAGGGTCTTCTACGTATTCCCATATCTTCTTAGGTGATCCCACAGTCATTATAACGCATTGAAAGAGATCGTTCAGTATATTGTATAAGAGCTTCCTAAGCTTATTGATCTCGCTTTCTTTATTAACGTCTATGGGGGGGGGGTTGCTCACTGACTTGAATATCTTAACTAGTTCCTCAATAATCGATTGAACTACCGCGTCGTACGCTAACTTATAATCTAGAGAAATTCTGGCTTGGTACCTGATCATCCTAATTTTCATGCAGTTTACTTTAACGTTAGCTAAGTACTTCTTAATTACTTCCTCCGCCTCCTCCGGCGTTACCTTACCTTCATCGACCTTCAGTAACTCGTTGAAAACTTTATTGAAAATTTCATAGTCATTAAATAGATTGATTTCCATTGATTCTTCTCCATATTTGGGATATTACCCCGGTTTAAAATAGTACTTTTCAGCCCAGTTAACTAAAGGGGGTAGAAAGTACGTATGAATGGATTGGTGATTACCAACTGCACGAAGCGGAAAAGAAGTTTCAGAGGTCCCGCAAAAGAGATTTACATGGGATCAGTTAGGAACCTATTCCGACTAGCCGAGGAAATGGGCCTTCATTGTTACGTACTTAGCGCTAAATACGGTCTAATAAGGTGCGATGAGACAATAGAACCATACGATAGTTACGTAAAGGACTTGAACGAAATGGAACTAATTGAACTAAAGGAAAAGGTCAGACGGAGATGCAATGAAGTAAGGGGGCCTTGGGACCTCGTTATTACGAACTTAAGTTCGAGTTACGCGCCTCTATTGGATTGCGAAATAGTAACTGAAAGGGCCTTGATCATAGGAACTAGGCCTCCAAAGCTCTCGTCCTCTCAAGAAGTTGCGTATTCGTTCAAAACTCTAGGGGAGAGGAACAAGCTGTTGGGTAACGTTAGGGAACTACTGAGCAATTTACTTAGTAGCTAGCTCCAATCCCTTCTCAATGGCCTCTAAGGCCCTTTTAGCTATTGATTCGTCTACTTTAACTTGAGGTTTCAATGTTTCCAAGCTCTTAACTATTTTATCGAGGGTAATTTTCTTCATATCTATACATATCGTCCTGTTATCCGGCGGATATACCTCAACATTCGGATAAAGCTTCCTCGCTCTATAGCTCAATCCCTCTTCTGTACCTAGTATGTAGCACTCCGCCCCCAGCTCGCCTATAGCCTTCAGCATTTGACTGGTGCTACCTATGAAGTCGGCCATTTCTTGACTCTTTGGAGGCGCTTCCGGATGAACCAAGAGCTTACAACCGGGGTGTTTCTCCTTAGCTTTCCTAAGGTAATAGGGGGATACCAAGTACTCGTGGACGGGACATCTACCCCAAGGAGGAACGGGCACCACTTCCTTATCTACTCGTTGAGAAACGTACCAAGCTAGGTTCTTATCTGGACCAAAGAGAACTACTTCGTCTTCAAGCTTTGAGACGACCTTTAGCGCAGAGGCGCTGGTCACTACTATATCGCTTAGCGCCTTAGCTTCTATCGGCGAATTAACGTAAGTTACAAGGGGGGCATTAGGGTACAGTTCCTTGAACCTCTTTATGACCTCAACCGTCATGTAGTCTGCCAACGGACAGCCGGACGCTGGCTCCGGATGAAGTACCACCTTATCTGGGTTCAGGACTTTGGCCACTTCGGCCATGAACCTAACCCCGGCTACTACTATTACGTCGCTATCGACTTCCTTGGCGACCCTCGCCATTTCCAGGCTATCTCCAACGTAGTCCGCAACGTCTTGAACTTCCGGGAGTTGGTAATTGTGTGCTAATATGAAAGCTCTTCTCTTCTTTCGAAGTTCTTCTAGTTTCCGTACTAATTCCTCCATAGTTTCCTTACCCTATCTACGCGTTTCGTATTTTAAGTTAATTATTTAACTAGGTCCGAACGTAATTGACGAATGGGCACTAAGTTATGAGTTCGAGTTCTGAAGACAGGATAAGTAAGTTCGTTGACAGCGTTAGTAAACTAAGGGGCATAAGCTACGTTTCCGTTAGCAGTGAAGGTCTCCCTTTCAAAGCTGCCGGGATTCAAAGACAAGGAGCTGAATACATAGCAGCAATCTCTCACTCGCTCTTTACGGAACTCCAACAAATTTCAAAAGAGGTAGATCTTGGCACCCCCGCTTGGATGAAGGTTTTCCTAAAGGATAATACTAACAGAATATATATCTTCCCCTACGACAAATTCATACTAACCGTAAAATACGATTACGTACTTGATAAACTTATAGAAAAATTGATTGAAAACTTAGTGAAAGGCATCAGAATAATTTGCCAGCACTGTGGCGCAGACCTAACCTTCGAGGTATACAAGTGTCCGAAGTGCGGAAGCAGTTTAACTTACAACGTGAAGAGGTGTTGGAATTGCGGAGCTGACGTTTCAATTAAGCAATGTCCGAAGTGCGGAAAATACATATTACCAGACGGCTCAAAGCCGGGCTTCATAACCTTACTAATACTAAAGATAAAGAGTATCTTTTCCAAGTAGCTTTACTTAGATTGAGGAATTATTTCACCAGTGAGTTCTAAATCACCCAGTCTTACCTTCACGTAAGTCCTTTTCCATGGAAAGTTCCTCGTTGAAAGGGCGGACGTTATAGATGCGACCATTCGAGGTATTAGGTTCTGCCATATCTTCGATTCTAAGATTATATTGAGGACGGCCTCGCCATTCGATTCTATATACAGCAATGGTGATTCGTTTATTCCGAAGCGATCCAATATCTTCAAGACCGTGTCGTAAGTTACGCTATCGAAATAATAAGTCCTCCCATCGCTCGTAATGACCTTTAGTAGAGATTTTAACTCGGCCCTCTTACTCGCTTCGTAGAGCTTTTCGAATAAGCTCCTTAGATCGACGGACGGTTCCTTAATTTTTATGACTGCCACCATCATTCCGTTCACTTCTTCTGGCGTCTGACTCTCAGCCTCGATTCCGTTCTTTGACAAGAAATAGGCTATTTCGTCCGAAATGGTTACGAGGTCTATTAAATCAAGTACTTCTAGCGGTGGGGCTTGGGAAATCACTTCGGGAATTTCGATTGCTTCCTTCTCCTCGGACTTGGCTTCCTTCGAGAGCACTTTCTCGAGTATCTCTGCTAGCTTCCCTTTGAATTCCTCTAACTGTTCCTCATTTACCGTTATACCGTCAAGCAGTTTCAAAGCCTTCTCGAAACTCTCCCGGGGTAATTCATATATTACAATCTCGAACTCTTCTTCACCTAGAAACGCTATCGCTTGGCTCCCTAAGGCTGGTGGATCTTTGAGGGATGCAGCAACGACTTCGCCTTGGCAAGACACCACGTAACCACCCAGCGATGGTATGCGAAAGGCAACGCAATTTCCGGTAACTCGCTCTATTAATTCTATGGCCTTATATTTAACGAGGTCCTTGAATCGAAGGTTCGTAAGCACGTAAAGTCGAGAAAGAGTGTCAACGAAAATCCTGGATGTCCTATCGAGTTCCGGTGAGAGCTTCATTGGTTATCACCTCGTCCGGAAGAAAAGTTTCGCCTCACTTGGATCCATTAATATGGTAACTTTCAAATTGGAGGACCAAGGAATTTCCCTTATGCTTTCTAAGATTGATAATACTTTCCTACATTTTTCTATTTCTTTTTCCACTACCTCGGCCCTTTTCTTCAAGACCTCTTCGAGGGCTTCCGGAGAAGGTTCGAAATAAACCTCAATGCCGTCTATCTCTTTGAATAATATGGCTCTGTTGTCTTCTACACCTAATTCCTTCTTCAGTTTCTGAAAGTACGCTCCCTCATCTTGAACTTTCTCTAGGGCACCAGCAATTAGTTCAGATTCCATCTCTAACGAGTTTAAGTATTCGTTGCAAGAAGATATAGCTGTTTCAATATTGTCGAACTCTTTGTAATACATATAATTTGACCCCATTCAATAGCTATGTATACACGGAATTAAATAAAAGGTTAGGGCCCAATTAAGTCGATTGACTTCCAAACTCTCTCAAAGACGCGTAGAAATTCCTTTGGTTCCACTTCTCTAACTCTCCTATCGTCGTCCCATTCAAACCCACAACTTCTCGCTACTTTCCTTAGCTTCTTGTTTTTCTGCGAAAACAAACACGCAAGGAATTTGGAGAACTCTTCTGGTACGGACTCGAGCCTCTTGAGGTGAACGTGTTGACTTAATACTTGAGGCCGGGGCCAGAAGGAGTTAGGGGGCCACACGGGACCTTTTTCAATCTCGCAACACAATTGGACCATCACACTTAGTCTACCGTAATCTTTGGAACCGGGTCTCGCTGTAATCCTATCAACGAAGTCCTTCTGAAGTAATAGAAGTGATTTCTCCCACGTAGAGCTCGTTGAAAGCTTAGCTAGCAAGGGTCCGCTTATGCTGTAAGGTATCGAACCTACAACCCATGGTTTATTAAAGGGATATTCCAAAGCATCGCCGCAAATTAAGGTTACGTTACTCACCTTCTCCAACTTCCTCTTTAAATAATTACAAAGCCTCTCGTCCCTTTCTATAGTAATTACGCGCTTAGATATCTCCGCTAGAGCTAGCGTTAGCGTACCCAAACCGGTACCTATTTCTATGACCTCAGTAGATCGCTCGATGTTGGAAACGAAGTAATCTATTATCCTTCGATCTACCGTGAAGTTCTGACCTAACCACTTCTTCGGTCTAAAAGAAAGCTTTCCGATTTCACTTAGAACCAGATCGCGCAATGGATCTCACCTTTTCGAGGTAATTCAGAAACACTGCATTGCTTCTAGGCGGAGGCTCGACGAACAGGTAGTATTTCTCACCACCTTGGAGTTCTTTGAGTATTCTTTCAACAATGCCTTCAACTATGTCCTTATATCCCGTCCTCTTCTCGAAGTCCTCGAAACTCTCAAAGGGCTTCCTTTCCCTTTCCTCAAGTATTTGCTTGAGAGTCTTCTTTCCTATATGAGGGAGTAGTTCTAATGCATGGAACTTAAGGGTTATCGGGCTTGCAACGTTCAAGAACGTAACGAAGAGCTTCTCGTTATCCTTCACGAAGTTCCGAAGCACCTCGGGAAGGTTCTCTTGAGCTACTGTTGAGAGGTCCTCGTACTTTATCAAATATACTCTCGGAATGATCCTCTCATCCAGCGGTCTGAACGATACCCTCTCGCCTATCTTTAAACTCGAGCCTTCCTTTACACCAAATTCTATTAACTTTAACTTGGTTTCATCTAACGCTTGAGCGAAAGGCCTGGACCTATGCTCAGCGTGATGGTCTAAAGGGTTACCTTGAGGCATGAAGTCAAGTACTCTAACCACTTGAAGCCAAGATAGGGGGGAATGGGGGTGATGTCTCCTATGAGGTCTTCTGTGCAAGCCTAAGTCCCTATGAATCCGGGGACAACTGCTTTATTAAGTAGTGCAGAGGCGTGGTGGGGCCGCCGGGATTTGAACCCGGGACCACCAGCGCCCCAGGCTGGCATCCTACCAAGCTAGACGACGGCCCCGGAAACCTCATTTCACATTCATTAATAAACTTAATTCTATTTCTTCAATTTCTCCTTTACGTATTTCGCAACTTCCTTAGCGACGTCAATACCCGTAGCCCTCATAAATCCCTTGAATTCCGGTACGCCGTTTACTTCATTAACTACCAATCCGTCCTTTCTTTCAAATAGATCTATGGAGACGACTTCGCCTTTGAGGGCTTCGGCCGCCTTAACTGCTAATTCACACGCTTCCGTGCTCTCATCTAGTTTAACGACATCGGCACCTAGCGCTACGTTAGATCTCCATTCTCCCTCCTTAGGTATTCTATAGATACATCCTAAACAATTACCACCTACCACGAAACACCTTATATCTCTATGCTCTGGCATTTCAACGTATTCTTGAACGATGTGAGCTTTCATCTGAGGGTTGTTCATCATGCTTCTATGTTCTATAACTATATTGGCTTCGTGCCAATCCCTTATTAGGCTAACAAGCCGACCCCAGCTTCCTATTGGAGGCTTGTCTACAAGTGGAAAGCCTATCTGTAAGTACGCTTTGATTGTTGAATCTCCATTTAAGGATATAACGGTCTTGGGTATTGGTATGGAATTCGCCGCCAGAACCGAGTACGTTAGGATCTTGTCCCCAGAATATATAATAGTGAAGGAACTATTGATAGGAGTTATTCCATTCGCTTCTAGGACTGCGGCAGTATATAAGGACCTGAACATACTGACGGCTCTTATTAGTGCTATGTGGTCCTCAACCCCCCCTATTGGTAAGGGTTCCCTAGTTACGTTGAAGGGCTTTACCTCGAAGCCTTCGTCTTCTAGAGCCTTCATTAACCTCTTTTCCTCTACTCTCGGCATATCATAATAGACCTTAACAACGAACTGGAACCAACTCACCTCCCCCTCACTCGCCCCAATCCTCAGCTGTCTCTTCCGCGACCTTAAGTTCTACTTTGTCGCCTTCTCTCTTCACTTCTAGTTGCGCTCCACAAGATTCACACTCAACTATTTCTCCATCCATGACGTCGTCTGGGAGTTCTATCTCAGCACCGCAGACGGGACATTTCGCTTTTATTGGCATGACCTCATAACCTCCGTCATAGCTTCCTCGGATGGGTTTATATAGATTGTTAGAGACTCTTTAATTTAAACCCCGTTAATGTAGTAGCAATACTTAAGTTACTTACTGGTCGTTTCAAAACTTGCTGGATGGAAATGTCAACCAAACAGAAAAGGTTCGGTATCTCAATAAACGAGCAATTGTATAAAGTGATTGAAAACTTGAGCAAGTTTTATGGATTGCCTCGATCGAAAGTAATTGAATTACTTTTGGAAAATTCTTTAAACAATGCGAAAATGTTTCTCAACGAAAACACTGAGGTCCTCGTTCAATTAACGGTAACCACTACGAATTCTCATCTACAAGACCTTATTTCCATATTAAGTGAAAGTTGCTATCCATCTATTATGATAATGAAAGACCCGTTTTCAGACAAGTTGATTTTCCTGAGCTGTTACTTTAGAGGGGTGTCAAGGGACGTGAGCTCGTTACTTGAAAAGGTCAAGTCCTTGAAACAGGTCACTTACTTAATAAATGTATTAAAAATAAAGTAGGCATGGGATGACCACGACTTGCCCCCCTGGAGCGCACAGCAATGAAGAAATTACCGCGATGGGACCCATTATCTAGAGGGGTAAATTGAATGGAATTAGCGGAACTACCAGTCGACGACGCCGCTCGCTTTGCAGAAGCTGTGAACTCACTAAAACCGGACGAACTTATAGAATTGTTAGAGGAAGCTAAGAAGCTATTGCTAAAAATGTACGAAGGCGGCGTCCATCCGGTAGCTTTCACTTATCCAGACACTCGCTACGTCTTTCACGGCGATTTATACGGTAGCTTCATTCAACTCTACGATATTTGGGAAAGGTTAGGGAAGAGAGAGGTCTTCGAGGAATGGAGATTGGTCTTCCTGGGCAATTACGTCGATAGAGGACCGAAGCAAGTGGAGGCCTTGCTCTTACCCCTAGCTCTTAAAGCAAAGCGACCGCGGGACGTTATTATACTTAGAGGAAATCACGAAGCCCCTAAAGGAATGGAACCTCTTCCACACGATTTCCCGTTGCACTTGCTGAAGAGGTACGGTAAGCGAGGAGAGGAGATCTACGTTAAGGCTAGAGAAGTGTTCGATGCAATGCCCCTAGCGCTAATAGTTGACAGGTCCGTGGTAGCGTTTCACGGAGGTCCTTCAACGCTCTTAATCAGAAAGGGTTGCAAATCGATCGAATGCGTATATAGTGACAAAGTGAACGAGAATTACTTAATTGAAGAATATCTTTGGAACGACCCAGCCGAAATGTGTTCTTGGGAAGACGAACCGGAGGACTGCTGGAGCCCGAATCCGGTCGGCAAGGGCTTCTTGTGGGGCCCGGGAGTTACTAGATACTTCCTAAGAGAAACGAAAACGAAGTTTATAGTAAGAGGCAACTACCCTGCCGATGGGGTGAAACTATTTCATCGGAATAAAGTCGTATCGGTATTTACTCGCACGGGGGTCCCATTCTTGAATCGTAAGTTTGGTGCTTGGAGCCCTAATTTCCTCGAACAAGGGTGGGATGAAAATCCTACGAAGTGGAAGATTACATTATAAAACCACAACGCGCAATAACCTAATCCGGATATGTAATGAGAGAAAGGGCTATAGCTGTGCCTAAAGAAAGTATAATCAAGAGAATTAAAGTAAAGGACAGTGTAGTCGTAGCTGGCACTGTGCACGGAGACGGGATGATTTTCTCAATTGAAGGCGAACTATTGAAGACCGTTAGGGTCGGTTCCATTATCACCACAGTTTCTATAGGTAAGAAATATTTATTCGGTGGTAGGAACGTAGTAGTAACGTTCAATGGGCAGATGGAAATCAGAAAGTTCAATGGAATAGCGCTAGGAAGTCACGAGGACTCACTGGTCGTTTTCTATGAAGGTAATAACGTTTCGAGGGTCGTAAATCTACGAGAGTCCTATTGCTTTAGAGTAAACGACTTGCTAAAGGGTATTACTGAAGTAAATGGGCTCCTAGTCCTAGGAGGGAAGAGAGGGGTTTACTTACAAGAGAAATGTAAGAGAATGCAAACTATCCCTATAGAAGAAGTAGTGGGAGTGGCGAGCCTCGACAATTACGTCTACGTTCTAGCTAGGGATCCCTTCTTCGTCGGCGTATCCTACTTACATAAATTCGAACTTACATCGAAACGGGAAATGAGACACGTAGGTAGAGCAGAATTGGACGGAATGGCCTACGATCTCAGCGCTAACGACGGATTACTAGCTGCATCTACCAACCAAAAGACGTACGTCTTTACAGACAATTTAAAGAAGGTAGCCGAATTCGAAGGTAGCATTAGCTCCGGCATCAGCAAAGGGAAGTTATGCTTAACGAACGGCAAAGCTCTAAAGTGCTACGAACTCAACGGGTTATTGAAATCTTAAATAACTAGCTCGATATATCCCTCAGCTCGGGTACCCTTATGGTAAAGGGTAGAGTTGTAGCCAAGCTCGGTGACAACATAGATACAGACATGATAATACCATTCAGATATAAGGCGAAAACGGTAGATTACTACGAGCTAGCGAAACACGTTTTCGAGGACTTGGACCCGAACCTCTCAAAGAAGATAAAGCCTGGAGACATCGTTGTTGCCGGAAGGAACTTCGGAATGGGTAGTTCTAGAGAGCAAGCGCCAATAGCTATAAAGTATTCCGGAGTGTCGGCCGTCATAGCGAAGAGCTTCGCAAGGATTTTCTTCAGGAACGCCGTCAACGTAGGTTTACCGGTAATAGAGTCTCCGGAAGCCGTTGAGATGATAGAGGAGGGCGATGAAGTAGAAATAGATTTAGAGAAAGGTGTTATAAGGAACTTAACGAAGGGGAAGGAAGTTAAAGTGAAACCTTATCCCCAGATGATAATGGAGCTCTTAAAGGAAGGAGGAATATATGAATATTACAAGAAACATGGAAAGTTCCCATGGGAGTGAAGGATCTTGCACGCAGTGATAACTGTAATAGGCAAGGACAAGGTTGGTATAGTAGCGAAGATATCTTCCGTACTAGCGAGATATAAGGTGAACATAATAGATATAACCCAGACTGTCCTCAGAGGCATGTTCGCAATGATAATGATAGTTGACTTGGACCAAGCGACGATATCTGTGGAAGAGCTGAGGAGGGAGCTCGAAAAAGCCGGTAAGGAAATAGGGGTCGAAGTAGCGCTCCACTCCACAGATCTGATGGAGAGCATAGAAAGAATATAGGAGTTTACTCTATTTGCCTCAAGGCCCGAACGGGATCCGTTGAATAGCTTATCAATGCGGGTATCGTCGAACTGATTAAATTAACTCCAATTACAATTAATATGGCCCTAATAACTTGAGACTCGTTTATTGTCAAACTCTTTACTATAATTTCGCTATTTATCAATCCTCTCAATAGCTCTCCGAAAGAGTGCTTCGCTAGGTTCAAAATGGCTCCGCTGAGCGCTATTCCTATCGTTAGGGATATAGTTGAATAGATTAGGGACTCTAATGAATAGAGAAAAGCTAAGTCCTTAGACTCGAAACCTAACGCCTTCAAGAGGCCTATTTCCCATCTCCTGTCTTTAACATCTATAATTGCTATTACTGCTATAGCTATTGATGCTATTGAAATCGACAAGAAGCCTAGAAAGGTGGAAGTTACTGAGGCGAGCGATGTTACAGTTTCTCCTACTTTCCGCAAGCTTCGTTGGGAGAAAATGAAGGCTTGCCCCGCAGTGGCGTTAACTATCTCGTCTTCTATTATGTTAACGTACTTAGGAGACTTCGCTACTATTACTAACGCGTTAGGTATGGCGCCTTCTAGTACTTCCATTGGAGCCAAGACTATGTTGGACCTTTGCATGACTTCCTCTAAGTTCCTCAGTTCGACAACTCCCTCTATAGTAAGGTTGTAGGATCCGAAGAAGGAAGTAACTAACTCACATTTCTTACCATAGAACTTACTCAAGCCTTCGCTAACGTCTACACCGAACTTCCCTTTGATTAACTTAATTGAAGTACTCTCAGCTATTGCAGATATATTGGAATATCCTATTAACATTACATAGGAAAAAGAGTTGTTGCATTGAAGGTATCCATCGGAGATAACTAACGGATAGATGGCCTTTACTCCCGGTAGGGAGGAAGCGAACGAGAGGGATACCGGTAGGACTGGACCAGCAACTATCACTACGTTCGGAGAGAACACGTTTAAGTAGCTCTGAAGCATCTGGAAGGCCGCTTGCGAGATCGTTAGCGTGACCATTAAGGAAACCGTTGCAATCGATAACATGACTACAATTAGGAGGTTTCTCAAAGGCCTCTTAAATAAGTCCCAGAGGACTACTTGGAATATCCTCATTTACCCATTCCTCTACCTAGAGCTTTGTGTGCCTTGGCCAGTTCCTTAGCGGCCAAGGCAGCAAGCAGGTTGAGTTCGCCCGCTAGGACCGCTGAGGCGACTATCTCAGCGAACTTGAGAGCGTTGGTTCCAGGAGGGTCTCCTCCGCCAGCTACCCCTAGTATCTCCAAGGCCTCCCTCTGGGTCGGCAACCTCGTACCGCCACCAACTGTTCCCACTTCCAAGCTAGGTAACGTAACTGATATGTACAAATCGTTCCCCCTTACCTCAGTCCACGTGAAGCCCATGGGGGACTCGACTACTTGAGCTGCATCTTGGCCTGTAGCTAGAAATATCGCCGCTATCACGTTAGCGAAGTGTGCATTGAATGAAAGCGATCCCGCGTAAGCGCTTCCGAGCAAGTTCTTCCTCAAATTGACTTCGTGTATAGTTTGGGCGTCCGCTTTGAACACTCTCCTTATTACTTCCTCCTTTATAACTGCTTCGGCAACTACAGTCTTCCCCCTTCCACACAAAACGTTCAAGTGAGCCGGCTTCTTATCTACGCACATGTTTCCAGACAACGCTAAACACTTCGCCTCACCAAATTCTCTTTCAATATAATCACATGCCTTCTCTGTTGCAATAGTAGCCATGTTCATGCCCATTGCGTCGCCAGTGAAGTACACGAAGCGAAGCCACACGTTATTGCCCATTACGAAGGGTTGAATTTCCTTCAGCTTACCGTGACTCGTTGTGCTCTCAGCTTCCCTCTTTATTTCGTCGAAGTGTTCCCTTACCCATTGAACCAATTGGTAAGCCTTTTCTATATTAGGAGCGACAAAAACGGGCGCTCTAGCCATGCCGTCCTTAATTACTTTAGCTCGAGCACCGCCTGACTCCGTTACGGCCTTACACCCTCTATTTATAGAGGCAACTAGCGCCCCTTCATGGGTAGCTAATGGGATGAAGAATTCGCCTTTCGCGTAATCGCCGTTAACTTTCAGCGGTCCAGCCACTCCTAGCGGTATCTGAACCGCTCCTATTGGGTTTTCGATGTTCCTTCCCACGAGCTCCTCGAAGTCAAGTATGGTAGATGCTATTGCGCTTAGAACCTTTCCAGTCTTCCTTTCAATGAACAGTCTCCTAACGACCGCAGCTAGGTTAGGCGAAAGCACCTTATCCAACTTACTTATAGTTAGCTCGCCCCTTTCCAGCTTCTCGAGATATTGATCTATGACTTCCTTTAAGTCTTCCTTTTCTGGCATACCCTACCTACCTTTCCCCCTCGTAGTGCTTAGATACGTATTTTACTTATTCGAGCGGAAAGGCGTGGATCGCTTCAATCGGTAAGTGAACTGAATAAGTTGAGCCTATTTGAGGAGTCTCCCTTTCACTTACATAGAACGATATTTCCTCCTCAGAGCCTTCGGGTTTCAGTCTAACCTCAACCTTCGGTCCCAAGTACATGGACAGCGTCAAGATGCCTGTCACCTTGACGTAGCCCTCTCTCGGCCTAACCTTCGCTAGCTCGGATTTGAACACAACTACGCATTCATCTCCTTCCTTCAGGCCGTGATTTATCGCACGTATCCTTAATTTTCCTATCTGAACTAACGCCTCTTTTCCACTAACTTCCACGACCTTTCCTCTAGCGGAACTAGTTCTTCCTATGAACTTCGCCGTGAAGAGCCTCTTCGGCATAATGAATATCTCTCTTGGTTCTCCCGTTTCCACTACAACGCCCTCATTTATCACAGCCAGTTCGTCTGCTAGAGCCAAAGCCTCCTCTTGATCGTGGGTAACGTATATTGCAGTGAGACCCAGTTCTCTCTGTATCCTCTTTAGCTCGCCCCTGAGCTTTATTCTAAGAACGGCATCTAAGTTACTGAGCGGTTCGTCGAGGAGGAGTAACTTAGGTTTGACTACTAAGGCCCTCGCCAACGCAACCCTTTGTTGTTGTCCTCCGCTTAACTGGTGAGGGTACCTTCCCTCTAGTCCCTTCAAACCTAAAAGGTCTAGAACCTCGTTGACCCTTTGTCGTATTTCGCTTCGCGGAAGCTTCATTACCTTTAAACCAAAGGCCACGTTTTCAAACACAGTCATGTGGGGCCAGAGCGCCCAGTTCTGCGGGACTAGGGCAACTTTTCTCTTATAAGGCGGTTTGTCAGTTACGTCCTTACCGTCGAAAAACACGTTCCCTTTATCGGGGATTTCGAAACCAGCAATTATTCTAAGTAACGTTGTCTTACCGGAACCCGATGGACCCAGTATAGCAAAGAACTTCCCTGAAGGTATTTCCAGATTTATTCCCTTTAGGACCACATTTCTGCCGAAGGACTTGGTGACGTTGCTGATCTTCACGTTAACCAAACTCTTCCTCCGTGAGAGGTAGTTCGGAGAGAGGCGTTAAGTTCTAAACGCTTACTAGTGAGGATTTACATCTTATCTTTCTATTCCCTCTTGGATCTCTACAGGAAATTGGAAGAAGCGAAGTGCGAAAACGATTTCTGTTACGTCTTTCTATTCCCTATTGGGATTCTACCTTTCCAAAAAACAGAAACAGAACCTGAAAAGACTATTGACTTTCTATTCCCTATTGGGATTCTACCTAGAGCGATTGCAGGAGGGGGGTGCGTGAACTCGGGGATAGGCTTTCTATTCCCTATTGGGATTCTACTTTCTATTCCATTCTTTTTTTATAATTCTCTTAAGGAGATTCTTTCTATTCCCTATTGGGATTCTACTTTCTGGCCCCCAGAATATATATTAATATCAACGAAACAGGCTTTCTATTCCCTATTGGGATTCTACACTTTCGCTCAACCAATCGCTCAAGTCGAAAGTATTTGCACTTTCTATTCCCTATTGGGATTCTACACATGATAATTGGAATGATGAAGGAGTTACTCGTTGAGTGTCTTTCTATTCCCTATTGGGATTCTACTCTGAATCAGTAACTTGTCGTCATCAACTATCACGTCTGCTCTTTCTATTCCCTATTGGGATTCTACAACCGAAAATACTCGTCATCGCAGACTTACCGTTCACTATCTTTCTATTCCCTATTGGGATTCTACGGGAGGCGAAATGATGGAAAGAAAACTCGATTTCCTCGTCTTTCTATTCCCTATTGGGATTCTACCTAAGGTCGAAAACGGAATAGCGTACTTACCGACAAATGTAACTTTCTATTCCCTATTGGGATTCTACCTCAGATAGTTCGGAAGCGAACGCTCAACGATAAAGAACTTTCTATTCCCTATTGGGATTCTACCCTATCGTACGAAAAACTATCGACGATTGCTGAATATGTCGATCTTTCTATTCCCTATTGGGATTCTACCGTTGCCCTCCTATTTAAGCAACCCCTTTCTCATCTTTTAACCCTTTCCCTTAGCTCTCCTTTACACAACCGTACCTTCCCCCTTCGAACTTAAATTCAATTAGTTGTCCAATATATGCATGCATATGCTTGTATAAGGTAGGCTGGAGTAGAAATCCCCATGATCATCAGAGTTCTCATGATCGCTTATTAATCCCTCTAAGCTTCTTCTCATTATAAAGATCGATCTTGAAAGGGGCTTGTACTGATGGTCTGAACTCTAGATTAGCAAATTGCCTTTGTTTTCTTAAAGGCAATGTTGAATGATTGGGTTGAAATGGAATTAACCATTAGGAAGTCCGGTAGAAACTGAAGGTGCTTAAGAAGACCATTAATTCTGAATTCAAATGGTTAAGGTTGAGGAAATGATGGAATTAATTGTGAGTAAATAGAAAATTTAATTTGGACAAGAGGTGGAGATGAGCATTCACCATGGGATGGTGAATTCAGAACGAAAGTTTCCTCCTTTTAGCTTTAAACGAGGTAGGCAGGTAGCATCAAAGGTACCGGAAGAGTTGCAAATACTTCACGTCGCTGACGTACATTTAGGAAAGAGACAATACAATCTCCAGGAAAGAGAACTAGACTTCTATAACGCTTTCGAGAAAAGCATAGAAATTGCCTTAAGGGAGAGAGTTGATGCGTATGTAGTAGCAGGGGATCTCTTCGATACACCCGTCCCTTATACGAGTCTTCAGCCACTTAGGGTGGCCGTTTCAGGCTTCCGGAAACTCAGGGAGAGAGGAATAGAGGTAATTCTACTTCCAGGCGATCACGATAAGCCCAAGGCTAGAGGCGTTCCCTCGATAGAATTCGTAAGCGAAATGACTGGAGCTAAGCTCCTTAGAAGCTCTAAATGTATCGAAGTTAAGGGTTACAAGTTCTGTGGACTAGAGGCGTTCAATCCCTTAAGTGAAAGCGAGTTGGAAAGGGCAAAGAGCTACGTGAGGACGCTGAGGAGGGAAGCTTCCAAGAGGGCCGTTCTGGTGGCCCACGTAGGCGTAAAGGATCTGATGCCCTTCCAGAGCGTTGAAAAGGAGTTCCTACCGGAAGGCTTCTTATACTACGCCCTCGGTCACATTCACAAATACGCTATCTTAGAAGTTCACAATACAAAGGCGGTATATCCCGGTTCGCTAGAAACAGTAAGTAGGGACGAAATACCAGAGATAAATAACAAGGGCCCAGTCCTAGTAGATCTGAAGGACTTGAGTCTCCAGAAAATAAGGATAGAAGTTAGACCTCAAGTTAAAGTTCAGTTAAGAGCTTCTAGTCCAATAGAACTTATGAAGGAATTAAACGAGATATATAAGAAAGTGCCTCCAAATAGCGTGGTTCATTTATTCGTACCTGAAAACTTGAGGGCTTACGTAACTAGGATAGTGAATACCTTGTCTGAAAGGGTACTGCACGTAAGGATAGACGTTATCAAGAGCGGGTACGCAAACAACCCATTATCCGATGCCTCCCCTACAGTGAAAGTTAGTTTGTTGGAAGTCCTAAAGGATATATATGGAGAGAAGTTGGGCTCCAAGGTATACGACGTCATACAAGCGTACATAGAGGGGAACGACGAAAAGGCAGAGCAACTACTAGATGAGTTATTCAAGAGCGGAGTTTGGAATAGAAGTCCTTATGCCTTTTCGCAACGACGTCTATCGAAGTGAAGTAGGCGTAAGCCAGAGCGTTCAGATTGCATCTATTCCCTTTCACAACCTCATTTATTGCCCTCTTAAGGGCTTCCTTCATGGATCCTATCGGATCGTCCAGATTAAATGGGTAAAACGCCTCTGGATAGTTCCTCACGTCACCTATTTCCAACACGACAATGTGTCTGCCGCATACCAAGGAATCGTGTAGTATTCCGGAAGCCTCTTGCGTCGGATCTGAGTAAGGTAAGAGGACTACGTCGGCCTCGCACGCGTGTCTGATTATCTCGGCCTTGCTCATATGCTTATATATAACGTTTATAGTTAAGCCTACCTTCTTCGTATGTTCGTTTACCTTATCAGCCATTTCTTTAATATATTGATACCAGAGTTCTCCGTCCTCGTTCTGCGTAGTTCCAATGACCGTGTACTCTACAGGTTTATCCAATCCTTCTGCCTTCAGCGCTATTAGAGCCCTAATTGCCCAGTCGTACCTCTTAGTTGGTCGTATGAATCCTGGGGTGACGATCCTTATGGTCTCCGGCACGCTCCTCTCCCTACACCTCCTCGCGTTCTCCAAGACCACTTGAGAGGGGACTGGAGAGAAGTGCGGTATCAGTTCAGCTTTCCATTTCAACCAATCCGGTAGAAGCTCGTATCCCCTCAAGGTGTGTACGATTAACCTATCCGAAAGGGCTTCCGGAACGTAAGGCGACACGAAGCTCACTATTAAGCCTCTTATAGCTTCCCACGGCCTTTCTTTGGTAAAAGGTAGAGCAAACTTTATGTAGTTGGACAAGGCTTCATCAGGTTTCAATACCGTGTGGAGAGTAGTTACGTTGAACTTCCTGTACAATTTCAAGGTTAAGTAATATAGTAACTGAGACCATCCGAAATGACCCTTGAAGAGTCCGAACTCGTGTTGCGTATGGACTATATCTCCCTTTAGTGCGCACAAAGCAGCCTCAACTGAATCCGAGTATCTCTCTTTCTTCAAATCACATACTTCAACGTCAACTCCTAACTTTCTCAACCATTTAGTCAATATATCGGAGTATACCTTTATGCCGCACTTCTCTCGGCTGTAGTCATATACCATTGCTATCTTCAAAATTTCCTACCTAATCTTAATGTATGGAAGAGGGCATTTTAGTTAACGATTGAAATAATGTTAAAAAGGCACTCGACGATAATCGTAACTGGTAGTTACAATTATGAGAATTCTATTGATATTATTCCTATTGGCTTCGCTATTATTATCCAGAACGCTATTTTCCTTACGTATTTACGAGACGGAAGCGACATTGAGGTTCGAGAAATATAATCTGAATGGAATAGAATTCGTTATGTATTCTCTAATACCTTCCTATATAAGAGGAGACTTATTAGGAATGCTTCTGAACGATGTCGTACCAGTTCTCATTTGCGTAAAATCGAACAGTCCGGTATCAGTTACCACATCTGCAAAAATTGACATGGAGTTGGGCTTCGATCAAGAATTCCATTACTATCCAAAAACTGTAAGTAGCCCGGAGAATATTAGAACGTGCGTATTGACAATTCTGATTACTGCAACTAAGGAAGGCAACGATAGTAGCAAGATAGGAAAATTCATGAAAGTTATATCAGCCGTAGCGAAGTTACCAGCAGCATTAGCTGGAGATGTCCTTGCTGGCGCTTCGATGACCAAGAACGTTATCGAACTGATGACTCGTCCAAGGGGTTTGTTCTTCAACATTTACGTGAGGACGCAAAATGCATCTATTTCCATTGAGAGATACTTGTACTATAGATTTCTCCAAACTCGCTCAACGTGCGTATCGATGAGGGTCTTAACGCCTCTTCCCTTAACGCCCGGTTCCGAGAACAAGGTCCTAATCCAGAACAGATGCGATCGGAAAGTAGTGTTGGAGTTCTATAAGGATCTAATTACTTCCCCTGACGAGCACATGTTTTCAGTATTGCTGCGACCTCACGAAAACAGAACGGTTACTTTCGATTTGGATGACGTATACAATTTAAGAACTGTGTTCGTTAAAGAATGTTCGGTTTCGCAAAATAGTTGCAGCCTCATAGCATCAATCCCTTACTTCGACTTACTGAAGTTCCTAGAGAAACACGCTAGAGTGATCTGGTATGACCCTAACGGCGATCCCACTAGTAACATTCCCGTGGAAGGAACGTACAAAGCGTGCATTAGGTTGCCCGAGATACTTCCAGATGTTCAATTTAAGGGGAAGATCGAACTGATCCTAGTTCACGATAGGAGGTTTCTACCGGACAAGCGATTGGTTAAGGAAATTGAATTAAACTCGCTAGAGGAATTAGATGGCAAATGTATAGAATTCTATGCAGAAAGGGGATTCACTACCAGAGGGTATAGGCTAGAGTTGAGGGCGTTCGGAGAGAAGGTCAGGTTAGGGGAGGAATTACGTAAGCAGTAATGGGGCAACTAGATCAGTATTACAAGTTCCTCAGTACAACTTCGAAGTAGCTTTTAATTACACAGAAGTCCGAGACGCGCGCTTCGGCATTACAATGGTAGTTCTCAGATACCAGCATATACGTAACTGTTCAAATTCGGACTTGCGAGAAGCTTCTTATTGATAATCATTTAGGTTCAACGACTCGTCATTGTGGAAAATTAATCTAAACATCCCATTTAAAGAGGCGTTGGGAAGGGTAGTTTGAAGCTCGACAAGAGCAACTTTAGCGAATGGTTCGATACAGTATTAAGGGAGGCCGAACTCTACGATTACGGACGTTACCCCGTAAAAGGAATGGGTGTTTGGAGGCCCTACGGATTCAAGTTAAGGAGGCTAGTGCTCGATAACGTGGTTAGGAAGATCTTAGACGAAACGGGCCATGAAGAAGTATTATTTCCAATACTTATCCCGAAGGACTTACTGGAAAAGGAGAGCGAACACGTTAGGGGCTTCGAGGGAGAAGTTTTCTGGGTGACCAAGGGAGGCCACCAAGAGCTAGAAGTGCCTCTAGCATTGAGACCAACTAGCGAAACAGCAATTAGCTATATGGAAAGCTTATGGATAAGTAGTTACAAGCAACTACCAATGAAGCTTTACCAAATAGTTCCCGTCTACCGGTACGAAACTAAGGCAACTAGGCCTCTAATTAGACTTAGGGAAGTGAGTACCTTCAAAGAAGCCCACACGGCACACGAGAGCTTCGAAGACGCTGACAAGCAGTGCATAGAAGCAGTTGAAGTGTACAAGAGAATATTCGATAGTTTGGCAATACCGTATATGATAAGCATGAGACCTAAGTGGGATAGGTTCGCTGGTGCCCTGTATACAGTTGCGTTCGATACTGTGATGCCTGACGGAAGGGCTCTACAGATAGGTACCGTTCACCACCTCGGCCAGAACTTCTCGATACCCTTCGAAGTCAGATTCCAGAGAAGGGATGAGGAGATGGATTACGTTTGGCAAACCAGCTATGGTATTTCGGATAGGATATTTGCTGCAATGATAGCTATACATGGAGATGATAGGGGATTAGTACTTCCTCCGCACGTCGCCCCCATTCAAGTGGTAATAGTACCCATTCCACAAAAGAACGAAGAAGATCAGGAAAAAGTAAACAATTACGTAAGGGAGCTGGAAGAGGAACTCAAGAAAGCGGGCATTAGAGTCCATACTGACAATAGGGAAGAGCTAACGCCTGGAGCGAAGTACTACTACTGGGAACTAAGGGGAGTTCCTTTCAGAATAGAAATAGGAAAGAGGGAAGTGGACAACGACGAAGTAACAGTTGCTAGAAGAGACGTCAAGGGTAAGGTCAAAGTAAAGAGACTCGAGCTCCGGAAGAAGCTAGAAGAGCTTTCCGAGGAAATGCTCAATTCAATGAGAGAAAGAGCGTGGGAGTTCATGAAGTCGAGGATAAGAGAGACGGACAATATAGAAGAGGCCAAGAAGTTAGTGGAAGAAAGGTACGTAGTAGAGGTTCCTTGGTGTGGAAGGGAAGAGTGCGGCCTAAAGTTAGACGAAGAGGTAGGTAGAGTACTGGGTATGCCTCTCGACAAAGAGATAAACGTAGAAGGCAAGAAATGCATCGTTTGCGGTAGGAAAGCGGTAACTAAGGTAAGGTTAGCGAAGACGTACTGAGGAAAGCTTTTTGTAATTTGGCAGAAAGTGAACCGGAGGGATCGCTCTTGAAAAGGAAGGCTCTAACCTTGCAAGAATGGTTTTACATAGCCATGATTCTATGGGTCGCTTCGAGCATATTAGTCGTTATATTCAACTTAATTGTCGCTGGGATAAAGCTCTCCAAAGGAGACCTAAACGTGACGATTCCAATATCCGTAGGGCTAACTATACCGCTCGGGTGAGGGAGACGTCTTTTTAATTCAACTAAGTAACGCTGTTAGGTCGCAAGGAATGGAGCTTCCAAATAAATGGTATAACATTTTGCCCGACCTACCCAAGCCGTTACCTCCCCTTAGAGATCCTAAGGGGGCCGAGGAGGAGTTCTCCAGAGTCGAATTGCTATTGAAGGTCCTTCCCCAGAAGTTGATATGGCAAGAAAATACCGTTGAGAGATGGGTACCGATACCAGACGAGGTATTAGAAATATATAGTGAAATAGGTAGACCGACTCCCTTGCTAAGGGCTAGGAGATTAGAGAAAATCTTGGGAACCCCCGCGAGGATATATTTCAAATACGAGGGTGCTACCCCCACTGGAAGCCATAAAATAAACACCGCCATTCCTCAAGCGTTCTACGCGAAAGACGAGGGCGTTGAAGGTCTCACTACGGAAACTGGGGCCGGACAATGGGGCACCGCTTTGTCCTTAGCCGGAGCAATGTACGACATGCCAGTAAAGGTATTCATGGTAAGGAGTAGTTTCTATCAGAAACCGTACAGGAAAGTAGTAATGAGGCTCTATGGAGCTGACGTCGTTCCTTCACCTAGCGAGGAAACGGAATACGGGAAAAAGATACTCCAAGAGAACCCGGACCATCCTGGAAGCCTTGGAATAGCAATGAGTGAGGCAATAGAATATGCTTTGAAGAGGGGCTGGAGGTACGGCGTAGGGTCTGTAATGAACTTCGTCCTATTACATCAGTCAATCATAGGTCTAGAGGCCATGAAGCAAATGGAAGAAATAGGGGAGGACCCGGACGTGGTAGTAGCGTGTATAGGTGGGGGATCGAACTTCGGTGGTCTCGTATTCCCGTTCCTAGGTCAAGAACTGCAGAGAACGAAGGACCCGAGGAAAAAGAAGAGGAGGTACGTAGGAGTAACTCCAAGTGAAGTCCCGAAGTTCAGCAAGGGTAAGTACGATTACGATTTCGCGGACGCTGCTGGACTGTTGCCGGAACTTAAGATGCATACATTAGGACATCAGTTCGTTCCGCCACCAATTTACGCTGGGGGCTTAAGGTACCACGGAGTGGCCCCAACGATATCGTTGCTCTATAACGAAGGGTGGATAGAAATATTGGAATACGACCAAAAGAGTTGCTTCGAAGCCGGAAGGTTGTTCGCCCAAGCTGAGGGAATAGTGCCAGCACCGGAAACCAATCACGCGATAAAGGCAGTAATAGACTTGGCCCTCCAAGCGAAGGAGAGGAACGAGGAAATGGTGATATTGTTCAACTTCAGTGGGCACGGACTCCTAGACTTAAGCAACTACCAAAAGGTACTGGGACTTTAAATTGGATACTCGAAGTTGTTACGAGCCTCCTTCAGTAGCGGACACTTAGAGTCTTTCTCACTTAATATCGCTTTATCGGGATAAGGCCATTCAATGCCTATCTCCGGGTCGTTCCATCTAACGCACGCATCCCTTTCCGGATCGAACTCTTTAGTAACTAAATATAATACGACGCTATCGTCCTCTAAAGCTTGGAAGCCGTGAGCGAAGCCCGGTGGTATCCATAAGATCTTGTGATTGTCCTCGCTGAGTTCCACGCCAACCCATCTACCGTAGTAAGGAGACCCCTTTCTTATATCAACGGCAACGTCGAAAACCTTACCTTTCAAGACCATCACGAGCTTCCCCATTTCGGAAGGCTTCAATTGGTAGTGTAGGCCTCTAACCACGTACTTCTTACTCAAACTAACGTTAGCTTGGACGAAATCGTAGGGAATGCCGTTAGATAGAAACGGCGTTCGCTTCCATATTTCCTTAAAGAAGCCCCTGTGATCCGGGAACACTTTAGGTTCTATTAATATAACATCCGGTATTTCCAATCTCTCAAACTTTAAGAAAGGCATTCGGTTCACCTACGTTTCTTACTGAGGAAACGTCTATATGATTTCTACAACGAATTTAACCTCTTAACTGAACGTTCAGTTGGTCTAATCGATGATTCTGCAAGCAATCTCCGCAATGTCTAGATCGATTACCTCAATGTTACTAGAAAAGCTTGAGAGCTCTCCACCAAGGCAGTTAAGCGTTAGCAACGAAGAGATCGGTCTATACCTTCACGTCCCGTTCTGCCGGAGGTTATGCAAGTTCTGTCACTTCGTGAGGTACCCCTTCAAAACGGACGTAGCTAAGAGGTACTTCGAGAAGTTAAGGAAGGACGTAATGGAAGTATATTCCAAGGACTTGGACGTGATAGAGGTCTACGTAGGCGGTGGCTCGCCATCTTGCCTTCCAGACGAACTAGGAGAGCTAATAGATGAGATATGGGAGCTTTGGAAGCCGTCCATATCCGTTGAAGTGGCTCCCTTGGACGTAGTGGAGCTTAATGCATTAGACTATATAGATGAGAAAAAGGTCGTTAGGGTTAGTATGGGAGTTCAATCGTTAGATCCAAATAGATTGAAGAAGCTAGGTAGAGGCATTGACTTGGAGACGACGTTAAGGGCTTTAGACGTCCTGCTATCTAAGAGATACGATATCGCGAATGTAGACTTCATATGGGACTTAGATACGCCATTGAGCGAAATCTCCCAAATAGCTAAACTAGGGGTCCCCCAAGTAACCTTGTATCCCTTAATGCCCCCTCTACCTCGAGGCAGCGAACTAGAGAGGTTGAAGTTGTACAACGAAATAGTAAATGTAATGAAGCGTCACGGCTACGTAATGACTAACGCGTGGACCTTTACTAAGGCTCAGAACAAGATCTACGATGAATACGTCTCTAAGGGATATCAGTTCGTTGGACTAGGCGTGAGCGCAATTAGCCTATATTCGAAGAGACTATCAATAAATACGTTCGATTTAGATAAATATCTAAAGTGCAGTGGCGTCGTACACGAACATTCCCTCGAACTCAATCCAATATACTGCAAAATGCTGAGGTTTGCGTACGCTCTTCACGGCCGCGTCTTCCCGTTGAACGTGATGAACTACGTCTCGGTCATTATACTAAGGGAGGCTTATACTGTATTAGGGGATTACAGGATAAAGAAGCGGGATAGGTACTTGGTGCGGGGGGTGGGATTTGAACCCACGCAGGCCTACGCCAGCGGGTCTTAAGCCCGCCCCCTTTGGCCAGGCTCGGGCACCCCCGCAATTTCCGGAATGCTTCGCGGAGCTTTATTTAATAAGTTTTAGTCTCTTTATTCTATATTTAGATAACGAAGTTTGAATTAAAAGCTTCGTATACTGAACCGTTTAAATCCCATTGATTAGAGCCTAGATTACGTGAAAGATATAAGACCTACAATAAAATCTCATTTAATAGAACAATTATGATATATTACTTTGAAGATACAATTGCTTCTGAATCCGAAATGTCTCTGGAATATTATACTGGTCCTCAAGAGGCCTTTATTAGTAATTGTCCCTCCCACATGGTGGGATGCGAAAGTTGTACGAGGACTTGGGTAAGAAGTTCTTGGACGTTTTGGCGACAATAGGAACGTATATACCGTCTACTCCAAGGCCAGCCAAGAAGCCCGACCTATACAAGAGGATCTTCTGGACCGCTTTAGTGCTAATAGCCTATTTGATCATGAGTAATATACCGCTCGTAGGCGTTAACGTCGTTACTTCGCCTCAAGTCCTACTAATGAACATAGTCTTCGCCGCCAACACGGGTACATTGACCCAACTAGGTATAGGACCGATAGTTACCGCTGGTCTAGTGCTGGAATTGCTCGCTGGCGCAAAGTTGATTGAACTTGATATAACGGACCCCGAGGACAAGAAGCTGTTCACGTTAGCACAGAAGGGCTTCGCCGTCTTGCTGGGAGTAGTGGAGGCATTCGGTCTGGTTCTATCTGGAAGCTTGTGGTATTCCGTAGGTCAGGGGGGAGTCGTCGTAAGCAACGCTCCCCCGTTTCCAATAATGCTCTTGGACGCCATCTTACTCGCCGCGTCCACTGTAATTATTATCATGATGGACGAAATGGTCCAAAAGGGTTGGGGAATAGGAAGCGGTATAAGCTTGTTCATAACGGCTGGAGTCATTTCCGGAATAGCGTGGGAACTAGGTGGGTGGTTCGAACAAGCCGGTAAGGTTATATGGGCCGGCTTAATCCCCTCTGCGTTAATGGTCGGGTTAGATAAAGTAATAATTGGCAACCCGCTCGGCCTACCCAAAGTCCCTGGAACCCAAATAGGCGCAATGCCAGACTTGATCGGTTTCTTAGCAACAATAGCGATGATCATCTTAATAGCGTACCTCAGCTCAGTGAAGGTCAACGTACCGGTAGCAATGCATAGAATGAGGGGTCTCAGGACCAAGATTCCACTTAACTTGCTCTACGTAACTAACATACCCGTGTTACTTGCAGCAATAGTTTTCGCGAACGTTCAAGCAATAGCTCAGTCCGCACCAAATAGCCCACTAGCGCAATTAGCCTACTTCCTCTCGCCTCCGAGAGGTCTCCTAATGGTAATTCACGAACCCCTTAGGATGTTAGTATACTCAGTAGCCTTAACCTTACTCTCAATAGCCTTCGGTATTCTATGGGTAGAGCTCTCCGGTCTAGATCCTAAGACCCAAGCTAGGAACTTAATAGAGTCTGGAATGCAAATACCAGGTGCGAGAACTGATCCGAGGCACCTCGAGAGAGTGCTAGCTAAGTACATTTACCCACTAACCATACTTTCGAGTATAATAGTAGCTGGACTAGTTATAGTAGCAGACATTTTCGGAGCGTATGGAACCGGTACCGGTCTACTGCTAGCAACAATGATATTGGTACAGTACTACACAATGTTGAGCTTCGAGAGAGCAATAGAGACTTATCCGCTACTAAGGAAGATTCTGGGGGAGTGAGATCCCATGTTGAAGGTCGTAATTGCTACCGGTGTTCCGGGCGTAGGTAAGACCACCGTTACCACCAAGGCGGTTGAAATACTCAAGGAAAAGGGAGTCAAAGTAAAGGTATCCAACTTCGGTGATTACATGTTCAAAGTGGCGAAGGAAAGAGGGTGGGTAGAGCACAGAGACGAGATGAGAAAGCTGAACTTGAGCCAACAAAGGGAGTTGCAAGCACTGGCGGCTAAGGCGATAGTAGAAGACGCGAAAAAGGAACTAGGTGACGATGGAGTTCTAATCGTTGATACGCACGCAGCGATAAACACGCCCACCGGCGTGTGGCCTGGCCTTCCCAAACACGTAGTAGAGGGCCTCAATCCAGCAATTATTTTCGTTATAGAAGCTTCCCCAGAAGAGATCGCTGCGAGGCAAGCGAAGGACGTCGGGAGGGTCAGGAAAGATTACTCCGATGTAGAGTTCCTAAGGAGATTCATGGAGTTTGCTAGGAATAGCGCGATTGCTTCCGCAGTTCTAGTAGGCGCTGCTGTTAACGTAGTATACAATAGGGAGGGGGCGGTCGAGGAAGCCGCGAAGAAAGTGGTAGAAGCGATAGAAAAGATCTAAAACAGTAAGGGGCTTGCTCTCGGGGTGTTCAGGAATGGTCAGACCCGCGTACAGGTCTAGAAGTAGAAGGAGAGTGTACAAGAGGACGCCGGGAGGAAGAACTGTAGTTCATTTCGAAAAAAGGAAGCCTTCGCAAGCTAAGTGCGCCATCTGCGGTAAGCCGCTAAACGGCGTTCCGAGGGCGAGACCTGTAGAATTAAGAGGAATGGCGAAGACCGAAAAGAGACCTGAAAGACCGTACGGCGGTTACATTTGCGCTAATTGTCTAAAGAAGCTCTATAAGTTCACAGTATCTCAGATTCAACTTTAAGATCATTTATAAATTTTCTTTTAGATTCTATCAACTAATATAATTAGTTCATATTCGATTATTAAATAGGTGTTTAAAGTACCCCTCCTCATCTTTAAACTATTATGACGTCGCTACTTACGGGGAAGTGTAATGGAAGAAGCGTATGCAATAAAGTTAGATGAAAACGGCATACTAAGGATAGAAGGTAGCGAGGAGGACTACCTAATATTACCCGCGTCTACCATTACCAAAATAGGAAATAGATTATATCAAATAGTTGGTACAGCCGCAAACGTCCATTTAATGGAAATCGGTAGAAGCATAGGCCGCACGTTAGCTGAAATAGTAAGCCATCAGATGAAGAGCAACGAAGAAGGCGACATAATAGAAGCTATTGACGAGTACTTAACAAGGAGCGGATTCGGAATAACTAAGCTAGAGAGACACGGCGATCACTTTGACGTTATAATAGAAAGGCCGCCTTCGTTAAGGTATAAAGGAGAAGGACTTAAGAAATGCAGGTTCGAAGCTGGAATAATAAAAGGCATCTTGGAAACTCTAACTAACAAAAAGTGGCAAGTACAGATTGATGATTCAGTGAACGACGAAAAGTGCTTAATACATGTACGCGAAATGCAATGATTTATACCCTAGTCCACAGATGAGATGCGGGATTAGACGTGGCTGAAGAGGGGGGAATTACCCTAGTAGTTAGGATCGGCGAAGGGGAGAACGCAAAGGAAATAGAACTAACTGAAGAGGTCCTAAGAAAAATAAGAGTATACTTACATACTGAAATGAGCCTGGAGCAACTGGCGAACGAGCTAGGCCTAGAAAGCTGGGAAGAGGCATATGAGTTCGTAAAGAAGATGCCCGCGTGGTTGGGAAGGGTTCCGCCAACTCTACTTAGGTATAAGCTCAGAATGTTAGAAGAGAAAGTAAAGAAAGGCGAAATAACCTTAAAGTAATTTTTATTTACATGGAACTATATCTCCTATTAGTTCTACCTCTATTTCATCGCCAGCGTCGTACCCCGTTTCGCCTCTCACACCAGCTACCACTATGCCGTTAGATTTAATCAAAGAGGAAAGTATGCCCGAGCCCGTAAGCCTGAGAGGTTCGACCCAGAGCTCACCTTCCCTCGAACACACGACGACCCTATAGAGGTGAAGCATGTTAGGGGTAACGGGCAGTCTCCTCTTTAGCTTGGCTCTTACCTTAGGTCTGGGAGGTTCCTTTAATTCGTGCGCTTTCTTGATGATTGGCCATACTACGACCTCTAGTTGAGAGAGCGCTGCCACGGGATATCCTGAAAGAGACACCATCAGTTTACCGTCCCTAACGCCTATGCCCAGAGGTCTTCCGGGTGTGAGAGCGACTCCATGTATCCATTTATCCGCAAGTTTTTCCATGACCTTTACCGATATGTCTCTCTTGCCTACGCTGGAGCCTCCAGTGGTTATTACTATGTCGTACTTATCTAAGGCTACTTCAACGAAATTTTTAATGGCTTCCTCATCGTCTCTTAATATTCCATGATAAGAGGGTACCGAACCAATTCTTTCTCGGAAGAAACTTGCAACTAGCCAAGCCGTACTGTTCCTAACGCCGTTACCCTCCCACGGTTCCACGATCTCGTCGCCCGTGGCAGCAACAGCTATCTTAGGATCGATCACATCAACCTCTATTATTCCTTGAGACGCCAAGGCCGCTACGTGCCATGGTCTAATTAGAACGCCTTTGTCAATTATAGTTTCGCCCTTCCTTAGATCCTCGCCAATTTTAGCTACTGCATTACCCGGAGGGTATTGTTTGAATACTAGCACTTTGTTACCGACGACCTTCACGGCCTCAATAGGAATTACCGTATCAGTACCCTGAGGTAAAGGATCCCCCGTATTGACGTAGACAGCTACTCCTGGTTTCCATTCCTTTCCTATTTCTAACTCTATGGGTGAATATTCTGAAGCACCGAAAACGTCCTCGGAGTTGACGGCGAACCCATCTAGGACGGACTTCGGTACGGGAGGATTGTCTTCTACCGCAACGACTCTTTGAGCAGAGTACCTAGAGGTGGCTTCATTGAAGCGAACAGTTGTTACTGTTATAGAAGAAAAGTATGGGTAAATTTCGTTAATCACTTTCTCAACGGGATTGAGTTTCGTGAGACCCAAAGAAGGCTCCCAGCAATAAATTAGGAGAGGGCCTAAAACTAGAGTTAATCAACGAGTTAGAGAAATCCTAACCAGTAGTTAGATTCGTCCCCGAAGGAGGTAACGCCCAGTACTTGAAAACCCCCTATGTGCGTAGGGATCAATGGAAGACGAAAATGTCTTCGAACATACCCCTCAAGAAGGTAGGTAAATACGAGTGGCTCATCGAAAAAGGAGTTAAACCCTGCATGAAAGTCCCAGCAATAATCTTTGCGGACGAGTACTTGCTCGAAAAAATGAAGAGCGATAGGACTCTCGATCAAGCAGCTAACGTGGCGTGCTTGCCGGGCATTCAAAGGGCCTCCTTCGTAATGCCAGATGGTCACCAAGGTTACGGCTTCCCCATAGGCGGCGTCGCCGCTACTGCAGTTGACGAAAACGGAGTCATCTCCCCCGGCGGAGTAGGCTACGACATTAACTGCGGAGTGAGGGTATTAAGGACTAACTTAGATGAGAAAGACGTCAGACCTAAAATAAAGGAATTAGTATACGAACTCTTCAGGAACGTACCATCAGGTTTAGGCAGTACCGGTAAAGTGAGGTTATCGATAAGTGAGCTCGATCGAGTGTTGGAAGAAGGCGTATACTGGGCCGTGGAAAGAGGTTACGGATGGAGCGAAGATCCGGAACACATAGAGGAACACGGGAGAATGAAGACGGCTGACGCTAGTAAGGTGAGTCAAAGGGCCAAAATGAGGGGCGCGCCTCAGTTAGGAACTCTCGGTAGCGGCAACCACTTCCTCGAAGTTCAAGTAGTCGAGAAAATCTACGACGAGCACGCGGCTAAGGTAATGGGCATAACCCATGAAGGCCAAGTCCTAGTGATGGTCCACACTGGATCGAGAGGTCTGGGGCACCAAGTGGCGAGCGATTACCTAATAAAGATGGAGAGAGCTATGAAGAGATATGGCATCAACGTACCGGATAGGGAGTTGGCATCAGTTCCTTGGAATACTCCGGAAGCGCAAGATTACTTCAAAGCGATGAGTGCGGCTGCCAACTACGCGTGGACCAACAGGCAGTTGATTACCCACTGGGTAAGGGAGAGCTTCAAGAACGTCTTCAAAACCGATCCCGAGAACTTGGACATGCACATAATTTACGACGTAGCTCACAACATAGCTAAATTCGAAGAGCACGACGTGGATGGAAAGAGGAGGAAGCTAATAGTACACAGAAAGGGAGCCACTAGAGCCTTCCCTCCAGGTCATCCCGAGATACCTTCCGACTATCAAGGAATAGGTCAACCGGTACTAATACCCGGCTCTATGGGAACTGCCAGCTACATACTAGTAGGTCAGCCTACAGGTGCAAGAACGTGGTTCAGCACTTGTCACGGAGCCGGAAGGTGGCTCTCGAGAGCGGCTGCAATTAGGACCTACAGACCGAGCCAAGTAATCCAAGAGCTCAGTAGTAAAGGTGTAGTAGTAAAGGCCGCCCAAGCTAGGGTAGTGGCGGAAGAGGCTCCGGGAGCCTACAAAGACGTGGACAGAGTTGTAAAGGTAGTACATGAAGTTGGAATAAGCAAACTAGTAGTTAAGCTAAGGCCACTTGGCGTCGTGAAAGGCTAAGGCTGATTAGTTACCTTTTTGCCTACAGCTCGCCATTCTACGTCTTTAACCAATCCAATAATCAATTCGTTATTAGATAATTGCATTACAAGTAGGTTATTCCCATACCAAACGGCTTGGAGCACGTTAGTCAGATTGGACGCGTAAAGTTTGCCGTCCTTCCATAGGTACACCCTTCCTCCACCAGTTAGGAGGAATTCGCCGTTACTAGCGTTAATGAAGTAGGGCGGCGTTGGAGTTGGCAGCTGGCCTTGATAAGCTATCTCGTTACCTCTGAATATCATCACTCTACCACTCAAGGTGAGAACGCCTACGTACTCATTGCTTCTGGTTATTAGAGCTGGTGAGTCTATCTTAATGGAACCGTATGGCGTTCTCAAGTAGTATGTATCGTTACAAACCAGAGAGTAATAGTCTCCCGAGGCCGTATAGACGGCACAGCCCTTATATATGGTCTTCAGATTCTCGTCTAATGCTTCTCCATAGGTAATCACGTTTCTCATATCCCTATATATTTCGGAAACTGTGATTACGTCCTCACACCACGTTACTGGTTTATTCGAAATCACGTTGAAAGTAGAGTTCGAGAGGGACAGCAATCCTCCTGAAGTTCCGAGTATTATCGAATCGCGTAACTTGCCTACGCAAAACGGAAAGCACTCAAACGATCCGCACCTATCGAAATAATAATAATTGCGAGAAGTCTGATTAATCAAATCGTATTTAATTAATTGCGGTCCGGTTGCTATATAGAGGAAGTTATCTGAAACCAACATATTAGACGTAAGCAAGAACGGGAGCTTTAGAAGTACTATAAACATTGCAATCCCTTTCTAATTTTTTAGAATCTTCCCTTTTAATTATTTTCAAATATTACGTTCCATGGTGAATTAAGCTAAGTTGACGATGCTCGAGGAAGCAGTTATTACAATAATACTTATTTCATGGGTCGCAATAGTAATAAAATACTTGACGAGGAAAATATACTACAGCAAGCTTAGGGAAATATATGGAGAGGAGTTAGTTAGATATATAAATAGAAAAATCATACACATACTAGCAGGAGGGACAGTGCTTCTCTTTCCGCTAATTTACGATTCCTTCGTAATCCCAGTTACATTAAGTCTGGGAGTTACGATCGCGTTGTTAATTAGGCGTAAGAGTAACAACATTATGGAATGGTTCCAAAACGAGTCCGATGACTACGAGATACACTTCACGGCAATGACGACGCTTCTCTTATTCTTGGGTTACCTCCTAGGCAATCCTTGGTATGGAGTAGTACCGATAGCGTTCATGGCTCTGGGCGATGGCGTTACTGGAATAGTTCGAGGTATCGTGCTAAGGCGTAGAGAGAAGTCGTGGATAGGTAACCTAGCAATGTTGATAGTTAACATACCAATAGGCTCAATACTCGGAGTGCCTGGAATAGCAGCTGGAATAGTTGCCGCCATAATAGAGAAATTCGAGTTCTTTGGAGGTAAAATAGATGATAACGTAACAATACCTCTTATTTCCTTCCTTACAATACTTGCTGTAGATGCGTTAATGTGATTTAGTAGTTCCTCATAGCTCTCTTATACACCCATATGACTCCTTCAACGTCGACTGGTCTGGGGTTAGTTGCCAGCAACCTCTTCTGCTTTAAAGTCTCTTCAGCCATCTCTATAAGGTCCTCCTCAACTACTCCTACGGCCTCCAGGCCCGGAGTGAACTTTATGTCCTTCTGTAATTTCCTTATTTCATCGGCAGCCCACTTAGCGCAATCCTCTGGGGTCCTCTCTGGGCAGTTAGTGCCAGTAAGTAACTCACCCACTCTCTTAGCTTTCTGGTAATTCGCTGGCGCATTGTATTCCAGTACTGCGGGGAGAAGTATACCTACTGCTTCCCCATGGGATACCTTGAACCTGCCACCGAGCGGATACGAGGCCGCGTGGGCTAACCCAACTCCGCTATTACCGAACGATAGTCCGGCTAGATAGCTCGCTAACAACATTCCACTTCTAGCTTCTATATCGGTCTGACCCCAATAGACGGCCCTTCTCAAATACTTTCCTATAAGCTCTATTGCTTTCTCTGCTAGCGCCTCGGTAACTGGATAGGAACCGACGTAAACTGGTCTCTTAGATGGGTCATCGGGTTTCTCGCGAGCCCAATACGGTTTGGCAATGTAAGACTCGACAGCGTGCGTCAATGCGTCCATACCAGTATCAGCGGTTATCTTAGGAGGTACGCTCAAAGTTAATTCCGGATCCAAGAGGGCTAGAGTGGGTCTTAGGTAATCTGAGCTTATACCTACTTTAACGTTCTCAGCCTTGAGCGTAACTACTGCGACGCTCGTGACCTCGCTTCCAGTACCTGCAGTTGTAGGAACGGCTATCATGGGTTTGACTGGTCCGGGAACGGGCTTACCGTTACCATAGGGAGGCGCTACGTAGTCCCTTACGGTTCCGCCGTAAGTAGCTAAGAGATTAACTATCTTAGCAGTATCTAGTGCTGAACCACCCCCTACTGCCAAAATGCAATCGGCATCGGATTGGCTAAAGGCCTTAGCTCCCTCTTCCACGCTTTCCGCTGAGGGCTCCGGCTCAACGCCATCCCAGTAAGGTATATCGAACCCTAGTATCTCCCTTATCCTATCTAAGAGTCCCCTTTTTATCCATCCTTTGGTCGTTATCAAGAAGGGTTTCTTGCATCCAATCCTTTCTATCTCGAATTTAAGTTCGTTGAATGCTCCAACTCCGAACTTGCTTCTGGGCGATCTGAATTCCCAGATCGTGTCTCCGATCACTCCTCAATCACCCTCCGTAACTCGAATCAAAGGGTAAAAATGCTCCGACATTACCTCTTCAGAACTTCCTTAACTAAGTCGACAACTTGCGACGGTATATCTGCCACGGGAACGCCGGCTTCCCTTAGGGCTCTTACTTTACTTTCCGCTGTGCCGCTTCCCATACTTATTATCGCACCCGCGTGACCCATTCTCTTTCCAGGAGGTGCTGTTCTCCCGGCAATGTAAGCTACTATTGGCTTCTTTATTTCCCCTCTCTTTATCACTTGAGCCAGTCTCTCTTCAGCATCGCCTCCTATTTCTCCAATAACTACAATGAGGTCGGTATCTGGATCTTCATCGAACAGTCTTACGGCTTCCACTGTGTCTAGCCCTATTATCGGGTCTCCTCCTATTCCTATGGCCGTGCTTTGCCCTAATCCCGATTTGGTGAGTTGGTAAGCGATCTCGTACGTTAAGGTACCGGATCTAGACACTATCCCTATTCTGCCGGGCGCGAAGTACTGATGAGGCATTATACCCAGCTTACTCTTTCCGGGACTTATTATTCCGGGGCAGTTGGGTCCTATAACGGTTGATCCCTTTCTCCTTGCATATCTTATCGCCTTCAAGGCGTCGTGAACGGGTATTCCCTCCGTTATGACTACTATTAACTTCATTCCGGCATCAGCCGCCTCTATTATAGCATCGGCCGCTCCCCCTGCCGGCACGAATATTATAGAGGCATTGAGTTCGGGGAACCTCTCTTTAGCCTCTGCTACTGTATCGAATACTGGGACGCCGAGTACTTCTTGACCTCCCTTACCGGGCGTTACTCCAGCTAATATCTTAGTACCGTATTTCATCATTTGTTCTGCATGGAATTTACCGTATCTACCGGTGATCCCTTGGACTAGAACTCTCGCGTTTTCATCTAGTAACACTACCATGAACGCATCACCTCCTAAGCCGAGGACTTAGCTAGTTGAACTGCATACTTAGCGGCCTCATCCATGCTATCAAAAAGAGGTATTCCGGCTTCCTTCAATATCCTCCTTCCCTCTTCCTCCGCCGTTCCAACTATTCTAGCAACTATTGGCTTCTTCACTGGGCTCTCATTGAGAGCGTCCACGATACCTAACGCAACCTCGCTTGCTAGAGTTATGCCTCCGAAGATGTTGACGAATATTACCTTGACCTTGGGATTTTCTAATAGAACCTTGACTGCTTCCTTAACTCTATCCCTTCTTGCACCCCCACCTATATCTAAGAAGTTAGCTGGATTTCCTCCGTAATACTTTACGACGTCCATGGTGGCCATAGTTAAACCAGCACCGTTCCCAATTATGCCTATGTTTCCATCAAGCTCAACATAGAAGAAGCCTTTCCTGGCTGCAATCCTTTCCGCGCCCCTTAGCTCCCTCTCTCGCGAACTCTCTAGCTCCGGGTGCCTGATTAACGAATTATCGTCAATAATCATTCTGAAGTCCAATGCCTTAAGGCCATCGCTAGTTACGGCTAGGGGATTGCTCTCCACGAGCTCTGCATCGTAATCCATAAATATTTGGTACATTGCCTTGGCTATGTTTTCGAAACTTCGAAGTAGGTTCCCTGAGAGACCTATTTTCTTACCAACCATTCTAGCTTCATGAGATTTAAGACCTATTTCGGGCTCTATAGGGAGTTTAATTATTGCTTCGGGCTTCTCCTTAGCCAACTCTTCAATTTCCATTCCACCTTCAGCCGATGCCAACATGACTACTTGCCTATTGGATCTATCTAGTACAAAGGATAGGTAGAGTTCCCTTTCTATTTGAGCTGCTTTCTCTACAAGTATCGAATAAACCGGGAATCCCTTTATCTCCTTCTCGAAGAGTTCTTCGGCTATGTCCCTAGCCTCATCAGCATCTTTAGCTAGTTTAACTCCGCCCGCCTTGCCTCTTCCAGCTACTGGTACTTGGGCCTTCAATACAACTGGTAAACCGAGACGGTCTATTGCCTCATATACTTGATCAGGGCTTTCTATTAGAACCCCTTCCGGTACAGGGATCTTGTATTTCTTGGCTATCTCTTTGGCTTCGTATTCCAATAGGTTCAAGGGTTCTGCCCCGTTAACTACACAGTATAGTTTGGTTTAAACTTGTTTGTGCTGTATATACTTTATTACTTAATTACAGTCGCTCCGTGTAAGTAATGGGAAAGCCGTCTTGGAAGATTGGTCATTGGAAACGTGGGTTAGGTGGTTTAGCTACTCTTCTCTACTCGTTGAGCCTCCTTCCGTATGGCAAGATACTTCAATTCAATCTGCCTTAGTTCACAAGACGCTAAAGAAGTACGGAATAAGGAAGGGGTTAATTCTCGATGCTGGATGCGGAATAGGGAGAATGACTATTGCATTGGCCGAACTGGGATACGACGTAATAGGAGTAGATATTTCGCCCAATTTCGTTGAGAAGGCGAACGAGAGGATAATGAGGGCTGGCGTAGAAGATAAGGCCAAGTGTGTGGTAGGAGACTTAAGGAATTTACCCGAGGTAGTTGGGGGTCTAAGATTCGATGCGATCCTTTCGTGGTACTCGAGCTTCGGCTTCTATGGTGATGAAGTAGATAAATCTATTCTAAGAGGTTTCGCATGGATAGCTAAGAAGAGCTCGTTATTATTAATAGACATCGAAAATAGAGACAGCGTTCTGAAGGCTAGGAACTACCAAGAGAAATATACTTGGACCATAGAGCACGGAGATCACGTTATGATAGCTGAATCGAAGTACGATCCATGGACTGCTATGGATAGTACAGTTATTCACGTTTACAAGAGAGGATTGAGCGGTCTAGAGAGAGTAGTTGACTTACCCCTCAAATTCAGGCTATATTCCCTTCACGAACTAGCGAAGTTGTATAAAGACAGCGGTTGGGAACCCATGGAGGCGTACGGCGATTGGAACGGTTCGAGGTTCGCTTTGACGTCTCCAAGGTTAATTCTGGTTGGAAAGAGGTATTGACTACCTAATTTCTATTGGACAACGTATTTGCTCCAACCTTTCCCAGAAGTCTTCAGATGAGTCGTATATCTTCATAAGCACTTTCATGCCTTTTTCCAATTTCGTGTTCAAGTTAGGTATCGGTATCCAGCTGTTGGGAACGTATATAGCTAACACGTTACCTTCTAGGAGGTCTTCCAATTCAGCTAAGGTCATGTCGCAATCTTCCTTTACTAGAACTACTAGTATCTTCTCTTCCCCTTCCTCCTTTATTCTCTTAAGTACTGGATGAACGCCGTTATTGGATAACGTCAATTGAGCGACCCTGGTTGCCGCATCGCTTACTTTCTCCAAACTACGTATTAAAACGGTCGAGACGTACATCTCTTCTGAACACTTTATGTGGTTCATTACTTCCATTTCAATTTTCGTGGATTCTTCGTCTATGAAGGACTCTATTTCTAATACTTCCTCAGCAGCTATCTTATCTTGATACAATATTGAGTAAACGGCTAGGTCGAAGGATAGTTCAGCCAAGTTCTTTAAGAGAGCTATTCTTTGAGCTAGTTCCCTTGCCTTTTCATCGAAATCTGCTTGGGGAATTTCTATTTTTACGTTGAAGTCCTTGGCTACTTTCAGTATATCGTCCCGATCGCCCCTCAGAATTAAGGTATCGCCGACCTTTAGCCGTATTTCCGGCGATGGATTAATTATTAGAACGCCACTGCTTCGAAGCGCAATAACGTCAACAGCGCCGTACTTCTCAACGAACTCTTCAATGGTCATATCGCTATGCTTGGAATCTATAGATACCTTCAAGTATATCTCTTCTGTGATTTCCAGGGCGGCTTTGATGACATCGCCCGAAGTATAACCCCTCAAGACAGTGCTCGCTATATCCGAAGCTGCCTCTACAACCGTATCTATTGCCACACCCAACCTAAGAGCCGGTAACAGTTTCTTAGCGTCTTCGAGATCTCTGGCAGCCATCATCAACTGGATTGACAATAGATTGAACTCCTCGTCTACGTTTTCATCAATTTTCTCTATTTCTTGAGCTACGTCTTTATCGCCATATATTATAGAGTAGAAGGCCATGTCCATACTCAAGCTAGCTTCAGAATGCATATTCTTGAGAATATCTTTTATTGAAATAGGTCGATATTTCACTTCGAAGGGTTTATCCAACATGGAGCTGTGGTCCTCCCATTGGAAACTTAATTCGATATATATTAAATAAGCTTAATATTAATGGTTAGATAAGATTGCTTTTAACCGTGTAACTTTTCCATAAGATCTGCAGTTATCCTCAGTACATCTCTGTCGGTTAGTATTTCCTTTAACTTTAAGTCTTCGCCAACAATTAGAACGTAATCGTAATTACTGTTAGCTAATACGTTTAGTGCTTCGTTGAGGGTTGCGTCCTCTCGGACGAATACTGGTTGCTTCATTATTGTATCTACTGCGTCTTCGAATATCCTTATTCCCTTCTTGTAACGATCGTTCTCTAGGGCATATCCTATAACGTCCAGAGCTGTTACCATACCTTTAACCGCACCGGAGCTATCAACAACTGGGACGTGCCTAATCTTCATTTCATTCATAAGAGATATTACGTCGAGTATTGGCGTACCCAACTCAACCGTCTTCGGGTTCTCTAATCCAACTTCCTTTACGCTCTTGTCCCATTCTATTTCAGGAGCGATTTGCGTTACTACGTCCCTTTCAGTGAATATGCCTATCACCTCGCCCTCCTCATTAACTATTGGTAAGGCACCTACGTCAGCTTCCTTCATTACCTTCAATGCTAGCCAGAGGGGCTCATCGGGCTTAGAAGCTATTACCTTTCCGCTTCCGAGCTTACCGACTTCCGACTTAAGTAAATCGGGCATGTTTAACGCGTTTAACTTATCAATTACGTCTTTCACTGATAGCATACCTATAAGTTTCTTATTTGAAACTATTGGGACGTGTCTAATCTTGTTCTCTACCATTACCTTCGCCGCATTTAAGAGGGGTTCTGAATATTCAACTACCTTTAACCATCCGATTCGCGCGTAATTCTTCACCGAAACTTCAGGATCTATCAAGGCTCTCACTATGAAGAGGTTACATAGAAGTATTTTAGTTTAGAAGGGGCAATTTGGAAACCTTAAATGGCGAAGAAGATGGAGCTACGGAAGCGAATATATCGAGTTAGGGAATTGGATGTTAATGGAGTCAAAATAAGCGTACTCACGCTGGAAAAATCTATCGAATTCAAGGACATGAAGTCCTTCCAAAAAGACTTAATCGAAACCATGGAAAAAATGGACGTTATGAATGATATATTAGTAGAATACATCAAGGGTTCCAGTGAGGGGAGAGTCGAGAAAACGGTATTAGGAAAGGTTAAGGGCTCATACGCGTTAGCTAAGTGGCCCACGAAATTACTTAGAGTGGCAGTCAGTAGCGAAAATTTGACCGAAGCGAACGTAAACGAAATGAATTGGAAGGAGGCACCGAAAGACACCTACGTTTACGAGGGCGACGTGAAGGGTAATTTCAAAACGCTCTTGCTTCACACTGAAGACGGGACCTACATCCTATTTAAAGAGACAGTTCAAGAGAAGGGGAAGAAGGGCCAATCCGGCAGCGAAAGTAGTAACGAAGAAGAAGGCGAGGAAGGGGTCGGAAAAGGGAGCAACGCCTAGCGAAACGGCAGTGAAGTAGAAACCGCCGTACGTTAGGACCAACAAAGCCCAAGCATCGTACGCAAACGCACAGAAACCCCTCGTTGGTTCATTGAGGGCCACGTTTGCACTAAGAAGTGTAATTGATTGGTACCAGAACCCTAAGGTGAAGAGAGCAGCTATGAGCTTCAAAAACCATTCGGGTACGTAATATATCATTAGATCACCGGACTAATGATCCTGGTAACAATGTAAAGGAATAAGGCTAGTATGAACATCGATATTATTACGTACATTATCGTTGCCGGTACTATATATTCTGGAGTATAAGTTGCAATGGTGTTTTGTATTAAGTTCTGTAGAGGCGTTAGGATTCCGGTAGTCGCCAAGTTTTGAAAGGGGGTCACTACGTCCCCTGGATTGGCCACTATTATATAGTCTTGGAAATTAGCGTTCAATACCAATTCGCTCTATCCCCACTTCTCACTTAGATCTCGAAAGGGATATCAATTCTTCCCTCAAACCATCTATGCCTATGTTCATTGAAGTGGACAAGAGGTTAACGTAGCTTAACAATTGGGAGGAGCTGAGGGTACTCAGCATGTGAGCTACCTCTAGGAGCGGTGGGTACTCCAGTTCGTTCCCTAAGATCCTAAGGGCTAAGTTCGGGACGATTTCCCTTTCGCGAATCGAAGTTAGCGCGCATATAGATATCTCGCTGAGTTCCTCAATAGTTAAGAAAACCTTTCCCTTTTTCAGCCACCAGATACGGGGTACTCTGAGATTACATACGTTGAAACGATCGAATCGCGGGCTCTCCCCCACACTTAGTTCGTAATATTCGGCCGCCATCTTAGAAACTTCGTTCCATTTCGAAGGCGATGCGAATTTCCTCAATTGCTTCGGTAAAGGTAACTCTAACGCTGAAGAGAGGCCTTCGCCCTCTAGTAAATCAGCGTCCGTTACGGCAGAGTTAAGTAAGAGTAGTACGTACTCCCTAATCGATTTCCTTTTGGCCTCAGTTAACAAGTCCTTCTTATTGAGTAAAGGCTCCTTCATCAGCAAGAAGTATTTCTCATCGCCCGTTTCTTCGTACATCTTCCTTAATATGTAGTAGTTCTTGAAGAACTTGAAGGATGGGTTCTTAGCTATGAAAACGATCTTTTTACGCAATAAAAGTTCATTCAGTAGGTTCAAGGCAGATATCGTGGGTTGAAAAGATACTATTTCCGAGAGCTTAGCTCTCATAAGTGCTATTCTGAGAATACGAGTCATCCATTTAGTGACCATTGTGTAGTACGATCCATCCATCACTACCGCGTTTCCCGGAGCGCTAAGCGCTACTTTCAATTCAACCTCGCTCCTCATCGCTTCGAGTAGGGGCTTACTATGCCAATAGGTTACTTCAGCTCTAAGATCTCTTATTATATCCTCTCTCGAGGTCGCCACGGCTCTTGCTACATAGAAAGTTCTTCCTCCATCCAGTTTAGCCAGCCCACCTCCTCCATCAACAGCATAGAAGTTTTCAATTTCATTTACTGTTACTTCGGGTTCCTTTAAGCCTATCTTTGGGACTTTCAGTTCAGGCTTCTCCTTAACCTGTAACCTCTTAAATAAGATATCGAGGAATATATCGCCTTCGCTCAAATTCGCGTGCCTCCGAAGGGTTCGTTAAGGGCCCCTATCCGAGACGCTCCCTTAAGGTCCTTAATAATTTATCCAACTTCCTCCTAGACGCTTCATTAATTCCAACGATCGACGTTAATTCCCCTATAATAGACGAAACGAGGTTATCGTCAATTAAGACGGGCCATTGGGGGAATCCTTTGGGCGATAGCTCGGGACATTCTATCAATGAAGCCATTCTGCCACGAGCCCAATCCAAATGCCTCCCATTCATCTCCAAAAAGTAAGCGGAAAGGGACTTCGCTATTGTCCATAACATACCCATGCAATTCCATATCCTAAAAGCTCCCTCGGAATACCTTATGGCCGCACAAGAATGGTAATACGAGCTCCAGTACGCGAACAAGTTAGAATATCTTGAGAGCGTTGCACTCCTTTTGTGATAACCAACGATCACGGGAACAAAGAGCAGGGCGTAACCCCCCTTCCATATCTTTGCACCGAGAACGTAGTCGTCGCCGTACATGAAACTCAACGGATCAAAGAATCCTACCTCGTCTAAGACTCTAGCCTTGAAGATTGATACGGCTCCATCGAGGAAGGGGGTGACTTGAGGATAGCGAACGAGCTTCTTCTCGTATTTCCAAGAAAGTAGGGGGCGCGAGGGAAAAGAAGTGTAATCCCATTCCATTGGACCGCTATCTATTCCGTCTTCGTTAATTAATATGCCTTGAACGCCACCAATTCCATCAAATTCTCGTAAGATAGATATTAGTATCTTGATTGGTTCGCTAAGTATTATTGCATCGTTATTGACCAGGAGAACGTACTCATAGGGACCGTACTCGTCTCTCAAGGCGTAGTAGGCTACGTTATTAGCTCTAGAGAAGCCTAGGTTCCTTCCGATCCTAATTAGGTGAACCGTTTTACTGTTCCGATACTTTTGGCTGAAATCCCGTAGTATTTTGAGTGTATTGTCGCTCGAACCGTTATCAACTAACGCTACTTCGTGACAACTTACATCTAAGTCCAAAATGGATTTAAGTCCGGCTAATATAGTAGGTAAATGCTTGCTGTTTTCTATATTATAGTATATCGTCAAGCTTAACGTTTTCTCATTGCATGAAGTTGCTTCCCCTAACATTTCGTATCTGGCTCTCAATTTTCGCCGTCCATTACATTACTCCATATAGCTCCTATTACAATGCGCTCGGAAAATGTATAGATAAGTATATAGTACCTTTACCAGTTGAATAGGCTGGTGTAACTGTGGGACTAAGAAGACCCGAAGAGTACATAAAAGCGCTAAGTGAAAGGTCGAGGAGAGCGAAGATCTACGTGTTAGGCGAAGAGGTTGAGGACGTAACCAAACACCCCTTCACTCTTCCAGCAGTTAAGGCGTTCGAATGGACATACAAGGCACCGTGGGACGACAGCTTCTACGATAAGGAACTGGACGTTCACCTAGCTAGGGCGTTCTCTCCATTCATTAACGAGGAAGTAAACAGGTTCAATCACATACATCAAAGCCCGAAGGACTTAGCTATTAAAGTAAAGTACTTCAGAAAGTTATCCCACAAAGCCGGTTCGTGCTTCCAGAGGTGCGTTGGTTGGGACGCAATCAATACCATAAGCATCATTACGTACGATATAGACGAATGGTACAAGAAACATGGCAAGAAACCAGATCACTTCGAGCACTTCGGTAGCTACTACGAGAGGTTCCTGAAATTCCTTAAGTACGTACAAAAGGAGGACATAGCCCTAGCCGGCGTAATGACGGACGCCAAGGGCGTTAGGAGCTTAAGACCTCATGAGCAACCAAATAAGGACGTCTACGTCCACGTAAAGGAAATCAGAGACGACGGAATTATAGTTAGAGGTGCCAAAGCAAACATAACTGGTGTAATAGCGAGCGAAGAAATGATAGTGATGCCAACGAGGGCCATGACTGAGAAGGACAAGGACTTCGCCGTAGCTTTCGCCGTACCGATAGATGCCGAAGGAGTGACCTTAGTCGTCGGTAGGTACACGAACGATACGAGGAGGTTCGAGAAGCCCGACGTTGATGCTCTACCCAACGTCTTCCCAGCCGAGGCAATTGTAATCTTTGATGACGTATTCGTACCTTGGGAGAGAGTGTTCATGTTAGGAGAGTATCAATTCGCTGCTGAGCTAGTTGAGATATTCTCGAGCTACCACAGGCAAGCTTACGGAGGATGCAAGCCCGGATTAGCGGACGTAATTATAGGTGCGTCTTACCACTTAGCGAAGCAGATGGGAATCGCCAATAAGTGCCATATCAGAGAAAAGCTAACTGAAATGATATTCCTTACTGAATCGATGCACGCCGGTGGTCTGGCAGCTGCATGGGAAGGTAAGAAGGCTGCCTCAGGAACTTACTACGTAGACCAAATGATGGCCAACGTAACGAAGCAGATGGTCACTAGGTTCCCATACGAGATAGCTAGACTCGCCCACGACATCGCCGGCGGCTTAATAGGTACCTTACCATCTTACAAGGACTTAATCAACGAAAAGATAGGGAAGTACTTACAAGAGTACCTGAAGTGTCTACCGGACTACCCCGCTGAGTGGAGACACAGGGTACTGAGGCTTCTAGAGAACTTAACGTTAAGCGTGGAGTTCCTTATTGAAAGCGTACACGGAGCTGGAAGCCCAGAGGCGCAAAGGATATGGATGAGGAGATTCTATCCGTTAGAAGAAATGGAAGACGTAGCTCTCAAACTAGCTGGTATAAACCCAGAAGAGAAGCCCGATAAGAAGAAGTAACTTTTTATTCCTCTTCTAATAGTTCTTGTGGTTCTTGTGCCACGCCCGTAGAAGCTTGTTGCGCTAACGCCTTCAAGTCCTCTATGGCGTCCTCCAAGTAAGGACTAATGAGGTATATTACGTAGGGGGATCCTTCGTATCCGTACTTCGGATACATGATGACGTAGTAAGGTATACTTACTTTAACTGTTTTGCCTTCTTTCCTCATGTTGAAGTTCTTCAGTACTTCGTATTGCTCCTTCTTTAATGGTAACTGATATTCCAGTTCTAAATTGTCCCTAAGTACGCTGAACTCACCTAAATCTGGGTTCCATTCGTTCTCTAAAACTGTTAAAGCCTTCAGTTTCACTACTTTATTCAATTCGTTATCTAATACAACCACGTTGGTTCCGCTATCCGGATCGTGAGATATTACTACGAGCTTCATGGGTTCCGTCTCCGCTTCCGCTACTAGCTAATTCTTTAAAAGGACGCTGGCGTAGAATCACTTTCCTTCTTCGGTCTCAACGGGATATTTCCCGGTAAAGCAACCCATACAGAGTTGAGACTCATCGACGCCAATTATTTCCGGTAACTTCTCGGGAGGTAGCCAGTTAATGCTCCTGGCACCAATGTACCTAGCTATCTCTTCATCAGACATTTGGGAAGCTATTAATTGATCCGCTGGCGGTACTTCGACTCCGTACCTGCATTCCGAAATGATCTTGGGACTTCCAATAAGTACGTCAACTGAAACGGCACCAACTCTGTTTCTTAGCGTTTGAATGACTGTCTTTAGGGTTAAGCCCCTGACTACGCTATCATCTATTATTAACACCCTCTTTCTTCTAAATACAGATCTTATTGGATTGAGCTTCAATTGAACTCCTATGACCCTTTCCATAAGGTTAACTCTTATCGCTGTGCGTGCCTTCCTCCCAGTAGCAACGAAGCCCATGTCGTACGGTTTTCCAGATTCCTTAGAATATCCGATAGCGAAGGGTAGGGCCGTTTCGGGAACTCCAACGACCGCGTCCACGTCTCTGGGATATAATTTAGCGAGTTCTCTTCCAAGTCTCTCTCTAACCTTATATACTTCTATACCATCAATCACGCTATCGGGTCTCGCGTTGTATATATATTCGAACACACATAGTTTCTTCTGAACGTTATAGAGCTTCCTCCTTTCCATTACCAGTTGATTAACGTAAATAGCTTCTGCTGCGTCGAAGTCCTTCTTTAGGTCAGCACCGATTACGTCGAAGGCAACGCTTTCCGTAGCGAAAACGGCCATATCGAAACCGAACCCACCTAACTGAAGCGGCCTCAAGCCTGGGGGTGACCTATAAGCGATAATTTCTCCTTCGGAAGTGAGCGCTAAGAGCGAAAAGGTACCTTTGAATTTCCTTAAGACCTTCTCAGCGAGTTCGACGCCGCTCACTCCCTCGCTCCTTGCCATAGAAATTTCAGTAGCCACGTCCTTCGGGGTTCCGTTAAATATTCTACCATCCACTACTACCGCGACCTCAACGTCTCCTTCCGCGAAACCGTAGTATCCGGGCACTTCGCTCCAGACGCCTCCAATGGAAGCCCAACCCGGAAGTTCAGTAGCTCTAGGGAGAACTTCATCCACGAAACCCTTCCCACAAATCCACTCTATCTTGGTACCGTCGCTAACAAACATACAAGCTTCTTCTTGTCCCCTATGCTGGAGAGCTAACAAAGAGTAATAATTGAACCTAGCAACGTTCCATGCCGGGTCAAACGCCAAGACGCCCGCTATTCCAGCCATATACTATCTACCGTCTTGAACGTCTCGAGGAACCTTAATATCAAGTTATCAAATCGTCGACTTTAAATAGCTCTATTCTTCGTTCCCACTCGTAACAAGGATCATTAATGGTGCTCAGACCCAGCTTCTCAACCAAGTCTTCGATTTCGAGGGGGTCTCCCGGTATCAGCCTCTTTCTCCGGTATATACAGGATAGGTAGAGTAAGGCCAACCTAAGTATAGCCTTCTTCGCCTTCTCATTAATTACCATAGCTAACTTATCTGAGCATTCATTACATGCTATTGTCTGCAACAAGGGCAGCAGCGCTGAATATAAGGTCTCCAAGTCTATCGAATCCATTGCAATTGTAGAGAGGGTCTTGAGAGTATTGTAGAGCTCTATGAACGAGCTAGGAGATACGTCGATCGGTTTCCCGCAAAGGAAGCATTGGAATTCCTTCCCCCCTTCAGTAACCAAGGTCTCTGAGTTACATTCGCTCTCGTTCGCCTCCTCGAGTTCAATGACTCTTATTGTATCAATTCCCATCTCAATTATTCCTTTGTTAGGAGGACATGCATTAACGCATGCCTCGCAACCTATGCAATTAGAGGGGTAAAACTGTATAGATTTCCTAACTGGATCCAAGAAAACGTGTTCGAGAGCATGAGTTGGGCAAACGTTTACGCACTGCAAACAGAAGGTGCAAAGCTTCTCATCTATCTTAACCTTATAAGAACCGGGCCAGCCTCTAATCCGAAGTCTCTTTACGTGCTGATCATCGATCAATTGAACGAACTTGCAATTGGAAAGCTTTTCCGGTAACTCTTCGTAACATTCGCCTCCGTAGCATACCTCGAAACCGAGGGATCGGAGTATTTTCACTAACTCATCTCGGGGGTTCCAAAAGAGAACTAGACTCTCTTTCGAAAACGCTTCCGGGAAGATTTCACTTGGCTCCAACAACCATATCTTCTTGACGTTTTCTAAACGACCTAGTGCCCTGTCATCGAAACCGGGCATGGAAAGAACCCTTTGAGGACATACGGCAACGCAATCACCACACGAAACGCATTTATCGGGATCAATCGAAACGTAGTTATCCCTCAACCTTATGGCTTCCCATTTACACACGTCTTTGCATTTAGTACAATAGGGTGAGAGACAAAGCGCCCCTTCATTTACTATTGGAAGTTTCACTAATTCCTTCTTAGTCGAAATTGAGACTATTGATTTGATGACGTCTTTCCTCGACACCTTACCTTTAGGCAGTTCACCGAATTTTATGGAGTAAGTATAGATCCACTTGTCTGCTTCTTTGGCCACCTTAAGTAATTCTTCCTCAGGACAGAGATCTTCTGGGCATATGAAAAGTCTCTCAACGTATTTGTTGAGATCTAGCTTCTTCGCGAAATTCATTACTTCCTCGAGTTTCCCAATTACTATAACGCTTTCCCTCTTCAAGGTGTTTTCTAGATCGTCCGCCGATACCCTAGGAATTTCATTAAACTTGTCTGACTTAGAAAGCTCCAGTACTTTCATTTAATTACCGAAATGGAAAGACATACAGATAGGTTTTTAAAGAATATAGCGTCGTCTATGGAACGGTGGGCCCGTCGTCTAGCTTGGACTAGGATGCGGGGTACGCCGGTACCCCCAAGGGTTTTCGGGTCGGCGCCCGACTCGGGTCCCCGTGGCCCCGGGTTCAAATCCCGGCGGGCCCACCAATCCTTAACATTAAATTAACAAATCTGACTCAGTATCAATATCTATGTAGGAATCTCCTAAAAGGTTAGACTAGTTCCAGAGCTATCGTAGTTCCACCACCAGTTCCGTGACAGAGGGTGGCAACGCCTCTATTCTGTCCATGTGTTTTGAGAGCATTAATCAAGGTCACTATTATCCTGGCTCCCGAAGCGCCTAACGGGTGGCCTAAGGCAATTGCGCCACCGTGAACGTTCATTCTCTCGTACGGTATTCCTAGCAAGTGATGCGGAAGCCACAAGCTTATAGCAAACGCTTCATTAACTTCGTAGAGGTCCCAGTCGTCCGGCTTTACACCGAGCTTCTCGGAAATGCGCCTTATACCGGGTACTGGTGCTTCAACGAAGTCCTCCGGCTTCAGGCCTACTATATCGTAACCTAGTATCCTCGCTAACGGCTTGAGGCCATATTCGTTCACGACCTTCTCTGGAGCTAAGATTAAGGCGGCCGCACCATCGCTTAACTGAGAGCTATTGCCCGCTGTGTGAACGCCATCGGGAGTGAAAGCGGGAGGTAGCTTGCTGAGCTTCTCAATGCTAGTATCCCTCCTTATTCCCTCGTCCTTATCTACTACGACTACCCCCTTCCGGGTTTTCACCTCAACCGGTACTATTTCGTTCTTAAATATTCCATCGTCCGTAGCTTTAGCCGCCCTCATGTGACTATTGAAAGCTATCTCATCTAGTTCCTCTCTCTTTGCACCGTACTTCTTAGCAGTTGCGTCAGCCTCCTCTCCCATTATCCTCCAGTTCCAAGCATCTGTTAATCCGTCCAGTACCATAGTATCTATAAGGTTCGCTTGCCTACCAATGAGATGCTTCATACCCGTTCGGGCTTCTTGAGGTAGACATAGAGGGGCCCTAGTCATGTTTTCCATTCCGCCTGCCAAAGCTATCCTCGCTTCTCCGAGCTTGATCGCCCTAACGGCATCTATTACAGACATCATGCCGGAGGAGCAAACCATGTTGATGGTGAAGCCATCAATATGGTGAGGTATACCGGCTAAGAGCGCGGTGCGTCTAGCTGGGTTCTGACCTACAGCTGCGCCTATAACATTACCCATTGTATAATAATTGACGTCCTTAGGTTCTATACCAGCTCTCCTAATGGCTTCCTTAACTGCTATCGCCGCTAGGTCTGGCGCAGGAACGTTTGAAAAGGCACCCAAGAACTTACCTATAGGCGTCCTGACAGCTGAGACCACGTAAACGTCGCTCACGATATCACCGCGCATAAGTTGTATTTGTTGTATATATTTACTTATAGCTCCAATCTATCAAGGTACCTAATCAATCCATCCGGACAGACGGTTGCAACTCTAATTCCTTCTCTAGCAAGCTTGAGCGACGCAGCCACGTTAGCTCCGCAACTCAATCCTCCCATAATACCTTCCCTTGAGGCCAAGAATTTCATTGTCTCCAAAGCTTCGTTGTCGGATATTTCAATCACTTCATCAATTAAGTGCCTATATTTTCTTAGAAGAGAACTAACGGGCATAGCAGTCAAGCCTTCTATCGAATGGAAGGTTCTGTCTCCATTGAGTCCTAAGAATTTGGAAATTAGCGTATTGCTAGGTACCACGGCAATAACTCTCACGTCTTCCTTCACTTCCTTCAAGTACTTTCCAATGCCTAGAATTGTACCGCCCGTGCCTACACCGGCCACGAAAGCGTCTAGCCCTCCCATTAGCTGAATTGCTTGGGCATGTAATTCAGGGCCCGTCGTTTCGTAGTGTGCCCTGACGTTAGCCTCGTTTCTGTATTGATCAAGCATTACCCAACCGTTCTCCTTTGCGAGTCTCACGGCCTTAGTGTAGTGATGCTCTGGATGACCTAAAGGGACTCCGCTTTCAGAGAAAATTACTCGAGCACCTAAGGCCTTCAGCATCTTTATTTTATTGGAACTGGTGGTTTTGGGGACGACAGCAACCATTTTGTATCCTCGGGCGGCCGCTAACATTGCCAATGAAATCGCCGTGTTTCCTGAAGAAGGTTCAACTATCGTAGAGCCTTCCTTGAGCAATCCTTCTTCTTCAGCCTTTTTTATCATAAATAAGGCAGGTCTGTCCTTTATACTACCACTAGGATTCATGAACTCAAGTTTGACCATGACTTTATTCTCATCGTTAACCAGCTTCCTTAAGAGGACCGAAGGCGTGTGACCAATTGCTCTGCCTATCCACACAATAGGCATCAGCCGTAAAGCCTTCTTCTTAGAGTTTTTGAAGCTCACCCTATGGGATGAGCTAACTTGATGCCTCTTTGGGTACCATCGCTTAAATCGCGACGTGGGAACGAGTTCGTTTCGTTATTTAGGGTAGATGTTATTAAATGTTCTATTTTGAGAAAATTGAATCGTTTCGTTGTTGAAGTGAAAGTTGGTAACGATATCAAATTAGCTCACAACTCCAATACGGGAAGGCTTCTGGACCTAATATGGGAAGGAAACGAATGCTTCTGTTCGCTTAACGGAGGGAGGAGGACGCATTGTAAGTTAGTGGCAGCTAGGGTCTTCATGGATTCCTTTGCAGTTTTAGATACGAGAATCCAAGAGATAGCTTTCAAAGAGGCACTGGAAAGAGGTTTGCTCCCATGGCTGAGGGGATATAAGGTGATAAAGAGGGCTCCTAAGTTTGGTTCATCTGTTTTCGATTTCCAATTAGTTTCCAACGAAGGGAAGATAGGTATAGTGGAGTTAAAGAGCGCAGATCTCAAAGGGGAGTATGAAGAAGGTATGTGGCCAGATTGTCCCACGCAAAGGGGCGTGAAGCAAATTAAAGATCTGATTAGTCTCAGAGGTTACGATAAGTACTTGGTTTTCGTTGTGGGGTTCGATGGAGCGTGTTGTTTCAGACCGTTCGAAGACGGACATCCTGGTATTACGGACTTGATACTAGAAGCCATGAAATCTGGGGTGAACGTTAAGGCAATAGGATTAGGTCTAGATGAAGTAACGAATTACGTTTACCTCTATGACAGTAATCTCCCATTAAAGCTGATGTAGTATTGATAACGTACTATGAGATATTAGCCGAGGGACGTTAGGAATGCTAACTCTCGAAGACGTGTTGAAAAACCCCGTAATTCCGAGAGTTGAAGCTACGGACTCGCTCAAGAAAGCGGCCAAAGTAATATGCGAGGGAGGTATAGGCGCCGCGCTGGCTCTAGACGACCAAGAAAGAATTAATTACTTAATCACTAAGACTGACGTAGTAAGGGCTGTTGCGAAAGGAGAGGACTTAGAAATTACCACCGTGGAAGAATATGGAACGCCCTCTCCATTGAAGCTAAGCGGAGACAAGGACTTGATTTCGGCCTTAAGATTACTGAAAGAATACAGAATATCTCACGTTCTAGTCACGCATGATAACAAATTAAAGGGAATACTATATATAAGAGATATAGTTTTCGCGCTAACGGAATTCATTCCCTCAGGTAAGCTCAACCTAGGTAATGTATCTAAGAGAATACCTAGATTAGATGAAAGGGCTACGATAGCTGACGTGGCAACAGAGATAGTCAACATGGACACTGAAGCCGCTTTCGTAGGTTCGAAGTTAGTTACTGATGAAAGCGTACTAAGAAGTGCCGCCTACGGTGACCCTTACTCTGATTTAGCATTAAATTACGCTGCTCAAAGGGTCATCACTACCGATCCCTTAACCGACCTAGAGTGCGCTGTAAGGCTTATGAGAACCAACAACACGGACAAACTAGTTGTTTGGAAAGGTAAAATTGCGTCCATAAAAGACATAGGATACATACTACCTGACATAGTAAAGGAGCTAACTCGATACGTTTTACTGCTTAAGGGCGGTGACGTAGATAGGCTGGAAGGTCTCCAAAACGTTAAAGTGATTAAGACCATCGGGAAGTATAACGCAATAGTAATAGTAGAAGGGGAAGACGCGCTCAAGAACGTTTCCCGAAGGATCGGAGACAAGGAATTAGTCGTTTTGGTGGAGTTACCTTGAAGAAGTTGGTTCCGTACATCGCTAGTCCAGTAAAAACGGCAGAGAAGATAGTAGAACTCGCCAAAGTAACGCCCAACGATGTACTGATTGACCTAGGCTCGGGAGATGGGAGGATAGTTGTATTGACCTCCAAGCTAAGCGGGTGTAAGGGAATTGGAGTTGAAATCGATAGCGCATTGGTGGCGATTTCGAGGAAGAAGGCATCCGAATACGGCGTTTCGAACAGAGTGGAGTTTATTGAAGGTGACTTCACTGAGGTGGATTTATCCGTAGCTACAGTCATATACCTTTACATATACTACGATGTCATTAGAGACTATTTAGTAAGGAAGCTAGAGAAAGAAGTTAAGGACGGCACTCGAATAGTAACGCTTGAGATACCTATTCCTAACTGGATGCCTATTGCTAGAAGAGGATTCCAAGACGAGAACGGAGTTGTGAGAACTCTTTACCTATACGTGAAAGGCGTTTCAGATCCGTCATCTTGGAATAACGACGAGCTTAACGAGGAATGGATGGAAGCGTTCAGAAAACGCCTTAGAGGAATAGCTAATTGAGTGACGAAGTCTATTGGTCGTAATTGCTCCCTAATTTCATTTAACGAGTTTAACGCGTTTTTACATTTAGAGTGATAAACTGCATATTCCTTTTCTATTCCATTATTAAGGTCGAATGCCTTTCGCTTAACAACTGCTAATGGTTCTTATTAGAACCTTATATTTATATTAAAAATCTTTTTAAGCATGACATTTTGTACACGAGTTGGTGAAATTTGTGCACATACCTGACGGCTACTTGAGTCCGCTCTGGGTACTTCTAACATACGTTGTTGCGATTGCCTACGCTTACCTAACTATAAAGAAGATCAGGGAAGGCAACTTATGGGCTCCGCAAAACGTTTCAAAGGCCACTTTACTAGCAGCAGCTATCTTCGTGGCTCAAATGCTGAACTGGCCTCTTCCAGGAGGTACTAGCTTGCACTTCGTGGGGGGGGCCCTGGCTTACATTCTATTGGGTCCATGGTTAGGCTTCGTCGCGATGTCAATGGTAATTACAACTCAATGTTTAGTCTTTCACGATGGTGGAATTACTGCCCTCGGTGCTAACTTACTCAATATGGCAATAGTAGATGGGTGGGTCGGATATTTGGTATACAACGCTATAAAGAATAAATTTAAGGGAAACGGTGAGCTTATCGGTGCTTTCTTAGGAGCGTGGTTTGGCATAACATTAGCAGGTTTCGTTTGTGGTATAGAGATAGGCTTAAGTCCGCTATTTCCCTTTGGAGTAGAAATATCCGTTCCTGTGATGACCGTTTGGCACTTCTTTTTGGGTATTATAGAGGGATTAATTACAATGATTGCCGTTAAAACTGCTAGAGAGTCGGACTTCTGGAATCCTATTTAAGGGGTGGTGGCGCATGTTAAAATACGTGTTAAGGAATAGGAGGCTGTTACAAGTAGTAGTAATAGGACTCTTTGTGAGTCCGCTTTTCGGTGTAATAGGTGCTGACCTAGTAGGATACCATGAACCGTTAGACGTAGCCGCAGAGGCGCTTCACTTAAAGGAAATGGAATTTAACTGGACCCCCTTCAGCGATTACACCGTACCGGGAGTTCCAGATGCTATAGGTTACATCATTGCCGGCATCATAGGAATCTCAGTAATATTCGCAGTGGGATACATATTAGCGAAAACTGCTGAGAAGTGATAAGATTATGGGAGGCCTTACGTCGAAGTTCGTGGAAGAAGTCAGCGAGCTTTCTTATGCGCTCTCTCGAGGTCGCGAGGGGACATCGAAAATCGAGTTCCTATTGTACGTATCAGCAACTATATACCTTTCTTTCGAGAAATCCATTGATAAGCTGATACTAGTATCTCTTCCATTCTTACTCAGGGAACTGATTAAGAGAAGATCGCGATTACGTACACTGAAGTACCCGTTTAGCGTTACCCTGTATCCTCTCGCTCTAGGTCTCATCACTACGCTTTTCTCGTGGACAGGGCTAGGTGATCGCGGTCTTGTCGAAGGGCTCTCGCTTACAATGAGATCTTCGTTATCAACTTTACTAATAAGTCTATATATAGAAAGAGTTGGCTTAATTAATATTTTGAAAATCCTTGTAGACCTAGGAATACCGGAAGGTATTGTAACGTTATATGAGTACGTTCTTCTAGTTGCATTAACGCTCTCTACCTCGTTACTAACGCTATTAGCTGCACGAGAATCTAGAACTTTGAAGAAGTTATTCTTGAAAGAAATTTGGAGACACCAATTATCGAGCCTTGAAATGTTCTTATATAGGGTAAGGTTCTATTTAGAACTAAGGTTAATGGCTCTTGAGGCGAGGAGGTTGGGATAATGTTAATTTTCGAGAACGGTGAAATCGGCTACAAGTATCCTATAATTCGAGACATCAACGTGCGCGTAGATTCCGGTGAGATAGTTGCATTAGTTGGACCTACGGGCAGCGGTAAAACGACTCTACTAATGACTCTAGCCGGATTGCTCAAACCAATCAAAGGGAGATTAGAAATAGATGGACTAAGATGGAGCAAAGATAGGTTTCGATTAAAACCTCTCGTTGGGCTAACGTTCCAAGATCCTGGGGCGCAACTGTTTAACCCGACAGTGTACGATGAGGTTGCGTATTCGCTCAGGACGCTGGGAATGAGCGAAGACGAAATTAGAGCAAGAGTTATTGAAACGTTAAGGAAGTTTGGTATAGAACATCTTACAAAGGAGAGAACGTTAAGACTTAGCCTAGGTCAGAAAAGACTCGTTACTATTGCTAGTATCGAAGTATACAAGCCAAAGTACGTACTCTTAGACGAACCCACGAGTTTCTTGGATAACGAATCGTATTGGAAAGTATTGAAGTACATTATTCAGCTCAGAGAAGAAGGAAGGTCCGCTTTAATTGCAACTCACGATCCCGAGCTCATATGGATATCGGATAAGGTACTAATGATCGAGCGCTCTTCCATAGTGGAATACAATGCTAAAGGCAACTTAACTCTCGAGGGTTTAGTTAGAAGTAAAGTGGTGAAGCCTCCGTCTCTACTATTCTTACTAGAAAAGTGTCCTTCTCAAGAACGCAGTTTAATAGACTCGTTAATGGAATATACCTACGAGAAGCTTCATAAGAGTCCTTAAATCCCCGTAAGACACCCCTCAATGGGTAAATGAAAAATGGCTAAAGCCGTGTGGGTCCATCACTTAGTAGAGATACCGGACGGCGTGACCGTAACGGTAGAGGGCTTGAAAGTGAAGGTAAGTGGACCTAAAGGAACGCTTGAAAGAGACTTCTCCCACGCTAAGGGCGTTAACATAAAACTAGTGAAGACTGAAGAGGGCAAGGATGCCATCTTAGTAGAGACATTCTTTGCCAATCGCAAAAAGAAGGCGTTAGTTAGAACGATTGCTGCTCATATAAACAACATGATAATCGGAGTTACCAAAGGCTGGAGGTATAAAATGAAAATAATATTCTCACACTTCCCAATAAGCGTTAACGTAAAGGGCGACGTAGTTGAAATAGCGAACTTCATCGGAGAAAAGGCCCCGAGGATAGCTAAAGTCCTTCCTGGCGTTAAGGTTCAAGTAAAGGGTCGAGATCTAATAGTTGAAGGGATAGATTTAGAGAAAGTAGCTCAAACTGCAGCAAATATAGAACTAGCCACTAAGATTAAGGACTTCGACAGAAGAGTGTTCAGCGATGGAATATACATCTATGAGAAGGAGGTGATTGAGAAATGAGCTCCAACGACGTATTAGCTAAACGCAAAGAAGTACTAAGAAACTTACAAAAGAGAAGGAAGAAAATGAAGAAAGCAATAAAGATCAGAAACGATCTTCCAGAATTCATAAGATATCACTGGTGGAGGTACTTCAGGCTCGAAAGAGGCTATAAATGGAGGAAGCCTAAGGGCAACGATAACAAGAGCAGGCTTCAGCTAAAGGGATACCCACCGATCGTAAAGATAGGATATAGAACGCCAAAAGATGTGAGAGGACTGCATCCCAGCGGTTTGGAGCCTATTGTAATACATAACGAAAAGGAGTTGGAAAAGGTAGATGCGAGCAAACACATAGTCTACATAGCGAGCAGTGTTGGAAAGAGGAAAAGGGAAATTATAGTTAAGAGGGCTGCAGAGCTCGGGATAAGGATAGCGAACGCTTAGTTCGAGTTTCGAGAGGTGAGTTCGGATGAGAGCGGATAAGGTGGCGAGGTTAGCAGCTAGCGTAGCTGGTGTAGGAGAAAGTAGAATATGGATCGATCCAACTAGGCTAGATGAACTGAACGAAGTGGTCTCTAAAGCCGACGTTAGGAAATTAATGGAAGAAGGCGTCATCAAGGTACTACCAGAGAGAGGAAATTCGAGGAGTAGATGGAAGGTTCGACACGAGCAAAGGAAGAAGGGTAGGAGAAGGGGTTATGGTAAGAGAAAGGGTAAGGCAACGGCTAGAACGCCCAAGAAGGAAGTATGGATGAACAAGATAAGGAAGATAAGGAGGTTCCTAAAGTACCTACGAGACAAGGGCGTAATAGACAGAAGGACCTACAGGGAACTATATAGAAAGGCAAAAGGTGGTGAATTCGACAGCTTGAGGAACTTGAAATTACATCTAAGAGAAAGATATGGCATTGAGGTGAAGTGAAATGGCCCATGGACCCAGATATAAGGTACCTAGGAGAAGAAGGAGAGAAGGAAAGACTGACTACAGGAAAAGGTACAAATTAGTCCTAAGCGGCCATCCAATATTCGTTGTAAGGAAGTCTAACAAGTACGTATGGGTTCAAATAGTGAAGCCTCAAGTCCAAGGCGACGTCGTAGTAGCGGCTGCCCATTCGAAGGAACTACAGAAGTTCGGATGGAAGGGCTCTGGTAACTCCCTTCCTGCGGTTTACTTAACTGGTATGCTTGCTGCACTCAGAGCAAAGGAGAAGGGCATTCAATACGCCGCACCCAATATAGGTCTACACAAACCAACTAAAGGGGCAAGGGTCTTCGCTGCCATCAAGGCTGCAAATGACGTAGGCTTAGAAGTCCCTATGTCGGAAGAGGTCGCACCGTCTGAAGAGAGGATAAGGGGTGAACACATAGCGAGCTACGCTAAGATGCTAAAGGAACAGAACCCCGAGGAGTTCCAAAAGAGGTTCTCAGTACTCTTAAAGAATGGATTCGACCCAGAGAACTATCCAAGTCACTTCGAAGAAGTGAAATCGAAGATCCTCGAAAACTATAAACAAGTAGCGGGTTAAAGGGAGGGGGTCGGAAATGAGCGTCCGAGTGGACCAAACCGAAAGCTTGGAAACTTGGGTACCGAAGACCCGAGTAGGTAAAATGGTAAAGGAAGGGAAGATAACTAGCATCTACGAGATATTCGAGAAAAACCTACCAATACTGGAACCGGAGATAGTCGACTTCCTTGTCCCTGATCTCAAACATGAAGTATTGGACGTAAGCCTAGTACAGAAGGTAACGGATGCTGGAAGAATTACTAGGTTGAGAGTACTAATAGTAGTAGGCAATGAAAACGGTCTAGTTGGGCTTGGAATGGGCAAAGCGAGGCAAATGAGGTTTGCAATTCAGAAGGCCCTCACTAACGCGAAACTCAACATAATCCCCGTAAGGAGAGGCTGCGGAAGCTGGGAATGTACGTGTGGTGAACCGCACAGCGTACCCTTTACAGTACACGGAAAGAGTGGCAGCGTTAGAATCACCTTGAAACCAGCACCAAGAGGAACCGGATTGGTCGCAGGCGATGTAGCCAGAACAGTTCTAAAATACGCTGGTCTTAAGGACGTATGGACCCATACTGAAGGAGAGACGAGGACTACACACAACTTCGCCAAAGCCACGCTTGAGGCCTTAAAACAGACCTATAGGTTCTTGGCACCTTGGGACTGGACGCAGCCGCAAGAAGGGTGAAGGACATGAGTGCCTACGTTATAATAAGAATTAAAGGTCAACCAGACGTCCCACCGGACGTCGAGAAGACCTTAGAAAACCTAAGGTTGCACAAAAGGTATCACGCCGTAATTTATCCAAAGGACTTACCGGGACTAGAAGGCATGTTAAGGAAAGCGCAAGCATGGATAACTTGGGGCGAAATAAACAAGGAAACGTTAGCGCAACTTTTGGAGAAGAGAGGTAGACTACCAGGAAATAAGAGACTTACCTTAGATGTACTAAAAGAGAAGTTCAATGTTAACAGTTACGAAGAACTAGCTGAAAAGATACTAAGTGGCGAAGTATTACTCCATAAACAAGACGTTATAAAACCAGTCTTCAGGCTCCATCCTCCTAGAGGAGGTTTCAGAGGTAGTACCAAGAAGCCCTACGGAGCTGGCGGCGAAGCCGGCTACAGAGGAGAGAAGATTAACGAGTTATTGTTAAGAATGCTCTAATTTCGATATTACCTCATTTAATTTCCTTATTTCCTCGAAATGCGCCTCTAGATATTCCCTCAAGGCCTTCTCTAGAGGTAAAGGCTCTAAGAGTTTTCCTTCAACCATTAGAGCTACTTTATCTGCAAGTTCCATTGCTTCAATTAGATTGTGTGATATATGTATAACTGGAAGTTTTCCTTTCACTTCCCTTTTAATTAACTCTATCGCTCTTCCACGCGTACGCGGGTCCAACGAGGACGTGGGCTCGTCTAACAACAAAAGCTTGGGTTTAATTATTAGAGCTCTAGCTAACGCGACCCTTTGAGCCTCGCCGCCAGATAGCTGATGTGGCTTCTTAGTGAGTAAGTGTGATATGGATAGCTCCTTTGCTAACTCAGACACCTTCTCTTTCACTTCGACCTCAGGAATTCCCCTTACCCTCAAGGGAAAGGCTATATTCTCATATACTGTCATATGAGGCCATAGCGCTAGGTCTTGGGGGAGTACGGAAATACCCCTTTTCTCGGGAGGCAACGACGTTACGTCTATTCCATTTATCTTTATGGAACCCTTTGCAACCTTCCTGAAGCCTGCTATAGCTTCTATTAATAGACTCTTACCGCTCCCGGACGCTCCCATAATTACTACGTAGTCCTTATCACTTAGATTAACTTGATCAACCTCGACGCGAAAACCCTCAACTTCGACAACTAGCCCCTTTATCTCAATCATTTCCCTTGCTCCGGAGTTGTTGAACGACGAGGAAGAGTATTATTGTAATTATAGCCAATATTGTTGAAGCTGTCAGCGCGTACTCCAATCCCAAGGTTTTGTACCATTCGTAAACAAGCACGCTTAGGGTCATTGGATTATAAGCTAGAATTAAGAGGGCGCCTATCTCGCTAATTCCACGAGCCCATGCCAGTAAGGAGGCAACCATTATGCTCCTTTTTGAAAGAGGTAACGTTATTTTAATGAACGTTTGGTAAGGATTAGCGCCTAAGGACCTGGCTACTATTTCCAAGGACTCCGGTATGTCTTCTATACCGTTCCTGAGCCCATTGACGTAAAAAGGTAAACCCACGAACACCATTACTGCTATGGTACCGTATATATTATCTATAATAGTTATACCAATTTCCCTAAGTAAATAACCGAGGGGAGTTCCTTGGAACGCCAGTAGCAGCATAATTCCTATAACGCTGTGAGGTAGCGCCATTGGTAGATCAATAATAGATTGAAGTACGTTTTTTAACTTACTGCGCGAGCGGGCCAAGAAGTACGCTAAGGGTGTTCCAAGCAATATGAGAATTACGACCGAGATTCCCGAAGCCACTAGGGTAGTACGTATAGACTCGTTTAGAGTCTTGCTTAGGTACTCATTACTAAAGACCTCTTCGAAGCTACTTGGGTTTACGTTAGCAAATAAAGTTATTAAAGGTACTACTACGTACGCTATCAATATCATTGAAGGGATATAGAATACCTTCAACTGTATCCCGGAAGGTTCGAGACGTCTTTCTTCATAAAACTTCCATAATAATACCTAAGCGAACCCCTAATTACAGTGGCGTAAACAGTATACTTCAAAGCGAAACCGCAGTAAGGTCCGAATTTGGCCTTGCTTTCGAACGTTTCGCAATTAACTACTGAACTCTCCTTGCGCAAAATCGTGAAGGACGCTTGCGCGCCCTTCCTTATCACACCTAACTTAGGCCATAAGCCCAATAACTTAGCTGGGAGCTCCGAGTAGGCCTTTATTGCGTGTTCCAAGGAAAACTTGGAAGCTATTAGAGGTAGCGATATGTCCAAACTGGCAATACCTGGAGGACACTCAGTGAAACTTAATTTCTTTTCCCATAGTGCGTGAGGAGCGTGATCGGTAGCAACAATCCAAGGGTTGGAACGGAAGGCTTCTCGTAGCTTCCTAACTTTACGGTAATCACGCAACGGTGGGTTGACCTTAGCCAAACAACCTTTGATCCTTTCATCGGTAGAACTTAGTAACAAGTGATGAGGCGTCGAATCGAAGGTGGATCCTAGCTTTCTCAATTTATCTACAGACTCGGGAAGGGTTACGTGCGTGAAATGTACTCGGGGGAAGTCCTTGAATAACTCAATAGCAGATATCTCCGCATAAGGATTCCTAGTGAAGTCTCTATCACCGGGAACGGGGGACTCCTTAACGTATATTGGGTCCTCGGGGTGAACGATCACGAACGCGTTCGTATTTTTCAATGCCTTCGCTCTTGGGTAATCCTTTGGATATACCTTGAATCCTAAGATTGGTAACTTGGCTATTCTCCTCACTTCCTCTTCGTTGCTAGGGACTCCGGAATATATTGCGAAATCTGTATACGAACGCTTAGTGAAGTCTTCTATTCTTTTCATCACTAACTCTTCGGAGTTAACTTCCGGCTGAGTGTTGGGCATGTCAGCAATTGCTATGATCCCTCCTTTAAGGGCAGCTCTGGTCGCGCTCTCTATCGTTTCCTTATATGAAAGCTGCCAGTCCCTCACGTGTACGTGTATATCGATAGCGCCGGGAATTAGGTACAAATCATCGCCTTCAATACATATTTCGCATGGACACGAATCGCCATAGCTCCTTACGTCTAACTTATCGCCATCAGATAAGATAGTTACTTTTCTCCATTCGTTTTCAAGGTAAGCGATCCCTCTAAACCCTATTTCGCAATCTCTCTTCAAGTCCCTTTGCCTCCTTCTCGGTTAAGCCACCTATCCTTAACTTAATCACGCACCCGTCCTCTTCCAGTCTACCAATTCCCTCCCAGGGAGCTCTAGTTAATCCACTCATTATTCCGGCAACCAGTCCCCTCTCGAAGTGACATACGCCTTCCTCATCCGAAGTTGCGAGACCTACTGCGTCCATAACGTAAATTTCGTTGCCCTTTTGAAGGGAATCAATGCCTATCCATGCAAGTATTTTAGGTACCTCTCTAATCGCTTCCTCAGGATCCATAACTCTCTCGTAAGAGTTCCTAGCTATTCTCGCACCCATTTCCTTACCTGTCTCGTAGAGAACGACTGCCGCTAGCATTTCTCCTTCTCTTTTTCTTATTTTATCATATACTACGACGAAAACGTCCGAAGGTAATATCCACGCTTTCAGTTTACCGAGCTTTAACTTTCACCACCTGTTCCATATTAAACCCACGAAGGAACTCGTTGATAAGTTGTAGTTTAACAGTAGAAGAAATGTATTAGGAGCAATAGGCTTTCTAGAATGTCCCTAAAGGCTACCACTCCCACTGGTCTCCCCCTTTCATCAACGACTGGTAAATGCCTAACGTTAGCGTCTTTCATTACTCTTATTGCTTCCATTATATCAGTCTTCGTTTTCACAGTTATAGGATCTTCGGTCATAATGTCTCGTGCCTTCAGCTTAATTCCGTTCTCTCCTTCACTTAACGCATAGAGTAGGTCGTGCTCCGTTATTATTCCGACCAACTTGTCCTCTTCGGTTACTAGAGCCGAACCGTATTCGTGTTCTAACATTTTCTTAGCAACTTTAACTACGTTTTCATCGGGCGAAACTACTAATGGAGGTGTTGTCATAATATCATCGACAGTAAGTGGGATCTTCCTTCTCCTTCTTATCATAACTTACCTCCAGATATTCTGAGAGCGTTACCAGTTAATTAGAATGGCATGTGAGGAAAGGAAATATGAATCCCGCACGTAGTAACGCCTAGGAGATGAGGCTTTGGAGAAAAGGGTATTAGCAATAATTGCGTTCTCATTAATCCCTTCCGTTCTAGCGGCTACCGCGCCTTGGATGGTAAAGGGCTTCAAAGTTTCTTATTATCAAGAAGTAAAGAATAGCGGACTCTTAGCTCTAAGAGGGAAAGCACTCTACTCTAATATAACAATTGAAGTGGTGGACGTACTCTCATCGAGCGAGTTAAAAATAAGGATGTACGGGAACGTAACATTGGTTGGTGCTAAAACGAGTACCCAAGAGATAGATAGAACCATCACCGTAAACTTGAACGATAGGAACGTAAGCTTGCCAATGTTGACTGAAGAGAAGTTAAACCAAACGCTCTCGAGCTTCCCCTCGGAATGTAAGAACGATACTTGTGTAATCTATCTAAATCAAACCCAACAAATCCCAGAGAGAAACATGATTATTATAATTAAAGGAAAAACTGTCCTTGATAAAAAGCTCTTATTAGTAAAAGAATCCGACGTAGAATTAGACGTCTACATGAGTTCAGGAGCAACGCAAAGGATAGTTGGTAAGTCGATTTCGAGACTAATCCTAACGAGCTACTATTTCCCTCATAAGTAACGTTTACTCTTCGTTATCCTGTTTTTGTGCTCACTCGTTTCTATCTTCAATCGGTGTAATAAGGAATTGATCCTCTCGGATGGAGGCATCAAATCGTATTTAAAGAGAGGTTTAATGAGAATCGAACCTTTCACGGAAGCTCAGATAAGGGAGAACGGGGTCGATCTAACCATAGGCAATCAGTACGCTAGGTTCAAGAGAACGGAAGACGTGCTAGACGTAACAGAGGAGACTGACTTATTGAAGTACTATCAGATAGGGATTATGGACGACGAAGGAATGGTCATTGAGCCATACGAACACGTCTTGCTACACACGAGGGAGTACGTGGAAATGCCTCCCGACTTGGTAGGTTTAGTTAACTTGAAGAGCAGTTTCGCTAGACTCGGACTGTACATTCCACCTACCGTAGTGGACGCTGGCTTCAAGGGCGAAATAGTGATTGAGGTAATTGGCAGTTCCTTTCCGGTTAGAGTGAAACCTGGCGTTCCGTTCATCCACTTGGTCTTCTTGAGAACCGATTCACCGGTGTTAAGGGACTACTCAGTTAGAGGTCGCTACCAAGGACAGAGGGGCATAAGGCTCCCAAAGCTACCTATAAAGCTTTAATTTTCGGCCTCAAGTGAAATTATCACGGAGCGACGGGGGATCAGTCCGCGGTTCCTTCATCACGTCTCAGCATAATCGAGTCTCATAATTTCCCCGTCGCCTCATTCCATAACGCACACTTCCAACATTCTCATTATAAAGATCAAGAATCCGATTAGCGATTCGTATTTTTAAAGAAACGGTAACTCAGATACGGAGCGAGATTCCTAAGTTCGCTTATATACCTTCATCCACCCCTTTATCTCTTCTAGCTCCTTAGCAACGAATCGCGGAGAGGCTGGTCCGTTAGGTGAATGGAATACTTCGAGCGTTACGTACTGAGGTTCAAATAAGGTAATGTACTTCGCGGCAACCCTCTTAGTAATGGGATAAGTAAGACCAGTGTGAATCCTCAATCTTCCTTCGTCGAGAGTATAGCCGTGAATATGCATACACTTAACGTTAGATCCTATGGAGTTCTTCCACGTTTCTAGGACGTCATCCACGTCTACTCTCTCTAGGTCTATTTTATGACGCTTAGAGAAATCAACTATTGCATGAACTATATCTAAACAGAACTCAGCATTAGTTTCATCCATTATATGTCCGAGGATGTCGGGATGACCGAGCTTTCCCACGTTTTCTATATAGAAATCTATGCCCAGTCTCTTAGCCGCATCCAATAGTTCCTTCACAGACTCAATTGCCGCATTTACTATTTCGTCCTTAGCGTCACTTAACCTTTCAGAGGTAGTCAAATGAATAACTACATACATACCTTCGAGTCTGCTAGCTATATCTAAGATGTTCTCAATTACCTTTACAGCGCCCTTTCGCAATGGCTCCCATGGAGATGCTAAGTCTATGCCTCTCCATGGGGCGTGAAACGAGAACTTCAAGCCTTCATTCTTTATATTCGATATTACTTCATTTAAAAATTCGTTCTTAGTAGGTATTGGATAATCTAGGCTAATTTCTAAGTAATTGAAGCCCCCTTCCTTGATCTCCTTTGCTATCTTCTCTACTTCTTTCGTATCCTTTGGAATTATCGAATATCCAAATAACACATTAGATTACCGAATTGCTAAGGCTCTTACGAACGCTTTATGAGTGAACGTCCTCAATCCTACAACGTGAGCGTCTGTTGAGTTTCATACTCGTTACGGGAATACCTGGAAGCGGGAAATCCACTCTCTCAGAGGCAATTGCGAAAGAAATCGATTGCAAAGTGCTTCACGTAACGGATTTAATAAAAGATAAGAAGTTTTATGTAGAAATCGAGAGAGACTCATGTGGCGATCCTCTCTATGTAGTAGATATGGATAAGTTAGAGGAATACGTTAGGAAACTGGATGGTTGTTGGATAATAGAGGGCGTAGTAGTTGATTTCGTCCCTCCGGAAAAGGTTAAAAAAGTAATATACCTCTACGCACCAGTAAAAATTCTATACGAAAGAATGAGTAGCAAAGGATATTGCAGAAAGAAAATATGTGATAACTTGGAAGCGGAACTCGTTGGTTCATACTTCCAGATATTGCTTGAAGAATACAATGGAAAAGTTAGTTGCTTAGATACGAGTAGGAGCTTAGAAAGTACGTTAAAGGAAGCCATTTCAATTATAAAATGTTTGAAAAGTCCTTGTAGTCCCCATCCAGATGAGGAGTGGGAAGACTTCTTCCGGCTCTGTCCCTTAGAGTAACGAAAACTCTCACAACGTAAGATCCAGAGCTAACTATTGCCTCCCCCGTTCTTAGCGAGATAACGTCTTTCCACAGCTCCGGTCTACCTATACTCTCAGCGATGTACTTTGCATCACTAACTTCGTTCATTTTGTGAATTATCTTGAGCATGGTATTCTTTACTACAGCCTCGTTTAAGTTCCGGGGAGATTGAGTTACTGCTATAATGTGTAATCCGTACTTCCTTCCCTCTTGAAAAATTTTATCAATAATTGAATACGAATTTGACGTTGATGCAACGTTTTGCGCTTCCTCTATAACGACGTACACGTCCTTTCGAATTTTCCTTTTAGATAATTCACTAAATACATAAGAGAGAACCAAACCAGTTAGGAACCTCTTGGCGTATTCACTGTACTCTTCTAAATTAACTATTAGACCTTTAGAAACTAGGTCTAGTATTTCGTCTAGTTTTACACCTTCCCTACACCTCTCGTGTCTTAACATCTCGAGTTTTCTCAATATGGAATGCTTCGTCTCCTTTATCCACCTACTGGTCTCTTCAAATGAATGTATTTGAGCTATGAGATCTATTAACCCGAACCTCTCTCTAGTTTTATATAGGACTTGAACGACTTTGAAGAGCACGTAGTACTGAGCGTCGCTGAGGTCTAAAGCTATTGAAAACAAGTCCATTAGTTCGTGAACCTTCAACTTCGACAACTCATTTAAATCAATACAATTAACCTTGCGATGAACCAAATCGTACTCCCCGTGCCAATCGAAAATTAAGAAGTTGTTCGATAGCTCGCTCACTATTTTCTTAATAGTAGTACTCTTACCTGAGCCACTGGATCCGACAACCAATACGTGGCGTTTGAGGTCGCTTGAGTTTAAGCAGAAAGGCGATGACGTTTGTATATCTATCCCTATACATAAATTTCGGTTTCTTCGCAAATGTAATTTTAAAAAGTGAGGAATGAGTTCCTCACTCCTAGTTTTGGATTTACAAGAAATGGGTCTGAAATTTGGGTGCGAACGCGCTCTTATTTCTATAGTCTTTATCAACTTTTTACTTTTAAAACAACAGACTTTAGTTTTCATTTTGAACGTTTTTAAGTTAAGTATTATTTCAACTTCACAATTATTTCGTTCCCCTACTGTTTGAAGGAAAGACACGAAACTACTTAAGTCTACTTCCTCACCTTCTACCGAAAAACATATCTCCCTACATATCAAGGATTTGCCCTGTTTATTAAGAAAACTTATAAAAAGTTGGGATAGTAGTGAAAATTTTCGTTTCAGCCAACGACCTTTAGTTTGTCCGCTAGGTACTCGGATATGTGAATTACTTTTACGTGAGATATACCCATTTCCTTACCGTAGTGTTTAACTCCTCTAGCTATCGTTTCGATGCAAGCTGGGCAAGCCGTAGCCACAATGTCGGCACCGCTCTTCTTTATGTCTTCCATCTTCCTCCTAACAGCTATTAGGTGCTTCTTCTCAACGTTTCTCTCGAACTCCTCTTCCTTAGGTGGTATCTTAATGTCCATACCAACTATTTGACTCATCATTAGTCTCACTTCTCGAAGTATACATCCAATCCCTCCTCCACCACCGCAGCAGTAGTTCATTTCTCTATTATGAGGTAGATCGCGATATCCTGTACTTGCTGCCTTGAGGAGGTTTCTTGGAGGTTCGTAAACCCCGGAGTGTCTACCTAACTGGCAAGGATCGTGCCAAGTTATTGCATCATTGGACTTCTCGAATTTTATTTTACCCTCTTTTAGTAATTCGTCTAATAACTCCGTTATGTGAATTATCTTCCACTCTGGCTTCTTTCCTAGGGATTTAATTATAGTTCCATACATCTCGAAGCGCCACGTGGGATATACGAATCCTCCGTCCATCATTACAACGTAATCGGGATTGTATTCATCGATAACCTTAGCTATGTGGCTCACCACCTTTACTGCGTTTTCGGAGTTACCAATTACTACGCTTATTGGAGCTCTTATACCCTCTGGAACGCTCCACATGGTCCAGTCTATTACTCCACCTTCTTTGAGCTTATTCAATATCTTTATGGTGGATATAAAGCCTTCTCTCATCATCATGGCGTCTGTTAACCAGCCTAGGAAGAAGACCTTAGGCTTGCCTATATCTTCCTTGGGGAATTTCTTGTCGAATTCTATTGGTCCAGCTACCTTCTGTGCTTCCTCTAGAGCGCTCTGCCAAACTTGCATTAATCCGGGAACTTGCTTATACATTTGATAGACTTCTAGCGCCTCGAACATTGCGAGCAAAGTTGGAACGTTACCAGTTGCAGTTAGTATTGACTTTAGTAGGCCAACGACCTTTCCGCTATGAATACCGACCATACAAGTATAGTAACAGTGGCCACAGTTAGTACAAGCGTAAGCCAAATCCATCAATCTGTCGATGTCTTCCTCCGTTGGCTTTTCAGCACCTACCAGTTTGCCGAGGATTTTGCCTGCAATGGTCATTTCCTTTCTATATATTTTCCTAACTTCTTCGGCTTTGTTGACAGGGCTGTACTCTGGACCAACCTCGTAAAATGGACAAGCTGGTGCACATCCAGCACAATTTATACAGTTCTCTAAGTAGTGAAGCATTACGGCATCTACTTTAGACATAGCCTTCTTAATTGCGGTCTCTAGGTCAACCTTGTTCTTTTGCATCATTTCAATGAACTCTTGCATCATCTTATTCATATCCGTTCCACTAGGGGAGCTCATAACGCCTCACCTCTCTTTATATCTACATCATACCACTCGTGAATCTTACCATACCAGTAACCAAACACGAAGTGCCAATATTTACTAAATGGTAAGTATATCAGGAGTAATTCCGCCAGTAATATATGTAATCCTAACACATTCGTATAAGTAACGCTATCTGCTGAAGGGTAGTGTCTCGCTGCCATATATCCGCTAAGTATTATTCCAAAGAGCAGCGCGTATGCTACGAAGTCTCCAAGCCTGTAGGGTGCTTGGTTACCTTTCATTAATATTTCGGTCAGCCTCGCGGCACACTTGTAGCCTAGTGCAACTAATACGAATATCGCTAGTAAGTCACCGTTCAATAGTACGGTTAACGGTCCCCAGATAGTGTTAACGAACGCGGTTGACATGTTACTTGATGGTATCACTGGAGCTGTAACAGTTAGTACGCTACTCGTCACGCTTAATGGTACAGCGAAGATCCATAGAGCTTTGTAGGGCGGGAAGTAATACGTCCACCACGCAATGTGCTCGGAGAGTAGGAATAGTACTGGTATTACACCTAACACGTGAAGTAGTACCAATCCAGCAATGAAGTCGTCGGGTTTGTTAGTTATAGAGAATATTATTGGTCTGAGGAAGGCCATTATAAGTCCCTTTACAGCTTCGCCGAACGAGAACTTCCTTCTTTGAGCAGGCGGTATTCTAGCTCTGACTAGCATTCTAACTAGTCTGTATGCCGCTCCTGCAGAGAATATGAATACGCTAGGCACCAGTAAGTAGTACACTGCGAACCCGAAGAGATTCGATGGTGAACTCCATCCGCCAACGTTCATCCTAGATCACCTCCTAAAATGCCTATTTCATTAGGGTATATGATTAAAAAATGATTATATACTACAAGCATTAGCTAGGAGCTTCTTTACGGTTTTTACCGTCTTTTTGTCCTTAACGAACTCTATGTGAGCAGCACAAGCGATACATGGATCGAAGCTCCTTATTGCCCTGACGTAATCAACGCCGTTCCATTGAGTTGCGTCTATCTCTTCAGTGACCACTGTATTGAATGCTGCAGCTTCGAAGGGGCTCATGCAATATCCATCGGGACTCCTCGTAATCCAGTCTTCGTTGGAGCAGAACTTTCTCAAGGTTCCTTTCGGACCCTTAGGTCCGACGTTCTGTGTAGTTGGGGCGTGTATCTGGTAGTTGGCTATCCTGTCATTCTTGACTACTATCCAGTGCTCGACGTTTCCTCTAGGAGCTTCTAATTGACCATATCCAAGGCTCCACGAAGGAGTCTTCCATGGTCTGGATGCTTTGCTTCTTCCATGGCTCACGTACTCGAGAGCTTTAAGGACGTTAGTCCAAGTCTCGACAATGTCGACAGACATTGCAAAGGCTCTAGCCCTAACCCTCTCGATGGTAGTGCTAAATGGTGGAGCATGGTAAGTTAGGGTTACTTCTTCCCAAGTGCCCTTCGGTAAGTCGTCGACGTTTCTTGACGCCGGTAGAGTTACCTCTATTTTACCTCCGCCATGTTTTATGCCGCCTCCAGCTTTCTCTACCCACGTTCTTCTCTGGCTATGAGCTGTTACAAACATTCTAGCTATCGGACCGACTTCGAATGGGTATAACTTACCGTTCCAGTAGATCCTCACGGTTGCAGCCCAGCTGTACTTGTTACCCCAATTGATGTCGGTGGGCTTAGGAATGGTAGTCTTATTCCAAGGATGATACCACATGAGCTCCTCGTTACCACCGACCAATGGTTGACCAGCCGGATCTTCCTTGGTAAATAGACTGGTTTTGTCTTTCCATTCTTCATAGAAAGAGCTGTCAACTAACTCGACAACGTTTCTCTGCATATCTGATGGCTTTTCGCTTACTAGTTCACCTGCAATGTAAAGTCCGGATGGCGTGCCTCTATTCATTGCTGCTTTATCGAACTCCTTGTAGATGTCGATGTAATTGTCGCCTAAAGCGCTGTAGGTTTCTGGATCATCCATGAGACCAGGGCTATATAACGTAGGCTTCGGATAGGTCATGCCTTGTTTCTCGTAACCGCATTCAGTGTTATAGAAGTCAGCTAGATCCATCCAGAAGCTTGTGACGAACTTAGCCCATGCTGTGAGTTTCACTAACCTAAAGGTGTAGGCCTCTAGTAACGAGTTGGCGGTACTTAAATCAGTCGAAATTCCGCCCGGAATTAAAGTACTGGGGTGAGAGTGCCTTCCATAAAGTAGCACGCCGGCCTCTCGCGCTATTCTTTGATACTTTACAGTTAATTTCCATATCTTACCAACTATAGGGTTCAAATCCTTCATAATGTCAGCTATTTTCCTATATCCGTGGATATCGCTGTACTTGGCTTCAGTTTCAAGTGCCCTCTCCCAACACTTTGGAGTTAGCTTCTTTACTACTATCTCGCTGTAGTCGGGACCTCCTAGGAGGTTGAGTATTATGCTATGGTCGTAAATGTGGTCAGTCATTGCGAAGGCCATGTTCCTCAAAACAACGCCTAATTCTGTTGGAACAGCGCCTAATGCCATATCAGTTGCAATAGTTGCTGCGTTAGCGTGACTCGCACCACAGACGCCACAGACTCTAGAACTAATTGCTATCGCGTCTTCCGGTGCTCTCCCTCTAAGGAATACCTCGAATCCTCTAAACATAGTAGCAGAAACCCACGTGTCCTTTGGTTTCCTCTGATTCACATCTATCTCAGCTTTCAGTGCTAAGTGACCCTCGATTCTGGTGATCGGATCTATAAAGAGTTCCGCCACACCGTTTCTTATTCCCTTTACGTTTGATGCGGGAAGGAATATCTCGCTCATTTCAAATCACCTCCCTTCACGTAACCTAGAATTATAAACAATACATTCACTTCTTGCTACCATGCTTCTTAGACATAGCATACCCTGCAATTGCACCAATTGCCGCCGCGCCTAGAGTGGTGGCTAAAGCGGTAGGTACGCTGGGTGCTGCCGGCGCTGGTAGTGGCTTATAGAACGGCTCATAGGCATCGCTAAAGCCGGGCATAGTACAGCCTATACATACACCGCCCGTTCTCGTTGGTCCACCTACGCCGTTTACCCATCCAAACTTGTTCCATGGACAGTTTGCTACCGGACCCTTGCATCCTACGGCGAATAAACACTTGGCATCGTTGTCTCCAGGCTCTTGTCTGAGGTCACCAGCTGCATAGAACCCAGCTCTTGGGCATTGCTCGTGTACAGTGTGACCGAAGATGTACTTAGGCCTAGAGTAGGCATCTAACCACTCAGATGCCTTTGGTAGAGGAACTATCTTTGGATAGAGGGCAGCTAGAACCATATGTACTAGAACCCTTAGGATGCCGTTACCGTTAGCTGGGCATCCGGGTACTGCAACAGCGGGTTTGCAATCGCTATCTGGGCTAAGCTTAGGTTCACAATTCCTATATATGTAATTGTAATAAGGTTCAAATTCGGGCATATCAGCGTACCTGCTTATGAGACCTTTGTAGCCCCTTACGGGGTCATCGAAGAATCCGACGGCGCCAGTCGGCGCTAAGCTCCAACTGGGGTAACTCCATCCTGGGGGAGGTTCGAGAACCTTATTGGCTGGGATGCCTCCATAAGAGGCGCAGTTACCAACAGCTACTACTGCAACCGCCCTCTTGGCAAGTCTCCTTATCCACTCAGTACATGTTATCACTCTACCATTCTCCTCTCCTACGAAGCAGTAGTATCCGCATCTGTTAGGATCCTTACAGTACTTCCTAGCGTGCGTCTCATCTGGAACGGATCCTTCGAGAACTAATACGAACGGATCGTACATTCCCTTCTCAGCCATCTTTAATATTTCTATGGCTCCTTCTCCCCACTCCGGCATTACAGTATCATGGAAGGCGAGACCAACGGTTCCAGGTCCGGCTAGGTGGATGGCACCAGTTAAGACTTCTATTAAATCGGGATCCGTGGCTTGGATCAGAGAAGTGGTATCGCCAGTGCAACTCTGTGCTTCCCACCAAACGATATTGACCTTACCTTTCCTAACCGCCTCAGCCATCATATCAACTGCTTCTGCCCAGCTGACCTTTCCAAGCGCTCCCGCGAGTACACCAGCTGCTAGCGCTTTTTTCAAGAACTGTCGTCTTGGGGTACTAACAGTTTCCATGGCGGCACACCACGCTAGTTTCTCACCCTAACTTCCGGGTCGAGATTATTATCTCTTTGCTGACTATACGGTCAACATTCACTTCTTGGCGGATACTATCTTAATAACCATTTCCCTATCAATTCTATGCTCTCCGCCAAGCTTTCGTGAAGATAATGCATCGATTGCATATAGAAAGTGCTTCTGAAAATCAGAGTGTATTAGGCCTGCGAACTCCCTGACTGTTATACCTTTTTTGACGAGTCTGGCTTCTGGCAATACTCTACCTTCGGTGTCTGTATATCTATTTACATCATGTACCGGATACACCACTGTCATATCCATTTCATCGAATACAACTGTATTGAGAGACTGTACAACACCAGTAGATCCCCATTTTTCTAAGACGTTTTTCCTAATAGTCTCAAGTACCTTCTTTTGTTTGGGACTTAACGTCTTAACCTCAGTGAAGTCGGCATCACCAGGGACGTATTCTATATACCCTTCCTTGGCCGCCTTCCTAAGTATCATCTCTGCAGCTGCAGATGTTGGAATAACTTTGTATGGGAGTTGCTCTTTCAATCGTTCAATGAGGCTTTCCGCTTGCGGTAAGTCCGCTTTGTTAGCTACAATTACCTTGGGCTTAAACTCAACAACTTTATCGATAAAGCTCTTTATATCAGCTTGGGACCATTTGGAGAGCTTGGATGGCGGCGATAATTCATCTAAAGCTAACTTAATTTGATCTCTCTTCACCTTGAAGCCGCTTAGACGCTTATATAGGGCGTCTTCAATAGATTCACCGCTGGTGTCGACCTTCATACTAAAGCTCTTCCAGTCTTTTAATATTTGAGAAAACATCCAATTTACATACTCCTCAAGCAGAATTTTAACGTCTTCAGTTGGGTCATGAGATCCAGGAGGAACTGGATTTCCCTCTTCATCAGTACTGCCAGACGCGTCTACTACTATAAGTAAGGCATCGCTTCGACTAACTTTCTCAAGGAATTGGCTTCCTAGACCCCTCCCCTCGGAGGCACCGGGAACAAGTCCAGCAACGTCCATTAATTTAACCGGGATAAATCGCCAACCCTTCATACAGAAACCGTCAATGGGGTTGCATTGCGGTAAGCCCAACTTAACATGCACGCAAGGTACTCTAACGTACCCAATACCTATGTTAGGATCTATGGTAACGAAAGGTCTGTTCTCTATTGGAACTTCTACCATGGTTGCTGCAGAGAAGAAAGTTGACTTACCTACGTTAGTCTTACCTACGACTCCTAGAAGCGGCATCACGTCTTCTCATACCCCCTCTCGACCATTGTGTTTGATAACGAATATTAAGTAAAGGCAAGTGAGTACCTCGGAACACATAATAACCTAACACACCCAATCAATTACTTATATGCGTTTGAATTCCTAACGATGGTTTAAATGTTACATCTTCGCATAAACGAACAAATGCAAATTAATCGCAAAAGCGTTTTCTACTGGGTTCTAAATGTGCCAAAAATCAAGGCTGACCTACATATGCATTCAACGTATAGCGATGGATTAAATACAGTAGAAGAAATGATTCACTCAGCTTTAGAGAAAGGGCTTAAGGCAATTTCAATCACAGACCACAATACTTTTAAGGGGTCTAAGAAGGCAATCGAATATGTAAAGGATAAAGGCATCGAGCTAGTAGTACTATACGGTAATGAGGTTAGAGCTAGATATTCGGGAAAATTAATGGACATACTGGTCCTCTGTCCTCAAGTCCTAGACGATGACAACTACCCAATTGACGCTGTAAAGCTTTACGAATGGACGAGGAAGAACAACTGTCTCTACATACCGGCTCATCCCTACGATGAAAGAAGATACGGTTGCGGTGAATTAATATACGATCTAGATATGGATGCAATAGAGGGATGGAACGCTAGAGCACCTAGGAAAGTAAACGAGAGAGCCATAGCGACTGCTAAAACTCTTGGGAAACCCATCGTATCGAATAGCGATGCACATGAGGTCGAAATGGTTGCAGCTGCGCATAACATTATAGAAGTAGAAGAACTCGATCCATATTCAGTAATAGATTCGATATTAAAAGGTAAGGTAAAAATAGTTAGGGGTACAATACCTCCTAGCATTTATGCAAGATATGTGAGTAAGAAGTTAGTCAAAAAGACGGTAAGACACATGTTTTTCAAGTAGATTGTTCATAATATTATTTCCCTAAATATTCTCGTTTACTGTACAGTTTACGGAGTTATCATGAAGAACGTTCTCGAAATATGTGGGGTTACTATAACCAATCCCCAAGGAGAAGGAATACTAACCTTTGATGTGGGGAAAAAGGTCTATACGATAAATATGGAAATAATTTATTGGGCTTTACGTTTAAGAGATTACAAGAAAGCGTTAAATAGAGGTACTACTGTAATCGACGGCCACTGGGTCTATCTATTATTAAGGCTCAAATATGGAAAAATTCCACTAAGGAAAGCTCCCGGTAGCAGACTAATATTCAGACTTCTTGAAGAAGTGCAACGGAACAAAGTAAGAACTTTGATAGTAGGTGCGTCAAATGAAATATTTGAAAAAGTGCGCAATAAATTCCCAGATGCACCATTATTTTATTTCGATCCAGGTGAGGTACCATTAGATCCTCGTCGCGAACGCGAGAAAATAGAATCTATAGGTAACTTGATCTTGGAATTAAAGCCCTCGGTGGTGATTATCGCACTCGGTCCTCCCAAACAAGAGCTCTTGATAGATGCCCTTAGTCCATATTTAGAGAAAGGAGGGGTAGGATTAGCCATAGGAGTGGGTGGAGCGCTCAAGATGGTTGCGGGAGTAGAGAAGAGAGCGCCTGACATAATATACAATTTAGGTCTCGAATGGGCTTGGAGATTATTACAAGATCCTAAGAGAATTCGGAAAGTCGCGCGGAGCGTTGCTGCACTAGCATGTGCTCTTACAGAGGTTACTATTTTCAGATTAAGAGAACTGAAAAATCATATATTTCCGCAATCAATATAAAGTTTCCTTACAACGTCTTTCAGGCTTATTACTCCAATAGGTCGTCCTTCACTATCAACTATAGGGATGTGTCTTACGCCGCGCTCAAGCATCTTATGAACGATGCTTTCCAAACTCTCGTCTTTTAGTGCAACTATAGGATCTCTTGACATGACCTCACGAATTGGCGCTTCTAGCGATACGCCCTTAGAAAGAGCCTTAACGAGATCTCTCTCAGTAAATATTCCTACAAGTCTTCCTCTCTCAACAACAACACTACCTACATCGTTCTTGGCCATTAATTTGATAGCCTTCTCAATCTTACAGTTGGGTTCGCACGAAACTAAATTTTCCTTCATTATAGAAGAAACTTCCAACATTTTCACAAGTATTAGTATATCATGCATCTATATCTACTTTTCCTTGAATTTGGTAGAGAATTTAAAATATACAAATTACTTAGGCAATCTCAATAGACATATGCTAGCACTATTCCACCTATTCTCTTTTCCAACGCTTGTTTGTGAGTCATTAATCCATTGGAGGTGCTTAGTATTAGTATACCGACGTCCTTCGATGGCAAGAACCTTCTGACCCACTCCGGTAGTCTTAGTAGATCATTATAGCTCAGTGGTTGACGAGGCTTTATAGCACCACACTTGTTGATTCTACCCAATAACTGGACTCTGATTTTGCCCCATCTTCCATCATCAATATATTCTATTTCTCCAACATACCCCTCTTGTTGCATAACCCTTAAGACGTTAGCAATTAACTTAGATGCTGGCATTATTATTGCTTCCTTATTGCCTCTCATTTCGTTTTGATAGATAGTGTTGAGCGCATTGGCTAGGGGATCCAACATCACCACGGTTATCACCTTACCTGTATTTCTTGAAACCCAAAGTTGGTGCGACTTCTCGGAAGCATTGCCTACATAGATAGAGTCCATACTTCGTGATTACCGCATCTTGTGAACCACACCTTTGGCAGCGCCTCGCACCCCTTCCAAATTTCCTCTCCTTAGGTGGCCTGAACTTCGCCATGCTACACCACCCTCTTGGGCTAACCTCTGCCCAATTTTAAGACGATTACACTATCTTTACTCCAAATTCCTTAGCTAGGTAAACCATACCTTCTTCCTTAGTTAGTCTGTGTCTTCTAGGTATCTTGCTTCTGGCCCTCCTTCTCCTGGCTACTCGATAACCCGCTCTCTCTAACGTTATTATAACGTCCATACCGTAGATACCTACTCTAGGATCGTATTTAGTTCCTGGTATTTGTATGTGTTCCTTTATTCCAAACCCAACGTTGCCGAACTCATCGAAGCTCGATGCCTTTATCTTCCAGTTAACTGCTTCTAGAGCCCTCTTCAAGAAGTCTATTGCCTTCTCTCCCCTAAGCGTGACCATGACTGCTATGTTCTCTCCTCTTCTAATGCCAAATGTCCTAATAGTCTTCTTTGCAGCCCTCTTGACAGGTTTCTGTCCAGTTAGCTCCTCAAGCAGTTCGTAAGCCTTTTCGAGTCTCTCGCCGCTTTCTCCTAGAGCGATGTTTACCGTAACCTTCGCTAGCTTGGGCTTCAACATAGGTTGGCTGGTCCACTTTTCGATAATCTCTTTGACTTTCTCTTGTGGAATTGGGACTTCTAGAGTGCCTATTTCAGTACTCATTTCCACGCACCTTCAGGTAATTTTATTATAGGTTCTTCTTCCCCTATTGGGAAGACGTAATCAATAACAGTATAGAAAACTTCTCCATGTACATCCCTCATTTTTACTAACGTCTCCTTCCTTCCCATACCAGCCTCTATACCTTCAATGCGCCCTACTCTGCCCACGTTCCTACCGGAGCTAACTATAGCAATTACACCTTCCTTCATAGGTATGATCTTCTGAATTTGTTGATCCGGAAGAGTTATTAGCAAGGTAGATAACGTTTTGTAGTCTTGCGCTTCGACAGGGTTTCTAGGATCGCTTACCTTGATTAATATGTTCCTTCCATCGTGCAAGTTTAATTGTATATGACCACCCTTTACGGTGGTCTTATTTTCAATCCTTACAGGCTTTAACTTGGCTTCCTCTGCGTCTATTTCGATTGGAATGAGGTATTTTGTTGGGTATGGAACCATTCTGTAATACTTATCAGCGCCCACGAGTTCTATTACATCCATTTTACCTACCGGGAACTTATAGTCCTTTCGTACGCGCCCATCTACTTTGATTTTACCTTCGGATATGATCTTTCTAGCTTCTCTAGAAGTCTCTGCCAATTTAAGTACATCTCTCACGAGAACAAGTAGTGGTATACTTTCAAATTGCGGATGCGGACCAGCTCTTGGTTTTACGACCCATACTGCCTCCTTCTTTGGAACAGGCCAGAAGGCAGGTGCAGCTAGTCTCTTTAAGTGTCTCTTACCACCCATTCGAGCCATCTCGGACTCACCTCTTCCTCCTATTAATTATCTTTTCGCGAACCTTATCCACTTCTCCTAGGTTAGTAATGATAACCTTAGATGGGTGTATCGGATAGAATACTCTTTCCCCTCTACTGTTTTCAATCGTTGCCCCATCTACGTAAATCCTAACTTTCTTCAAATCTACCTTCGCTACCTTTCCTTCATGACCCCTGAACTTCCCTCTCACAATTTTTACTGTATCGCCCTTTCTGACGGGAAGTCTCTTAACACCGTATTTCTTTTGGAGTTCCTCGCTTAATGGAGCATTCATGAACTTGTGGCGCAAGTGGAGGGGTGCATTGAAGTAGAACTTCCTTTGCTTCGAGGGTTTCTTCGAACTTATCAAGGGCATGATCTTCACCTCAGACCACTATGCTTACAACGTTTCCTACTCGTGGCCATCTCTCTACAACTTCCCTAGCTACAGGTCCTCTTACTTCAGAGGCTTTGGGGGATCCGTCCTCGTTCACTATTATCACTGCGTTATCTTCGAACGCAACCCACGTTCCGTCGGGTCTCCTGAAAGGCTTCTTTTGACGCACTACAATGGCTCTAACGACTTGATGACGCATCTCTGGGGTACCCTTCTTGACAGTTACGACAACCATGTCGCTAACGCCCGCCGGCGGTATCCTCCTTAAGCGTCCATGATATCCCGGGACACCAATAATTTGAGCTACCTTAGCTCCACTGTTATCGGTAACCTTTACGTATGAACCAACTTGGAGACCAGTTGTTATCTTCTTCCTAGATTTTATCGCCGTTGCTTTTACCATTACTCTTCACCTCCAGTTTTCCTCCTACCGAGCACAACGAAGCTTATGCTTTTAGCCAATGGCCTCGTCTCGCCGATAACTACGACGTCGCCTTCCTTTATTTCGTTAGCTAAGCATGGAGGTAATCGTGCGTGGATGTTCTTCTTCCTTCTTTCATATCTTTGGTACTTCTTGTTATAGTACAAATACTCGTGTCTAACTACAACAGCCTTTTGCATCCTCTTCTTTACAACAATACCTTCTAAGATGGTACCCCTCACCTTTAGATGTCCGTGCCATGGACATTCAGGATCGTCGCACGCTATCTTGGGCGGTTCCACGCCCCTAATTCCCACGCGTCCAGCTTCAACTGCCGACAAGGCTCTGAACCCCTCCTTGGAGTTCAGTGGGGATTTAAAAAAGGTGTTAATTGAATTATCTGGCTTTGAATGCTATTTATAGCACTTAATGAAACCTACTTGGGCGTCAAAAAGTGAACGAAATTAGAGAACTCGCTTTTAAGCATGCACTTAAAAACGCGTATACTCATGGCGGTAAAGCTCAACTAAAAGCAGTAGTAACCGCTATGCTCGCTGAAAATCCAGACTTAAGGAAGAAAGTGAAGGAAATCATTCCTATTGTTCGAGAAGTAATAGATGAAGTGAACTCGTTATCAATTGAGGAGCAAGAGAGGCTCCTTAAGGAACGATACCCAGAGGCACTAACTGAAGGAAAGAAGGAAGTTAGGAAAGGATTGCCGCCACTACCCAATGCTGAAGAGGGGAAAGTAGTAACTCGCTTCGCACCGAATCCCGACTTCTATATGACCCTAGGTAACGCCAGACCAGCAATCCTAAGTCACGAATACGCAAGAATGTATAAGGGTAAGTTCATACTAAGGTTCGAGGATACTGATCCGAGGACCAAGAGACCTTTGCCTGATGCATATGAAGCAATAGTGGAGGACCTCGAATGGCTGGGCATCAAGCCCGATGAAATATACTATCAATCCAATAGAATGGAAATATATTACGATATTCTCAAGAAACTCATCGAAAAAGGAAAAGCTTACGTCTGTACGTGTACTAATGAGGAATGGAAAAAGTACAAAGACTCAAGACGGCCATGTCCTCACAGAGAGGAACTACCGGAAACGCATTTGGAGAGGCTAGAGAAGATATTGGAAGGTGCCTATGGAGAAGGTGAGGCCGTTGTTAGAATAAAAACAGATATGTCTCATCCAGATCCTTCGGTTAGGGACTGGGTTGCTTTCAGAATAATAGATCCAAGGAAACACCCCCATCCACTTGTGGGCGACAAGTACTGGCTATGGCCCACATATAACTTCGCAGCTGCCATAGACGACCACTTGATGGGGGTAACTCACGTACTGAGAGCCAGAGAACATAGACAGAACGAAACTAAACAGAGTTACATTTTTCAATATATGGGATGGACGCCTCCTATTTCAATACACTTCGGTAGATTGAAACTGGAAGGATTTATCTTATCTAAGAGTAAGTTAAGGGAGTTGGGAATTAAAGGAGATGATCCGAGAGCTGCAACGATACGAGGGCTAAGGAGGAGAGGGTTTTCTCCAGAGGCTATCAGAGAGATAATGATAGATGTAGGAATAAAGGCTAGTGACGCAAGCATTAGTTTCGACAACTTAGCTGCAATAAATAGGAAAATAATAGATCCGGAATCCCCTCGTATAATGTATATCGAAGATCCCGTAGAAGCTTACATTAAGAGTAATGAAGAACTAGTCGCTGAGATTCCATGGCATCCAAAAATTCCGGAGATGGGAAGTAGGAAGTACGTAGTAGGTCCTAACGATGTGATATATATAGAGAAAGAAGATCTCAGAAAAGTTATGAAGAAGCAAGGAGAAGTACGACTCATGGAGCTAGGGAATTTCAAGATAGTTGGATTCGATATCGAAAATTCTCGCCTTGTGTTAGAGCTTATTTCTAAAGACTTAGAATACGCTAGGCAAAGAAAGCTAGAAATAATTCAATGGGTTAAAGGAAAGAATAAGGCAATGGTATGGTATCCAGAGAAGGGGTTTTCCGTAGGCTACGTAGAAGAAAAGGCCTTTGAAGTAAGAGCTCATACAATCCAGCTCATCAGAAAAGGCTTTGCAAAAATCGAGGGTGTGGAGGACAATACTCTGAAGCTAATATATATCCATGACTAGTGTGCTACTCCGCTTAGAATTTGCTCGACCTTTCTGAGCGCCTCTTCAATAGTCGTCTTTGGATCGACGTGTACCACAATTTTTCCATGTTCTTTCATAAACTTTTCGCCTCCCGGTCCGAAGAATGTATAGACGAAGACGTCGCAATCGTTATTTAGACGGAGGATTTCCTTTCTTTTCTCCAAGGTATTATGAACATGCTCTTCTTCTTCAGAATACGGATTAGGTATCTCTTTCACGACTTTCCATCCGTCTTCAGTTTTCACATAGTGTAAATACTTCTTCGCATCTCCAAAGTGACCCAATTTAACTGTTTTTCCATCATCTGTGGGGACTACAACGCAAACCATTTCTCACCAACCAGTCGTTCTGCTCTTTGAAATTAAGTTAAGAGTTTACTTCTTCGGATTTAGTCAGCGTAATAGGCTTTTTCGTTAGTAATGTTACTAAGGACAGCGCCTTCATTTTTAAATAACTCGTAAATTTCTTGGTAATTATCCTTCTCTGCGACAATAACGTAAGAAGGGCCATTACCACTAATTGATGCTGCTATTGCACCTCTCTTGAGAGCTTGCGTTATTGGTTCGGTTGAGTAACCAAGAGCGCTCGCAACTAGGATTCCGTTCAGTGTCATTACGTTCCATAAATCTTTGTTATCAAGAAGTCTCTCCTCAATTACTTTAAATTGACTCTTTAAACTAGACAACCTGTCTTTTATTTCTTCAAAGCCGTACCGACGACCTGATCTAGGGATTACTATCACAGGTAGCTCGGGAAGTGCCATCCTATCTAGTATTTTCATCTCATGATTATTCGTAATCACTAAGCCTCCTAGAAGACTCGCAGCGGCATCGTCTAAAGCACCCGTTATTGTAACTCTCGCTTTCTTTGAGGCCTCCACAGCAAGTCTCAGTATTTCATATGGCGAAACCTTTAGTGCGCACAACTTACTTAAAGCTGCGGCTGTAGCATTGGTGACCGCAGACGAAGACTTCAATCCCCCTCCTGCAGGTATTTCGGACCTAACCTTAACGCTTACTGCTTGTAGTTGTTGACAATACTTCGCCTTGATAGTGTTGTACACTTCTTCAATAGCATGCGAGGGAAAGTGATTCTCCATGCTTTCGCAAACCTCAACTTCAACGTTTAAGTTCAAAGCGAAGGCCGAACCAATACCAGTAGGTATTGCATTGAGAATTGATGCGCCTCCGTGACTTATTGCCTTAACACACTTCAAGTTAGATCACCGCAACTACAATATATTTCGTGAATTACGTCGTAAAGTTCCTTCATTCCCTCTAACGTGCGTGCTGAAACCATAATAGCTCTGGCTGAAGGAGAGTACTTTTCGGCAACTTGCGCTAAGTCGAGTATCATATCGGCCGCAATTCCTCCTACCTTGTCAGCCACTTCCTTGGCAAAGAGTTCGGGAGTTTCTATTAACTTTCTGACTTGTTCCCTCGCAGCGTCGTTAAGTAAATCTACTTTATTAACAACAGTTATTACTTGTAACTCTGCTTTCGTTTGCAATATTAAGTTAAGCAAGTAAGAAGTCATGAGATCTTCAGGGTGGTCAGCTAGGGATCCGTCTACAACGTAAACAATCAATACTGGTTTTACCATTTCCAATCGCTTCATTATGTGTGTGCCCTCTGGTCTAAACATGAACATCTCTAGCTGGCCAGGCGTGTCAACGAGAACGTAGTCATAGAATCCCTTCACTGGTTTACTTTTGAGTATCTCTCGCTCATACTGACGCAGTAGCTCAGCTGCCTTTAAGAAGGCGCCGTTCGGACCCAACTTGTACTTCTTCATTATTTCTTCAATTGTAAAGTAATTCCTAATATCGAAATCAGGTGTATAAGGTAGTACCTCAGCTCCTGGATCTAGATTCATTACGCTTATTTTCAACCCTACCTCATCTACCATCCACTTTGCCAGAGCGGCTGTCAAGTTACTCTTACCAGAACCTGCAGTACCGGTTAGTACAACGAACACGTCAACGCTACCCGAGAGTGAGAACTTAATGAGGTTTATTTAGAAGGTTGTAATGGTATAGAAGATGAAAAGAATCGGGATATCTAAAAGGAGACTAGTTGAAGAGAAGTTCGAGGAGTTACTCGAAGAATTCATGACCCTCTACAAGAGGACCTACGGTATATCAATTAAAAGAGAAGAGGTCATAGAGATATTAGAGAATAGGAAACCAGTAACACCGATCACTTTAAAGGTGGCGAAATTGTTGGAAGAACTTTTCGAAGCATACCACGAACTTCATCATCACAAAAGATTAGATGCCTCGAAGGATAAAACTCATGGAGATCAAATTGATGATAATAATATCAACACTCCCAAATAGGGAAGATGCCAAAAAGATTGCACGGACTTTAGTTGAAAAACGTTTGGTAGCATGTGCATGGGTTCTCGGAGAAATACAGAGTTTTTACATTTGGAAAGACCAATTACAAGAGGATGAGGAAACTGTACTCGTCTTAAAAGTTCCTAAAGAGAAAGCCAGCGAAGCTATCAATGAGCTGAGAAACCTCCATCCCTATGAAGTTCCAGAAATAATTGCAGTAGAAGCTGATTACGTCCTTCCAGAGTACCTTAAGTGGGCTAAAGAGGTGTGTGAGAAATGATAGATGCACGAAGAGCGGCTGAATTATCGAAGTTAAAATTAAGTGAAGAAGAGTTAAAGAGACTCGAAGAAGACCTTAAGGACATTTATTCCCTATTTGAGAAATTGAACTCGATTGAAGTGACTGGTGAACCTATGTACACACCAAGCGATCTCACCAACGTCGCGAGAAACGATGAACCTTCCGAGTGCTTGGGAGATAAATGGATTAGCCTTGCCCCATTGAAGGAAGAGACTGAAGAAGGTAAGTTCGTTGTATCACCTAGACCTCTCTAATCTTCCCATGATACTCTATATACTAAACTAGCTGGTGAGTAAGTAATTCAGAAGTTCTTTTGATACGAATAACTTCCCATTGACCTTCGGGTACGCGTAAGGCAACTCTATCTCTCTTTGAAGACCAAATGGGAGTTTTTGGGTTATTTTCAGACCGTTAACTACTTCTATTTCTTCTAACTTTTTACCCTGACTTATGAGCCATGCAACTGCCAGCGCACCATCTATAGTAAACTGTCTATCTCCTATTTTCCTAAAATAAACAAATTCCTTGAAACCTCGGAATCTAGAGGAAATGAGGACGGAAGTTCTCCCCAAAGGCGGATGAGAGCCTAGGATACCACCAATGATTATAGTCCCACTTGAGGCCTCTCCGGGATCGAGGTTTACCTTAGCCTTGGGATCGAGAACTATTATGGGTTTCGGGAGCTCCTTTAACACCTTCGTGAAGTCTTCCCTAAAAACCAAAATTCCACGACTTCTAAGTTCTTTGGCCAGTCTCTCATCTTCAACATCCGAGAGTATTAATCTATTGCCTATCAACCTATAGGCATTAGATATCTCGAATAACAACCACTTACTATATCTTTCGAAGACCGGTACTAGGAAGAACGTCTCCAAACTATGTCCCCGCGTATGAATTCGAACGGATCTTATTGGGTTTTCGTTGAAAAGATTAAAAGTTTTTAGGAAAGTTTCTTCAATAATCCGAAAGTAAATCCTAAGTATAACCGAAGCCTTCTACATTTAAACGCCGTTAACGTAGAGTAGTAACGGAGAGAGCGATGCCGGGTCAAATACCCTTAATCGGTGAAAAACTCCCAGAGATGGTTGTACACACTGACCACGGACCTAAGAAGCTACCAGATGACTACAAGGGGAAGTGGTTAGTAATATTCAGCCACCCAGCTGACTTCACGCCAGTATGTACTACCGAGTTCGTAGCGTTCGCAAAGAGGTACGAGGACTTCAAGAAGCTCAATACCGAGCTACTAGGCCTAAGCGTCGACAATAGCTTCAGCCACATAAAGTGGAAGGAATGGATAAAGGAGAAGCTAGGCGTCGAAATACCGTTCCCAATCATCGCGGACCCCCTTGGTGAAGTAGCGAAGAAGCTAGGTATGCTACACCCCGAAGGTGGCGTAGTTACCGTAAGAGCAGTATTCATAATTGATCCAGAAGGAAAGGTTAGAGCGATACTCTACTACCCGCTCAACGTCGGCAGAAACATGGACGAAATACTAAGGTTACTGAAGGCCCTACAACTAAGCGACAAATGGGGAAGGGCCTTCCCGGCCGGATGGCCGAAGAACGAGATAATCAAGGACCATGTAATAATACCGCCAGCAAGCACCGAACAAGAGGCGAAGGAGAGGATGCAGAAGTACGAGTGCTTCGACTGGTGGTTCTGCCACGAGCCTGCTCCAAGCAAGGAGGACGTAGAGGAAGCGAAGAAGTTCCTAGAGAGACCTTGTCAACAATAACCATTTAGTTTTTTACACTAAGTAAGGCAATATAGCCTCCGCTTTATCCTCTTAAATTAGCAACTAGCCAGATTAAGTTTCATCGTTCTAAAATAATCTGAAAACGACTTTCCAGAGGAGTCCTTCAATTACTATTATTTCTACTTACATTTCTACTTACTTCGTCTGATGTTCTCTTAAGGTCGCTTAGGTCTATTCTAAGCGATTCCGATAGATTGCCCTTTTCATCGAAGATCATTACCAGCACTTCCCTTTTTCGCTCCTTAACTTCACTCTTAGGCCTAAATGTAACTAAATAACTCCCATCCTCGTTATGGTGGTACTCGGCTACAACGTATTCCTTAGACAAGGCTTCGCTTAACCGCATGGCAAGGTCCTCAAAGTAGTCGTACGTACCGCAAGTGAAACATATGTGACCTTTGAACGAAATTACGATTTCACGGTCGCTAACTGATAGAACCTCGCATTCTGCACCATGTTCCTTATTAAACTCATCGACTATTTCACGGACTTTTCCGATGTCTATCATATTATAGTTTCACCAAATAAATACGTTCAAAGAAGGTTTTGAAATCACAGGGCACTCTTCTAAACTAGTTAACTAACTCCTACGTCGCTAATGGCACTTTTCTTCAATTGCCCTCTTGCATTTTCCCAAAAAGTATATCAATGCCCTCAGCTCCGACCTCGTAGATTTGGCCGCCAGATTCTCAAGTAATCTAATAATTCTGCTTCTCTTCATTTCATCTTTGATAAACGTTTCAGCGAGGTTTGCAAGATTTAACTTAAATAGATTTACATCTTCCTCTGACGGCTTCGAAGGTAAGGTTCCCCTTTCCAGTTTAAACTGCTTCCAGAACTCGTAGAGGGTTATTGCAACGGCATGCGAGAGGTTGAGCACAGGATACGAAGAAGACGCTGGTATATGCATTAATATATCGCATTTCTCAAGTTCATCTCTCCTAAGTCCCACGCTTTCGCGACCGAAAACTAGAGATACTATCTGTGCGTCCCCAATGTAATCTTTAAGTTCCCAGGGAAGGACATGTTGGCGTAAAGGATCGTCATGAGAAACTTTTGCGGAGGTGCATACCTTGAATCCCTCTAGAGCCTCCTCGACAGTGTTGTAAATTTTGACCTTTGAGAGGTAGTTGACGCCTTGCGCTGCGAAACGCTTTACCTCCTCATCAAATGGATCAAACTTGGGGTTCACTACAGCTATCTCGTCTATTTCAAAGTTCTTAGAAAGCCTTACTATGAATCCGAAATTTATCATACCTTCGGGCTCGACGAGAACCACTCTTACTTTCAATCTCTCTTCCCGTTCGACCCCTCTAATCCTGCTATCCATTTAATAAGTTTAGTAACAGAACCTTATAGTGAGAGTGATTAAATATGAAGAGAGCCTTTGTATTGATGAGCTTGCTCCCAGCGCTTCTATTAGCTTCGCAAAACTACATCGCTCTAACTTTCAGTCCCGGTGCACAAGGAATTATTATGACCTATACTTACACCCTTAACATGACCTTACTCGGACCACTTGGATTCCAATACGTAACGTCAACCTCGTCAGTAGTAAGCGTACCGAACGTTCCTATCTCGACAACTATAGACATTACACAAACACCTACCGCGTTTGGAACGTGGTCTTTAGACCTAGGCATAGCAGTAACAGCTGACAACGGAATAAGCGTTGCATCAACTTCAACCTCAACCTTAATGACCTTCAAAGCTGGTGGAGAAAATACGCAAACGTTTAGTATAAGTTTGCCAAACGGTGGCTCCATAAGTGGTGAAATAGTTCTATACATTGCTGGAATTCCGGCCCCGGCACTAATGGCGGCAGCAGCTGCTGCCTTGATAGGTCTTAGAAGGAGGAGTAGAAAGAACTAAACCTAAGTTATTCGATTTTTCTAAAAACAATTTATTCTAACTTATAAACCACTACTCCTTCGTTTTCGTATCGGGATAAACGCTTGTGTCTAGGTATACCCGCGAAAATAATTGAAGTAGATAGAGAAAACGGTGTAGCCGTAGTTGACGTTTTCGGAAACAAAGCTGAAGTAGACATTACATTAGTCGAAGACGTGGAACCCGGTGATTACGTAATGGTACATGCCGGAGCAGCTATCGCCAAGGTTGATGAAGAGCAGTGGAAGGAGAGCTTTGAAATGTGGAAGCAGGTTCTTGAAGCGGTCAACAGAGAGTACGAAAGGTTATATGGTAATCAAAGTGAAGCTTAGAAGCTAATAGATTTCAATGGCAACGTAATCTCCGTTCTTTAACTCCAATTTCTCGCGCAACTTGTAAGGAGAAATTATCTCTATTATAGATGGCGGATGGTGCGTTCTTAAAGGTATAACTAGAGCCGCTGGCCACAGTCCGTTGATACGCGCTGGATAAGCTAACACTTCCCCGAAGGTTCTGTCGTCCTTTCGAAACCCCTTCAGAATTATCGGTGGTCTAGTCAGTAATAGGAATTTTCTCTCCATGCTCTCAGGATCTAGGAGAACGTTAAGAGTTCCCGGATAGGGATCGAAGCCCAATCTATTCCTTATTTGCGATCGATAGCCTTCTAAGGACAGGAAGTATCTTCCCTCTCCGCTACCGCTTACAACTATCCCTTTAAGTGAAACTTTCTTGGAAAGTAGCTCCTTTACTAAACCTTCGGCGATCCTCGATATACCATTCTCATCTATTAAACCAAGTTTCCTTAATCTCTCTGAAATATCATTCATTAGATCGCAAGGATTACCGTTAGACAAATAGTACAGAAGTAAGCCAAGCAATGTAATCTTTTCCCTATCCACAATTACTCGACCCGTTCCCTTTGGATTAAAATCAAGTTTATAATACTCTACTCCTGACGTAGTATAGAAAGGGCAGTAACCGTGGGGGAAATACTAATAATAGGCACTACACCCATTGCCATCGAAACAATCAATACGTTAAAAGAGATGCAATTAAACATCGATGCAATCGATGTAATCGATACCGAGAACATTGGTATCGAAATTAATCGAGCTAACGAAAAGGTCAAAATAATTGATTTAGACGTGGCCCTCAAGAAGAATTACACACTTGTAGTTGAAATGGCCGGGGCGTCCAAAGCGAAGGATCTAGTACCGAAATTCCTAGAAAGGGGCAATAAGGTGGTTCTATTAGCGGCTTCGCTTCTAGCTGATGAAAAATATTTCGAGGAAATAACCAGAATCGCGAAACTGAGTGGAGGTAAGATAATAGTCCCATTCGGTGCCATCCCAGGCTTGGATATAATTAGCGCATTATCGCCATTACAGAACTTAGATGTTGAGATTGAAATTAGGAGACCTCCCGAAGTATTGGCAAAAGTCTTGAAGGAAGCTGGATTCGAACCCGATGCAGCGGAAGTACCCGTAGTTTTATATGAAGGCTCCGCTCTAGAAGAGTTGAAGAGAATAAAAAATGGAATAAATACAATAATGGCGGCCGTGCTAGCCGCCGGACGCGATATTAAGTTAAAGATAGTGGCAGATAGTCAAGTAGAAGGCTCTAAATATAAAGTTAAGATATCAAGTCCAATAGCGAATGTTAGAATAGAAGCCATCTATGAAGTTCTAGGCAAAGACCCAACTGTAAGTAAGATATTTGTATACTCTGTAATAAGGGTGATTAAAGCTATACTTGAAGATCAAACGGTGATTGTGTTCTGAAAGCCGCTGCTTTACTTTCTGGAGGTAAGGACAGTATCTTCGCTCTACACTGGGCTGTACTTCACGGTATCGATATATGTTGTACCCTTACCTTAAAGCCTCCCGAAGATTCCCTCTTACTTCAATTCAATGCAGTCGAAGTGACGAAACTCCAATCGGCTTCTATGGGAATAAGGAACTACTTTATGGAAGGTTCCGAGGACTTAATCATAGATCTACTTGAGATTGCGAAGAGGAACGGGGCCACCCACGTGGTTACCGGTGCCTTGCTTTCAGATTATCAACGCCAGAGAATGTCGTTTCTCTCGCAAAAATTAGGCTTACGTGTAATAAACCCTATCTGGAAGATAAACCAAGAAGAATATATGAGAAATCTCGTCAGATACGGATTCGAGTTCATTCTCGTTAGGGTCGCTAGTATGGGACTCGGGCCAGAATTTCTAGGTCGACCAATTACCCAGAATGACATTGAACTCATAATTGAACTTTCGAGAAAGTATAAGTTCAATCCAGCATTTGAAGGGGGTGAGGCGGAAACTTTAGTTATTTACGCACCCCTCTTTAAGAAAAGGCTAAACGTCAAGGGAAGAATCGTGAGAAGAGGTCCCGATGATTGGATATACCAAATTACTGATGCTTGGTTGGAGTGAGAAGGTATGCGTGTACTTTCTTCCTATGAGCTACTACCAGTATTACATCCCAATCAAAGCTCCTAACGGAGCCAGTAAATTTAAGTTCTCGGACGACGTTCCCACTTGTATCGATAATTAGTATTCTCTTCCTACTTCTGTCCCCTATCGCTATCAAGTCTCCCAACCAGACTATTCCGCTAACTTCTACGTCATCGATTTCCAATATCTCCTTACCATTAAAATCGTAGAGTGCGAAGCCATACGGTATAGAAGAGGCAATATAGGGACCTACTTTAACATGGTTCACCCTTCCAATGTTTAAGAATTTCTTGCCTATGTACAGACCTTCGGTCGTTCCAACGACCAGTTTCTTATTATAATCAATTGATAAAATGTTTCCGATTAGAACCTTCTTTTGAACTATTTTATACTTGCCCTCAGGCGTTCTTTCAAGTTTAAGAAGGATATTCTCAACCGATGTGTATAAGGATTCAGATTTATCGAATGCACAAGTTTCGTGAAGGCCCGCTTTAGTGGGAATTATACCGGCAGGTTTTCCCTTAGATAGTTCAAAAAGGAATATGGCATCTTTCGAGGGGAAAGCTAGTAGCTTTTGACCTATGCAAGGTCGTCCAAGTCTCGATTTATAGTCTATCTTTGAAAGTACCTTCCCATCGCTTCTAATTACATAGGCGCTGAAATTGGCACTTACCCCTATGACTTCACCTTTGGTACAGACCAATGGGTTGTCAGAGGGGACTCTACGCATCCATAAATGTTCCAGGCTCAAACTTTCCTGACCCTTAGAGGCTTGAGATTTGCTGCACTTCAAATCTCAATACTTCATCTTGAGGTGTTTCTGCATTTACTCTCACTCTAGCTTTCTGATCGCCTTTGATTCTTAGACTCTTCCTTATTATTGATGCAATGAGTAATGCTTCTGGACTTAAGGTGAAGAATTGAATTCCCCTTTGAGCAAGGATCTTATAAGTTGGTATGAAGACCGAACCTCTAACTTCGATTACCCATTTACCATCCTTCTCCTCGATCTTCACTTCCTTAGCTAGACCTAATTCTTGGAAAATCTTTCTTACAGCTCCTTTTACGTCCTCGTAATCCATCTCACCTATAACGCTTTCAACGTAATCCGAAAGGAAGTCACCTAGCTCTGTTAGCAGCATCTGGGCCATGGCATTAGCTCCTGCACCTAAGGCTTTCGTTATGGCTATTTGATAAGCACTGACGATCGCGTTAACTAGCGGCGAGGGAATGCATTCACCCCTAGCTTCACTCAAAATCTTAATCCCCTCGCTCAACCTTTATATCGCCCAATTAAATGCATGAGTATTCCAAAGTTAAATTATTATGGTGTCTAATAACTTTCTACTTAAACGACCTAATCCAACTTACGTGTACACATCTACCACATTTACATATCCTAATATCGACAGGTGCAAATAAGGGGGCTTCTGAGACTCTCTTAAAGCCTTCACCATCTATAATAGGAACACCAGCTCCTAAAACTCTTCCTACGTAAGTGATTTCAAGTCTGTCCACAACGTCCTCTTTAATTAGCGACCAATTTAACTTACCACCCCCCTCTATTAATACTCTCCGTATTCCCATTTCTTCTAGTCTCATTCTAGCTTCCTTCATATCAATTGAAGGTCCATTACCAACTATAACTACTTTCACACCTCTATTAATAAGGAATCTATATTTGGTGGGGTTCGATCTAATTCCATAGGTAGTAGTCACAACCATTGATAACCAAGGTTGATCCCGAAAGAGTCTCAAATTGGTAGGTATCCTTAACTTACCATCAACCACTCCACGGTATGGTTGCCTACTACACTTAATTCTCTTTACAAAGAGACCGGGGTCGTCCGCTATTGCTGTGTTAGCTCCCACTAAGACTAGGTCGCTCCAACATCTAAACTTATGAAGTAATTGTAAATCATGTTCGCAGGAAAGTTTAGAATCACCCTCTGTTGTAGCTATACGACCATCCAAACTAGCCGTAGTGAATATGATCCATGTCACGATTAAACTCCCTAGACGCTCATTACAGACGCACCGTCTTATAGGGGTTGGAGGGATTAAAGTTTAGGTGCATTAAATGCACCGAAGAAGCAGTAACGCTCGACTTTATTGAGAGGGTCCCGCTCTGTAAGAACCACTTCATTGAAAGCGTTTTAAAGAGGGTACGCAAAGAGTTCCAAAAAGTTCCAAAGGGGAGCAAGGTCCTCTTGGCCGTATCTGGTGGTAAAGACTCATTGGTGTTAATGGACGTTAGCGCGAAGGTATGGGACACTGAAAGGCTCGTGGCAGTAACTGTAATTGAAGGGGCGGAAGGTTACGATAGGGGGACTGAGATATCTAATGCTGCGAAACTTGCGCGGGAACTAGGTATTCAATACTTCGTCACCTCCTTTAAAGACGTATACGGTAAGTCGCTGATGGAAATTATAAAGATTGGTAAGGAGAGACCGTGTACTTACTGCGGAGTTTTGCGAAGGAGAATAATAGATTTGGCTGCGCTTGCTCTGAATGCGGATTTCGTAGCGACTGGTCATACTCTGGATGACGAGGTGCACACGTCGCTCTTAAACGTACTTAGGGGTGATTGGGAAGGCGTTCTCAAGCTCTCACAAGGGAGGTTAAAACCTTTGAGGAGAGTACTGGAAAGAGAGGTAGCAATATACGCTTATTTGAAGAATTTCCCGTTTCAAACAGAAGAGTGTCCGTACATAACCACGAGGCCTTCCTTACGCGCACGTATACGTGAAAATTTATTCCAATTTAGTGAATCAAACGCATCGAGCTTATTGAAGTGGATTGAGAACTTGGAGACGAAAAGCTACGTAAGTGAACACAGTCAATGCAGCGTTTGCGGTTTTCCTACTTCGAAAGGTAGGACTATTTGCAGAGCGTGTGAATTTGCACAAGAACTAGGTCTTCGAATAGTAAAAAGGTCTGATTTTAAATCGTTACCTCTTAAGAGGGTTGCGTAGACCCTACTGTTCCTTTCTTTATCTTATCCATGAAGGGTCTATAGGTTTCTAAGTATTCATTGCCCGACTGGAGCAACTTAACGTTTCTGACGTACTTTCGTAAAGCGTCATCGCCGAGAACCTTCTTAGCTTCCTCAAGGCTCATACTATACTTCTTTATAATGTAGTCTCTATATAAGTCATTTAATACGTTATATGTACAGAAAGGTATGACTCTTCCATCGGGGCTTCCGTAATGTATGTTGCACCTCATGACTCTCTCAACATCGTAATTGTAAAGATCCATGAAGTGCATAGTACCTATGTAGAGTAAGTGATAGTGGAGCTTACCTAGTGCCTCGTAGTTTCTCTTTATTAAGACATTGTATAACAAGTTCCAGAAATCGAAGCCTTCTGGTGCCTTGCTTTGGTCGATGAACTTCCTGAGATTATATATTATCTTCAATCCTACTTTGGTTTTCGTTATGAGACCGCCCTTTTGAAGTTCCTCCGTTTTCTCTTCTAAGTATTCGGCAAGTCCTTCCACGTCCACGAAACGCGGTAACGGAACGAATCTGACTTTATTGCCATTCCTTTCCACATACGTATAGGTGGCGGCACCGCACATAGGGTGATTAGTCAGTTCAAAGTGAGGAGTATCGGATTTGAATGCCTCCATAAATCTCGAGAAGGCCACGGTCACGGGAACTGGATACCAATCGTCCTTTGTTATCTGACCATCAGTTTGCTCTTCTAGTGCCTTAATCAAGTCGGGAATAGTGACTCTCGCGTTGTTTCTCTCTTTCCTAGGCATCAAACCAGTTAGAGAAACAGGCTGGAAGTTGACGCCTCTAACGATGTCCATGTTGTAAGCTGCGAATCTGACTATGTCTCCAACTTCGTGTAAGTTCCAATTCTTTATGACGGTTGGGACCAGAACAACTGAGGTCATTCCGCCTTTTCTGAATGCCGCAAAAGTATAGGGTACCTCCCAATGGTTCTTGGGATTCGTTTGAGGCGTTACACCGTCGAATGATAGGTATACAGTATTTATTCCAACCGTCCCATCGTCGAGGTATCTTAGGCTCCTAACGTATTCAGCTGCCTTCTCTTTATCCTGAAGGTAGAGTTCAGCAAATTTTATTCCATGTGTATTAAGTTGAATATGTCTAACACCCATCTTCCTAAGTAAAATCACTATGTCTCTAAGGTCCTTCCGTAGAGTTGGTTCGCCACCAGTAAGCTGCACCGCTAGAGGCACGCCTTGTTTGAGAGCTGCCTCTACCATAGTCTTTATTTGTTCCAATGTTGGTTCGTAAACATACCCAGCCTTATCTGCGTAGAAGAAGCAATACCAGCACGTAAGATCGCATCTATTAGTTAGAACTATATTTAAGAGAGCTGTGTGAGATCGATGTAATGGACAAAGACCGCATGAGTAGGGACACGGTGCCGTTAATTGAACATGCGAATAAGTTCCTTTACCGTCTCTTTCCCATTTCTCAAACTTATGGTAAATTTCGGCGTCACCGTAGTATACTTCCTCTATCTCCCCATGCTCAGGACATTCTCTCCTAATATAGACTTTACCTTCCCTTTCCACAACTATTGCTGGCAGTAGTCTGTAACAATGAGGACATAGACTTTGAGTTACTTTCAATAGCTTTTCGTTTTCTCTTGGTTTCGGTAGTCTTCCTCCAATCGGTATTTTTCTTCCAGCTATTTCGACGTATTTCTCGTTCATCTTCGAGGGAGCGTTAAGCCTTTCAACCTTTAGGGATGACACGCTCGTTCACCTTAGTCTCGTTACCGGAGTTGTATTCATACATCACTTATTAAGAGTTCTAGTTAAGTAGGCTTCACAAAGGTTATCGTTAGTGTCTAATTTTCGCAGTAAGGAGATTACGTATTAGACGAAATGAGTTAAGACTGGAGAATCAATTAGGCTACCTCTGCTACGCTTATCTTCCCTGGCACTAAATTGGATACTTCACAGCCCGCGCAAGATAGGTCTAAAAGCGTATCTCTAGAGTACATCAAGCTGATCACTTCATCGACAACGAAATGCGGGAACGATAATTTCTCTATTAGTGGCATTAGTGCTTCTACATCCTCTGGCATTGGAGGCTCGTTCTTTTTGACTAGTCCAATTACTAGATCACCATACTTTAATATGAGACTTCTCTTACATAAGTATGCATAGCCGTAAGTCCAACACTTCGAAAGATACTTATTCCAAATGCTTAACTCAATCACTTTCACTTTTCCATTACTCATTGCAAGGACTACCTTAGACTTGCTTCGATAAACCCTCGCAATAAACGTAATCATTTTAATACCCCAATATTATGGGTAGTTCCCACGACTTACATCTAACACAATGTTCAGTAATACTAGGTAAATACTCGTAACTATTCGAAAATGATGATTTCGACCGAACCATATCCCTAATAGTATTACGTTTTAAACTCTTTATGTACGCTCCTAAGAAAGGGTGGAAGGTAAAATGGAAAAGGAAGTCATAACAGTAGTTAAGGACAATATCAACGATTACGTATTGCAAGCGATTTTAGCAATAAACAGCGGAGTACCAGTAATTGAAATAGTAGGACGAGGCAAAAATATCTACAAAGCAGTTTACGTCTTCAACAGATTGAGAGGAAGGATAGGAGATGCCGTAGAGATAGAGAGAGTAGAGATAGGAAGCGAAGAGAGAGGAAGGAGGAGAATTCCATACATTAAGATTGTTCTGAAGCAAAAGCTTCCCTTATAAATTTCGACTTCCCTGCAATCATTGAAATTACTTCTTCGAACTCTTCTGGTGCCCTCTCCATGAGCTCTTGGAGGTGCTTAGTGTATTCAGCTGAAAGCAACTCTGGGAAGTGCATGCCCATAACTTCCTTAACTCGATAACCATCGCGGGTGGCGACTAGAAGTTTCTTATACTTACTAAATACGACCAAACCGTGTCTTCGCAATGCCTCCAATGTCCTTGCGTAAGTACTAGGTCGTCCTATCCCAACTTCCCTCATCCACTTAATGACCTCGCTCGCTGAAGGAAGTGGGAATTTGGATGCTCTCAACGCTCTAGCATTTACTACTTTGACTTTACCCAGTCTCATTTCTCCCGTAAAGACTGGGAGATCTAACACCAAGTTCCATCCATCTTCTACAACCTCAGTAACGTATTCCCTTTGAATAACACTATTATTTACTCTATACGTCACCCTTAGTTTCCTAACCTTCACGTTCTTCATCTGACTTGCAACGAACCTCCTAAATATTATCTCATATACCTTTACGTGATCTGCAGTAAGTCTCGAATAACTTTCGTTAACATATATAAGAGATAATAGCTCCCTTGGAGTGAGTGCATGAGTAGGTCTGATGGCCTCATGAGCCCCTTCGCTACTCCAAGAACGTGGATGGAACCTACTTTCTCCATACTCCCTTAATATAATTTCCTTGGCTAGAGATATTCCGTGGCTCGATATTCTCGTAGAGTCTGTTCTGTGGTAGGTAATAAGACCCATTTCGAAGAGGGTTTGGGAGATTTTCATAACTTTGTTAGGTTCTAGTCCCATCTTAGCAGCTTCTGCCAATAATTCATCAGTAGTTAGCGGTGGAGGTGGTGGAATCTCATCAATGCTTTCAACCTTCGAAATTATTTCGACTTCCTTGAGTGATAATAACCTTTCCATTTCCTCTTTGCTTGCACTGAAAACCCTAATCACGTCGTTGTTTTCAAGAACGAGTGTAATGACAAAACCTCTATTTTCCTTCCACTTCTCGTTCCTTTCTACAATGTAGTTAAGAACCGGCCCTTGCACTCTACCTAAACCTATATTCTTTCTGGAGAATATCGACCATAGTTCTTTACTAACCTCAAAACCAACTATCCTATCGTCCACTCTTCTCACTATTTGCGATCTAACCACTGATTCGTCAACGTGTTTTAGGTTCTTCAGTGATTCTTCTATACCGCGTTTCGTAACTTCAAAATATGTGGCCCTCCTCACGTTCTTGTTGAATGGTTTTAACATAGCCTCTAGATCCCATGCTATTTTCTCTCCTTCTTCATCAGGATCCGTCGCAAGTATTACAGTATTAACTACATAGGCTAATTTCCTTAACGAGTTTACGCGCTCGATTGAATTATCTATTTTCGTTGAACCGCATCTCGGACAAACGTTCAGACTTCCACTCCACGCATATCCGCATTCCAAACACCTCTTAATAGGTGAATATACGGGAATTAGTTCGTTCCCCTCTATCATTACACCATGAAGACCTATGTCATCTAATGTAAGGTCGAATAGGTGGCCCTTGCTTGCTGTAATATAAAGAAAATAAACCTTGTCGTCAAGTTTAACTGCAGTTGTGTAGACCTTACTACCAAAGAGGTTTACTGAAGAACCTCCGCCGAAGATCCTAGCAATAGTTCTAGCCTTAGTTGGGGATTCTACTATCATCAGTACGCTTTCAGCATCGACTTCTTTGTATCCTTCAGGAGGCTTGACCTCACTTTCAAATGTCGTGATATCCGATAACAGCTTCTCGAAGGCCTCCATGACGTCCTCATCGCTATATAAGATAACGCTTACGCCCTTCGTGAATCCCTTAAAGGTTAGTCTAGAAGTTCTACCGGATGCTTGTAAGTAGGTAGATTTATCCAATATTATTACGGATCCATTCTTTATAATGAATGGTGGATCTATTATTTTCGTATTACTTAACTCACGCTCTACCTTTTTAATTAATTCCCTCATAAACTCGGATAACTCCTTGAGCCTCTCGCTCCTTAACTTTACGTCATTTCCTGAAAGGTTTTCCCGAAGAAGGTTTAGTTCGATTTTTGAAAGTTTCTTGACTTTCTTGCCTAGCTCGAGGAATTCTTGTTCCAAACCTAGCTTCTTTAGAATCCTAAGCATGAATAGAGGATTCGATAACATCTTTCTTAACTCTAACTTCTTGTGAGGAGGTTCAATGAATATTGCGAACCTCAATCTGTCTGGCATATCAATACCTCTAGCTACCACTCCATACCTCGATGCCGATGCGACCAATACATCTATTTCTCCTTTCTCAAACTCTTTAATAGCTTTTATTGACCTTGAACCGACCTCTTTTGCCTTTATGTCATTCTCCTTCAGTATTCGAAGTATTTCATCCTTTGGACCTCCTTCATGGACGAAGACGATGCCTCCATAGCCGGTTTCCATTAACTTTCTTATTAAGCTTGGTAACTGTTTTTCGAGAGACTCGACCTTGAGTTTAACGTCATCTATTTCTCTAAGTAACGGAGGAATGAAAACTGGTCTTATTCCTAAAGCTGACAACATAAGCCTTGCGATCAGGCTGGGTCTACCATGGGTTGCTGAGGAAAAGATTAGTTGACTACTCTTACGTTTGTATTTGCTAAGTTTTGCCTTCAGTGAAACGTATTCCTCGAGCGCTTGTTCATTACCGTTCATGGCCTCGATTAAAAGCTTCGCCGCTCTTCGCGCTTCTTCGTACACATCATCTAGTCCGGCTATTTTCATAAGCGCTGCGACAGTCTTTTCTGATTTCAAGGCAGCATCAACGTCATCTACTATAATAACGTCGTATCCCTTGTAGGCAGATGGATTCTTAATAACTTTGGCAGACGTTACAACTTCTATTCCGCTAACCCTGTTCGCAACTTGAGTTATTAAGCTTCGAGTAGGTACAATATAGAGTACTTTGAGACCTTTCCTCTTGACATACTGTGCATACGCACCCAGTATAGTACTTTTACCCATCCCAGTAGGTGCCGAGATAACTACGTCTTCTCCACTAAGCAAAAGCTTAATCCACGTTTTTTGTACTTCCGAGGGTTCTATTCCATACTCAGATTTTAAGTATTCAGAAAATCTTTCGTACTCCTCTTCCAGCTTTCTCATCCATTCAAATAGACCACTTTTACCGTCACAATATCCACACGATAGACCGTAAGTGAGTCTCGACCTTTCGATATCACCACCGCATGAGGGGCATGCTTCTCTATAGATCACTTCCAATTACTTGTCCCGACATAGGCATAGACTTCACGAAAACTATTTAAAGCAAAAACGTAATCGTCCAACACACACTATCATCGAAAAATCCCAAGTCAAATTTATTATTATTCTGAATATCCCTCGAAGAGGGCAAAATAATGGTTGAAGATATTTCGAAGATCGTATTAGCTTATTCTGGAGGTCTCGATACGTCGGTTGCAATTGCATGGCTTAAGGAGAAATTCGGAGCTGAAGTAGTAACAGTTACCGTAGACGTTGGTCAAAAGGAAGATTTCAAAGAAATAGAGAAAAGAGCTTATAAGGCGGGTGCTAGTAAGCACTATCTAATAGATGCTAAGAGAGAGTTCGCGAATGACTTCATAAGTAAAGCTATACTAGCAAACGCCCTATACGAAGGGAAGTATCCACTAGGCACCGCATTGGCGAGACCGTTAATTGGTGAAAAAGTGGTCGAAATAGCAAGGAAAGAAGGAGCCGATGCCGTAGCTCACGGTTCCACCAGTAAGGGAAACGATCAAATAAGGTTCGAAGCCGTCTTTAAAGCGCTTGCACCGGACATCAAGATAATAGCTCCAATAAGAATATGGGGAATGAATAGAAAGGAGGAAGTGGAGTTCGCTAAGAGGAAAGGCATTCCTATATCTGAGTCGTCCTCTAAGTACAGCATAGATGAAAATCTATGGTCAAGGAGCATAGAAGGAGGCGAGCTAGAAGACCCATGGAACGAGCCGCCGCCAGAGGCGTTCGAATGGGTAACACCTCCAGAGATGGCTCCCTCTGAACCACTAGAGCTAGTAATAGAATTCGATAAGGGACTTCCGGTTGCTGTAAATGGTGAACGAATGGAACTTTTAGACCTAATAGGATTCTTAAATTCCCTTGTAGGGAAGTATGGATACGGAATAATAGACCATATGGAAAACAGAGTAGTTGGATTAAAGAGTAGAGAGGTCTACGAGGCTCCAGCTGCTCTATCAATAATAAACGCAAAGAAAGACTTGGAGAAATTAGTGTTAAGTAAGAGAGAATATAGAATGAAGAAACAGTTGGAAGACCTTTGGGCCGAAATGGTCTACGAAGGTCTATGGTATGATCCACTAAGAATAGAATTAGATGAAATATTCAGAAAAATGAACGAAAACGTATCTGGCGAAGTAAAAGCGAAGATAGTCAAAGGTTCCTTCAGAGTTGTAGGTAGAAGGAGTCCCTACGCAATATACGATAGAGCATTAAGTAGTTACGAAAGCGAGTGGTTCCCTAGCGACGAGATGGCCAGAGGTTTCATTGACGTGTGGCTTATGGACAGCATTGTTAGCTTCCAAAGGAAGTTCGGTGTGAAGAAATAAGGCAATTAACTTAAGAGCTATACCGCTTGAGCTTATTTTGAGTAGTTCGATTAGGTGACGAGGTGGTACGTGAAAATGGTTGATGAGCCCTTCGTCTTTGTTGTCGAAGAGATGATGGATAACAACGTACCAAGAGAGAGGCTTATGAGTTGTTTGAGTAGAAAAAAGGAAGCATATGGCATATTGGAGGGAATAATGCTTTCAACTCGCGAAAGGGCCCCCGTTATATGCACAACCGGTCTTCATTTGAGTTATGAAAAGGTATATGAAAGATATGTTGTAGTTATTCCAATGGATGCTATCTTGATTGAGGATTACTCAGATGATAACGAGGACGTGGAACTATGGCAGATAGGTAACAACGTTTACAGAGTGACAACCATATACGACAAAGACAACTACGAGAAAACAATAATTGAAAAGGTAGAGGCGTAAGGAATTAACAAACGCATTGGGACGTTGGCCCTATCTCTTCTCTTAAATCTCTATATAAACGTAATTAGTTAAGTTATGAAAAATACCTTACGTATAATAAGAGTGTGGTCTAATCGGTGAGCGATATTAGAGTAGTTGTCTCGTCAACGCCTTCTATTTTTCGAACCTTCTCGAGTATGACGTTTTCAATTTTAGATAGGTTATCTGCTTCGAAAACTGCTACTACATCTACTGGACCAGTTACGACGTCTACCATTTTTACGTATTCTAAATTCTTTAACTGAGAATGAACTTCATTTTCTTTGCCAGACTTCGTCTTAATAAGCAAATATACGCGGGCCATGCGTTCGATCCTCCAAACTTCTAACGTCTGTATCTCATTTAAATATCAATCCACAGCAATCCCTACGAACTCATCTATGTTTTTATATTCCATTTCTTGCATCCAGTGCAATAATCCCGCCTTTAATTCGCTAAACACCTCGATACCTTTCTCTATTAACGCTGAACCTACTTGCACTGCTCTTGCACCTACTAGCATGAACTCGACAACATCTTGCCATTTGCTAATGCCCCCGACTCCTATTATTGGTGCCCTTAGTTCCTTGTAGACTTCGTAAATAGCTCTCACAGCTATCGGTTTGATTGCCCTTCCAGAAAGACCTCCAACTTTGTTTGTAAGTACGGGCTTTAGTGCATATATATCAACTTTCATGGCTCGTACCGTATTTATCAAAACTAGTGCGTCAACGCCCAATTCTAGTAGTTTGGATGCCGTATTGACGAGCGAATCCATGTATCCCAATTTCACGAAAACTGGTATCTTCGTAGTTGTAGTTACCGTTCTGACTATCTCCGAACTTAAACTCAAATCCATACCAATTTCCAGTCCCATACCTTTAGCATGGGGACAAGATAGGTTCAGTTCGACTGCCGAAGCTCCCGAGTCCTCCGCCATCCATGCAACTTCAGCGAACTCTTCCTCATTGGTTCCAGCGACAGATACTATAACTGGCAGACCGTATTTCTTCCCAACATCTACGAGTTTGGGAATTGCCTCCTTGCCTGGATTGGAAAGTCCTACCGCATTAACGTAGCCGCATTCAGTCTCAATTATTATAGGTGGATCGTTTCCCTTCCTAGGTCTAGGTGTAATCGATTTAGTTACCAATGCACCTACGTCACCCTTAGCCACTATTTCCAAAGCTTCGGGATTTCCTCCTAGTATACCTGAAGCTTGCATGAAGGGTAGCTTTAACTTAAGGCCTCCAACCTCCACTTCCAACGAGGTCAATTTAGCGTTACCAATAATGCTCGCAATTCACGGTCCTTAATTTTAATTACCAATATTACAAATTTCTTCGAGGATTGTGAAGAGATGACTATGACAAAAGGCGTAATCAATATAGTTGAAATATTAATACTAATAGTCCTATTCCTAGGCGCAGCAGCCTTATTTGGAACATACCTACTTTCTTCAACGAACAAGCAGTCACAAGCTCTCGAGAGTAGACAAGAACAAGTAATTATATCGTTAAATCCCCCTGTAAAGGTGCTAGGAGTAATTCAGGCTAAGGTAGACCTCGATAATGATAATAAAGAAGACATAGTTCCAGTAGCTTGCGTCCAAGAAACCGAGGGAGGCTCGTGGTGGCTAAGCGATATCAGATTAAAAGCAGGGACGCTCGGGAACACTCTAATTAGCATAAATACGGGAAGCAAGACGGCAGAGCTACTTAGAAACGTATGGAACGTTGGTAATTCCTCCTTAGCACTCAATTTCACATACGCAATCACAAACGTAACCTACTCTCCATTAGTTCCAAAGAACATGAAGGGCGAAAACGTGACGAACGTTTTACTAATATGTAGGAACTCGACTACGATAATCAATGTGACTGCTGCTACGTTTGAATGTAACAAGGAGAACATTGAAGGTACCTTAAATGATTATAAAGATAACATCTGTAACAATAGCGATGAGATAATAGAAGTATATAACCTAGTCGAATTCTTACCTTCAGGAACAACGGCACCAGTGGTTGTCTACCCAATATATTCTTCAATTGGTTGGGACTACTCTAGCTACACTGTATCTATATACTTCTCAAAAAGTATAGTTCCGGACCCCAAAGATATACCTACGAGAAAATATGCAGGCGAAACAGTTAAGGCGAATGAAGTTCTCAAAGTTCTCAGTACTACCGGTAATCTAACTAGTTTTAGAGACGTGTTTAAGGCCGATTGTGAAGAGTGTACTTTCTACGTTGGTTAATTATTTAATTCCAATCAGTTTATGTAATTGAGGTATTACTCTAACTTTTCTTCGTAGAGACGGATCCGACAAAATCTCTTCTACTATCGCTTTCGAATCCATTGCATAGTTCGAATTAGGCCTATGCAAGGGTTGAACAATCAATGGAACTTCGACGTCACCTAATTCATCTATAAATTGCCTTAAGCACTTGATATCATCATTGGATACTACTATTTTTATTTCCAAAACGTTATAATTATTAATAATTCTCTTTATTAGGTTAACAAAGTATACTTTGTAAACGCAAGTGACTTTCGGACTTATGCTTAGAACATAGTTATCAAATCCCCTAAGGGGCCTAGGTTCTATCGTACCATTCGTTTCTATCTGAACCTTACCTTCATAACCTCTTTCTCGTAATCGCCTCAAAAATTCAGCGATTTCGTAAGAATAAATTAAGGGTTCTCCACCGGTCAATACCACAAGGGGTAGGTTCTCGTCAAGTACGTAGTTTACCAAGTCCTCAATTGATATAGGAGTACCCTTCCTCCAGCTGTACTTTGTATCGCACCAAGGACAACGCAAATTACATTGAGCTAATCTAATGAAGAGAGCTGGGGTGCCTACGTTTAGGCCTTCCCCCTGAACCGAGACAAATTTCTCTATTATAAAAATCATGAAATTACCCTTAGGCTCCACTCTTAGCCCTTATCTCATTTACTTCCTTTATTATTTCTTCTACCAAGTCCTTAGCGCCGGCTGGATCGATAATGGCTGCACTGGCAGCTTGAACTTCTATACCAGCCGCCTCACCCAACTTCTTCTTACTTGGCACATATACATAGGGTATCTTCTTCTCATCGCATAGGTACGGTAGGTGGGCTACTATCTCTGGTGGATCTACGTCTTCTGCAATTAGTACTAGCTTGGCTTGACCCTTTTCAACTGCTTTAGTAGTTTCGTTAGTACCTTTCTTTATCTTTCCTCCGGTCTCTCTGGCTTTTCTAAGGGCTTCGTAAGCCTTTTCAGCTAACTCCGGTGGAACTTCAAATCTAACATACATGGGCTTGCTCATCCTCATACCACCTCTCGTCATGTGTGGTGGAGTATGGGGCTTTATAAATAACAACTAATCTCTTTTTACTATTATCTTCATGAACTCGCTTGCTAAGTAAGTATTCTCAAAGAACTGTTTTGCCTCATCGAGGAATTTTCCCAAGTTCTCATATCTTGCAGAAAAATGAGTTAGTACCAGCATCTTGACCTTTGCCTTTGAAGCTACGATAGCTGCGTCCATAGCAGTTGAGTGACCTCTCTCATTTGCCTCATCTTTCAATTCCTTTGTGAAAGTAGCTTCATGTATTAGCACATCGGCGTTTTCGGATTCATTGATGATCCTAGTGCATGGTGCCGTATCTCCGGAGTAAACGATCTTAAGCTCTTTGGGGGGAATAGTGAACTCATCGCAGCTTAAACGTTGACCGCGGAAGTGAACGTCTTCACAATTTTGTATCTTCGCCCAGAGTCGCTTCGGAACTCCCATTTCTTCTAGCTTTTCTTTCATTACTTTTCGTTTTCCGCCAACCGTTATCTTCGTACCAATTGACGGGACTATATGATTTACTGGAAATACCTTTACTCTTACGTAATTTCCAATGCTCATCTCAAACTCTTCATTTTCCTCTATTTCAAAGATATAAATTGGGAAAGAGGGTTTGAAGTAAGTGTACTTAAAGGAACATTCCAAGAGTTCGCGAATTCCTTTCGGAGCAATTATCTGTAATTCCTCTCTACGACTTCCCATACTCATTGTTTCAATTAATCCCGGAAGACCTAGGACGTGGTCCCCATGTAAGTGACTAATTACAACTACCTTAATCTTTGAGAACCTTATTCCCGCTCTCATTAGTTGGTATTGGGTTCCTTCACCAGCGTCAAGTAGTATTCCGATTCCCTCATGTTCAAAGTAATAAGATGAAAGATGTCTCTTTGGTTTCGGGGTTGCAGCCGAGGTCCCTAAAACTACTATCTTCGGCAATGTTTTCATTAACCTCATATACATTCGTCGTACGTCGCTACCTCGCCAGGGGATTCCTCGACTTCCACTTTCAAGCAATCTACTGTTAATTCCTCGCTTAAGCGACTGTGAACGTAATGGGCCATTGTCTCTGCTGAAACAAGGGGATATGGCAATACAGCAATTCTAACTTTCACACCAATGTTTTCCTCTATCATATCTCGTAGTCCGTTTCGTTGTAACCATAACCTCGCGTCTTGTTCTGGTACGATTAAGCTGAAGCGGAAGGGATCAACGATTTCACTTACTAGCTCTCTTAGTTTAACGGCATCTATTACCCATCCACTTTTCCCTTCCTTGCAAACAGTAACTTTCACCTTCCAGTTATGGCCGTGAAGAGTGCCTGCTGGTGAAAGCCTTGGGTTTGTGTAATGCGCCGCAGGAAATGTCTCTTCAATAGAAATACACGTATAAGGCAATTTTAGTCACCTTACCGTTAGACTACGTTAGCTCATTTGTCCTTATAGTTTATTGCGTTATGTAAGTTGAAACGTTTCTCCGTCATCTGGTATTCTAATGAGCACGCCGTAATTATTGGCTGCCTCGATAATTTCGTTTTCCGTTAAATGAGGGAGGAGGTGGACGAGGAAGGTTAGTTGTGCCCCTATTTCCTTAGCTATAGTTATTGCATCCAAATAAGAATTGTGGTTACCGTCTTCGCCCGGTCTTAGTGAACTATCTATTATTAGATATTTGGTTTCGTTTTCAACTAAGAAATTTATTGTCTCTTTAGGTAGACCCTTCGTGTCAAGGGCGTAAGCTAGGTTCACATCGTGACACTTAATGAGGAAGCCTACCGTTCCTTCGATATGCAACAATGGGAATGGCGTTATTTTAACGTTACCGACTTCAAATTCCCTAAAGGGTTCAACCGTATTTAGGACTAAGGAGAAAGGTGCTTCTCGTATTTCAGAAAAATAACGATGTTCTAGCGTTTCCTTTGTTAGATAGACTGGTACCTTAGGTCCCCAACGAAGATTGTTTATTCCAGACCAGTGATCGAGATGTGCATGAGAAATTAATACGGTACTCACTTTCCTTACTCTCCTGATGCCTTCAATGACCGCTTCTATTGATCCGGTATCGATAAATATTGCGTCGTTTCCACATTCCACGAGGTACGTACTAGGCCTTCTCAATTTATTTTTAGGAACACCGTAGGATGGCCACCCGGAAGCTGGGCCAGTTCCTAATGTATGCAAGCGCATAATTATTATTACCTCCTAAGGTCATGCGGGCTACATTCATCACGTACTTCAGCATTCGAGGACCCATTCATCCCTATATAGCTTTGACGTAGACGGTACCCTTCGTACGGATCTTGTACAAGACCTTATAATAGCAATACGGGCACTTAACACCCATTCTCATTCTCTCTAACTCATCGGGTGTGACTGTTTTCCCACATCTGGCACATTTATAGACAACGCTCATCGTTGAACCCGAAACAACATTCAGAAAAGAGTTTATAAAGTACAATAGTACATAGGGTTCATGAAGGGCTGGAAATGACTATGCTAGATCCCTCAGTATGCGGTGGCCTGCCCCCAGAACTATGTGAACAGTTAATGCTCGAACAAGAGGAACTAATCAGAATAAGACTAGAGAAAAGGAAATGGGGGAGAGAAGTTACAATAATTGAAGGACTCAAAATGGACGAAACCAGACTTAAGAAACTAGCAAAAGAACTAAAGAGTAAGCTAGCGACCGGCGGGACAGTGAAAAATGGACGAATAGAACTGCAAGGCGATCATCGGAATCGAGTAAAGGAAATATTGGAAGAAATGGGGTACTCCCCCGATAACATAGTTATAGTAGGGTGAGAAAGGACGTCCCTAAGCCTCAAACTCAGAAGACCATCAATTTTAGACCTTCAAAGGATATACGAAATAGAAAAAAGGTCCTTCGATCACCCATATCCACCTCAAGTTTTGCTAAGTCATATAATACTACACTATGACACGAGCATTGTTGCACTCATTGGCGATGAGATAGTTGGATATGCTTTTTCAGCAGTCGAAGTAAAGAGAGGAAAGCGTTGCATACACCTCTTGAATATAGCAGTAGATCCCAAATTTCAAGGAATTGGAATAGGAAAAGCAATGCTTGAAAGAATAGTTGAGATAGCATGTGAGAAAGGTATCGATTGTATTGTACTCGAAGTGAGTGTAGCTAATCAAAGAGCTATTAAATTCTATGAAGCAAATGGTTTTAAAAAAGTTGACTTACTAAAGAATTATTACCCCTGGGGTGAAGATGCGTACCTTATGATCAGAAACATAGTCAAATGTCGAGCTTGATCCCCGTTCGAATTGCCAGTTCAGTCAAGATAGGGAATGGACATGTCCCTTTAACTTTTCGTCCTTTTGGCGAGACGTAGCCTTCAAACCACCCCTTGTTGCCACTTATTGTAACTACTAGGAGAGGTGAAACGTGGCTTCGGGCTATTGAAACGTAGCCTTCTCCAATGCATTCAAAGGTCGAAGTGATCTCTTCACCTAATACCTCTTTCCATACTCCTAGTCCCAGTTTAGTAGATAAATATATCTCAATGACTTTGGCAGTGCATCTGAATTCCAGTAGCTGTTCCTTACCGTTATTGCTTTGTATTATCTTCGTTGTTTCGTCCTCGAGGAACTCTATTTCTGTTTCCAACAATCTCCCTAGTTTTTCGATTAATGAGCTCGGATTTGCTTTACAAGTTAGAACATCAGAGGCTATCAAGCTTCAACTCCTTCCCTTGCTACTTCTATCGAATTTTTCACAGTTTCACTTTCTTCATTTCGGGGTAACATTTCGAGTTCTTGAAGGAGCAATGCCTTTACATCATCCTTATGGACACGCATGAAGTGAAGGTATAGTCCTCTCTTTGTATAAGGTCCTTTGGCGCAAATAGAACAATATTTCAATCCTCTCTTTTCACTTACTATCAATTTCGCTACCTTCTCCGCTACTTCCTTTTGAGCGTAATCAAGATTATTTAGTTCATCCCTAATTCTCATATGAGTAGCAAGTCTTATAGTATATTCGACGAGTAGGTCCATTTGCATCTCCATTCATTCCACCGTAAAACTTATTAGGTTCAAGAGAGCCTTATAAAAAGATATTGGAAAAATACCCCTCCCCGTGCTTTTTTACCTGATGAGGGGAAGAACCAAAATATAAGCCCCTATGCATTCCACGCAACAGGGGAGGAAGAATGGAAGCCATAATTACATCGTATAGAAGGGGATCTAACGATCAAAACGTACACCAAGTACTCGTAAGGTTTCCAAGCGTTAACGATGCCAAAATGGCTCTAGGTAAAAGAATAATATATGAAGATAGTAAAGGGAACAAATACGTAGGCAAGGTACTAAGGCTCCACGGTAGAAAGGGTGTCGCGATAGCCGTTTTCAAACCCAATCTACCGGGTCAAGCATTGGGAAAAGTTGCAAGAATAGAGTAAGAATTTCTTCAACTGGTTAATGACGAGATCGAACCTCCCCCGAAGGATGAGGGTACTACAGCCCGGTACCGAAACTATATCAATTCATTACATAACCTCCACTTACAGTTTAGCCTACTGGGAGCACGAATTATGCCAAATGCTAATGCTTTAGAAAAGATAACCGATTACGATCGATTGGTTGAGATTTTTGGTGTATCGAAAATATCGAAAGAGTTACTGAAAGAGCTTCCTAGTACCCATAAGTTGCTCGAAATAGGATATATATTTGCGCATAGAGATTTCGATAAACTCATAGCTCAATGGAAGAAGGGAGAAAAGTTCGCTATACTAACGGGTCGAGGTCCATCGAATGCACTTCACCTAGGTCATTTGTTGATATTCGAGTTCGTCAAGTGGTTACAAGATACGTTCAAAGTTCCAGTCTTTATACCACTTAGCGATGACGAAAAATACGTTTTTAGGAAGGTAAATACTCTTAAGGATTCCCTTTATTACGCGTACGATAATGCGCTCGACATTGCCGCTCTTGGGTTCGATGAAAGAGATACAAATTTCTTTATATCATCAAAACTCTTGGACGTTTATCAATTGGCAATTACATTATCGCGACATGTGACCTTAAACGAAGTTAAAGCTGTGTTTGGTTTCAGCGATAGCGATAACCCTGGTAAGTATTTCTATTCGTGCATCCAAGCTGCACACATATTATACCCGACATGGAAGAAGGGATTTAGAAGCTTGGTTCCAATAGCGATCGATCAAGACCCTTATATAAGACTAAGTAGGGACATTGCGGAACGCATAAAGCTTCCAAAGCCAGCCGCAATCCACAGTAAGTACTTACCCGGATTAACCGGGGAACCAATGAGTGCAAGTAAACCGGAAACAGCCATTTTCATCGATGACGATCCATATCAAATAAAGAGCAAAATATGGAGGGCCCTTACCGGAGGTCAGCCAACAATAAAAGAGCAAAGAGAAAAGGGTGGTAACCCGGATAAGTGCATTGTATTTAAGTGGCTCGAAACCTTCGTTTTAACTCCCCACGAGGCTCTAGAATGGAAAGAAAAGTGTAGGTCAGGTCAAATACTATGTGGTGAATGTAAGAGAAAACTATTTGAAGGGCTTGCGAGAAAGCTCTATGAACATCACAAATCCAAGTTGAAGGTAATATCGAAAGCGGAAAAGTACTTCATACATGAGGTCGATTGGGGTATGATTGAGAAAATCGAAGAGAAGGAAAAAGCTCTTATAGAGAGATACGAAGAAAGCGCAAAAGATCTCAATCTTTCCTTATGAAGTCTAACAAACTTAGACCACCAGTCTTCGATTTCTTTGATTTATCTGATTTCTTTCCTTTCGATTCCTTACCTGTTTCCTTGCGTTCACCCGAAGCCGTTTCTTTTAAAGGAGTCTTTGACTCGCTTTCATCAACTTTTCCTCGCGTCTCCTGTGACTTACGAGACTTAGTTGTTTCTTCAAGCTCCTTTAATAACTTCTCTTTGTATTCAATTATTAGTTTATAATTCTTTCTTGATAAGTACTTTATCATCTCGTCCGTCAGACGGAGACCCAAGGCAAGTTTTGCGAAGTACGAAGGATTTTTTTCTGCAATGAACTTGAGGAGAGGTATGAGCTCAGCTTTAACATAGTTTTTCGAAACGTGCTCAGTGCGTGAAAGCAACGATGCCAGCTCCTCTCTAATTCTCCTTTCTTCTTTAGTTCGTGCTAATAAAACGAGTTTTTCTGGGTAGCTCCATTTGGCTCTGCGATGATATTTCTCCTTAGCTAGAGCAACTCCAGGCCCTAGGGCCTCAAAGAAATAAGGCAGTAAGTTCCACTGGAGTTTCCTCTTTATCCTTCCATAGTACACGTCTGCTCTAGATAAGGCCTCTACACCGCGCCACAAATCTTCGGGATCATCTCCGTACTGTCTAGGAACGTTCTCAGCGATCCAGAGAAATAGTGTGTCATAGTCCAAATCAACGCTCGTAATTGCCTTCTTCGCTTGCCATGCATACTTCGCATAAAAGAGTGCTTGGAGCATTTCCCATGGGGTTAACTCTCTATCACGTTCAACTATCATTGTCTTGACTAGCTCTAAGGTTATTTTACCGAATGCCTCTGCTATTGACTGCATATCGTTTATACAAGCTCTCAAGTCACCTCTATTTTTCTCCCATATATATGAAAGTGCTTCCTTCTCGCAAAATATACCTTCAGCTTCACATATCTTCATGAGGTATGGGAGTGCCTTCGTTTTCGGTATTCTCTTAAACTCCACTAGTAGACACACGTCTCGAAGGGGTCTCAGATGCTGACCCCAAGGATCATTGGCTGTCATGATCACAGGGTTCCTAGCTTTCTTTACTAGCTCTAGAATTGCTGTAATCGCCCCCTCATCTCCCCTTGGGGACAACCCATCTACTTCGTCCAATAACACTATTCTTCCTCTTTTGGGGGGTAAGGGTTTCTTAGTAGCTGCTACAATAGCTATTCTTTCTATATCACTTTTACGTCTGAAGTCGCTTGCGTTTAATTCTATTTTCTCTAAATTGTATTCATTTGCTATCGCTTCAACCAGGCTCGTCTTTCCCGTACCTGGAGGACCCCAAAGTAACGCTGCCTTCTTGTCTGGTATACTTCCTTGGAGCCATTTCTGAATCCATGGTATAAGTACTTCTTTAGCTTTTTCTTGGTCAACTACTTCTTCAATGGACTTGGGACGATACTTTATTATCCAAGGTAACTTGTTCCCCATATCGCTTAACTCCTCCTCTTAAACTTAGGACCTAAGAGGGCTAACTTAGCTAAAAAGGCCCAGAGCTGTATTTCATCATCGGCGCCTTCGACCATTCTAAATTGCACTTCGCCAGCGTAGTCAGCAATTAAGACCTTGAGTCTCTCATCCAATGGGATTTTATTACCCATTATCTCTCGGTGGATAGCTTTAATTATATCTACTCCCGACAAGCCGTATTCTATCATTATCTCCCTTAGAGCGTTTGCTGCACCAGTAAAGTCACCAGATATAGCTTTCATTAAAACATCTCTTATCTTCTCGGGATGGGCGTAGCCTATTGCCTTATAAACGTTATCGCGGGTTACTTCCCCTAAGGCTGCCGCTGCTTGGAGAATGTTTATTGCTCTTCTCATGTCACCTTCCGATATATGGTATATTTCCTCCAGTGCCTCTTTTTCGCATCTTACGTTTTCGTTTTTGCAGATGTACATAAGTCTTTCAACAACCTTGTCCTTTGGTAGAGGTTTGAACCTAAAGTAAGCACACCTCGATTGAATAGGCTCGATAATCTTGCTCGGGAAGTTCGCAATGAGTATAAAACGCGTTGTAGCAGAGAAGGTTTCCATGAGTCTTCTAAGAGCTTGCTGGGCATCGGCAGTCATGTTGTCGGCTTCGTCCAATAAGACTATTTTGAAAGGAATATCTGGGGGCGTTCTGGAACGTGCAAATTCCTTTACCTTAGTCCTAATAACGTCAATACCTCTTTCATCACTTGCGTTAAGTTCCATTAGATATTGGCGATAATTATCGCCATAGAGGTCATGGGCTAATGCCAGTGCGGCCGTAGTTTTACCAGTTCCAGGCGGTCCTGCAAATAGCATGTGAGGGATGTTTTTTTCTTCAACGAATTTCTTTAAACGAGCAACGACTTCTTCTTGATCGACGATTTCGTCTAGGCTCTTAGGCCTGTACTTTTCTGCCCATAAAAGATCGTAAGCGCTAGACATTCTGTATTACCTACTTCTACCCGTAGTACCTTCCTTGATTAAAATTCCCTAGAGGCAAATTTCTTAAAAATGAACTCCGCTGATCTTCTGAAACATCTTAATGGTATGTAAAAAGATAACAGCTATAATAGTAGTACCTCTTACTTCTATACAATGAAAATTGCATGTACTATAGGATAGGATCGACGATTCATAACCTAGCTAGTCTACTACAGTCAATATGGGCCGAAATTGAAGCTAAGATTGTCTCTAGATTTGGAAGATCAACTATTCTTAGAGGAGAAAGTTAGGGTTGCTGTCCTAAAGGAAGTAGGTTCCGTGTTTGATGGTGAAGAGATACTGAGGCTCGGTGCTGGGACGGAAATAGACGTACCTAGATGGTTAGCACAGTACTTAGTCCAACGCGGATATGCTAAGATCTTAAATGAGGTTGATGTCTTTCGTGCAGCAAAAGAAGTGAGTAAATTTAAGTTCTTAGAGAACAAGCACAAAGAAAGTCCATATCCAGTCAAGCTTCCATCTAATTTCTATAAAGTTGTAAAACAAGTAGTTATGGACGTTATTGATAACATAGATGCTCTCAAATTAGGCGAAATAGAGAACATCACGAACATATTAAATAAAGCTATCAGAATAAAGAACGATCTCGAGGAGCTAACAGAAATCCGGATAATGAAGCTATTTAGGTACCTTTTATCTGAAAAGGAACTAAGTGTCGAAATTATAGAAAGGTTAACTCCGGAAGAAGTTATACTGAGTAATGTATTAAGCGAATCCTTGAAACAATGGTTCGATAAAGTTCTCCCAAGAAATGGTGAAAGCACATGAGTGAAGTAATACTAAAGGAAGAGGAGTCCTTAGAGGACGTTTTCCGAGAGTTCATTGAGACCTACGAGGACGAGGCGGGGAAAGCGAAGTATAAGGAGAACCTAAAGAAGATCGTGCTGGAAAAGAAGAAGAGCCTAGTGGTGGACTTCGCCGACTTGATAGAGTTCAACACGGAGCTGGCCAGAGCTGTAATAGAGAAGCCCAAGGAGGTGATACCGAGGCTAGAGAGGGTACTGGAAGAGCTAGCCTCGTTCTACAACGGCTCGCCCTACAAGGTCAACCTCCGCTTCACCAATTTGGACGAAAAGGTTAGATTAAGGGAAATAAGGGACGTCCACATATCCAAGCTCATAATGTTCGAAGGCATTCTAGTTAGGACCACCCAAGTTAAGGAGAGGATAAAGAAGGCTTACTTCAGATGCGAGGCCTGCGGAACGGTGTTCCCCGTCCCCCAAGACGACATTTACCTAAAGCCTCCCCTTCAATGCCCCAACGAGGAGTGTCCCAAGAGGAGCGGGCCCTTCACTTTCCTAAGCGACCACCCTGACAACGAATACGTGAACTGGCAGCTGATGGTAGTTCAAGAGAAGCCCGAAGAGCTGCCGGCCGGTCAGCTCCCTAGGAGCATAGAGGTGATAGTGGAGGACGACTTGGTTGACGTGGCCAGGCCGGGAGATAAGGTAACGGTAATAGGCATAGCCGAGGCCAAGCCGGACAAGCTCCCTAGGAAGGGCTCGTCCACCATATTTACAATCAGAATATACGCCAATAACATAGAGGTTTCCCAGAAGATCTTGGAAGACGTGTCCCTCACGGAGGAGGACGTCGAGAAGATCAAGGCGCTTTCGAAGGACCCGTGGATACATAAGAGGATAGTTATGAGCATAGCCCCTTCCATATACGGCCATTGGGACATAAAGGAAGCGATAGCGCTACTGCTCTTCGGCGGAGTACCGAAGCTGTTAGAGGACGGGACTAGAATAAGGGGAGACATCCACGTGCTGATAATAGGAGATCCCGGTACTGCCAAGTCCCAGCTGCTCCAGTACGCCGCTAGGGTCGCCCCGAGGAGCGTTTACACTACCGGAAAGGGCTCTACTGCCGCCGGTCTAACCGCCGCAGTAGTTAGGGACAAGCTGACCGGCGAGTTCTACTTGGAGGCCGGCGCTCTGGTAATAGCTGACGGGGGAATAGCGGTAATAGACGAGATAGACAAGATGAGGGACGAGGACAGGGTGGCAATACACGAGGCAATGGAACAGCAGACCGTGTCAATAGCTAAGGCGGGAATAGTGGCCAAGCTCAACGCGAGGTGCTCCGTCCTAGCGGCAGGGAACCCCAGGTACGGTAGGTACTTGCCCAACAGAACGGTTTCCGAGAACATCAACTTGCCTCCCAGCATACTCTCGAGGTTCGACTTGATCTTCGTGTTGCGGGACACCCCGGAGCCAGCTAGGGACAGGAGGCTGGTTAGGTACATACTGAACGTCCACAAGGAGGCCGAGAAAGTAAGGCCGGAAATACCCCTCGACCTGCTCAAGAAGTACATAGTTTACGCGAAGAGGAACGTCGTTCCGAAGCTTACGGACGAAGCGAAGAGGGTCATAGAGGAGTTCTTCGTTGATTTGAGGTCTAAGGCATCCAACTCTCAAGACATGAGCGTGCCGATTACCGCTAGGCAGTTGGAGGCCTTGGTAAGGATGAGCGAGGCTCATGCTAGAATGGCCTTGAGGAACGCGGTGCTGGTTGAAGATGCCGTAGAGGCGATAAGGCTCATGCTGGCGTTCTTAGAGACAGTTGGAATAGACGTGGAAACGGGGAAGATCGACATAGACGTGATATTTACTGGAAGGTCGCTGTCGAAGACGGCGAAGATATCGACCGTTGGGAGGATAATAAGGGACTTGAGCAAGGAGAGGAGCGGATGTGTACCAATAAAGGAAGTAGTTGAAGTAGCTCGCAAGAAGGGACTTGGTCCCGAAGTAGTTGAGGAAGCATTGAGCGTATTCAAGAGAGATGGATTAGTTTATGAGGAGAAACCTGGATGTATAAGGTATACGGATTACTTCTAATCAATACATCTCTCTTGAACTAACTTTCAAAATTTCCTCCATACTTACTTTTAGCTTATATACGGCTGGTGTATTAGAGGTTTTTTCAACGATTCCATATTCACTTAGCTCATCTAGATACTTCTTTAGCCGATGTCTATTAGTTCCAAGGCGTTTAGCAAGGGCATTGAGATTCAGTTCTCCTTCTTCTTGAAGTAGTAGAATTGCTCTCACGACGGTAGGTCTCCTAAACAACTTAGAGCTCATAGTTTCTCCTCCTCAGAACTTGGATCAATTTTTCTTTAAATGGAGTAAGTGGAAACTCTATTGATAATAATGTGCTCCTTCCTCTCATTCCTTTAGTTGGATTCTCACGCCTTATTATTCCTAGATTGGAGAGTCGTCTCGCATACTCGTAGATCTGAGTGTGTTTTCTAGGTTCTATTCCAAGAGTTTCACATAACATTCTGTATTCTTCTTCTACCTTACCTATTCTAACATAGCTTTCACCTGTAACCTCGAGAACACTGGCTAAGGAATACAAGAACAACAATTCATGATCGTTAAGCCTTTCAACCAACTCAGAGACTATCATCAAATCACCTTGTTTATTAAGCTCTGCCCAAGCGTATCTTAGGTCTTCTGTATCAACTTGTTGTTTTCCTAGGCTCTCTGCCCTCTCTGCACTCAATTTCAAGGTTTCTATGGCAAGTCTGGCACTGCCCGAGTGCGCTCCAAGAGACTTACCTGTATCAACACCTATCCATTTCGAGATTTCGAGTATTATTTCATCCGGAACTGTGTTTGGATAGAAGGCTCTATCTCTTCTATCTCTTAGTATGTCGAAGAGTTCAGCTTGGCTGTAAGGCGGCATATATACGTGTTTCCTCTTCCAGTTCTTCAATTTCTCATCATTTGCGTAAGCCAGAAATGTGTTAATACTATTTACAATGATTATGACATGTATACGTTGTTCACGTGAACTAAATCTCTCATCGAGTCTTGCGAAGAATCTTGCTATATCTCTATCATTATAAAGTGCATATTGGAAATCGTCTAGGATTACCAAGAGGTACTTATCGCTCTTATCAAGAGCTCTGAAGATGTACTCAAGCATTTCGGTGTTTGATATACCCCGTGTGGGTGTCCCCAACCTCATGGAGGTCGTTATTCCGCGAAGTATCTGACTGAGGGACCTATAGCCTAAGTAACAATTTATATGAGCTCTCAATAAATCCTTTCCTACCTCTTTCTTGAACGCCTCCTTAAGCTCGTTGTAGAAATGTAAGGCTAGATGGGTTTTTCCTACGCCTTGAGGTCCACTTATTATAGCATATGAGTAATTCTTTCCAGGTTCTTCTAATAGGTCAAGAAAGTATTTCGCTAGTTCCTCTTCTTTATGTGTTCTATGAATCAACTGAGGTGGAACGTAGGAAGGCGAGAGAACCTCTTTATTCAATATTATTTTGTTCCTTTGATTTCTTACTTTGTCAAAAATACTCAT